>NZ_JMPP01000083.1 GCF_000735435.1 Klebsiella planticola ATCC 33531 | reverse complement strand
AATTTAACATCGAACTCAGATGTTGAACGTGAAGGATAACGTTGCGTAGCAACGGCCCACAGGGCGAGCGAAAGCGAGTCATCCTGCACGACCCACCGGCTTAACGTTGGTGACGAGTGAAAAAATTCAGGTAGTACCCGAGCGGGTCGTTAGCTCAGTTGGTAGAGCAGTTGACTTTTAATCAATTGGTCGCAGGTTCGAATCCTGCACGACCCACCACTTT
>NZ_JMPP01000082.1 GCF_000735435.1 Klebsiella planticola ATCC 33531 | reverse complement strand
AAACGCAAAAAGCCCGTCGGTGAGGACGGGCTTTTTACTGAACTGATGGCTGGCCGCGGTGCATGCGTCGTCGTATCACTGATGCTCCTCCCTCCGGGACCGGCCTCCGGCGGTTCAACAGCGTTGCCGGCGATGTTGTCCTGCTCCCGGTGAGCGTTTCCCGACAAACAACAGATAAAACAAAAGGCCCAGTCTTTCGACTGAGCCTTTCGCTTTTATTTAA
>NZ_JMPP01000081.1 GCF_000735435.1 Klebsiella planticola ATCC 33531 | reverse complement strand
CTTTTAATAAGTGGCGGAACGGACGGGACTCGAACCCGCGACCCCCTGCGTGACAGGCAGGTATTCTAACCGACTGAACTACCGCTCCACCGAATTTTTCTACAACTACTGATTTTTACATCAGCTTACTGCGTAATTTGATGCCTGGCAGTTCCCTACTCTCACATGGGGAGACCCCACACTACCATCGGCGCTACGGCGTTTCACTTCTGAGTTCGGCATGGGGTCAGGTGGGACCACCGCGCTATCGCCGCCAGGCAAATTCTGTT
>NZ_JMPP01000080.1 GCF_000735435.1 Klebsiella planticola ATCC 33531 | reverse complement strand
CGCGCGATATCGCCCACGCGAAGCTCAAAGAGCTGCTGGATAACGGCGAAGCGCTGCCGCAGTACGTCAAAGATCACCCGATCTACTACGCCGGCCCGGCGAAAACACCCGATGGCTATGCCTCAGGCTCGCTCGGTCCGACCACCGCGGGGCGCATGGACTCCTATGTCGATCTGCTGCAGTCCCACGGCGCCAGCATGGTGATGCTGGCGAAAGGCAACCGCAGCCAGCAGGTGACCGACGCCTGCCACAAACACGGCGGATTCTATCTTGGCAGCATTGGCGG
>NZ_JMPP01000079.1 GCF_000735435.1 Klebsiella planticola ATCC 33531 | reverse complement strand
ACTAACTACCAGGGTGGAACGGTAGTAAAACGTGAAGGATAGCGTTGCGTCAGCAACGGCCCATAGGGCAAGCGAAAGCGAGTCATCCTCCACGACCCACCGCTGACTTTAGTCAGATGTAGTATCCAGCGTAGTATCGGGTGATTAGCTCAGCTGGGAGAGCACCTCCCTTACAAGGAGGGGGTCGGCGGTTCGATCCCGTCATCACCCACCACTTCGGGTCGTTAGCTCAGTTGGTAGAGCAGTTGACTTTTAATCAATTGGTCGCAGGTTCGAATCCTGCACGACCCACCAATGTAAAAAAGCGCCCTAAAGGCGCTTTTTTGCTATGTGCCAAATTCAACAATTCGAACCTGCGGCAGGTTCGAGTCGAGCAAAGCGAGACAACGGAGCCGCTCGCGGCGACGGCCCGAAGGGCGAGCAAAGCGAGTTATCCTGCACGACCCACCAATGT
>NZ_JMPP01000078.1 GCF_000735435.1 Klebsiella planticola ATCC 33531 | reverse complement strand
GGCAACGCTTTGCGAAGCCAGAGTTGCTTGGTTAAACTAATCAACTCAAACAGAAAAAGAGATAAGTCTCTTTTTTTTGTTATAGAAAGAACTGGGTAGCCGAGTTTCAGGATGCGGGCATCGTATAATGGCTATTACCTCAGCCTTCCAAGCTGATGATGCGGGTTCGATTCCCGCTGCCCGCTCCAGACGTGCTGATATGGCTCAGTTGGTAGAGCGCACCCTTGGTAAGGGTGAGGTCCCCAGTTCGACTCTGGGTATCAGCACCACTTCTTTATCTCTCCTTCCCTGTTTCTCTCTGTTTATTGCATTCAACAAGTCGGGCATGTTGCCCGGTTGATGTGGTGATATCACCGATTTATCCGTGTCTTAGAGGGACAATCGATGTCTAAAGAAAAGTTTGAACGTACAAAACCGCACGTTAACGTCGGTACTATCGGCCACGTTGACCATGGTAAAACAACGCTGACTGCTGCAATCACTACCGTTCTGGCTAAAACCTACGGTGGTTCTGCTCGC
>NZ_JMPP01000077.1 GCF_000735435.1 Klebsiella planticola ATCC 33531 | reverse complement strand
AGTTCCGTCAAAACGCAGGAACGAGGCGCCCGCGCTCTCTTCGCCGCCGAAGCCGAAGCTGCCGTCGAACAGACCGTCAACAAACCATTTAAAGCCCACCGGCACTTCCACCAGCTTACGGCCGAGGTCGTTCACCACGCGATCGATCATCGCCGAGGAGACCAGCGTCTTACCGACGGCGACATCCTGGCCCCACTGCGGACGATGCCGGAACAGGTAGTTAATCGCCACCGCCAGATAGTGGTTCGGGTTCATCAGACCTGCCGGCGTGACGATGCCGTGACGGTCATAATCCGGATCGTTAGCGAAAGCCAGATCGAACTTATCGCGCAGCGCCAGCAGCCCTGCCATCGCGCACTCCGAAGAGCAGTCCATGCGAATGGCGCCGTCTTTATCAAGGTGCATAAAGCGGAAGGTTTGATCGACATGATCGTTAACGATGGTCAGATCGAGTTTGTAGTACTCGGCGATGCGTTTCCAGTATTCGATACCGGAACCCCCTAACGGATCGACACCGAGCTTCAGGCCGGCTTTCTGAATCGCCGCCAT
>NZ_JMPP01000076.1 GCF_000735435.1 Klebsiella planticola ATCC 33531 | reverse complement strand
GAATCTGATCTGGGGATACATCGCCATCGCCGTGTTTATGACCGGCGACGGCTTTGAGCTGGCTTTTCTCTCGCACTACATCAAGGAACTGGGCTTCACCCCGGCCCAGGCCTCCTTCGCCTTTACCCTCTACGGCCTCGCCGCCGCCCTGTCGGCGTGGATCTCCGGCGTGGTCGCCGAGATTATCACCCCGCAGAAAACCATGCTGATCGGCTTCGTGCTGTGGTGCGTGTTCCACGTGCTGTTCCTGATTTTCGGCCTCGGCCACGCTAACTACCCGCTGATCCTGCTGTTCTACGGCATTCGCGGCTTTGCTTACCCGCTGTTCCTCTACTCCTTTATCGTCGCCATCGTGCACAACGTGAAAAGCGACGGCGCCAGCTCGGCGCTGGGCTGGTTCTGGGCGGTCTACTCGGTCGGCATTGGCGTGTTCGGCAGCTATATCCCGAGCTTTACCATCCCGCATATCGGCGAGCTGGGTACCCTGTGGCTGGCGCTGGTGTTCTGCGTCACCGGCGGCATTATCGCCCTGGTGTCGCTGCGCCATATTCAGACGCCGCGCCATATGCAGAATCTCACTACCCGCGAGAAGTTTGCCGAACTGGGGCGCGCCGCCACGCTGCTCTACACCAACCGCAATATCCTGCTCTCCGGGATGGTGCGCATCATCAAC
This sequence comes from Klebsiella planticola ATCC 33531, assembly GCF_000735435.1. GTDB lineage: Bacteria > Pseudomonadota > Gammaproteobacteria > Enterobacterales > Enterobacteriaceae > Klebsiella > Klebsiella planticola. The sequence continues at coordinate 124 of NZ_JMPP01000076.1, read as the reverse complement.
ACCCTGTCGCTGTTCGGCTTTGCGGTGATCATGCCGATGATGTTTGTCGATGAGCTGGGCTTTACCACCTCCGAGTGGCTCCAGGTGTGGGCAGCCTTCTTCTTCACCACCATTTTCTCCAACG
>NZ_JMPP01000075.1 GCF_000735435.1 Klebsiella planticola ATCC 33531 | reverse complement strand
GGGTGAATCAGGGTAACAACCATTTTGATGTTGTCGCCCGGCATTACCATCTCTACGCCTTCCGGCAGTTCGATGGTGCCAGTCACGTCAGTTGTACGGAAGTAGAACTGCGGACGGTAGCCTTTGAAGAACGGAGTATGACGGCCGCCTTCGTCTTTGGACAGAATGTACACTTCAGATTCGAACTTGGTGTGCGGCTTGATAGAGCCCGGCTTAGCCAGTACCTGACCACGTTCGATTTCTTCACGTTTGATACCACGCAGCAGAACACCAACGTTCTCACCAGCACGGCCTTCGTCCAGCAGTTTGCGGAACATTTCAACGCCAGTACAGGTAGACTTAGCAGTCTCTTTGATACCAACGATTTCAACTTCTTCGCCCACTTTGATGATACCGCGCTCTACACGACCGGTAACAACGGTACCACGACCGGAGATGGAGAATACGTCTTCGATAGGCAGCAGGAACGGCTTGTCAATCGCACGCTCTGGTTCCGGGATGTAAGAATCCAGGTAGCCAGCCAGTTCGATGATTTTCGCTTCCCAGTCTGCTTCGCCTTCCAGCGCTTTCAGAGCGGAACCACGAACGATCGGAGTGTCGTCGCCCGGGAAGTCGTACTGAGACAGCAGCTCACGAACTTCCATTTCAACCAGTTCCAGCAGCTCTTCGTCATCAACCATGTCGCATTTGTTCAGGAACACGATGATGTACGGAACGCCTACCTGACGACCCAGCAGGATGTGCTCACGAGTCTGCGGCATCGGGCCGTCAGTCGCAGCAACAACCAGGATCGCGCCATCCATCTGAGCAGCACCGGTGATCATGTTTTTAACATAGTCGGCGTGGCCCGGGCAGTCTACGTGTGCGTAGTGGCGAGTCGGGGTGTCATATTCAACGTGAGAAGTGTTGATGGTGATACCACGAGCTTTTTCTTCCGGTGCGTTATCGATCTGGTCGAATGC
>NZ_JMPP01000074.1 GCF_000735435.1 Klebsiella planticola ATCC 33531 | reverse complement strand
ACCTCGCGACAGAGCGCTCAGCGCCGTCGCACTGCTCTTTAACAATTTATCAGACAATCTGTGTGGGCACTCAAAGTGACATGGATTCTTAACGTCCTCGGACGAAAAATGAATACCAAGTCTCTGAGTGAACACGTAATTCATTACGAAGTTTAATTCACGAGCATCAAACTTAAATTGAAGAGTTTGATCATGGCTCAGATTGAACGCTGGCGGCAGGCCTAACACATGCAAGTCGAGCGGTAGCACAGAGAGCTTGCTCTCGGGTGACGAGCGGCGGACGGGTGAGTAATGTCTGGGAAACTGCCTGATGGAGGGGGATAACTACTGGAAACGGTAGCTAATACCGCATAACGTCGCAAGACCAAAGTGGGGGACCTTCGGGCCTCATGCCATCAGATGTGCCCAGATGGGATTAGCTAGTAGGTGGGGTAATGGCTCACCTAGGCGACGATCCCTAGCTGGTCTGAGAGGATGACCAGCCACACTGGAACTGAGACACGGTCCAGACTCCTACGGGAGGCAGCAGTGGGGAATATTGCACAATGGGCGCAAGCCTGATGCAGCCATGCCGCGTGTATGAAGAAGGCCTTCGGGTTGTAAAGTACTTTCAGCGAGGAGGAAGGCGTTAAGGTTAATAACCTTAGCGATTGACGTTACTCGCAGAAGAAGCACCGGCTAACTCCGTGCCAGCAGCCGCGGTAATACGGAGGGTGCAAGCGTTAATCGGAATTACTGGGCGTAAAGCGCACGCAGGCGGTTTGTTAAGTCAGATGTGAAATCCCCGGGCTCAACCTGGGAACTGCATTTGAAACTGGCAAGCTTGAGTCTTGTAGAGGGGGGTAGAATTCCAGGTGTAGCGGTGAAATGCGTAGAGATCTGGAGGAATACCGGTGGCGAAGGCGGCCCCCTGGACAAAGACTGACGCTCAGGTGCGAAAGCGTGGGGAGCAAACAGGATTAGATACCCTGGTAGTCCACGCTGTAAACGATGTCGACTTGGAGGTTGTTCCCTTGAGGAGTGGCTTCCGGAGCTAACGCGTTAAGTCGACCGCCTGGGGAGTACGGCCGCAAGGTTAAAACTCAAATGAATTGACGGGGGCCCGCACAAGCGGTGGAGCATGTGGTTTAATTCGATGCAACGCGAAGAACCTTACCTACTCTTGACATCCAGAGAACTTAGCAGAGATGCTTTGGTGCCTTCGGGAACTCTGAGACAGGTGCTGCATGGCTGTCGTCAGCTCGTGTTGTGAAATGTTGGGTTAAGTCCCGCAACGAGCGCAACCCTTATCCTTTGTTGCCAGCGGTCCGGCCGGGAACTCAAAGGAGACTGCCAGTGATAAACTGGAGGAAGGTGGGGATGACGTCAAGTCATCATGGCCCTTACGAGTAGGGCTACACACGTGCTACAATGGCATATACAAAGAGAAGCGACCTCGCGAGAGCAAGCGGACCTCATAAAGTATGTCGTAGTCCGGATTGGAGTCTGCAACTCGACTCCATGAAGTCGGAATCGCTAGTAATCGTAGATCAGAATGCTACGGTGAATACGTTCCCGGGCCTTGTACACACCGCCCGTCACACCATGGGAGTGGGTTGCAAAAGAAGTAGGTAGCTTAACCTTCGGGAGGGCGCTTACCACTTTGTGATTCATGACTGGGGTGAAGTCGTAACAAGGTAACCGTAGGGGAACCTGCGGTTGGATCACCTCCTTACCTGAAAGAACCTGCCTTTGTAGTGTCCACACAGATTGTCTGATG
>NZ_JMPP01000073.1 GCF_000735435.1 Klebsiella planticola ATCC 33531 | reverse complement strand
CCTGAAAGGCTATTATGGCTGGGATTTCATTAACGATACCCAGATCCTCACCCCGCGCCTGAAAACCCCTATGATCCGCCGTCAGCGTGGCGGCAAACTGGAATCCGTCTCCTGGCAGGAAGCGCTCGACTACGTCGCGACCCGTCTCAGCGCCATTAAGGCGAAGTACGGTCCGGACGCCATTCAGACCACCGGCTCCTCCCGCGGGACGGGGAACGAAACCAACTATGTGATGCAAAAGTTCGCGCGCGCCGTTATTGGTACCAATAACGTCGACTGCTGCGCTCGCGTCTGACACGGCCCTTCGGTTGCAGGTCTGCACCAGTCGGTCGGTAATGGCGCCATGAGTAATGCCATCACAGAGATTGATAACACCGATCTCGTGTTTATCTTCGGGTACAACCCGGCAGATTCACACCCTATTGTGGCGAATCACGTGATCAACGCCAAACGCAATGGGGCGAAAATTATCGTCTGCGATCCGCGTAAAATCGAAACCGCGCGTATCGCCGATATGCACATTGCGCTGAAGAACGGCTCGAACATCGCGCTGCTCAACGCCATCGGGCAGGTGATTATCGAAGAAGATCTCTACGATAAATCCTTCGTCGCCAGCCGTTCCGAGGGCTTCGACGAGTATCGCAAAATCGTCGAAGGCTATACGCCGGAGTCGGTGGAAACCATCACCGGCGTCAGCGCGCAGGAGATCCGCGCCTGTGCCCGGATGTACGCCGGCGCGAAATCCGCCGCCATCCTGTGGGGCATGGGCGTGACCCAGTTCTATCAGGGCGTGGAGACCGTGCGCTCGCTGACCAGCCTGGCGATCCTCACCGGCAACCTCGGCAAGCCGAGCGTCGGCGTCAACCCGGTGCGCGGCCAGAACAACGTGCAGGGCGCCTGCGATATGGGGGCGCTGCCGGACACCTATCCAGGCTATCAATACGTGAAGTTTCCGGAGCACCGCGAGAAGTTCGCCCGGGCCTGGGGCGTAGAGAGCCTGCCGGCGCATACCGGCTATCGCATCAGCGAGCTGCCGCACCGCGCGGCGCACGGTGAAGTGCGGGCGGCGTACATTATGGGCGAAGATCCGCTGCAGACCGACGCCGAGCTCTCTGCGGTGCGTAAAGCGTTTGAAGAGCTGGAGCTGGTGATTGTCCAGGATATTTTCATGACCAAAACCGCTGCGGCGGCCGACGTTATCCTGCCGTCCACTTCGTGGGGCGAGCACGAAGGCGTCTATACCGCAGCGGACCGCGGCTTCCAGCGCTTCTTTAAAGCGGTGGAGCCGAAGTGGGACCTGAAAACCGACTGGCAGATCATCAGCGAAATCGCCACCCGGATGGGCTATCCGATGCACTACAACAACACCCAGGAGATCTGGGACGAGTTGCGGCATCTGTGCCCGGACTTTTACGGCGCCACCTACGAGAAAATGGGCGAGCTGGGCTACGTCATGTGGCCGTGCCGCGATGAGTCCGACGCCGACCAGGGGACCTCTTATCTGTTTAAAGAGCAGTTCGACACCCCGAACGGCCTGGCGCAGTTCTTCACCTGCGACTGGGTTGCGCCGATCGATAAACTCACCGACGAGTATCCGATGGTGCTCTCCACCGTGCGGGAAGTAGGCCACTATTCGTGCCGCTCGATGACCGGCAACTGCGCGGCGCTGGCCGCGCTGGCGGATGAACCGGGGTATGCGCAAATCAATACCGCCGATGCCGCGCGACTGGGCATTGAGGATGAGGCGCTGGTGTGGGTGAACTCGCGGAAAGGCCGCATTATCACCCGCGCGCAGGTCAGCGATCGTCCGAATAAAGGGGCGGTCTATATGACCTATCAGTGGTGGATTGGCGCCTGTAACGAGCTGGTCGCGGAGAACTTAAGCCCGATAACCAAAACGCCGGAGTACAAGTACTGTGCCGTGAACGTTGAGCGCATCGCCGACCAGCGCGCCGCCGAGCAGTATGTGATTGATGAGTACACCAGGCTGAAAGCCCGTCTGCGCGAAAGCGCAATGGGTTAA
>NZ_JMPP01000072.1 GCF_000735435.1 Klebsiella planticola ATCC 33531 | reverse complement strand
GGTGTGTTCGAGTCTCTCAAATTTTCGCAACGCGGACTGTTTTACGAAACAGTTTCGGGTTGTGAGGTTAAGCGACTAAGCGTACACGGTGGATGCCCTGGCAGTCAGAGGCGATGAAGGACGTGCTAATCTGCGATAAGCGTCGGTAAGGTGATATGAACCGTTATAACCGGCGATTTCCGAATGGGGAAACCCAGTGTGATTCGTCACACTATCGTTAAGTGAATACATAGCTTAACGAAGCGAACCGGGGGAACTGAAACATCTAAGTACCCCGAGGAAAAGAAATCAACCGAGATTCCCCCAGTAGCGGCGAGCGAACGGGGAGGAGCCCAGAGTCTGAATCAGCGCGTGTGTTAGTGGAACGGTCTGGAAAGTCCGGCGGTACAGGGTGATAGCCCCGTACACTAAAATGCACACGTTGTGAACTCGAAGAGTAGGGCGGGACACGTGGTATCCTGTCTGAATATGGGGGGACCATCCTCCAAGGCTAAATACTCCTGACTGACCGATAGTGAACCAGTACCGTGAGGGAAAGGCGAAAAGAACCCCGGCGAGGGGAGTGAAAAAGAACCTGAAACCGTGTACGTACAAGCAGTGGGAGCCTACTTGTTAGGTGACTGCGTACCTTTTGTATAATGGGTCAGCGACTTATATTCTGTAGCAAGGTTAACCGTATAGGGGAGCCGCAGGGAAACCGAGTCTTAACTGGGCGTTAAGTTGCAGGGTATAGACCCGAAACCCGGTGATCTAGCCATGGGCAGGTTGAAGGTTGGGTAACACTAACTGGAGGACCGAACCGACTAATGTTGAAAAATTAGCGGATGACTTGTGGCTGGGGGTGAAAGGCCAATCAAACCGGGAGATAGCTGGTTCTCCCCGAAAGCTATTTAGGTAGCGCCTCGTGAATTCATCTTCGGGGGTAGAGCACTGTTTCGGCTAGGGGGTCATCCCGACTTACCAACCCGATGCAAACTACGAATACCGAAGAATGTTATCACGGGAGACACACGGCGGGTGCTAACGTCCGTCGTGAAGAGGGAAACAACCCAGACCGCCAGCTAAGGTCCCAAAGTCATGGTTAAGTGGGAAACGATGTGGGAAGGCACAGACAGCCAGGATGTTGGCTTAGAAGCAGCCATCATTTAAAGAAAGCGTAATAGCTCACTGGTCGAGTCGGCCTGCGCGGAAGATGTAACGGGGCTAAACCATGCACCGAAGCTGCGGCAGCGACACTATGTGTTGTTGGGTAGGGGAGCGTTCTGTAAGCCGTTGAAGGTGGCCTGTGAGGGTTGCTGGAGGTATCAGAAGTGCGAATGCTGACATAAGTAACGATAAAGCGGGTGAAAAGCCCGCTCGCCGGAAGACCAAGGGTTCCTGTCCAACGTTAATCGGGGCAGGGTGAGTCGACCCCTAAGGCGAGGCCGAAAGGCGTAGTCGATGGGAAACAGGTTAATATTCCTGTACTCGGTGTTACTGCGAAGGGGGGACGGAGAAGGCTATGTTAGCCGGGCGACGGTTGTCCCGGTTTAAGCATGTAGGCGGAAGTTTAGGTAAATCCGGACTTTATTAACGCTGAGGTGTGATGACGAGGCACTACGGTGCTGAAGTAACAAATGCCCTGCTTCCAGGAAAAGCCTCTAAGCATCAGGTAACAACGAATCGTACCCCAAACCGACACAGGTGGTCAGGTAGAGAATACCAAGGCGCTTGAGAGAACTCGGGTGAAGGAACTAGGCAAAATGGTGCCGTAACTTCGGGAGAAGGCACGCTGATGGTAGGTGAAGCGACTTGCTCGTGGAGCTGAAATCAGTCGAAGATACCAGCTGGCTGCAACTGTTTATTAAAAACACAGCACTGTGCAAACACGAAAGTGGACGTATACGGTGTGACGCCTGCCCGGTGCCGGAAGGTTAATTGATGGGGTTATCCGTAAGGAGAAGCTCTTGATCGAAGCCCCGGTAAACGGCGGCCGTAACTATAACGGTCCTAAGGTAGCGAAATTCCTTGTCGGGTAAGTTCCGACCTGCACGAATGGCGTAATGATGGCCAGGCTGTCTCCACCCGAGACTCAGTGAAATTGAACTCGCTGTGAAGATGCAGTGTACCCGCGGCAAGACGGAAAGACCCCGTGAACCTTTACTATAGCTTGACACTGAACATTGAGCCTTGATGTGTAGGATAGGTGGGAGGCTTTGAAGTGTGGACGCCAGTCTGCATGGAGCCAACCTTGAAATACCACCCTTTAATGTTTGATGTTCTAACGTAGACCCGTGATCCGGGTTGCGGACAGTGTCTGGTGGGTAGTTTGACTGGGGCGGTCTCCTCCCAAAGAGTAACGGAGGAGCACGAAGGTTAGCTAATCCTGGTCGGACATCAGGAGGTTAGTGCAATGGCATAAGCTAGCTTGACTGCGAGCGTGACGGCGCGAGCAGGTGCGAAAGCAGGTCATAGTGATCCGGTGGTTCTGAATGGAAGGGCCATCGCTCAACGGATAAAAGGTACTCCGGGGATAACAGGCTGATACCGCCCAAGAGTTCATATCGACGGCGGTGTTTGGCACCTCGATGTCGGCTCATCACATCCTGGGGCTGAAGTAGGTCCCAAGGGTATGGCTGTTCGCCATTTAAAGTGGTACGCGAGCTGGGTTTAGAACGTCGTGAGACAGTTCGGTCCCTATCTGCCGTGGGCGCTGGAGAATTGAGGGGGGCTGCTCCTAGTACGAGAGGACCGGAGTGGACGCATCACTGGTGTTCGGGTTGTCATGCCAATGGCATTGCCCGGTAGCTAAATGCGGAAAAGATAAGTGCTGAAAGCATCTAAGCACGAAACTTGCCCCGAGATGAGTTCTCCCTGACTCCTTGAGAGTCCTGAAGGAACGTTGAAGACGACGACGTTGATAGGTCGGGTGTGTAAGCGTAGCGATACGTTGAGCTAACCGATACTAATGAACCGTGAGGCTTAACCTTACAACGCCGAAGCTGTTTTGGCGAAGAGAGAAGATTTTCAGCCTGATACAGATTA
>NZ_JMPP01000071.1 GCF_000735435.1 Klebsiella planticola ATCC 33531 | reverse complement strand
TGATCTTGACCCGCCATCTCCGGACAGCTTTTGTATCTTAAGTTAACGATGCCCGCTGCCGCCGGTATTCCCTTGGGGAGTGATATCCCAGCGCGCTGTGCGGGTGGTTTTCATTGTAATGCGTGAACGCTGCTGCAAGGTTTCGCAGTGCTGTTCTCACATCCGGTTTTGGCATGAACGCGATATAGTCTTCTTTCATCGTTTTCACGAACCGTTCGGCCATGCCATTACTCTGCGGGCTGCTCACCGCTGTTGTGCAGGGCTCCAGATTCAGCTCTCTCGCGAACCTCCGCGTTTCATTCGCGGTATACGCTGAACCGTTATCCGTCAGCCACTGCACCGCTGTGTCGGGCAACCTGTCGCCGAAGCGCTTTTCCACCGACCTCAGCATCACATCCTGCACGGTCGAACTGTCATAGCCTCCCGTGCTTGCTGCCCAGTCTATGGCCTCACGGTCGCAGCAGTCCAGCGCGAACGTTACCCGCAGTTTTTCGCCGTTGTCGCAGCCGAACTCGAAGCCATCTGAACACCAGCGCATATCGCTTTCTGCCACCGCGATTTTGCCCTTATGTTCACGCTTCGGTTGCTCTGGTTTGTCATGCAACAACAACAGGTTATGCTCGCTCATTATCCTGTAAAGCCGTTTGGCGTTCACAGGTGGCTGTCCCTCTGTGCGACGTTGCTTGCGCAGGATGCCCCACACGCGTCGATAACCATAACTCGGCATATCGCTGATAATGTTGAGGATAGCCGACAGTATTTCTGCGTCTGCTTCGTCATTACGCCGGTTACAGCGCCTGTCCTGCCAGTCGGCAGAACGCTTAATCCGCAGTGACAGTTGCGCACGCGACACGCCCATGGTGCGGCTGACCAGGGCTATTCCCCGTCCTTTGGCAACAAGGGCGCGTGCGCTATCCATTTTCGCGACTGACCGTACTCCACGGCTTCTTTCAGGATCTCAACTTCCATCGTCTTCTTGCCCAGAAGGCGCTGAAGCTCCCGGACCTGCTTCAGAGCAGCAGTAAGCTCAGAAGCAGGAACGACTTCCTCTCCGGCCGCAACAGCGGTGAGGCTGCCTTCCTGATATTGCTTCTTCCACTTAAACAGCAGGCTGGGCTGGATACCATGCAGGCGGGCGACATGGGAGACATTCATGCCCGGCTCCATCGTCTGCTGGATAATGGCGATCTTCTCCTGAGGAGTTTTACGTTTACGGACTTCTTGCCCTAACAGGATCCCGGTCATCTCAAAATTGGCGTTAGTGTTAGACATATATTCAAGACTATCTCTTATCTGGAGATACAGCTACTGTCTGGTGTTTCAGGGGGCTACATCA
>NZ_JMPP01000070.1 GCF_000735435.1 Klebsiella planticola ATCC 33531 | reverse complement strand
TGTTGTCCGGATCGCAAGCATAGATATCTGAACTCAAATTGCCTAGCTAAGCGTTTGGATATGCCGCTTTTTACCCCTTATACAGCGAAGCTGGCCAATGGCCAGCCCGCATGGACTTATCGCTTTTGCCAGTATATCAGCATGGCAAGGAACAGGATTGTTGCCCCCTGAGAAGCGGGTGAGGCAGTCAGGAACGTCTCCAGCAATGGCATTATCGTAAATCTCCGCATTATTAATTTAAGGTGTGTCATAGGCCTTGGCCCCGTTTACAGGAAGTAGTGTTCTGTCACGACGGCAGCCAGGGTTAATAAAAACGATTCGAATATGCCTGCAGGGACGATAGAAATCTTCGTGCGGGTTGTCACGTTGGCGGAGTAGGTCAACAATGAAGAGAACAAGCTTTATGCCTTACGTCGCGGAAAATTAAATGTAAGGCGTTGAAAAGTCGCTTACGCAACTCAGTTATGGCGGGTCGGATCTCTCACAACCGGTGGAACTGGACTGTATGTTCTGTATGTCTAAATTCCGGCCACGGATATGAGCGAGCCAGCAGTGCTCGCCGCAGCCGAGCGACAGGGCAAAGCCCCGAGTGAGCGAGGAAGCACCAGGGAACAGAACTCATAAATTCTGCATACGCTCAATGCCTGAAAAATCACCTCCCCTAGGGGTTATCCACTTATCCACGGGGATATTTTTATAAGATCTTTTTTAATAGTTGTTAGATCTTTATTTTTAGAATGCTCACAGGCCTTTATCCATGCGGGTTCCAGGGAGGGATCTGTGACAAACCGCCCTTTCAGTGTGACAAATTACCCTCAAATAGCCGTCCTTTCTGTGACAAGTTGCCCTTAACCCTGTGACAAATTGCCCTCAGGAAGTGTTGCTTTTCACAAAGTTATCCATCTCTGTTGACTCTGTTTTATAAAGTGTGACAATCTGAAAACCTGTCACACTTCACATGGACCTGTCATGGCGGAAATAGCGGTTATAAACCATAAAAAACGTAAAAATAGCCCGCGGATTGTCCAGTCAAATGAGCTGACTGAGGCGGCATATAGTCTTTCCAGGGATCAAAAACGTATGCTGTATCTGTTCGTTGATCAGATCAGAAAATCCGACGGCTCCCTGCAAGAACATGATGGCATTTGCGAAATTCACGTTGCTAAATACGCTGAAACATTCGGGCTGACCTCCGCTGAAGCCAGTAAGGATATACGACAGGCTTTAAAAGGTTTTGCAGGTAAGGAAGTGGTTTTCTATCGCCCTGAAGAGGATGCCGGCGATGAAAAAGGGTATGAATCCTTTCCCTGGTTTATCAAACGTGCGCACAGTCCATCCAGAGGGCTTTACAGCGTACATATCAACCCATATCTCATTCCCTTCTTCATCGGGCTACAGAACCGGTTTACGCAGTTCCGGCTAAGTGAAACAAAAGAGATTACCAATCCGTATGCAATGCGTTTATACGAATCCCTGTGTCAGTACCGTAAACCTGATGGCTCAGGTGTCGTGTCTCTGAAAATCGACTGGATCATGGAGCGCTACCAACTACCTCAAAGCTACCAGCGTATGCCGGATTTTCGCCGGCGTTTCCTGCAGGCAAGTGTTGATGAGATCAATAGCCGGACACCAATGCGCCTCTCTTACATCGAGAAAAAGAAAGGCCGCCAGACGACTCATATCGTATTTTCCTTCCGTGATATTACCTCGATGACAACAGAATAGTTTGAGGGTTATCTGTCACAGATTTGAGGGTGGTTCGTCACATTAGATCCGGCAGGTTGAGGGTGATTTGTCACAGTTTTGCTGTTCCATCCCTGGTGGCCTGCGCTTATTCATAGTTTTTTGGCTATAACCGGTAGTGAAACCAAGTTTGAGGGCAATTTGTCACAATACATGAGTGCAGTTTGTCACAGTTAAATGAGTGCAGTTTGTCACACTAGGTCTTCCCCTCTTCCCGTTAGTCATGTGACATGAGGGGGCAAGTTCGTCATAATCAATGAGGGCAGATTGTCACACTTGTTGCTCTGATCAGGCTATCCGTGTGTGCCTATACTTGTGGTGTTTCCCGCAGCCCTGGCCGTCCATGAAGTTGACCTGTTTCCCACAGAGGATGGATAACTCTTCTTGTGCTGAGCGTAAGAGCTATCTGCCTGTACAGTTCCTCCCCGCTTCCTCGCCAGTTCGCTCGCTACGCTCGGTTACATGGCTGCGGCGAGCGCTGATACCCTTCTCTATACCCTTTTGTACGAGTTGTTGTGTGATGGTCATAAGTGCGTCTGCGTGTTGCGGCACTGTGATTGAGTGGCACGCCCGTCGAGCTTCTCCCCCCTCCTGTTGAGAGCGAAATCAAAACAATATGATTTTTTGCTTGCAACATGACTCTTTTTGTTCAAAATGACAAAAAACGTCATGAGGTGATAAATGGACAATATTGAGCAGTTACGGAAAGTTGCTACACGTGCAGGTAAGCTTCTGACATCTTTGAGCGAGAGTATCCGCCAGCAAAAAGAGGAATTGAAGCTTACCGAGTTCTATCAGGAATACAGCAAAGCCGCTCTGTATAAGCTGCCTAAGCTCAGTAAAGGCAGTGTTGAGTATGCTGTGGCCGAAATGGAAGCCGGTGGCTACATTTTCAAAAAGAAACCTTCTGGTAATACAATGAAATACGCGATGACGATTCAGAATGTCATCGATCTGTATAACCATCGTAAAGTACCCAAGTACAGGGATCGCTTCGATAAAGCCTTTACGATTTTTGTATGTAATCTTAAAGGTGGTGGTTCCAAGACAGTTTCTACCGCTTCATTATCACATGCTTTTCGAGCTCATCCTCAGCTTCTGTTCGAAGACCTGCGTATTCTGGCCATCGATTTCGATCCGCAGGCATCTCTGACAATGTTCCTGAGCCATGAGAATTCAGTGGGCCTGGTTGAAAATACGGCTGCTCAGGCCATGCTCCAGAACGTGTCTCGTGAAGAATTACTTTCCGATTTTATAGTACCGTCTATTATCCCTGGTGTTGATGTAATCCCCGCTTCCATTGACGATGCATTCCTTGCTGAAGGCTGGAAGGGATTGTGTGAAGAACATCTTCCAGGGAAAAATATTCATGCTGTGCTTAAAGAGAACATTATCGATAAGCTCCAGCATGACTACGACTTTATTTTCCTTGATAGTGGTCCTCACCTTGATGCGTTCCTGAAAAACTGCATTGGGGCGGCAGACCTGATGTTGACCCCTCTTCCACCGGCTACGGTTGATTTTCATTCTTCCCTGAAGTTTGTGGCCAGCCTCCCTGCCCTCATAGATTCCATCGAAATGGATGGGCACACCTGCAATCTCATCGGTAATGTCGGCTTCATGTCCAAGATCCTGAACAAGTCTGATCACAAAATTTGCCATAGTCAGGCCAAAGAGGTTTTCGGTGCCGATATGCTAGACATGGTTCTGCCGAGACTGGATGGTTTCGAACGCTGCGGGGAGACTTTTGACACAGTTATTTCAGCAAATCCAGCAACCTATGATGGAAGTACAGAGGCACTAAAAAGCGCAAAATCAGCAGCGGAAGACTTTGCGAAGGCAGTCTTTGATCGCATCGAGTTCATTCGTACTAACGGAGGTATGTGATGTCGAATGAGAAAAGAAAAACCATCGGCAGACAGTTAAATACTCAGGCGTCAATGGTCGAAATGACGGACACCGGTAGAAGCCAGGTATTTACCTTAAAAACCGGCAGGAAGGTAACGTTCAGGTTTGTTCGGGTGCCTGCATCTGAAGTTGAAAGTAAGACCTTCGTAAACCAGGAAAACAACGGAAGAGATCAACTTGCACTGACCAGGGAGTCCCTGAAATCCATTATCCAGACGATTAAGTTTCAGCAGTTCTTTCCCTGTATTGGTATTAAGCAAAGTGAAAGGATTGAGATACTGGATGGTTCAAGACGGCGAGCCTCAGCAATTTTTGTCCGTACAGGCCTTGATGTAATGGTCACCGAAGAACATTTATCAGCTGATGAAGCTCGCCAACTGGCTAAAGATATCCAGACAGCTAAAGAACATAATCTTCGGGAGATTGGCCTGAGATTGATCGCTCTTAAAGAGTCCGGATTTAATCAAAAGGAAATTGCTGAACTGGAGGGGTTATCTCAGGCTAAAGTTACCAGGGCGCTGCAGGCGGCGGCCGTACCGCAAGACTTGATTTCTCTGTTCCCGGTTCAGTCGGAGCTATCGTTTAGTGACTATAAACTTCTTTTAGAAGTTAATGAAAAACTCAGTGAAAAGGGATTAACGCCTGAAGAACTCATTCAGTCTGTATCAGCTCAGCTCGATGCAATTTTGAGTGATGGCGAACGACCAGAAGACGAACAGAAAGCCAGTATTCTGAAGCTGATTTCTCAGGCATCTCAGGCATTGATAGATCCATCTCCCAAGGAAAAGTCAGTGGTTTCCCCACTCTGGTCTTTTGAAGAAAAGGACAAGTTCGCGCGTAAGCGTGTGAAAGGGCGTACGCTGACTTATGAGTTTAGCCGTATGTCAAAAGTGATTCAGGATGAACTGGACAAGGCTATCAACGAGGTCCTTGACAGAAATTTGAGTCAATAATTTCGCCATGGCGATTTCACATCTAACTTATTGTAATTAGGCAGTTTAGGCTGAGAATTTCAAGGTGAAATCGCCAAAGTTTCACGCCAGTTTCGCTGCAGGAATATCTGACCATCGTGTCGTATAAGCAGGAGAAAGCATCTCCCGTTTCATCTGCCATTCCGGGGCCATACCCCGCCCCGCAAACCATACTTTACCCAGCCCTGAGTTGTTGATCCCGTCCAGAACCCTCATCAGCTCAGCACTGTGAGGGCGTGGCGGGCGTTCGTCGAACAGCTGCAGCTGCGAAACGCCGGAGCCGGTGAAGTCATTCAGCATAACTCCGGCTTTGGCATACCGGTGCCCATCCCTCCAGATACGCTCCAGAGCCGTTGTGGCGGCTGCAATGATGTCCCTGGTGTCCTGAGTGGGTGTAAGAAGTTTTTCCGTAGCCACGTTGCCGTAGTAAGGCTCTTTAACGGCGAACGGAGACGTTTTGATGAAAACGGAAATATGCCGGCAATACTGGTGCTCTTTACGCAGCTTTTCAGAGGCCCGCTCTGCGTGCTGACAGATAGCCTGACGGAGCGACTCGTACTCCGTGATCTTCACGCCAAAACTGCGGCTGCAGACAATTTGCTGTTTCGTCGGAGGGGCTTCCTCAAGCGAAAGGCAGCTTTCCCCGTTCAGTTCCCGTACCGTTCGCTCAAGGACGACAGAAAAATTTTTGCGGATGAAGGCCGGGTTCGTCAGAGCCAGATCGAGCGCGGTCTTTATGCCCAGCACATTTAGCTTGCGTGCAATACGGTTACCCACCCCCCAGATTTCTTCAACCGGCTGCAGTGAAAGCAGTTTCCGCGTTCTCTGCGGATTTCCCCTGGTCAGAGCGAGTACGCCACGAAACTGTTTCCACTCTTTTGAGGCCCACTGGGCTGATTTTGCGAGGGTTTTCGTTGGTCCGGCGCCCACGCCAATGGTCAGGCGGGTACAGTCATACACGTGCTGACGCAGCTGCCGGCCGAAGTCCTCAAGCTCCATACAGTGCTCCACGCCGGTCAGGTCGAGGAACATCTCATCAATTGAATACTGTTCCACCCTGGGGGCCAGTTCCTCCAGGCAGTTCATCACGCGCGCCGACATCGAGGCGTAAAGTTCATAGTTACTTGAAAACGCATATATTTTTTCCGGGTACCTTTCGTTTTTTATCTGAAACCACGGAGTCCCCATTTTGATCCAGGGCTTCGCCTCGGCGCTGCGAGCGATTACGTTCCCGTCGTTGTTGCTCAGGACGACTATTGGCTTTCCTTTCAAATCCGGTCGGAAAACACGTTCACAGCTGGCATAGAAGCTGTTCACATCGGCCAGGGCAAACATCAGTACATCTCTCTCGGGCGGTGGATGATATGCGTGACGACGCCAAAGATATCCAGCTCGTCGGGGTCAGGATAAATCGGCGACCAGGAGGCATTCATGGGCTGCAGCGTCAGTCGTGGCGTCAGCAGAAGCCTTTTCACCGTAAACTCCCCCTGTACGCTGGCGACAACGATATCGCCGTGCCGCGGCTTTTCAGCACTGTCCACAACCAGCAGATCGCCATTGTACAGACTGCCGTCGGCCATGCTGTCTCCGCTGGCACGCAGATAGTAAGTCGCGCTCGGATGCCGTATGCAGTAATCATGGAGATCCAGATCGGACTCGACATAGTCAGCTGCAGGGCTGGGAAAACCGCAGCTGGCCAGATCGGCAAACAATGGATGGGCCTGTGGCGGGAGTTCTTTCCCGGTGCTGAAAAGCTGTAGTTTCATCTTTCCTCCTGATATCTCAAAGCACTGGTTATGCATACAGTATATTTGACAGCGTGACGATAATCCAGAACGCCCGCCGCACGAACATTTTGAGTAAATAAAGGTGCTCAAAATGTCATTGTTAATCATTTTGATTTATTTATATTGCTCATATTGAGAAATATAACTTTGTTTTTTTCATTTTGCTCTTATAATTAGTATCAAATTGAGTGTAATTAACGGAGCATAATGATGAATATTTACTGCGATGATGGTTCAACTAATGTTAAGCTGGCATGGTTTGAAGGAGATGAGCTTCAGACACGGGTCTCTGCGAACTCCTTCAGGCATGGCTGGAAAGTGGCGGAATTCAGTGCGGCAACGTTCAATTATCAGGTGGGCACGCTGAAATACACCTGGGACAGCGTCAGCCGGGATGCCATCCCGACAACAAACGTGGAATATCAGTACGGTGATCTCAACCTGCTGGCTGTGCATCATGCGCTGCTGAACAGCGGACTGGAGCCGCAACCGGTGAGCCTGACCGTGACGCTGCCCCTGAGTGAATATTACGACGGGGACTGCCAGCGGAACGAGGAGAACATACGACGCAAACGAGAAAACCTGATGCGTGAGCTGGTTCTGAATAAGGGCAGAGCATTTACCGTAACGGACGTGAAGGTGATGCCGGAATCACTGCCGGCGGCGTTCTCCCGTCTCGCGGAGCTGAAGCCCGGACCCGCTGAGACCACCCTGATTATTGATCTCGGCGGAACCACGCTCGATGCCGGCGTGATTGTCGGACAGTTTGATGATATCAGTGCGGTACACGGTAATCCGTCTGTCGGCGTGTCACAGGTCACCCGCGCAGCTGCAGGCGCGCTGCGGGCGGCAGACAGCGAAACCAGCGCGCTTATTGCCGACACGGTCATCCGCAACCGCAATGATCGTCAGTATCTGCAGCGTGTGATCAACGATGCAGGTAAAATTGACGAGGTTCGGAACAAAATAACAGAGGCAATCACCTCCCTGGGTGCGCGAGTCACCAGTGAGCTGACTGCCTTCAGGAACGTTAACCGGGTATTCCTGGTCGGGGGAGGGGCCTCCCTCATAGAAGAAGCTATCCGTCAGGCCTGGCCTCTGGCCCCTGACCGTATCGAGGTTATAGGCGATCCGCAAATGGCGCTGGCCAGGGAGATTGCCCTTTACAATAAAGAGGACTAAACGTGCCGGACGGCCAGTATTCTTTCTATCTGCACAGCGACGATCGCACCGACATCGCGGCGATGGCAACCATCAGCACCATCTCACAGCCCCTGCGCGGTGAGTTCATCCGTACCGCCGCCACCGCCGGGGCGGTGGTATACCAGGTGGATGCCCGTTTACCGGCGCTGATCCCGGTGTTCTTTGCCGGGCAGCTGAGCGCTGCCCGCCTTTGCGCTGTTATGGCCCTGGTCTCCGGAACCTGGTCCTCACTCACAGGACTTCCAGATGAGCCCGAAAATGGTGAGGCTGCTCTGCCCATGTCACCGGAGACGGAATACCAGCGCCGGCGTTACACCCTGACGCTTCAAAATGGCCGGAGTGGGGAACGGGTGGAAAGTGTGCTGACGGAAGCGTCATCCCGTCTGCGTGGGGATCTGCTGAGAAACCTGATTATCACCGGTCTGGCCCTCCACACGACGGCACCGGAACTGCCGCGCCTGTTGACCAGTATGCCGGTACCGCCCACCTCGGTCAGTGAGCTGCAGGCACTGGTTCAGCAGATGGCCGGCACCACTGCCGTGAACAGGGCTGCTGCTGCAGTACCGGATACGCCGGCAACATCTGCCATGCCGGTGTCTGGTTCGGATACCCGGGAAATAAAGAAAAATATGCGGCGTGCATTCGGTGACTAAAAGTACGAGTCACATCCAGTAATATACCGATATCAAATGGTTTTCATCCCCAGGGAGATTCTCATGTCACCAGGATTCAGAAGTGTTCTCCGTTTCGCCCGCATTCCCGTCGACAGCAGTGAACTGGTCCGCAGGAAATTCGGCAGCCGACTGATTGGCATTGTGACGCTGTGTCTGCTTCCGCTTCTGGTTTTTGACGTTCCGCAGTGGGTTTTCATTTTGTCGCAGGTCATCTGGGGGGCAGGCGTCTATATTGGCCTGTCCGTGGCCGGAGACAAGACCCGGCCACGCTGATATCCTTTCCGCTTTGCTTAAAAAAAGAACAGCTGACGCGGCGCCTGTCTTAGTGCTCTTCTCCGCCACCTGCCTCCAGGTTATCCACAGCGTTAAACAGACGTTTTGTGGATAGCGGGTTCCCGACAGTTTCTTCTGCTTTCACCCGTTAACCCGTGCCTCCGCTGCCGCACGCTGCCAGTGTGCCGCGTCCGGTTTGCCACGGGACGGGCGCCTTTACAAATCCTGCCTGGCGTGGTGGCGGTTTGCGCCATGCTGAGGAACGCCCTTCAAGCCGCTTTCGCGGCATAACCTCGCCGTCGAAAAGGGTGCGGCAGATGGTGTATTACCTGGTATCCGCGACTGACCTGGAGCAGGCCGAAGCGGGTGTCCTGGAAATGGGGCGCACCTGGTGGCCATCCCTGAAACGCGAGGATGACCGGCATCGGTAGGAGTATCCCGGTGGTCTGGTTTGACAGCATCATTCTGCTCGAGGACGTGGAGAACAGCACCCTGCGCGGGCTGAAGTTCCTCGATGTGTGGACCGTGACCGGCGCGCCGGATGCCCCGGTACTGCGTGACGAGTGGGGGAATGACTGGCGGGATACCACACGCTGACATGACATCTGCCGGGCAGAGCTCCTGCCCGGTACGTCAGAAAATAATGATGTCGCGTTGCTCCGCATCGATGCCGCGCCTGGCGCGGGGATAGTCACTGCCCGGAGCCAGTGTGCCGCGCCCGGGCGGACACGGGACGGGCGGCTTTTCCGCTCCTGTCCGGCGTCGTTGTGATTTTACGCCATCCACTCGCATTCTGATGATCGCCCTTCAAGCCGCTTTCGCGGCATAGCCTTGCCGTCGGAAAGACTGACGGCTGCGGTATTCCACGGTCAGCTTGACCCGTTACCGGTCGCGGCGTACAGGCTCCGGGCAGCAGGGAACGGACGTCGTACCGACGTCCTCCTGAGTGCCCCCTGTCACCACGAGGTATCCCTATGTCCCGTTTTATCCTGGGTAACTGTATCGATATTATGGGCGGCTTTCCCGATCGCGCCGTCGATTTCATTCTGACCGATCCCCCGTACCTGGTCGGCTTCCGTGACCGTTCCGGCCGCACCCTCGCCGGCGACAAAACTGACGAATGGCTTCAGCCTGCCTGCAATCAGATGTACCGCGTACTCAAAAAGGACGCGCTGATGGTCAGTTTTTATGGCTGGAACCGCGTCGATCGTTTTATGGCCGCGTGGAAAAGTGCCGGGTTCAGCGTGGTCGGGCATCTGGTGTTCACCAAAACTTACGCGTCCAAATCCGCCTATGTCGGCTACCGCCATGAATGCGCCTATGTCCTGGCAAAAGGCCGTCCGCCTCTGCCGCAGGACCCGCTGCCGGACGTGCTGGGCTGGAAATACAGCGGCAACCGCCACCATCCGACCGAAAAGCCAGTGACCAGTCTTCAGCCGCTGATCGAGAGCTTCACACACCCGAACGCCATTGTTCTCGACCCGTTTGCCGGCTCTGGTTCCACCTGTGTGGCTGCCCTCCAGGCTGGGCGCCGTTACATCGGTATTGAACTGATGGAGCAGTACCACAACGCCGGAATCGCCCGCCTGTCAGCTGTCCAGCGCGCCATGCAGCGCCCGGCCGCCAACGACGTCTTTTATCCGGAGGCCGCGTAATGAACTATGCCGGACACGAAAAGCTGCGCGCAGAGGTGGCGGGACTGGCCAACAACATGTGTGACCTGCGGGCAACGCTGAACAACATGGAGCACCGCTACCGCTTTGATTCCGATGTGCTGGCCGAACGCCTGACCCGCCAGACGCTTTTTCGCATCAATGCCCTGTTTATGGCGGCGTACAACGACATTCTTGAGCTGGATGCCTGCTTTAAGGACTAAGGAGAAAAACCATGTACGGAACCTGTGAAACCCTCTGCCGGTTGCTGAGTGAGCTCTATCCCGCAGAAACCCCGCTGAACCTGATTGTCTGGTCCCCGGAGGATATCGAAGCGCTGGCCGGTGGGATGGAATGTGTCGTATCTGAACAGGACATAAAGGCGGTGCTGGAGCGCATGGACGCCATACCGGAAGACCAGCGGCTTGAGTCGGGTGTGTCTGCCGGTGCGGTGATGGACCTGATCGATGAGGTAAAAGAGGCCGTTCCGGGAGTCCTGGTGCCGGCTGACCTGCTCGAAACCCTGCTCATCACCACGGAACAGGCGTTGTGGGGCAGGGAATGGGCCGCCCGGGACGGTAACTATCCTGTGCCGGAAAGCGTTACTCACCGCCTTGCTGATGCAGCAAAAGTGCGTGCATTACTGAAAAACTGACATCCACACGCCGCCCGGGCGGCGTGTCATTACCCTGTTTCGAGGAAGATACCATGCAGGAAACCACCACCTTAAACGCCCTTGTGATGCGCCGTGCACGTGATCTGCTGGCTGATTACGGATGGCCGGTCCATACCGATGTTGGCCAGCGTGATCCGGTAAATAAACCGGGATGGATAAGTATTTATGTCCGTCTGGACGCGGCCGCTATTGTTCACCTGCTTCCTTTGCTTTGTACCGGTGGAGTACCCGCAGCGCTGCAAACTGCCATGACAAAAATAGCCGGGACGCCAGCGCAGATTATTTTATCCGGCAGCCGCTATGCCGACGCGCCGCAACTGCCGGAGGACGGAACACAGATAACCTTTCCCTGGGCCGGGGAATGGCTGACAGAGCCTGAAATTCAGGCTGTGACGGATTGCCTGTTTCGTGCCGTGCGGGATATTTCCCGGCAGGTCCGGGAGGATGCGCGCCGGATTGAGGCCGCGCTGACCACGCGCGGGGAAACGCTGTTTTACCGCCAGACACGAAATTTCCGTCTGGTTGTGAAGGAAAGTGATATGCCCTGCTGGCTGGACGAAGAGGACGACAATGTACCGGTGGTACTGGATGCCCTCCTGAACAAAGGCGCGCGCTACAGTGCCGTTGAGTACTTTGTTATCAGCGACAAAGTGGATCAGATCCTGGCATGTGGGCAGATATGTGATGTGTTACGGATACCGGGAGAGCCTGCGCGCCGGTGGATGGATTTATCCCTGTTACATGAGGTCATGGCAGAAGCGCGCGCAGAAATCACCTTTGTCCGCAGTGCCCTTTCAACAATCCGGTCAGTGTCGTGAACCGCCGGGGGTTGCGGCCCCCGGGAGCATCCTGGAAGGATAAGGCTGTCGCCGGCTCCGCTTTTCCTCGGCCCCGTCCCTGCGTGACGTTGCCTGAGAGCTTTCCACTCTGTCAGTGCTGTGCGTGTGCGGGCGGTGTCGCAGTCCATGTGATGACGGAGGTTTTACCATGCAGTATGTGACAACGCGCCCTGTCCTGAATGTTGAAGAGTCCGATCGGCTTTCTTTCCTGCCGTACATGTTCGGCACGGATTTCATGATCGCAGAATTACAGGTGTATGCCCTGGCGAAAAAATGGATGCCTGAAGTTGACGGCGGTTTCTGGCACTTCATCCGCTTACCAGAAGGGGGTGGCTACATGATGCCTGATTGCGGGCGGGTTCATCTGGTGAACGGTGAAAACTGGTTCGATCGTACCGTCAGTGCCGACGCGGCGGGCATTATTCTGACCAGCCTGGCAGTTAACCGTCGTCTGGCGTCCTGGCATGACTGCGGTAACCCGGCCCTGACCCACCTTTACATGCTGCGTGATGCCCAGATTTGGGATCACATTACCTTTCACCCGGAATGCAACGCCATTTACGCCGCGCTGGACTGATTAACGACCCGGACGGCATGTATCCAGTAACGGAATCATACACGGCGGGGAAATCCCGCCGGTTAAGGAGAATACCGATGAATATTGCAACAGAAACCCGTGAAATACTCCGACAGTACAAAGCCCTGATTAATGCCCGCCGCCGTGATGCCGGTCAGCGGGAACTGACAACCGCACAGGTCATGGATGAAATCTGCGAGTACATGACCTGTCAGTGTGCCGTGTATCTCGCCGGTCATTTCATCTTACAGGGTGGAAAAGGACGGTAAGCACGATGGCAGGCGCAGGAGGAGAGGGCGCCTGTCTGCCCGCGCGCAAAACCCTGGCAGGCTGTGCCTGCCGGAGAGGCGTTTCGCCGCGCCTGCGGCGCCGCACACGCTCTCTCCGTTACTGGTCGATAAGATCGACGAAAGGGGATACTCTCTCCTGAGTTGTTTCTTAACCGGTAATGCCGATGTCAAAGTGGAATATCGCCTCTTTCTCAAAAGAAGAACAGGACAAAGTCTCCGTCGATAAAGCGGCCGCTGCCGTCGCATGGCAGGAGCGTATGAACAAGCCTGTTGTGCCCGAACTCGCGGAGCGTGAACAGCCTGGGCATCTCCGTGAGTATTTCCGGGAAAGATTGCGTATTCACAGACTGAACAGTCAGCAGCTGCCGCGCGCAAATGCTCCTGAATATCAGAAGACAGAAGAAAGTTAAGGAGAGTGGGCCAGTGGTTGCTTTCCTGAATTCAGCCTGGCACAGCATTGTGCTGTACAGAAAAGGAAAAAATTTCCGTTCCTGACGTTCCTTTTTCACGACGGGCGTCCAGGCGGGCTGTCGTGAACGGAGCCAGCCTGGCTGTCTCCGCCCTGCCGGGCTTCCATCCCATGACGCAACGTCAACGGCAGGCTTACAGCCTCCGTTCCGGAGGCGCCGCCCTGTCGCGCCGTGCCCTGCGCTCCCTGCACCCCGGCCAGTGACCGCCGGGCTGTAAGGGGCACCGCCGTTTCGCGTGCCGCGCTCCGACGCTGCGGCGGGTCCCCGCTCTGTTCCGCTCCTGGTGCATCACCCGTTTAAGCCCCTTTCGCCTGGGCTGAGACAAGCACAACCCGCCTGGCTGTCCAGGGCCGGCGTGGCCTTTCGCAATAAATTTTCCCCGGCCATTCCGCAGGCTCCATTAGACCGGAAAAAATTTCCCGCTCACCCCGGACATCTGCACCGGGCCGTGCTCGTTGACGCCCTTGCGGCGAAGGTTCTCAAACGGGTGAAGTTTATACCATCGGGAATATCGCAGCCGGTTCCCGCAAACGTCAAAACCGCGGCTCCCGAAACTCAACGGGTGATGTTCTTTAAAAATCAGGAAAAAAACGATGCTGATTAAAGGAGGCAGAAGAAGCAGACAACGAACCGCAGAAATGAAAAAAGCAGGGTAGCCCCTGCTTAATCCACGCCGTAAAAATCGCTCGAACGGTTCTACGGCTTCATTAACTACCAGAAGGAGTTAACGTAATGATCGTTACCATTGTTTCACCTTCCGCAGAGGCTGTAAAGCCCCGCCGTCATCCGCGCATTTTCCGCGCCGATATTCCCGCGCCGGAGATTGACCCCGCGTTAAAGGCTTTTGGCCGCCATATCGCCAGAAGTCACCGCAAGGGGCGCGGCGTTCATATCCCCGCGATGAAAAACGCCGCTTTTGGGCAGGTGCTCCGCACGCTCGAACTGAAACGCGCATTTAACTGATGAGGTGAGCCGCCCCGCGAGGGGCGGCAACCGCAGGAAGGAGAAAAGTTATGACTCAGGCTTTTGCACAGACACTCAGTGCTGACACTATCCCGCAGACCGGCGCTGAAGAGGAGATCGGCCAGATGTATCGGGGGACCTATTCCCCGGATGATAACAAGTTGCGGCTTTATGCCTCGCTCCGTCTCGATGAAGAGACGTATAAAAAAGTGCATGATGCGGGGTTCCGGTGGGCGCCGAAACAGGGACTGTTTGTGGCGCCAGCCTGGACACCGGGCCGCGAGGATGTGTTACTGTCTCTCGCCGGTGATATCGGGGACGAAGACAGCACACTCTTTGACCGTCAGGAGCAACGCGCGGAACGCTTTAACGACTACAGCGACAAACGCGCCGGTGAATCTGAGCGGGAGCTTGCGCATGTGGACGCGCTGGCGTCGGCTATCCCCTTCGGTCAGCCGATCCTGGTTGGCCATCACAGCGAACGCCGCGCGCGCCGGGATGCGCAGAAGATTGAAAACGGTATGAAACGCGCGGTGATGCTGTTCGAACGCGCAGAATACTGGGAAGAGCGCGCGCAGGCCTCTTTACGGCACGCGAAGTACAAAGAGCGTCCGGATGTGCGTTACCGTCGTATCAAAAAAATTGAGGCGGAATTACGCAAGGCAGAAAAGCACATTGCCCGGTCTGAAAAGTATCTGACGATGTGGCGCGCGCAGACTCTTGATCTGAAAATGGCGTTACTGGTCAGTAATTATGACCATATTTATGCCAGCTTCACGCTAGACAAATACCCCCGCCCGGCAGAGAAAAGCCAGTATGAGGGCTCGATGTCTCTCCATTCTGCCCTGTCTGAGGACATCATTACTTTTGAACAGGCGCGGGATATTGCGATCCGCTGCCATGAACGCACAATCCGCCATCAGCAACGCTGGGTTCATCATTATCGCAACCGTCTGAGCTATGAGCGCGCCATGCTGGATGAAAGCGGCGGTGTGGTCACCCGGACACAGGAATTTGAGCCTGGCGGGCAGGTGCTGAGCCGGGGCGAGTGGTTAACCATCATCCGCATCAACAAAAGCAATGGTCAGGTTAGTTCGGTGGAAACTCCCTGTTACCGTTTTCTGGGCTACGGCGGCACCATGAAACTGACCCCGGACCGCATCACTGACTATAAAGCTCCCTCAGCCGAAGAGGTCAGCACCGCGAAACAGGCCGCAAAACGTCCCCCGATCGTCAACTATCCGGGGGAGGGATCCCGGGAGATGACCAAAGCCGAATGGGCCAGAATGCCGGGGGACTATAAGGCTGTCCGGGGTGTGGCCGAAACTGAGACGCACGGCGCGTACCGCTTTCGCCGCTGCATGACGCACGGCTGTACGCTGGTGAATGTCTATATCACTGACATGAAAACCGTTGAAATTCCGAAAAAATGACAGGCAGACTCCCCGGCAGGTTGCCGGGGAGATCAGGGAGGTTGACTTATGCACAGAGAACTCAGGGCGCGTATTCAGACGATGCGGGCCAGGCTGGATGACCGGATGCCTGTGACAGAAATCCGGGCCAGTTCACAGCTGTTTGTCTCGCCCGATCCGCTCTGTCGTCGGCTGGTCAGTCTGGCGGAGGTGGTGGACTCTGATCATGTTCTGGAGCCCAGCGCCGGAACGGGCGCCATTCTACGGGCGGTCAGGGAAGGCGCGCCACGGGCACAGTGTGACGCCGTGGAGCTGAACGCGGATTTGGTCTGCCATCTCCGGGATCATTTCCCGGGCGTCAGCGTCTGGCTGGGTGATTTTCTGGAATACCGGCCGGAAAAGCACTACAGCAAAATTATCATGAATCCACCGTTTAACCATGCGCAGGATATCCGGCATATACAGCGGGCAGTGACGCTGCTGGCACCCGGCGGCGTGGTCACTGCGGTCTGTCTGAACGGGCCGCGACAACAATCCATACTGAAGCCGCTTGCTGATGTCTGGGAGCCATTGCCGCGAGGCACATTCACGTATACCGACGTTTCAACTGTTCTGCTCAGGATAGCTGCCTGAAAGCCGGTTAGCCCGGCGGGGGAGTGTGCCCCCGTCTGGCCGCGCCGGAAAAGGCCGCACGCCTGCGGCGCAGGAGGACCGGGCCGCGCTGACGCGCCGCCGGCTCTCCCTCTCCGCGTTCATCCTGTCCCTCTCTTCCTTCTGGTATTCTGGTTTACTGTTGTTCCTTTTTTCCTGTTCCGGATGAGCCGCTGATGGAGCGTGGTCATCCATCTGTTTCTGCCGGCTTTTCTTTTTGCTCTTCGTTTATTTCAGGTCCTGCAGTGGGCGTCCGGGCGGGCTGTCGTGAACGGAGCCAGCCAGGCTGTCTCCGCCCTGTCGGGCTTCCATCCCATGACGCAACGTCAACGGCAGGCTTGCAGCCTCCGTTCCGGAGGCGCCGCCCTGTCGCGCCGTGCCCTGCGCTCCCTGCACCCCGGCCAGTGACCGCCGGGCTGTAAGGGGCACCGCCGTTTCGCGTGCCGCGCCCCGACGTTGCGGCGGGTCCCTGCTCATTTCCTCTCCTGTGCCTTTTCACCGTTTAAGTCCCTTTCGCCGGGGCTGAGACAAGCACAACCCGCCTGGCTGTCCAGGGCCGGCGTGGCCTTTCGCAATAAATTTTTTCCGGCCATTTCGCTTCTCTCCATTAGACCGGAAAAAATTTCCCGCTCACCCCGGACAGCTGCACCGGGCCGTGCTCGTTGACGCCCTTGCGGCGAAGGTTCTCAAACGGGTGAAGGCCATACCTCCGGGAACAAAACAGCAGGTTCCCGCAAACGTCAAAACCGCGGCTTCCGGTAACTCAACGGATGATGGGGTTTTAAAAGCAAAACAACGGAGTAAGGAGAGTCATCATGGCAGCACGAGGCATCAATAAAGTCATTCTGGTTGGTCATCTGGGGCAGGACCCGGACGTGCGTTATATACCCAACGGGAGCGCGGTGGCCAACCTGACGCTGGCCACATCGGAAACATGGCGTGACAAACAGAGCGGGGAACTGCGCGAAAACACCGAATGGCACCGTGTGGTCATGTTCGGCAAGCTCGCGGAAGTGGCGGGGGAATACTTGCGTAAAGGCGCTCAGGTCTACATCGAGGGCCAGCTGCGCACCCGCAACTGGCAGGATGAGGCCGGAACCACACGCTATGTCACCGAGGTGCTGGTCGGGCAGAACGGCACGATGCAGATGCTGGGTGGGCGTCGTGAGGGCAGTTCGTCAGAGAGCGCCGTACCTCATCAGCCCGCACAGCCGCAGACTCCGGTACAACCTGCTGAACCCCCTGTGGCATCCCCGAAAGCGAAGGGCGGTAAAAAAGGCCGTCAGAGTGCCGCGCCGTCCCAGCAACCCCCGCAGCCGTCCCCGGATGATTACCCGCCGATGGATGACGATGCCCCGTTCTGATAACCCGTTTCAGGCCGGCCCTGCCCAGGTGGGGCCGAAAGGAGAGAGATGAGTATTTACGATAACGGTCCGTTACCGGATGACACCTTCACCAGAGCACAGGCTGAAGCGGTGGCGGCACAGTTTGAAAATGTCGCCATTGAAGACGATCAGGGTTCGCATTTTCGCCTGGTCGTTCGTCAGAACGGCGAAATGGTGTGGCGCGCATGGAATTTTGAAGCGGATGCCGGGAAATGGCTCAACCGTTATATCGAACGTTATGGCATCCGTAACACGCAATAAGCAGTAAGAGGTGCCGGACAGGGGGGCTGTCCGGCAGACAGTCATCAATATCAGAGAGGTATCAATTATGTCTGCAACAGAGTCTAAGGTAAAAACTGCACCAAAAACCAGCAAAAAATCGGTGAAACCTGCCGAAGCCGCCGCCCTGAAAGCGGCTCTCGATGCCGCGCCGATTGAGTATGTCCCGGTGACGGCACTGGTAAAATCTCCCCTGAACGTCAGGACCATCCCTTATCCGGTGGAGAAAGTACGCTCAATGGCAGACTCCATTGAAGCGCTTGGCCTGTTGCAGAATCTGGTCGTTCATTCTCTTCATGACGGGCAGTGTGGTGTGGCTGCAGGTGGTCGTCGCCTGAAAGCTCTGCAGCTCCTGCAGAGTGAAAACCGTATCGATGCCGGATATCAGGTGATGGTGAAAAAGGTACCTGATGAACTGGCTGTTGCGGCATCAATGGCAGAAAACGAACAGCAGATGGCAATGCATCCGTCTGAACAGATCGCCGGGTTCCGCACGCTGGCAGCACAGGGGAAAACCCCCGCGCAGATTGGTGACTTGCTGGGGTTCGGTACCCGTCATGTTCAGCGTATGTTGAAGCTGACCGAACTGGCTCCCGACATTCTGGAGGCGCTGGCGAAGGATGAAATCACCACCGAACACTGCCAGTCACTGGCGCTCGAAAGCGATCAGAAACGCCAGGTGGAAGTGCTGGAATCCGCCCGCAAACGGTCCTGGAATAATGAAGTATCAGTGTCCTCGATCCGTAACCTCATTACCTCAGAAGAGGTCTCCACAAACGGCGACAAATTCCGCTTTGTGGGAGAGGCCGCATTCAGTCCGGAAGAAATCCGGGTTGATCTCTTCAGCAGCGAAAACGGC
Organism: Klebsiella planticola ATCC 33531; assembly: GCF_000735435.1. Taxonomy (GTDB): domain Bacteria; phylum Pseudomonadota; class Gammaproteobacteria; order Enterobacterales; family Enterobacteriaceae; genus Klebsiella; species Klebsiella planticola. Next base: position 76,934 of record NZ_JMPP01000070.1, on the reverse strand, counting down.
GGCTATGTCAAAAGTGCTTCTCTCGATACCGCCCTGCTGGAAAAACTGCAGAGTATCGCGGAACACCTTCGCGAAGCAGAAGGCTGGTCATGGTGCGATGGCCGCCTTGAACCGATTTCTCACTACGGGAAGGATACTAAAATCTGGCGTCTGCATGCTGTCCCGCCTGTGGCATATACCGAAGCCGAATCGGAACGACTTGCCTTCCTTGCACAACGCGAAGAAGAACTCGAAGTACAAAATACCGGGGATGACGGGGAGCGTGTTGCAGGTGAACTCAATGAGGTCTGGCATGAACAGCAGACCATTGAGTTTCGCGCTGAACACCGGACATGGCCCGATGAAATGAAGCAATCCGCCGGAGTGGTGGTTTCCTGGACTGGTCAGGAGGTGAAAGTACAGCGCGGTGTGGTGCTGTGCGCCGATGAAAAAATAAAGGAGAAGGATGCATCCACCGATCAGGCTCCTGAAAAAGTCGATCCGCTGGACGCCGTCAGTGTCCCGTTGCTGACCCGCCTTTCTTCTGAACGCACACTGGCGGTTCAGGCGGCCCTGTTGCAGCAGCCGCAGAAAGCCATCGCGCTGATGGTCTGGAAACTGTGTAATTCGGTTTTCCATACCACGACGTCCGTCAAAGAGCCGTTCTGCATTAGCGTGAGTGTGTCGCATTACGCGCTGACCCGTGAAGCACCTGACGGTGAAAACAGCGTTGCGTTTCAGGCAATCCAGGCTGAAAAAGAACGCCTTGAAGCCCTGCTGCCGGAAAACTGGCGAAAGGATATGACCACCTTCTTTACGCTCGATGGCGCAACCCTGATGGCGTTGATGGCTTTCTGCACCGCCTGTTCTATTGATGGTGTACAGGGCAAGGATGAGTTTGGTCGTAAACACCAGAGTTCGCTGGATGGGGTGGAAAACGCCATCCAGTTTGACCTTCGCGACTGGTGGAAACCGACGGCTGATAACCTTTTCTCGCACATGAAGCAGCCACACATTGTACAGGCACTCTCTCAGGCCGGACTGACTGGCGCAGCACAGGACGCCGCGAAAATGAAGAAAAAGGATGCCGCTGAACATGCAGAGCACTTCCTGTCAAAAACCCGGTGGGTTCCGGAATGGATGACCAGTGCCGACAACCAGAAACAGCCTGCCGCAAAGTCTGAACTCAGTCTGGCAACGAGTCAGAGCGATACAGACGCTGATGTCGACCACGTCACCGACCATAACAACCCGGCCTGCGCCGCCTGATAACGGAGACGCCGCCCTGGGGGGCGGCGGTAAGGAGAAACCTATGCACACGATCATTACCACCGATGTCCTGAAAACCATGTTCGCCGGAGAGCTGGAAGACTACCGCGCCGCCGGTGAAGATTTTCGCCGTGAACTCACCCATGTCGTGATGCGGGATCTGTCCTGTCCGGAGAGCTGGGACGTCAACGGAGAGTACAAAAGTGAATTCGGCGGATTCTTTCCGGTACAGATCCGTTTTTCCCCCTCTCACGGTCATTTTGATGTGGCGGTCTGCAGTCCGGGAGAGCTGAGTACGCGCTGGATGGTCGTTTTTGTGACCCGTGGCGGCCAGCCGTTCTCCGTTGTTCGTAGCATGGAAACATTTAACCCGGAGTTGATCTCCCACACGCTGGCACTGATAGCGTGTCTCGATACTGACGGCTATTCCTTTGCCAGTATCATCAGCACCCTGGCTCAGGAGGGCGAACTGTGATCCCCTCATCCCATGCCATTGTGACCCTGAAACCTGCACGCCAGGCTGCTTTGCAGGCCATCATGTTCGTGGAAGACGCCCGGTTTCGGGGAGCTCGTTTGCCCTCGATGCCCCATGTCCGCACGTTCCTGCGCATGCTGACCGGTTGCAGTCGAATTAACAGCGCCGTCGCCCGGAGTATTCCCGGCCTGCACCGTGATCCGAAAGACCGGCTGAATAATCTGAAGCAGGTGGAAGAGGCACTGGATACGCTGATTGCCAGTCAGGGGGAATGCTGCCCGCTGCCGCTGACAACCGATGTTCAGGCTGAACTTTTTCCGGAAGTGATTCACACCCGAACCGATCGGCGGATGCAGCGTGAAAATATTGCGTTCACCCGGAGAGTTCGGCGTGAAGGCAAAGAGATAGCACATACCTGGTTGCTGCGACAGAACCTGCTGGGGCAGGCTATCACGGAGCTTAACTTTCAGTCACCGGAGACCGTTAACACCTGGTACCGCCAGTGGGCTGACGAGTTTGACGCGCGGGATCTGGAGCCTGCCTTCTGGAACTGGCGATCGCGGTTTGCCTCGCTGGTCTCCCTGGACTGGCTGCGGGATGCCGGGGAGCCGCTGTATGGTGTCATGCATGAAATCAGCTTCATTGTGAGAGAGACACCGGAGTCTGTGCGTCAGGCAGAACGCTGGCAGGTCCCGAACAAGCTGACACACCGGAGCCGCGGATGAAGTGGCGCTATTCCCCGCGCTGGAAACTGGACCGGACCGCATAAACTGGTCTCCGACGTCGTGGAAGCCGGGAAACCTGCTCCCTAATCGATCATGTCGCGCTGGGTGGCGGGCGCAGGATATGCGGTGTGCGTGGGTTTTCTCTTTGGGAGGCAGAGCGTGCCGCTTAGATTGGTGCCCGGACAAAGGCAAGCAGAACAAATCCACCCCTGGATTATCGAAATACTGGCCTTGTCCGGGCAATCCATCGTAGCCATTTGAAAAGCCACAGGCACGTAAAAATTCTTTCAGTCCGTGATAATGACCAGGCCGCTAAGATAACTGCCAGAAAATTAGCTTATAGGTTAACTTTACTTTGATTGAAATTAGCCTGTAGGTTAATATACAGGAAACGGGAGGTCACATGTTTAGCGTCGTTTATCATCCGGATGCCAGGGAAGAAGCCACAGCATTACCCGTAAAAATCAGGGTGAAGTTTGACCGTCTCATCGGCAAACTGGAATATGATGCCCGGTTGCTGCGGGAACCAGACACCAGGCCTCTGGGCGATGGACTTTTCGAGATCCGCACGATGGGGACGGACATCGCCAGGGGCATATGGGTATACCACAAAGGCAATACCATCATTATGCTGCGGGTTTTCATCAAAAAGTCACAGAAAACGCCAGCGAAAGAAATCGATCTCGCCAAAAAGCGTTTAGCGGAGGTACTCAATGAAACTGGTAAGCCATAAAGAACTGCATAGCGAGTGGATGCAGGACGATGAATATCGCGCTGCATGGCAGGAAGAAGAACGCAAGGAGAAGCTCAGAGAGCTGCTGGCAGAATGGCGTAAGCATGACAACCTGACAAAAGCGCAGGTTGCTGAACGCATGGGGGTTACACCTCCGGTTATTTCCCGCCTGGAAAACAACATCACCAAAGCCAGCATTGACACGCTGACCCGATACGCTCATGCCTGCGGTATCAAGAAGCCTGTCATTGCACTGTACTGAGCAACCGGCCGGGGCTGGCCTTTTGTTTCTGTCAGCCCCAGCATTTTGTCTTATAGCAATTATGCGCATGTGTTGTATCGATTCTCACAGACAGGGCATGACAGAAGGTGGCGTAAATAACCAGAAGGGCAGGGGATAACCTGCCCGACTGCGGGAAAAGGCTGCTCACCTGCGGTGCCGGATAATACCGGCTGCGCTACGCGCCGCCCGTATTATTACGGCGCGGGCTTATCTCATCATGATTAATTATTCATCCCTGTTATATCTCATCCGGCATGCTGCTTTTTATCCCTTCCGGTATTTATCCTTACAGGCGAACCCAATGAATTCCGATCCGGGCGTCGTCCCTTTAGGGACACGGCTGTCGTGAACAGAGCCAGCAGGCTGTCTCTGCCCTGCGGGCTTCCATCCTGACGCAAATTCAAATTCACGCTTGCTGCATCCTTGTCAGGATGCGCCGCTTTCACCGTGCCGGCGATAAAGCTGCCGTCACTTTTATGGCGCCACGCCGTTCCGACGTGTCGGGTGTGTGCATCCTGTCCCCCCGGTGAGGCCATCCCCCGTGTGTCCTCACGCGGAGGGCTGGTCGTAGCACCGCCGTGTCGTCGCACAAGGGGTAAATAAACTCCGCCAAAAACTTTTTGCCAGGGACCGCAAAAACTTTTTGTCTCCGCCCCTTGTTCTCCTCCTTACAGCGTTGCTCCTTTGCCCTGTGCCGCGAGAGAACTCACCAGGGAGATGGACAACCATCACCACAGGAGAAAACCAGAATGCACACACGAAACGTCAAAACCGCCGCTCAAGAATCTTCCAGAAAGATGGGGGGAAAAGCCGTGTCATACACGATCCTCGTTGCTGATAAGCCAAAAAACTCAGAGGAAGAGTGGGACGTCATGGAATTCAGCAGCCTTGTTGCGCTGAAAAAATATCGCAGAAGCCACCCGGAAAAAATGAGCTTCAGCTATGGCTATGCCCTCAGCCGTGGCGTGGATAAGCAGTTCTGTCATATCAACGTGGCTGAAGCGGATCATTTCAAACAGTTTGTGCGCCTGATTGAGCGTGCAGGCTTCAATATCCAGGACAACCAGCTATGAACACACAAAACAACAACGTCAACACCGCCGCTTTTGAATCTACCGAAAGATGGGTTATGGCCTGCCCGGAACCGATCGCAGCAAAGGTACTGGCATTTCACGGAAAGAGCGCCAGCTATGCCTTTAATGTCCTGGCTGATTTGAAAGCTGCCGGTGCGTCATATGCACGTCGAAACATTATCGCAGATATGTTCCGGCGTTTAGGCGTGAAGTAACCAATTGAACCAGAAGGAGAAAACTATGTACTTACACCTCACCGAATCTTCAGCCCGTCCGGGAATGCAGGTGACTGCCGAAGCCGAGCATGAATACTGGCTCAGTCGCCAGAAAGCGGCGGTGAAAGCGCCCGCTGAAATCGACGTTCACGCCTTCCATGATGCGCTGGGCCTGATGTACCCGCTCAACTGGTCAACGAGTGAGAACGGCGGCTGGGAGACGTTCATGCTGCAGGAAATGGTCTGCGGTGACGTGGCAGAGATTTATGCCCGCTATGGAGCCAGATATTTCCGGCTGCGGGATGTGTGCAACCTGAGCCATGCGCAGATTAAAACGCGCATAAAGGAGGGATTTAACCTGTTCCAGAAATGAAAAAAGCAGGCTTTCGCCTGCTCATTCCGCGCCGGATACGTACCCGCAAAAGTTTGCATCCGGCATATGTAAAACCAACATGGAGATTAAACCATGCAATTTGACCCGCAAATCGTCGCACAGGCAAACGCGTTTGTAAATGCTTTACGCAGCGGGAAGCGTGCCCACGTCCCCGCTATGCGCCTGGAATACTGGCAACAGTTTTTGACCGTGGTCTACAGCGGCCTCGGTCTGGCGTGATGTGAAACCTGCCGCTCCGTAAGGGGTGGCTTTTTCAGGAGGTAAAATAAGGAGGCCGCGTAAATAACCGGAAGGGCAGGGGATAACCTGCCCGACTGCAGGAAAAGGCCGCGCACCTGCGGTGCAGAATAATACCGGCTGCGCTACGCGCCGCCGGTATTACTCCGGCGCGGCGTTATCTCATCAATATTCTTTATTCATCCCTGTTACATCTCTTCCTGCATGCTGCTGTTTATCTCTTCCGGAATTTATCTCTGGTGAGAGATTAAATAAATACTGACCCGGGCGTCGTCCCTGTCGGGACACGGCTGTCGTGAACAGAGCCAGCAGGCTGTCTCTGCCCTGCGGGCTTCCATCCTGACGCAAATTCAAATTCGCGCTTGCTGCATCCTTATCAGGATGCGCAGCTTTCACCGTGGCGATAAATACCCGCCATTCTGAGGGCCTGAACGTGAATTCGATAAAGACCGAATTGACGTTCCGGAGTGTGTGCATTCTCACCCGCGCTATATCGACCGACATCATCTTTCGCGGAGGGCGGCTTTTAGCATCAGCCGTGGCGAAAATAAAGGGGTGTATAAACGCTTTGCGCCCCTTTATTTTCGCCCCGTCGGCTGCAAATTGCCCTGTGCCGCTCAGTGATGAAGTCGAACGATTTAATAAAACGTGAAGGAGAAAACCAGCATGCACACAATTAACGTCAACACCGCCACTCGTGAATCAGACGAACAATTTAAAACAGACAAATATCTTCGCTATGCGGTGATCGGCAGTGAAGAGCGTCAGGATTTTATCCCGGCACTCTTTGTCACCCCGTCAGCGGATAATATGGTCGCGAGCTGGTTAAGCGAGCATTCCGATTACGACGGCGGGTTATGGTCTTACTGGATTGTTCCGCAGGGAGTCGGAGGAAATATTACGCCCAACCGCATCCAGTTCATCACCACGCAGACCGGATATCTCGCGCCGGAAGGTGAGCAGCGTTACAGGATGCGCATTCCTGGAAATTATTTTGAGGGTGAAGTCAGCGCCGATGCAGCAGGAATTATTGCCACGCTGATGATTATGAACCGGCTGTCCTGCCAGGTGGCTGAGATGGGACCGGAATATGCCCGTGTCTGTAGACATCTCGTTTCACGGCAGGATGCGCTGAAGGTTTATCTCTGTATTATTCATCATCCCGAAAGCCATTTAATCTGGCGGGCGATTGATTAGCGGATTTTCCGAAAAAAAAAGACCTCATGGAGGAGGTCTTTACTTTTTAACAGGTCGGGGTTGTCCGGAATTTTTATTTGTTTTGATGGCCCGGTAGATGGCCTCAATCTTTCTCGCATACACCAGTCGTCGCATGGCCTGCCTGTCCGTTCTGCGGAACCCCGCATTGTAGGCACCGACCGCCTCCCAGCTGACGCCCCATTTCTTAAACGCCAGTGCCAGATAATATGCACCGGTGTAAATATTCAGACAGGCATCTGTCAGAAGCTGTTCCGGTTTAATACCGTATTGCGAAAGTTGAGTATGGTGCTGCGAATCGATTTGCATCAGTCCGGCACCATATCCTGTTCCCGGGTTTTTCCCGATGGCATTCACCACCCATTTTGACTCTTGCCATGAAATAGCCCGGAGCAGATCCGGATCTATTCGGTAATCCCGTCCAGCCATATCAAAACAATCCGTGGCCCATGCAGGTGTGGATAATAACAGCAGGGCTGCAAATGCCAGTTTTTTTCTCAAAAGACTCCCTCCGGGCCGATTCCTGTAAATACGTTAACCCAGACCAGAACCAGACTCAACAAATATGCACTCCTCACCACAAAATCACCACACCCCACGCAAAATTAAAATTTTGCAGATTTGTATTTAAGAACAGTGACATAACGTACCTTATGTTATTTTATGTAATATAGCGTTATGTGATTACGAGTCGCAAGTGAGTCGTGTATAAGTTGCTGGTAAGTCTATGACGACTTATACACAACTCTCGTATTTATTTTCATATACTTATGATGACTTAACTCTAGACTTGAGTCGTTATATGCATCGTAAGACAACATGCCTAGACTCCAGACTTAAGTTTAGAGTTGTAATGAGATAAAACTAACGTTATCTTCTGATCATAATACCTCATCTGTTGTAAGTTTTAATAAAGGAACTGATATGGCCAGGGTCCAAGCGTATGCCAGCGATGAAGTGGCTGAAAAAATTAATGCAATTGTAGAAAAGCGTAAGGCTGAAGGGGCGAAAGATAAAGATGTCAGTTTTTCAAGTGTTGCCTCAATGCTTCTTGAATTAGGGTTGCGAGTTTATGAGGCACAAATGGAACGAAAGGAATCTGGTTTCAATCAAGCTGAGTTCAATAAAATGTTACTTGAAAATGTGATAAAAACCCAGTTTTCTATTTCTAAAGTTTTGGCTATGGAATCGCTCAGTCCGCATATACAGGGTGACGAGCGCTTTGATTTCAAATCAATGGTTATGAACATAAGAGATGATGCCAAAGAAGTGGTAGAAAGATTCTTTCCTGATACCGATGATGAGGAAAGCTAAATAATCAGAGGGGGTAAGAATAATAAACTAAATAATAATAAATTAAAGCGGAATGATCTGCTGTTTTATAGTGACAGGGAAGTGGACTACATTTATCATAGTTTGAGAGGCTGAGGTCTCACAAAATTTGAGAATCGCTGATGTGAAGGGGGCGAACCCTTCACATCAGCTGTCCATAGTATCCTGTATTGGAGGCTCCTATGTGTGCGACGGATCGTAGTCAAAATACTGTATGCAGTCAAACTGTATCCATTCAATACTTGGTCGAAATGCTTAACATTTCATCGAGTCCTTCCTTCATTCGTAATAATCTGGGTGAGTTAGTTCACACAAGCCCTCTTTTCGATAAACTTTTTTTTACAAACAACGATCGAAACTCGTGGTTTTCATCCATCTCTGTTGATGTCGGGGTGGAATTAGTTAAAACGGAAATCAGAGCTCTGACAGGTGGGTCTGCTTGCCTTGTTCAAAACGTTCAGATAAATGATCAAAGATGGACTGTATTTATTGAGCGTATTTCTTTAAAAGAGGAGCTATTCAGTAAATGGGTATTTATACAAGATGGGGATGTTCTTCATGATCGTTCAGGAAGATATGCTACATTTGCACTAAAAATGAATAAGTACATTGAAAGTAAGTATGGAGCGCCCAATTCAGATTGGGCAGTTTTTAACTTATATGCTATTGGTTGTTCTCATTCCACTATCTCTAAAATTACTGGTGTGCAAGAACAAACTTCAAAAAATGTAGTAAATAAGATCAAGAAAGACCTGCAGTTTTCTGACAGAGACCACCTTATTATTTCGTCAATTTATTCGTTAAGTTACTCCAGAATTATTCATAATGTAATAGATATACTAAAAAACAGTGTTAATGGTTTGTTATTTTAAAAGTACGTTTCGTACTCTTAAAATGTAAATATAATTTACTCAAAAAGTCTCCTTTATTGATTTACTTTTAACCTTGTCAATGTAAACTTTCTTAATGTTTATTAACGTAGGTTTAGGAGGGCGATTGGAAAAGGCGGTTAGGAGTAACGCGCGACCTGCGCCAGGGAAAAATGTGCTTCTGAGACTGGATGAAGAGACAAACCGTCGACTGATCAAAGCAAAAGACAGAAGCCGAAGAAGTAAAACGGCTGAAGCTTATTTACGATTAAAAGATCATCTGGAAAGGTTTCCCGATTTTTATAGTTCAGACATAAATAATCCAGGAGGTAAATAGACAGGAAATATCAAACTGTGTGAGTGTACATATATGCTTTTGATCTAATCATTCTTTTTAAAGGAAATAAATATGAATGCTGTATTAAGTGTTCAGGGGAATGCTTTCTCTGAAGAAACCAAACCATCTTTTCTGTCTCGTGTTTTCAACAAAAAGTCAGCCCTGAAAGTGACCAAGGCTGTACTGCCGGTTGCTGCTCTGGCGGCGTTCTTCCCGGATGCTGCGATGGCCACCACCACCGCAACCGATCTGATGAAATCCGGTGATACTACCGTTAAAGGTACCTTCGGTAAGTCGTCCAGCGTGGTCAAATGGGTTGTTCTGGCAGAAGTTATCGCGGGCGGCATCATGTATATGATGACCAAAAACGTGAAGTTCCTGTTCGGCTTCGCCATCATCTCTACCTTCATTACCATCGGTATGTCGGTCGCCGGTTACTAACAGGATATTCGTGATGACGGGAGACGAATTAAAGAAATACCGTTTCCCGGAAACACTGACTAACCAGTCCCGCTGGTTTGGTTTATATCTCGATGAACTTATCCCGGCCGTGATTTGTCTCGGCTGGGGTTTCTGGACCAGCAAGTTCATATTTGGTATGGCTGCAGCGGCACTGGTTTTCTGGGGTATCAAAAAACTAAAAAAAGGGCGGGGCAGTTCCTGGTTACGCGATCTTATTTACTGGTATCTGCCGACTTCCCTTCTTAAAGGTTTTTTTCATGATGTTCCGGACTCCTGTTTCCGGCAGTGGATTAAATAGAGCAGCGAGGAAATAGCATATGGAACATGGCGCCCGACTCAGTACCACGCGCGTCATTGCGCTGGGATATATCTGTCTGGGGACAGTTACGACGCTCAGTCTGACCACCAACATTATTCAGGGTATCAATAATTATCGCCTGCAGACGGAACAGAAAGTGGCGGTTACTCCGATGTTATTTGGTGCACCTTTTGCGGTGTCGCAGAATCAGTCGGATGCCTCTTATCTTGAACAGCTGGGCCTGAGTTTTATTGCGTTACGCCTTAACGTCACACCGGAAACGGTCGATGCCCAGCATGCGCAGTTGCTGAGATATGTATTCCCGGGGTCGCAGAACGAACTCAAGGTTCAGCTGGCTGAAGATGCGAAACGAATTAAAGACAACAACGTCAACGCCACCTTCTATATGACGTCCGTCCGCTCATATCCGGCAGAGAACCGTGTGGATTTCCGGGGAGAACTGAAAACCTGGATCGGCGACTCCGCACCCTATACCGAAATTAAACACTATGTCCTCCAGTTTTATCGTACTGACGGCATCAGCTGGCTGGCCCGCTTCGGAGAAATAAATAATGAAAAAAATTAATCCGTTATTTATTTCCGGTTGTCTTTTTTTTATGGCGCCTGCCATGTCCGTCACAATGAGCGGCACGCTGGCACCGACGGTCGTGCCACTGGCGAATGGCGGACAGGCCAATATTGCCGTGAGCAATACTGACCCGAACCTGTTCACCGTACCCGGCGATCGTATCATCGCCATCAACAGCCTGGATGGCGGCCTGACTAACCAGGAACAGACTGACAGCGGTGGCGCCATTCTGGCCACGGTCAGTAAGAAACCGTTCACGTTTATTGTGGAAACCGAGCGTGGCCTGAATTTTTCCATCCGGGCCGTACCACGTGCCGGTGTGGGCCGGACTATCCAGCTGGTCTCTGAGCTTGTCGGTACACCTGGGCCCGCCAAATCGTGGGAGGAGTCCAGCCCGTATGAAAGTATCCTGGTGTCCCTGAACCGTGCCGTTCGCCAGGGAAGCATGCCCGAGGATTACCAGGCTGTACCGGTGACGTCAGAAACGCTGCAGGTGCCTGCGGGTCTGCGCGCAACAGCGGAAAAGGTCTGGACCGGCCATCATCTGAAAGTGGTCCGTTACAGCCTGGATAATGTCACGTTGTCATCCCGTATGGTACGCGAAAGCGACTTCTGGCAACCGGGCACCCGCGCCGTCATGCTCAGCAGTCCTGCCGGTCAGCTGACTGGCGGTGGCCGTATGCAGGTCTGGGTCACCACATCTGAGGGGGCCCGCTGATGGCGAATTTCAACTCGTTGATTAAACGCAAGCAGTACCTCTGGCTGGGTCTCATTCTGGTCGGTGGCGCGGGGGCTGTGGCCGGTGGGCTGTATCTTTCTGACCTGAACCTGAGCTCTGATGAAGAGGCCCCTGTACAGGGTGAACCCGCCCCGGATATGACCGGTGTTGTCGACAGCAGCTTCAACAGCAAAGTGGAGCAGCATGCGACCACAGAAATGCAGGCGACCGCCGCTGAACTGAACAAGCGCTTTGCATCCCTGCAGGGAGAAGTCGACCTGCTGAGCAAGGCCCGTACTGCGGATCAGGTTCGTCTCGACAAACTCGGTAGTGAGAATGCGGCCATGCAGGAGCAACTGAGAGCGCTGGGGGTTAAACCCGCTGTCTCAGGCGGCGAGCCGGCTCCGGTACCGCCGTCTCCTGCACCGGGTCCGGAAGGGGAGCCTCAGCCCGCAAATTATCCGCCGCAGACTGCCGGAGCCGTACCACCGCCGACGGCATATTATCCGGGTAATGGCGCGGTGCCGCCTCCACAGGTCAGTTACCAGTCGGTGCCGGTACCGAACCAGATCCAGCGTAAAACCTTCAGCTATGACCGCGGCAAGAAAACGAAGTCACTTCCGTACATTCCGTCGGGGAGTTTTGCTAAAAGCCTTCTCATTGAAGGAGCGGATGCGAATGCGTCCGTCACCGGTAATGAATCCACCTCACCGATGCAGGTTCGCCTTATCGGACGCGTGGAAATGCCTAATAACAAAACCTATGACCTCACCGGTTGCTTTGTCGGGCTGGAAGCCTGGGGTGACGTCTCGAGTGAGCGTGCCATCGTCCGTACCCGGAATATCAGCTGCATCAAGGGGGATAAAACCATCGACCAGCCGATTAATGGTCACGTGTCCTTTATGGGCAAGAACGGCGTGAAAGGGGAAGTGGTGATGCGTAACGGCAAAATCCTCGGCTGGGCCTGGGGGGCAGGTTTTGTTGACGGGATTGGTCAGGGGATGGAGCGGGCTTCACAGCCGTCCGTTGGTCTCGGAGCAACGGCGACGGTCGGCGCCGGCGACGTCCTGAAAATGGGGATTGGCGGCGGGGCTTCTAAAGCTGCGCAGACCCTCAGTGAGTACTACATCAAACGCGCCGAGCAGTATCACCCGGTCATTCCTATCGGTGCGGGCAACGAAGTTACCGTGGTGTTCCAGGATGGTTTTCAGCTGAAAACCATTGAAGAGCTGGAAGCGGAGAAGAACGGTCAGCAGGCGCAAAACCAGGCGCAACCCGAACAACCCGAGAACAGGTCGCAGCAATCCGGCGGGAACCTGAATGGCTTTAATACCGATGAGATGCTGAAGAAACTGGGCAAACTTGATCCGCGTGAGTTTTCTCCGGGTACAGCGTCTCAGGGGGAAAACAATGGTTAAGTCTGTCCTGAGCTTCATTCTGTCATCGCTGCGCTGGATTAACTGGCTGATTCAGTATGCGGTGGTATATCCGCTGGCCATGATGATGTTGCTGATTGTCGCGGTGTTCTGGACCGGGAAAGTCACACCCGGGCAGATGCTGGTGAATACCATCGAATCGGTGCAGCGAGAGGGATATGTCATCAAGGACTGCACGGGGCCTGCTTCGCGCGGTGAACTTAATGCTGATGCGGTCAAGCCATTACTGCCTCCTGTTTTACAGGAAGACTGCACCACTGACAGCACGGATGCGGCAGGATACGCGGCAGATATCGATGAGGTTTACACCAAAATGATCCTCTCGCTCTGGCTGCTGATGGCTGTCGTGTTTACCGGAAGCGCTGTGGTCTTTGATCGGACACCTGCCTGCAGAGCCGATGCTACATGGGTGAGGGATGCGAGGGGGAGTGTCTTCCCCGGATGCAGACCCGGTAAAGGTGCGATATCCCCGTTACTGGCCGGATATCAGAAACGCGGTGGGGCCACCGTGGTTTATGAACCATCAGCCAGATTTAGCAAGGAAGATAAGAATGAAATTAAAGAGAAATAATCCGTTTCCTGCCGAAACGCGTAATGCCGTTACAGTCGGAGAGCCAGGTTCTGGAAAAAAGGCATTTTCATCAGAACTGATTTTTGCACGGTCTGATGTCAGTCAACTGAAACAGATACCGGGGAAAGGAACGGCCGAGGCTATTTTTGCAAATGCAAAATATAAATTTATTTTCAAACATAACTGATTAACGACGGGAAATATCATGAAGGAATTAATGCTGTTAATTCCTCTGGGCAGCGCTTTGCTCTTAACCGGGTGTGCGGGCACAGAGTCAGATTTTGAATGTAATGCCACAACCTCAGATACCTGTATGACGATGGAGCAGGCTAATGAGAAAGCGAAAGCCCGGGAGGAAAGCGCCTCCGCAAAGCCGGCTGCGGCCGGGTTGCCACGACTGGCTGACGGAAATTTCAGAACGTCGTCGCCAAATTCATACCCGCTGCCGCCGCAACCAGTTATTAATTCTGGGCGTAATACTGCTCCAACTGTAACGGTGAGCAATAAATCCGGGTTCCTGGATACGGTACCGGTCAATCATGATGACGTCCTGAGAACCCGGACCGTTCCGGTAAATATCAGGCCGGTTAGTGTCAGTACATATACCTCTCCTTCTACGGTACCCGGCAATTATCCCCGGCCATTAAGGAAAGGGGAGCAGACCGCGTCGTTATGGGTTGCGCCGTATGTCGATTCAGATGACGTGTATCACCAGCCGACAACGGTCGTATTTGTGGTAACGCCATCGGCATGGGGGCAACCTCGTATTAATTAATTACCAGCGCCATTAATGGTGCTGTGAAAATTTTTATTTCTGGTTTTAAAACGAGTGCCCTGTGCGTTGAAAGGGATGGGCGGTAGCGTGTTTAGAGGATGGGGGAATGACTGAAATAACTCAGCATGTCGGGTTAATTCTTCGGGGGTTACAGCTATATTTTTATGGCGTCAATCTGGGATGGTTAGCGGGGGGATTTTTAGCTCTCTTCGTTACAGCAGGTATCCTTGCTGCGTCAGTATCCTGTATAGCTTGCGCAGCAATCTTTGCTCTCCCGAAGAAGCATCATATTCATTCTGGCATCATAAAAATTTTTCTGGGGAGCGCGCTGGCCGCAATAGCGGGTATCGTCGGAACAGGGGTTGTCATGTTTGTCACTGTGTCAAATAGGGAGCTGGAAGCGGGAAGGTACTGGAAAACAGAATGCAAACTGATGGAAGTAAACATTCAGACGGGGATATTTTCAGAACCGGTCAATAAACTGGATTGTGCCGGCGTTATCATTAATGTACGGACCCGAACATATAATCGCTATATCCTGGAATGGCAATCTTATGAGAATGATAAAAACAATGTGATGAATTAAATATCCAGCGTTGATGTTGCATAAAATTCGATGTCTATATCTCTACGTAAATGCGATTTTAAATGGAATAAGAGGCGGTTATGGGAAGTGACAAATTGTTTATAGTGAGTGGGGTTTTAGTCAGTGCAATAATGCTTTTCTCTTTCATTCTCAAAAACAGTCAACCTGATGTGGAGAGTCTGATTAAGTCAGGGAGATACTGGAAGGCAACGTGTGTATTAAAAGAAGTAAATATCCCGGCTGGGTTCTTTCATGGTGAAATGAACCGCCTTGATTGCGAGGGGGTTGTCACGAACGTGAGTACCAAAAAATATAACCAGGCTACCTCGGCGTATCAGGATAGTTTGCGAAACAAAGTACGTTAGCCATTCGAAAAAAACATAAATCGTCTTAAATGTGGCGTGACTCTTGTTAATGCAGAGAAGAACAAATACGGCAGAGCTATAGCCGCTTATAACCTGTCTTTAAAAAAGGATTAAATATGCATGCCGTTATTTTTCTGGTGATGATTATAAATCCTGGTGTCCACAGCAGCTGGACCATTACACCCATGCCCAATACTGATGTATGCCTGAAAATGCTAAAAGACATTGAAGCCAGGGGAGGGCGTGGGGGGGGATACAATACCGGAGAGTGTATTGAAATCAAAACCAGCGAACCTTTGAGCAGTGCGATGGAAACACTGAAAGGAGGCGGACAATGAGAGCCTTTTATCTTGAGGGTAGTAATATTACCTGGCTTAACGTGCTGTGCATTCTTTTTTTTGTTATCGGTGTTGTCGGTGCGCTGGCCATGTTTGTTATCCGTGATAAATTTAATCTGCGAGTCTGCAGAGCTAATCTATTTTTCTTTAGTGCGCTTATGGCAGTGGTTTCGTTAGCCATGCTTATCGTCTTCACCAGTGAGTCATTCTCGATGGATGAGCTGGAATCCGGGAGACACTGGAAAAACGATTGTCAGCTCCTGGAGGTAAACATCCAGACAGGTTCCTTTACGTCGCCGGTTAATAAACTGGACTGTGCCGGTATCATCATTAATGTGCCGAGGCTTCAGTATGATGAGTATATTCACCAGTGGGAATTGTATAAGGATAAAAATAAATGAAAGAGATTTTTTTGAAATTTATTCTTTGCAAGAAAATAGAAAGGCAAGAATTGAAGTTTCTTAACCTGAAATATGTTTTTTTTGCAACTCTTCTTTTCTTTGCGACAGCTGGATATCTTTTTTTGCAGTATGAAGAGTTTCTTGATATGCAGTCCGCCACTCCTGAACAACTGCAAAGTATTATTCATGACACACCTTGTGCAGGTGATGCGTTACGGATAGCTCTTCAAACTAACACTGGCAGTTCGTCAGAGTCATTAACTTTTGGTGACGCAAAAAAAATGGCCTCAGAATGCAAGGATAAAGAAGAGTTTAACGCAGTTCGTGAAAAGCAACTTAACGCTCTGAACGATATGAGCAAATGATAAGGGGATGGATATGATGGTGTTTTTAAAAAGATATGGATTTTTATTTATTCCACCTGTCTATTGGTTCATCTATCTGGGCGCCAGACTGACATACAATGGACTGGCAGGGGAGTTTACTCCTGAGTTTTTTCAGAGTATCCGTCACGATGGTGTGTTTATTATTTGTGGTTTGTTGGCTTTTTATTTTTGTTGCTTGAGGATTGAGGTCAGTGATGGGGAACTCTCAGGGGTACTCTTTTTATGTATTATTTCTTTTCATGTGATCTCGTTAGTTATTACCCTTATTTTTTGTTTATGGCAAGGGGCGATTTTGTGGAATGTTATTTGTGCCTGGCAAATCGGCACCTCCATGTTGTTACTATTTTTTATCCCTGTGCTTACCTTTTATTACGGTAATTAAATAGATGATCCTGATATTTCAGCGATGATTTGATTTATTTTTTAGATGGATAATTAACCCCTCATTAAGGAACGCTCGCATGAGTAATAACCTGATGGATACTGTCGCTCAGGCCGTGAATTCGCTTGTCTCTGCGCTAAAACTACCCGACGAATCCGCTAAAGCCAACGACATGCTGGGGAGCATGAATTTCCCGCAGTTCAGTCGGGTTCTTCCTTATAAGGATTATGACTCGGCGACCGGACTGTTTATCAATACCAAAACCGTTGGCTGGCTGTTTGAAGCCCGACCTTTGCCCGGTGCCAACGCGCATATCGTGTCATCCCTGGAAAATCTGCTGAGAACCAAACTGCCCCGTAACGTCCCGGTGACTATCAATCTGGTGTCGAGCAAGCTGGTCGGGGACGATATTGAGTATGGCCTGCGTGAATTCAGCTGGAGCGGTAAACAGGCTGAAAAATTTAATGCCATCACCCGGGCCTACTATCTCCGGGCGGCAGAAACACAGTTTTCTCTTCCTCCCGGAATGGATTTACCGCTGACGCTGCGTAACTACCGCGTATTCATCTCCTGCTGTGTCCCCAGGAAGAAAAACTCGAAAGCACAAATCGTTGAGCTGGAGAACCAGATAAAAATCATCAGGGCCTCCCTGCAGGGAGCACAGATCCCGACTCGGGTTCTGAATGCACAGGGCCTGGTCGACATGGTGCGTGAGCAGGTCAACCCTGATCCGGGTGAAATGTACCGTAAACCGTACAAGCTGGACCCGTATCAGGACCTCAATTATCAGTGTGTGGAAGACAGTTTCGACATGCAGGTCACCGCAAACCACCTGAAAATTGGCCTGCTGGACCGTGAAGGGAAAGAAAAGACGACCCGTGTTACCAGCTATCATTTGGCCCGTGATCCTGAAATTGCCTTTCTCTGGACCAGTGCCGATAACTACGCCAACCTGCTGAATCCGGAGCTGTCAATCTCCTGCCCGTTTGTCATCACGCTGACCCTGATGGTGGAAGATCAGGTGAAAACCCAGAATGAAGCAAACCTGAAGTATCTCGACCTGGAGAAGAAAAGCAAAACCTCCTATTCGAAGTATTTCCCGTCCGTGGAGAAGGAGGTCCAGGAGTGGGGGGATATCCGCCAGCGTCTGGCGACCAATCAGTCCTCTCTGGTGTCCTATTTTTTTAATATTACCGCTTATACGGCTGACAACGCGGAAGCCTCTCTGGCCACCGAGCAGGAAATACTGAACAGCTACCGGAAAGGAGGCTTTGAGCTGCTGCCTGCCCGTTACCACCATCTTCGAAATTATCTGGCTATGCTGCCCTTCAAATCCGGTGAGGGGCTGTTCAAAGAGCTCCAGGCAGCAGGCGTCGTCAAGCGGGCAGAAACCTTTAATGTGGCTAATCTGTTGCCGGTTGTTGCCGACAGTCCGTTAGCACCTGCCGGATTACTGGCGCCCACCTATCGCAACCAGCTGGCATTCATCGACCTGTTCTATGAGGGGATGAATAACACCAATTTCAACATGGCTGTCTGCGGGACCTCGGGTGCGGGTAAAACGGGGCTTATCCAGCCGTTGATCCGTAGCGTGCTCGACTCCGGGGGATTTGCCTGGGTGTTCGACATGGGGGATGGCTATAAGTCGCTGTGTGAAAATATGGGCGGGGTCTACCTGGACGGCGACTCGCTGAAATTCAACCCGTTTGCCAACATTCTCGATGACGCCAATTTTGACCTGTCCGCAGAGCGTATCCGCGACCAGATGTCCGTAATGGCGAGTCCCAACGGAAACCTGGATGAGGTGCATGAAGGTCTGCTGCTGCAGGCCGTGCAGGCAGCCTGGCTGAGTAAGCGCAATAAGGCCCGTATCGATGATGTGGTCGATTTTCTCAAAACCGCGAAAGAGAGTCATGAATATGCCGAGTCGCCGACCATCCGCAGCCGCCTGGACGAGATGATTATCCTGCTCGATCAGTACACGGTTAACGGGATTTACGGTGACTACTTCAACTCTGATGAGCCGTCATTGCATGATGATGCCCGGATGGTGGTACTCGAACTCGGTGGGCTTGAATCCCGTCCGTCTCTGCTGGTTGCGGTGATGTTCTCGCTCATCATCTATATCGAGAACCGGATGTACCAGTCGCCGCGCAGCCTGAAAAAACTGAACGTCATTGATGAAGGCTGGCGACTGCTGGATTTCAAAAATGAAAAAGTCGGGACCTTTATCGAAAAGGGATACCGCACAGCACGCCGGCATCTCGGCTCTTACATCACTATCACCCAGAATATCGTGGACTTTGACTCGCCCACGGCCTCCAGTGCGGCGCGGGCCGCGTGGGGGAACTCTTCCTACAAGGCCATTCTCAAGCAATCGGCAAAAGAGTTTGCCAAATACAACCAGCTGTACCCTGACCAGTTTACCCCGATGCAGCGGGACATGATTAACAGCTTTGGCTCCGCGAAGGACCAGTGGTTTTCCTCCTTCATGCTGCAGGTGGAAGCGCACACCTCCTGGCACCGTCTGTTCGTCGATCCACTCAGCCGGGCAATGTACTCCTCGAGCGGCGGCGATTTTGAGTACATCAAAGGCCGTAAAAGAGAGGGAGTTAACATTCACGATGCGGTGTATGAACTGGCCTCCCGCAACTTTCCTGCAGAAATGGCAGAGCTGGAATCCCGGATCGCCCGTGACAACATAAGGAGTGCAGCCTGATGGGAAATACCACCGAACAACAGACCAGAACGACGTTCTTCACTTTTCGCCGGAGTCTGGTCCTTACCGTCCTGGTGAGCCTGGTCCTGGCGATAAATGTCGGTATAACGCACCTTATGCTGACCCACACCACGCCTCGTGTGGTCGCCTTTGATATGAAGAAAACACTGGACAGCTTCATGGACAGCGTCAGTCAGAAGCAGCTGTCAGAGGCGCAGTCAAAAGCGCTCTCAGACCGCTTTAATGAAGCGCTGGAGCAGAGCCTGGCCGACTATCAGAAAAAGAATGGTGTCCTGATCCTGGTTTCACCGGCCGTGGTTCAGGGCGCACCCGATGTGACCCTGAAAATCCAGACCGACATTGCCAGCCGAATGAAGGGAGCGCGGGAATGAAACACACCGGTATTGCCTTGTTGGCGTTCTGCCTGATTTCAACGCGTGTGCCGGCAGCTGACCTGGGAACCTGGGGTGATCTATGGCCGGTGCAGGAGCAGGACATGTTGACGCTAATTACTCAGCGTCTCGAGGCGCTACAAAAGTCGGGGAAATGGGACCAGGAAATGGAGGCTTTCAAGGGACGCGTGATAGAGCACAGCCAGAGACCGGCGCCGGTTGAGGGGATAGGGAAAGCGGATAAGTATGCGCAGCGCTGGTTCGACCCCAGTATCCGGCTGACTGAGGACCTGAAAGATCACAACGGGCGGGTGTTCGCGCGTAAAGGCGACGTACTGAATCCGCTGAAAACAGTCCCCTTTATGCAGACGCTGTACTTTATCGACGGTGACGATCCGGACCAGGTCGCCTGGATGAAACGGCAGGTCCCCGACACCCTGATAAGTAAAATTATTCTGGTGAAAGGGAGTGTACCGGATACGTCAGTGGCGCTCGATGCCCGAATTTACTTTGACCAGAACGGTGTGCTCAGCAAACGCTTTGGCCTGACGGCAGTACCCACCAGGATCACACCGGCGCCCTCAGGCGAACGGCTGAACATCGAGACGTTCCCCGCTCATCAATAAGGATATTGACGTGAAACCTTTACTTCTTTTCTTCACCGCCGTGCTGTTGTGGGTGCAAAGTCTGAATGCTCTTGCCGACCCGTCCTGCGAAGGCCGCTTTGTTAACCCGATTTCCGATGTGTGCTGGCAATGCATTTTCCCGATGTCTATCGGCAGTGCCTCTGTGGCGGCCGGTGGCGGCCCGGATACGGTGAATCCGGGCAGCCCTATTCAAACCTGCCCCATGCCTCCGCCCATTTTTTACCGTATTGGGATGGCGATCGGTTACTGGGAGCCAATGGCCATGACGGATGTCAGCCGCTCTCCGGGGTGCATGGTGAATATGGGCGGGTTTAGCCTGAACCTGGGGAAGACCGGGATGGGAACCGCGAAAAAGGACGATAAGCAGGTCAACGGGGCCTTCTATCACGTGCACTGGTACAAATATCCGCTGACCAGTTGGCTCAGCATTATCACGTCGGCTGGGTGCCTGCAGGGTGGAGATATGGACATCGCCTACCTCTCTGAAATTGATCCAACCTGGGTAGACAGCAGCCTGACCACCATTCTGAACCCCGAGGCCATTTTGTTTGCGAACCCGATCGCTCAGGGAGCCTGTGCTGCCGATGCCATTGCCAGCGCATTCAACAAACCGCTGGACATCCTCTTCTGGTGTGCCGGCTCTCAGGGCTCGATGTACCCCTTCAGTGGCTGGGTCAGTAACGAGTCCAGCCCGCTCCAGTCGTCAGTACTGCTGAGTGAACGCATGGCCTACAAGCTCCACCGTCAGGGGCAGATCCTGGAAACCGTGGGGGCCGATGTCGCGGTGTGTTACGAGTACCCGTCACCGATTATTCCGAAGGAGCGCTGGCGGTACCAGATGGTGAATATGTATCCCGACAGCGCGCAGTGCCACCCCCTCGGCAGGACAGTGATGCGCTGGGAAGCCGGGAAAAACCCGCCGGTGACCCGAAAGAACTTCGGGTATCTGATGTGGCGAAAACGTAACTGTGTCTACTGAAAGGAGTCTACTGTGAAATTACTGAACATACTGACGGTGATGCTGTTACTGACCCGCACTTTCGCCGCGGCAGCGGGCGCAGTCTCGTCAGATCCGATGGAGGCAGATCGTAAGTGGCTTAAACAGCAGGAGGATTTCAGTGAGCAGTTGCGCCGGCATCCGGATAAGGCGTTACAGCAGGAGCTTGAAGCACAAATCAGCCGTAACCCGCTGGCCCGCTCGGATCAGCAGTTCATCGATAATCTGGCCAGTCAGCAGCGGGAGTCGACCCGGGATAAACCAACGGAAGGTGCTGTGTATTTCATCTCCTTCTCAATACCAGATGAAGGGTTGAAACGGATGCTGCATGAAACCCACCGCTACGGTATTCCCGCTACGCTCCGGGGGCTCGTCAATAACGACATGAAAGCGACCACTGATGCGGTGATGGGGCTGGTTAAGGCGGGGATTACCGAAGGTGTGCAAATCGACCCTACGCTCTATTCACAGTACAACATCCGCAGCGTACCCGCGCTGGTTGTGCGCTGCAAAGCCGGTTTCGACGTCATACAAGGCAATATCCGCCTGAAGCAGGCCCTGGAGAAGGTCGTTGATAAAGGGGATTGTGCAGAGACAGCCCGAAAACTCCTGGGAGGTGCCTGATGAGATCACTCCCCCTGCTCCTGATGCTGCATATGTTTGTGCTCGGGACATTTATCTGGTTTACCGTTCCAGCCTGTGCTGACAGCACGTCCGATTACAAAGCGGGCGCTGATTATGCGAAGCAGATACAGGGAAGCGGAACTGACGCGCTGAAGAACTTCAACGGTGCTGACACACTACCAGGATATACCAGCAAACCGGCGCAGACGAAGTACTACGGCGGTGTCTCTGCCAGTGGTGACAGTAACCTGAAAAGTGACTCTGCAGCCGAATGGGCCAGCAGTGACGTGGGGAACAGCATCACGGAGTCATTTACTAACCGTCCCCCGGACAGCATATCAGCTGACGCACCGTTCATTCAGGCGGCCAAAGAGACCGAATCCAGAGCAGATTCGATCGTGGGAAATACCGGTCAGGCCTGTACAGCAGAAGTGGTTAATCGCAGTGAGTTCACGAACCATACATGTGAGCGGGATTTGCAGGTAGAAAACTTCTGCACGCGGGAGGCAACGCTGAAAGACAACGCCACGACGCAAAAGGTGAATCGCACGTACCAGCAGGCCGTCCCGCTAACCTTCACCCGGAACAGCAACCGATGGGACGGAAAACTGACGATCCCGACAACAGGTCGCCTGTTAAGTGTTTCCGTTGATGGTGAACCCCTGCCCGTTCCCTGGATTTATGAGTGTGACAGCGAAGGAAAAGTAAAAGATAGCTGCAAGAGTGCTGTCAGCGAAAAACTCAGCCTCTTTGATAAAACATTCCCCATCGACGTGATGACCTGGCCAAATACGGTAACGACGTGCTCCGGTGGTCAGAATACGCACTGTACTGACCATTACTACGATGGTACCGGGAAGATACATCAGGCATTCAGCATGGATCGGAATGTTGTGGCCGGACAGACATTTGCGGTTTTGAAAACTTCCAAAACCCTCCCGTCAGTGAATGTTAAGTCCCTCCAGGTGACGGTCATACTGGTCATGGAGGAGACAGAAACGGTTTTTGCACCCGAGCTGGTCTGGGTTGAAAGTTGTCCGTTCAGTAAAGACGAGGGCACGAAGACCGGATCAGAGTGCATCAGCCCTGGCGGGACGAAAACCCTCAACCTGGGCGGGAAAGAGTACGCCTTTACGGAAGCCTGCTGGAAATACAAAGACACCTGGTTGACTCAACCTGCGGATAACGGCTCCTGTGAAAAACTGATGAGTAATGCGGCCTGTACGTTGTCATCACGCCAGTGTGCATTCAGCGCGGAGGACGGGACCTGTCTACATGAGTATGCCACGTTCTCCTGCGAAACCCGGACCAGCGGAAAACAGATGGTTTGTGGTGGCGATGTGTTCTGCCTCGATGGCGAGTGCGATAAAGCGGTCAGCGGAACGAACAACGACTTTGGACAGGCGGTTTCTGAGCTTGCGGCGCTGGCAGCGGCAGGGAAGGATGTTGCAGAACTGAACGGCGTTGATGTGAAAGCGTTCACCGGTAAGGCGAAGTACTGCAAAAAATTTGCGGCCGGATTCAGTAACTGCTGCAAAGACAGCGGGTGGGGGCAGGACGTTGGCCTGGCACGCTGTAGCAGCGAAGAGAAAGCGCTGGCCAAAGCCAAAACGAACAAGCTGACGGTCAGTATCGGGGAGTTTTGTTCGAAGAAGGTGCTGGGGATCTGCCTGGAGAAGAAGCGCAGTTACTGTCAGTTTGACTCAAAGCTGGCTCAGATCGTTCAGGAGCAGGGCCGCAACGGACAGCTGCATATTAGTTTCGGGGGTGCCAGCAGCCCGAACTGCCGGGGGATCACGATGGCTGAACTCCAGGGCATTAACTTTAACCGGCTGGACTTTGCGAACTTTATGGAGGATTTAATGAATAACCAAAAAATCCCGGATAATGCGGAACTGACAGAGAAAACAAAACAGCGAATTAAAGAACTTCTCACGCAGTCATCATCCAAATAAAAAAGGAAAGCAAACATGAAAACACATGGCCTTTTTAATAAGTACAGTAAAGTGAAAGTGCTATACCCGTTTATCCTGGTCTTTATCACATTAAGTGCGATGTCGTGGCTGAGCACCGGCGCGATGCCGACGTTAAAACCCGTCGTACTCTTTATTATTATCCTGGCGACTCCGCTGCTGATGGCTATGCTGGCCATGACACGCGGGGCACTGATGTTTTTCCTGGGCGCGCTGGTCACACAGGTTACCGTCGCCATGCTGGTCACGTTGTTTACCGCGCACAACTTGTCCGCGGCTGCCGGATTTGGTGCCGCTTCTGTTGTCATCTACGTCCTCATCACGGGGTTCGGTGATGAAAAGGCCGATGCCGGTAAGGAGGATAAAAGTGATAGTTAGCTTTGCTAAACATCCTGGCGTGGACTTCTGTGTAAGGTTGCTGCTGACAGCCGTTATTATTTTCCCCGTGGTTTACTTTTCCTGGGATGCGGTTATCGGGACAACGGCCAGTGATTATATTGCGAGTGTCATTTTTATTCTTGTTACAGGGTTTATCTGGTTTTTGCTTTATCTGTTTTTTTCGGCCTTTGAGAGGCTGTTAAAAAAAGAAAATGGTGTGAAATGAAAAAGAAATCTTGGTCTGGAAAACTAAAGGTTCGGTACAGAATTGCGGGGTTAATTATCGTGATTGTACTGTTGATGACCACCATAGCCAGGTTGTTTACGGGTGATAATTCTTTCGTTATTGTCCCATCTCTTTTCTTTATTATTTTGCTCAATATTATAGCCAGACGGCTTTTACCCTGAGAGAGAGGCGCTTTATTCCTCAGCAAATAAAACAGGAGAATTCATGGAAGAGAAAAAAGCGTACGGTCTGGTTATGACGTTTGTCGCTGTGTTTGTCGTTTTTCTGGTCAGCGTCATGTCTTACAGCTTGTGGCGTGATAAACAGATTAATGCGTTTCTGGCCACCAACCGGGCCTGGGGTATTCAGTGTGACAGGAGCTCGCAGGCTGCGTGGGTTATCAGGAACGGCGAGCGTACGGCATTAGCAATGAATAATCTGACACTCTACTGCCACGGTTTCCAGTTTCAGGGACGCACTGACCCGGAAACGAAAACAGTCAGCCTCGATAAATACAGCGTTTATCAACATATTTCGCGCCAGCCGAATTAATTAAGTCATAAAGGTATTCATTATGGGAAAACTACATGCCGCCATACTGGCGGGGTGCCTTTGTTGCACCCTGATGCCGGCCTGGGCGAAAGATGCGGGCTGGCAGTGGTACAACGAGAAGCTGAAAAGACCGGACCCGGACCCGGAGACGCGAGCCACGCCACCGCCACCACCGGCAAAGCAGGACATCCTGGAGAAGCTGGCGCAGCTGCAGGCGGCCACAAAGCGCTCGCTTTACGAGGCTATTCTTTACCCCTCATCTGATAATTTCGTGAAGTATTTTCGGCTGCAGAACTACTGGACGCAGCAGGCTGGCCTGTTCTCGATGAGCGCGAAGAAGGCCATGCTGGAAAACCCGGAGCTCGATTACAACCTGCAGTACAGCCACTACAACGGCACGGTGAAGAATCAGCTGGCTGCCGACTACGCCGAACAGCGTAAAGCCATCTCCGGTCTGGCGCAGCACTATGGCGTGATGTTCTTCTACCGCGGACGGGAGGCGATCGATGGCCAGCTGGTCCAGGTCATCAAAAACTTCCGTGAGACCTACGGACTGAGCGTGATACCGGTCTCGGTCGATGGCGTCATCAACCCCATGCTGCCCGACAGCCGGACGGACCAGGGGCAGGCGCAACAGCTTGGTGTGAAGTTCTTCCCCGCGATGATGCTGGTCAACCCGAAAAGCGGTCAGGTGAAACCCCTCAGTTACGGCTTTATCAGTCAGGACGACCTGGCGAAACAGTTCCTCTATGTCTCCAGCGACTTTAAACCCAATTTTTAAGGAGTATGTCATGCGAAAGATTCGATTCCCCGATTTGGATATTACGGGAATGTGGGTGCTGGCGGTTGGCGTGTTTTTCCACCTGATAGCCCGGCTCGTCAGAAAACAGCCTGAGATGGCGGTTCAGGTCGGAGAGATCCTGGGACTGGGGATGGTGATATTTGGTGGATACCGAATTCTGAATGCCCTGATTGCTGAAGCTGAAAAACAGGAGAAGGCCCGTGAAAAGCAACCTGAAGACAATTAAGACGGGTATCACAACAGCTGCTTTGCTGCTGACACTTTCTCCCGTGACCTGGGCCGGGACGCTCGATGAAGTAAAATCCCTCTGGGACCCACAGGGTATAACAGGCACGGCGCCGGCTTCATCTTCTGGCATGCCCGCCGCCGTGAAGCCGGTCTCTCAGGCCCGCTGGTACCGGCTCAGCAACGGCAAACAGGTCAATCTCAGCGACTGGAAAGTGGTGTTGTTTATGCAGGGGCACTGCCCGTACTGCCATAAGTTTGACCCGGTGCTGAAGCAGTTGTCCGGACAATACGGATTCTCGGTGTTCTCTTATACGATCGACGGACAGGGGGACGAGGCGTTCCCTGAAGCCCTGCCGGTACCTCCCGAGGTGATGCAGACTTTTTTCCCGAATATCCCGGTGGCTACCCCGACCACGTTTCTGGTGAATGTGAATACGCTGGCGGCCTATCCGATTCTGCAGGGCGCCACCGATGCGCAGGGGTTTATGGCCAGAATGGATACGGTATTTCAGATGATGGGGGCACCTGATAATGGATAGTCTCAACAAAATATATTCTTCGTTACCCGTACTGGAAAGAAATAAACGCCTGAAGCTATCACGGCAAAAGAGATTCGATGTTTATTATTGTCTCGCTTTTATGTTTGGTTTTTCCGGATTGTGCCTGTGGTGGGGAAGCCATGCGTATTTCGGTTTATTGTCTGACCTGTTAACCCCGCCGGAAAAACTGGGGACGGCAAAGAACGTAATGGATATTTTGAATGCCCTGATGTATTTCGTGCCCTTTATTCTTTTTTCACTTTCCATTGGTTGTCTGGCAACGGCTTTGCTGGGAGTACTGATGGCTGAACTGGCTTTCTGGTTTGAGTATGCCTTTGAAAAAAGCTTCCAGCGATATTTAAACCGCGTCCACGGACGGAAAAATAAAATGAAAGAAGGAGGGCCTCATGCTCATTCGTAAACCATTATCAGTGCTTTGCGGGATGTTGCTGGGGATGTCATTTACGGCGGCCGCAGATGTTAACGGCGACATGAACAACTTCTTCAATAAGCTCGGGTTTGCCTCCAATACGTCTCAGCCACAAGTCTGGCAGGGGCAGGCGGCAGGTTACGCTTCCGGCGGTTCGCTGTATGCAAGGACGCAGGTGAAAACCATCCAACTGGTCAGCATGACCCTGCCGGATATTAACGCTGGCTGCGGTGGTATCGATGCGTATCTGGGCTCGTTCTCCTTTATCAACAGCGAGCAGATACAGCGATTCGGCAAACAAATTATGAGTAATTCCGTTGGTTACTTTTTTGATCTGGCACTGCAGACGACTGTTCCTGAGATTAAAACCGCGAAAGATTTTCTGCAGAAGATGGCCAGCGACATCAACAGCATGAACCTCAGTTCCTGCCAGGCCGCACAGGGCATTGTGGGCGGTCTGTTTCCTCGCACTCAGGTGGCGCAGCAGAAAGTCTGCCAGGACATCGCCGGCGAGAGCAACATCTTCTCGGACTGGGCTGCTTCTCGGCAGGGCTGTTCGGTGGGCGGGCAGATGGACAAGGTACAGGACAAAGCCAGCGACAAGGACAAGGAGCGGGTCATGAAGAACATCAATGTCATGTGGAATGCCCTGTCAAAAAATCGCCTCTTTGATGGCAACAAGGAATTGAAAGAGTTTGTGATGACACTGACCGGCACGCTTATTTTTGGCGAAAACAGTGAAATTACGCCGCTGCCGGCACGCACTACGGACCAGGACCTGATTAAGGCAATGATGGAGGGCGGGACAGCCAGGATTTACCACTGCAATGATTCGGATAAGTGCCTCAAGGTTGTCGCCGACGCCACGGTCACCATCGCTGCAAACAAGGCGCTCAAGAACCAGATCTCCACCCTTCTGAGTAGTATCCAGAATAAGGCTGTGGCGGATGAAAAACTCACGGAGCAGGAGAAAGGGTTTATCTCCAGCACCACCATCCCGGTATTCAAATACCTGGTCGACCCGCAGATGCTGGGAGTATCTAACACGCTTATCTACCAGCTGACGGATTATATCGGCTACGACATTCTGCTGCAGTACATCCAGGAGCTGATCCAGCAGGCCCGCGCAATGGTCGCAACCGGGAATTATCCCCAGTCGACAATGGATATGATCCTCGAAAACCTGAACCAGGCCAGTGTGCAGATTGCCGCCTTCCAGCAACGTGTTCAGGTCCAGCAGGACGCGTTACTGGTTGTTGACCGGCAGATGAGTTACATGCGTCAGCAGGTCTCTGCCCGCATGATGACCCGCTACCAGAATAACTATCACTTCGGAGGAAGCCTCTGATGCTGGAAATCTACACGATAGCCGGCGGCGACTGGTTTCGGGGAAACCTGAATGCCATTGCTGCTTTTATGAGTACCGGTACCTGGTCTTCCATCGAGAAAATGTGTATCGCCTTTTCCGTGCTGATTGTCGCCAGCAGTTGGGTGAAAAAGCATAACATCATGGATTTGGTTGGTTGGGTGTTTGCCCTGACGCTGGTCTCGATGCTAGTCGTCATTCGTAAACCTGTGCAGATTATCGATTACAGCAATGTCTCTCAGGTCTATCAGGTCGACAACGTCCCGATAGGTCTGGCTATTCCCGCGTCACTCACCACGCGTGTCGGGAACGCCCTGATACAGGGCTATGAGATGATTTTCTCGCTGCCCGACAGCGTGACATACAGCAAGACGGGGATGTTGTTTGGCAGTAATCTGGTGGCAAAAAGTACCGACTTTATCTCTCAGAACCCGGAGATTACCACTCTGTTCTCCGACTATGTGCAGAACTGCGTGATGGGCGATATTTTCCTGAACCATAAATACTCGTTTGAAGAACTACTGAACTCCCCAGATCCGTACACCATTATTTTTTCAAATCCCAGCCCGCTGCGCGGGGTGTTTGATAAAAACAATCAGTTCAGGACCTGCCAGGAAGCCTCACGGGATTTGAAGGCAGCTCTGGCGCTGGATACCCAGACTGGCGGGAAAACCTGGAGCTACTACGTTCGTCAACTGTTTGGTGGAAAACCTAATCCGGACGTACTGTTCAGCCAGATGATCGGTGATTCCTATAACTACTTCTACAGCTCCGGGCAGAGTGCGGGACAGATTATCCGTCAGAACGTCACCATGAATGCCCTTCGCAGCGGTATACAGAGCTATGCGGCCCGCAGCGGGGATACGGCCAGCCTGGTCAACATTGCTAACACCTCTTCGCTGGAAAAGCAGCGCCTGGCCCAGGCGACTATGGGACACCAGGCGTTACGCTCCCTGCCGATGATGCAGACGGTAGTGATGGGAATTATGATTGGTCTGTTTCCAATCATGGTGATGGCCGCCATGTTCAACATGATGACGATGCAGGTGCTGAAAGGGTACATTTATGCCCTGATGTGGCTGCAGTCATGGCCCCTGCTGTATGCCATTTTGAACAGTGCGATGGCTTATTATGCAAAACAGAATGGCGTACCAGTGGTGTTGTCCGAGCTCTCTCAGCTCCAACTGAAGAACTCAGATATTGCCACGACCGCGGGCTACATCTCCATGATGATCCCTCCGTTAACCTGGGCGATGATCAAAAGCATGGGAGCGGGCTTCTCCAGCGCGTACAGCCATTTTGCTTCGTCAGGCCTCAGCTCGACGTCGCAGGCCTCTTCCAGCGTGGTTGACGGGAATTACTCGTTCTCAAATATGCAGACGGATAATGTCAGCGGAAACAGCTGGAACACCAACAGCAACACAGCCTTTGGGCAGATGTCCCGGCAACTGGGGAACGGTGGCATGGGTACGCAGACTCGGGATGGGTCGATGGTCTGGGACAGCAGTGGAGCGATGTCAAAACTGCCCGTGGACATTAATGTTGGCCGGCAGATAGCCAGTGCACAGCAGCAGATGGCAAGAGAGTCGGACGTGCAGGCGCAAAGCTCACTGCAGGGCTATAACAGCAGCGTAACGAGCGCCTGGAACAGCCTGAAGCAGTTTGGCACAAATATGGGGACCAGCGCGTCAACCACCACCGGGGCCGATAATACTGAGTCGTCACAAGACACGATGGCTAAGAGTAAAATGTGGAACGCGGTTGTTTCAAATGCAAAAGCCAACAACATCAGTAATGAACAGTCATTCCAGAACCTGATGGATGAAACATCAAGAGGCTCAATAACGGGTGAGGCTTACGGTGGGGCGAAATGGAGCTCAGGAGATCAACTTGCCGGAAAATTTGGGAAACTGTTAACTGGCGCTAGTGTTGAAGGCGGGGTGAAAGTTGCTGCAAGCGGCACCGGGAGTACGGGTTCAACAGATACTGTTGGGCAATCTGGTCGACATTCAGTAGATACCCGACACGATACCAGTAGTCAGGCGGCAAAAGATTTTAAAGAAGGGTCTGATTATATTACCAGCCATAAAACCAGCACTTCAGGTAATACAACAGATAATAATGCTAGCTCCCGCGTGGACCAGTTCTCTGCGTCACTTTCCAGTGCGAAAAACAGCTATGACCAATATACAAACAGCCGTACACGTAGCCATGAATTCAGTGAAATGGCGTCACGTACCGAAAGCATGAGCGGGCAGATGAGTGAGAATCTGACGCAGCAGTTTGCAAACTTTGTCCAACAGCGCTCTCCGCAAAACGCGGAAGCTATCCTCACAAATACCAGTTCGCCGGAAGTGGCAGCACAACGAGAATCGCTGGCCCGTGAATTTGTTAAAGCACAGGTAGAGCCTAAAGTTGATGGCTCTTATCAGGAGGCGAGAGGAAGTATTGGTCAAGGAATGCCTAATGTGTCAGGAGGCGGAGGCGCGGCTTCCGTAGAGGCCGATTATAGCCAGCACAGCGGCAGTATTGATGGAATGACGCACGACGCCGGCATTAAGGATAATGTGGGTCAGACGGTGGGTACGATGGTCTCTCAAAACAAACAGGCACACCAAGAAAGTCGCCAGGAGATACAGCAGCAGGGTGGTGAGGTCAAGAAACAGCAGACCGATCTGGAAAGTCATCATAAAACAGAGGGAAATAATTTTACCGAGCGATATAATAAGGAAACAGACAGTCAGGTAAATAACCCTTTAAGCCATACGACTGAGAGGTTTAAGCAGAAAGCAGAGGAAGCAACAAAAAAGATGGATGAAAAATTACCGTGAATGGACCTGGACAATGATAACTAATAAGCAAATTTTACAGGAAGTGGAACAATTAAAAGAATTGTTCCATGATGGTGGTGCAGAAATCCCATCTATGTGGCAATGCTTTTGGCCCGGACTCGCTGCTATGGCGTGGATGGTAACATGGCCGTTGATACTGTACGGCTATAAGTTCTTGTTTTTAGATCTTCCAGATGCAGCAAATATAGGGGTAGCAGCATCAGTAATTATTGCGATGGTTGCTGGTTTGTTTATCATGATTGGTATTGCTAATACCAGAGCTCTGTACCTGTCAATACCCAAGAGATTTCGGGATGACTCAGCACTGTGTCGACTTCTTGTCAACAAAGCCAGACGTTATAGCTCAACCTACTTGGTCGGATATGCTATATTGATTGTATTATTCACTTTCCCTGTGTTCGGGGCTATTTATTCGACTGTCATATTTATCCTTTCATCATTTGGCTTTATGATTTATATGAATGTTGACCTCAATCGTTATCAGTTAACGGCGCTTACATCTTTACTTGAATCATTCAAAAGTTCTGGTGCCAAATGAAGGCCTTCTGGCCTATTAATTATGGTAGTTTGTTAATAGGCTAAGAGTTTCTTTGTATTATTATTGATTGTTCAAATTGTAATTAATTTACACCTTTCCCTTAAAATTTCGTTATAGTAAACGCGCGCCTTTGAATAAAAGAGCGCGTGTATCATTCATATTGATTATGTCACAAGGATTCAGGATGAAACTTAATAAAGTCATGGCTGTGATGGTCGTCAGTTCAGCACTGGTACTTTCGGGTTGTAGTGCAATGGGGACCGCAATTAAAAAGCGTAATCTGGAAGTCAAAACCCAGATGAGCGAAACAATCTGGCTTGAACCGTCAAATAATAAGACAGTTTATCTGCAAATAAAAAATACCTCCGATAAAGACATGAGCGGGCTCCAGTCTAAAATTACCAGTGCGGTCACTGCTAAGGGCTATCAGGTAGTCAGCAATCCTGATACGGCGGGCTACTGGATACAGGCGAATGTCCTGAAGGCCGACAAGATGGATCTTCGTGAAACCCAGGGCTGGTTAAGTCGGGGTTATGAAGGTGCAGCAACCGCGGCCGCACTGGGTGCGGGGATCACCGCCTATAACTCCAGTTCAGCAGGCGCGACTCTCGGTGTCGGCCTGGCGGCAGGTCTGGTCGGTATGGCGGCTGACGCAATGGTGGAAGACGTGAACTACACGATGATCACCGACGTGCAGATTTCAGAGCGCGCGAAAACGCAGGTGCAGACGGATAACGTCGCGGTATTACGACAAGGGACCTCCGGGGCTAAAGTGCAGACCAGCACTGAAACCGGTAATCAGCATAAATACCAGACACGTGTTGTCTCTAACGCCAATAAAGTGAATCTGAAATTCCCGGAAGCCCAGCCGGTTCTTGAAGACCAGCTGGCAAAATCCGTCGCTAATATTCTGTAGTTTAATCATTCCCGGGCCCGGACACTCCGGGCCATACTGACAGAACGTCTTCCTGCCAGTCAGCTTTCATTCATTTTGTATCAGGTTTAACCCTCCAGAACGGTGAACAGGTGCGCAATTTATTTGTGCGCCTGCGAGGCGTTGCCGGCTGCTGCCGGAACATTTCTTCGCTTTGTATTTAAGGGCAATGATTATGAGTTTTAATGCCAAGGATATGACCCAGGGTGGTCAGATTGCCAATATGCGCTTTCGCATGTTTGGCCAGATTGCCAATATTATATTCTATGTGCTGTTTATTATTTTCTGGGTTTTGTGTGGACTGATGCTGATGTACCGGCTCAGCTGGCAGACCTTTGTGAATGGCTGCGTGTACTGGTGGTGTACCACCCTGGCACCCATGCGCGATATCATTCGCTCCCAGCCGGTCTATACGATTAATTACTACGGCAGATCACTGGAATATAATGCGGAACAAATCCTGGCCGATAAATACACCATCTGGTGTGGGGAGCAGCTGTGGACCAGTTTTGTGCTCGCTGCCGTGGTTTCTCTCGTC
This sequence comes from Klebsiella planticola ATCC 33531, assembly GCF_000735435.1. Classification (GTDB taxonomy): domain Bacteria; phylum Pseudomonadota; class Gammaproteobacteria; order Enterobacterales; family Enterobacteriaceae; genus Klebsiella; species Klebsiella planticola. The sequence continues at coordinate 43,756 of NZ_JMPP01000070.1, read as the reverse complement.
ATCTGTATCGTGACGTTCTTTGTCGCCAGCTGGGTGCTGGGCCGTCAGGGTAAACAGCAGAGCGAGGATGAGAATACCGGCGGGCGCCAGCTTTCCGATAAGCCCAAAGAAGTGGCCCGCCAGATGAAGCGTGACGGTATGGCCTCCGACATTAAAATCGGTGACTTACCGATATTGCTTAACTCCGAAATTCAGAACTTCTGTCTCCACGGTACCGTCGGTTCCGGTAAATCCGAGGTCATCCGCCGGCTGCTGAATTACGTTCGGGCCAGGGGGGACATGGCGATTATTTACGACCGCTCCTGTGAGTTTGTCAAAAGCTATTACGACCCGTCGCTGGATAAAATCCTCAACCCGCTGGATTCGCGCTGTGCCGCCTGGGATTTGTGGAAAGAGTGTCTGTCGCTGCCTGACTTCGACAACATCTCTAATACCCTTATTCCGATGGGGACCAAAGAGGACCCGTTCTGGCAGGGCTCTGGTCGCACCATCTTTGCTGAAGGCGCCTATCTGATGCGTGAGGACAAGGACCGCAGCTACGAGAAGCTGGTTGATACGATGCTCTCCATCAAAATCGACAAGCTGCGCGCCTATCTGCAGAACACGCCGGCGGCGAACCTGGTGGAAGAGAAGATTGAGAAAACCGCCATCAGTATCCGTGCGGTGCTGACCAACTACGTCAAAGCCATTCGCTATCTGCAGGGTATTGAGAAGAACGGCGAGCCGTTCACCATCCGGGACTGGATGCGGGGTGTCCGTGAAGACCAGCCCAATGGCTGGCTGTTTATTTCCTCCAATGCTGACACCCATGCCTCCCTGAAGCCGGTTATCTCGATGTGGCTGTCGATTGCCATTCGTGGCCTTCTGGCTATGGGGGAGAACCGTAACCGGCGCGTGTGGATTTTCGCTGATGAATTGCCCACGCTGCACAAATTACCTGACCTGGTCGAAATCCTTCCGGAAGCCCGTAAGTTTGGTGGCTGTTATGTCTTTGGTATTCAGTCTTATGCCCAGCTGGAAGATATCTACGGTGTTAAGCCTGCCGCCACGCTCTTTGACGTGATGAACACCCGGGCCTTCTTCCGCTCCCCGAGTAAAGAGATTGCCGAGTTTGCTGCCGGTGAAATTGGTGAGAAAGAAATCCTCAAGGCCAGCGAACAGTATTCCTACGGGGCTGACCCGGTACGTGACGGGGTGTCGACCGGGAAAGAAAAAGAGCGTGAAACGCTGGTCAGCTACTCGGATATTCAGACACTCCCGGACCTGTCCTGCTATGTCACGCTGCCCGGGCCGTATCCGGCCGTGAAGCTGGCCCTGAAGTACAAACCACGTCCGAAAATTGCCGAGGGATTTATTCAGCGCTCTCTCGATACGCGGGTGGATACACGACTCAGTGCCCTGCTGGAAGCCCGGGAAGCCGAAGGCAGTCTTGCAAGGGCGCTGTTTACGCCGGATGCACCGGCGCCTGATCCAGCTGAGAAAGACGTAAAAGTCGGGAATACTCCTGAGCAAAGTCAGCCTGCGGAAAGCATCGAATCGCCTGCGACAGTCAAAGCACCGGCAACAGCCAAAACGCCGGCTGCCGATGAGACCGGTCAATCACCTGAAACTCCTGAGCCTGCGGCACCGGTCACGAAAGTGGTGACCGTTCCGTTAATCCGGCCCAGGTCTGCGACAGCAACGGGCACGGCTGCAGTTGCTACCACCGCAGCATCCACAACCAGCGCAACGACTGTGCCTGCAGGCGGGACGGAGCAGGAACTGGCGCAACAGCCTACAGAGCAGGGCCAGGACAGGCTGCCGGCCGGGATGAACGACGACGGTGTGATTGAAGATATGGATGCCTATGACGCCTGGCTGGCCGGTGAACAGACACAGCGGGATATGCAGCGACGCGAGGAGGTCAATATCAATCACAGCCACCGCCGCGATGAGCAGGATGATATTGAGATCGGAGGGAACTTCTGATGATGTCGATTGGCTCCGTAAAATCGGCGGGCAGCGCCGGTAACTACTATACGGACAAGGATAACTATTACGTTATCGGCAGCATGGATGAGCGCTGGCAGGGAAAAGGGGCTGAGGCACTGGGTCTGGAAGGGAAGCCGGTCGACAAGGCCGTGTTCACAGAGATTCTGAAAGGAAAGCTGCCGGACGGCAGCGACCTGACCCGGATGCAGGACGGCACCAACAAGCACCGCCCGGGTTACGATCTGACCTTTTCGGCGCCCAAAAGTGTCTCAGTGATGGCGATGCTGGGGGGAGACAAAAGACTTATTGACGCCCATAACCAGGCGGTGACAAAAGCGCTACAGCAGGTGGAAACGCTGGCCGCCACCCGCGTGATGACCGATGGAAAAAGCGAAACTGTGCTGACCGGTAACCTTATTGTGGCGAAATTCACCCACGACACGAACCGTAACGAGGAGCCCCAGTTGCACACTCACGCCGTCGTCATGAATGCGACGCAGAACGGGGACAAGTGGCAGTCTCTTGGCACTGATACAGTCGGGAAAACGGGCTTTATCGAGAATGTGTACGCGAACCAGATAGCCTTCGGGAAAATCTACCGGGAGGAGCTCAAACCTCTCGTTGAGATACTTGGCTACAAAACCGAAGTCGTGGGCAAACACGGCATGTGGGAGATGAACGAGGTTCCGGTCGAGCCGTTTTCCACACGCACTCAGGAGGTCAGGGAGGCTGCGGGTCCTGACGCTTCTCTGAAGTCACGGGATGTGGCCGCCCTCGATACCCGCAAATCCAAAGCAGCCATCGACCCGGCCGAGAAGATGGTGGAATGGATGAACACGATGAAGGAGACCGGGTTTGATATGCGCAGCTACCGCGAGGATGCCGATAAGCGCGCAGCAGAGCTCGCCAGTGCGCCTGTCAGTCCGGTGAAAACGGACGGCCCTGATATCAGCGACGTGGTCACGAAAGCCATTGCCGGTCTCAGCGACCGGAAGGTGCAGTTCACCTACGCCGACCTGCTGGCCCGCACAGTCAGCCAGCTGGAAGCAAAACCCGGTGTGTTTGAGCAGGCCAGAGCGGGTATCGATGCGGCGATCGAGCGCGAGCAGCTTATTCCTCTTGACCGGGAAAAAGGTCTCTTCACCTCGAATATCCACGTGCTGGATGAGCTCTCCGTGAAAGCGCTGAGCCAGGAAGTTCAGCGCCAGAACCACGTCTCTGTCACGCCGGATGCGTCTGTTGTCCGTCAGGTCCCCTTCAGCGATGCGGTTAGCGTGCTGGCGCAGGACCGGCCGGCGATGGGGATTGTCTCCGGGCAGGGTGGCGCGGCAGGTCAGCGGGAGCGGGTGGCCGAGCTGACCCTCATGGCCCGGGAGCAGGGACGCGACGTACATATTCTTGCTGCTGATAACCGCTCCCGGGACTTTCTCGCCGGGGATGCGCGGCTGGCCGGGGAGACGGTGACCGGTAAATCCGCCCTGCAGGACGGGACCGCGTTTATCCCTGGGGGGACGCTTATCGTTGACCAGGCGGAGAAGCTGAGCCTGAAAGAGACGATTTCCCTGCTCGACGGCGCGATGCGTCATAACGTTCAGGTTCTGCTTTCTGACAGCGGCAAACGCAGCGGGACGGGGAGTGCGCTGACGGTTCTGAAGGACAGCGGCGTCAATACCTATCGCTGGCAGGGGGGGCATCAGGTGACGGCAGACATCATCAGTGAGCCGGACAAAGGGGCACGCTACGGCCGGCTGGCGCAAGAGTTTGCCGCCAGCGTGCGTGAGGGACAGGAAAGCGTGGCGCAAATCAGCGGGACGCGTGAACAGAATGTGCTCAACAGCGTTATCCGCGACACCCTCAAAAATGAAGGTGTGCTCGGAGAGAAGGAGATGACGGTCACCGCGCTGGCGCCGGTGTGGCTGGACAGTAAAAGCCGGGGCGTGCGGGATTATTACCGCGAAGGGATGGTGATGGAGCGGTGGGACCCGGAGACCCGGAAGCATGACCGCTTTGTCATTGACCGGGTGACCGCCAGCAGCAACATGCTGACCCTGAAGGACAAAGAGGGGGAACGCCTGGATATGAAAGTTTCCGCCGTAGACAGCCAGTGGACGCTGTTCCGGGCCGATAAACTGCCGGTGGCGGAAGGGGAGCGTCTGGCCGTGCTGGGAAAAATCCCCGATACACGGCTGAAGGGAGGTGAGAGCATCACCGTGCTCAAATCCGGGGACGGGCAACTGACGGTACAGCGCCCCGGGCAGAAAACCACCCAGTCGCTTTCTGTCGGCAGCAGTCCGTTCGACGGTATCAAGGTCGGACACGGCTGGGTGGAGAGCCCCGGCCGCTCAGTCAGCGAGACGGCGACCGTCTTTGCCTCGGTGACGCAGCGGGAGCTGGATAACGCCACGCTGAACCAGCTGGCACAAAGCGGGAGCCATGTCCGTCTTTACTCCGCGCAGGATGCTTCCCGGACGACGGAGAAGCTGGCGCGCCATACTGCCTTCAGCGTGGTGTCGGAGCAGCTGAAGGCCCGTTCTGGTGAGTCAACGCTCGATGCGGCCATCGCACAGCAGAAGGCCGGGCTGCATACCCCGGCAGAGCAGGTCATCCATCTTTCTGTCCCCTTGCTGGAAAGCGACGACCTGACCTTCACGCGTCCACAGCTGCTGGCCACCGCGCTCGAGACCGGCGGCGGTCAGGTCCCGATGGCGGATATCGATAAGACCATTCAGGCGCAGATTAAGGCAGGTACTTTGCTGCATGTGCCGGTGGCTCCGGGCCACGGCAACGACCTGCTGATTTCCCGTCAGACCTGGGATGCTGAGAAAAGCATCCTGACCCGGGTGCTGGAAGGAAAGGAGGCGGTCGCGCCCCTGATGAACCGTGTCCCTGCCGACATCCTGGCCGACCTGACATCCGGTCAGCGCGCGTCAACCCGGATGATACTGGAAACCCCGGATCGCTTCACACTGGTTCAGGGCTATGCGGGGGTGGGGAAAACCACCCAGTTCCGGGCGGTGACAAGCGCTATCAACCTGCTGCCGGAAGAGACCCGCCCGCGCGTCGTCGGCCTGGGGCCAACCCATCGCGCGGTAGGCGAAATGCAGAGCGCCGGCGTGGATGCGCAGACCACAGCGTCATTCCTGCATGACACGCAACTGCTGGCACGTAACGGGCAGACACCGGATTTCAGCAACACGCTGTTTCTGCTCGACGAGAGCTCGATGGTGGGGCTGGCCGACACGGCAAAGGCCCTGTCGCTGATCGCTGCCGGTGGAGGGCGGGCGGTACTCAGCGGGGATACCGACCAGCTGCAGTCCATCGCGCCGGGCCAGCCATTCAGGCTGATGCAGCAACGCAGCGCTGCTGATGTGTCCATCATGAAAGAAATTGTGCGCCAGGTGCCTGAGCTGCGACCAGCTGTCTACAGCCTGATTGACCGGGATATCAACAGTGCGCTGGCAACGATTGAAAAGGTCACTCCAGAGCAGGTGCCGCGAAAGGCGGATGCGTGGGTACCGGCGCAGTCGGTGATGGAGTTTACGCCGGCACAGGAGAAGGCGATTCAGGAGGCACTGAAGAAAGGCGAAAGCGTGCCGGCAGGTCAGCCCGCTACGCTGTATGACGCCCTGGTGAGAGACTATACCGGCCGTACCCCGGAGGCGCAGGCGCAGTCGTTGATTATCACTCACCTGAATGCCGACCGCCGGGCGCTGAACAGCCTGATCCATGATGAGAGGGTGGCGAGCGGCGAAGCCGGCAAAGAAGACATCACCCTGCCGGTGTTCGTGACGAGCAATATTCGCGACGGTGAGTTGCGGAAACTGTCCACCTGGGTGGCTCATCAGGGGGCTGTCGCCCTGGTGGACAATACCTACCACCGTATCGGAGGGGTGGATAAGGAAAATCAGCTTATTACCCTGATGGATGGTGACGGGAAAGAGCGGCTTATCTCTCCCCGTGAGGCGTCTGCTGAGGGCGTCACACTCTACCGCCGGGAAGAGATTACGGTGTCTCAGGGTGACCGGATGCGTTTCAGCAAGAGTGATCCGGAACGGGGATATGTGGCCAACAGTGTGTGGGAGGTAAAATCCATTTCCAGTGACAGTGTCACGTTATCAGACGGCAAAAACACCCGAACACTGAACCCGAAGGCCGACGAGGCGCAACGCCATATCGATCTGGCGTATGCCATTACCGCTCACGGGGCCCAGGGGGCCAGTGAACCGTTTGCCATCGCGCTGGAGGGCGTGGCGGAGGGCCGAAAAGCGATGGCCAGCTTCGAATCCGCCTATGTCGGGTTATCGCGTATGAAACAGCATGTTCAGGTCTATACCGACAGCCGGGAGGGCTGGATAAAAGCAATTAATGCCTCGCCCTCGAAAGCGACGGCGCACGATATTCTTGCGCCGCGTAATGACCGGGCGGTACACACTGCGGAGCAGCTGTTCAGCCGTGCGCGACCGATGAATGAAACCGCGGCAGGCCGCGCGGCGCTGCAGCAGTCCGGCCTTGCGAAGGGGATATCGCCCGGAAAATTCATTTCGCCCGGAAAACAGTATCCGCAGCCCCACGTGGCGCTGCCGGTGTATGACAAGAACGGGAAAGAAGCCGGGATCTGGCTCAGTTCGCTGACGGACAGCGACGGCCGCCTGCAGGTGATGGGGGGCGAGGGACGGGTGATGGGCAATGAAGATGCCCGCTTTGTGGCGCTGCAGGGGAGCCGGAACGGCGAGAGCCTGCTGGCCGGGAATATGGGAGAGGGCGTCAGGGTCGCCCGCGATAACCCTGACAGCGGCGTGGTAGTGCGCCTTGCTGGCGATGACCGCCCCTGGAATCCGGGCGCCATCACCGGCGGACGCGTCTGGGCAGATCCGATACCGGTAGTTTCACCGGAGGCGGCAGGAACTGACATTCCGCTTCCGCCAGAAGTGCTGGCACAGCGGGCCGCGGAAGAGGCGCAGCGTCAGAATATGGAGAAACAGGCGGAACAGACTGCCCGGGAAGTGGCCGGGGACGGGCGTAAAGCCGGCGAATCTGAAGACCGGGTAAAAGAGGTCATCGGAGACGTAATTCGCGGTCTGGAGCGCGAAAAACCGGGTGAAGAGAAGATGACCCTGCCCGACGATCCACAGACCCGGAAACAGGAAGCGGCCGTTCAGCAGGTGGCTCAGGAGAGCCTTCAGCGGGAGCGCCTGCAGCAGATGGAGCGCGATATGGTTCGTGATCTCAATCGTGAGAAAACGCTCGGGGGCGACTGACGCGCCTGCGGCTTGTCTGCCCCGGCATCCTTCCCGATTAAAAATCGGGCACCCTGCCGGGGCGCGATGTAAGGGATAAAAAGGACATAAAGATGACAACACATGTAATGCGCCTCAGTGCCGCTGACCGCTGGCTGCAGGCACTCCTGACCTGGACGCCCGGGCAGACGGATATGATTAAAACGGTGGCCCTGGTCCTGATGGTCACCGACCATGCAGGCTTATTGCTGGCCCACAATAACGAGATCATGCGCCTGCTGGGGCGGGGATGTTTTCCGCTGTTCGGTCTGGTGTGGGGGGTGAACCTGGCGCGGCACGGCCAAATTCGCCAGTCGCAGCTGAACAGTCTGTGGGGCTGGGCGTTGGTCGCCCAGGTGTCTTTTATGCTGATTGGATATCCGTGGTACACGGGGAATATTCTGTTTGCCTTTGCGGTGACCGGCCAGGCCCTGCGGTGGTTCAGCCAGCCTTCCCGGCAATATGTTCTGCTGGCCATGACACTCCTGGCGGCGTGGATACCGCTGTCATCCGGCAGCTACGGTGCGGCCGGGGTGGGCATGCTTATCGCCGGCTGGTTTCTCTGTCGGGCAGAACGTGCTACGGAACGGCTGGGATACGGCGTGCTGTGGGCCATCATGGTGTTATTGATGAACCCGAACGACGTGAGTGAGTCGGTGGCCGGGTTGACCATTGCGCTGCTGGCATTGATGGTGTGTTCATCTGCCGGGGAACGTGTGAAACGTTTCTGGCCACGTCATTTCTTCGTGATGTTCTATGCCGTGCATCTGGCGGTGCTGGGTATCGTTGTCTCGATGTAAAAAAGCCCGGACATCAGTCCGGGCAGCAATTGCGCAGACATCTAATATTAGGATAAACGGGGCCTACGCCCTGAAAGGATGCGCTTTTGACCGTGTTCACGTATCTTATAGTCTGGTTCCTGTCAGATAAAAAACCTTGTTATGACTGAAGAAAAACGCCCTGTACTGAGTCTGAAAAGAAAGCCGGCAGCGGATACCGCGGCGACCGGAACCCCTGAGACGCCCGTAGTGGTACGGCGTAAAAAAGTGGTGGTGGTCACGACGCCTCCGGCCTGGAAGGTAAAGAAGGAGAAGCTGGAGCGGGCCAAAAAGGCTGACGAAGCCGCAGCACGTGAATCTGCGCCGGTGGTCAACGCGGTAAAGCCACCGCCTCCGGTCCGATATCTGCGCCTGCTGCCGCCGGAACAGGCCATCATGACTTTGAAGGCGTTCTGGCCACAGTTGTTCGACGGTAATGTGCCACGTCTGCTGGCGACGGGGATGCGTGATCATCTGTTTGCGGACATTACGCAACGCAACCTCCCGCTGTCGCATAAACAGGTGCTTAAGTGCCTGAAAAGCCTGACGCGTTCAGAAGAGTATCTTTCCCTGATGCAGGCTGGCGCTCCCCGGTATGACCTGCAGGGAAATATTGTGGCGACCGTGACGCCAGAAGAAGAAAACTATGCCCGTGAACGGAGAGTGCGCCAGAGCCGCCTGAGTGCCCGAATACAGAGTCAGACGCTTTAATTCATTCTCTGCCACAAATAAATTTACCTGTAAATGCTCCTGCTAAAGAATTTAACCTCTTTAGCAGTCGGGCATTCTTTTATCTACACTGAAACTTTTAAAGGAATAAAAATGAAACGTAAAATATATTTGCTGCTTCCATTTATTTTCGCCACCTTTGTTAATAACAGCGTTGCTCAAGAGCCTGAGACAGAAAAGACTTTCTCCGTCATCCAGGAAAAAAGAATCGGAGAAATAGCGGCCGATTATTTGCGTGCTCATCCTGAAATACTGATTCAGATGAGCGAGAAACTTCAGCAGGAGCAGGAGGAAAAACAAAGCCGGGGGCTGACATCCGCTGCGCTGGCGCAGCAGGCGAAAATACTGGGCGATAAAACTATCCCGTCCTGGGGGCCTGCGGACGGGGATGTGATGGTGGTCGAATTCTTCGACTATCAGTGCATCTGGTGCAGCCGGTTTGCACCCGAGCTGGAGAAGGTCATAAAGAACAACACGAAGGTGCGCTATTTCTTTATGGAATGGCCGGTTTTCGGCAGTCGGTGGCCAGCGTCACTGCTGGCAGCGAAAACAGGTCTGCAGGTCTGGAAAGAGCAAGGAGCGGAGGCCTATCTTAAATATCACAATGGTCTGTACGGGACAGGCCTGAATGAAGGGAAGCTGACGAAGGGAGATATTGAAAAGACATCGGGGGGAATTTCATTTCAACCGCAGACCATTGAAGAGATTAACACCACGCTGAAGAATATTAATGATATTGCCACGGAGACAGGATTAACCGGAACACCCGGAATTATTGTGCTGCCGGTAAAAGGCGCGACGGCTGAAAACATCACAGTATTTACCGGAATGACCGAAGCAGAGAATATTCAGTCTGCAATCAATAAATCCCGTCATTAATATTTTTTAATCCAGTTTATTTTTAAAGGACTGAGTTTATGTTCCGATATTTCACCCTGCGCACTGAACAGCAATTATTCTGTTATTTGTACGGGGGCGCGCTGGCGCTCTTTCTGACACTCTTATACCCGTCTTTTCCCGCATGGGCAGGCCCCCTTCTGGTGATGCTGCCGGTTGCGCTGTTCTGGGCCGGTCTGGCGCTGTACACCCGTCATACCGACCAAATGAGAACGCTGGAGGTTTCACCGCTGGTCTGTATCCGTGATGGTGTTCAGGTGGTGGCCATGCTGCCGCACCACGAGAAAGCCCGGCTGGAATGGGAAATTCTCCAGGACGGTGAAGTGTATCGCCAGCAGATGCATGACCTTATCGGCCTGGTGGTCCGGCTTGTCTCCCGGGGATGCCTTTATGCGCCAGCAGCGATACTGACGGGCGCCGGCTTCCTGGTCTGGGGATTTCCGCAGGACGGTATCCGTCTGGTGACCGCCCTGCGAACTATGCCCGCAACAGAGCTTGTACAGCTGGCCGGCATCGTCCTTCACTACGTGCTGTTGATTTCCGCCATATCGGTCCTGATTGCTGACCTCGTGGCTGGTCAGGGGGTGCCGAACAGATACCGACGCGCGTTGCTGGATCGGTTGCCGGCAGATGCCTGGTGCATCAGAAGAGGGACTGAGCGTTGACGGGACTGCGCATCAGACTCATCGGGAGCGATTGCCGGCGACGCCTGAATCCCGTTCAGCCGTGGAAATACCGTTATAAACAGAACTGACAAGAACTGGCTCGTTACGCTTGTTATTCAATTAAAAGAATTGACCAATTAAAAAGGTGAACTAATGAAGCTTGATGCTGTGAAGACTGTTCGCGATTTAATGCGCTATTGTCATATGCCCGTATGGTGTCAGCGTGAAGTCAGAGATATGAGGGTCGGTGACATCTATTTTTTAGGGAAATATAAAGAAGTGATGTTTTCCGGGGAGCTAAATGAAGACGTCGATTTTGTAGGGGAGGCATGGATCGAAAAGGAGAGAGGGATATACAAATACCATGCGACCTGGACGATACCAGTAAAACCCTCCCGGGCTTTTGTCATGACTTCGGGTCAATTTAAATTACTGAAAGGTGGTGTCGTGGATTTCAACGGTGACCTTTCATCGTTTCGTTCATTTGCTCTGGTTTCACGCTATCTCAATCGACTGGTGATGAAAATGAGCAATGAAGAACGGCATGAATTCTATAAAGTCGGTTCCAGGCCACTTTTTCGTGGCATTTGTATTGATAAGGAGTCAATAAGCCGAAGGCCGCACTATATCAAAGATGGAGAAGTTTTACGGCGTGTCTGGCTAAATTACAGCAATCAATTACCGACGCATCCCCTGCAGGCTATTGTGACAGCGGCAATAGCGCTGAAACAAATTTAAGGAAATTCATATGCGGGTTTTTATTGCAGCAAAAAAATCCCCGGGGAAAATTCTTTCAGAAGGGCTGAGTGGAATGCTGAACAGAGTAAAGAAACACATATGGATTGATATGGTTATAAAGCGAGGCCCGGAATGGCAAAAATATTAATGATGACGGGCGCCATCGTCATAGTACTGGGTCTGCTGGGTTTTCTGGTTTTGCTTGTGAAGGGACGAACAACGGGAAAGACCTCTCCGGTGCTGCAGGCACTGAAAGCGGCGGGTATTCGCACCACCGAGGCGGAACAGCGACTGTGTCGTCAGCGGGTCTGGGTGAGTAATGACATGCTGATGACGCCACGGGAACAGCATTTTTACCGGGCATTGCTGAAGCACACCGACCGGAAACGCTGGCTTCTGTGCCCGCAGGTGCGGGTGGCGGATATCGCCAGCCTGGCACCTCATATCCGGCCTCGCTCCCGGACCTGGTGGCAGCTGTTCCGGATGGCCTCACAGTGGCACTGCGATGTGGTGGTGGTGGATATCACGACCTTTGCCATTGTGGCCGCTGTCGAACTGGATGATGCCTCGCACCTGAAAAAACATCGGGTACGCCGGGATATTCTGCTGGAAGAGGTACTTCGCCAGGCCGGCATTCCGCTGTTGCGGGAGCGGGATTCAGAGAAACTGGTCAGGTGTGTGAGGGATTTTCTGAAGCACCGACATGACATCACTGAACGTCATCAGGAGTGAAATCGTATGAGTATAGAAAAAAGAACGACCCGTCAAACCCCAGCCAGCCGGTGGTGGTTGCCCGGACTGCTCAGTCTGGCCCTTTACACGCCAGTGCCGGCAGTCAACGCCGCGTCCATCGAGACCGGCTTTTCCCCGGAAGGAACGGCCCTGCAGCTGGTCCTGAAGACCATCGATTCAGCGCAGCAGGAAATCCGCCTGATGGGATACTCCTTCACGTCGCCGGAAGTGACTCGCTCGCTTATTGCGGCAAAACGGCGTGGAGTGGATATCAGGGTAGTACTGGACCAGAAGGCGAATACCGGGAAAGCCAGCGTGGCCGCCATGAACGTGCTGGTCAGCGCGGGTATCCCTGTCCGCACCGTCGACGTATATAAGATCCTTCATGACAAAGTGATCGTCGCAGACAAACGCAATACCGAGGTCGGCTCTTTCAATTTCAGTCGGGCTGCGGACCGTTCGAATTCAGAGAATGTGCTGGTCGTGTGGGATGACCCGGTTGTCGCCCGCAGTTACCTGAACCACTGGGCATCCCGCTGGGCACAGGGAACGGACTGGAAGAGTACGTACTGAAAATCGTTACGTTTTTTAACCTGAACTTCGCGCCAACGGAGATTAGGTTATATAACAAAAAATAACATAGCCACTCGCCGCATCAGGCCAGCTGTAGTATCTTTGTTCAGGTATTTAGTTAAATGCTTGAGGAGGCAGAGATGTCACAGGCCATAAACGCAGTTACTTCCTCATCTAAACGCCCCTACAGAAAAGGGAAACCACTTTCTGCTGCAGAACGGCAGCAGAAGGCTGTTGCGCGTAAAAAAAACGACGCACAAAGAGGTGAGGGTGTTTGTGCGCGATTCACTTAAAAATCAGCTTCAAATCATGTGTGAGAGTGAAGGAATTACTCAGGCAGAAATGATTGAAAGGCTTATTGAAATGGAGTCCGCGAAGCTTGGAATTGATGTAACGACGTCACATTCTTGATCCATCCGGCTTTGAGTGCTAGATTACTGATCGTTTAGAGATTTCTGGCTGGCCACGCCGCAAGGTGGCAGGGAACTGGTTCTACAGGAGGGGATTTTCCGGAACCAGAAAGCAAAAACCCCGATAATCTTTATCAACTTGGCGGAAGAGAAGATTAACGGGGCCTTTCAAAACTGCATAGAAGCTGTTGCTCTATGCAGGGAGTATAGATTCATGCTCAGAAAAGTTCAAGACCTTCTGTGCTCACTCCTTCCGTGCAACATAAGCGCAGGAAGCGGTGACTAATCATAACCAACAATGCCCACATAAGTATGTTCGGGTCAACAATCCTGACCCTGTTTTCACGGTTTCGCAGGACTACACCCCCTGGCCTTTCTCGCTGAAACTTATGGCTAAAGCCAATGGTTTCACTGAAAGTTTCGATTTCGATATTGCATCCGCGATGTCACGAAGGGATGGAATACGAAAACGTAAACCCCCAGTTTTGCGCCGCAGAGCGATGAATGCGTTGCTCATGGCGATGTGCTTTTATTATGATCCTCTTTCAAATAAAGTTCTGCGCTCACTGAGAGAGATGGCCCCGGAGTGTGGACTTGTAAGTCAATCTCTCTCTGGCGAAGTATCCATCGGACGGGCGGTCAGAGCACTGGAATCGCTGGAAAAAGATTTTGGATTCGTTGCCTGCTCATCGGGACGTTATTCAACTGCTGAGATTTTTCTCACCCCTAAGCTGTTCGAGTTTCTGAGAATATTTCCACTCTCTCTGAGTGAAGCAAGGCTGAAATGCCAGGCCTTGAAAATCAGTGCAAAGGAGGGTGCTGATGAGTAATCCGCACAATCCGCAGCACTGGAGTCAGCTGGATACGGAAGAACAGATCCGTTTCTGGCAGGGCGTTGATGATGGCCACGTTGAATCGTTTCTGGTTTCCCCGGAGAAGAAACGTACCCGTCGCCGTCGTGGTGAGCACTCCACCAAACCCAAATGCGAAAACCCGTCCTGGTTCCGGCCGTCTCACTATAAGGCACTCGGTGGCCAGCTGGGCCACGCCTATAACCGTCTGGTGGAAAAAGATGCGGCCACGGGTCAATGTAAACTCCGTATGCACATGTCCCTGCATCCTTTCTATGTCCGGGAGCGGCAGCGCGCCGGGCGTAAATATGCTTTCCGTCCGGAGAAACAACGTCTGCTCGATGCGTTATGGCCGGTACTGATTAGTTTTTGCGATGCCGGTAAACACACGGTAGGGATGAGTGTGTCCAGACTGGCCAGAGAACTCAGCCCGAAGGATGATAAAGGTAAAGTGATGTCCGGAAATGAAGTCACGGTTCGCCGGATTTCGGCATTAATTGCTGAACAGGTACGCTTTGGTGTACTTGGCGTATCAGAGGAAACCATGTGGGACCGTGAATCACGGAAGCGACTGCCGAAATACGTCTGGATCACTCCCGCTGGCTGGAAGATGCTGGGCGTTGACTTGATGAAGCTGCAGGAGCAGCAGTTGAAGAAACTGCGGGAATGCGAGGAACGTCAGGCGCTCATTAAAGAGGGGCTGTTAGGCGAACATGAGGAGATTTCTGTCCTCAGGGCGCGTAAACGCTGGTATGAGCAGCGCAGTCGTGAAGCTCTGCAATTTCGGCGTGCAAAAGGTGCCGCACGTAAGCGTGCAAACCGTCTGTCCAGAATGCCCCGTGACCGCCAGGTCTATGAAATGACCTGCTGGCTGAAGAAAACGCTGCCGGCAGATGAACTCTATGGCTATTCCGCAGACAGACTTGAGCAGCTGGCCGTCGGGCACCTGTACCAGCTGGAGTTGTCATTGAGCCATTCCCCACCGCATTAGTCCGGTAAGTCACAATTTGTTAAAAAACAGCCCCTCCGGGGCATTTCGTGTTGGTTTTTTTCAGTCATTTTCACCGCTTCATCCCTGTCCCGTCTGGATTGTTCTCTGCTTCTGATGATTTCGCCGACATGGTGGCCATAACACGCAAGCGACGGAACCGTTATCCACATAAACCCGCAAACAGATAACTGCAAGATTCCGGAAACAGATAACCAGAAACCCGCAAAACAGTCTTAACCCAGTTATTAATCCCCTGCATGACAAGCAGCAGGGAGATCCTTTGTCTTTGCCAGCCCTGTGAACAAATCAAAAAGGCCTTCGCTAACAGCGGCCGCAAGCGTCCACGTCGCTCAGATTCAAAAGTACCTCCCGCCGCCTAGCGGCGGGCATACAACCGGCAACCATATTAGTTACATCATTCAATTGAATCCCCGGAGAACAACCCCAGCGCTGTCCTCAGCACCTCTGACATGACTCAGAACATGACAGGAACCTCAGCTTCCACCCCCGAGCCACGCTGACGCTTCAGTCATTTCAGCAATCCCCTCACCACCACTGAAAAGCGCCGCCGCCCCCGGCCGAAGGCCGGGGAACAACATCGCTTTTAATGATGGGTGTTGTAACTACTCTTCTTCGTCGCTGTGGGTGGAGCTGCGGTCAGTTGTCTGGTACACGCTCGTAAGCGGCCCTCCGGCCCGCTAACGCGGAGATACGCCCCGACTGCGGCTGTCGCCTTGTCGGGACCACTCCGACCGCGTACAGAGACGTCTGTGATGTTTTAAGCGGGTATGGCTTATCAGGGCGGGGGAAGGGATTGGCAGAACCTGTCAAAACAGCAGCCGGCTGCGCCGGGTAACGGCGCCATTTACCCGCGGTACTCCATTCAACTTCAGCTGGCGCCTCCATGCCGCTGACGCGGCATCCGGAAGTTTCCCATGCTGTAGACTTTAACGTCTGCTTTATGCCAAAAGCGGACCTTTCATACTTCTTGGTATATTCAGGCGAATAAGCCTTAATGCGATGAAACAAATATCGACGCTTGCTGTACAGGCGGAACGGCGAAGTATCGCTGCATACGTTTAATCTCCTCTGCGGGTGGCAGACCAAACAGGCGTTTAAACTCGCGATTAAATTGCGACGGACTTTCATAACCGACGGCGTAACTCGCTGCAGCAGCAGTTATTTGCTGACGCACCATCAACATCCGCGCCTGGTGCAGGCGTACCGATTTAACATACTGCATCGGCGGCATCCGGGTTATCGCTTTAAAATGGCTGTGAAACGTCGGCACACTCATTCCGGCTTCCATCGCCAGTTGCGTCAGCGTTAACGGCTCAGCGTAGGTAGCATGGATGCGCTGTAGCACTTTACCGATTTTGCCAAATTGCCCTTGCAAGGTCAGCGCGGCGCGCATGGCATTTCCCTGTGCGCCTGTTAATACGCGGAAATAGAGCTCACGTACCCGTGCAGGACCGAGGATCGCCGCTTCAAGCGGATTGTTAAGGACTTCGAGCAAGTGCCGCACGGCCGTTTTTACCGCGTCGTCCATTGGGCTCGACATCATGCTTTGCGGCGCGGCGAGAGGATATCGGGCGTCATGCTGTTCAATCTGCAACATCAGTTCAGCGGCCAAATGAAAATCCAGATGCATATAAATCGCCAGCAACGGATGTTCAGCGGACGCGTCGGTTTCCATCACAAACGGCACCGGCACCGAAACCGCCAGGTAGTGCTGTTCATCATATAAATAGGTCTGCTGACCAAAATAGCCGCGTTTGCTCCCCTGGCAGACAATCACGATCCCCGGATCGTAAAGCACTGGCGTTCTGGCAAGTGGACGATCGGCACGCAATATTCGCACATCAGGCAATGCGGTAAGGTTATATCCCTCCTGCACCGCAAGTGCTTTAACTAAGGTAATCATCCCGGGCATCACAGCACCTCATAAAATCAGGCAAGAAAAATAGAAGATACGGCCTAAAAATGCGGCAGGACGTAGAATACCATGCAACCTTCATTGTTCATGGGAGTTCTTTTATGACATCTGCAAAAACGATTTTAATCACCGGCGTCAGCAGTGGCTTTGGCCGTGCACTGGCGCAGGAAGCCCTCTCCACAGGCCATCGGGTCATCGGTACCGTGCGCAGCCGCGAAGCACAGCACGATTTCGAGGCGCTTCATTCGCAGCGGGCTTTCGGCCGTCTGCTCGATATCACGGACTTTGAGCATATTGATGAGGTGGTTGCGGAGATTGAGTCTACCGTCGGTCCGGTTGATGTGCTGGTAAACAATGCCGGTTACGGTCATGAAGGCATAATGGAAGAATCCTCGCTCGCAGAGATGCGCCGCCAGTTTGAAGTCAATGTGTTTGGCGCAGTGGCAATGATCAAAGCCATGCTACCGGGCATGCGCCAGCGTCGTCATGGCCATATTATTAATATCACCTCGATGGGCAGTTTCATTACCCTGCCCGGCATCAGCTATTACTGCGGCAGCAAATTTGCGCTGGAAGGAATATCAGAAACGTTAAGTAAAGAGCTGGCTCCGTTCAACATACACGTAACCGCCGTGGCACCTGGCTCGTTTCGCACCGACTGGGCCGGACGATCGATGGTACGCAGCGCTCGCAGCATCCCGGACTACGACGCTTTATTTGATCCGATTCGTCAGGCACGTGAAGAAAAAAGCGGTAAGCAACTCGGCGATCCCGTTAAGGCCGCACATGCCATGCTGGCAATGATTGAGAGTCAGAACCCTCCAACACATTTATTGTTAGGCAGTGATGCATTAAGTTTAGTGCGGCAAAAGCTCGAGGCATTAGGTAAGGAAATAGAACAATGGGAAGAAATAACACGTTCAACGGATGGCTGATCAGCTGCTGAGACAGAGAGCATACTGGATAATGGATTATGGCTGGTCGCACAAGCGCTCATTTCGCTCGGGCATCATGCTGATGCCCTTGCAGTTCAGCCTTTTTACTTTCAGGCTTCCAGGCTTGCGGTGAAATCAACTTCCGCTCCTCGCTCAAAGCTGCCTGTCAACGTGATCGATCGCTCTTAACACGGCCTGGAAGTACAAAAAATGGCCTTAACGTACAATAATTTTCGATATCCAAACTGACCCCTCACAGGCCCAGGATGCGGTGAAAATGACGCCCTCCGGAAGCGAACACATCACCTCAGGTTCCGGAGAGAAGCAAACACATACAGCCGCGCTGCGTACATCGCTGCAGCAGGAGGACAGACTCCTCAGGGCTGAAGAGCAGGGCATAATCGACCAGGGCTCCAGAACCGCTATCCATATCCGGGAACAGGAGGTACAGCGAGACATCCGGGAACTGCGCTAACAACCCGGGCTCTATGGGGATACTTTATGGTATGTGGGAAGGGCCCACTCACCAGTTTCTGATGGTAGCTAATCGGGACCAGTCCGACCGCGCACAGAGGCGTCTGTGGCGTTTTAAGAGGGTATGGCTTTGCAGCTACCGTGTTAAGTTCCCTGGTGTTGCTGAAATAACTGAAGAACATCCCCCTAAGCGTCAGCAGCAAGCTGCCGCCGCTAAGGCCCCGGAAATCACGCCCTTTACGTCGTAAACGCCGTAAAGCCCGCTCACCGGGGTTAAAAGGGATTACTTTAACTTCTTCATTGCTGTAAGTGGGTTAAGGCTAATCAGGGCAGGGGGGAGGGTGGCAAAATTTATAGCCAGGTAACCGGCTACGCCGGGCTTTCGGCGCCATTTGACTCCACAGATACATGCAGCTTCATCTGGCGCCTCCATGCCGCTAACGCGGCATCCGATGCTGTAGTCTTTAATGTCTGCTTTGTGCCAAAAGCGGACGTTGCTACCAAACAGTCTGAGTGATTCAGCAAAGCGTCAGTCGTCATATATTTTCAGGACAAAGATGCACGCGGAACCAGTCAACAACCCTATTTATGACAACGGGTTGATACCAGTGATCATCACCGTGTTCTGCGCCTTCGATAAGGACGTAGTCCGCTTTGTTTCCCGATTCCAAAAGGGCTTTGTAAAGCGTTGCGCTCTGTTTAGGTGATACTAATGTATCCTTACTTCCATGCATTATTAGGAACGGAGGTTTACATCCCTTGAGACGCCCTATGGGGCTTGCATTTATCGCTTTTTCAGGTACAGAACTGATTGAGGCACCTGCAAAATTCTTGAAAGCCACACCATTAATTAGCAGTGACTCCGTGACTGCAGGAGACTGATGCACTTTTTGTCGGAGATCCGGAAAACCGTCACCTATGTTACGCAGATCTGATATTCCGTAAAGCGTAGCGACAGCCTGCACATCAGCGGACTGGCTGAGAAAATCGCCGTGATCGAATGACTTATCGCCATTAGTGGTACCAAGCATCTGCGCCAGCCAGCCTCCAGCAGAATCGCCAATTACACCAATTCGTGAGGGGTCAATGCCATAATCATGGGCATGTTGACGAAGGTATCTTACTGCTGCTTTAGCATCTATCACTGGCGCAGGGAAAGTATCAGGAATTGTCCTGTATTCTGCCGCTGCAACAACAAAGCCAGCCTCCGCTAAAGCCATGCGCATCTCCACAAATTTGTTGTGTTCAGCGGTCATAAACCCTCCCCCAGGAAAATAAATGATACCTGGTTTCAAAATGTTGGTACGAGGAACAAGAAAAGACATATGCAATTGCCTGACAGAACGAGTTTTTTTTACTGTCTCATAAACCACATCACTAATATTATCTATAGGGGTTTTAGTCAAGGCGACTTGGATAATTTTCGCCCCATGAACATAACCAGGAAGATCATGATAATTAGAAGATATTTCATTATTTTCTTTAGAAATCATAAAAAAACACCAGTTTTTAAATATTGTTTCACCAGCCCACCTATAATTCTGAAAGGGTAGGCCATCCTGTCAGATAATTTTCAAGGCCGAATTAATGGTAGCAAAAAAATAAAATTCGCTTTAACACCCATTTGAAATATGTACAGACTAACATTGATGTCAGACATACGTAAAATATAATCCTCTGTAATTACACCATCCCGACCAAGCTTGGTGAAATCGGTTCTGTCTCCGGATGACTACTGTATACATACATATCGAAAGGCTCATCAATTCAAACACTTGTATTATCTACAAATCACAAAAAGTGATATTTATATTCATAGCCAGTTACGCCCTTGGGTTATTGTTATTTTTTTCATATCTCAACCGGTCTTCACGAAAGCGATCAGCATTATCGACAATCCAGGTCCACAGCGGGATCATTCGCACAAGCAACTCCATACCTGTATCGGACAGTTCGTATTCGACTCGTGGCGGGATTTCACTGAAATCATGGCGAATAACCAGTCCGTCGCGCTCAAGCTGTCGTAATGTACGTGTCAGCATGCGCTGAGTCACTCCGTGCATACGCCTGCCAATTTCGGCGTGACGTAGTCTGCCATAAACGCCAAGCGTGTTGACGATACCCAGTGACCATCGACTGCCTGCATGAGCCAGTACCTCCCGCCGCAAGCCATCATCATCGTCTCTCAGACCCTTACAAACAGCCTGCGAATACTGAAGAATTTCGTCCCGATCCATTTCACAGATTCCCGGTATCATACGTGTACCTTCTTTTTTAGCCTGTTATGAATTGCTAGAGTGGCGCAACAATTCATGTAAGGCCAGATTATGAACAAAACTGATCTTAACGCTACGTCTGAGAAAATCCTCGTGCTCGGTGCCGGTGAGCTGGGCCTCCCCGTTCTGCGAAATCTTGCCCTTCGGGCAAAAGATGTGGAGGGAACGA
Organism: Klebsiella planticola ATCC 33531; assembly: GCF_000735435.1. GTDB lineage: Bacteria > Pseudomonadota > Gammaproteobacteria > Enterobacterales > Enterobacteriaceae > Klebsiella > Klebsiella planticola. The sequence goes on along the minus strand of NZ_JMPP01000070.1, from coordinate 23,315 downwards.
AAATCAGCGTACTGCTGCGCGAAAGTACCGTAACGTCAGATGAACCTGTAAAAAAATTAGTTATCACGGAAATCAGAAACCTCGGTATTAATATAGTCACGGGCGATCTCGTCATGAGTTCTGTCGACGATTTGGCCAGCCTCTTTGCGCAATTTGACACAGTCGTTGGCTGCACGGGGTACGCGGCCGGAATAAATACACCAATGAAACTGGCGCAGGCGGCCCTGCAGGCGCGAATTCCACGCTATTTTCCATGGCAGTTTGGTGCCGATTTTGATGCCATCGGACGTGGCAGTCCACAAGACATCTTCGACGCGCAGATTGACGTGCGTGATTTACTACGCAGCCAGCATGAAACTGAGTGGGTCATCATTTCGACCGGCATCTTCATGAGCTATTTGTTCGAACCAGACTTCGGTGTGGTCGATCTGCAGAACGATACTGTTCACGCACTCGGCAGCATTGACAACACCATGACGCTGACAACACCTGATGATATCGGGGTGCTGACGGCAGCGATCGTATTTACAACTCCTCGCATCCGTAATGAAATTGTGTATATCGCCGGTGATACACTGACCTACGCAGAGGTTGCAGATAAGCTGCAATCAGCGCTTGGCCGCCCTTTCGACTGCACGGTATGGAGCGAAGAATATCTGATAGATAAACTGGCGCTCAACCCACAAGACATGATGTCTAAGTATCGTGCCGTTTTTGCGCAGGGGCGGGGAGTTGCATGGGATAAAAAGCAGACATTCAATGAACGCCATAACATTCGGGTCACCGATGTGGCAGCCTGGATTAATGCAAACCTGACCCCGGGCAGCTCGCTATAAACGTATTTAAGCTGCTGTAATAAATACCAGAGTCTTTCTCCTGCCTATCCGAATACGGTGATGAGAAAGACTCTGTTCCCCCTGTTGGCACTGATAGCAAAGCGGTTATGCTGTGTGCGCTGAAAACCGGCTCTCCGGTAAACCGGGGAATACGGCTGATTTCGCTCTCAGCAGCGCTCCATCATGCCTTGACGGCACAGAAAGACCCACGCTGGCACTGGTACAATACAGCGTTGTGAATGCTTCTCCCGCGAGTGTCGGACAAGTGCTCTGAATTCCTGGAGAGGGCAGTATACGGTCCGTCGTTCCGTCCGGACGATAACGTACAACACGGCTTCCTCCCCATTCGGCATTCCAGATATAGCCCATTGCGTCCACGCAGGAGCCGTCAGGCGCCCCCTTTCCTTCTGTTACAGTGAACACGCGCTGGTTATTCATAGAGGGGTAATCACAGCACATTATACGGCCCTGCATCGAGTCACAGTAATACATCGTGCTGCCGTCCGGACTGAAGCAGATGCTGTTCGGGATGGCCACCTCAGGCAGGGGTAGAGTCTCAATGCTGAGTGTCGCTGCATTTAGCCTGTGAAATCTTCCTATGACTTTCGCGGGGTACCCGTCATCCATGGTCCCGAAGACGAAATTACCCTCACGGTCGCACCGACCATCCCCTGTCCGTGTTCCCGGTCCTCCTGGTGACGCCACTATCGGCATAAAGGTACCTGTATTCAGATCGCAGAAGGCGAATCTGGATGCCAGCCCCATCAGTAAAACGTCAGGATTTTCAGTAAGTGCAAACGAACCGAGGCGCTCCGGCAGGGACCAGCGCATCACAACACTGGTGTCTTCTTCAAGGGCAAGCAGTTCGCTGCCTTCAATGTCAGTCCAGTAAATCCTGCGTGTCCTCTCGCACCAGATTGGGCACTCTCCCAGCAAATTTCTGGCATCAGCAGCCACTGAAAACATGTTATTTCTCCCGCATATAAAAGTTTCGCATCGCCTGACCAAAAACTTACGGCCATCTGCACTATGGCAGAGCGCCGTAAGGAGTAATTCTCACCCTGTCAGGGCAAAAAACGCGCTGAAAGTTTGTCACCAAAAAGCATGATGGCGAGACCTGCCAGCATGACCAGCATGCCCCCCAGTTTGAGCAGCGAAACCGGTCGCCTAACAGCACCCAGCAGACCGAAATGGTCAATCATTTGCGACGAGAGTAATTGCCCAACGATTGCCAGCCCTAGCAGAGCTGAAAAACCGATTTTCGGTGCCAGCACCACGTAGCTGAACAACGCACAGGCACCGATCAGGCCGCCCGCCAGACTCCACGCAGGCTGCGAAGGAATAGCAGCGAAAGAGGTAAATAACCCTCCACGTAGCAGCGAGTAAATCCCGAGGCTCAACGCCCCGGCCGTAAAGGAAAAGAACGCGGCGGTGACCGGATCTCCGCCGAGCCCTTTTGCGAGCTGACTGTTCAGTGTCGTCTGAAGGGTAATACCCAGGCCCGCTGCAAAAGCTATTACGTAATAAATCGCGCTCATGCTGTTATTCCCTGTCAGTTTGCCTGGACCAGCGGCAGGAATTTTTCCGCAAAGATGTCTGGCTCATACCCTGCTGCCGCAAATAGATGCTCGCGTGACTCATCAATGGCGGCGCGAAGGCGCTCACTGTCCACACCCAGCACTTTGCCGTTCTGCTTGACGATGCGCCCGCCGATCATCACGGTATCGATGTTGCTGCGTTCAGCTGCATGTACCACCGTTCCGAATGCATTTCCGTTCGGGTAAAGGTTGAGGTCAGCCGCGTTAATCAGGATCAGATCGGCCTGTTTGCCCGGCGTCAGGCTGCCTACTTTATCCTGCAGACCGGCACAAAATGCACCATCGACCGTTGCCGATTTAAGCAGCTGCGCTGCCGGGATCGTTGTCAAAGAATGATCTGAATCACAGCAGTGCTGCTTATGCATACCCATTACGCGCTGCAGATAAAACGCCACGCGCATTTCCATAAACATGTCGGTGCTGTAAGACGTTTCGTTATCCACGCTCAGACCCGGTGTAATGCCATGACGCTGCGCAGCCTCAATAGCAAACATCCCGCTTTCAATACCGTAGTGCGAATCTGAGCGCGGGCAGACGTTTACCCGCACGCCGGCTTCACGCAGGATTTCCCAGCCCTCATCAGGCAGCGCGGTACAGTGGTTAAAGATATTGTCCGGACCCAACAGGCCCTGCTGATGCAGCGATTCAAGCTCGGAGGCCATCTCAGCACCAAAGAACTCGGTCACGATTGGCAGCCCCAGCCTGCGGGCCTCGGCCCACAATTCCGGCTCCAGCTGGGCCATGACGCCGAGCGTCACAAGACTATCAGGATTATCCCTGAAATATTTTTCCTGCAGACGCTGCCAGTTGCCAGGCCAGTGCGCTTTATCCCATTCGCCTGCTACCGGCGCACCGGACGCATGAATAGCGCGAATACCGGCATCAAGCAGGGCTTCAACGGCGGCGTCTGAATGCGCTGCGGTACGGCTGTTGTGCGAGTTATCGATCATGGTAGTGATACCCGCATCAATCGCGCCCAGCGCCGTCAGCAGGTTGCCAACATAGATATCGGCAGGCCGGTAATATTTCGCGAACGAGAAATGCGTGGCATTGCTGTAGTCGTCCAGACAGGTGGCGTTGGGGTTGATGCGGCGCAGCTGACCTTCCCAGGCGTGACGATGAGAATCGACCATCCCCGGCATGGCAATCATATTTGTGGCATCAATGACTTGAGCACCCTCGGCGTTCAGGTCCTTGCCGATTGCGGTGATGGTTGAACCTGTGACAAGAATATCGCCACGTTCATGGTTACCAACATTCTCATCCATACTCAGTATGGTTGCACCGCGGATCAGGGTTACCGGCGCATTTTCCGTCTGATTATTAACAATATTTCTGATGTAATCGGTCATTTTAAGTGTCTCTTTCAGGTTCAGAATGGAAACAATACGCCTCCTTTTTAAACTGAAAAAGATGACTAACTTGTTTTCATCATTCAGAATTTACGAATAATGAGCATTATCACCGTTACATGCTATTCAGGAGTGCAGTCAGGTGGATCGTATTCAGGCTATGCAGGTTTTTATAAGGGTGGCTGAGGCCGGAAGCTTCGTCCGGGCCGCGGAAACACTTTCCCTGCCTTCTTCTACTGTTACCAGCACCATCAAAAACCTGGAGAAATATCTGCAGGTGCGTCTGCTGAACCGGACCACAAGACGTGTCAGCCTTACTCCGGAAGGTCTGCAGTATCTGGCGCAGTGCCGGGAAATTCTGGCCTTAGTTGAACATACGGAAGCCAGTCTGGCCGATTTGAACAGGCGCCCCCGTGGCCGTTTACGCGTTGATATGCCCGGCGGTATAGCGCACTTCATCGTCATGCCAAACCTGAAAGAGTTCTACAGCCGTTATCCTGACATTTACCTGATGACCGGCGTCAGCGACCGGCAGGTTGACCTGGTTCAGGAGGGTGTAGACTGCGTGATCAGAACCGGAGAGTTACTTAACTCCACGCTTGTAGCTCGTCCGCTCGGAGAATTTCGCTGGATAACCTGCGCCTCTCCCGACTATCTCAGGGAGTACGGTATTCCGCAGTCACCTGAAGATCTGTCTCATCATCGGGCTATTCATTATTTTTCCGGACAAAGCCGGCGTACAGACGAATTGCGTTTTGTAAAGGGAACAGAAACGCTGTCCGTATCCGTCAGTGGGCAGGCAGCCGTCAACGAGACGGGGCTTTATATAAAAATGTGCCTTGAAGGGTTCGGACTGGCGCAGCTTGCTGAAAATGTTGTAGCAGAACACCTGGAGAAAGGAACGTTGGTTGAAGTTCTGGCCGACTGGCAGCCGCCGTCTGTTCCTGTCACGCTACTTTATCCTCATCAACGTTTTCTTTCCCCTGCTGTACGTGCATTTGCAGACTGGATAGGTGAAATATTCAGTTGATACGCCTGTCACAGCTCCCCGTTGCACATTAAAAGTCGCCAGTATTCAGGGCCCCTGAACGAGCGGCAGACTTTGTTTCTGCGGGTAAGATCCTCCCGGAGCAGCGACTTCCCGGAGAAAGGCACTACTCAATAATTCACATCTCCGGTTTATGGAGGATGCCAGCTAAGAGCGCCAGCAATATCCGGGCCCGCTTTCAACTGAAGTGTCTGAGTAAAATACTTTCAAGGATGTGAAAAACGGTCCTGATGCGCTGCGGTACCAGGGTCTGATAGGGCCTGTAAAGATAAAGCTGCCAGGTTTCCAGTTTCAGTTCGGGCAGGACATTGACCAGCCTGCCGTCTTCAAGGTATTCCCTGCAGGCCAGATTACTCGACTGAATGACAGCTTTACCGGCTAACGCAGCCTGGATCTCCGACTGGGAGTCGGTGGTAAAAAACTCCAGATGGCGCGGTACAAAAGTATCAACGCCATCGAGCATATATTCGAATACTTTTCCGGTTTCAGGATTCAGCAGGCCACTGAAAGGGTAGCGCTGGCGCAGATCGTCGAAATTTTTCGGCGCGCCCAGCTTCTCAATGAGCCCGGGTGATGTCATCAGCGCGTGATGAACCAGCGTAATGGGCCTGACGATAAAATTCGGGTTTGGCTCCCGCTCTATACGGATCCCCATGTCAATGCGGTTCTGAACAGTATCCAGCTTCATCATGTCTAACCGCCAGTCTATAAACAGCTCAGGATAAGGATCGAGGGAGGTAAGAAGCTCATATAACACCTGCTCGTGGCCGGGAAACCGGAATAACGTGATCCTCACAACGCCCTTCATGTCATTGTCATCTCGGGCCGTCTGAAAAAGGGCCTCTGAATCTTCAAGTAGCCGCATGGCCTTCGGCAGGAAAAGCTCACCAAAGCTGGTCAGCACAATTGATCGGGTATTCCGCTTAAAAAGTGGCTCGCCGAGCTGATTTTCCAGTTCGGCAATAGTCCGCGTCACCACTGAAGGGGAAATGGCCAGTCTGACTGCTGCTTCACGAAAGTTCATCGTTTCTGCAGCGGCAACAAAAAATTTCAGCGCATCAAGTTTATTCATCATTATTGTGATTTTAGCAATTCTGATTTTCTAAATTAACAATTTTTCAGCAACAAATCCAGCCGTATACTTAACGTCTCAGAATCAGAAATGCTTTAAAAAAGGGTTAGATAATCATGAAAATGAGAAGGTTAGGTAGCCAGGGACTTCATGTCTCGGAAATGGGGCTGGGGTGTATGGGCATGGACCATGGCTACGGCTATTCAGTTGAAATCCGTGAGCGAACAAAGCTGATAGACAAGGCTGTAGAACTGGGCTGCAACCTTTTCGACACTGCCCCCATTTACGGATTTGAAAACGAAGAACTGCTGGGTGTTGCGCTCAGCAAACACAGGGACAACGTTATCATCGCGACCAAATTCGGCGTGACCGGAATGGAAAACATTGATGGACAGCTGGTGCCGGTATTAGACAGCCGTCCGGCGTCTGTCAGAGAGCAACTGGAAGGTTCACTCAGTCGTCTGCAAACCGACCATATCGACCTGTTTTATCAGCATCGTGTCGATCCAAAAGTTGAGCCGGAAGTGGTGGCGGGATTAATGAAAGAGCTAATCGCGGAGGGGAAAATTAAGTACTGGGGCTTATCCAATGCGCCCGTATCTTACATACGCCGGGCTCATGCGATCTGCCCGGTCACCGCGGTCGAAGACCAGTATTCAATGATGTGGCGTAAACCTGAGCAGGATTTGTTCAAAGTCTGCGATGAACTTGATATTGGCTTTATGGCCTACAGCCCGCTGGGTAATGGATTCCTGAGTGGTCAGGTTACCGCTGATACAACTTACGGGGAAGGCGATTACCGGGGCATGATGGGGCGCTTCAAACCTGAAGTAATGGAAAATAACCAGGCGCTACTGGATTTGATTGCTCAAATCGCGGAAAGAAACAACGCAACTTCAGCACAGATTGTTCTTGCCTGGGAGCTGGCTCAGAAGCCTTACATCGTACCGATCCCGGGAACAACGAAATTACACCGGCTCGAAGAGAATTTTCACGCCGCAAACGTTCAGCTCAGTGACGCTGAATTAAATGATATCAATGAAGCTTTATCCCGGCTTGAAATTGACGAAACATTCTTCTGAAAAATAAGAGATCGACATGAAAACAACTGTATTTGTTACCCACCCCAACATTAATCAGTCACGGGTAAACTCAGCCCTGGCAAAAGGTGCAGCATCACTGACCGACGTTGAAGTGCGTTATCTGTATGACCAGTATCCGGATGGCAAAATCGACGTGGCCGCTGAACAGGCTGCACTGGAAAAGACGGATCGTATCGTGCTGCAGTTTCCTATGCAGTGGTACAGCACGCCGCCACTTCTTAAACAGTGGCTTGACGATGTACTGACGTACGGCTGGTCACATGGTGGAGAAACACAGGCGCTGCGCGACAAGCAACTCATGCTGGCCGTTTCGCTTGGTGGTGCAGAGTCTGCCTATCAGCCTGATGGCGCTGCCGGACATACGGTAGGCGAGTACCTGCTGTCTTTTGAAACCATCTCCGGGTATCTGGGTATGAACTACATCAAGCCGTTTATTACAGGCGGAAGCGCGACGATAACTGACGAAGAAATCGCAGCTCAGGTCGAACAATATAAAACGGTATTAGCCTGATTAACTTCGGGCGACCATCAGTGTTTTAACACGCCCTCAAATGTGCCGTTGCCGTTAACGGCACATTTTTTATCAATGGGAAGGAGAAATCCTGTGTCTTTACAGCCAGTTGAACTGAATAAAGCATACCGATTATTGCAGGTCGGCCCTACTACAATGATTTCCGCTAAGCATAATGGTAATGCCAATGTGATGGCCGCCGCATGGGTGAGTCTGGTAGGAATCAATAAAGTCATGGCGTATATCAGTCCGCAGGCTTACACCCGTCGATTGGTGGAAGAAAGTGGTCTGTTTGCCGTACAGATACCTGTAGTCAGCCAGATGGAAACCGTTTTGTACACAGGTGAACACAGCTACCGTGACAGGCCTGACAAGAATCATAAAATACCGATGTTCTACCTGAAAGAATTCGATGTTCCGCTGGTAGAGGGCTGTGCTGGCTGGCTTGTATGTGATGTGATACCTAACGCGGCATATGAGCTGGAACATAATCTGTTTATGGGAGAAATTGCCGGCGCGTGGAGTGACGATCGGGTTTTTCGCAATGGGCACTGGATATTTGATGAAGCACCTGACGAATTACGAACCATACATTATGTCGCCGGGGGACAGTTTTATGCCATCGGCAAAGGAACCCGGTTTGACCATGGTCCGGGCAAAGACTAATACGCAAGTACTGCTTGTACTGATACAGTAAAATGCAGGGACCGGTTGTTAAAATGCCTTCCTGTTCCCTCATGGCCAGCAGGCGATGTCGCCTCTGAGCCAGCAGGGGACGCCGCTTTTCGGCGCCCGCACCCTGCATTCTTATATGCTCCTGTTAGCCCGTAGCACTCATCAATGAACAATGGCATGTCACAGGGAAGGATCAGTGTCTTTAATCAGAAAGTGACAGTTTTGTTCTACCCACCGGTTGAGTTCATTCGCTGCCTGAGGGACGTTCCCAGTTCCGCGAGTGCATATTCGACTTTGGGCGGTACTTCACGAAAGACAGTGCGCGTAACAAGATTCCTGCTTTCAAGTTCCTTTAGAACGTTTCTCCGGCACCTCAGATAAAATAGACGGGTTTGCAGCGGCTGCCGGCTCAATACTTTTTTCGAGGATCAGTATGTTGTCAAGTCACTACAGGAGCAGTTTGCGGCCTATGCGGACATTTTCCCGGCACAGCACAGCTATCGCTCAGTATGCGGTCTGGCTGGCGCTGGCTGAAAAAGGAATTGGTGCCAATCTGCAGCATTATAATCCTCTGATCGATGAAGATATTCGCACTGAGTGGAATGTTCCTCCATCATTGAAACTCCGCGCGCACATGAATTTCGGTGCTATCCTTTCACCCGCCAGTGAAAAAGCCTTTATGGGTGATGAAAAGCGATTCATCGTTGCCAAACAGTCCTGAGGCTTGCTTATTATATTATTACTGACAGCGATCGCCCTGAGTTTCAGGGCGATCGCTGAATGTTACGCTCGCCCTGAACGGCCTTTTCACCGAAAAATCCGCTCATCGGGATAGTACAGATGGCTCCGGTACTATTAAGACGCTTCAGAACCTCAATGGAAAGCATCCGCTTTAGAAGTTCAGCTGGTACCCTCCTGTGTAAGCCCATTCAGCCCGGCTGCTGTAAAGGTTCCAGGTGTACATCTCGTCCGGCAGCCATTCCGGTGCAGGCTCCTGCAACTGAGATTGCTGTGGTCATCAGTAATGGTACGGTCCAGCCTCCGGACAACTCCTGTACTTTTCCCAGCAATAGCGGTCCCATCGCCGCCATCAGATAACCGATACTCTGCGCCATGCCTGACAGCGCGGCAGCATCACCAGCGTTTGTAGTGCGCAACCCGATGAAGGTCAGACCCAGCATCATGCTGGCACCCGAGCCGAAGCCGAGGAGTGCAGCCCACAGCATCGCCAGATTTGGCAAATAAAGGATGCCAATAAAGGATACTGCGGTTAAAAGGCTGACACCAGCAGCGGCTAATTTCTGATCGTTAAGACGACGCAGCGTGGCTGCCAGAATTAAGCCGGGAATAGCGGTGGTGAGCTGAAGGATGCCATGTACCTCACCAGCCTGAGCTGAGGATAGCCCACTGCCTGTCAGAATGACTGGCAGCCAGCCGACCGCAACATAAAAGGGCATCGCATTCAAGCCCATAAACATGGTGACCTGCCACGCCAGAGACGAGCGCCAGACCGCAACGGTCGCTGCTTTTTTCTCACCTGCTACTGGCAATTGATGCTTTTTCTTCAACTGCGGCAACCATAAAAGCATCGCAAAGAGCGGTGCAATAACCAACATGGCTAACGCGATGTTCCAGCCCCAGCTCTGCGTCAGAGGAATGACAATGGTAGAGCCGATGGCGCCAGCGGTGCCCATGGTGATGGAATATGCTCCCGTCACGGAAGCCACGTTTCCGGAAAAGTCACGTTTAATCAGGCCAGGCAGCAGGACATTGCCCAGGGCAATCCCGATACCAATTAATACTGTTCCGCCATAAAGCGCCCAGACGCTGCCTGTTGAGCGAAGCACAATCCCCGCTGAAATCACGACCAGGGCACCAAAAAGGGTGCGTTCCAGGCCATACTTGCGGGAAATCGATGCGCTCAGTGGAGAAAAGGCGGCAAAGGCCAGTAAAGGCAGCGAGTTAAGCAACCCAACGGCTGTGATACTCAGCCCAAAATCATGGCGAATGGACTCTAAAACGGGTGCGATAGCGGTAAAAGGAACACGCAGGTTAATGGCAATAAAAAGAATGCCGATCACAAGTATGATTGAAGACCACTTGTTCGTCGTGTGGGACATAAGTTTTGCTTTCTCTGAAAAAAAGAAAGACTTTAAAGGACGCATGAGTTACAGAATATAGATAATCTGACAACATATAGCTAAATCATGCCAGTTAATAAAAAACCGGTGACCTCACCGGAAGAGTTTAATGCCGATGATTTCAGTCAGGCCGCTATCGCCCTGCATGTATCATCGTCAGGCGAGTATGCCGGGCAGCGTCCGCACGCTCATCGCAAGGGGCAACTTATTCTCTCTATGCGCGGTGCAGTGCGCTGTGAGGTTGACGATGCGCTGTGGCTTGTTCCACCGGGGCATGCCGTCTGGGTTCCGGGAGAGATCCCGCACCGTTGCCGGATCACGAAGAATGCAGATACGTGCTTTTTATTCATCGAGCCCGGCGCAGCAGCGATGCCGGAAATTTGCTGTACCATAGCGGTTACACCTCTGGTCCGCGAGCTTGTTCTGTATCTTGCAGAGCAGGAACATACTTATTCTCCTGACAGTAAAACCGCCAGGCTTGCAGCGGTGCTGCTGGAGCATATTCCGGATGTGCCGGTCGAAGCACTCCATCTTCCTGTATCAGATCATCCTAAAATCAGGATTATGGCTGAGGCACTCTTTAATGAGCCAGATGACCGGCGAACGTTAAAGCAATGGGCTGCTCATCTGGCCATCAGCGAGCGATCTCTGGCCAGGCTGATAAAAGAGGCGACTGGAATGAGCTTTGGCCGCTGGCGTCAGCAGCTGCATTTGATGATTGCACTAAGCCATCTGTCTGAAGGTCAGCCCGTGCAGCGCGTAGCCGGAACTCTAGGGTATGATTCGGTAAGTGCGTTTATTACGATGTTCAGAAAAGCGCTGGGTAAATCACCGACGCAATATTTCTCTTCCCTGGATTAGTGCACAAGCACAGAAGTCGAATTTATCTAAATAACACCAGCGTCCGCTTTTCGCTCATAGCAGACTGCGCTCACTTACTGCAGCGAGCGTTATTTTGAGTTTAGTGCCAGCCTGGTACAGTCAGGTTGACAGTACTTGTTTCAGGCCTTCATCATTAAAAACGATTCCGGTCTTCAGGACGCCATAACACCAGTGCACCAGTTTCCGCATCAGCGCACCAATGGCCACCATTTTAGGTTTACCCCGCAGGCACATCTCGTCGTAAATATTACGCATCCGCTTATTGTAGATTTTTCCGCACAGCGCAGACATGTAAAGCTTCGCTCTCAACTGAGGCGGACCGATTTTCGACATCCGGGGCCGGCTCCGAACCGATGTGCCTGAACGTTTCTCGATCGGCACCACACCCAGAAATGCGGCAGCCTGCTCAGCTGATGAAAAGTCATGGCTGCGAAGCACGACCAGCATATGCATTCCCAGCTGGGGGCCAACAGATTTAATTGAGGTCAGAAGTGTATAATCACGCCTCAGTGCAGGGCTGGCTTTGATATGCGCTTTAATCTGCCGCTCGATATTGCTTACCTCCTCGCGCAGCAGCTGCGCCATATGCATGCAGGAACTGATAATATCTGCAGGTGTGTCTGTGGACAGGTATTTTTCCAGCCTGTTCTCCTCACGCAGGGCATCACCCAGCAGAACATCCCGCCGTCGCAGGAGTGCACCGAGATATCTGATTTCGGGTGCCGGCGGCTCCCAGCGGTGAGGGTTCTTAAGGAATGCGTAGCAGGCCAGCATATACGCATCCACCTTATCCGTTTTTGTCATTATTCCCATGCCGCGTGCAAACTCTCTGCTACGGTGAGGGTTGGCCAGAGAGACATAGAAACCAGCATCATGTAACTCAGTAGCCAGCCGTTCGTGATAAACCCCGGTAGCCTCCATCACCACATGAACATCTTCCGGACCGCAGTGCTGGAGCCTGAGCCAGCGAAGAATATTTTCAACTGAATGTCTGTTATTTTGGATGTTACGGGTTTTTATGCGTCCTTTGATACCGTCATAAAGCATGCAAAGATCCAGGGTGTTTTTACTCACGTCAATGCCGAATGGAAACATGGTTAAACTCCTCTCACATAAACCGTCACGCCTGTTCGCCTTGTACATACGGAGTCGAGCTCCCGGTAACCGTTCAACCTGATGTGCTGGCGTGAAAGGTGAAGCGGAGGGCCATATGCTGCTAAACAAGGTTCAGCGGTGCAGACTTTTCTGACCTTAAGGGAAGGGGGCGGCTCACTCTGCTTCAGTGGTGGTAGCTAATCACCACAAACTGTTAGATACAAGGGCAGGGGGGAGGGTGGCAGAATTTATAGCCAGGTAACCGGCTACGCCGGGCTTTCGGCGCCATTTGACTCCACAGATACATGCAGCTTCATCTGGCGCCTCCATGCCGCTAACGCGGCATCCGATGCTGTAGTCTTTAATGTCTGCTTTGTGCCAAATGCGGACATTGCTGTTAATGGTTTGGCCCTCAACTGTTGAGCAACACCATGACATTCGCTTTGTGTGTTAATGTGTGGCGATTTAGTGACGCTTTTGGCGTGGTACCGTAATGTCTCAAATGAATCTCCACATTCTGAATGCGCAGAAGAAACTCACCGCTCACTGTGAATGGCTTCAAATAAACCTGACTGATACCTACGAACAAGCCAAAAGGTTAATGCCGATTCATTCACTGGATGTGGTGGTTAAAGCTGGGAAGTTTGTCATCCCGGAAAAAGGGCATCTTGGTTTTTGCCCTGAAGCTGGCGTTATCTATATAACTGTTGATCCTGAAAATTCTGCATTTTGCAAAAATGATGCGCACTCTATTGAACGAATGTTTGTGCATGAACTGCACCATGCAGTTAGGTGGACAGGGCCGGGATATGGCTCAACGTTGGGAGAGGTGTTAGTCTCAGAAGGGCTTGCCGGGCATTTTTCTATTGAGCTTTTTGGTGGTGAACCTGAGCCTTGGGAAAGCCTCCAATCCGATACTATTCAGCCCTACTATCCACAAATGCTTGAAAACTGGCATCGCACTGATTACGACCATAATGCCTGGTTTTTCGGAACAGGAGATTTGCCCAGGTGGCTAGGATATACCGCAGGATTCAACCTGATCTCGAGGTATCTCGCATCATCCCCAAACTTGAAAGCTTCAATGCTGGCGAACATTAATGCTGAGGAGTTAAAGGATTTTATATAAAGTTCAGATTCCTCATTTCTCTAAAGCCATTATTCTACTCATAAGCGGAAGCTGAATGTCAGCTATTCGCTCATAGCGGACTACACTCACTTACTGCTGTGAGCGTTACTTTGAGTTTAATGCCAGCCTGGTACAGTCAGATTGACAGTACTTGTTTCAGGCCTTCGTCATTAAAAACGATCCCGGTCTTCAGGACGCCATAACACCAGTGCACCAGTTTCCGCATCAGCGCGCCAATGGCCACCATTTTAGGTTTACCCCGCAGGCACATCTCGTCGTAATATTACGCTTCGCTTATTGTAGATTTTTCCGCACAGTGCAGACATGTAAAGCTTCGCTCTCAACTGAGGTGGATCGATTTTCGACATCCGGGCCGGCTACGAACCGATGTGCCTGAGCGTTTCTCGATCGGCACCACGCCCAGAAATGCGGCAGCCTGTTCTGCTGATGCAAAGTCATGACTGCGAAGCACGACCAGCATATGCATCCCCAGCTGGGGACCAACAGATTTAATTGAGGTCAGCAGTGTATTATCACGCCTCAGTGCAGGGCTGGCTTTGATATGCGCTTTAATCTGCCGCTCGATATTACTTATCTCCTCGCGCAGCTGCTGCGCCATATGCATGCAGGAACTAATAATCTCTGCAGGTGTGTCTGTGGACAGGTATTTTTCTAGTCTGTTCGCCTCACGAAGTTCATCACCCAGCAGAACGTCCCGCCGTAGCAGGCGCGCACCGAGATATCTGATTTCGTGGGCCGGCGGCTCCCAGCGGGGAGGGTTGCCCAGAGAAACATAAAAACCAGCATCGTGTAACCCTGGTAACCTCGATTTTAGTACAGGGTACTAAAAAGATTGATTTTAGTACGTGGTACCAGTATTATTGGCACCAGAAAGCTAAAGGAGCCAGAGGGATGAACTATCTGGAGTTTGTTGAAACCAGCGCTTTCAGTGGACTGCGTAAGGAGCTCATGGATGATGATGAATTCCGCGAACTGCAGACCTATTTACTGGAAGCCCATGATCGGGGTGACACAATCAGTCATACCGGTGGATGCAGGAAGATTCGCTGGGGGCGCCCGGGGATGGGTAAGCGAGGTGGGGTCAGGGTGATTTACTACGTTCGTCTTGCCAGCGGCAGACTGTATCTGCTGCTGATATACCCGAAGAATGCGAAAGATGATCTCAGCGAGAAAGAAAAAGCCGTTATGAAGGCATTAACACAGCAGCTGAAGTAATGGCGCCACTCAAATGGTGGCAGGCCTCTCCATAACGAGGAAAAATTTATGGAAAAGAAACTTTTTGATGCCCTGATCAGCAGCATGGAGGAAATGGTGGCCATTGAAAATGGCCAGATCCAGCCCGCTGCAGAACAGGTTCACCGCCATACACTGCCGGATGTGAAAGCCATTCGTAAACATGCCGGCATGAAACAGGCTGAATTTGCAGAAGTGGTGGGTGCCAGCGTTGACCTTGTCCGCAGCTGGGAACAGCAACGGCGTATTCCGTCGGGTATAGCGCTGAAAATGCTCTGCCTCATCGAGCGTGAGCCTGCACTGATTGATACGTTGCGTGGTATTCACGTCTGAAAAAACAGGCCCTGTCAGCGCGACAGGGCCTGTCTTTATTTCTCAGAGATAAACTGTCCAGAAAATGGCGATGGCAGTAAAGAAAATCGCCATTTTAACGATGCTCTGGTTTTCCTTTCCTCCGCAGAAATCATCGCGTGGAGTGCTTCTTTTTTGTCCTGTATGGTTAAACCGTCAGGCAGCTCAGGCCACCTTTTCTGCAACTGCATGGCTTCCAGTTTCTTCAGTGAAAACTGATTATAAACCCCATACGCCCACACCAGTAATGCCAGTCCCGATGGCGTAAGTTTAATGAATAAATCAAAAATATCAGCTACTTGCATCATCTGATTTCCTTTGTCTTCGTCAGGCAGTACAGGACTCTATCATAGAGGGATTCTGACGACGAACAACCATCCTTACCGTGGTGCATAACCCTCTTCCGCCAGTGCTTTCATGAGCTGATTGATACCATCCATCATCAGGTATGCCTTGTGAGTTCAATGGGTCGATGCAACGCTATCCTTAATCAAGGGGGACGTTGCAATGAAACGAAGAACTCGCATTAACTACACTCCAGAGCAGAAGGCAATTAGCGGACATAACATTAAGTAGTCAAAAGCTGTAACCATGCCTCAAGCCTGTCGTTTTAACCTCTTCCATTGCTCTATAGTCAGAGTGAACATCAGGTTAGCCGGGGGGTCCTCCGGATTGTCCACCCTTTGGGTAAACAGCAAACCTGCTTTTTCAAGAACGCGGCGGGAGGCGATATGATTTTCGCGTGTCACTCCGACAATTTCAGGCAGTTTTAGCTCGTCAAATCCATATATCAAAGCTCGACAGGAAAGTTCAGTTGCATAACCTTTCCCCCATGATTCTGGTTCAAACCGGTAGCCCAGATTATTCGTTTGTCGGCCATTGAAATGGCTGACAAATACGCCTCCAAATCCAATGATTCGTTCTGGAGCCGTCTTTTCAGAGACAGCCCAGTCGTCAAACCCGTATAGCTCACGATCTGCAGTTCGCTGCAGGATAACACTGCGACTTTGCTCGATGTCCCGGTGTGGCCCACGTGGGTTAAACGCGTGCGTTCTTTCGTCACCATATATGCGAAACAGCGCTTCCACGTCGGACATAATTACTGGTCTGTAAAGTAGTCTTTCTGACTCCCAGTACATAAACTCCTATTTTCCATGTAAAATTTAGTTGGACGGAGCCTGGAGTTTAAAATATATTGTTTTTGTTAAGGCTTGACTCGGTTTATTGGTTTCATAACGCCATTGTGCCATTGCCGCAATGACTGCAGAGTCGAAGAGGTGTTGAGGTTCTGATTTTAGGATCCAAACCTTTGATATCTTCCCGTCAGCACCTAGGTTGTATCTAACCGTCACATATCCTTCAATCCTGTTAGCCAGTGCGTAATACGGATATGCAGGGGTTGGCGAATATAGCAGCTTTGGATGCGGGTTTTTAGCGGGGCTGGAACACCCCAGAAGCATACCGCACAGGAAGATCGTACTGATAAATCCCGTTTTCATGACAACACCAATATCGTGAATGATAATTAATATTATCAAGGTACAGCCTTCACATGTAGATGAGAACACCTATTAATGGTAGACATCGACGTCCTTCATCCAATGAGTAGCTTCTGTAGTGCTTGGTCTTACAGCTGAAGCACGCCGTGCTCTTATGATTCTGAGTAGGCCATAAGACTCTTGTAAGTCGGTACAATGCTACCGTCATCAGCTTCAAATTCGGGGATGCTGCACGCTGTTATCAGGTTTGATAGCCCGTAGCCACTTGTAGAGGCTGTGTGCAGAGACGCCCAGACAGTCAGATACTTCGGCGACGGTATAACCGCGTTCCGTTATTTGACGGACGGCTTCTTCCTTAAATTCAGGGGTAAATCGTGGTGTGCCCATACTCTCCTCCTATGCTCAAACTATAGGGCAGATTTGTCTACGGGCTCGGAGGCACTCCAAACTATAGGGCAGGATCGTCTACCAGAGCGGGGTCAGTCCATTAAGCGAAGGGAGCGGCTCACTCTGCTGTAGTGGTGGTAGCTAATCACCACAAACTGTTAGATACAAGCTACCGTGTTAAGTTCCCTGGTGTTGCTGAAATAACTGAAGAACATCCCCCTAAGCGTCAGCAGCAAGTTGCCGCCGCTAAGGCCCCGGAAATCACGCCCTTTACGTCGTAAACGCCGTAAAGCCCGCTCACCGGGGTTAAAAGGGATTACTTTAACTTCTTCATTGCTGTAAGCGGGTTAAGGCTAATCAGGGCAGGGGGGAGGGTGGCAGAATTTATAGCCAGGTAACCGGCTACGCCGGGCTTTCGGCGCCATTTGACTCCACAGATACATGCAGCTTCATCTGGCGCCTCCATGCCGCTAACGCGGCATCCGATGCTGTAGTCTTTAATGTCTGCTTTGTGCCAGGAGCGGACATTACTGACACAAACACAACCAGCAAATGGATTACTGGGCAGCCGGGGGCGACATTTCCGGGAGACAATCAACTGGAAACATTTTAATGTGAAAGTTTATGCAGGTCACAGCGTATGTATTACCATATGCCATTGGAAGAATGATGCATGCTACCTTTGAGTGTGGAATAACCAGAAGCCTATTGCGCCGGAGGATGTCTTGCCATGTTGACCGATCTCAGCAGAGATGAAAGTAAAAGACTTGCGGCAATCGACTTGTTGAAAAATCCTGACAAGGGCCGGGATGATGCGTTAAAAAAATATACTCATCTAATATGCCAATTGCTGAACATGCCGATGGGCTTTGTTTCTGTTATCGATGAAGAAAAGCAATACATCAAATCAGCCCAAAATGTTGCCGTCACGGAAATCAGCCTGAGCGAGGCATTTTGCGTACAGACCCAGGAACAGAGTAAGACATTCATTTGTCATGACACTCATCAGCACCCTACCTTTCGTGACTATCACGCGGTGAAAGAGGCTCCATTCATTCGCTTTTATGCAGGCTGCCCACTTAAAACCCAGGATGGAGTACCCATAGGTACCTTGTGTATCCTCGATACTCAGCCCAGGGAACTTTCAGACGAGCAGCTCGATCTTTTTGAAAAGATTGCAGGACTTATATCGGATTTTCTGGCCTCGTGGCACTCCGTCGGCTACCTCGATATAGTCACGCTATTACCAAACCGGCAGCGACTGCTGAAGGATATAGAGGTTTCAACTGAAGGCGCATTCAGGCTCGTCATTATTGATTGTATTGATATGCCATTAGCCTACGAAATGGCTCGCTCCCTCGGTATGACAGCCGTAGAAAATCTACTTCGTAATATGGTCGCAGAGCTGCAGATCCGCCTGCCTTTAGAAGGGCCGCTCTACGCCGTGGCAGTTGGACGATTTGCCTTTTTTACCCATAAGGAAAAAATTCGGACATTAGAAGATATCTCTCAAAGCCTTCAGGGGATCCAGGCCAGGTTTACCCCTGAAGTTCCCCTTGATCTGGATATTCACATGGGTGACTCCGGGCTTTGCGATAAATCCCTGACATCGAATGAAATACTGCGCCGTGCAGTCAGCGCATTGCATGAAGGGATAAGTCAGGGGCGCCGGTTTACAGTTTATGATGACGCACTGGATAGCCGTAAGAAGACTGATTTCAGCCTTCTTACTGAAGTTAGGCAAGCGCTACAAGAAAACCAGGGCTTATATCTGGTTTATCAGCCGAAAATCTCACTGGTGACAGGGCGTGTGACGGGAGCCGAAGCTTTGCTTAGATGGCAACATCCTAAAAACGGCGAAGTGTTGCCGGGTGTGTTTATTCCTCTGGTCGAAAAGACCAGCCTGATGCGTGAACTCACAGCATGGGTTATCGATCACACGATTGTGCAACTGAGTGCCTGGCAAAGCCGTGGAGTTTCTTTACCTGTGTCGATTAATCTGGCTGCCAGTGATTTTTCAAGACCAGATTTCTGCGATGAGCTGGAACAGAAAATGCTGGACGCGCGTCTGGATCCCGCCCTGCTGGGGGTGGAGTGTCTGGAAACCGAGAAGATGCTGGAAAGCCCCGCTGCACTTATCGGCCTGGACATGCTCAAACAACGCGGATTTAAAATATCTCTGGATGATTTTGGTTCCGGATACAGCAACATTAATTACCTGCGACAAATCCCGATGGACATCATCAAGCTTGACCGCTCTATTGTGAGTAAGGTTGCTGGCGACAATGCCAGCCGCATCATTGTTCGCAACGTTATCACACTCCTCAAGCAGCTCGACTATATCGTTCTGGCCGAAGGAGTCGAGGACGCCAGGACCGTTGATATTTTAAGAAGGCTGGGCTGCGATGAAGTTCAGGGCTATTTTTTTGCCAAACCGATGACCCCTGATGCTTTTGAAACCTGGTATCACGGCAGAGACGAAGCCTTAAAGTGAACGAGTATTAAGTAAATACGTATGGTCGCCTGCCCGTAATATACAAATAAGAAGGGAACTGGTCATCCTGACCTGCTCTCCATTGATTATCAGAGGCCGATGCTCGTCCTGCATCCGGGTAATCATGACATATTCTCGCTTCCGCTTCTCGCTCATAGCAGACTGCGCTCACTTACTGCAGCGAGCGTTATTTTGAGTTTAGTGCCAGCCTGGTACAGTCAGGTTGACAGTACTTGTTTCAGGCCTTCATCATTAAAAACGATTCCGGCCTTAAGGGAAGGGGGGGCGGTGAGGCAGAACCTGTCAAAACAGCAGCCGGCTGCGCCGGGCGACGGCGCCATTTGCACGCAGTACTCCATTCAACTGCTGCAGGCGCCTCCATGCCGCTGACGCGGCATTATCTATACTTTAAGTCTGGCCAGAGGTGGTGTGTATGTGTGGACGTTTTTCCCAGGCGATGACCCGCGAAGATTACCTGTCACTGATTGCCAATGAAGCTGATCGGAATATTGCTTATGATCCGGCACCAATCGGTCGCTACAACGTCGCCCCAGGAACCAAGGTGTTACTGCTGAGCGAACGTGATGAACAGCTGCACCTCGATCCGGTTCACTGGGGGTATGCGCCTGGGTGGTGGGATAAAGCGCCGTTGATTAATGCCAAGGTGGAAACAGCCGCATCGAGCAGAATGTTTAAACCGTTATGGCAGCATGGCCGGGCGCTTTGTTTTGCTGACGGCTGGTTCGAGTGGAAGAAGGAAGGAGATAAAAAACAACCCTACTTCCTACACTGCAAAGATGGCCAGCCAATATTTATGACCGCGATCGGCAGTATACCCTTTGAGCGCGGTGACGAAGACTTACATCTTATATCGATGCTGATAAAGCCAAAGCACTGAATAATTCAGTACTTAGTTTGTTTAAATAAATATTTATGTTTAGTGTAAAGCGGAGGTTATCACCGCTTTTGAAAGTAAGGTAGACCTTTTAACATATAGAGGTAAATAAAAAATAACCATATGAAAAAATAATTTGTCAGAAATAAAAGGATGTAATAAATAAATAGAAAGTACTCATTGCCAGCAATAACTCTTTTGGTGCGATAAATACTATCCGACATATTTTCCACACCTACATAAGTTAAATAATATGCCCCTGTCGTTAAAAGGAGCAGACCAGGCAGAAGTTTAAACCATTGCTTCAAATCTAGTTTGATGGTTTTTATATCAAACTTGTTCCAGCAAATCATATACATTAACATGACGAAAAGTGGTGCGGTTTTAGTATATGCGGAAGCTATAGTGCTCACTGTTAAATATTGTTCTGAAAAGTCCCTTTGATATCCATTGGCGATATCAAAAAGATATGAAATTATATATGAGTCTTCATTCCTGAAATAAATAAAAAAAATTAATATTATGGGGACTATTCCTAATGATAATGATATTAAAGTATATTTAAATAGCCCCTTACCTTGCATATCCTTTCCTGTAGTTTCTATGACTGATACTTAATCATAACTTTTCTGGAACAGAGCGCAACCCATAACAGCCCAGGAAAACATCCGCAGCCCCGAGACGGACATCTCAATTTAGCTACTACAGTGCATGTCAAAGCTAAGTTCAGATGTCCGCATGTCAGCAAAGTAGAAATGTCCTAAAACGTTATGAAGACAGATATTGTCTTCAAGCCAGCAGATCCGATTTATGTTATTGTGAATGCTCAAATTACCTTAAAAGGTGTGATTGTTGAATATGCGAATGTTGACTGTTGTTGATTATGATGAGATGTGGCCTACATTATTTGAGAACGAACGTTATCTATTGCAGATGGCGCTTGGTAAAGTGATATCCCAGATTCACCATATTGGTAGCACCTCTGTGCCAGGACTATCAGCTAAACCAGTGATAGATATATTAATCGAAGTTACTAATCTTGAGGAACTGGACAGACTGAATCAGGCAATGGAGCGTGCCGGATATACTGTGCGTGGTGAAAATGGCATTTCAAATCGTAGGTACTTCACAAAAGGTGGAGATCAGCGCAGTCATCACATTCATGCTTTTACCACTGGGGATGCTCAAATAATAAAACATCTGGCATTTCGTGATTATCTGATTAAAAACAATGATATAGCAAATCAGTACGCTTTAATGAAAAAAAACGCGGTGCTTTTATGTGAAAATGATACCCACCGATACAGCATTTATAAAGCAGATTTCATTCGAAAACATCTTCGTATGGCGCTTATTGATGCGGGGCATCTGAGCTAACCCTTAAATAAACTACAGCCCATGTCTTTTTCTATATCATGCCCTATGTTTTTTGAGTATTAGAACCGAATATTTCATCGGAACGACTCTGTAAAACTTTCAAAGCTTCCAGCATATCGTCGCCGTTCAGTGATCGCTGGGATTTCTTATCAGTTGGTTTCCTGCGCCGCCGTGAAGGCCCATCGCCAGCAGGTATTGCCTGAGAACGGTTATTGTCGCGTTTGTCCTGAACCAGTTTGATATATTCCAGTGTACGTCCGAGCCGCTTGTTGTCCACGATAGCTCCCTGGTCGATTTCCGACAGGCGATCATAAGTGGAGTAGGGAAGAGCTACGCCGTTAAGCCTGAGTTCTTTTAGGCCATCCGGATAGTGCCAGACCTCTATATATTTCCCGATTGCTTTGCGACTTATTTCACTGTCTTCAATAAGATAGAGCACTTTGTCATACTGAACCGTCAGAGATTTCGAAACGCGGCGCGGTTCCCGCCATGTGAAAAAGGCAGCCAGATCATCATTATGTTCAAGTGGCCGATGCACATCAAAGTCATGTCGGGGAGCTTTGGCAAAGCGCCGGTTATAATCATCCATAAACTCATCAGCATACTCATTGGCTGCGTCAACAGAAGAAATTCCCCTAAGCCGGAGTTCTTTTACCAGTCGGTCCTGAAGCGTCAAATGAGCGCGTTCCACGCGGCCTTTGGCAGAGCTGGTATTCGTGCAGATAGTCTGGATATTCAGTTCATGCATCGCACGCCCAAACTGGGTAAAGCCATCGCCACCAGTGGCATTTTTGTTGTTTATTCTGAATACACTGGCTTTGTCGCTGTATAACGCCAGCGGTTTACCATGTTTTTCCAGGTAGCCTCGTGTGGCCTCAAAATAGGTGAATGTTGATTCCGATTTTACAAAGCGGAGCTGCATCAGTCGGCTCGTTGCATCATCAACGTAAACCAGCACGGTACAGGCTGGAGCACGGTTCTCGAACCAATGGTGGTCACAGCCATCTATCTGTATCAGTTCGCCACAACAGGCCCGGCGATAGCGTGGCTGCTGAATTTTTGGCGCACGTTGCTTACGAGGGACCCAGAGACCGGCTTTAACCATGAGCGACCGGACAGTCTCTTTGGACAGGTAGACATCGTGCAGTTCTGCAAGCTTTTCACACGCCAGAGTCGGCCCAAAGTCTGTATAGCGCTCACGTATAATACTGAGTGCATACCGGGCAAGACCATCAGGCAAATGATTATTGCTGGGTTTCCCGCGACGACGATTAGCCATACCAAGTGGGCCAGATTCACGGTAACGCGACAGAAGGCGTCTGCACTGGCGATCCGAGATGCCCAGTCGCTGAGCTGCCATTTGAGTTGTCAGACGGCGATCAACAACATCCTGAATGATTTTGAGTCGGTTAACTTCATCCAATGTAAAAAACTCCGCTGCATGAGCCGTCATGGTGATCTTCTTGTTGATTATACATGACGGACATCTTAACTTAGCCCAAGGCGGACATTACAACTTTGCTACTACAGTGCAACTACGCTTAATGCGTTTTATGTTAAATCTTGTCCACCATCCCTTTAGTTCATAACCACCTGCAGACCACGATCAATCATAC
>NZ_JMPP01000069.1 GCF_000735435.1 Klebsiella planticola ATCC 33531 | reverse complement strand
CATACACTTACCCTACACTTCATCTTCTCCTTGCTACGCGTTATGTTTGCCGGTTATTTTATTCATACGCTTACTATTTGTAAGGATAAATACCGCATGTTCGTACTCGCACAGTTCAATGTCAACCAACGGCAGCGCCTATGGGTCCTGATGGATACTCATACATGCCTGCGCTTTTGTACCCGTTACAATATCTTGTAGACCACCTGGCTTTGCGTACAGCAGCTACCCAATCCGCTTCACTTCAAGCGATCAAGTTTTTCTATGAATTCTGGTACCAGAAACATGGCGTGACGTTTTGCTTCAGTTTCTATTCCTCGAACCACAATCCACTGATCGCCATTGATGAACTGACAGCCTTTTTTCATTATCTGGAAAATGGGCATTCATGTTTACAGAACCATATCGTTATGAATACTCGGGTAGCCAATGCTGAAGCTTATATTTATGCTGCGATCAAAAAGGCAGATAGAGATAGCTTCACAGTTAATGAAATTGCATCTATTGTTGTCGGTGAATTTTTAGTCAAAAAAATGCCGGTAATGCTAGAACTTTTGTATATCACCAATTCCAGAAGATGACCAAAAAAGGCTTACTCGTCAGAAAAAAGATGAAAAGTATCAACCAATTTGAATACACATTAACTAACCAATTCCTTGAAATTGCTTCTGAGATGTGGGGTTCTGCATCGTTTCTAAAGTCTCAGACAGAAAGCCTAAATAATGAACTGAAAGCGAGTAATACCGATGAGGTTTTAAAAAACAGCTATGCAATGAAACTGAACCGTCACAGAATCAGATATGAAACCGAACTTGCTCAAGTAATTGGTGAGAAAGAGGTATTTGACGAAATTATCATCGATTTCCCAGAACATGAACTGGAGTTCATGACAATTTCAGATGAACTTAATAAGCAGGCTTTTCGTTTAATGGGCAAAATTAGCGCAATTGGTAGAATAAAAAACCAGATTTCTGAAGAGGTTTTCAAAGAAAACATCTCTATTAGTTAACACTATAATTTATTGGAACAGCTAATTAACTCGGCGTAATCACTGGTGATGTCGAACAAATGACCAGGTTTGCTTAGCCGCGCGTCATGGCAACATAGAGATGCCGTGCATCCATCTCCTCTGGAGCGGTTATGAATGCTACCTACCCCTCCAGACGAAAATTCAGTTTCAGCAGGCAGTAAATTCGGTGAACGCATTTATGGTTCCTATCAGTGTCTGTCAGCTCGACAACCAGCTGCAGGTTCGGAGCGCTCAGGGGGCTGCCAATACGACGGCAGGAGGCGCGCAGTTTGGTGACGTATACCGAGGTGTCCCCACACTGCTCCAGTAACCACCGTTCAATATCCCGCGTGGCCACCGGCCCGGGCATTTCGTATCGAGGGCTGCCAGCATAATCAGCCCCCGTCTCTGCAGCAGCGACGGACGACACACTTTCTTAGTGGTCACCGTCAGCCGATTCCCCGTCGTCAAACTCGTTTTCAGAGAAAAACGTAAAATGTGACCATTCCGGCATCTTCAGAAAAAAGCGCCCGAAGAGTTTAGATTGCTATTGAAAGCCCTTAGGTAAAGCGTAACATCAAAGATGACTAGACATCTTTATCTTGTACAGTCTTATTAACAAAATCTTACTCTGAACAGATAACATGCCGCGACCCTACCCACGTCGACACCAGGTTACGAGTCAGTGTTGATGACAACATAACAGGATAACCACTATGAACAAGACATCCCTACGCGCGAGAATGCAAAGCTTCGGCGGCTTTCTCACCGCTATGGTCATCCCCAATATAGGCGCATTCATGGCCTGGGGGTTTATCACCGCGCTGTTTATTCCAGCCGGTTGGCTGCCAAACAAAGAATTTGGTTCTCTTGTCGAACCAATGATCCGCTACATGCTGCCGATGCTGGTTGGCTATACCGGGGGTAACATGGTGGGCGGTAAACGCGGTGCAGTAATTGGCACCGTTGGCACCATGGGTGTGATTGTAGGGACCAATGTCCCCATGCTGCTTGGCGCAATGGCGATGGGGCCGCTGGGAGGGCTGGTTAGCAAATATATCGATCGTCTGCTTGAGAATCGCATTCCGGCGGGGCTGGAAAACGTGGTGCAGAACTTTGCCATGGGCCTTGCCGGCATGGTGCTGGCGCTGCTGGGTTATGAATTTATTGGCCCGTTTATGCTGGCGATCACCAACGTTATCGCTTATGCAATTGATAGCCTGTTAAAAACAGGCTATCTGCCGACGCTGGCCTTACTGATCGAACCAACCAGAGTGCTGTTCCTGAATAATGCCATCGATCAGGCCATCTTCTACCAACTGGGGATGAAAGATGCCGCGGTCAACGGCAGCTCTATCTTCTTCATGGTGTTTGCCAGCCCTGGTCCTGGCCTTGGACTGCTGCTGGCATTCTGTTTATTCGGTAAAGGGATGGCGAAAAAATCCGCCCCGGCCGCTACCATCATCCATATCTTCGGCGGCATTCATGAAATGTACTTCCCGTACGTTTATATGAAGCCGTTAATGATTATTCCCCTGATGATAGGCTCTGCCGCAGGGATTGAAGTCTTCTCGCTGATGCATGCCGGACTGGTGGCCGGTGCGACCCCTGGCTCTATTTTTGCCTTTATGGCGCTGACCCCTCCGGGTAAATTCCTCGCCACGCTCAGCGGCATTGGATCGGCAGCGATTGTGACCTTTATCGGTGCCAGCATCGTGCTGAAATTTGATCGCTCAGCGGAGGAAAACGACAGTTTCTCTTCCTCTCAGGAGATCATGCAAACGACCAAAGCCGCTGGGATGAGCGAAGCCTATGCCAACGCGAAACAAGAAATTCAGGCAACCTCAAGCCGCGACAAAGAAAGAGCGGTTCCGGTCAGTAGCTTACGGTTTATTGCCTTCGCCTGTGATGCCGGCGCGGGTTCCAGCGCTATGGGCGCCACCACCTTCCGTAAGAAACTGCAAAAATTAGGCCTCCCCTATGAGATTACGGTCAAACATTTTGCTATCGAGAGTATCCCTGATGAAGCAGACCTGGTGGTAGTGCATCAGAATCTTGCCGAACGCGTGCGGATGAGCAAGGACGTACCGATTATCGAGATAAAAAATTACCTCGGAGATCCTCGTCTTGAAGAACTATTGCAAGAGATGAAAAAGCTGGCGCTGGATACTTCAGAAAATACCCTGTCAAATGCCTAGGTTATCCCGGCCCTTCAGGGCCGTTTAAACGCAGGAGTTGGTCATGAAAAGCGTAAAAATCACCGCTATCAAAGAGATCGAAATTTTTGATCTCCCCGCACCAGTAGCCGCCCCCGGGCAAGCGCTGGTAGATATCGCCTACAGTGGAATTTGTGGTTCAGATATGCATTTTTATCTGGGGCATCATCCTTCCTTAAAGCCACCAACAAATTTTATTCAGGGCCATGAATCTGTCGGGATTATCAGGGAAATTAACGGCTCATCACCGAAGTTTAAGGTGGGTGATAAGGTAGCCATTAATCCACTGGTTGGCTGCGGTGAGTGTTTTAACTGCCTGGATAATCAGCCGAATATCTGTCGGGTCAGTCGCAAGGTGATGGGCTTCAGGCTGGATGGCACCATGTGCGAATCGCTGGCCGTGGGGACTGAGCAACTGATTAAATTAGACGCCCGGATTGATATGAAGCTGGCGGCAATGATCGAACCCTTTGCCGTGGGCTATCACGCCGTTTCTCTTGTCCATTACCGTGATCTGGTCAATACGCCGGTCATCGTCACCGGAGGAGGAACTATCGGCGTAATGACCGCTTTGGTACTTAAGCATATTCATCATGCCAATCCGCTGGTAGTAGAGAAAGACGCGAAGCGAATCGAACTGTTACAGCGCCTAGGCTTTACCGTCTATGCCTCGATTGAGGAAGTGGATGCCGTGAACCTGCGCAAGCGCCCTGTTGCGTTTGAATGCACGGGCTACTATCCGGTGTTGCAAGCGTTGGTGGCGGCTAATCGCAAGCCTGAGCATATCGTGATCATTGGTCAGTACACCTCAGGTTCCACCATTGGCCTGCATGAGATCATGTCTTCAGAGATCACCATCACCTCCAGCCATATGTATAACAGCGACGATCTTGAAAAAAGCGCGACGGCCATCAGGCAAAAAGAGATTGCCGATGCACTGCAACAGATTGTTTACCCGAAAGTTTACGATCTGGCTGAGGCAGCCGATGCGTTCCAGAAAGCTACCTCAGGGAGCCTTGACGGCAAGCTTAAAGTCTTACTGGGTAGCCATGCCTGATCCTGGCCCCCTCTGTTCAGACATCTGATGATAATGAGAGCATTTACCGGCTCTCATTTTTTATTCGGAACGCTCAGAAATCTGTTTTAAATGCAGGATGTTAGTATTAACAATCGAGATATTGACCTCAAAAGGCGTGCCGTCATCCAGATATACCACCTCATACAGTTCCATCATCGCATCATGAGGTTGGATGTTCAGCAGCCTGATCATCTCTTCATCAGTAGCATTGAAAGCGCGGACATTTTGCGCACGCCGCTGTACCCCCTTCCCGGTAATCCTCTCGATGTAGGAATACTTGGAGATTTCCAGCTCTTTAAACTCCATTGAGCTAAACAGCGTCGCCGGGAAATGGATGTACTCCAGCGAGACGGGGATATCATCAAAACACATCAGGCGCAGTATTTTGTAAACTGAATCGCTGTTTTTGATGCGCAGCGCTTGTGCCATTGCAGCATCAGGCACCTTGATAATGCTGGCTGAAATCACCTTTCTTATCCCTTTATGACCGCTTTTTTGCGCCTGATAGTCAAAAGGTGAAAGTGCATGAAATTTACCGGAATGGTTGCTCTTGCCAATCGAACCGATGTACAGGCCAGACCCTTTAATTCGATAGATCCTTTCCTGTTCAATAAGGATTCGCGTGGCTTCCCTTACCGTGGCTCTGGTCAGCTTTAACGCTTTTGCAATCGCAATTTCCGTGTCGAGCTTATCTCCAGGCAGCAACTCATCATCCTTAATTTTCTTAAAGATGTAGTCAATTACCTCTTGTTGCTTCTCAGTAATGTTATCGGCCATCAATGGTATCCCTGTCTGCCTGCGCGCTTGTCAGCTGGTTTCAAAGGTTATTTTGCAGTTCAGGCTGTTCCCCGCCATCACGATAATTGTGACCTGGTTAACAACTCTTCATTTAGCCCAACCTGACTGAGCATGTTGCTGAGTTTATCGCTTGTGTCTGGACACGTCGAGGAGCATCCTAAAGATGACTATACATCTTTAACTTGTCTGTACGGGGTGTTAATGATTACAGAATTACTTACTGAAGAAAGAATCGCGGTCGTTGACGACGTCAGCGACTGGCAGAGCGCGATTGCCTTAGCTGTCGCCCCACTGATTGCAGACGGCACCGTCCGGGAAAGCTACCTGCAGGCCATTATTGAGAGCACCTTTAGCAATGGTCCTTACTATGTGCTGGCACCCGGTATCGCCATGCCGCACGCCCGTCCTGAGACTGGGGTCAATCAAAATGGCCTGGCATTCCTGCTGGTTAAAAACGGGGTAAATTTCCCGGATCAGGCTGACCCAGTAAAGCTGCATTTCCTGCTGGCGGCCCGTGACCCGCACCAGCATATCGATCTCATCACTCAGCTCTCAGAATTGTTCTGTAGCGAAACGGATCTGGACGCTCTGTTTAACGCTAACGATGTCGCAGAAGTGCTGAAGGTTATTTCTCGTTATTAATTATTGTGAAATGTCAGGAGAAAAAAATGGACCATAAACAACTCGCTAATGCGATCCGTATTCTGAGCATCGATGCCATTCAAAAAGCAAACTCGGGCCATCCCGGCGCGCCGATGGGAATGGCGGACGTGGCTGAAGTGGTTTGGCGAGGCCATCTGCGTCACAACCCGGCTAACCCAGGATGGTTCAACCGCGATCGTTACGTCCAGTCAAACGGGCACGGTTCCATGCTGCAATACTCACTGCTGCATCTGACAGGTTATGACCTGACCATCAATGATTTGAAAAATTTCCGCCAGCTACATTCCCGCACCCCCGGCCACCCGGAATATGGTTACACCCCCGGCGTTGAAACCACTACCGGCCCATTAGGACAAGGCGTGGCGAATGCGGTCGGCATGGCTATTGCGGAAAAAACGCTGGCGGCTCAGTTCAATAAACCCGGCAGGGAGATCGTTGACCATCACACCTGGCTGTTCCTGGGGGATGGTTGCCTGATGGAGGGGATCTCTCATGAAGCCTGTAGCCTGGCCGGTACGTTGAAACTCGGCAAGCTGATCGCCGTATGGGACGACAATGGAATATCGATCGATGGTCATGTGGATGCCTGGTTCTCCGATGATACCCCTGCCCGCTTCCGGGCATATGGCTGGCACGTGATCGAAGGCATTGATGGTCATAACGCCGAGGCGGTGAATAAAGCGGTAACCGAAGCCCGCGCCGTTACGGATAAACCATCCCTTCTGTGCTGTAAGACAATTATTGGTTTTGGTTCCCCCAATAAGGCCAACAGCCATGACTGCCATGGGTCGGCACTGGGTGCGGATGAAGTTGCACTGGTGCGTAAAGAATTACACTGGCCATACGAACCCTTTGTCATTCCAGATGAAATCTACCGGGCGTGGGATGCAAAACAGACCGGCGCGAAAGTAGAGGCAGAATGGAACGAAAAATTTGCTGCTTATGCGCGTGATTATCCAGAGTTGGCGAAAGAATTTACGCGCCGTATGGAAGGAAAGCTGCCTCAGGGCTGGCACGAAGAGGTCAATGCCTGGATAAGAGACCTTCAGGCTCATCCAGCCAGCTTGGCCACCCGCCAGGTCAGCCAAAAATGTCTGAGCTACTTTGCCCGGTCGTTGCCGGAGTTATTTGGCGGTTCGGCAGACCTGTCTCCTTCCAATCTGACCCGCCATCAGCTGTCGGTCGATTTCTCCGATCAAAATCCATCGGGCAATTATCTCTCCTATGGCGTACGCGAATTTGGTATGTCGGCGATAATGAATGGGATGGCGCTGCACGGAGGCCTGCTACCTTATGGCGGCACGTTCCTGATGTTTATGGAATATGCCCGCAATGCCGTACGCATGGCGGCCTTAATGAAAGCGCACTCGATCTTTGTTTATACTCATGATTCTGTCGGGCTGGGCGAAGATGGCCCGACTCATCAACCGGTCGAGCAACTGGCCTCATTACGCCTAACGCCCAATATGGAAACGTGGCGCGGGTGCGATCAGGTAGAAGCGGCTATCGGCTGGCAGCAGGCGATTGAGCGATCTGATGGACCCTCGGCGCTGATTATGACCCGCCAACCTCTTGCCCAGCAGCCGCGCAGCGAGCAGCAATTAAAGGATGTCCGCCGCGGCGGCTATATTTTGCTTGAGCCGGAGGGAGAGCCTGAACTGATTATTCTGTCAGCGGGATCGGAAATCGAGCTGGCGGTGTATGCTGCTGGCGAACTGAACCGCGAAGGCCGCCGGGTGCGTGTCGTGTCAATGCCGTGCACCGAACGTTTTGACCGGCAGGAACAGGCGTATAAGGATGCGGTTTTACCCCAGCACATTCGTAAGCGCCTGGCCGTAGAAGCCAGTACCGAGGGCTTCTGGCAGCGTTATACTGGACTCGACGGGGAGGTTATCGGCATGCAGACCTTCGGCGAATCAGCCCCCGCCGCAGTGCTGTTTGAGCATTTTGGCTTCAGCAAAGAGAACGTGCTTGAACGGGCAAAAGCGCTTCTTACCTCATAGCGAC
The DNA here is from genome assembly GCF_000735435.1 of Klebsiella planticola ATCC 33531. Classification (GTDB taxonomy): domain Bacteria; phylum Pseudomonadota; class Gammaproteobacteria; order Enterobacterales; family Enterobacteriaceae; genus Klebsiella; species Klebsiella planticola. The sequence goes on along the minus strand of NZ_JMPP01000069.1, from coordinate 14,324 downwards.
AGCGTAGTCAGTGAGTTAAGAACATGATGCTGAGAAAGGGAGCCAAGCTCCCTTTGTAGTGGTGATGGACGCCCTTTCCTGAAGCAGTCAGTGTCATATTTTTACTGTCTGCGTTTGCTACGAGAGTAAATAACATAAGCATGATCAGAGTGGTTGGTAATGAGGTCTCCGTTTGGGAAACGGAAGTTATTGTATCCGGCATTTACGGTTTTCTGATCGCTCTTCAATAAAAATAAAGGGGAGAGACAGCGGTACTATAAACGGCCACGATGAATCGTTATCGATTCGGGCCCTGATGCAAGACGCTCGTGAGGTTCTTGTTCGTTAAGCGGATACATGTATCCTGTACAATAGCCAGATAGACCTCACGGGGTATCATCAACGAGTTGAAGGTCGGATGATTATACAGCTTAATCGCTCCCGAAGAAGATGCCAGGCATACTGCCCCCGTAACGCACGTTCAGCAGCGTTGTTATCAGGTTCTGCAAGACCGTCATCGCAGTAGTAGCACTGCGCATCCCTCTGGTTCAGAGCATAAGCGAACGCCTCGCCCAGCCGGGATTTTTTCGACAGTGTCGCACTTTTCTCCACCAACCACTTATGCAGGGAACCCAGTAGCGGTTTGCTCCGGGATTGCATGGCTGCCAGACAGACGCTCTGCCACTAGCATGCCACGTATTTCCTCTTCCATCCGAGTATTTTTCATCCACGAGGTAGTGAGAGCTTTATCACAAAATTATCAAAACAGCATTTCATTTTTATGGGTGGGGGTAGAAAATAGGCAACGTCTAAACCATATTTTAGTGTCCGGGAGCAATGATTATTTCGACACTAGGTTTTAATCATCTAGGACACAGATCTATGGCTCTGTCAGCTAAAGAAAAACTCTTCAATAAAGTCATCACACATTACGCTGAAAGCCGTTCGGGATTCGCGGCACAGGACTGCGCGGACTTTATGCAGGTCAACCGTAGTGTGGTCAGCCACTATCTGAACAGGTTGTGTGATGACGGGCGTTTACGCAAAGAAAACACCCGGCCGGTTCGCTTCTTTGTCATCAGGAATGTTGCCGCAAAACCCTCTTTTGCGACTGTACGTCATAATCCACACGATGCTTTCAGCGGATTGATTGGCCATCAGGGCAGCCTTGCAGAAGCGACGTCCCTCTGCCGTTCTGCGGTGGACTATCCCGGACGGGGGTTACCTGTCCTGTTGGCCGGCGAAAGTGGCGTGGGGAAAAGCCATCTGGCCTCACTGGTGTATCAGTATGCGCTTGAACGTGGCGTCATCTGTCAACAACGGGTAAAAAGTGATCCACTTACCGTCACCACCAACGGTCTAATATTGATCCACCTTGTTTACTCAGGATTAGCTTCCGCTATAACCCCGGCCTTTCGTTTCTGCTTCAGTCGATAGCTCTCTCCTTTTATCTGGACTACATGTGAGTGGTGTAAGATCCGGTCCAGCATCGCCGATGTCAGGGCTGCATCCCCGACGAACGTCTGGTCCCACTGCCCGAACGGCAGGTTAGAGGTCAGGATCATCGCGCTCTTCTCGTAACGTTTGGCTATGACCTGGAAGAACAACTTGGCTTCCTCCTGACTGAACGGCAGATATCCTATTTCGTCGATGATGAGCAGTTTTGGGGCCATGACGCCGCGGTGGAGTGTCGTTTTGTAACGCCCCTGACGCTGGGAAGTCGACAGCTGTAACAGCAGGTCCGCTGCTGTTGTGAAGCGAACCTTGATGCCCGCCCGTACAGCTTCGTAGCCCATGGCTATCGCCAGATGCGTTTTTCCCACGCCCGAGGGACCCAGTAACACGATGTTTTCGTTACGCTCGATGAAGTTTTGCAAGCATTTTATTTATGTATACTCAAAAGATACGCCGTAGCCCCTATGAACAAACAAATTTTACCCAATGAGCTGGCCGAGATCATGACTGGTCTTCTCGTTAAACCTTAACTCTTGGGGGAACTGGATAGTCGTGAAGCTCACCAGAATTTTATGCAGGATCTGGGGCGTGTTGTTGCCGATGACTGTGGTGGACGGGTGAGCGGTATTACGGACGGCGACGTATCAAAGCCCTACCTGTCTGAGATCCCTGCCTTCATATCGAACCTGATGACAGCCTGCCCTCAACTGAGCATAACGTAGGGTCAGTCCAGGGAAATGGTTCATGAACTGGAGTAAAGTAAGCTGACAGAAAATGTTCATAAGAAGCGGATTCTATGTTAGTTCATGAAGTTAACTGGAAATGAGTTGATATTTACATTAAAAATATTCATTTAAATCAAAGATAGATTGAGAATTTCCCTTATGAACTGGATTCTCACTTAACAAAAGTTAAATATCAATCACTTGAATTATTAATTTATCATGTGTCGATGTGTTTGTCGTGTCGTGACAGCAAAATCATGGATGTCACCCACTAACGAGGTAAGGACTAAGGCCATGAACAAAACAGCACATGAAGTACAGACCTGCTGGCTTGAGAGCCGGCAGCCTAATGAGCGTAACGGTAATGAAGCGGAAAAATTTTCGGATGAATGCTGGGAGAAGGGTTTGCGGCTGGATAAAAGCCCGTCTGTGCACTATCAACTTCTGATGGAAACCATCCGCTGGACGCTTATCCCGCAGCAAAAGTAAAGTCCTCCGTCGCTCTCCCTTGCGGTACTGATCTTTCCACTCATTTGGCATGTCCTGGAGAGCAGCTATCTTGCATGTCACACTATAGGGGGTTAGTTTGGATATCGAAAATTATTGTACGTCAAGGTCAATAATTGACCATCATTAACAATTTCCTTTGTGCTAATGGCAAGATTATGAAAAAGACTTTACTGATAGCCGCCATAGTGGCGGCAGGTATTACGTTCGCAATGGCCGACGATGGCCAGCCCGCTGGTCGACTGTACAAAATTGGCGAGCACACCGTAGAAATAGATGCGGATTGCATGATCCTCTCGGTTGACGGCTCCCCCGCTACGCTAAACGCGTCCGTATCCGGGCATATGGATTTTAATTTAGCCAACGGCGGCATTGCAGAATCGGAACCACGGCCAAACCGTCATACCTGCAAAGTGTATGCGGGGAGTGATGTGCGAACAATTCACATAAAAGAACAAACTCAATGAAAAAGACTTTCCTGATCGCAGTCGCTGGTAGCGGCAAATATTGCACCAGTACATGCGATTAGCGAAAGCTATCGCGACGCTTGAGTGGGCAACTGAGTCGTGCAGCGTCATGAGATGGCGGTAGCCGCCGAACAGATGTCTCAGCAACAACAGCACGAAATACACCACTACCCATACCGCTGTTTTCATCACTGCCCTCTGTTATATAATTTGTCTGTAACGAAAATGGCATTCAGGCGTTCAGGTCCGTGCCGTTCTGCTTCAGATAATCACTGATGCTCAGACCGGACAAGCGAATGTTATCCGAAATCTCCCTGAACTGCTCCTCCCAGCCGTCCTGCAGCTCCCTGATTGCCGCGATCTGGAAAGCAACACTGAAAGGCGTTCTGCCCAGTTTCTCGGAAAGCCAGAAAAGATGCCTGCCAATCTCTTCGTCCGGTACAGAATCGAGCGCATCACTCAGTAAGGTTTTTTCGTCTTCCTGCCAGGGATGACCGGCTCGCGGAAAACGCGGATCAGACTGGCGGTCTTTTTTCTCCCTTTTTTCCCGTCTGGCAACGGTCGGCGCATCGCCTTTTTTCAAGCCGACGCGCGCTTTCATGGCGCCGATGGCGGCGACGGCCAGTACCAGCGTTTCACGCTCCTGGCGCGTGAGCAGGCTGTCCTCGCAAATCAGGGTGTTCAGATTATCGATCAGCGTATTCAGCTTGGGTTCTGTTAATTTCATTCTTCTGTTCTCATTCCTTGCATGTGGTGTCGGTCAGTCCCGGCTCTCATTCACCTGGATGGTGACCGGCAGGCCAGCATCAAAACAGGCCTGATACCAGCTGGCCACCTGCAGGGGATCGCCCTCTTTTATCCGGCGTATGCCGCAGGCATCCGTCAGCTGCAGGCAGGTGGTACCGTCCAGACGGATCACGTAGGCCGCTTCCCTGATGGTGTAATGGACGTCATCCAGCTGCAGCTCCACCGCGTCACCGGCAGCCGTCTGGCGTAACGGCAGACGCCGGACGTCTGTCAGTCGTTTTCGTGCCGTTTCAGCCTCGCGTTCTGCCTGGAAGAGCGGTTCTGCAATGCAGCGACCGTCCTGCGTCAGCTCGACGGCCAGCTGCAGGTTCGGGGCGCGCAGGGTGCGCAGCCAGCCCGCGGCTTCCATGCGCCGGCAGGAGGCGCGCAGGTTCGGCCCGTACACCGGGGCGTCCCCGCCCTGCTCCAGCACCCGCTCGATATCCCGCGTCGCCACCGGGCCCGGCCGTTTCGCATCGAGGGCGGCCAGCACAATCAGCACCCGCCGCTGCAGGGGGGACGGGCGGCGGCTTGTTTTCTCCGTCACGACCTGGTCTCCCTGAGACCATGTATCAGCCCCTCAAGGCGCAGTCTGTCAGCGTCAATGCGGTCCATGTCCGGCACGTCCGGGTACCCGCTCATCGCGAGGATAAACCAGAACCGGAGAATGTCTGAGGCCCTGTTCAGCTCCTGGACGTAGTACGGACCGTCCTGGCGAAGGTCGCATTTCCTGATTTCTTCTTCTGTCTTTTGCGCCAGCAGCTCATAGCTGAGTGAAAACATCATTTCGTCATCCATCCTGCCCGCCCCGTTTGATAATATCCGGTTAAGTATAAAATCAAACTTCAAATGATTTCATACTGAATTGGTGATAATGATATCAAATATGATTAAATTGTTAATGCTAAATATCATATTAAGTATGATTTTATGTTAGATGCCAAATTATCATATCCATTGCGGGTTTCCCGCCGTGCAGATCCGATTTCTGGCTGAGTCGGATCTTGCGGTTGCTGCAGCGCTGAGATAAAAGGCTGAAGGTGTTGACGTATCTGGGGGACTACTTTTTAAGACAACTTTTCAAAAAAATTATAAGTAGAGTATCTTATTAATCTGAATGAAAAATTCATATTACTAAGCAGGATACAGTTTCAATAGCTCTCCAAGAAAACCAGTGAAATACTTGAAAAAAAAGGTATGGTTCGAAATGATAATGTTTACACCGTGGCTTAGGTTAACCGCTGTCAAAAATGAGATCGCTGAAGCAAATGCGGTTGGCTATGAAGCTCTGACTCCAACAGAACTGGAGTCAGATAAAGCCAGTGGCTACATCGATGTACTGAATTACGCTTTTACTCATCCTGATATCAGGAACATAGCTGTCACCGGGCCTTATGGGGCTGGTAAGAGCTCAGTACTTAAAACATGGTGTAAATCAAAAGAAGAAACCCTTCGCGTGTTAACTGTTTCTCTTGCCGATTTCGATATGCAGAAATCTGCTAATAGTGATGTAGAAAGTGAGGATGAAAAGGCACTAGAAAATGAAAAAAATTCAGCTACTACTGAAAAATCTATTGAATACAGCATCCTGCAACAAATTCTTTATAAACATAACAAAAATGAATTACCCTACTCGCGCATAGAGCGCATTTCTGGTGTCACTTTAAGCCAAATAGCGAAATCAACCAGTAAGCTCACGTTAACAATACTAATGGCCTTAGTATCACTTTATTTCCTTGCTCCTGAGTACTTAACAGCGAAGTTTTCTCTACCGGGGGCATTCAGCCGTTATCTTCTTGAACATCCGCTTTTAGTGCGTCTGCCTGGCGGTGTTCTATCTGTAGCAGGCACATTATGTCTATTGCTGAGCCAACTGCACCGCATTGGTATCTTTGACAAAAAAGTCAGTCTGGATAAAGTGGATATCCTCAAAGGAGCTGTGACGGCAAAGGCATCAGCCCCCTCCCTGTTGAATGTCTATATCGATGAGATCGTCTATTTTTTTGATACAACAAAATACGACGTGGTCATTTTTGAAGACTTGGATCGTCTTAATAATAATCGTATTTTTATTAAACTCCGTGAAATTAACCAGATAATAAACAACTGTCTAGCAGATAGGCAACCGCTTAAATTCATCTATGCTGTCAGGGATGAACTTTTTAGTTCTGCTGAGTCACGAACAAAATTTTTTGATTTTGTCATGCCTGTTATCCCTGTCATGGATAACGAAAATGCCTCTGATCATTTCAGTAAAAAATTTACTGAAGAAGAAAAAGAACATGTAGGTTTAAATGAATGTATCAGTCGGATAGCGGCATTCATTCCGGATATGCGGGTTATGCATAATATAACCAATGAATTTAGACTGTATCAGAATATTGTTAACAATCGTGAGAATATACCAAAATTATTATCAATGATTGCCTACAAAAATCTTTGTGCTGAAGATTATCATGGAATAGATCAAAAACGAGGTATCGTATTTCATTTCATAAACTCTTATGTGGAGCGTCGTATTCATGAACGTTATATTTTAGAAATAGACAAACAAATATTGATAAATCAGGAAAGATTGGAACTGATAGAAAATGAAAAAAACACTCACAAAAGTGCTCTTCGTAAAGAGTTGCTGTCTCCCTATATAAATGACATCCATCAGGAAATACTATCCTTCCGCACAGATACAGGCATTACCTGGCGTCTGAAAGAGGTTGTTGAAGATGAAAGTTGTTTCATGACACTAATTAATGGTAAGGGTATAAACACAGTTCATCCAGCCTCCAACCATTATATTATAAGAACCGGATCTGGGGATAGCGAATTAATCCGAGCATCATATACAGAACGGTGCGTTTTAATTGATGAAAAAATTAGCAATGGTATATTGCGTATAAAAAACAATATAATCTCACTGGAAGCTGTCAAAAGAAGGATAAGATCCGAGTCGGTATCAGATTTTATAAACCGTATGCAGAAAACTGAATTCAGTGATTGGGTGAAGATATGTGTAAATGACAACATTGATCCGAACCAGCGTATGGTTGAGCAAATTGATTTTATTTATTTCCTATTATCCAGTGGATATCTTTCAACCGATTACATGTCATTTCGTTCTATCTTTATGCCCGGAGGACTGACCGAAAATGATAATACATTTATCAAGGCTGTAATGTCCGGAAATGATGTAGTTAAGTCGTTTTCCATACCGCTGGAAAACACCAAAAATGTTGTTGCTCGTTTAAAAAAACTGGGAGTTATTGAACGGGAGAATGCGCAGCACCCTGCTGTTATCTGCTGGTTGATTGATAATGAACCAGATACCCTGGCCGATAATACCGCAACCTGGCTCAACCAAACTAACAGTCAACGCGCAATTAGCATACTTATGTTGGTTCAGAAAGAATTCCCGATAGATATTCGCTTCCGGTATCTGGAAATTATTGTATCGGATATAAAAATACTAAAAAAACTGTTGGAGCATTTGTGTGCATCAGAGCAAAGAGAGATGGTTCAGGAAATAACAGCTTGTTTATTGTGCCTGAGCAAAAACACAATTCTTAGACAACCAACTGAAATAAAAGAGATTTTTGGTACACTTATTACCTCTTTACCCCAACTTGTCATCGTAGTGCCTGAAGGATATGGCGATGCATTTTTTGAGACTCTGAAGAGTAATAGTCTTTCTGTTTCATATATTCCACTTATTACCGATAGTCAAAATCGTGAATTGATCAGAAAAATATCCGCTTCAGGTTTATTTAAATACTCGCCCAACAACATTGAAAACATATATTTGACTCTGAAAAAAAACGAGGATGAGGATGGCTTATCATTTTCCAGTCGTCCACTGCACTGTCTGGAATCTCTCCAGATGAAAGAGCTGGATAAAATCCTATGGGAGAATATAAATGATTTCATTTCCTCTGTATTCATAGGCTCAATGGAAACTGAGCGCATTCCTCAGTTGCTTAATTCAGAAAGTGTTTCTATGAGCTCTGCAGAGCTTATTATGAACCGCATGACGTTCAGTATTGATCAAATTGAGTTAATTCATAATAAATGTGAAATAAAATCAACTGATGACACAGTTAATAAACATAACACATATAGCATGTTACTTTCATATAACCGTATTTCACCAAGCATTGAGAATTTTGTCTACTTATTGCATGACAAAACCATCGATACAGCTAATGAACTTGTTCAATGGGTAAATAATAAACACCGTGAATTCACGCCGTGCAATATCATTTTTACTTCCTCCGAGGTCTTTAATAATTTCCTTGTAAAGTTTCTTGGTTCAGCAGTTTTGTCAGAAGGTGCGTTATTAACCGTTCTGAGCTGTTTAGATATAGTCATTACGGAAATTCCTGAAACTATACCATTCCGTAATGCAGAGATACTGTATGTGGAAAATAAACTTGCGCCGACAATTTGTGTTTTCACTGGGTTATATGTTGCTCTTAGCAGAGAGCCGAACTACAGGCAGAGAATGAATACGCTTTTGAGTAATCTGATTGCCTTGCGTCCGGCAATGCTGCTCGAAGAACCCGATGAAATCTTTTATGTTGCAGATAAGTTTGATGATGAGCTTGCCCGAAAACTTTTCAACCATCGCCAGATCAATGCAACTATTAAGACAGATGCTTTACGCTGGTTACGTGATAACAAACCTGGAGTCCTTGATGAACACCACCTGCTGTCATTACATACTCTGTCAGAGCTGAGCGTCGGTATGGATGAAGATGGAATGCGCTTGTTGCTTCTTAAAAACTGTCTGTCTGCCGGAGATGCTGATAAGGACACACTTCGTGTGGTGCTGAACAGTTTTACCGATGAGAATTATCATGGGCTTCTCCCTCAGGCAACATTCAGAAAAATTCCTTATACTTTTGACTTATGGGCGTTGGCCGAGTTACTCAACAAAGTGGGCCTCATCCAACCCCCAAAAATGGGGTCAGGGCGTGATGAAGAAAAAATTATTATCAACTCGATTCGTTATAATAATGAAGAAGAGCCAGATGAGTGAGTTTTTACTGAAATAAATGTAATTTTCCTATAGAGCAATGGTTGAATAATTTTGCTGAACTTTAAGCATTAATCCATTCTATCCTCATGAAGCGGACACTGGCGATCTGGTCAGTGTTCCACCCAGTTGACTAAAAGCCGCACAGGCGGCATTTGCTTAATACTGATATAACTCAAGAATGGACAAAATGTCAGCTTTCTCTGATCACAAACAGTGTCCTTACATGTTTTCCCTCTGAGAGGAGCTTATCTTTGCAGGACACCATCAGGTTCCATTCTTCATTAATACGCTGAAAGGCTTTCTCCATCTCAGTGAGATACTTACTCCTTAAAGGCTTGTACAAATACACTTTATTTCTAATCTTTTGTTCATAGGTACTAAAATCCATTTTCAGGTCCGACAGCAGGTTCTCTCCCTGCTTAATCATGCTGTCCAGCGCGATCATCATCTCCGCTGATGCAGTAAAAGTACGCTGGAGTGAGTTCAGCATAAGAGGAGAACGGGGAGCATGGCCATTTAAGTCACTGAAGGCTGCCGACAGTAGGCCGCTGACATGAACGAAGGCCTTACCCGGTTTCATTTGCCAGATTATGCAGTTCACGGCAACAGCAATCATATCCGGATAAAATCCGGGCCGATAATGGCCACAATCAGGGAGTGGCTGGTCAGCCGGATGATTTTTTGCTGTCCGAGTCCACGCAACAGTTTCCTCACTTCTCTGCTGCGCCGGATAATGAGGCCATTCGTCAGCTGCTGACGCCCGGTAAAACTCAGCAATCCATCCAGCGTGGCCAGCGAATTGAAACGGATATGGTGACCTTCGGCCAGAAATGCCCCGTGCCGTGCCGGACTGAGCTAGGACAGCGCCTCCAGCATATCTTCCCACGCGCGGCGCAGCAGTTGCAGTGACGCCTGCAGGCCGTAGACCGGGCGGTTGTAATCAGGTTCACCGGTGATCGGATCTTCCTCCTGAAATTAAGGCGCGGATTTCTTCGGACCCGTGCGTTAAAGTTAGTACCGGAAAAGCCACCTTCAGGGTGGCTTTTCTCGTTTCAGCCCACCAGATGCTTTTCTTCCCGGAGTCAGGCGCTGTCGTTACCTGAATTGCCAGGCTGATCGGCATCCGTCCGGATGGATGCCGATATATAACCCGACAGGCTGACCACTTCATTATAAAACGCCACCACCTGGTCAAGAAGGTTCGTATCAAATCCGGTCATCGGTTCTGATGTCGTTTCCACGTACTCTGTAACCTTCGTGGCCAGCCGTCTGGTGTCATGTCTCAGCCTGGCCAGCGCCACGTCCTGTTCCGATGTGCCAAGTCGCTTATATTTTTTCTCGGCTTCCCCTACTACCAGAGTCATTCGTTGCTGCCACGAGCGGGCGGTCATATAAGAGATGTGTTTACGTGTGGACTCCATGGCACAGCTCAGCGCTTCCTGAATATCGCGCAGCATAAACCGGGCCAGCGTCTCTGCGGAGACCGAGGTGTTCGCCATCGCCTGCAGCTCATCAATGGCCTTTGCAGCCTGGACTAAGACGGGCTTCATTTCGTCCAGGTCACCCTGCTGAACCGGGCGATTGTTCATATGGACAAAGCTTACGGCCTTACGCAGGTACCCGAAAAGAGGCGGAAAATACTCAATGCAACGCGAGAACATCTCCGGATGGAAGGGATCCCCGCCATTGATTTTTTCCATTTGTGAGGGGGCCTGGCGGATCACCGACTCATTTCGCTGATAAAACTCATATGCCGTATTGATTGCATCAATATGCGTGCGCAGCTTATCCAGCGGCGTCATCTGGTTCACCTGTAATTCATTCCGGCAAAAAGTCCGCCAGTTAACATAAGTCTCACGGGACTGGAAAATTGCTTCCTGAAACACCTCTTCCGGGTTTAAGGCGGCCGGGCGAAATTCGATCACCACAGGTAGGGTGCCATTCTGCGCGATGTACTCCACAATGCCCTGCAGGTAACTGCCGGCACTGTAACCCTGCTGCTCGAGAACCTTGTCAGCGCGTATTTTTGACTCATCGCTGATACGAAAGCTTATCTGTGCCATAGTGACCTCTTTGTTGTGCAGCATGCTGTTAGATAGCAATCAAGCATTACCTAAAATTGAGTGCTATATGAGATTCAATATATCACAATGCACACTGTTAGCAATGTGAAACCATTATTTATTATTGTTATACGTCGACATAAATCCGTACCTGGGAGCTATAACGCCATGATCGGGAGGGGTGGGGTTTGCTTTCGGCATCCGGATCCGGAAATTGGTTGTCCCGGATCTTCACCCCTCTGCGTCGTTTTTGTCCGGTCATGCCTGCGGATTTATCAGATGCAATACACTGTATTTAAACTGTTATTTTTCCATTACGCGGCACCCGCGCTGTTCAGCGCGGGCGGGTGTCACCGCGCCAGTAAACACCGCTTTGCTTCTTTCCTGACCGTGGTACACTTCCGGAAAGTCTCAGATAGCGTAAAAGTCGGATCCACCAGAAACCGGCATCCGGTAATTTACTGGTGTTGTTATAAGGTTGCTAATTATTAGATAATGAAAATGTTACGACAGGGAGAATCACCTAAGTGACAGTGAATGATGCTGCACATCATAATTGCTCTGAGTGATTATTAACCTGCAAACCAGAAAGGAGGTCAGGATGGGACGTTCCGTTAAGGTCAAAATCGGTGGAAGGGAGTTTGCGTCCAAAAAAGCCGCTGTGGACTATTTCATGGATCAGCGTGAGGCTGTAAAGGGATCTGGCCCGCTCCGGGAAGGTCAGTTCTTTGATGAGCTGCTGGAGCTCTATACACGGTACTGTGAGGTCACAAACTGGGAGTTGAGTAACAGAGTGATTTACGCATTCAGTGTTGATTATGAACCACGCAAGAATGGCCAGACCTGGGCATCGCATCTCTGCTACTGGGTGCAGTTTTCACCGAAGGACAAATTATCCTTTTCGGTAAGGGAAGCAGTGGATGAGATCGCAAAAGCTGCAGCTGAACAACCGTAGCTGAGTGCGGGATTTCCGGATAAGGTACCGAACCGGGGCTGTTAAAAGATTCTGGAGCTGAAATGAAAAAGGGAAAAACGTCAGAACCGGGGCTGCTGGCCAGCGACAGCGACTGGCACAATAATGCCTGCCTGAATTACATGCCGGATCATGGTACAGCTTACACCGAAGGTTACAGGCGGGCTGCTGATATTCTGATTAACCACATTGATGAATCCGGGCGGGACCAGGATTTTCTGGTTTATCCGGTGTTGTTTCTCTACAGGCATCACATCGAACTCATTATCAAACAAATTATTGGGCTGGCTCTGGCACTGACAGAAGAGCCGGATAAACGCCAGTACAAAAAAGATGACCATAACCTGAATACCTTATGGCCGCTGGCACAAAAGCTGATCCTGGACGTTGATGACAGCTACCGGCCTTCCGATTTTAAAATCGTCAAAGAGGTGGTTAAAGCTCTTCACCAGGTGGATGAACGGGCGACAGATTTCCGTTATGCCCGGAGAAATGACGGCACCCGCAGCCTCGAGGGGATCCATTACGTTAATACTCGTCGCTTCGGGGAAAAAATGGGGGAGGCTTCAGATTTACTGGATGGAATAGATAACCGCCTCCGGTACCTGCTGGACTGTAACGCCGAATGGAATAGTATTCTGGGCAGCTTCTGACAGCCAGAAACGGTGCGAAACTCCATCAGACTTACCTGAACACCCAATGATACGGAGATATCGATTATGACAGGCCTCATACCTTCAGCTACTTCTCAGGGCTCGATGGCCGCCCTGCCACGGTAAGACGCATCTTTCGCGGAAAGCGCACCCGTCATGTGATGATGTTTGACGAAATGTCAATGCTGTACGAAAAAGAGAAAACCCGAATGATAAAGGTATATGTATATGAGTGATAACAACAATTCTGTTTCACACCAGACCATTGAACTGCTGACACGCTGTCTGCAGCTGCAGTCAGAAAAAGACGGTATTCAGCGCCCCACGCCTGACAAAGCGCTGGTTGGCGTGCCCGTTGATGACTTCACCCGCCAGATCCATCAGGCCTGCCTGTACGCCTCGATGACCGACAGCCTGCTGGCCCTGCAAAACCGACTGGCCGATACGGGCCGGCAGCTGGAACAGCAGGGGCAGATCCACGTCGACGCCGGCGAAAACTACGCCGTGGCCGCTGTTGCCTGGCTTGAACGCTTTACGGGGACAGAGAACGCGCAATGACGGTACCTGTTCCGGCCATTCCCGGCGTACACTCTGGTGTGATCCCATCGCAGCTGCCGGTCGCTGTCGACTATCCGGCGGCACTGGCCCTGCGACAGATGGCGCTCGTACAGGATGAGCTGCCGAAATACCTGCTGGCGCCGGAAGTGAGTGCCCTGCTCCACTATGTGCCTGATCTTCATCGCAAGATGTTGCTGGCGACGCTCTGGAATACCGGCGCCCGGATTAACGAAGCCCTGGCGCTGACCAGGGGAGATTTTTCGCTGGCTCCACCGTATCCGTTTGTTCAGCTGGCCACCCTCAAGCAGCGTACAGAGAAAGCGGCCAGAACGGCAGGAAGAGCACCTGCAGGCAGTCAGGCCCATCGCCTGGTTCCCCTCTCCGATCACCAGTACGTCAGCCAGCTGCAGATGATGGTGGCCACCCTGAAAATTCCGCTGGAAAGACGAAACAAGCGCACCGGCAGAATAGAGAAGGCGCGTATCTGGGAGATCACAGACCGTACCGTTCGCACCTGGCTTAGCGAAGCGGTGGAGGCCGCAGCGGCCGACGGGGTGACGTTCTCAGTACCGGTGACCCCCCATACGTTCCGTCACTCCTACGCGATGCACATGCTGTACGCCGGTATTCCGCTGAAAGTGCTGCAGAGCCTGATGGGCCACAAATCGATTAGCTCGACGGAAGTCTATACGAAGGTGTTCGCACTTGATGTTGCTGCGCGTCATCGAGTTCAGTTCCAGATGCCCGAAGCGGATGCGGTGGCCATGCTGAAAGGGAATACTTAGTGTAGAGGGGAATGATGCTGGCGAACGTCCTGCTCGCCGCTGAGGTCTGTCAGAAGTTATCTGGCCCAACTGGCGGGAATATCTGCACTGTATCCCTGATACCGCTCATAAATCGCATGCTGAAGCATTTTAATACGATCTGACAATGTGTCGGCGTCCGACATATGCCGCCATTCCCCCTCAATAGTGGGTTTCCAACCATCCGGGAGATTGAGCGTGATCAATACCTTTGTATCACGAATAATCACCCCGTCAGTGAAAGGATTAAGACCACTCCTTACGGTATTGTTTATCTGTATATATTCAAGTTTCATCTTGTTTCCTCATGTTGTCCGGATCGC
>NZ_JMPP01000068.1 GCF_000735435.1 Klebsiella planticola ATCC 33531 | reverse complement strand
CCCTGAGCATTTGCTCAGGGCTTTTTCTTTTCCTGCTGTTCTATTTTTGCTTATTGAGCAAAAATCCTCTGCATTTATCGATCTTTTTCCCTTTCGTTACATCAACCATAATGACCTCAATCAGCCAACATTAAGAAATAACGAGGAATTTTATGGCAATCCCTGCATTTGGTCTTGGAACCTTCCGCCTGAAAGATGACGTGGTCATCGCATCAGTGAAAACGGCGCTGGAACTGGGATATCGTACGATTGATACCGCTCAGATTTATGATAACGAAGCCGCTGTTGGCCAGGCTATCGAAGAAAGCGCTGTGCCGCGTGATGAGCTGTTTATCACCACCAAAATCTGGATTGAAAACCTGAGCCCGGAAAAGCTTATCGCCAGTCTTGAAGAGAGCCTGCAGAAGCTGCGTACAGATTATGTCGATCTGACGCTGATCCACTGGCCGTCGCCGAATGATACCGTTGCCGTCGAAGCATTTATGCCTGCACTGCTGGAAGCGAAAAAGCAGGGTCTGACCCGTCAGATTGGCATCTCTAACTTCACGATTCCGCTAATGGAACGTGCGATTGCCGCCGTCGGTGCTGAAAATATCGCGACCAATCAGATTGAGCTCTCTCCGTACCTGCAAAACCGTAAAGTGGTGGAGTGGGCTACACAACACGGTATCCATATCACCTCTTACATGACGCTGGCTTATGGTAAGGCTCTGAAAGATGAAGTGATTGCCGGCATTGCGGCGAAACACAATGCGACGCCGGCACAGGTTATTCTGGCCTGGGCGATAGGTGAAGGCTACGCCGTAATCCCGTCGTCCACGAAGCGCGAAAATCTGGCAAGCAATTTGAAAGCTCAGGATCTGCAGCTGGATGCCAAGGATCGTCAGGCGATCGCCGCGCTGGATTGCAACGATCGTCTGGTTAGCCCGGAAGGCCTGGCGCCTGAGTGGGACTGATCGTCTGAATCAGCACGAGCGGCTGGCCGACTACGCGAAAAGAGCGGTCGGGAACGCGCGTATTACAGCTCCTGCGGGAGCTGTTTTACATGCTCGCTAAGAAAGTCGATAAATGCCCGGATGCGCGTGCTGACGGCTCTGTCACTGTAGTAAACCGCGCTGAACGGCATTTCAACCGGCAGGCGCTTCTCGGCCAGCAGTTCAACAAACTCCCCGCGCGCAATTTCCTGGTTGACCATATAATCGGACAGACAGGCAATACCATTCCCTGCCAGGCATAGCTGCTTAAGGGTTTCCCCGCTGTTCGATGAGATCTCACAATTCACTTCCAGCAGTTGACCATCGCAGCAGGAGACGGGCCAGGTATTCAACGAGACCGGTTCGGTAAAGCCCAGGCACAGGTGATCTTTCAGGTCAGCGACATTTTTCGGCGTACCGTGGCGAGCCAGATAGTCCGGGGAGGCGATAATTTTGCGGTAGCTGTTAAAAAGCGGCCGGGCGCGAAGGCTGGAATCTGTTAACGTACCGGCGCGGATCGCGACGTCGACTTTACGCTCAATCAGATTGATAAAGGTTTCTGATGACACCAGCGACAGGGTCATTTCCGGATAACGTTCGCGGAAAGGTTTCACCAGCGGCATCAGGAAATGCAGCATCACCGGCGTGGCGGCATCAACGCGTAACAATCCCCTCGGCGTCGTCCGTGTCTCCAGAAGTTCATTCTCCGCCGCCGCCATCTCCTGCAGGACAACCTGCATGCGACGAAAATAGCGCTCTCCTTCTTCGGTCAGATTGAGCTGACGGGTTGTACGGTTCAACAGGCTGACGCCAAGTTTTGATTCCAGCTTTTTTACCGCCCGACTGACGGCGGAATTAGCCTGCCCCAGCTGTTCAGCCGCCCGGCTAAAGCTCCCGCTTTCGACGACGGCGATAAAGATGGCTATCTCTTCTGAAGTGGCTCTCATTATTGCACCTGTAGCAAAATTCTATTGAGACTTTGATAGTTTTTGTTATTTAAACATCGCTTCATACTACGTGTCATCTTAATCCTGATGATACGGAGTAAATTATGCCACTGGCGCTACTTGCCTTAACAATCGGTGCCTTTGCTATTGGTACCACGGAATTTGTGATTGTGGGGCTGGTCCCCACGATTGCTGAACAACTGGCTATCTCGTTGCCTTCTGCCGGCCTGCTGGTTTCTATCTACGCTCTGGGGGTGGCCATCGGGGCACCGGTGCTGACCGCATTGACCGGGCGTATGCCGCGTAAACAGCTGCTGCTGGCGCTGATGGTGCTCTTTACCGCCGGTAACCTGCTGGCCTGGCAGGCTCCCGGTTATGCGACGCTGGTCTTTGCGCGTCTGCTGACTGGCCTGGCACACGGTGTGTTCTTCTCGATTGGCTCCACTATCGCGACGAGCCTGGTGCCGAAAGAGAAAGCCGCTTCGGCCATCGCCATTATGTTTGGTGGCTTAACGGTCGCCCTGGTGACCGGTGTACCGATAGGTACCTTTATCGGCCAGCATTTTGGCTGGCGAGAAACCTTTCTCGCCGTTTCGATTCTCGGCGTCATTGCACTGGTGAGCAGTCTGATTTTGGTACCGAACAACATCCCAGGCCGCGCCAGCGCAAGCCTGCGCGATCAGATTAAGGTCCTCACCCATCCGCGTCTGTTGATGATTTATGCCATCACCGCATTGGGATATGGCGGCGTCTTCACCGCGTTTACTTTCCTGGCTCCCATGATGCAGGAGCTGGCCGGGTTTAGCCCATCAACGGTGAGCTGGATTCTGTTGGGCTATGGTATCTCGGTGGCCGTTGGCAACGTCTGGGGCGGAAAACTGGCCGATAAGCATGGGGCCGTTGCGGCACTGAAGTTAATCTTTGCCGCGTTGGTAGTTCTGCTGCTGGTATTCCAGTTTACCGCCAGCATCCAGTATGCTGCGCTGGCAACGGTGCTGGTGATGGGGATTTTTGCCTTCGGTAACGTGCCGGGGCTGCAGGTTTACGTCGTGCAAAAAGCCGAGCAGTATACGCCGGGTGCGGTTGACGTGGCCTCCGGCCTGAATATCGCCGCGTTCAACGTTGGCATAGCGTTAGGTTCCGTTATCGGTGGACAAACGGTGGAGCGCTATGGGCTGGCCGAGACGCCGTGGATAGGGGCCGTCATCGTCTTCGCTGCGCTGCTGCTGGTTGTGCGCAGTGGTCGTCTGGATAAGTACCGACCGGCAAAGACGGTGAATGTCGAAGGATAAAGGTTTCTCGCGAATTGCATTGAAAGTACCAGTGAAAGTCCCTATAACAGAAGAACCAGCCGCAGTCAGGCTGGTTTCCTGTTATCGAGGTTTGATGCCCAAATTGCGAAAGAATACTTATGCTATGCGCTACGTTGCCGGACAGCCCGCGGAGAGAATTTTGCCTCCGGGGTCATTCGCAAGCGTGGGCCAGGCATTTCCTGCCGGCGTGCCATTAAGCACAGATGAAAAGATCCGCGTCCTGGTGTGGAATATCTTTAAGCAGCAGCGGGCGGAGTGGAAGTCCGTTCTCAAGAACTTCGGTAAAGATGCCCATCTTGTGCTGTTACAGGAAGCGCAAACTACCCCTGAAATGGTTCGATTTGCGACGACTAATTACCTGGCCGCCGATCAGGTTCCGGCTCTGGTGTTGCCGCAGCACCCCTCTGGCGTCATGACGCTGGCTTCGGCGCATCCGGTGTACTGCTGCCCGCTGCGCGAGCGTGAGCCGATTCTGCGGCTGGCAAAGTCTGCGTTAGTGACCGTGTATCCGCTGCCGGATACGCGTTTACTGATGGTTGTGAATATTCACGCAGTTAATTTCAGCCTCGGTGTCGATGTCTACAGCAAGCAGCTGCTGCCGATTGGCGATCAAATAGCCCATCACAGTGGCCCGGTGATTATGGCCGGTGATTTCAATGCCTGGAGCCGTTCACGAATGAATGCGCTCTATCACTTTGCGCGAGAAATGTCGCTGCGCGAAGTCCGTTTCCCTGACGATCAGCGCCGTCGGGCGTTTGGGCGTCCGCTTGATTTTGTATTCTATCGTGGGTTAAGCGTACACGATGCTTCCGTGCTGGTGACGCGCGCCTCTGACCACAACCCGCTACTAGTCGAATTCAGTCCCGGCAAGCCTGATTAATTAAGGTATGTCAGGCCTGCCACCGGGCAGGTCTGCGCTCAGCACGATGCTGCCCTTAATGATTCACACAACCGAAGGACAACACAATGACAACACGCTCTCACCATGACAATGTCGAAAAGCAGTTCGGCTCACAGGCTAGCGCCTATCTGACCAGCGCCGTACACGCTTCCGGGCGCGATCTGCAGCGCCTGGCCGAACGGCTGGCCGATTTCCCACAGGCAAAGTTGCTGGATATGGGATGCGGGGCAGGGCACGCCAGCTTTACTGCCGCGGGGCAGGTGGCGCAGGTTACGGCTTATGATTTATCGAGCCAGATGCTGGAGGTGGTTGCTGAAGCCGCAAAAGATAAAGGTTTCGCCAATATTGTTACTCAACAGGGGTATGCGGAAACGCTGCCGTTTGCCGATGATAGCTTTGATGTGGTGATAAGCCGCTATTCTGCCCATCACTGGCATGATGTTGGCCAGGCGCTGCGTGAGGTTAAGCGCGTCCTGAAGCCGGGCGGCGTGATGATAATTATGGATGTGATGTCGCCCGGGCATCCTGTACGCGATATCTGGCTGCAAACCGTTGAAGCGCTGCGTGATACGTCTCATGTACGAAACTACTCGAGCGGAGAATGGCTGGCATTAGCGAATGAGGCCGGGCTGGCGGTTAATCAGCTGTTGACCGATCGCTTGCCGCTGGAATTTTCCTCATGGGTGGCCCGTATGCGCACGCCAGCACCGCTGGTGGAGGCCATCCGTTTATATCAGGAGAGCGCATCCGCAGAGGTCAAAGCCTATTTCGCTTTGCAGCAGGACGGATCCTTTACCAGCGATACGATTATGTTTGAAGCGCATAAAGCGCTTTAAAACAAAAAACGCTTTAAAACAAAAAGGCACCGGGATCCGGTGCCTTTTCTACTAAGCAGATGTATCAGGAGTCTGGCCTGTCGCTGTTCTTCACGTACAGCGTCAGCTGGTCGCCAGGCTTCAGGTCATCAGTGCCGCTATTCCAGCGCATCACATCACGTGTATTCACGCCGTGACGTTTCGCGATGCTCGACAACGAATCACCTTTACGTACGCGATAGGTGATGCTATCGCTGTTGTTGGCAAGACGCTGTGCGCTGCTACCGGCGCCAATCACCAGGTTCTGACCCACTTTCAGCCCGGACCCGCGCAGGTTATTCCACTGCTGCAGATCTTTCGTCGATACGCCAAGACGCGATGCAATCCCGGAAACCGTATCGCCCGAACGCACCCTGTAGCTACGGCTGGTCAACGGCGTGTTGTCCGCCAGCAGCGTAGGTTGCACGGCTGCAATATCGCCAGAGGCCAGTGATTCACGCAGCTGAGCAGCGTGTTTCTGTGGCACCATAACGTACTTTGGCCCGCTGGCACCAAGGGTTGATCCTTTGACGCCGGCGTTGAAGGTTTTCAGCTTGCCGACAGGCATGCCTGCCATATCTGCGAGCTGGCTAATCTCAACCGGATTGTCGAGGCGAACACGCGCCAGCGCACGGCTTTCGTCTGCCGTCGGCAGCTTCACGCCATAACGTTTGCTGTTTTTGAGAATATCACTCAACGCCAGCATTTTTGGCACATACACCTTGGTTTCCCGCGGTAATGGCAGCGACCAGAAATCGGTGGGTTTACCACGCGAACGGTTCGCTTTCATTGCCTTCAGCACTCGACCTTCGCCGCTGTTGTACGCGGCGACCGTTAACAACCAGTCGCCGTCGAACATCTTGTTCAGACGCTGCATCATATCCAACGCCGCCGTGGTAGAGGCGACGACGTCACGACGCGCATCGTAGCTGCGGGTCTGTTTCAAACCATAATTGCGCCCGGTGCTCGGAATGATCTGCCAGATGCCTGCGGCATTGGCGCCAGACGTTGCGTGCGGGTCAAAAGCGCTCTCCACTATGGGTAGTAATACCAGTTCCATTGGCATGTTACGTTTCTTAACTTGCCCGGCTATCCAGTACATATACGGCTCTGCCCGTAAAGTTACATCGTGGAGATAGCTCTTATTACTTAAATACTTCTGTTTTTGTTCGCGAATCCGGGGATTTTCCGGTATTCCCATCTTTAGCTCGTCGCCTATGGAAGTCCACAGATCCTGGTCTTGCGCGTAGAAGGTTCCATCATCTAACCAGCGCGCTTGACTTGTGAACTTACCTGCTTCCCCTTGACCAGCTGCAGAAAGGCTCTGTGCGTGCTGTTGGACGTTGCCATCGTTTTTCGACGACTGGCACCCCACCAGCAGGACAGAGGCGAGTAAAATCGCTCGTGCCTTCATGTGTGTGTCAATAGTTGCTTAAAAGACGAGCAAGAATAACGGTGAAGGCGGCGAATGACAAGAATTAAATGTCAGAAGTCATCTTTCTTTGACCTTAACCAGGCAAATCTCTGCGCAGAGTGTTGCAAATTTGTTTCTTTGGATATTTCTTTAATTAAATCATTGTCATCCGTACGTAAGAAAATATTTATACGTCGCTCATTTTTCAGAGTTACGGGCAGTGTTTTTTGTTTTTTTGCACGTAACTCATTAACTTTATGGTAGTAATCATTTATATCCCTGTCATCAGGCAGGATACTCAATGCAAACTTCATATTCGCTAAAGTATACTCATGTGCGCAACAGATTAGAGTATCCTCAGGAAACGCGTTTATTTTCCTAAATGATTGATACATCTGATCTGCTGTTCCTTCGAAAAGCCTTCCACAGCCGCCGGAAAACATTGTATCGCCACAAAAAAGATAAGGTTCGCTGTAGAAACAGATGTGTCCTAAAGTGTGACCGGGGGTGGAAAAAATAGAAAATTCGTGACCCAAAATCATCACCCGATCGCCATCGGCCACAAGGTGAGTGGTGCCTTTATCCTGGGTTTCTGCCGGTCCGTAAACCACAAGACCCGGGAACTTTTCACGCAGTTGTTTTACGCCGCCAACATGATCGTGGTGGTGGTGGGTCAATAAAATGGCTTCGGGTTGCCAGTGATTGGCTTCGATGGCGGCCAGTACCGGTGCCGCTTCGCCGGGATCGACGATAAGACAGCGACCGTTCTCCTCACTAAGAACCCAGATGTAGTTGTCCTGAAATGCGGGAATGCTGATAAGATTCATAAATTACCTCTCAAAGCGTAGCGGAAGGTTGCGATGAAGCCGGCAAGGATACCTCAGACAATCACAGCGCCCGAGCACTGGTCCAGTATGCCCTGGGGCGAATACTATCGCGAATCGCTGGAACGGCATATGAAACCGTGGCTGGCTAAATTATATGGCTTTCATTTACTTAAGATTGGCAATCTGAGCGCGGAAATCAACACGGAAGCCTGTGCTATCTCTCATCAGGTGAACGTGTCTTTGCAGGGCAACCCGATTCAGGTGAAAGCCGATCCGCTCCATCTTCCCTTTGCAGAAAAATCGGTTGATGCCTGCCTGCTGGCGCATACCTTGCCCTGGTGCAGCGATCCGCATCGTTTGCTGCGAGAGGCCGACCGGGTATTGATTGATGACGGCTGGATGATTTTGACCGGCTTTAACCCCGTCAGTCTGATGGGCCTGCGCAAGCTGGTGCCGGTATTACGTAAGACGACGCCCTACAACAGCCGGATGTTTACGCTCACGCGTCAGCTGGACTGGCTGGCGTTGTTGAATTTTGAGGTGCTGCATTATGGCCGGTATCAGGTGCTGCCCTGGTCCAGGCATGGTGGCAAACTCCTCAGCACTCATCTGCCGGCACTGGGCAGTTTGCAGCTGATTGTTGCCCGGAAGCGGACGGTTCCGCTGACGTTAAACCCGATGAAGTCGGGAAAAGCAAAAACGCAGCTGCGCCAGACGGTTGGCGCCACGCGTCAGTGGCGCAACGGCCAGAGTTAGCTTTCTGGCTGGTAGCCGGTATCGCTCTGCGTCGGGCTGGAGGCAGCAGCGCGCGCCAGCTCATCACAGCGTTCATTTTCCGGGTGGCCGGCATGGCCTTTGACCCATTCCCATTTGATTTGATGCTGGCCGAGCGCGGCATCCAGGCGCTGCCAGAGATCGACATTTTTAACCGGTTTTTTATCAGCGGTTTTCCAGCCGCGTTTTTTCCAGTTATGGATCCACTGGGTGATCCCCTGGCGCACGTACTGGCTGTCGGTGCTGAGGATCACTTCGCACTGCTCCTTCAGCGCCTCGAGGGCGACAATTGCCGCCATCATCTCCATCCGGTTATTGGTGGTGAGGTGATAGCCCTGACTAAAGATTTTTTCTTTTCCGCGATAGCGTAAAATCGCCCCATAACCACCGGGCCCAGGATTTCCCAGGCATGAACCATCGGTGAAAATTTCTACCTGTTTAAGCATCTCTGGTAGACTTCCTGTAATTGAAATCGATAGATAAACGGCAAGTCTGACATAAATGACTGATATGAGCACTGCAATTACACGACAGATTGTTCTTGATACTGAAACCACCGGTATGAACCAGATCGGTGCGCACTATGAAGGACATAAGATCATCGAAATCGGTGCGGTAGAGGTAATAAACCGCCGCCTCACCGGGAACAACTTCCATGTTTATCTGAAACCGGACCGGCTGGTGGACCCGGAAGCGTTCGGCGTTCACGGGATCGCCGATGAATTCCTGATGGATAAACCGGTGTTTGCGGAGGTGGCCGACGAGTTTATGGACTATATCCGCGGCGCGGAGCTGGTCATCCATAACGCCTCGTTTGATATCGGCTTTATGGATTATGAATTCAGCAAGCTGAATCGCGGCATTGCGAAAACGAATACTTTCTGCAAAGTCACCGATAGCCTCGCACTGGCGCGGAAAATGTTCCCCGGCAAGCGTAACAGCCTCGATGCGCTGTGCTCACGTTATGAAATAGACAACAGTAAGCGCACGCTGCACGGGGCATTACTCGATGCCCAGATTCTGGCCGATGTCTATCTGATGATGACCGGTGGTCAGACGACGATGGCATTTTCAATGGAAGGTGAGGGGCAGCAGCAGGCTGGTGAAATGGGAATACAGCGGGTTGTTCGCGCCGCCAGCAAATTACGCGTGGTTTATGCGACTGATGAAGAGATCGTGAGCCATGAATCCCGACTCGATCTGGTGCAAAAGAAAGGCGGAAGCTGCCTGTGGCGCGCCTGAGTCACTGGGATATGCTGTAAAAATCACCTGGCGGGCGATTTTTACAGCAAACGATTCAAAACTGAAGAAAAAGCGTTGACGGCGTTACGGGGAATCCGTAATATTCGCCTCGTTCCCAAGGGAACAGTAAGTGGAGCGGTAGTTCAGTCGGTTAGAATACCTGCCTGTCACGCAGGGGGTCGCGGGTTCGAGTCCCGTCCGTTCCGCCACTATTCAGAAAGCCTGAATCAGAAATGATTCAGGCTTTCGTCGTTTCACGCCCCGCCAAAACAAACTCATTGAGTTCATTTTATATATTTTAATTGCTTGCGAATATGATGCTGCATAACGGCCAGCATGCAGGCACCGGACAGGCCGATCATCAGCGCCCCGTTGACCGCCTCCAGCGGACCGAGCAGTTTCCATCTGGCGCTCATCACAACATCGCCATACCCCAACGTCGCGAAGTTCACCCCGGAGTGATACACCGCATCCAGCAGCGTCGGAAACTCGCCCAGCCAGACAAACAGTATTCCCCAGAGCAGAATCTGCAGCAAATTACCCATTAAAATGATGATGATGGTGCCAAACAGCGCCAGCACGCCGGCAAGTAGCCCCTCTTTGCCGTGAAAACGCTTGAGATAAAAGCGAATGCACCAGACGGACACCAGAGATTGCAGCAGCATATTACACAGGATAACGGGCATGCCCGTTATCAGCGGAAGCAACATGTTAATCTCCTGAATGAAGTTTTGTTGAGGGGGCGTCAAGGGGGCGCCAGCGCTCAAGAAGGGCGATGCAGGCCCAGCCATAAAGCGCGATGATGAGATATAACGCGCAGCGCATCGCGGCGGCTGTCCAGACATCTTTTCCTGAACTGCTGTCCTGAATCGCCGGGCCGAACAGAATGAGGGCGGTTATCCAGACATTGCTCCAGAAAGAGGGGGGAAACCGTCCCGGCACCAGACGAACCAGCCGCCGGGCCACCCACAGACTGACCAGGCTCAGCCAGAGCACCAGCATTAGCAGCGACGGCCAGAGGCTAAGACCGAACCACAGCCCCAGCGCCAGCAGCGCCCCCAGTAGCGTCGATAGCACCAGTTCTTTTCCCGACGTTTTCGTGGTGAGCGTCGTCGCCTGCTGCGCCAGCGTGACGGTTTTCATCACCGCCGGGATGTAGAACGTCGGGTGGCTCAGTGCCAGAAGCCAGACGGGGAGTACAATAATCACCGCCCGTAGCGCCCTGACATGGGGAGAACTCACCGCCGGCGATTCCCTGGGCTGGGGCGCCGGGCCCGGTGGCGGTGGGAATAACGCCACCGCCAGCCCGTTGACCAACGTACCGGTAATAAAACCGATCCCCAGCATTTGCGCCAGCCCCATCGCCAGCGCCTGCTCAATCAGCCCGGCAATGGGAATCACCGCTATTGCCACCACCAGCAGCATCGACAGCGTGGCCTTCCCGGAAAGGCCCATTAATATCAACTGATACAGCAACAGCGCCGTGAGCAGCACGCCCGGTAAGGCGTAATAGGTCAGTAATGGCACCATCAGAATGCCACCCGTCATGGTGACTATCAGGAGAGAACCAATGACGAGACCTTTTTTCAGCGCCAAAGGTTTCCCCTGGCACAGCACAATCCAGGCCATGATGCATCCGAGGTGCGGCATCGGCAGCGCGCTGGCGTAGCAGACCAGCGCGGCCAGTCCGCTGCCACAGCTTATTCTCAGTACGGCACGGTCCACGTTATGCATCGCGTTGGTCCCCTAATAGAGCCAGGAGAACAGGCTCATGACACGGATATACAGGTAGCCTGCAACGTTCAGCAGGCTACTGCCGCTGGTATAAACCAGCACATCCGCCTGCCCGCCAACGCGAAGGCTGGTGGGCGGCGGGGTATCCTCTTTTGCAAAGGCGATTTTAACCGGGAAGCGCTGGGCCTGACGGAGCCAGTCACGGTTGTTATCCACGGTAGGGAGACCGCCGGCCGGCGGGGGTTGCGAGGCGTTGATACCATAGCCGATGCTGAGTACCCGGCCGGTAAAAATGTGTCCGGGCATGCTGTCGAGAAGAATCGCTACCTCATTACCCGGCCGGATACGACCGAGGTTATTTTCGGTCATGTCCGCGTTAATCCAGACATCGTTCAGGGCAATCAATGTCATCACCGGGGCGCCCGCGCCAACAAACTGGCCAGCTTCGGTGCGTAAATCGGTAATCAGCCCGCGGCTGCCGGCAATCACGGTGCTTTTACTGCGGTCCAGCTCGGCTTTGCGAACCGCGGCCCGGGCGCTTAACAGCTGAGAATTATCGTCACCGGCTGCACCGGCGGCTTCAATGGCACGCCGCACGTCGGCAGCGGCAGCGGCCATCTGACTACGGGCGGTTTCCCGGGTGGCCTGGGCTATTTCCAGGCGCCGGACGGAAATCGTGCCGGGATCTTCACGATAGAGCCGTTCCTGGCGCTCGGCATCTTTCGCCGCATTCTGGTAAGCGGTGGTGGCGGCCTGAAGGCCAGCCTTTGCCGCGACCACGCTTTCACCGCTGGCCTTCACGGAACTGAGCACCGTGGCATAGTCCGAACGTGCACGCGCCAGGGCGATATCATAAGGTTCCGGGTCCAGCTCAAACAGCGGTTCGCCCATAGCGACACGTTGATTGTCACGAACATATACCTTTTTTATTTGCCCGGTCACTTCCGCTGCGACCGGAATGACGAAGGCCTGTACCCTGGCCTGCGAGGTATAGGGCGTCACCCTGTCCGTGACTAAATAAAAGCCGATCAGCAGTACAATCACCACCACCAGGCCGATGGCTGTACGCCGGCTGGCCTGTCCAGGTGAAGAGGAGGGGGCATTCATAGCGAAGGTCCTTCTGAAGGAGATGTGGCGGAAGGAAGCGGGGTCTTCAGCAGCGGCAGCCAGCTATCACGCTGGCGCAGGTGCGTTTCCGTTGCGGCATCGACCAGCGGGCGTGTCCGTCCGCTTTCCCAGCCGCCCCCCAACGCTTTATACAGCGCGATCAGATCGCGCATCGCCGCGCCGCGGCTGCTGACCAGCCGTTCTTGTTGGTTGAACAGCGCCCGCTGCGAGTCAAGGACACGCTGAAAGTCAGCCATTCCCTCACGATACTGCGTGTTGGCTATTTCGAGGGAACGGCTGGCGGCTTTACCCGTTTGGCTCAGCAATACAATTTCATCTTTATCATTCGCGTAGGCGATAGCCGCATCGTCGACTTCACGCGCGGCCTGAAAGACGGTATCGCGATAGTGCTCGTGAAGCTGGAGAAAACGGGCATCCTGAACCAGAACCTGATTTCCGAGCCGGCCTTGATCCAGCAGATTCCAGCTGAATGTCGGGCCCGCCGCCCAGCTGAGCGTGCCATTGCTCTCCGTCCTGCCGCTAATCCCGACGCTGCCGATCAGCGAAATGGACGGGTAGAGCTCGCTCTCCGCTACGCCGATAAGCGCCGACTGTGCCGCCAGCTGTCGCTCAGCCGCCCTGACGTCGGGCCGTCGGCGCAGAAGGTTGGCAGGAAGTTCAGACACTAACGAGAGTTCGCCCAGCGGGATATCGCCGGTCTGGCTCGCCATTTCCGGCAGGGGGCCGGGCTTGCGTGCCAGCAGCGCGCTCAGGGCATTCTGGCTTTGTGCGAGGCTGGTTTCCAGTTGGGGGATCGTCGAAAGCGTGGAGAGGTATTGGGTTTTTGCCTGCTGAACGTCCAGCTCCGCGCTGTTGCCGCTGAGGAATAACCGCTCGGTGATCTGCAGGCTACGCTGCTGGATCTTCGCATTGCTGCGGGTTATTTGCAGGCGGGCTTCCAGCGTGCGGATATTGACGTACCACTGTGCCACCTGGGCTGCCATCAGCACTTGAATATCATCGTACTGCGCTAGCGTGGCGAAATAGCTGGCATCGGCGGACTCGACGCCGCGCTGAAACTTACCCCAGAAATCGATTTCCCATCCCAGATTGGCCCCGGCGCTGTAACGGGTTCCTGAGCTGTAGTTTCCCGAACGCTGCTGGCCGGTGCGCAGCAGATCGCCGCTGCCGATCGTCGCCTGCGGTCCCAGTAAGCTCTCGGCGATCCCCAGCTGCGCCCGGGATTCCAGCAGACGCAGACCGGCGATTTTGACATCCGGATTTTTCCGCAGCGCTTCGTTAATCAGCGCGGTTAAGGTCGGGTCGTTGAGCTGCGTCCACCACCGTGCGTAATCGGCAGGCGTCGAGCGGGAAGCCATCCGCTGCGTGGCCGGCTGCCAGTGGGTCAGCTCCGGCGTTTTCGGCGGATGGTAGTCTGGCCCCAGCGTCGTGCATGCGGTGAGAACAAGGCAGGCGCCAGCGGTGAACAGCAGGCGCCTGGTACGGTGCTCATTGAGCATCTTTGTCGTCCGGAACGACAGGAGTCTGGCTATCGCCGACCTGCCCATCGTTGACCCAGGACATGAAAATACGATAGCCAATAGAGAGCAGGGTCGCGCCGATAAACATACCGAGAATACCGCTGGCCGCCATGCCGCCTAATGCACCAAGCAGCACGACTGGCATCGGGGCATCGACACCGCGTCCGAGCATCAGCGGTTTGAGTACGTTGTCTGCCATACCGGCCACAATCAGCAAGATCGTGTAGATGATATTCATCGCCGTTCCGTGGTCGCCGAGGCTCCACATCAGCGCAATGGCCGGCGCGGTCACCAGAATCACGGGAATCTGCGCGATCCCGAGGATCAGCGCCAGAACAAAGAAGATCCCCACTGCCGGAATGCCCGCCACGATCATAATGACGCCTACCAGCAGCGCCTGGATCAGCGCGACGCCGATCACGCCCTGCGCCACCGCACGGATCGTGCTGGTACACAGTTTCACCAGAGCGTGTCCTTTTTTCTCATCCGTCAGGCGTATGGCAATGCGTCGGGCGCTGTCCGCCCCGGCGGCGCCCCAGGTCATGATAATGCCCGCTACGATGAAGGAGAGGATAAAACCGAGCAATCCACCGCCCATGCTGGCAAGAATACCGAGGATATTTTTAGCGATATCTCCGATCTGCGAACGGTAGTTGCTAATCAGCCCCGGCAAATCGTTGGACGCTTTTAACCACAGGAGGCTAATTTTTTCTCCGACGATGGGAATGGTGGCGATATGCGCTGATGGCGGCGGAATGACGAAAGTACGGCCGCCGAGTTTATCAATCATCACGCTGACGCTTTCACCCAGAGAGCTTATCATCAGCACCGTAGGGACCACGATCAGCACAATGCCGAGCAGGACTATCAGGGTTGAGGACCAGCCCTGTTTTCCTCCCAGCTTCGTCGCAAAATACTGGTGGAGAGGGTAAAGAGTGACGGCCAGGATAACGGCCCACAGCATCATATTAAGAAACGGAGAAAATACGGTATAGCAGAAAGAGGCTAATGCCAGAATAAGTCCAAAGCGAATGAACATATCCAAAAAACGGGCAACCAGTCTTTTTTCAACAACAAGCAGGGTATTATTTTCCATGATGGTTTGTTCTCACTGATAATGCGCGCACGACCTTACAGGTCGGGCAATAAAACCAGACCAGGACCGAGATGGAATCGCTTTAAAAAAAGCTGAAAGTTATTTGAAAATGAAGTTTGTGCTTGTTGAATTTTATCCACTTAATGAGTGTAGAACAGAAATAATCCGTCCAAAAAAATATTATTTTTCCGCTTATTCTGCGGGCTGGCGGGGGAAAAGGGAGGGGCGAGGTATAAAGCGGATTCCCCTCGATTAACGAGGGGAGAAGGCGATCAGTTCAGGGTGAAAGGATCCGCATCCTGCCAGGCCGGAAACTTCTCTCGATACTCTTTGAGCGCCGTCATCGACAGCTCTGCATCCAGGCGCGTTGCCTGATGGGGTTCTGCCGTTGCCAGAATCTCTCCCTGCGGGCTGATAATGCGGCTATCGCCGCGGTAATGATGGCCGTTACCATCGGTGCCGACGCGGTTACAGCCGGCAACATAGGCCAGATTCTCGATGGCGCGCGCCACCAGCAGAGACTGCCAGTGCAGTGAACGCGGGGCAGGCCAGTTGGCAACATAGAGCGCTAAATCGTAGTCGTTATGGTTACGTGACCATACCGGGAAGCGCAGGTCATAGCATACCAGCGGCAGAATTCGCCAGCCGCGCCACTCAAACACGACCCGTTCGTTGCCCGCCTCATAATGGTGATGTTCTTCGGCCATGCGGAACAGATGGCGTTTGTCGTAGAAGTGGGTTGTGCCATTGGGCTCTACCAGCAAGAAGCGGTTAACCGGCCCACGATCGGTTTGCAGCGCCGCGCTGCCGGCAATCAGGGCATTTGTTTGCACCGCTTTGCTCTGCATCCAGTCAATGACGTTTTCGGGTGACATCGACTGCTTTGCGGCCTCCATAGCGAATCCGGTCGTGAACATTTCCGGCAATACAATGACGTCACGTCCGGTGATGCCTTCCAGTTGACGATCGAAATGACGCAAGTTGGCGGGACCGTCCATCCACACCAGGGGTTGTTGCAACAACGTAATTTTCAAACCAGGCACAGTGTTGAACTCCATCATCATGAGAGCATCAGGGTAATTTTAACACCATATCAGTCTCTCGCTGCTCAGCGGAATATGTTGTTAAAAAAATGATAACGCAGACAGGTGAATGTCGGTCGACGGGTAAAAAAGAAAGGCGGGGAAATTCCCCGCCCTGGTCGTGATGTGGTGACGGTTATTGTTTTATGCGGCTTCAACCTTGCGGACTTTCTCCGGGAGCTTTACCGGTTTGGTCGCCAGCTCATCGGCTGCGAAATCGTCAACGTTAATGCTGCGCAGACGGCTGGTTTCCGCACGGCTCAGAATATCGGCTTCATCCTGATTGATTAAACCTTTTGCCAGCGCGTTGCGGGCCAGTTCATCCAGACGGGTAAACGGCAGGTTTTTACCCAGCTCTTTGCAGATACGCTGATGAATCGGATCGGCGGCCATGACATCAAGCAGCGCCTCTTCCAGCAGACCGACCGGGTTATGTTCACTCGGGGTCAGATACTGGCCGCGGCCGATACGTGAACGCGTTGCGCTCGGTACCTGCAGGATTTTTGCCACCTTATGATCCAGCTTATCGGACGGCGCGTCGTAGTGACGGCCGGTCGGGAAGATAGCAATGCGCAGGGCGCCGGCGACAAAACGGTTCGGGAAGTTCTTCAGCAGATCGTCAATCGCCTGTTCTGCCTGATACAGCGCATCCTGGACGCCCCAATGGACCAGCGGGAGGTCTGCTTCATTGCGCCCTTCATCGTCATAGCGTTTCAGCACCGCGGAGGCGAGATAGAGCTGGCTCAGGACATCGCCGAGACGCGCGGAGATGCGCTCGCGACGCTTCAGGCTTCCGCCCAGCACCGCCATGGAGACGTCGGACAGCAGCGCCAGGTTCGCGCTCAGACGGTTCATGTGCTGGTAGTAGCGACGGGTGCCATCGCGGGTCGGCGTGCTGCTTGTCAGCCCGCGGGTCAGGCCCAGCCAGAAGCTGCGGACTTTGTTACTGCCGACATGACCAATGTGTTTAAACAGCAGTTTGTCGAAAGCGTTAACATCATTGTTTTGCGCGGCGGCCATTTCATCCAGTACGTACGGATGGCAGCGAATCGCCCCTTGACCGAAGATCATCATGCTACGGGTCAGGATATTGGCCCCTTCCACGGTGATGGCAATGGGCGCGCCCTGGTAGGCACGGGCGAGGAAGTTACCTTCGCCCAGCATGATGCCTTTCCCGCCGGTGATATCCATGGCGTCAATAATTGAGCGTTGGCCGCGATGGGTACAGTGGTACTTGACGATAGCCGACAGCACCGCCGGTTTCTCTCCCAGCATAATGCCGTAGGTAATCAGCGAAGCGGCGGCATCCATCACGTATGCGTTACCGGCAATACGCGCCAGAGGCTCTTCGATGCCTTCCATTTTACCGATGGAGATTTTGAACTGACGGCGAATATGGGCATAGGCACCGGTCGCCATCGCCACGGATTTCAGTCCGCCGGTGGCGTTAGACGGTAGGGTGATGCCGCGTCCCACGGACAGACATTCCACCAGCATCCGCCAGCCCTGACCGGCCATCGACGGGCCGCCGATGATGTAATCGATCGGCACGAAAATGTCTTTCCCCTGGGTCGGACCATTCTGGAACGGCACGTTCAGCGGGAAGTGGCGACGGCCAATTTCGACACCCGGCGTGCTGGTCGGGATC
The DNA here is from genome assembly GCF_000735435.1 of Klebsiella planticola ATCC 33531. Taxonomy (GTDB): domain Bacteria; phylum Pseudomonadota; class Gammaproteobacteria; order Enterobacterales; family Enterobacteriaceae; genus Klebsiella; species Klebsiella planticola. The sequence goes on along the minus strand of NZ_JMPP01000068.1, from coordinate 15,494 downwards.
AGCGCGCAGGTAATGCCCAGATCTTCTTCGCCGCCCAGCAGACGGTCAGGATCGGAGAGTTTAAAGGCCAGACCCAAGACGGTCGCGATAGGCGCGAGGGTGATATAACGTTTGTTCCAGGTCAGGCGCATGCCCAGTACCTGCTCACCTTGCCATTCGCCCATGCAGACGACGCCGCTGTCCGGGATGGCTCCGGCGTCAGAGCCGGCTTCCGGACTGGTCAGCGCAAAGCACGGAATTTCCTGACCACGCGCCAGGCGCGGCAGATAGTGATTTTTCTGCTCTTCTGTACCGTAATGTTGCAGCAGTTCGCCCGGGCCTAAGGAGTTCGGTACGCCGACGGTAATCGCCAGGATACCGGAAACGCCGGAGAGCTTTTGCAGCACCCGTGACTGAGCGTAAGCGGAGAATTCCAGGCCGCCGTACTCTTTCTTAATGATCATCGCAAAGAAACGATGCTCTTTCAGGTAGGCCCACAGCGCCGGCGGCAGATCGGCCATTTCATGGGTGATTTCAAAATCGTTCGCCATGCGACAGGCTTCTTCTACCGGGCCGTCGATGAACGCCTGTTCTTCGGCGGTCAGGCGCGGTTGCGGATAGTTGTGCAGCTTCTGCCAGTCTGGCGTCCCGCGAAACAGGTCGCCTTCCCACCAGGTTGTGCCCGCGTCGATGGCCTCTTTTTCGGTACGCGACATTGGCGGCATCACCTTACGGAATGCGCGGAATGCCGGCGCCGAGAAAATTGACTTGCGCATCGGCGCAAAGTTGAACGGCAGCAGGATAATCGCCAGCGGTACCAGCAGCCAGATATTCCACAGCCCGGCCACGCTAAGCGCGGCGGTCCAGGCGAGCAAAATCACGCTGCTCAGCAGGAGATTAATTCGGTGATAGAAGAGCGCACCGAGTAAAACAACGGTTGCAACAATACTCAAAATCATCATAGAGAAATGCTCCCTGTCTTGTAGGAGGTCTGACCACTTGTGATGATATGGTTGTAGTGGATGTTATTGGCTTTAGCAATGTGTTTACAAAATAATTACAACCTTGCTCACATTGTTGTACGTAAATGCGGCACGTAAAAGCAAAACCACGGCGGATAACGTCGGCTGCTGCTTCTCGCTTCGGCGCCTATCCGGTACACTGCCAGGGTTATTCCAACCATACTGAAGGATTATCCTCATGTACCAGGATCTTATTCGTAACGAACTGAACGAAGCGGCGGAAACGCTGGCTAACTTTCTGCAGGACGAAGCTAATATTCACGCGATTCAGCGTGCCGCGGTGCTGCTGGCTGATAGCTTTAAGGCCGGTGGTAAAGTCCTCTCCTGCGGTAACGGCGGTTCCCACTGCGATGCGATGCACTTTGCAGAAGAACTGACCGGGCGCTATCGTGAGAATCGCCCTGGCTATCCGGCGATTGCGATTTCAGACGTCAGCCACCTGTCCTGCGTCAGTAACGATTTTGGCTATGAGTATGTCTTCTCCCGCTACGTCGAGTCCGTGGGGCGCGCCGGCGATGTGCTGCTGGGTATCTCCACTTCCGGCAACTCCGGCAACGTGATTAAGGCGATTGAAGCTGCCCGTGCGCAGGGGATGAAAGTCATCACGCTGACCGGCAAAGACGGCGGTAAAATGGCCGGCTCCGCCGATGTTGAAATTCGCGTGCCGCATTTTGGTTATGCCGATCGTATTCAGGAAATTCACATTAAAGTGATTCATATTCTGATTATGCTGATCGAAAAAGAGATGGTTAAGGCCTGATGACATGGTGTCGGGCGGCACAGTGTTTGCCCGACCTGCGGGCTGAGTTGTCGGCCGGGTAAGCAGTGCACTACCCGGCACTGCCTGAAAGTGCGTAGAGGTGATGTATGTGCGAATTGCTCGGGATGAGCGCGAATGTGCCAACAGATATTTGTTTTAGCTTTACCGGGCTGGTTCAGCGCGGTGGCGGCACCGGCCCGCATAAAGATGGCTGGGGTATTACCTTTTATGAAGGTAAAGGCTGTCGCACATTCAAAGATCCGCAGCCCAGCTTCCAGTCGCCGATTGCCAAACTGGTTCAGGACTATCCCATCAAATCGTGCTCGGTTATCGCCCATATTCGCCAGGCTAACCGCGGTATCGTTGCGCTGGAAAACACCCATCCATTTACCCGCGAGCTGTGGGGACGCAACTGGACCTATGCTCATAACGGCCAGTTAGAGGGCTATGAGGCCCTGGATACGGGCAATCTCCAGCCGATCGGCGAGACCGACAGCGAAAAAGCCTTCTGCTGGCTGCTGCACTGCCTGACCGAGCGCTATTCGGGGACGCCGGACGACATGGTTGAAGTGTTCAGCTTTATCGCGACCCTGGCGGGCTCGCTGCGGGAAAAAGGCGTCTTCAATATGCTGTTGTCGGACGGACGTTACGTGATGGCGTTTTGTTCGACGAATCTGCACTGGATAACGCGGCGGGCGCCGTTTGGCGTGGCAACGTTACTGGATCAGGACGTGGAAATCGATTTTCAACGGGAGACCACACCCAACGATGTGGTCACCGTTATCGCCACTCAGCCGCTGACCGGCAACGAGACCTGGCATAAAATCATGCCAGGCGAGTGGGCGTTATTTTGCCTCGGGGACCGTGTAGTTTGAAGCCAGCTGCGGCTGGATAACTTCATGACTGAGCGGCTTGCTGACGATATAGCGGCCATCGGCCACTGAGATAACCGGCGGCTTGTGGGTTTGCTGGAAATAGTCGTAGCCTGGCTTCAGCTGTTTCCAGAAATCCGCATAGTAGGAGTATTTGTGGCGTTCCATATTGGCGTTGGTCATGCGGAAAGGATAAATGCTGACCTGTACGCTGGACTGGCCGAACACTAGCGCGCCGGTCACAAACTGGAAAATCTCATCAATGCCGGTATCGGTCATCGCGTAGCAGCCGATGGATACGCAGGCACCGTGAATCATCAGGTATTTACCTTCATATCCATGAGCGCGATCGTAGGCGTTCGGGAAGCCGATATTAATGGCTTTATAGAAACGGCTGTCAGGCTTGAGCTGATTGCGCGTCACGCTATAAAACCCTTCCGGACTTTTGAAGTCGCCCTGACGCTGCTTCGGCCCCAGACCGCCGGAATAGTTACAGATCCGGTAGCTGTCGAGTAGCTGGTAGGTTTCGCCCATTTTGACGTAGAGATCGAGCGTGCGCTCTTCTTTGAAGATCTCAATGTAAACCGGGGAACCCATTAATTGTTGCTTGTATTCTTTGCTAACCGGCGTCGTCGAGCCGCTATTGCTGAGTAACCCAGCAAATGAAACGCACGGCAACAGAAGCATCGCAATAAATAATGCGATTTTGCGCATACTGCTTGTTCCTTGATAAATCAAAAACCACATTGCCAGGACGGCAAGAGATACCCGAAATCAGACTTTTCTGGATTTAGAGCGCTCACATTAGCATCACGGCATTTTTTCGCAAGCGCGGCCTTGCCGCGTTTACAATTTAGTTGTCCTTTATAGCGAATCCGACGTCAAAGCGCAGTCAGAACTTTGCGCAATAGATCTCATTTTATAGGTAGTTAATGGTGGTTTATCTACTGACGCCGCTCACGAAATGTTACACTTGCGCCGCTTAACGATCAGGGTAAGAAAGGATGCTTCTCTCCCGTCTTGTGAATCGCCAGGACTCAGCTTTTCCTTTTCTCTGATTTCCCATCAATGTTGCTGGCCTCGATCTGATATCGAGGTTTAGGTTACGGATACCTGCTAACGATATGATTAAAATTACGAAAGGGCTGAATCTGCCCATAGCTGGCATGCCATCACAGCAGAAAACTTCTCAGGTTGCCGTCAAACGCGTCGCGCTGTTGGGCGAGGAGTACGTTGGTATGCGCCCCTCAATGGCGGTGCGCGAAGGTGACCGGGTACAAAAAGGGCAGATCCTCTTCGAAGACAAAAAGAACCCCGGCGTCTGCTTTACCGCACCTGCGGCTGGGGTGATTAGCGCCATCCATCGCGGCGAACGTCGGGTTCTGCAATCCATTGTTATCGATGTCGACGGCGATGAGGCCGTCTCTTTCCCCCGCTATGCGCCGGGCGATCTGGCTGGATTGGCGCGGGAAACCGTGCAGCAGCAGCTGCTGACTTCCGGCCAATGGACGGCATTTCGCACCCGTCCGTTTAGTAAAACGCCGGCGCCGGGTAGCGTACCGGCGGCGATTTTCGTGACCGCTATCGATACCAACCCGCTGGCGGCGGATCCGCAACCGATTATTCTGGCCCGCCGTGAGGCCTTTGATGCGGGACTCACCGTGCTCACCAGCCTGACGGATGGCAAAGTTCATGTCTGCCAGGCCAGCGGCGGCAAGCTCGGTGGCCACCCGTCAGGGCAGGTGACCTTTAACCAGTTCGCCGGACCGCATCCGGCCGGGCTGGCTGGCACCCATATCCATTTCCTTGAGCCCGTCAGCCTGAAGAAGCAGGTCTGGTACCTTAACTATCAAGATGTTATCGCTATCGGTCGGCTGTTTCTCGACGGGGAACTTTACAGCGAACGCGTGATTGCGCTCGGGGGCCCGCAGGTCAAAGAGCCGCGGCTGATCGAGTCCTGCTGCGGCGCCAGTCTTGATGAACTGCTGGCCGGTGAGCTGCTGGAGGGGGAAAACCGGGTGATTTCCGGCTCGGTGTTGAGCGGCACCCACGCCCAGGGGCCGTATGCGTTCCTTGGCCGCTATCACCTGCAGGTGAGCGTCGTGAAGGAAGGGCGTGAGAAAGAGCTGTTTGGTTGGGTGATGCCGGGCAAAGACAAATTTTCGATTACCCGCACCACGCTCGGACATTTTCTCAAACACAAACTGTTCAGTTTCTCAACGGATACCAACGGCGGCGAGCGTGCGATGGTTCCCATCGGCAACTACGAGCGCGTGATGCCGCTGGATATTCTGCCGACACATCTGCTGCGGGATTTGCTGGCGGGAGACACCGACAGCGCGCAGGCGCTGGGCTGCCTGGAGCTGGATGAAGAAGATTTAGCGCTCTGCACCTACGTCTGCCCGGCAAAATATGAATACGGCCCGCTGCTGCGTGACGTCTTAACCCGCATTGAGCAGGAAGGATAAGTGATGGGTTTGAAAAATCTGCTGGAAAAAATTGAGCCGCATTTCACCCACGGCGGCAAACTGGAAAAGTACTACCCGTTGTATGAGGCGGCGGCGACCATTTTCTATACCCCGGGTCAGGTGACGAAAGGGGCCTCTCACGTCCGTGATGCCATCGACCTCAAGCGGATGATGATCCTGGTGTGGCTGGCGGTGTTCCCGGCGATGTTCTGGGGCATGTACAACGTTGGTCTGCAAACTATCCCGGCGCTACACAAACTCTACGGCGCGGAGCAGCTGCAGCAGGTGATCGCCAGCCACTGGCACTATAGCGTGGCGCAGTGGCTGGGGGTGAGCTTTGGCCCGGATGCGGGCTGGCTGAGCATGATGGGGCTGGGCGCAGTATTCTTCCTGCCCATTTATCTCACCGTGTTTATCGTCGGCGGCTTTTGGGAAGTGCTGTTCGCCATCGTGCGCAAACACGAAATCAACGAAGGCTTCTTTGTTACCTCCATTCTGTTCGCGCTGATTGTGCCGCCGACGCTGCCGTTGTGGCAGGCGGCGCTGGGCATCAGTTTTGGCGTGGTGATTGGCAAAGAGATCTTTGGCGGCACCGGCCGTAACTTCCTCAACCCGGCGCTGGCCGGGCGCGCATTCCTGTTCTTTGCCTATCCGGCGCAAATTTCCGGCGATCTGGTGTGGACGGCGGCGGACGGTTTCTCCGGCGCAACGCCGCTTTCTCAGTGGGCGAGCCGCGGCGGTGAAGCGCTGGTGAATGTCACCAGCGGCCAACCGGTAAGCTGGATGGATGCGTTCCTCGGCAATATTCCGGGCTCCATCGGCGAGGTCTCGACGCTGATGATTCTGATTGGCGGCGCCATCATCATTTTCGGTCGTGTCGCCTCCTGGCGCATTGTCGCCGGGGTGATGATTGGCATGATTGCCACGGCAACGCTGTTTAACGTTATTGGCTCTGATACCAACCCGATGTTCGCCATGCCGTGGTACTGGCATCTGGTGCTCGGCGGCTTTGCCTTCGGCATGATGTTTATGGCGACTGACCCGGTGTCGGCGTCGTTCACCGACAAAGGAAAGTGGGCATACGGTGCGCTGATTGGCGCGATGTGCGTACTGATCCGCGTGGTGAACCCGGCCTATCCGGAAGGGATGATGCTGGCCATTCTGTTTGCCAACCTCTTTGCGCCACTGTTCGATTACCTGGTGGTGCAGGCCAATATCAAGCGGAGGAAGTCGCGTGGCTGAGAAAAAAAGTAACGATAGCATCGGCAAAACGCTGCTGGTGGTGCTGGTGCTTTGCCTGGTCTGCTCGGTCATTGTTGCCGGTTCTGCGGTGGGGCTGAAGCCGCGCCAGCAGGAGCAAAAAGCGCTCGATAAACAGCGTAACATTCTCTCCGTCGCCGGGCTGATGCAGCCGGACATGAAGCAGGAGGAGATTGCCTCGGTGTTTGCCGAGCGTATCACTCCGCGGCTGCTGGATTTGAAAAGCGGCGCACTGCTGGAAAAAGATCCGGACTTCTTCAATCAGGGGCTGGCGCTGAAAGATCCTGAGCAAAGTACCGTGCTGGAGGCCAGCCAGGATCCGGCGGGCATCAAGCGTCGTACTAACGTGGTGGAAATCTACCTTGTGAAAGACGAGCAGAAAAAGGTTCAGGAAGTGGTGCTGCCGATTTACGGCAACGGCCTGTGGTCGATGATGTACGCCTTTGTGGCGCTTGATACCGATGGCCGTACCGTGAAAGGCATCACCTATTACGATCAGGGCGAAACGCCGGGCCTCGGCGGCGAAGTGGAAAACCCCGCCTGGCGTCAACAGTTCATCGGTAAAAAAGTGCTCGACGACAGCGGTATGCCTGCGCTGAAAGTGGTGAAAGGCGGCGCACGTCAGGGGGATGACTATGCGGTTGACGGCCTTTCCGGCGCAACGCTCACCTCCAACGGCGTGCAGCACAGTTTTGATTTCTGGATGGGGGGAGCAGGGCTTTGGTCCGTTCCTCAAGCAGATTCGTGAAGGAGGCCTGAACAATGGCTGAGCTCGATGAGATGAAAGAAGTAAAACGGGTGCTGGTCGGGCCGTTGATCAGCAACAACCCCATTGCCTTGCAGGTGCTGGGCGTCTGTTCGGCGCTGGCGGTGACCACCAAACTGGAAACCGCATTCGTCATGACGATCGCGGTAACGCTGGTGACGGCGTTTTCCAGCATGTTTATCTCGATGATCCGCCACCATATTCCCAACAGCGTGCGCATTATCGTGCAGATGGCGATCATCGCCTCGCTGGTGATCGTGGTCGATCAGCTGCTGCGCGCCTACGCCTATGAAGTCTCCAAACAGCTGTCGGTGTTTGTCGGGCTTATCATCACCAACTGTATTGTGATGGGGCGTGCGGAAGCGTATGCCATGAAGTCGCCGCCGCTGGCGAGCTTTATGGACGGTATTGGTAACGGTCTGGGATACGGTGCCATTCTGATGATTGTCGGTTTCCTGCGTGAGCTTATCGGCAGCGGTAAACTGTTTGGCGTCACCGTGCTGCAAACCGTGCAGAACGGCGGCTGGTATCAGCCGAACGGCCTGTTCCTGCTCGCGCCGAGCGCGTTTTTCATCATCGGTCTGCTGATCTGGGCGCTGCGCAGCTGGAAACCGGAACAGCAGGAGAAGGAGTAACCGATTATGGCTCATTACCTCAGTCTTTTTGTCCGCGCGGTGTTTGTTGAAAACATGGCGCTGGCCTTCTTCCTCGGCATGTGTACGTTTCTTGCTGTGTCGAAGAAAGTCTCCACGGCGTTCGGTCTTGGCGTGGCGGTGACGGTGGTGCTCGGCATTTCCGTGCCGGTGAACAACCTGATTTACAACCTCGTACTGCGTGACGGTGCGCTGGTGGAAGGTGTCGATCTGAGCTTCCTCAACTTCATCACCTTTATCGGGGTGATCGCCGCGCTGGTGCAGATTCTGGAGATGATCCTCGATAAGTATTTCCCGTCGCTGTACAACGCGCTGGGGATCTTCCTGCCGCTGATTGCCGTGAACTGCGCTATTTTTGGCGGCGTCTCCTTTATGGTGCAGCGCGACTATAACTTCCCGGAATCCATCGTGTATGGCTTCGGCTCCGGCATCGGCTGGATGCTGGCGATAGTGGCGATGGCGGGCATCCGCGAAAAAATGAAATACGCAAATGTGCCCGCGGGTCTGCGCGGGTTAGGGATCACCTTTATTACCACAGGTCTGATGGCGCTGGGCTTTATGTCATTCTCCGGTGTGCAGCTATAAGGGCGGAAAGTATGGAAATTATTCTTGGCGTCGTGATGTTCACGCTGATCGTGCTGGTGCTGTCGGGGTTAATCCTGGCGGCGCGCTCGAAGCTGGTCAACGCCGGTGATGTGGTTATTGAAATCAATAATGAAGCGGATAAACAGATTCGCACGCCGGCGGGCGATAAGCTGCTGAATACGCTGTCCAGCAACGGGATCTTTATCTCTTCTGCCTGCGGAGGCGGCGGTTCCTGCGGCCAGTGCCGGGTGACGGTCAAGGAGGGGGGCGGAGATATCCTGCCTACCGAACTTTCCCATATCACCAAACGCGAGGCGAAAGAGGGCTGCCGTCTGGCCTGCCAGGTTGCCGTGAAGCAAAACATGAAGATCGCGCTGCCGGAAGAGATTTTTGGCGTCAAAAAATGGGAGTGTGAAGTTATCTCTAATGATAACAAAGCGACTTTCATTAAAGAGCTGAAGCTGGCCATCCCGGAAGGCGAAAGCGTGCCGTTCCGCGCGGGCGGCTATATTCAGATTGAATGTCCGTCGCATAAAGTGGCATATGCCGATTTTGACGTGCCGGACGAGTACCGCGCGGACTGGGATAAATTTAATCTGTTCCGCTATGTTTCCGACGTTAAAGAGCCGACGCTGCGCGCCTACTCGATGGCGAACTATCCGGATGAGAAGGGCATCATTATGCTCAACGTGCGTATCGCGACGCCGCCGCCGAAAGTGCCGGACGCGCCGCCGGGGATCATGTCTTCGTATATCTGGTCGCTGAAAGCCGGTGATAAGGTGACGATTTCCGGGCCGTTTGGTGAGTTCTTCGCTAAAGAGACGGATGCAGAGATGGTCTTTATTGGCGGTGGCGCCGGCATGGCGCCAATGCGTTCGCATATTTTCGACCAGCTTAAACGGTTGCACAGCAAGCGCAAAATCAGCTTCTGGTACGGCGCGCGTTCGCTGCGTGAAATGTTCTATGACGATGAGTTTGAGCAGCTGGCGCGTGAAAATCCGAACTTTACCTTCCACGTGGCGCTTTCCGATCCGCTGCCGGAAGATAACTGGAACGGCCACACCGGCTTTATTCACAATGTGCTGTATGAAAACTACCTGCGCGATCATCCGGCGCCGGAGGACTGCGAGTTTTATATGTGTGGGCCGCCGGTGATGAATGCCGCAGTGATCAAGATGCTAAAAGATCTTGGCGTTGAGGATGACAACATCATGCTGGATGACTTTGGAGGTTAATGATGTTGACGGTGTTTGTGGCAACCTTCGTCATTTTCGCGCTGGTGATTCTGGGGATGTCTTTAGGATATCTGATAAAGCGCAAAAGTCTCCAGGGCAGCTGCGGCGGTATCTCATCGCTGGGGCTTGAGAAGGTCTGCGACTGCCCGGAGCCGTGCGATGCGCGTAAAAAGCGCATCGCGCGCGAAGCGCAGCGCCAGCAAAATCGGATCCTCTGATCTCTCCGTAGGCCCGGCAAGCTTGCGCCGCCGGCGCATTATGGCCTGATGGCGTAAGCTTATCAGGCCTACAAACCCCACTTCTCATTCCTTGTATTATTACTGTATACTTAACCAGTTATCGTTGAGGGCTGAGTATGCGCAAAATTATCCATGTCGATATGGACTGCTTTTTTGCCGCCGTGGAAATGCGGGATAATCCAGCCCTGCGTGATATTCCCATTGCCATTGGCGGTAGCCGGGTACAGCGGGGGGTGATCAGCACGGCCAACTATCCGGCGCGCCAATTTGGCGTGCGCAGCGCGATGCCGACCGCGATGGCCCTCAAGCTTTGCCCGCATTTAACCCTGTTACCCGGCCGCTTTGATGCCTATAAAGAGGCCTCGTCCCATATCCGGGAAATCTTCTCTCGCTACACGTCGTTGATTGAACCGCTGTCGTTGGATGAGGCGTATCTCGACGTCAGCGATAGCGTTCACTGCCAGGGCTCTGCCACGCTGATCGCGGAAGAGATTCGCCAGACCATTTTTCACGAGCTTCAACTGACCGCCTCCGCCGGTATCGCGCCGGTAAAATTTCTGGCGAAAATTGCTTCCGATATGAATAAACCCAACGGTCAGTTTGTGATTGCGCCGCATCAGGTCGCGGAGTTTGTCCGCACCCTGCCGCTGGCGAAGATCCCCGGCGTGGGGAAAGTCTCAGCCGCAAAGCTGGAAGGCATGGGGCTACGTACCTGTGAAGATGTGCAGAAAAGCGACCTGGCGATGCTGCTCCGCCGTTTTGGTAAGTTTGGTCGTATCCTGTGGGAGCGTAGCCAGGGAATCGATGAGCGGGAGATCAACAACACCCGACAGCGTAAATCGGTGGGCGTTGAACGTACGCTGGTGGAGGATATCCACGAGTGGTCTGCCTGTGAGAGCATCATTGAGAACCTCTATCAGGAGCTGGAACGGCGGGTGCTGAAGGTCAAGCCGGACCTTCTGATTGCTCGTCAGGGGGTAAAGCTGAAATTCAATGATTTTCAGCTGACCACTCAGGAACACGTCTGGCCGCGTCTGAATAAAGAGGATTTGCTTTCCACTGCCTATAAAGCCTGGCACGAGCGGCGGGGCGGTCGCGGAGTGCGGCTGGTCGGGCTGCATGTAACGCTGCTTGATCCTCAACTGGAGCGGCAGCTGGTACTGGGGTTATAACGATGCTGAAGATCAGACCTTATCGCGACGATGATTTTACTGCGCTGGGCGCCATTTTTCTGCGCGCGGTACAAGAGACCGCCAGCCATGATTATTCCCCCCGCCAGATAGCCGCCTGGGCGCAGATAGACGAGGCCCGCTGGCGACACAAAATGAGGGATTCTCGGGTGTGGGTCGCGGTCATTGACCCGCTTCCAGTCGGGTTTATCAGCGCCGTGGACCGCTATATCGATCTCCTGTTTGTGGCGCCGGAGTATGGCCGTCGAGGCATTGCCAGCGCGCTGCTCCAGGAACTGTTTGCGCAGATACCGCACGGCTCCCTGACGGTCGACGCGAGCATTACGGCAAAACCGTTTTTTGCACGGCATGGTTTCAGGGTCGAGGAAGAACAGCAGGTGGCGGTGCGCGGCGAGACGTTTATTAATTATCGGATGGAGAAGATGAGACGGCCCGGATAAGGCGCCACGCGCCGTTATCCGGGCCGTTTATTGCCGTAACTTACTTCGCCGGAATCGCTTTCAGCAGTTCCGTCAGCAGCGTCCAGTATTGACCCACGCTTTCGATATGCACCTGCTCATCCGGAGAGTGCGGGCCGGTAATGGTTGGCCCGATGGAGACCATATCCATATTCGGGTACGGTTTTTTGAACAGACCGCATTCCAGGCCGGCGTGAATAATCTGGATGTTCGGCGTCTTGTTGAACAGACGCTGATAGGTTTCACGCACCAGATGCATCACCGGCGAGTTCGCGTCCGGCTGCCAGCCCGGGTATGCGCCTTTGGCTTCGGTTTTCGCGCCCGCCAGTTTACCCAGCGAATCCAGCATGCTGACTACGTAATCTTTGCCGCTGTCGATCAACGAACGAATCAGACAGTGGATCTGGACATTGTCATCGGTCATGGTCACGACGCCGACGTTCAAAGAGGTCTCTACAACGCCTTTTGCCACGTCGGAGTTACGAATAACACCGTTTGGCGTGGCGTTAAGCAGACGCACAAAGCCGTCACGGGATTGCGCCGTCAGGGCCGCTTTGTCATTGGCGGCGGCATCCAGCAGCAGCACCAGGTTCTTCTCTTTTGCCGCCAGTTCGTTTTTCAGGATGTCCTGATAGGTGGCGACCTGCGCTTTCAGAGCATCGACCTTGTCGGCCGCGACGGCGACGGTGGCGAACGCTTCACGCGGAATGGCGTTACGCAGGGTGCCGCCGTTGAAATCCACCAGACGCAGGTCCAGCTCTTGCGCATGACCTGCGAGGAAGCGGGCCAGCAGCTTGTTGGCATTCCCCAGGCCGACGTGAATTTCGCCGCCGGAGTGACCGCCTTTCAGCCCTTTTAAGGTCAGCTTAAAGCTCTGGAAACCTGCCGGAACCGCTTCGCGGGTTAAGGCCAGGTTTGAGGTAAAGTCGATACCGCCGGCGCAACCCATATAGATTTCGCCCTCTTCTTCGGAGTCGGTATTGATCAGAATATCGGCCTGCAGCCAGTTAGCCTGAAGACCAAATGCGCCGTCCATGCCGGCTTCTTCGGTCATGGTCAGCAGCACTTCCAGCGGGCCATGTACGACGTTGTCATCAGCCAGCACTGCCAGCGCAGAAGCCATACCGATACCGTTATCCGCGCCCAGGGTGGTGCCGCGCGCTTTGACCCACTCGCCATCGATATACGGCTGAATCGGATCTTTGGTGAAGTCATGAACGGTGTCGTTGTTTTTCTGCGGCACCATATCAAGGTGCGCCTGCAGAACAACCGGTTTACGGTTTTCCATACCGGCCGTGGCGGCCTTACGAATCAGAATGTTGCCAACCTGATCGCGTTCTGCGTGTAAGCCTTTTTCTTTTGCCCAGCCCATGATGTGTTCAGCGAGTTGTTCTTCGTGATAGGACGGATGGGGAATGGAACAGATTTTGGCAAAAATATCCCATAGCGGCTGCGGGGATAATTGAGACAATTCAGACACGATGAGTCTCCTTACGATCGCCTGCAAAAGTCTTTTACAGGTCGAGGGTTAGCAATAAAAAATACAACAGGCGCAGGCTTGCGCGGTGGGGTTGAGAATACCACTTTCCACGCCGACTGGTAGTGTAAACAACGCAAAAAGCGCTGGGATGGCCGCTTAACACTGGTTTTTAGTGCGTCAGATCTCTATAATCTCGCGCAACCATTTTCCCCCTCGAACATCATTTAAGCCGTATAACACAGGCTGGGACACTTCACATGAGCGAAAAATACGTCGTCACCTGGGACATGTTGCAGATTCACGCCCGCAAACTGGCCAATCGTCTGATGCCTTCTGAACAATGGAAAGGCATTATTGCCGTAAGCCGCGGTGGTCTGGTACCGGGTGCATTACTGGCGCGTGAACTGGGTATTCGTCATGTTGATACCGTTTGCATTTCCAGCTACGACCACGATAACCAGCGCGAGCTGACCGTCCTGAAACGCGCTGAAGGGGATGGTGAAGGTTTCATCGTGATCGATGACCTGGTCGATACCGGCGGTACCGCCGTCGCTATTCGCGAAATGTACCCAAAAGCACACTTCGTTACCATTTTTGCTAAACCGGCTGGTCGTCCGCTGGTTGATGATTATGTTGTTGATATTCCGCAGGATACCTGGATTGAACAACCGTGGGACATGGGCGTGGTGTTCGTACCGCCGATCTCAGGTCGTTAATTTACAAGGTGAGTGCTATTTACCACGCCCGGTTATGCCGGGCGTGGTTTTTTTTGCCCGTATGCAGGTTACAATAGTCCGGAGTGGCAACACGATGGAGGCTGCACATGTCACAAGCTAACCTTAGCGAAACACTGTTTAAACCTCGATTCAAACATCCAGAGACGTCTACGCTGGTGCGTCGGTTTGCGTCGGGTTCGCAACAGCCGATCCACTCTGCGCTTGACGGGAGTAATGTCGATCACTGGTATCGCTTGATTAACCGTCTGATGTGGATCTGGCGTGGCGTGGCGCCACAGGAGATCCTGGATGTGCAGGCGCGCATTGTGATGAGCGATGCTGAGCGTACGGATCCGGAGCTTTATGACACCGTGGTGGGCTATCGTGGTGGCAACTGGATTTTCGAATGGGCCAAACAGGCGATGATCTGGCAGCAAAAGGCCGGGCAGGAAGCCGATCCGCTGAACAGCGGGCGCCACTGGCTGCATGCATCCAATCTCTATAGCATTGCCGCCTATCCGCATATTAAAGGTGACGAGCTGGCGGAACAGGCGCAGGCGCTGGCTAATCGGGCCTATGAAGAGGCCGCGCTTCGCCTGCCGGGCGAGCTGCGCGAGCTGGAGTTTCCTGTGCCCGGCGGCGCGCCGGTGACCGGCTTTTTACATATGCCGAAAAGCGAAGGTCCGTTCCCGGTGGTTCTGATGTGCGGCGGGCTGGATGCGCTGCAGACGGACTACTACAGCCTGTATGAGAACTACTTTGCGCCGCTGGGGATCGCTATGCTGACGCTGGATATGCCTTCGATAGGCTTCTCGTCAAAATGGAAACTGACCCAGGATACCAGCCTGCTGCATCAGCATGCGTTGCGGCACCTGACGAATGTTCCGTGGGTCGATCATACCCGGGTCGCAGCGTTCGGTTTCCGTTTTGGGGCGAATGTCGCCGTCCGTCTGGGCTATCTGGAGCCGCAGCGCTTAAAAGCCGTGGCCTGCCTTGGCCCGGTGGTGCATAACCTGCTGGTGGATCCGCTGCACCAGGGCCGGGTTCCGGAAATGTATCTCGACGTTCTGGCATCGCGGCTGGGCATGCACGATGCGTCTGATGAAGCATTGCGCATCGAGCTGAACCGCTACTCATTAAAAACCCAGGGGCTTCTGGGCCGTCGCTGTCCGACGCCGATGCTTTCCGGCTTCTGGAAAAACGATCCGTTCAGCCCGGAAGAGGAATCGCGCTTAATTACCTCGTCATCCGCCGATGGCAAGCTGCTTGAGATTCCATTTAAGCCCGTTTATCACAATTTCGATCGCGCATTGCGCCAGATTGCCCGCTGGATCAATCATAGATTTAGTTAATATATTGCTAAATTTTATTGATTTGGTAAAACAGTTGCATCACTAAAGGAGATCGCAATGACGTTACCGAGTGGACACCTCAAGAGTAAGCTGATTAAGAAATTCACGGCTCTTGGCCCTTATATTCGCGAAGAGCAGTGTGAAGACAATCGCTTCTTTTTCGATTGCCTGGCAGTTTGCGTCAATGTAAAACCCGCCCCGGAAAAACGAGAGTTCTGGGGATGGTGGATGGAGATGGAAGCACAGACATCACGCTTCACTTACAGCTATCAGTTTGGCCTGTTCGATAAAGAAGGGGTCTGGCGACCGGTGGCTATCGACGATCCGGAAGTCAGCGAGAAACTTGAGAAAACGCTGCGTGATTTCCACGACCGGGCTAAGGCATTGCTGGCGACATTCAGTCTGAAGCTGGAACCCGCCGATGACTTTAGCGAGCCGCTCAGACTGCGGGCCTGATGT
>NZ_JMPP01000067.1 GCF_000735435.1 Klebsiella planticola ATCC 33531 | reverse complement strand
TTTTTTTATCAGTCATCGGGCGGGACAGCGCGATGGTTTAGTCTGTTTTTAAAATACGATACGGCTGGCCTACGACAATCGCGCCGTCAGGCAGATCTTTGGTCACAACGGTTCCGGCGCCCACTTTGACATTATCACCCAGCGTAACCGGGCCAATCACAACCGCATGTGCACCGAATTCAACATTGTTACCGATGAGTGGGCTGATGCTTTCCTGCCCGTTGCTATCAGCGACGCTCCCGATCGTGACCCCCTGACGCAAAGTACAGTTGCTGCCAATGACCGTGTCCCGGTTAATTACGATGCAGTGTGGATGAAAGAGTTTTAATCCGTATCCTATACGTGCTTGCCAGGGAATTTCGACGCAAAATAGACATTCGTTAATGATCTTATTCAGGATCACAAACGGGAGAGCACACAGTTTCCAAATCGGATTGCGGCTGCGAAATAACGTTGCAAGACGATAAAGCAGGAGGGCGATTTTAGCTTTCATACCGCCGGCGTGCTTGATTTCCTCTCCAACCTGTCGAATGGATTCAAACATAGTTATTCCTTAATGTTAAATGAAGCCATCGGATACCATCCCTCGGCATTTCCACCTTCGTTGGCGAGGCGAATGC
Source organism: Klebsiella planticola ATCC 33531 (assembly GCF_000735435.1). GTDB lineage: Bacteria > Pseudomonadota > Gammaproteobacteria > Enterobacterales > Enterobacteriaceae > Klebsiella > Klebsiella planticola. Next base: position 308,735 of record NZ_JMPP01000067.1, on the reverse strand, counting down.
GCGGTGTACCCTGATCGTTGGTTAAAGCCACCTCCAGCTGGTATTTCCCGGAGGTCAGGGTTGCAGGCAGTGCAAGGGTGAACTGGCTCTGATAGCTGCCGGGCAGCCATTGGCGGATATCGTCCTGGGTTGTTTTCCGGGCAACGACCTCCCCCAGGGCATTAACGACTCGCCATTGCACCTGATAGGGGAGATAAACCGGCGCCACGCCGTCATTGTGCCACGTGGCATCCACGGTCAGGGGCAGGCCCGGTGGTACAGAGCTCTCCAGCTGAAGCTGGCTCACGCGGAAACGATAGCCGATGCGCAATAGCGCCCGATCGACGATATCGCGGTATTCCTCGGGGATCGGGCGGGATTTCAGATTCAACGTACTGGCATGTTGTTGTAAAGCCCAGTCAAAGGTTGCCTGAACCTCTTGGCGAGTGTAGTGCTGCACGCTTTGCCATTCGTGCATATAGCCGCAAATCTCCAGACTTACCGGTGCCTGTTGCCAGCGGGTTTGCAATCCAGAATATGCGGCCTGAGCTGCCGCCAGACGCTGGGGATAGTCATCGCGCATATGGCTCCATTCGGGCGTAAAGTTATGCCAGTCCCCCCAGCAGTCTGCGCGCCATCCTGCACCTTTTTGGCTTGCATAGGCCAGGGAACCACCGCCGCTGATGAGCATAATTTTGGGCGTTTTGGGAAAGCTGGAGAAGTGCATATCCACGTAGCGATTGAGCTGTTCCGGCGTATATTTTTCCAGTAAAGGCTGCACGTCGGTAAAATTGGAATTATGCCACTCGCCCCATGAACCCACGATACCAATATCGACGAACGCCAGTTCAGGATTGCCATCATAGCGGGCGCCCAGTGCGTTTAGCAGCTTCTGCACGTAGGCGACAAAGACGGGATCGCTGAGGTCCGGCACAAACGTTTTGCCGTTGGCGACCCACTGGCCTTTTATGCCTTTTGCAATTAGCCAGTCGGGTATTTTAGAACCTGACTGTGGTTCATCCAGCACCATAAAGCGCAGGCCGACGTTCATAGCCGGTTGATGGTATGCCGCGACGGCGAACGCATGGTCAATGAGATCAAAGTGATAGATCCCTTCCTGTGGCTCCAGTTCGTTCCAGTAAAAGCGATCGTATTCAAAGCCGGTTTCAGGATACTCCGCTGGCGTCGGTTTTTGCCCATAGCCATCATGAAAGCTGGCTACGCCCATACCGGGATTGGTCAATATGCCGTTGAAGGCAGGAAGAGAGACCGAGATCCGTTCAGCTTGCACGGGCAAAGAGGTGACTCCACCTGAGAGTAAAAGCGCCGCCAGGAGAGCTATCGCGCGAGGGGAAGTTACGGCCATCGTTAGTTCACTTTATCATGGAGGTTGACAAACCATGTCCAGATACCGACATGGAAGTTCTTAAAGAGGTCAATACCTAACGCGGACTTGAACATATACAGCATCAGCAGCACCGACAAAATACATATCAACAGGGCGATGGAGATCGCCAACGTCGAAAAAATACGCCCGAGGGTACTGTCCCGTGAAATTTTGCGCAGATCGCGGCCAAACAAAAACACCACAAAGTAACGTCGATGGAGAAAAGGAAAGCTGCGGCGAAAATCAATACGGTGGCGAGAAGAGAGCGTGGCTCTGACTAGCGCCTGCTCAATTCCGCGTTTTTGTTCCGGGGTCAACGAGGCTTCTACCTCCGCATCGAGCGAGGCATAGAAACGATCTACTACCAGTTCGGATGTCGGTTTCTCCACTATTCATTCCTGTCGGTCAAGCGCTGATACACTCGGGTGGTTTCAGCAGCAATTTCTGGCCAGCGATACTTCGGCATCAACAGGCTATAATCAACGGCGTCAGTAACGCTCCAGGCCTGCAGTTTTTGCGCCAGAGCTGTAACGTTGCCGACCGGGAAATAAACATCGGATGGCAGACCTATTTCCAGGTTTGCCGGAATGTCGCTGACCACCACCGGTAAGGACCACGACATCGCTTCCAGTAGCGCAATCGGCAGACCCTCATGGTACGAAGGCAGGACAAACAGCCCGGCTTGCGAAAATAACGTATGCAGAGGCTCGCCGCTGATAAAACCGGTCATGATTACATTCGGATTTGCCGCCGCCTGTGCTTTCAGCCGCTGGCTGTATTCATCAGGATGATCTGCGTCACCGATCAGCACCAGAGGAACCTGGCACTGTGCGGCTTCGTGGGCGGCTATCAGATCATGGAGGCCTTTTTCCTCAACGAAGCGGGCAACGGCCACAATATACTGACCTGTTTTCAATGCGTATTTATCCAACGTCGCAGCCAGAGACTCCGGCGAAGGCAACGCCTGCTGACGTACGCCATTGTAAATCACGTTAGCGTTGCTACGGCCATGTTTGCTCTTGATCAGATTGTTGATCACTTCTGAGATAACGATAACCTCGTTGGCATATTTAACGGCCCACTTTTCTCCCAGGCGTAACATCTCTTTGGCCATTTTTCCCCATTTCTGGCGATCGTAATCCGGGCCGTGATGGGTAAAAACGACGCGTTTGCCCAGCAGACGCAGCAGGGGAACAACCAGTCCTGGGCCAACGGCGTGGACGTGGACCACATTTGAACCATCAAACAGGGTGCTGAAAGCTGCCAGCGTCGAATGAATAATTGCCTCGAATTTCCGGCTCTTCGGCGCCCACAGGCTTTTCAGACGAACGCCTTTGTATTCACTATGGCGATAATTCACGTAGGGCGAACGGGCAATAACACAAATATCAGCATGACTCTGCTGATAAATTTCCGGATATAAATTCTGGCAATGTGTTTCTACGCCACCCTGAACGTCAGGAATTCCGCGGGTTCCAAGAACCGTCACTTTGAGCTTCATTGTTGTTCCCCCACGAGCTGCTGGTAGAGCGCTCGTAGCACCTGCATATGGTGGGCAAGATCGTATTTATCCTGCAAACGTTGGCGAGCATTGCTCCCCATTTCACGGGCTTTCTGCGGGTTGGCCGCCAGATCGTCCATCATCTGCGCCAGCGCATCGGCGTTTCCGGGTTCAAACAGATAGCCGTCAACACCATTACGGATCTGTTCAGGAATCCCGCCGATGTTACCGCCAACGACAGGCCGACCGAAGGCCATCGCTTCCAGGACAGACATCGAGCAGTTTTCATAGTATTCAGAAGGGACAATCACTGCCCTGGCGCCGCGTATCAAGTCGTTGAGGGCCTCTCCGTGGCGCATATAACCGAGGAATTCCGGGCCGGTGAACCGTGAACGCAGATCGGCATTTAATGGGCCATCACCGATGATTTTGAGCGGCATCTTTTGCTGCATTTTCTGCTGTGCTTGTGCCAGGGTGGCGACGCCTTTTTCCCGGCTCAGACGGCCAATATAGAGGAAATAATCTCCTGCGGTATCACCCGGGATGGTCGCGCTGGCATCGATTCCGTTGACGATGACGTCAATCCGCGCGTTGGGTAATTTTCGCAGCAGAGTCTGGCGCATAAATTCACTCGGCGCGACGATGGAATCGAGCATGGCGTAGTTTTTGGCAAATTTCTGCCAGTAGGCTTCCAGAGAGAGCAGCAGACTTTTACCAGTATCACCTTGCTGACAGCGATGACGGAAGGCATTCATTACTGAGCCAGTAATACAGTCATCGCAAACGTGACCATCACGCAACATCGTGTAGGAGGGGCAGACAATCTTATAATCGTGCGCGGTTAATACGGTTTTGCAGCCAAAGCGTTTGGCGATGCCAATGAGCGCTGGCGTGAGCTGATGATAAATATTGTGGAAGTGAACAATATCCGGCTGCTCCTGGAGCAACAAGGTATTGAGCTTTTCACATGCATCAGCATTATAAATAAAGTCGATACCGGCTTTTATCTTCCCCAGCAGACCATGACTACCATGATAATCTACGTTATGTACGAAAAACGGCTCCCAGGGCGAAGGCTTGTTCTCGGTATGTTTCATACTGAAATCAACAACCTGAAAACCAGATTGTAGCATGGCATCCCGTTCCTGGAAGAATACGGTTTCCGCTCCTCCTTTAATAAAGAAGAACTTATTAACGAATAATATTTTCATTTTCTGTCTTGATATGCTTTGGATTGGTAACGGTCACCGCCGGTCGTTTCATCGGATCTTTGGTTGAATTAATGACGCCGCGCAGCAGGCCCGCAGAAAAAAGCGATAAGTTGATGACGCTTTGTACTCCATCTCTCAGAGAGCGATTCTTGAGCGCTTTAAGGGCAATAAATGCCAGCAGAGGGAGGATAGCGATAGCGATCAGTTTGAGGTTCAAAGAAAGAAGGCAGATGAATAAGACGAGCAGATATACAGTAAATATCAGCTCATTGCGTACAATCCTAAACGCTGCCGGGAAATGGGGTTTTCCCCAGCAGTTACGCAATAACTCGCCTGGAGCCCATAAAAAACCATTTTTCCAGCGATAGGCGAGCATCTTAAACGTGGGCATGGTGTAAGAGGCATGGCTGAAATAGGGGACGGAAAGACGATGCAGTTTATAACCTGCCACCTGTAAACGAATGCCTAATTCCGCCTCTTCATAGCCATGCAGATTGAGGTTTGTCAGATAGCCAATTTTTTCTATGGCGGAGCGACGATAAAGACCGCCGCCGCCCAGATGGTCCGTGTCGCCCAGGGGATATATAAGATGCAGACGCTGCTTACGTGATTTGAATTCATAATTGGAAGCATCGTCCATTTCTACGCTACCGGCCACGCCCGCGTATTCCGGATGGGCCTCAAGAAAAGCGATCGCCGTGTCGAGGAAGCCAGGTTCCAGTTCCATGTCACCATCCAGCAGCAGCAGATAATCCCCTTCGCTGAAGAGCCAGCCCAACTGGTGGCCAATACCGCAGCAGCGGTCTTTGGCGTTATCCAGACAGACAACCATCGCATCTTTCGCCACCGCCAGTTCACGGGTGTTATCCGTGGAGAGGCTATCAGCGACGATGACCTGGTGAGGATAAGGCTGTAATTGCTTGCGCACGCTGTCGATCGTTTTTTCAATCCCCTGAGCTTCATTCAGAGTCTTAATGCTGACGGTAATGGAAGGAGTTTTATTCATATTAGATACCGGAATTCAAACGAACAGAGCGGTGGATGATAATCAGCGCCCCAAGGGCCAGCCATAATAAGAACTGTAGCATGGGAATGATCATCAGGATCTGGCTATAGGGAAGGCTAAGTAAACAGCCGATAGTAAAGACATAAAATGCCGGTGCTGAACTGAGAAGCTGTAAATCTTCCCGCTTCAGGTCGTATCGCGAAAATGTCTCTTTTGGCCGCATTGAGATAAGAATCGAGGTTATCATGGCAATAAAAATCACGACGCCAATAATGCCGACTTCCCAAAGCAGCATACTCAACGCCGTGGAGTCGAGAATTAAGTGGAACCAGGCGCCAATATAGCCAGGCGATACGGTACTCCCGCTGTTGGTGGCATTCAGGCCATAACCGAACAGCATTCCGCCGGGGCCGAAAAGTTCATTGTGCTGAAGCCAAAAGAAAATAGTGGTAAAGCGCCCCAGTTCACCGCTATCCATGATGTAGTTGGTGTCAAAAATATAACCGAGAGAGTCGATAAACACGGAGAATGCGCTTTTTGTCGGATCGCCGCCAAATGCGGCGGAATAGTTGGCGGCAAGAATGGTAATGGCAGAAAAAATTAATACCACCATTCCTGCGGCAATAATGAGCAGCGAACGCAGGCTGACTTTACTGACACCGCTGACATAGCCTGGCATGATCCAAAGCAAGACCAGCAGGAAAGGGGAGAGCAGAATAACGAATTTAACTTCACCAATGATACAGAGTACAAAAGCCAGCACGATATGTATGGACATGGATTTAAAGGAGCAAATGCCGTGCTTAAATTCGGACACTTTTAACAACATGATCAGCAGGCAAAACATCCCCATGGCCGCGGTATTCCCACCGCCCATCGGATCGCCGCCGAAGGTACCGACAACTGAATCCCACTTTTCATCTTCCCCGCGTATGGCAACCCGCTGTGGCACTACAAACAGAACCTGATAGATAGCAATCGGAAACTGTATGTAAAACAGCCAGTAAAATAACTGAATTAAGCGGTACAGTTGAGATTCACGGAACATACCGAGCAACATGCAAAACATGACCAGCGACAGCGCCAGCTCGTTCTTAAAACCAACGACAGTGGTCACGACTCCGGATTGCAAAACTGTCGAGGAAAGGCTCAGGATAATAAATGTCAGATAGAGGACAAGTACCAGCTTTTCACGTGTGCTGAGCCTCAGAGGCTGCGGATTGCTCTGCATCATCAGCAGCACAACCATGATCAGCACCATAAAAAACGGTATCCACAGTACCGCTACAATACCGGTGAAATACTGCACGGTCCCGCAGAAGACGATGGTCATCAGGGCGAATGCTTCCAGATAACGACCGGTATTCAGCTGCATGCCTTCTGCTCCTGCAATGAGAGTTTCTTCGCCCGGGCGTTCATTTTTAGCAGGATGAACAGGTAGCGTACGCTGGTGAGCAACGAAAAGGCCAGCAACGAAATGTCATAACCAATGCCCATTTTTGGCATCACGACAAATGCCACGCCGATGATCAGCAGCTGTTCCAGCTGGATGCGCAGGAAGTAACGTTTTGAGCCAAAAATCAGCTCAATGACGGTCAATGGACTGACGGCCAGGGCGGCAAACAGATAGGGCAGCATGTAGCGTGATGTCGGGATGGAGTTGAGCCATTCCTGGCTGAAGCCCAGGCGCATGACCAGAGGATAGAAAATCCAGATCCCCATGATGCAGACCATCGCCGCAGCCATCAGTAATAAACGAACCTTTTTATATTCATGATAATTAAAGGTATTGTTGCGAAAATCCATCGACCATTTGGAGAAGATAGAGTTACGTACCGCATTACCAATGATCATGACCGGCGACAGGCAGAAGCGGCTGACAACGGAAAAATAGCCGGCAACCAGCGGTGAAAACCAGACGTTAATCAGCATGGTTGGCAGGTTGTTGCTGGCCATGGCCAGTACTTCAGCGCTGCCAACCCGGCTGACATGCTGCCAGTGTTCGCGAAGAAAGCGACCATTCATGGTGGGAGAAAAGTGCGCCAGCGTCAGCGTTCTGAAGTTGAACAAACGTAGCAGGCAGGCGCCCAGGAGCAGCAGAATTCCCACCATCCACGCCAGATAGAACAAGGTGGTATTGGGCATGATCAGCAGTGCGATCGCCACTACCAGCGAGACTGCGATACGCTGAAAGGTCAAAAACTGATAATTTCCGCCTCTCAGCGAGAGGTTTTCCGCAATCAAGACCAGCGCATAGCCAAACGTCATCAGATAGAGAAAGGCGATATTTAGCTCAAAAATCAGCCCGGTGATGACCGCCCACGGAATTGCCATGATAAGGCTTTGCAGCAGGCAAAACACCACATTTTGCCCGAGCTCATAATCTTCCTGGCGGGGGATTAGCAACTGCGAAGCAAAGGTACAGACCTGCGCGCCAATCAGCACGTTACTGTAAATCATCGCGTAATGCCCCACTTCGGCCATGCCGTAGCGATGGGAGATCAGCCAGACAGAAAATGCACCGATCAGTTGTGACAAGACGGAAGAGCTCGCGATGGATGAAATGCTTTTTATTAAATTCATAGGCTCTGCTTCGGTGAGATAAGTTCGCGCATACCGCGTTCAGGCAGGCGTCGACCTTCCTGAGTTTGCAGATTTTCTTCTGTCACCTGGTTGAGCATACTGGCTACCTGCAGGCTTCCCGCTGCACGCAGTCGACTGTCAGCATCCCGGATTCGCCCCGCCTGTTCAGCAGCTTTGACCACCAACAGCACCACATCGACATGCGGGGCCAGCAGCAGGCTGTCCTGAGCCTGGCTCAGCGATGGCATATCGAGGATCAGCGTGTGGTACGTCTGCTGCAATGATTTCAGGAGGTCAGGGATCTTCCCGGACGACAGTAGTAATAAAGAGGAGTCGCTGAGCTCGCCGCGTGGCATTACATCAAGGTTTTCCCCCAACGCAATCACCGCCTGTTCCAACTGGCATCGCCCGTTAAGATACTGACTAAAACCGTCTTTATGCTGCGGCCATCGGGCTGATAATCCCGTATTCGTGAGGTAGTCCAGATCAATCAGCAGGGTTTTGTGGGCTTTACTGTTGGACCAGGCCAGCAGTTCGGCAATGAGGCTACTGCCCGATGGTGAACGAACGGCCGTGATCAGAATGGTGCCCGGGCGATCGAGTTTGTTTAGCAGCGCCAGGCGCAGACTGTGGATCATGTCGGCGTACACCACGTCGCGGAACGTTGCCAGCGCACTGTCCAGATGAGGCAGCCGCGGGAATTCACCGCTGGCATCAAGCATGGCTTTGGTTTTCAGTTCGCTGATGCTGTTCACCGTTTTATCCAGTGCGGTGCTGACTATCAGGTACATGACATACACCGCCAGCGCCATCATGGCTACCATGACAATCAGTAAGCCGCGGTTCGGTTTCGACGGTAAATCTGGCAGAACGGCGGCATCGTAAATAACTTCATCCGCAACGGAGAATTGTTCGGATAACTTTTGCTCATTGGCGCGCTGATACAACGACTTATACAGCTCTTCGGTTTTGTTCAGCTCCGTGGTCATGGTGTTGTACTTATCGCGTTTCGCCGCCAGTTCCTGGAAGTTACCTTTCTGTGCATTGAGCATCTGCTGATAACGTTGCTCATCATCCAGCGCAATCTGGTACTGCTGGCGTAAACCGTTTAACAACTCGCCGAGAACCTGCCCTATCTGGCTGTTGACCACCTGCAGCTGCGCTTGAGCCTGACGATATTTTGGATGATCGGGACCATAGTGTTTTGCCGCTTCCGAGAGGTTACGACGCGTCTGGGTTAACGCAATTCGCAAATCCTGAATTTGCGGGTGGCCAGAGATATCCGGCAGTGAAATGATCTCTTCCGGCGTTTTTCCCTGCTGGCGGCGGACTTTATCCCAGATTGTTTGCGCCTTAAGGCGACGCTGGGTGGCGTCGGCAAGATGGTTAATGGTGATACCGAGCTGCTCGGTTTCATAACCGTCCATACTTCGAAACGTTAATAATCCGTTCTGTTTCAGGAAATCATCGATGTCAGCTTTTTGCTGCGTCATCTTGTTTTTCAGGTCATCCATCATTTTTTCGTTCCAGCCCTGGGCCTGGAGTAACGATTTCTGCTTCAGCAGCAGACTGTAGTCGATGAATGCCTGGGCAACGCCGTTAGCGATGATCGCTGCTTTCTCAGCCGATTTGGCTTCCATAGAAACCGACACCAGCTGGGTGGTTCTCACGCCAGAAATGGTAATCCCTTTTTGCAAGGCGCGGATGGCGTTGTTCAGTTTTGTCGCGTCGTCGAGGTTGTTACCGCCATTAAATTCCTCATCCTGGTCGAGCTTCAGGTTTTTGATCGCGGATTCAAGAACAACCCGCGACTTCATTAACGCATACTTTGTTTCGTAGTAATCGCTACGAGTAGAATCATAGTTTTCTAGCCGCGGTAACGGTGTCACATCCTGGGCCTGAGCTTTAAACAGCACCGTCGCCGTCGCCGTATAGCTGGATGACATAAAACGCGTCAGGATAAAGGCAGCCGCTCCCGCCAGGATAACCACCAGCAGGCACCAGATAAGCTTGTGCTTAATTTTGTTGAAATAGGGTGTAAAGTCGATAACACCTTCTTTCTTCTTTCCATTTTCTACTAATGAAATTGCCATATCAGAAGAAGCTCATTCCAATAATAATGGTATCTCCGGCCTGAACGGCGGAGTCGGCGGCGACATTCTCCAGCAGCTTACCGCTGCGTACCTGGCGAATGCGGATATCCTGGCGGTCGGCGCGATCGGTGAATCCACCGGCCAGCGCAATGGCTTTTTCAGCTGTTAGACCGGGCTCCCAGGCATAGCCGTCGGGTTTCTTGACTTCTCCTAACAGGTAGATCTTACGGTATTCAGCAATGCTGACGGTCACCATTGGCGCCTGCAGATAACTGCCGCGCAGCTTGTCGGCTATCTCCTGACTAACCTGTTCTGGTGTTTTACCCTTCAGCATCAGGGAGCCAATGTAGGGATACGCAATGTTGCCGCTGCTATCGATTTTAACGCGCATTGTCAGATCCTGTTCACCTGAGACTGTAATGTTGACTTCATCCCCTTGATCCAAATGATAGACGGCATCCGGCGGGTTTTTGACCGTTTGTGGCGGTGTCGAGCAGCCTGTCAGCAGCCATGCCAGAAGAGGAATCACTGCCAGTTTCCTGCTAGTTAGGATCATATCTGTACCTGCGTCATAAAAATAATTGCCGAATCGTTGTAGCCCAGCGTGCGCTCGACGGCATGGTCGTAGTTCGGGCCAATATAAAAGACATCCGTATCTTTATTGGAATGCATCGTGTTCCATTGCAGCTTCAGCTTAAAATTAATGGATGGACGATAGTCATAGTTAAAGGTAAGCGACAAAAGATTTGACTGGTCTTTTCGCCCATTCGATTGATGTTTATAGTCTTCGGTGATGTAAGAATAATCTACCAGGGTTGAAAAACGATCCACCAGCCAGTGATGTTCATAACCGAGACCGAAATTAGAGACCAGGATATAGCCACCGGAGTCAGAAGGGTCCTTAATGCGTTGTGAACTGTGCAGGTTCAGCTTAATCTGCTCGAGTGGCTTCCAGTCGGCATTAATATCCCAGTTCAGGCCGTTAAATCCCTGTGAATCAGGGTTATGGATAAAATCTTTGTACAACCAGGCGACGTTGCCATTCACCTCAGTTTTACCGGAAAGACGGTTTTTCATACCGACCAGCAGATAGTATTCGTTGGTATCTTTTAAAGGATTAAGTTCATAGCGACGTTGGTTGGTGATAAAACTGTAGCGATAGCGCAACGTTTTGGCTTTCTGGTCAAAAATCTCAGCAATCAGGCTGTTCTCATGCCATTCCTGATCGTGCATATAGTAATAAAAGTCAGCATCGGCAGCTTGAATGTCAGAGAGATCGCGAAAGCGGAGCTGTTTATGGAGCAGCGCCAGTTCTACCTTACCGCGTCCCTCCGGAGCACCGTAGCTGTAGCGTAATTCGCTATTGAAAAAACGCGTACTGAGCGGTTTATTGATGCCAAACTCTTTAAACTGTTCCGGTAAAAAGCCCAGCGTGGTATCCAGTCCGCGCTCTTCATGACCGTATGTTTCATCAAGATCCAACGACAGACCGTGCATTTTTCCATAGCGCCAGCTGCCATTGAACATGAAAAAATGGTTACTGCGGTTGTCTGCGCTATCGCTGGTGTAGTTGCGATAATCCCCCGAGTACATCAGCAGATAGCGATCTTCATAACGCTGGCCAATAGCTTTCAAGATCGGTTTGATATTCTGATAACCTGAGGCAATCTTATTGTGGTCTGCGCGCTGCCAGGTCACGTTATCATTGTAACCGACGTCATAGCCTATCTGGCTCTCGAAATCGATGCCAGCGACGCCCGTATGCGGTTTTGCTTGTAGGTCAGCATATCCGTACGGGAGATACAGCAGACCGGCCAGAAAGATGAGCCTAGAACGCATTTTTCCCCACAAACCCTCGGAAAAAGGTCAGGAAGATAATTTTCAGATCGAGAAATAACGACCATGACTGGATATATTCCAGATCGTAGTGAATGCGTTTCTCCATTTTATCCAGGGTGTCCGTTTCGCCCCGGAAGCCACTGATTTGCGCCAGTCCGGTGATTCCCGGCTTCACTTTATGGCGAATCATATAGTTATCGACCAGAACACGATATTCCTCATTATGAGCAACCGCATGAGGACGGGGGCCGACAATCGACATTCTTCCTTGCAGGACATTGATAAATTGCGGCAGTTCATCGAGTGAGGTTCTGCGTAAAAATGCGCCAAAACGGGTAACGCGCGGATCTCCCCGGGTGGCCTGCTTAACCACGGCATTGTTTTCCATAACCCGCATCGTGCGGAATTTCCAGACCTGAATCTGTTTACCGTTCAGGCCATAACGGTTTTGCTTAAATAAAACCGGCCCGGGTGATGTTAACTTGATTCCGATGGCGATGAGTAGCATTGCCGGTAAGCTGAGCAGGGTGAAAAATGTACCGAGAATGATATCTTCGATGCGTTTTAGCAGCGCGCCATCACCATCAAAAGGTGACGTAAAGATACTGATTGTCTGAATATTGCCAAACATACGCAGCTGTGAGATATGCGAGCTATATGAAAACAGATCCGGAACCAGAAACACATCAACGGTGGTATCGGAAAATTCGTTAAGGAACTGACGGATGCGCTGTTGAGCGACCATGGGTAGGGCAATGTAGATTTCATCAACCTTATCCGCCTTCGCCAGCGCAAGTAAATCGCGTGAGTTGCCCTTTTGCTCAATGTTGATGAACCGACTATCGCGCTGAATATTCCGATCCTCAAAGTAGCTGATTTCGATGCTTTTCTTTGAAAACTCATGCAACAGAGCTTGTTCAATTGCCAGCCCGGCAGGGGTAATTCCCAGGATCGCTACATGGAGTTTTTTGCGGTTGAAAAAACATCTGATAATTAACCGGACGACCAGTACGCTGCTAAAGATAATAATTGAACATTGGCTAAGGGCTTTGGCCAGAAGGAGGGTATTTTCCGTTGAGTGTTTATTCAACAGTATCTCGGAGAGGACAAAAAATATGAACGAGAGAAGACTGCTTAAGCAAACGCTCAGAAACAGACTCACCGATTTCCTGAGTAAATTTTCTCTGAACTGACTTGCGTAAAGACGGAAATACTCATTACCGTGGATGAATATTAACGAGTAGATAACGCCGAGAAGGGCAGAGGCAGTTGATGGTTCGGTGTAAAAATACTTTAGATAAATAAATATCAGAGCGTTGACTGTAAAAAAATCCAGAAGCTTCATCAACTTGCTATAGCGGACGTTGTAAATTTTTATTTTGCTATCTGCCATTTTTTTCTCGTTTAATAGAGTTAATTAAACAAAATAATACATGCTTTAAATTAGTGACTGATATTCGATAATCATTCATATAATTAATGAATGATCAGCCCTTATCATTATAGCTTATAGTTCATATCATGTCGAATAGATGCGTATTTAAATTGAAATTTGTTTTGAAAAAAATGCTGTGAATTAAATGTAAATATATTTCACTATCAGCGTTATTTATAAACATGTTGTCTGTTTTATCATTCCATAATGGAAATAATTGGGTGCTAATAATAACAGTGTTATTTCGATGACGTATTGTGTCCGGGGGACTGGTTTACCCAGGCTGGTGGAAACCGCAGCATCAGAGGCGTGCTGCCCGTTATTGCAGCAAAAAGATCAACAAAAGAAAAGAGACAGGATTGTTCTTAGAAGCGCGCTGTCCCGAGAAAATGTGCTCCGCGAGAATGCCTGAACAGGCTATCCGTGTTACCGTCACCACATGGATCTGTAAACTAAAGATATTTATGAAAATTATATTACTAATGAGTCTGGTAAGCCTGTTTCTTTCTCCGGCATTTGCGGGTACTGCAGTGAAATTGTCCTGCTCGTTACGCAAAAGCGTGACGATCTCAAAATTCCATTACAAGCTGTCGACGATGAAATGGGGCGATCACTTCCAGGTTGCTTCCGGAATCAGACAGGCGCAAACCACAGGCAATGTCCCGTTTCGCGTGACGCGTTTTCAAAATGGCGATGATCTGGTCTTTTTCCCGGACAGCGAGGCCTATTATTTCTTCTATTCCGGGATGGCGACACCTGACCGCTGTATTGTACAGGAGACCTATTCCTACCCGGTTGTTGAGCTACCGCGCTATAAGAAAAGCGAGTAACCGGCGGCGCAAACGGAGCCCGAAGGGTTACCCCATCGGGACTCCGTTGCCCGGAACGGACGTGGATTAAAGGCCAATACACATGTATTTGATTTCTAAATAGTCTTCAATACCATACTTCGAGCCCTCGCGACCCAGACCGGAAGCCTTCACGCCGCCAAACGGGGCGACTTCGTTGGAAATCAGCCCGGTGTTGATGCCCACAATCCCATACTCCAGCGCTTCGCCGACGCGGAAAACGCGGCTTAAATCACGGGCATAGAAGTAGGCGGCGAGACCAAATTCGGTATCGTTGGCCTGGCGGATGACATCCGCTTCATCTGTGAAGCGGAACAGGGGAGCCAACGGGCCGAACGTCTCTTCTTTCGCCACTTTGGCGCCGTCGGGAACATCGACCAGAATAGTCGGCTGAAAGAAGTTGCCGCCGAGGGAAGACACCTTCCCGCCGGTGATGACCCGGGCGCCTTTTCCGACGGCATCGGCAATATGCTCTTGCACTTTGGCAATCGCTTTCTCATCAATCAACGGTCCGGTTGTGACGCCCGGCTGTAGGCCATCGCCGAGGTGCAGCTGCTCCACCGCCTGCTGCAGTTTTTCGGCAAAGCGCGCATACACCCCGTCCTGCACGTACAGGCGATTGGCGCAGACGCAGGTCTGCCCGGCGTTACGAAACTTCGACGCCATGGCGCCTTCTACCGCTTTATCCAGATCGGCATCATCAAACACGATAAACGGCGCATTACCGCCTAGCTCAAGCGAAACTTTTTTGATGTCCTGAGCACACTGTGCCATCAGCTGGCGGCCGATTTCCGTGGAGCCGGTAAACGACAGCTTACGCACCAGCGGGTTGCCGGTCAGTTCATTACCCACCGCGCTGGCGGAACCGGTCACCACGTTAAATACGCCGTCAGGGATCCCGGCGCGTCTGGCCAGTTCGGCCAGCGCCAGCGCGGAAAAAGGGGTCTGGCTGGCGGGTTTGAGAACCATTGTGCAGCCGGCCGCTAACGCCGGGCCGGCTTTACGGGTGATCATCGCCGCCGGGAAATTCCACGGCGTGATCGCGGCGGTAACGCCAATCGGCTGTTTAATCACGATCAGGCGCTTATCGGCCTGATGACCGGGAATGGTATCGCCATAAATGCGTTTTCCCTCTTCGGCAAACCATTCGATAAATGAAGCGGCGTAGCTTATCTCGCCTTTTGCCTCTGCCAGCGGTTTGCCCTGCTCCAGGGTCATCAGCCGGGCCAGATCGTCCTGGTTTGCCATCATCAGATCGAACCAGCGGCGCAGGATCGCGGCGCGCTCTTTCGCCGTGAGCTGTCGCCAGGCGGGAAGGGCGCGATGGGCGGCCTGGATCGCGTCGTGCGTCTCTTCTGCGCCCATTTTAGGTACTGAGCCCAGCACCTCTCCGTTCGCCGGGTTGGTCACCGTAATGACATCGCTGCTGAGGGCATCACGCCACTCACCATTGATAAATGCCTGCTGGCGGAACAAGGTTAGGTCATTCAGTTGCATGGTTATTTCCTGTCTCAGAACGTTAACGAGTGAATGGCGTACTCCAGCGTAGCGGAGAATCAAAAGCGGCGTTTGCGATGGCCTTCACGTTTAGCAACGGCTATGGTGCGAATCCGCGTTATGCCCGGTAAAGACTCTTTCGGCCCTCTTCTTGTACGCCAGCCAGGCACGCCTGTGTTTGTTTAGTGTAGTCGCCAGAGTCAGATGACAGCAGCGACTAAACAGTGACTAAACAGCGATGAGGGCGTTTTCACGATGTAAAACCTGAGCCTGAATTCGCGACGCCTGCCACAAAATTCACACATCATGCGCGATGACGGGGGGAAGCAACTTGCTTTTATCTGGCGAGGCGAATACGGTCTGTAACGTTACACTAAAACGTTACAGAAGAAATTTACCCTCCGGTTATGACTGAAGTCCCTGGCGATTTAGCGAGGCCCGAAGGTGCTACAGACACCTCAACGGTACGTGAAAGGATAACGATGATGAAAATGACACAGTTTTGTTCGGCCAGACGTATTTTAGCTTTTGCTTGTTTGAGCTCGGCCCTGATAGCGGGAAGTGCGGTGAGCACCTTAGCCCATGCGGCACTCAACTTCCGCGTTTACTCTTCTCTCCCCGCGGACGACTCCTCGGCGCACTACATCTGGTTCAGCCGTTTTCAGGAAAACATTAACAACAATGCGAAATTGAAAGGGCAAATTAAGCTCAATTATTTTGCCAACGGCATGTTGGGGAAAGAGGCCGATGCGACGCAGCAGGTTCGCATTGGCGCAATTAATATGATGATTTCCGGTACATCCATTTGGGCCACGCTGGTACCTGAAATGGGCGTCCTGGATCTGGGTTATTTATTTAAAGATTACAGTCAGGTAGGGAAAGCGCTGGATGGCAGCGCCGGGGAAAAACTCTCCGCCTTAATGATGGATAAAGCCAACGTGATGGTGCTCGGCTACGGCTTTAACTTAGGTGCGCGCAATATTTATACCAAAAAGGTGATTGAAAAGCCGGAGGATTTAAAAAACCTGAAAATTCGCGTGCTACCGGTGCCTAATTTTATCGCCACGTTAAACCATATGGGAGCAGTGGCGATCCCTATGCCGGGCGGTGAAGTCTATTCCAGCCTGCAAATGGGCGTTATTGACGGCGTAGAGCACGATGCCCCGACGATTTATGCGAGCAAATATTATGAAATCATCAAAAACGGCACCCTGACTCGCCACAGCTACAACCCGCTGATGATTGCGATGAATAAAAAGAGTTTCGAACAAATCCCGCCGGAACTGCGCGCGGACGTGCTGGCGGCGGCGAAAGAGGCGACGGACTATGAACGCATGCAAGCGGGTAAAAAAGAACAGGAAGCAATAAAGAACCTTGAAGCAAAAGGGGTGACGTTCCGCGAAACCGATCGCCAGTTCTTCTATCAGCAGGTGCAGCCCGTGTGGCAGTCGTTCCTCAAGCAGTATCCGGATATGAAGCCCATCGTTGATGAAATTACCGCGGCGGCAAAAGACCCGTCATGATCGGCGCCGCTTACCCGGCCGTGTCACGGTGGGGTTAAGCGGTGAGATTGGCAATCTTGTGGAGAAGATTCAACATGGCTGATATCTCTATTAAAGCAAAGGATGAGTGCTTCGTCCTTGCGCTATTGGGCAAGCTGAGCCGGTTTTTAACCACCTTAACCGCCTGGGCCGGAGCGCTGGTGCTGTTTATCAACGTGCTGGTGGTGTTCGCATCCGTTATCTGGCGCTATGCGCTGCACTCGCCCATTCATTGGGCCGAAGAGGTGGCCCGCGCGCTGATGATTGCGCTGGTGTTTTTCGGCGTGGCCACCTCGACGGCGAAAGGAGGCCATATTGGCGTCGATCTGTTCCTGCGTTTCCTGCCTGAACAGGTTCGGCCCTATGTCGTTCATGCCAGCCGCTGGATCCTGTTTCTGGTCTCGGTTGGGCTTGTCGTTTCCAGCTACGACCTGGTGCAGGCCGCGCGATTGCAAACCACGGAGACCGGTTTGCCGCAGACAATCTACGTCATTCCGGTGCTGATTGGTTCGCTGGTTATGATGGTGGCGGCGCTGGAGCTTGCCTTGCGGGAGCGCATTCGGGTTGTGCTGTTTAGCGGCCTTGGCATTGTGGTTCTGGCCGCCATTGGCTATATGAAACTCTCGCTGATGGCCGATCCCGCCAGCGCTGCAGCCGGGCTGATGCTGATCTGCTTTGTCCTCGGTATTCTCGCCGGCGTGCCGATTGCGTTTACCCTTGGTCTGTCGGCGATGGTGTTCTTTATCTGCGATCCGTCATTACCGTTTGTCTTTTTCTCCCAGCAGGTTGCGGCGGGGGTAGATCACTTCGTGCTGTTGGCCATTCCGTTCTTCCTGCTGGCCGGTGCCGCGATGGAGATCAACGGGATGTCAACGCGGCTCGTTGAACTTATCGTGCGTGGCATGGGGCGCTTTCGCGGCGGCCTCAACATGACCACCGTACTGTCGATGGCCTTCTTTTCCGGGATCTCCGGCTCCAAGCTGGCAGATGTTGCGGCGGTTGGCGGCGTGCTGATGCCGGCGGTGCGTCGGGCTAAACAGGATGGCGAAGAGGCCGCCGGGGTGTTCGCTGCCTCGGCCGTGATGGCCGAAACAATCCCACCTTGCGTGAATCTGATTGTTATGGGCTTTGTCGCGAACATCTCGATTGGCGCGCTGTTTATTGCTGGTCTGGTGCCCGCCGTCTGCCTGCTGGTACTGCTGATGATTGCCGCCAACCGGTTTGGCGGCAAAATCAACGTTAGCGAAGCGTATCCGGTATTACGGCCGCGCACGCAGCTCTACCTTGGCGCCGCCGTTGGGCTGGTGATGATTTTTATGATCGGCCGCGGCGTCATGATGGGGATCGCCACCTCGACAGAAATCTCCGCTTTTGCCGTGATTTACGCCATCGTCGTCGGTCGCCTTGCATTTCGTGAACTGACGTTCAAAGCAACGGTAAAAATGTTTATCGATATCGCCGCCATGTCCGGAGTGCTGTTGTTTATCGTCGCCTGCGCCACCAGCCTTTCTTATGCGCTCACGATACAGATGATCCCGCAGCAAATAGCGGAATTACTGGTCAGCATTGGGGTCGAGCAGGGAGCCTGGCTGTTTCTGCTATTAACCATCGTTATTCTGGTTATTTTTGGCGCCGTACTGGAAGGTGCTCCGGCGCTGATTATCTTTGCGCCGATACTGGTGCCGATCGCCGTTCAGCTGGGCTTCAGCCCGCTGCATTTCGGCATCATTATGATTATGGCAATGGGCTTTGGTCTCTTTTCACCGCCTATCGGACTTGGCCTTTATACCACTTGCGCCATTTGCGGCGTGGAGATGAAACACGTTATTCGGCCAATGGCAAAATATCTGGCGGTGGTCTTCGTCGGTATTATTATCGTAGCCATGGTCCCACCATTAACAACATGGTTGCCGGGGCTCGCTGGTTATTAATTGTGAATCCAGTAGTAAACCGCATTTTGTTATTTAAAGACGGTTAAAAGAGGCGTCCTGTCAATATCGACAGGGCGCAAGGTCAACATGTATCGCTAAGGTTCTGATATTTAACACGCCTGCAGGTGGGGATAACAACGTCCTGAATCTCTCGCTGATAAATATTATGCGCTGATGGCGGATTTATTCTGAAGAAAGGAGTATGCAATGGGGTCATTAACGGGAAAGAAAGTATTTATTACTGGCGCTGAGCAAGGTATTGGTAAAGAGACCGCGAGAAAACTGATTGAGGCCGGATGTGATATCTATATTCACTATTTCAGCGGTGAAGAAGGCCCCAGAGAATTAATCGCTATTGCCCAACAGCGGGGAGGCAAGGCCGCCTGCGGCTATGCGGATTTGACCAGCGAGGCGGATGCGGCACGCTGCGTTGCCGAGGCGGCGGCGTTCTTAGGCGGGATCGATATTCTGGTGAATAACGTCGGGGGAATTATTGCCCGAAAATGGCTCGGTGAAATTGACCCGCAGTTCTGGCGTACCGTCATTGATGTCAATATGACGACCATGCTCAATGTGACTCAGTCGGCGCTGCCGTGGTTAAAAGAGGCGACTGACGGCGCGAGTATCGTGAATCTCGCCTCGTTAGCCGGACGCTCCGGCGGGCACTCCGGATCGCTGGTCTATTCGATGGCTAAAGGCGCGGTGCTGACGTGGACCCGCTCCCTTGCCGCAGAGCTTGGTGAGTTTGGTATTCGGGTGAATGCCGTGGCGCCAGGGCTGATTCTGGGGACTCGTTTTCATAACCAGCATACCACTCAGGCCTCGGCCGATCGGACTATCGAAGATATTCCGCTGGGAAGAGCCGGTACGCCTGAAGATATCGCGCGCGCGATCTGCTTCCTGGCCTCGGAATACGATGGCTTTATCTCCGGGGCGACTCTGGATATTAACGGCGGTATTTATCGGGCATAAATCTCAGGGCGGGGTATATCCCGCCCATATTCAGAGAACGTCGTCATGATCAAATCAGAAATTATTCATCCGGACTTACTCCAGGCGTTGGCCCAGTGTGGCCATAAAGCCAATGTTCTTATCGCTGATGCTAATTATTCCTTTTTAACCAACTCGTCGCCGCGGGCGCGGATTATTTATCTGAATTTTTCCCCGGGTTTAATTAGCAGCGTGGTCATCCTGCAAAAAATGCTCGGCTACATCAATATTGAAAAAGCGTTGCTGATGTCCTGCCCGGATGATTTTGATAATACGATTGCGCGTGAATATCGCAGTCTGCTTGCTGAGTCGACCGGAGTGGAATATGTGGCCCGGGAGGACTTTTACGCGCAGGCGAAATCGTCGGATACCCTGTTGGTTGTCGCCTCCGGCGAAACCCGCCGCTTTGCCAATATTCTGCTCACCGTCGGTCCGACGCTACTGTGACGTGGGAGAAGGAGAATGTGTTTTTCTCCCGTCACAGGCACAAAAACAGCGGCGCGAGAGTCAGACCTCGGGCGCATCGCGTACCGACTGACGGCACACCAGGGAAGGGGTAAACAGAAATTCCTGCGGCGGGAGAGACGGGTTGTCCGTCCGTTCAATCAGGCGTTGTACCATGACCTCCGCCATCTCACTCAGCGGAGGCATCACGGAACTCAATCTGGGGTAAACCAGGCCGGATAGCGGGATGTTGTCGATGCCGATGATGGAGATCTCTCCCGGCACGCTAATCCCGGCTTCGTGCAGGCCGGCCATCAGCCCAATGCCGAGCGCGTCATTAATT
The DNA here is from genome assembly GCF_000735435.1 of Klebsiella planticola ATCC 33531. Classification (GTDB taxonomy): domain Bacteria; phylum Pseudomonadota; class Gammaproteobacteria; order Enterobacterales; family Enterobacteriaceae; genus Klebsiella; species Klebsiella planticola. Next base: position 288,107 of record NZ_JMPP01000067.1, on the reverse strand, counting down.
GCCACAATACCATCAGGACAGCGCGACTGGCGGCAGATTTTTTGCGCCAGCGAACGGCCCAGTTCGGTCATTTCCGCATCGCCGTACGCCGCCTGCGTTTTCTCCTCAACAATCATGCCTTCACGAAATAGCCCGTGACGCTGCACCGCGCTGAGAAAGCCTTCGATTTTATGGGCGCGACTCGGGAACATACCGGCGACGGTGGCGAACGTCAGATGCCGACACCCGCGCTCAATCAGATGCTCTGTGGCTAAACGCCCGGCTTCGACGTTATCCATGGATACGCTGTCGAGCGCCAGGCCGCCGGAACCGGCGCTGGCCGGCATACGACTGTCGTAGTTGACCATAATCATGCCCTGAGAGGCGGCGCGCACAAAATGCGGTTTTTCAATATCACCGGCGGCGACAATAATGCCGCGCACGCCGTGGGCGAACATATCTTCCAGAAAGGCTTCTTCTTCTTCAATCTGACGGTAGGTGTTGCCGATCAGCACGCGATAGAAGCGCTTTTTTGCCGCCAGATCCACTTCACGGACCAGCGAGGCGAAGCTGGGGTTGACGATGGACGGAACCAGCAGGCCGATCATTTTGGCCTGGCCTGTTTTCAACTGCTGGGCGACGCGGTTAGGGAAGTAATTGAGCGTTTGCATGCTTTGCTGGATACGCGCCAGCGTCTCTTCGCGCATCTGGTCTGTACGGCCATTGAGCACGTTGGATACGGTGCTGACGGACACGCCAGCATGCTTTGCGACATCGCGAATGTTTGCCATACATCTCCTTTGCAGCGGTGGGCGAGGCGCGGAGGAGAGCGATTCTCCGCGCCGTTTTATACGGGGGTCGACAAGCCTGATCCTGCATCGCTTTCTGATGAGGAACATCAACAATAACGGTTTAGTGTAACGTTACAGTTGGTGCTGTCAATGTGCTTGCGAGCGACAAGTGATGTAAGCCACGCGACAGCGGTCCAGGGCCTACGGGAAATCGCAGGCCCTTTCTTTAACCCGGTTCGACCCTCCGTAGGGTATTTTTCCCGCCGGGATGGCTATCAACGCAGGCAGTGAGGTGTCGCGAAAGGAGACAAATGAGAGCGGGAGAGTCTCGGGGTCATCGTGAGGCATCCTTACCTGCGATAGTAAACACTGTGGGTGTTAATGACCCTTTGATATTAAAAGACTCATTGCTGGCTACAATGCATTATGCTGTACACGGCAGCGCGTTAAGCGCGACATTAACTGCCGCTAACAATCGCGCTTCTGTGATGCCATCTCGCGCCTGAACGGAAAGACCATGTAAAAAGACGGCGAAATAGTCTCCCAGGCTGTCGGCATCGGTCGTATCCGGCAACTCGCCGTTATACACCGCCTGCCTTAGGCGGTCGATGATCTGTTGCGTGCGTTGCAGGCGATGCTGGGCCAGCCAGGTTTTGATCTGATCATTTTCCGCGCTGACACTCGCAGCAGAAGCGACGACCATACATCCTCGCGGCAATTCCGCCTGGCTGTACAGGTGCACGGCGTCCACTAGCATCTTTTTGATCGCCTCCTGCACGTTATTCTCAGCGGCGAAGGCCCGATCTGCAAACCCGCCTTCCTGGCTTTCATAATGGACTATGGCTTGTCGGAACAACTGTTCTTTTGAACCGAACGCTTTGTAAATGCGCGCGGAAGCGATGCCAAGTTCTGCCACTAAATCCGACATTGACGTACCTTCATAGCCCTGTCGCCAGAAGAGATTGCGCGCCTTCAAAAGTGCATGTTCGCGATCAAATTCGCGCGGTCTACCTGCCATTATGCTGCTCCATTTTGCCTGCCTTTCAGTCACACAGGATCGCTTAAACCTGCGCTATTACCAAAGAATTTATAAATTATTCTTGTGGTTCTCCGATTTTACTCCTATTGTTTGCCAATCGACAAACAATAGGAGTTTACGATGAAAACCATCAAAGGCCCAAGCCTGCATCTCGCCCAATTCAGTGATGGGATAGCCCCGTTCAACAGCTTGCCTACGATTGCCCGATGGGCGTCGGAAACCGGCTTCAAAGCATTGCAAATTCCGGCATGGGATCGGCGTCTGTTTGATGTCGCCACCGCGGCGGAGAGCCAGGCCTACTGTGATGACCTCACCGGAATGCTGGCGGAACACGGCCTGGTTGTCAGTGAACTGACCAGCCATATTTTCGGTCAACTCATGGCGGTGCATCCGGCTTACGACGCCATGTGCGACAGTTTTGCGCCGTCGGATGTGCATGGTAATTCGCAAGCGCGCGGTGAATGGGCGCGGCAACAGCTGCTGTTGGCCGTCAAAGCCTCCGCACGGCTTGGTCTCAGCGAGCTGGGTACGTTCTCCGGCTCACTGGCCTGGCCCTATCTGTTTCCGTTTCCGCAGCGTCCGGCTGGGTTAATCGAAGCTGCTTTTGACGAGTTGGCCAGACGCTGGCTGCCGGTACTCAATGCCTGCGATGAACAGGGCATTAACCTGTGTTATGAAATCCACCCGTGCGAAGATCTACATGATGGCGTGACGTTCGAAATGTTTCATCAGCGGGTAGGGAAACATCCTCGCTGCCAGGTACTTTTCGATCCCAGTCACATGGTGCTTCAGCAGCTTAATTATCTGGATTTTATTGATATTTATAAAGATTTTATTGGCATGTTTCACGCTAAGGATGCTGAGTTTAATCCAGACGGTCGCCAGGGTATCTATGGTGGATACCAATCGTGGATAGACCGTGCAGGCCGTTTTCGCTCGTTGGGGGATGGTCAGGTTGATTTTAAAGGCATCTTCTCGAAGCTGGCACAATATGACTATTCCGGCTGGGCTACCCTGGAGTGGGAATGTTGCCTGAAACACCCGCAGGACGGCGCCCGGGAAGGCGCTGCGTTCATCCGCGACCACCTCATTAACGTCACTGATAAAGTGTTCGACGATTTCGCCGGGGCACAGGTTAATCCTCATCAGATCAATACATTACTCGGCATTCGCTAAGCCGTAATATCACAAGGAACCCCCCATGAAACCGCTATATGACGAGATCCTCGAACAGGATCCCGGGATGGAACACGTCTATACGAAGGTAAACGGACAACGCATCCATTGCGTTGTCGCAGGGAAAGGGCAGCCAGTCCTGCTGATCCCCGGATGGCCACAGACCTGGTATACCTGGCGCCATGTTATGCGCGCGCTGGCCGCGGCTGGTTTTCAGGCGATAGCCGTAGACCCGCCCGGCATCGGCGATTCGGACAAACCGCGCGACGGTTACGACACCGGGAGTATTGCCGTGATGCTGCATACGATGATGACGCAACTGGGGCATTCACGTTACCGTCTGGTGGGTCACGATGTCGGGATGTGGATTGGCTACGCTATGGCGAGCGATTTTCCGCAAGCAGTCGAACGCCTGGTGCTGACAGAAGCGGTGATCCCCGGTCTTGCTCCGCCACCGCCGATTTTTGTCGCGCCGGAGGAGAACATTTTTCTTTGGCACTTCATGTTCAATCAGTTGGTTGATTTACCTGAAACCTTGACCCACGGGCGTGAATCACAGTATCTCAACTATATTTTCAACCGCTGGTCTCATCGCCGCGATCGGGTTGCCGCAGAGGTTTACATTGCCGCTTATTCGACTCCGGGTGGATTACGAGCAGGTTTTGAGTACTATCGGGCGATTCCGGAAACCATTCGACAGAACCAATTACGCGCGCAAACGCCATTAACTATGCCGGTACTGACAATAGGTGCTGAGCACGCGACGGGCAATGCGCCGCTGGCCACTCTACAAGGCAACGCGCATGACTTGCGCGGCGAGACGGTGGCCGACTGCGGACATTTTATTACCGAAGAGAGCCATGAGGTTTTTATCGCGCTGATCGTGCCATTTCTGTCTGAGGGGACTCGTTATGCCGCTTGATGAGCATATTGCCAACTTTTTGACCTCTTTGGCGGGAATACCAGCGCCCGTATCGCTGACCGATATGAGAGCGACGACAGAAACGGGTTTGCGCCAGCTGCAGGGAAAAGGGGAAATGAGCGGAGGTATTAAGGATTATGTCGTTGTCGCTGATGACGGCCATCGCATTACGCTTCGCGCCTATAAACCCGTAGCGGCAAATGACGGGAGCGCACAGCCAGCAATGCTCTTCGCCCACGGCGGCGGTTGGTGCCTGGGATCTCTGGCGCTGTACGATCAACCTTGCCAGGCATTGGCCAACGCGACAGGCCGGATAATACTGTCGGTTGATTACCGACTGGCGCCAGAATATCCGTTTCCTCGCCCCCTGGAAGATGTCTATCAGGCGCTATGCTGGGTTAATGAGCAGGCGCGTCGTCTGGGGATTGATGCCAGTCGGTTAGCGGTGGGCGGCGATAGCGCTGGAGGAAATATGGCTGCGGCGACGGCATTGTTGGCTCGGGACCGCGGTGGCCCTCATATCGAGCATCAGCTGTTGTTATATCCGGCGTTAAGTCGCGATATGGCGACGGAGAGCTACCGAGAGTTTGCCGAAGGCTACTTTTTAACGCACGATGCGATGGCGTTTTGCTGGGACAACTATCTTGGCCTGCGTCGTCATCCCTACGCCGAACCGCTGCATGCCGCTTCACTTAGCGGCTTACCTCCGGCTACCATTTTGAGCTGTGAATATGATCCGTTACGCGATGAGGCTGAAGAGTATGCGCAACGGCTGCAGAAAGCTGGCGTTAAGGTGCGCAGCGAGCGATTGCAGGGCATGGTCCATGCCTGTATCCATATGTCAGGTCTGACTCCGGCGGCAGGCCAGCTATTCGAGCTCGCCCGCGGTTAGCGGAAGACGTGCAGCCAAAAAAGCACATTGCAATGGCGCGGCGGGTGGTTTACAGCCGCTGATAATCCCCCTCTCAGGCATTTTTGCCCTGCCGATTTTCAGCCCGCATTAGCGGTAATCAGTGCCGGTTCAACCCCACAATGTTTGCAAATGGACCGGCATTTATCCGCTGCGACATGCTGCAATTGTACGTAGCATGTTGAGCCGCTCTGACGGTTTAATCCAACCGACTGGCTGTGCCTGCTTACGGGAAAATAGCCCGTAAAATGCCTGCATACTGGCGGAGGCATCTCGTGCCGACATTTGTTTATCTTTTCAACAGCATTGCGGACTTACCCGCGTAATGATCACGAAACCGCCGGCTCTTGCTGCCATTCGGTTCTATAAGCAAAGATAATCCCCGGCCATCTTCAGGTGTACAGGCTTTAGCCTCAGGCTTCGTGCGGCGAATCTGCATATCGTTAAAAACACATATACACATTCCGTATCGGATTCTACTGGATGGTTGCGGACGATGATGGACTAAAAAGCGGTAAAATCTTTATAAATCAATGTGGTTATGGATGAATGCGGACGTTTGGGGAAGTTGAGATGGTGCCGATAATAGGAGTCGAACCTACGACCTTCGATTCCAATAACTTACTTCATAAGTTATTGATTCTACGAACCGAATGCGCTCACAGTACAATTTATACGTACAAAAACACAATACAAACGCCCGTTAACTTTAGCGGGGTAAAAGATGAAATTCAAGCATGGTCGCTACAGACCGAATCAATATCTCATTTGTGATCCGTATGGTTTTTACCATGTGAGAATTGCATTACCTGACTACATGCAATCCCTGTTTAGTGGAAGAAAAACGTTAGTTCGAACCCTATCAACCAATGAACTAAAAATAGCCAGAATGAAGCGTGATCAGATAGCGGATGAGTTTCACCGTTTGCGAGATGCCATCCTTCCAGACAGGCCAGATAGTGTGGCAGACGTGATCGAGTTACTTCGAAGCAAGGCAAAATACGCGAAGGCAGCAACAAAGGTGCAGGTTATTAATAAATGTCCTGCTTTACGTGGGATGTTGGATATTTACCTTTTACAAAATAGCAACAAAAAGAAAGTTACAACGCTATCTAAAACTAAAAAGGCGGTAGAGGTATTTCTCGATCATCTTCGTAAACGTGATATCGCACTCAACGAGGTAAACCGAACCACAGTTACAGCCTGGATTGATGTTCTTCAGAAGAAGCGATCGCAACAAACAATCGCTAATTATATCAGCGCCATGGCTCAAATTTGGGATTTGGCATCGTCACGATATGAAGATGCCCCGGAGAGGTCTCAATCACCCTGGAGGGGTCATAAACTGGATGTTGCAGAGAGTAGGGCTAGTTATGAGGTTTTTACTCCTACTGAACTGGCGAAAGTCTTCTCTGCCCTGGAAGGTGATGAAGAAATGCAGAATGTAACGCTGATCGGCATGTATAGCGGTATGCGCCTTAATGAAATCTGTTCGTTACGTGCAGCCAACATCCGAGAAATTGAAGGGGTATTATGTTTTGAAGTAACGGAAGGGAAGACAAGATCGGCATCCAGGGTCATCCCATGCCATAGCCTGATCACTCCGTTGGTGTTGTCGCTTCGTGAGAAGCCCTACAACGGCTTTTTATTCTATCGTGCCTCAATGATTGACCGTGCAGACGGGAAGCGCTCAACGTGGCACACACAGCGTTTTACACGTGCTAAACGCAAGGCATTGGGAGAGCAGGGGACTGAAAGAAAAGTTTTCCACTCGTTGCGTCATGGGGTAGCTCAAATTCTCGACAGGGGCGGGGTGGGAACCGGAAAGCTAAAGCCCGTACAAGAGGATAGAATTGCCCTTCTGCTCGGTCACGAGCGCGGCTCTACAGAAAGTTTCAAAACTTATAGCAAAAATTCCGCTTCTCCTGTTGAGCTACGGCAATATATCGAGTTGATACGCTATCCAGAAATAGAAAAAGGGGCTTGATGCCCCTTGTCCACTTTGTGGATTAGCAAAGCTAACCTGTATACAGGCAGCCCCTCTTATTTATTCCCCTAAAATGCTTTGACTGATTTGGAAATTCTGGTCATCGAATGCCCATTCAATCCGTTTATCAGCGACCGCCTCCACCATCATTCCAAATTCAGGAGATGGATTTACGGTAAGATTAAAATCAGCCTTTAAATCCGGGATAACAGGTTGATACTGCATAGCTGGGGTCTGCACCATCATTTGATTCATTAGCGCTCCACTCTGAGCCTGTGCAGCAACTGAGTTTCCCTCTGGCGTTAACCAGGTCTTCACTTTACCAGCCATATCAAGGACACCCGGTGGCAGCAGTGATTCCCCAACAAATGTAGCCCCTTGCTGAAGGATATTCCTGTCTTCTGGCTTATCAGTTCCGAGAAGTTTATTTTTCCATTCTGTGATAATAGAAAGGACATCGAGTAAATCTTTAAAGCCTTTCACAGTCTGAGCCGTCCCCGTCCCCAAATCTTTAACCAGAGGCACCAGTGAACCCATTTCAGAGGAAAGATTCTGCGTATTGATTCCAAGGTCTTCCAGTCCTTTGCTAAAAGAAGCAGCAAATTGATCACCTAATGCATTTCTGGCGTTATCGAATACAATCGACATCTGCGATAGATTATCGATGGATTTATGCTGTTGGCTATTAAGTGCCAGACCGCTATTAACAAGCAGATTCATAGTGTCAATTACATTTTTGCCAGAAGCATCGACAGATTTAGCTAAATAAGAAAAGTCGTTTATTACTTCGGCTAAAGCAGTGAATTCAGAGTCTGTAAGTTTTGCACTTTTACGTAACCCTTCCAGTAACACAGCTAACTCAACCGGACCTTTAACATTTCTCAATGTTGCTAATGCACCTTGCTGGGTATAGCCTCCGCGATTAACCATCATCTGGAGCCAATCTCCCATTTCGCCTCCGCCAGAATATGACGATTGCCCTGTTTTTTTATCTGTTTTCCACTCGCCAAGACTTAATTGGCCGATCTTGTCCTGGGTATCTTTTGCTATGTCAGAAATCTTTTCATAGCTCATATTAAAACCAGTTCGTTTTAGAGTTTCCTGGATGGCGGCGTCAGCTTCCAGAGGATTTAAACCCATGGAACTAATCATCTTCCTGCCCTGGTTTCTCTCAATGGCTCCCGCCAGGGTTCCAGAGATGATTTGATACGCCTGCTGTCCTAGGAATGCGGTTGCGGTTGGTCCCAACAACTGATCAACAGGGAGGATTGCTGCTGCATTGCGTGCAACCCAACCAGATGAACCCAATTTTTTCCCCTGAGCAGATTGTTTAGCTTGTTTTGAATTATTTCTGGAAATACTACGTTGGGTGACAAGATGTTGACTCAGAGCCTGGCTCATCGATTTGAGGCTTTGATTTCCTCGTGCATAGGCATCCACAATGGCATTAGCCTGCTTTATCGCAGCGTAGCGATCGGCTCCGCTCATATTCTGGAGGCGTCCAAGTTGGAAGGCAGCACGTTTTCTTGCTAGGTCTGCATTCTCGCTAACTTTGGCGGTTTTGGCTTGCTGCTGTTGCTGAATTTTTAAAGCGCGTGCTTGCGCTGCTGCCAGTTTCTTCTGTTCATTAGCTTTTGCTTTAGCATCTACAGCAGTCTGTTTTGCAGCTTGCTTCTGTTGTTTTTGAACCTGTTTCTGCTGCTGCATTTGTGCACTGTAGGCCTGTTTTTGAGCCTGCATTTTTGCTTTGGCTATAGTTCTCTCTGTCTTAGAGAATTCCTTTTGCAATTTCTTCATATCATTTCTGACAGCTTTTAGGCTTGCTTGGTCTGTTTTGAATTTGACGACGTTTACCAAAGTCGCGGCGGTTATTTTGCTTCCACTCATGTTTAGAGACTCCATAATAAAAAAGCCCCGCCCTTGACGGGTAGAGGCTTTAGATTAATATATTTTTTATTTATTTTTTTAGTGCTGTTACCAGACTTCGATACTCACCATCGGGGTATTGTCTGCATACCCGCGCGCTCAGTGTGTATTTGTTGAGGCCGACTTTTTGCGATAAGCGGGTAATATTAAATAATCTGAAAAGTTCGCCATCTGTAACATCCAGGGAATACTTATTTCCCTGGGAATCTGTAAGTTCTATTTTTGCCATTTGCTGTATAATCTCCAGAGAAATATTAAAATGATGTGGGCTGGTATTTGATGTTGACCAACCCAATATTCAAAAAACAGCACGACTAATGCTGCTGTGAAAATCATTAGCTGGAGACAGAACCAAATACAATTGAGTCTGGTACATTAACCTGTGGCAGGAATGCGCTTTCGGTATGGATAGCAGGCCATCCCATGCGGTCTACATCAGTCATATATTGATGCACAAGGCCTGGCTCACGACCCAGACGGCTATGCCTCACGCCAATCCCGGTATGGAGTTTGAATCCACCATCGACCATAGGCACAACAGCAAAGCCGTTTTCGCCAATATAATCTGTGATTTCAGTATAACCCGTGACGTCAATGACGTTTACAGTGTCCAGTTTCCAGGAACTAAACGCTGGGTTCTGACTAACGATTTTAGTAGCAAAGTTGTCAGAATCATTAAGGCTGAGGGTGTACACCATGTAATCTTTGATAGATTGATGATACTTCAAAGCTTTAGCGGCATTGCCAGCAGCAAGGATAACTGTACCTTTACGCTTTTTGGCGAGACCAGATCCTAATTTAACGTTGATGATTCGGTTAACTTCATCCAGTTGTTCAAATACGTTTGCGGTATTAGCAACATTCATCACGTAAGACGTTTTAGCATTGCCTGCCAGGAAGTCAATGTTTCCCTGACCTGCATACTGAGATTCAACTTTGAGACCAAACAGAGCATCAATCAGATATTGTTCAACAGTGTTGGAAATCTGCGAGTACTGACGTTGCGAGTACTCAGCCAGAACCATAGCAATATTTTCTTCATGGTCACTGCCGGGAGCGCGGAGGAGTTCGATATCACGGCTTGAAACGGTATTCAGACTATTTGTGTAAACCATATCATAGAGAATACTGGTATAGTCAGAGCGTTGGGCGCTGTTCCAGTCACTTTGAGCATAAGGCATTTTTTCAGGCGCCGTTTCATTTGATTCAATCAGGATTTTGTCCAGCAGGATTGAGTTTTTAGTGTGATTTTCCTCTTCGAACAGTCCCAAGTTGGTAATAATCAGGTTATTTTCGTTGGAATATTCGAATGGACTTGAATACTCGAAGGCATTGTTGCGGGTATCAAAAGGCATATTTTTAAATCCTCTTTATTATTTTAGTTATAGGATTGATCAGGTTGTGCGCAGCGCAACAGTGGCGAAATCTGCAAACGAATGGTGCAGCGCCTGGAGTTGTTCAACGACGCTATTGACGTCAACACCGTTGGTAATCAGACCTGATTTTTTTAAAATGGTATGATATGGATTCGCAACAACAATTGCGGTAGAACCAGCTTTAGCAAATTCAACTACAACATAATCAGCATCAGCAGCAGCGGTGATGAGTGCCCCGGTTGAGTCTACGACAGAACCAACAGGCAAATCGGCAGGAATAGCCGATGACAGCTTAACTAGTTCATCCTGTTTAACACCATCACTCACATAGGCAACAACGGTATCACGCACGTATCCACGGCGACCCGAAAAGGTTTCACCATATTTTTCAAAAAAAGACATATTTTAGAGTCTCCTATTTATTATTTTTTGGATGCAATCTTATCCAGATGTTTGAATACTGGATTGATTGTAGATTTTGAAATATCTTCTTCCTGCTCTACAACAGGAACATTTGCAGCTTTAGCGAGTTTGATTAGCTCGTTAGCCGTTTCGACATCATCAACCAACAGCGTAACTGGGATTTTCCCGCTGGCGGTAAATGTGCCTTTATGAATAGTTACCATTTTTAAAATCCTTTTACTTTGCAAAGTATAAAAGAAAGGCCACTATTTAGCGTGGCCTTGATACAGAAGAGAACGTTGATTGAATTGAACTTTTGGAGGAACAATTCTCAATATGCACTATTAAAATACACATTGAGAATTGCCCCATTATCTATCGTGGTGGGTGAACGAAGCCCGGAGCAATAATGGGGATTCCCAAGGAAGGCGCAATGCCAATAGACGCCTATTCTTTTTGGTTCGGCGATTTGCGCTCGCCCTTATCCGTAGAACCATCAGGAGAAAATCTGAGAATCACTACAAACTCAGATTTAAATTAACAAGGAGACGGGGAAGAGAGCCATTAAATATGCTCCCCATGTATTTATAATACCATTAAAACACATATTTGTCAACATTTAGAGTCTCTATTTAGAGACATTTTTAATATTTTTCAGTAACCACAAAATATACATAGAAAGGTGTAAAACTGGCATTCTAAGGCATTTTTATTTAATCTGATACAATCTACCGCCCTGCATACTAAAAGGCTGTCCTGACGTGTAGGAACTACGTAATTTGCCATTTTCAATCAGTCTGGCTATCCGCTCTAACTGTTCCTCGTAGGTGGTGCATCCGTACTGATTAGGAATAGCAGCGAGGTAGTTGACGTTCTGCCGCCAGTAGCCATCATCATATAAAATATAAATATTCCCGTCCTGTGTATGATATCTTCCAGAGGTGATTGTAGGATGTTCAGAGAGTTTCTTCATTATTCCCCACTTGGTCAAAAACGTTATCAATAGTTCTGGTGATGACAACTAATTCCATTAGATTAATATACAAAGCTGGATCCGCTTCCAGTAACCATTCTAAAAAGTATTCTGGATGTTCAGGGAGTGTATTCATTGCCCGCATGAGAATTTGGAAGTTTGAATAGTAAATCTCTGCATCTTTATAACTGTCAGCCATCAGGCTATGCGCCAGTGGGTAATGCTGTTCAACAAACTCTTCTACAATATTTTTATGCTGTTCAAAATCAATCATTTTACCTTCCTTTATTTTTATTATTATTAATCAGAGATGCCTGGTGCATCAAAATCTAATCCAAGATCATTTCCGGTAAAGTTTTCATTTTCTAGTCTATTGAACTCCAACCAACCCTCGTATTCATTTATATTATCAAATAGATATTCAAATTTGAGCGGTTCACGATTGAATTTAAAACCGATGTACTTTTGGCGAGATTTCCATTTAACACCACCCATAGAGTTAATTATTGATTGTTCTTCTGGTGTTAGTGGCGGGGATTCTTCGTAGAGTTTAATAATTGCTAATGGTTTTAGTTTTTTAGAAACTCTAACTTTTTTATTTCTGTTGTTAAATCCTAATTCAACCGATTCTTCAAACACTGTATTTCTCGCTAATGCCAATATTCCTCCTGTGTTTATGCTGCTTTTTTGAGTTTTAGTTTTATATTGCTAATATAGCGTGGTTCTAATCCGGTCAGTTGTGCAATCTGTTTTGGTTTTAGTCCCTGTTCGAGATAGTTTTTAACGATTTCCAGCGTATTATCACCCTTGCTTGTATCTCTTTTTTTCTTCTCTGTTTTTATCATTTCCGGTTTGATCACTGCATCACGGAAATAGTGTTGTTTTAAATACTCAGCACAACCAAGATCAGGAACGATATAGACCTGTTGATTGCTGTTCCCTCTGACACGAACAGAACAGCGGGAAACGAATTGATAGACCTTTTCATAGTTCAATGCTGCCTGGCGTTTTTCCTCCAACTCCTGCCAGTTCCAGCCATTCAAATCGCAATATTTTCGCCAGTGTCCAATAGTCGTCCTGTCCAGGTTTGCACACCCCAGGAACGCCGCTTTATGCATGTGCTGATAGTGGTTTAATCCGTATGAGGCCATGGAGACACGCTCACCAATCTCTAAAACGTCGTCAGCCCGTGAGGAGTAATAGAATCCGTTGCTGTGCTGTTCATCGTTGTTGCTCGTATAGATGAATCCGTCTCTCAGCGCTCTGCGTGTCCCGTTCAGAATGTCGCTGTAGTGTTCACTCAGAAGTTTTTTAGTGCATTTCTGGTTGAACACAGGGATCATTTCAATTCGTTTTGTGTCAGTATGAACGCGGCGCATCAGGTCCGGCTGCAATTCATCATCAGCCAGCGAGATTTCTGCATTCAGAATAGTTTTAGCGGCGTAGGCAAACTCACTAATTCCGACATTAGCCCCTAACACGGTGAATGATTTTGCCCACAGAGCGCTATACAGGATTGGGTTGGCGGTAAACGAGAAAAAATATTTGTCCTCTTCCAGGAGCATTCCCTGACCTGTCAGCATGGAGAATAGAGCCTGTTTCAACAGTTTGCTGTTGGCGTGTTCAGCGTCGTAGTATGCAAGAAACTTTTCTCTGTCCTCATCACGAATGAACCACAGTCCGTCCCGTTCCTCTACCCATCCGAGAAATGGGAAGTTTGATTTTTTATATTCCTCATTTTTGTAATCAATCTCTGCCCCATACCATGCAGAAGGGATTTCATCGATAAAGATATCAAACTGGCTTAATTTATACTGGGTTTTCTCATCACAGTAGGCATATAGACAAAAATGTAGCAGGCATTCATGGGTGACAATGACAACATTTCGCCCAAAATCATCATCCAGCGCGTTTATTAATGATCGTGTTGCGCTCTCGCCCCTGTCTACCTGATTGTGATACGCAGGAGTGCCGAGTTTCTGGAGGTCAGATTGTGTCTGGGAGGCTAAATCGTGAGTCGGGACAGCTATCAGAATTCGCCTGTCAGGATTGGTTTTTATATGCTGTTTGAGATTGTAGCTTTTTCCACTACCACAGATGGCATTAACGATTTTTAGTTTTGGAGATTGTTCCGTTTTGTTCATTTAGTTCCTCTTGCTTTAGGATTGCTGTGATTAGTTCGTTTACCAGTGCGGCTGCGGGCTTATCCTCTCGATTGGCACGAGCTATTAAGAGTTTGTGAGTATCGGGGCTAAAACGAATGTTCATGATTTTTTGTTCTCCTTTTTCCATTGATCGAAAATCTCAAGAGCAGTTTTAAATAGGGCTGCGCGTTCTGTGAATCCGCGATACCGTGCCTGAGCAAAATTGTCATAAATCTGGTGGCGGCGTGCTGCGCCAGTTTTTAATGCCTCTACTACCTGTTCAATTGTGAAGTATTTCAATAGGCCTCCGTTGGGTATGAATAAATAAAATCACACCTTGCAGCCAAGGAATGGCTCAAAGTGCTTTGCGTTTAGGTTTTTTGCTTTCCTACTACTATATTACATGAATGACAGAACTATGTCAACATCTATTTTAGATATATTTTTACGAATCGAATAATATCAAATTCCCTGTCCTGCTGTCAATCTTTATGATGGCTCACCCGCAAGCGGGCGGCTTTAGTTGACGTTTACGTTCTCCTCTCCGGTAGATCACAGCATCGTTAAAAATGTCATATTTTAAATCTAAAGACACTTAAGAAATAAAAAGTGACATTTTAAATTAGGAGAGGATAGAGAACGTGACTGATTGTTGGTTGATCACGAATGAAAATGAGTTATCAATTTATAATCAGTTATCACAATAATAGTGTTAATAATCAATAAGCAAGGTTTACCACGTTTGATTATTAATAGTGTTAGTGTGGTTATATCAGGAATAGATAATAGATTGAATAGTTTGTATCGTTCAATCGTTAGCTATGACGCTATGTGCATATCATCAGGCTATGTTAATGTTTTTATTAATCCTTTGTAATAGCCTGAATGTTCCCGCGACAGTGGAGTCGCGTATGATGATCATATTTAATAGTTTTATAAATAATATAAAGTTAATATAATTGAACTTATTAACTATTATGATTAATAACTATACGCTGACCTGTTCGCTATCGCTCCAGCATCGCGTATTATCTTTAATGCATTATGTGATTGTTAGCTATGGTAAACTATGCATTACCTATTATGCTATGGTGATCTATCCATTATACATTTTATAGCATAGGCAATATGCTTCTCTAAAGAGAATCATAAGGTCAACTAAAGCCGGAAATTCTGTTCACTGCATGGCAATTTCTCCATGGCTAAAGGGAGGTACGCCTCCCTTGAATGTTATATTTACTCAGCTATTATCTGATTAATTAGTTTTAAAAGAATTGTTCTGAAATGCTTTCTGAAATCTGAATCATCTAATACTTCTTCAACATCACTAAAGTTATTATGTGAATCGAAGGTGAATGAATAAGAATAAATATCACTTAAACATTCCTTTAGAAAACTTGTACTCTCATACAGGCGTAGCTCACCCTCTACGAATTTTATTTTGTTAATCAACTCAAATCTAAATTTCAAATCAGGACCAAACTTAAAAACAATATAATCAAGCTTTTCCCCTGTATCTATTATACTTGCCTGAGTTTTTAAAGATTCTAATACAGTCTTAGCTTCTTGATAATAAAAATTCTTATCATTATCAAGCTGTTCAGCTTCACGAGCGTATTCGGCGAGTACCCCAACACTGTCTCTAAACTCTGACGCTTTAAATCTCTCTGCCATATTCATCTTCCTTTTGCTTTGCTGTGTGTGAAGTTCACGTTTAAAGTTAACTTTCAACAATAAAAAGTAAAATGAAACTTTATTGAAATGTGATCATAACTACAGGTGGAGCAAAACAACTATTGACAGTTCATCCCCGTAAACCAAATCACGCTTGTTTTAGTTAACAGTTAAATTACTTAACAATATCATCCTTCCCCTCATTGTTATAATATAACAATTATAAAAATCTTCAATTTTTGAATAAATTTTTTGCTGTATAAATGATCAGTGCTTTGGGTGAGAATAATTCTTGATTGAGTGGTGATCAATGAGGGAAATATCATGACGCGATGTCGGTGATGTTGCGTGGAATGAGGGCAATATGACGTGGTGATCAGAGTGGTTAGATTACAATTTACCAAACAGTAATCTAAATTATTATTAACAAAATGCATTAAAATCAATCACTTAAAATAAATAACAGTTACCAAACACCCGTTTGACCTGTTATATGCATGATGTATTCAGTTCTTATGCAAGTAGTCACTATACGGCATCATGATATTTTGAAATTATTAGCGTGATTATTAAATGTGATGTGACGGTGTTAAGCACCTCGGATGTAGAGCAAAAAACCACCAAATTAAATCGATTAAAATAGGGGGTTAATTAGCGCCTAATTGCCCAGAAATGCCTCTGATATTTTTAGTCAGGTACAGGACAACCTATCCCCGTTTCTGCGTGGGCAGGGCTAAAAGTGGGAGTGACATTCACCTAAACTAAAGAAATCTAACTTTTAAACTAACTACTTGAAAATGATCTAAAAATGATCAATCATAATCTTCATTATGTAATCTAAATTAGAGGGTGGTAATCATGGCGAAAACATCAGCAGTTACCCCAGAACAGGCTAAACAAATCGAGGCTGTATTGCGTCAGCGCAGCGAGGTTGCTGCTGATGCCTGGAAGCTAAATCTACAACTTGCGTTGCGTATCAGTGACCTGTTGTCGGTTAGGTACGATGACGTACAAGGGAAGTTTCTAAGACTCAAGGAGGGGAAGACGGGCAAACAGCGTGAATTGGTTTTGAACACTGAGGCGCTAAAGCTACTTAAACGTCGCCAGAAACAGAATCCAGATGACGTCTTTGTCTTCCAGTCCAAGAGTAACCGTGTTAAGGGCCAGGAGCCTAAACCAGTGTCACGTGTGTTTGTAGCTCAAGCCATAAAGGAAGCGTCTCAGGGGATTGTAGAGCAGGGAATCAGTGTTGCTACCCACTCAGCCAGAAAAACTCGTGCTCGTGCTCTGCTGAAGGCTGGAACTCCTCTCGAGGTCATCTCTCGGATGCTCAACCATAGCAGCCCAGCAGTTACTATGACATATCTCGATATAACTCAAGATGAGGTTAATCTTACATATCAGATGGTGATCTAATATGATGAAAAAACTAATTTTAATCAGTCTAATGGCTGTCAGTAGTCAGGCTATAGCAACTCAAATAACAATGACAAACCCAGAGGAGGAACAGACGGAGAACGGTAGGACGTTATGTACGTATCAAAACAGGATGTACACATTCACCTACGTAACTAAGGGGAAATGTCCGTATACGAAAACATTCAATACAGAGGATTCAGAAGAGTGAACAAGGAAGAGAAGCCGATCACCAGCTTTATGTGGTGTGGGGTTACGGTGTGCGTTTATACGCAAGTGGTGAAATTTGCAGGGACGACGATACAGCGTCACCTGTTACCAACAAACCTTAGAAGAGCAGTTGATCAACAAGTGGCAGGGGCAGCCAACCACCAAGAAGCCCGCCCCCGCCGTATTCCACATTCCCAACGGAGAGAAGGAAATGCAGAACAGCAGCATTATGGCGTTACCGCTCGCGCTATGCAACGTAGAGCAAGGTCAAGCGGTTAAAGTGCCAGCAATGGCCGGGAGTAATTTCCATCTTGCCATTTACAAAACCTTACATTTGTGTGATTTTGAACCATTTTTTTAATAATTGCAATTTATACGATCAGAATAATTCTCTGTTTAACAGACACCTACAATCTATATCATTTTTTTGTTGACGTAGATTGAGCATATGAGTAAACTAATATCCTAAGATACCCATATTGCGCTTGTTGGAAGTGGTTGGGTAGAATCCTCCTATGAATTACCCCTTAGGAGGATTTATGCGTTTTCTTTCACCATACCGATACATTTTTGGCATAGTAATAAACACTATTAGTCTTCTAAGTATTTTCTATCTTATCTTTTTTGCCCCTGATACATCCATTGAAACAGTCGCAAATATAGCTACCGCAATGGCGAGCATGACAGATGCCATAACCAAACGTCTATAAAAAGCTAAGTTTTCAGACAAACTTCCTTAGCTCAGAAACAAGTTTCAACTCAGCCTCTTCGGCCTGCTTCCGCTCGAGCCAGGCCTTGCCCTCTGGTGTTGCCAGAAACTTACGAGCATGGATTTTGCGATTGTTGCGTTTAGTTGCCGCTGATTTGTTCATGATTGTGCCTCCTGAGTAGGTTCCTGTGGGTTACAAAGGCAGATTAAGAAACATTCAAGTTACAAGTAAAGATACAACGGGTTCGACATCAAAAGGCAATAAGTGACCATTACGTGCCGTGTTGGGCACATAAGAAAGGGCGGAGCGAAGCGACTCCCGCAGGTAATTTGATCCCTTCGCAGGGACGTTAGAGCCTTAGCAGGTTCTCTTATCAGGTGATCGTTATACTCCGGTGATCGAAACCGTGGCAGAGCCGGACTCTTTACCGATCCGGTTAGTCTTCCCAACATTACGCCTGTTTATTCTCTGCGACCTTTCACAAGGTGTTGCATCATTGAGCGCCGCACGAAGCGCGGAACTTTGCTAAGGGTTTTGGTATGAGGATTAGAGACGCTGGCGACGTCTTCTGGCTTCAAAGTGAAATCTGTACAGGGTTGAGCCTGGTAACTACCTGCCCATATGTTGTACGATACCAAAGCCAGTACAACACACAGGCGTTTGGATGTGATTTTAGAAGATACAATTTCTTGGGTATTTCAACCTAAGTTATTGATTTTCTTAGAGAGTGCCGATAATAGGAGTCGAACCTACGACCTTCGCATTACGAATGCGCTGCTCTACCAACTGAGCTATATCGGCCCTGAAGAGGACATCTTCACGAATGTGAATCACGGGGTAAAAGGTTAAAACTAAGTGGAGGGGGCGTCAATGCCCTCTTGTACCGAATGGCTATTTTTCCAGCGCCTGCATGGTATTAAGCATCAAATTGTCCACTTCTACGACGATCATTGACCTGAATTGTGCAGGGTATTGGCGCGAGCTGCTCTTTAGCTACACGCTTTCAAAACGCTATCACTGCAGCCTATAAGAGCCGTAAAAAATGCTAACTGTATGCAACTAAAGGTAATGGGCCAACCTTAGTAGTTGTCAGCTTTCCCCTAAATGATAAAATCAGTCGCGGTTAATAACAGGATGATGCAGTGAAAAAAATACTTTCTAATCCCGCATTGAAATATGTAATGGTGGGGTTATTGAATACAGCAATAACTGCGGTGGTGATATTTTTATTAATGTCTGCCGGGGTTGGAGTATATCTATCAAATGCCATGGGATATGTGGTAGGTATTCTCTTTAGTTTTGTGGTTAATTCGTTGTTTACCTTTTCAATAGCGCTGACCGGCAAACGGTTTATAAAGTTTCTGGCATCTTGTGCAATGTGCTGGGTAGCTAATATTATAACAGTTAAAATATTTTTATTAATATTCCCTGATTTGATTTATATATCTCAGTTATGTGGCATGATTGTTTACACAATTGCTGGTTTTTTAATTAATAAACTCTGGGTGATGAAATAATGAAACAACCAAAGTTGGCTATTGTTGTGCCATGTTATAACGAGGAAGAAGTATTCAGTCACTGCTTATCTGAATTACAAGCGGTTCTGGCGGAATTAGTCACGGCAACACTGATTTCAGCTGATAGCTATATTTTATTCGTTGATGATGGCAGCTGTGATTCAACGTGGCAGTTGATTGCTCAAGCATCGATGGATTACTCAACGGTTAAAGGGGTTAAGCTTTCAAGAAATCGTGGTCATCAGGTAGCCCTGGTTGCGGGTCTTGAGGCCGCCGAATCGGATATTACTGTGAGCATTGATGCAGATCTTCAGGATGATACTTCTGTTATTGCATTAATGGTTAAAGAGTACCTCAATGGTAATGAGATCGTATATGGTGTACGTAATGATCGGGCATCTGACTCTCCATTTAAAAGAAAAACCGCGGGTCTCTTTTATAGTTGTATGAAGTGGATGGGCGTTCAGCAGATTCCTCAGCATGCCGATTTCAGATTGTTAAGCGATCGCGCTAAAAAGGCGTTGCTGAGCTTTAAAGAGCAAAATTTATATTTACGCGGATTAGTGCCACTGATTGGTTATCGTTCCACTCAGGTTGCATATTCGAGAACAGTTCGTCTGGCTGGTGAGTCGAAGTATCCATTAAAAAAAATGCTTGCCCTGGCAATTGAAGGCATCACTTCTCTGACCATTACCCCATTAAGGATTATCGCTATCTCAGGGTTTGCGATCAGTATTCTTTCGGTGTTTGCAGCAATTTATGCGCTGTTTGAGAAATTCTCAGGAAATACCGTTGAAGGGTGGGCCTCAGTTATGATCGCTATTTTCTTCCTCGGCGGTGTACAGATGCTATCGTTAGGCATCATTGGTGAGTATGTCGGTAAGATATATATGGAGTCTAAAG
Source organism: Klebsiella planticola ATCC 33531 (assembly GCF_000735435.1). GTDB lineage: Bacteria > Pseudomonadota > Gammaproteobacteria > Enterobacterales > Enterobacteriaceae > Klebsiella > Klebsiella planticola. The sequence goes on along the minus strand of NZ_JMPP01000067.1, from coordinate 268,052 downwards.
GTCGTCCTAAATATTTTATCGAAAAAACAACGCAGCAGAAGGTTGATGATGAATAACGAAAAAATAATCAGTAGAATACAGTATGTGGTTTTCATCGCCATATTATCAGTACTTTGTTATTCCTTTGTGGCAAGTGAAAATCAGGCTTATACATGGGATTCCAGATTTTACTGGGTAGTATGGAATGAGTATACTGGCTTACTGCATGACTCATTTAGTCAATGGCTTGCTAGTATAAAATATTCAGTCTATTCAGCTGATTATAACCCTTTGCCAGTCATTGCACTGATCCCGTTTAACTATCTGCCGATAGGAAATCGGGAAGCTTACATATTGGGTGTGTATATTCTTTATTTTTTACCATTTGCTTATATTGCAATGCGTTTGTTTGCGACTGCTGCAGGTGTGGACAACAAATACCAGCCGTATATCTTTGTTTTTCTGGCAAGTTTTATTCCTTTTGTCACACCAACCTTGCGCGGCTATCCTGATATCATAGGAATGATTCCACTATCGCTGTGCTGCTTGATTTTGTTTAAAGTTAATATCTTAAAATACCAGGGAGCCCGTTTTGTATTACTTGCAATCGCAATGGGAGTATTACTATGGTTGCCCTTTGCATTCCGGCGATGGTATGCCTATAGCGTAGTTTCCTTGTTTGTTACGTTGCCTTTTTTGAATACATTTTTGTTTGGTGAAGCGGCCAGGTTTAGTAAGGAAAGAATATTTAAATACTTTATTTTCTTTACTCTTTCTGGGCTGGTAGTGATTTTTTTAGTCTGTGTTTTTCAGTTCGAACTGGCTGAGAGAATACTGACGACAAACTATTCTGATATTTATTCTGCATACAAGGCGACAGAGCAAGCAACGTTCTTTATAACCCTGAACTATGCTGGTTTATATTTGCTGCCATTAATTGTTTTGGGAGGCTTGTATATTGTTTTCGGAACCAGTTTTCGTCTTAAAGTTCTTTGTGCTTTTGCATTAGCTAATTTTATTATCACCTATATTATATTTACCCGAACACAGACACCAGGGATGCAGCATGGAATGCCATTCTGTTTTTGGTTGGCAATACTCGTGCTTTCGGCTTTAAAACTATTCTTTGACAGGTTAAACAAAGGACTGGCGATAACACTTACGATCGCATTCTCATTACTTACGGTTGCAGTCTTTATTAGCACATATTCAAAACCATTTGGTAAACCGGAATTAGTCAGCCGCTATCTTCCTGGCAAAGAGTATCCTCTCAGATTAGAAAACTTTGACCATTACCATGAGCTGATTGCCTTTATGAGTGCGCGTGTTGAGCCAGATGATAAGGTGGCTGTTTTTGCATCCAGCGGTTCACTTAATAATGATCTGTTTTCAGCCATATCACCGGCATCGTTTGTCAGCCATATCGCCAACGTCTCGCAGGTAGATTTGCGTGATAAGCTGGCTACTGAAGCCTTTAGTTCTCGTTATGCGATTGTGACCGATCCAGCTCAAACGCATCTTGGAATTCATGGACAACAGGTTATATATCTGCCAAATAATCTTATCCTGGAAGGTAAGGGAATTGGTGCCGCTTATAAAAGAGTCAGTCAGCCATTTATACTTAGCGGCGGTGTTCAGGCATACGTCTATGAAAAAATCAGACCGTATACAATCGATGAATACAGAAGCATGATTGATGAATTTTCCCGTTCCTACCCCTCATGGAAAGCGGAGTATGAAAATAATCTTACAGAGAGTTATCTAAGCGCGGCAGTGGAGAAAGGCGACACCTGGGGGCAGTTTAGTATGTATCGTGAAGGTCGAATCTACGCCCACCCAGGCGCAACAACACCGACTATTGTCAGGATGTTCGTCGGGGAATATGACACCTTACGTATTACGTCAGTCAATAAAAACTGCGGGAAAACTGACGGAGTGAAAGTGATTATCAAAGATGCGACGCATCGTGTAGAAAAGCATATTGCCACAGCAGAGAGCGTGGTTTTTGATATGCGCGACTTTCACAACAAAGATATTACCTTGATTATTGATAATAATGGTTCTTCTGCTTGTGATAGCCTGGATATTAACCAGTAAAGAAAAAATGGGGGCAATCGCCCCCATTTTACTACCGTTGCCGATTTGACTTAACCACGAATCGTATCGTTGCCGAAACCAATCCACTTGTAGGTGGTTAGCGCTTCCAGGCCCATCGGGCCGCGCGCGTGCAGCTTCTGGGTGCTGACCGCCACTTCTGCGCCGAGGCCAAACTGGCCGCCGTCGGTAAAGCGGGTAGAGGCGTTAATGTATACCGCCGAGGAATCCACTTCGTTGATAAAGCGGTTGGCATTGCTCAGCGTACGGGTCAGGATGGCATCAGAATGCTGTGTACCGTGCTCGCGGATATGGGCGATGGCCTCGTCGAGGCCAGCGACCACTTTGACATTCAGATCCAGCGACAGATACTCATCGTTGTACTGCTCCGCCTTCACCGGCTCGACGTTTGCCGGGCCGTTTTGCAATACCGGCAGGGTGGCGGCGTCAGCATGCAGCGTCACGCCGCTTTCCGCCATCTGTTGGCTCAGGGCTGGCAGGAAACGGTCGGCGATATGCTGATTCACCAGCAAGGTTTCTACCGAGTTACAGGCGCTTGGGCGCTGAACTTTGGCATTGACGATAATCTTCAGCGCTTCAGCTATATCGGCCGAATCATCAATATAGATATGACACACGCCAATCCCGCCGGTGATCACCGGGATCGTGGACTGCTCGCGGCACAGCTTGTGCAGACCGGCGCCGCCGCGTGGGATCAGCATATCGATGTACTTATCCATCTTCAGCATCTCGCCAACCAGCGCGCGATCCGGATTCTCAATCGCCTGGACCGTCGCGGCCGGCAGCCCGCACTCCTCCAGCGCCCGCTGAATCACTTTCACCGTGGCGGCATTGGTGCGCCAGGTCTCTTTCCCGCCGCGCAGAATCGCGGCATTGCCGGTTTTCAGGCACAGGGAAGCAACATCGACGGTGACGTTAGGACGGGCTTCATAAATTACCCCCACCACGCCCAGCGGCACGCGGCGGCGTTCGATGCGCAGACCGCTGTCCAGCAGACCGCCGTCGATCACCTGGCCAACCGGATCGGCCAGATTGCACACCTGGCGAACATCGTTCGCAATGCCGCTTAGACGCGCCGGGTTAAGCGCCAGGCGGTCGAGCAGCGCCTCGCTTAAGCCATTGGCGCGCGCTTCCGTCAGGTCTTCGGCGTTGGCGCGCAGAATCTCTTCACTCTGCGCTTCGAGATAATCGGCGATCTTTTCCAGCACCTGATTCTTTTCACGGCTGGAGAGTTGCGCGAGTTTGTAAGAGGCCGCCTTGGCAGCAATGCCCATTTGTTCCAGCATTTTCAGCTCCTTAACGGATAATCATATCGTCACGATGGACGGCAACCGGGCCGTATTCATAGCCCAGAATGGCATCAATCTGCTGCGAGTGCTGGCCGGCAATCAGGCGCAGCGCATCGCTGTTATAGCGGCTGACGCCGTGGGCAATATCGCGACCTTCGCTATTGCGGATGCGGATAACTTCACCGCGGGAAAAGTTACCGGTGACGGTTTTGATGCCTTTTGGCAGCAGGGAGCTGCCGCGTTCCAGAATCGCCTGGGTGGCGCCGGCATCCACGCTAATTTCACCCGCCGGCGGGGCACCGAAGATCCAGCGTTTGCGGTTCTCCAGCGGCGATTCCTGCGCGTGGAAGCGGGTACCGACCGACACGCTCTCCATCACATCGGCAATCACGCCGGGACGGTTGCCGGCGGCAATAATAGTGTCGATACCGGCACGACAGGCGACATCGGCGGCCTGCAGCTTGGTTCCCATACCGCCGGTGCCCAGGCCGGAAACGCTATCGCCGGCGATGGCGCGCAGGGCATCATCAATGCCGTAGACATCTTTGATCAGCTCTGCCTGCGGGTTATTGCGCGGGTCGGCGGTGAACAGACCCGGCTGGTCGGTCAGCAGCAGCAGCTTATCGGCGCCGGCAAGGATCGCCGCCAGCGCGGAGAGATTGTCGTTATCGCCGACTTTAATCTCGGCGGTCGCCACGGCGTCATTTTCGTTAATGACCGGCACGATGTTGTTATCGAGCAGCGCGCGCAGGGTATCGCGGGCGTTGAGGAAGCGCTCGCGATCTTCCATATCCGCACGGGTCAGCAGCATCTGGCCGACGTGAATACCATAAATGGAAAACAGCTGTTCCCACAGCTGGATCAGACGGCTCTGTCCGACCGCAGCCAGAAGCTGTTTCGACGCAATGGTCGCGGGCAGTTCCGGGTAGCCGAGGTGCTCACGCCCGGCGGCAATGGCCCCGGAGGTCACAATGACAATACGGTGGCCCATTGCGTGCAGCTGTGCGCATTGACGCACTAATTCGACGATATGGGCGCGGTTCAGGCGACGGGATCCGCCCGTTAAAACACTGGTGCCCAGTTTTACCACCAGCGTCTGGCTATCACTCATGATTCTCTGCCGTTCAAAAGGAATATCGATATCGAGCTGATGTTGTAACAGGACTCAGGCCGCTTGCCAACACCTGGCGTATTGGGCGAGCCACTTTATTGCGCGAGATCGGGCATTGTGGCGTAACACGATGACAAATTTATGACGGAAACATCTAAACACTCTTTTTTATAAAAAGTTCCACATTGTCATAAATTTTTAATATCGGAGCGTTAAAAAACCTCCTGTTTTTCACGGGGCCTTCGCCCGGAATTGATTAGCGCGTATAAATAAATCACCAGGACTGAATAATGAAAAAGAGCTCACTGGCATTAATGATGATGGGTCTTGTCGCTTCTTCAGCTACACAGGCAGCAGAAGTTTATAATAAAGACGGCAACAAACTGGACGTGTATGGCAAAGTCAAAGCGATGCACTACATCAGCGACTATGACAGTAAAGATGGCGACCAGACCTATGTCCGTTTCGGCATCAAAGGCGAGACCCAGATTAATGACCAGCTGACCGGCTACGGTCGTTGGGAATCTGAATTCTCCGGTAACAAAACGGAAAGCGACTCCACCCAGAAAACCCGTCTGGCCTTTGCCGGCCTGAAATTGAAAAACTACGGTTCTTTCGATTATGGTCGTAACCTCGGCGCCCTGTATGACGTTGAAGCCTGGACCGATATGTTCCCGGAATTCGGCGGCGACTCTTCCGCACAGACCGACAACTTCATGACCAAGCGTGCCAGCGGTCTGGCAACCTACCGCAATACCGATTTCTTCGGCGTGGTGGATGGCCTGGATATGACTCTGCAATATCAGGGCAAAAACGAAGGCCGCGAAGCGAAAAAACAGAACGGCGACGGCTTCGGCACCTCGTTAAGCTATGACTTCGGCGGCAGCGATTTTGCCATCAGCGCGGCCTATACCAGCTCTGACCGTACCAATGACCAGAACCTGCTGGCGCGCGGTGTGGGTAAAAAAGCGGAAGCCTGGGCGACCGGTCTGAAATATGACGCCAACAATATTTATCTGGCCACTATGTATTCTGAAACCCGCAAGATGACGCCAATCAGCGGTGGTTTTGCCAATAAAACGCAGAACTTTGAAGCCGTTGCTCAGTACCAGTTCGACTTCGGCCTGCGTCCGTCCCTGGGCTATGTGCTGTCAAAAGGCAAAGATATTGAAGGCGTTGGTAACGAGGACTTGGTGAACTACATCGACGTGGGTCTGACTTATTACTTCAACAAAAACATGAACGCCTTTGTTGATTATAAAATCAACCAGCTGAACAGCGATAATAAACTCGCTATCAACAATGACGACATCGTCGCTCTGGGTATGACTTACCAGTTCTAATCCGCGACCGCCGCAGGAGACTCCCGCGGCGGTTAGCAGGCTGAACAAAAAACCGCAGCGTTATTGCTGCGGTTTTTTATTGAAAAGGATTAATGATTTTTAGCCAGGTGCTGATGGTCGCTATTCATGGTGATCTGCGCGTTATATTCTTTCGGCAGGCGACGCGCCTGGTAGAAGACCGAGTTCCAGTAAGGGTTGTCCAGCGAGGAGCGCATGACGCCCTGGCTGCTGGAAGCGTGCAGGAAGTTGTGCTCGGTGTCATAGAAACCGACGTGCATCCCGCCACGAATACGGAAGAATACCAGATCCCCCGGACGGAGCTGCTGCTTGCTGACGCGGACGCCCATATGCAGGAGATCGCTCGTTGTTACGCGCTCCATGGGCAAATTGAAGCGGTCCTTGAGCGTTCGCCAGACGAAGCCGGAACAGTCGACGCCGCTTTGCTCGGTACCGCCCCATTCATAGGGGGTGCCGTGCCAGGTGTGCATTTGATCGTGCAGGGCGGCAACCACCGGAATCAGATCGTCAGATCCGCTATCGATCGGGGCGTATTGGTGTTTGGCGGCGGTTTTTGGCGGATGTTTAGATGAAGATGAGCATCCTGCCAAAATTAAAAAAGGCACCAATAATAAAGCGTGAGCAAGTTTAGGCGTCATATCGTTATTTTTCGTGAGGGGGAATGGGCCGTGGGTATTTATAGCGTATCCGCCATATTGTCAGAATGGTTCACTGAAAAATTTACGAAACCTTACGTAGAGTAAACTTGTTACTTCACGTTTTTCATTGCTCCAGTTAAATATAAGAGAAAAATCTGTGGTGTCGCTTGTTAATAAATTATTTCACCATGAAACACTATTTCGCGATCGCATATAAGACGCATCTGATGTTAATGACTCTCTTCTCTTCGCGGAAGGTGAAAGATCCTCATCATCCGGCCATTGCGCGCCGGGGGCGGCGTCCAGTACTTTGTCCGCTCCAGGTCCCTGTGAGGCAAGCTTATGCATCTCGATTTTCGCCAGCTGCGCAACTTTGTCGCGTTGGTTGAATACGGTAGTTTTCACCGCGCCGCCGAGGCGGTATGCCTGTCGCAATCGGCCTTCAGCCGCAGTATTCAGTCGCTGGAGCTGAGCGTCGGCCATCCCTTATTCGACCGGCAGAATAAGCTGCCGACGCTGACGCGACACGGGCAAACGCTGCTGCCTTACGCCCGCCGTTTCCAGGAGCTAAACATTGAGCTGAGCAGCCTGCTGGGAGAAACGGACGATAGCGAAAATGGCGAAGTGGCGTTCGGTTGCGGCCCGGCGCCAGCGGCGCGCCTGATCCCGGCGGCCATCGGTGAGTTTCATCGCCGTCTACCGCAGGCGAGGGTGCGTTTTCAGGTCGATAACTGGTTTGCCCTGCATCACGCGCTGACGACCCAGCAGTTTCCCTTCGTGGTGGCCGACAGCTGGCATGCGGAGCTGGATCCGCAGCTGCGGGTCCAGCCGCTCAGCCCGCAGCGCTGTTTCTTCATCTGTCATGCCGACCATCCCCTGGCGCAGAGCGGGCCGGTGGCTATTGAGGAGATGCTGCGCTACCCCTTTGCCGCGCCCTATCTGCCTCCGGGGGTGCGAAAAGTGCTGGCAACGCTCAGCCAGCAGCAGGATTTCACCCCGGCGATTCAATGCGATCACGTCTACGCCTTGCTGTCGACGCTGGCGCACACTCAGGCGATAAGCTTTGCCAGCGAAGACGGCTTCGCCCTGTGCCAGCACAGCCATCGGCTGGTGAAGCTGGAGCTCAGCAACCTCCCGGAAGAGTGGCGGCTGATGCAGACCCGCTTTGCGGTGATCTCCCCGGTTCATGCCGCGCTTTCGCCGCTGGTCGCCAGGTTTATCGATATTATCCTGCATACCGACCGCCAGCATCAGATCCCTCTGCTGGCGCAGGAGGAGGGGGCTTAGCCGGCGTCCGCCGCCTGGCCCTGGCTATCATACTGCGGCCAGTGGTTTTCCAGCTGCAGAGTCTTCAGCGCCCGTTCGACAAACTGCCCGTCTGCCCACTGCGTCACCGCAAAGGCGTTGCGAATGAGGCGACCGGTTTTGGCCTGCTCGACGCTGCTGCTGAAGCTGTCGGCCAGGAAGGGGTCGATGCGCGGCGAAGTGCTGAAGTTGAGATCCTGCGGCTGCAGATCCTCAAGGAACAGCGCCTGTGGAATCTGGCTCTGCTGCGCCATCTCCGCCGACCAGGCCTCGCGATTCGCCGGGTTGCTGATTTCCGCCGCGTTTTTCACCAGCACGTCAATAACTTGCTGGGTAGCCTGCGGCCAGGCCTGAATAAAGTCCTGAGTTCCGAGAAACCCCGCCTGGGTGGTATTCTGGCGGCCTGAATCACCGCTTTTCACCACCACGTCAATCTTATCGCCGCGCAGCGCCAGCAGCGAGACGCCTCCCCATACCGCATCCACGCGACCGGCGGCCAGCGCGGCTTTCCCGGCGCTCCAGTCCAGATTAATGACCTGCATATTGCGTTCGCTAAGTCCGACGGTCTGCAAAGCGCGATCGAAGGCCAGCTGGTCTGCGGTACCGCGATACACTGCCACGCGTTTCCCTTTCAGATCTGCCAGCTGTTTAATCGCCGATGCTCTGGTGACCGCGAGGTAGGACTCCGACCCGCGGCTGCCCAGCAGCAGACGGGTTGGCAGACCGTTGGCTTTGCCGATAATCGCCGCCAGATCGCCGAGATAGACAAAATCGAGCTGCCGGTTGGCCAGCGCTTCATTCACCGCCGGGCCGGCGCCCTTAAAGAACTGCCACTGCACCTCCACGCCCTGTGGTTTAAACACCGCCTCCAGCTGATGACGGATAAACGCCATCCCGACCGGCCCTTCAATAAACGGTTTGCTGCCGGCACTTTGATCCGGCACGCCAATGCGAATGGTTCGCAGACTCTCGGCCTGCGCGCTGGCCATCAGCGTGACCACGGCGACCAGCGCCAGCGCCGTACGGGTAAAAATAGCTTTCATCATTGGTGGTGACTCCCTGAGTTTTTTCTCACCCTAAAGAGGCTCACCGCGTACTGTTAAATGCTTTTATTCGCAGAGCAAAGGCAAAAATAAGCTAAATCAGAGCCCGCCTGTCCGCCAGGCTGAGATGCATTTGTTGCATCGGGATTATTCAGCAAACGCAATGACGACAGACGGTGAGGACGGTTTTATAGGGTGATGATTTCACTCAAAACGGACCGCTATGTCGCAGATGATCTTGAAAAGACGCAGGTACTCCTTGCCTGCTATCAGGCTAAACGGCTGGCCCCTGCTGCTGCCGGCGCTGATCGCGCTGCTGTGGCACATCGCCGCCGTAAAGCGCTGGATGCCGGAGCAGATCCTGCCCGCCCCGGCGGTCGTCGCCGATACCGCGCTGTCGCTTCTCAGCGGCGATCTGCTGGCGCAATGGGGGTTTAGCCTTGAGCACCTGGCCGTCGGGCTGCTGCTGGGCGTGGCGGCGGGTACCCTGCTGGGGGCGTTGTTTGGTCTCGTACCGGCCGCGGCTCAGCGGATAGAACCGCTATTTTATGCCCTCGCGCAGATCCCCACCCTGGGCTGGATCCCGCTGTTTATGGTGCTGTTTGGCATCGATAACGGCCTGAAGCTGGCGGTTATCGTCAAAACCACCCTTGTCCCGATGACCATCCATACGCAACTGGCGGTCACCAGCGTCTCGCCAGCGCTGGGGGAAGCGGCGCAGGTGATGAATTTTTCCCGCTGGCAGCGGCTGCGCTGGCTGGTGATTCCCGCGAGCCTGCCGGGCTGGTTTACCGGCCTACGGCTGGCGTTATCTCAGGCCTGGGTGTCGCTGATTGTTGTCGAGCTGCTGGCCTCGTCTGAAGGGATCGGCTACCTGATGGTCTGGGGCCGCCAGCTGTTTCAGCTGGATATTGTCTTCGTCACCATCGCGGTGGTCGGGCTGAGCGGGCTGTTGATGGAGTGGGCGACCAACCGGGTCTATGCCCGGCTGGTCTTCTGGCCGCAGCCCGCTACCGGGCGGTTGGCCTGGAAGCCGCAGGCCAGCTGGCATGCATTCCAGCTGCCGCTGATCCTGCTGGCGCTGTGGCAACTGGCCAGCGGCTGGGGCTGGATCGACAGCACGTTATTCTCCTCGCCGCTGGCGGTGGCGCAGCGCTTTATGGCCGGAGCGGCCAGCGGCGAGCTGCCCGCCGCGATGCTGGCCAGTCTCGGACGGGCCTTTGCCGGCGGCGCGCTGGGGATCGCTATCGGGCTGCTGTGCGGGTTGCTGCTGGCCCTGCGCCCGCGAGCCGGGCAGATATTGACCCCGACGCTGAACGTCCTGCGCCATATCGCGCTCTTTGCCTGGCTGCCGCTGCTGACCGCGTGGGTGGGCAACGATAACGGCGGCAAAATCGTGTTTATCGCCCTGGCTTCTTTCTTCCCGATGTTTTTTAGCACCTTGCAGGCCGTCAGCCAGCGCGATCCGCAGCTTGATGAAGTGGCGAAGGTGCTGCGCTTTGGCCCGTTGACCCGCCTGCGGACGCTGATTTTACCGGGGGCGGCGCCGGGCATATTTGCCGGTCTGCGCCTGGCGTTGATTTATGCGTGGCTGGGCAACATCGGCGCGGAATATTTCATGTCCTCCGGGACCGGTATCGGCAGCCTGATGATCAACGCCCAGCAGCTGCTGGATATGCCGACCATTCTCTGCGGCATGGTGCTGATTGGTATCACCGGCGCCGCGCTGGATAAAGCCGGACGTTTACTGGAATCTCGCGCCACCCGCTGGCGCCAACGGGAGCAACGATGACCGACTCGACCCTGGTCTCTTTTCGCCATGTGCATAAATCCTGGCAACAGGTGACGGCACTGCAAAACTTCAGCCTCGATATCGCCGCCGGCGAGCTGGTGGTGCTGGTGGGTAGCAGCGGCTGCGGCAAGTCCACGCTGCTGCGGATGTTGATTGGCCTGGAGCCGGTGACGCAGGGGGAAATCCGCGTTAACGGCGAGCCGGTACGCGGCGTGGGCAAAGAGCGCGGCATTGTCTTTCAGGAGCCGCGGCTGTTTCCGTGGCTGACGGTGATCGACAACGTGATGCTGGGCCTCGCGGATGAAAAGCTGAGTCGTGGGGTGAAGCGCCAGCGCGCGCTGGCGATGCTGGAGCGCGTGCAGCTACAGGAGTTCGCCCATGCGCTGCCATCCCGGCTTTCCGGCGGGATGGCCCAGCGGGTAGCGATTGCCCGCGGGCTGATCGCCCGGCCGCAAATTCTGATGCTCGATGAGCCTTTCGGCGCGCTGGATGCCCTGACGCGCCATACCCTGCAGCAGGAGCTGCTGCATATTCATCGCCGCACGGGGACCACCACGCTGCTGGTGACTCACGATGTGGAAGAGGCGGTGGCGCTGGCCGACCGGGTGGTGGTGCTCTCTCCCCGTCCGGGACGGATTCGTGAGGTGGTGACGCTGGCGTTGCCCCATCCGCGACAGCGCGATGATGAGTCGTTCTCCGCCGCCTGCCGGCAGATTCGTACCTTGATTACTTGTGCCTGATTTGACTATTTAAGGAGTGACAACATGGGACATCCTTCCGTCTACCCGACCGGCGCCACGCTCTACGATCCGCAGCGCGCGTGGAGCGGCTATACCGTTTTTCAGGCCACTGAACGCGGGGCGATTCTGGTCGATATGAATGGCAACGTGGTCCGCGAATGGCCCGAACTGCACGGCTTTCCGAATAAAATCCTGCCCGGGGGGGCGATCCTGGGCCACAGCGGCGAACGCGATCCCCGCTACGGGATGCAGGATATGCTCGACCTGATTCAGGTGGACTGGGAAGGCAATATCACCTGGAAATTTGACCGCTATGAACAGGTGAGCGACCCGGGTCACGCGCCGCGCTGGATGGCGCGCGCGCACCATGATTATCAGCGCGCCGGGAATCCGGTGGGCTATTACGCCCCGGGGCTTGAGCCGCAGGTTGACGGCGGCAACACCTTAATTCTGGCCCACACCAACCTGGTGAATGAAGAGATTTCCGATAAGCTGCTGCTTGATGACACCATTATTGAGGTCGACTGGCAGGGCAATGTGGTGTGGGAATGGCGCTGCAGCGATCATTTCCACGAGCTGGGCTTTGACGAGGCGGCGCGCGCGGCGCTGCGCAATAACCCCAATATGCGCGCCAGCGGCGGCGGGATGGGCGACTGGATGCACATCAACTCCATGTCGGCGCTGGGACCAAACAAATGGTATGACGCCGGCGATGCGCGCTTCCATCCTGACAACATCATCTGGGATGCCCGCGAATCCAATATCATCGCCATCATTGATAAACAGAGCGGTAAGATTGTCTGGCAGCTTGGCCCGGACTACAGCACGCCGCGGTTGAAGCATCTGGGGTGGATTATCGGCCAGCACCACGCGCATATGATCCCCCAGGGATTACCCGGGGCGGGCAATATTCTGATCTTTGATAACGGCGGCTGGGCCGGGTACGGCGCCCCCAATCCGGCGTCGGCGGACGGGGTGAAAAACGCCTGGCGCGACTATTCGCGGATCCTCGAGATCAACCCGGTGACGCTCGATATCGAATGGCGCTACTCGCCGTATGAGGCGGATCTCCCGCAGCCAACCGACTCGTATCGGTTCTATAGCCCGTATATCAGCAATATGCAGCGCCTGGAAAACGGCAATACCCTCATCAACGAAGGCTCCAACGGCCGCATTTTTGAAGTGACCCGCGACCACGAAATCGTCTGGGAGTATATTTCGCCATTCTGGGGCAATACCTTGAATAACAACATGGTTTACCGCGCCTATCGTATTCCGTATGCCTGGATCCCGCAGCTGGCGCGGCCGTCCGAAGTGCCGATTGCGGCGGTTGACGTGCGGACTTTACGCCAGCCCGGCGCCGCAGCGGCAGGTCCGGCGCAGAGCGTGGTGCGCGTCGCCGGCGTGCAGCCCTACAGTAAGAGCGCCGATGCGCTGTGCGTAGCGACTGACAACGACACCCTGCGCCGCAGTCCGAAACTGTTCCGCGTGGCGGAGAGCCGCTTCACGCCGCTGAACGCGGAAAGCGAGCTCTCCGGCGAGTCTGAATCTCCGCTGCTGTTGTTCGTCGGCGCTGAACGCTGCGTCCACTGCCGTAAGCTGTGGCAGCTGCTGGGTCATGCGAGTCTCTCGAACCACCTGGTGGCGCTGGAGACACGCTATCTCGATGCCGATCGCCATCAGCAACTGGCGACAGCGCTGGGGGTCCGTGGTTTACCTGCGCTGCTGATGGTGAAATCGGGTCAGCCGACGGCGCGGGCCCCGGCGGACCTTTCCGTGGAAAGCCTGCTGGACTGGCTGCAGAGCGCGGTGCTGTGACTCCGTCTGGATAGGGCGCGGCTGCGGCGTCAGACCGGGCCGCCGTTCATCTGGCGGACAAACGCGGTGGGCGCCTGGCCGATCGTTTTACGAAACATGCTGGTAAAGGCCGCCGGATGTTCATATCCCAGGCTGAGCGCCACGTCGGTAATGGTTCTGCCTTCCCGCAGCGCCGTCAGGGCGTACATCACGCAGGCCTGCTGGCGCCAGTCGCGAAATGCCATGCCGGTCTGCTGGCGAAACAGGCGATGAAAAGTCCGGGCGCTTTTATTCAGCCTGGCGGCCCACTGTTCCGGCGTGCTGTGAATATCCGGCTGGCGCAGAAAGTCGCTGCATAGCGCAACCAGCGGCGCACTTTGCGGAAGTGGGGTAAACATCGGTAGCGGAGAGGCGGCTTTCAGCTCATGCAAAACCAGTTCGATTAATGCGCCATCATGTCCGTCTTCGTGGTAAAGCAGCGGTAGCTGGCAGGCGCTCAGCAGCAGCTGATGTAACAGGGGAGAGACCTGCAACACCTCGCAGCGTTCTCCGGCACGCGGCGCCGCATCCGGTTCGATGTACAGGCTGTGGGTGCTGACCCCCGGCATCAGTACCCGATGCGGACGGGTGGCCGGGATCCACACGCCGCTGTAGGGGGGAACCAGCCACTGCCCGTCATCCGTCTCCACCTTCATCAGTCCGTTCATGGCATAGAGAAACTGCGCCCGGCGATGGCTGTGGCGCTCCAGCTGCGTATTCGCCGGGTAATCGCTGCCCAGCGCCAGCACCCGGCGCGGGAGGTCATCGACATCGTTCACCGCAATATTGCGCATGACACATCCTTCTGGCTGAAAATCGTAAGATGATGGCTTTTAATCGTAAGTCAGCCATGTCGCTATTCTATATCGTGATGACTCTGAACGGAGGAGAATCGAATGATAGGCTGGCTTTTTATCTGCGGTGTAGCGTGTGGCGTCACGACCTGGCTGTTTGGTTTTGGCGGCGGTTTTGTCACCGTACCGCTGATCTCGTTTCTGGTGACCGCAGTGTGGGGCGCGCAGAGCGATGTCGGCGGGCAGGCGATGCACATTGCGGTAGCCACCTCTGCGCTGGTGATGCTCTGTGCAGCGCTGCTGGCAACCTGGCGCCATCTTCGCGGTGGAACGCTGCGCTGGCGTCCTCTGCGGATGATGTTCGTGGGCATTGCCCTCGGGGGGATCGCCGGGGCGTTGCTGGCGCTCTCGGCGAACGGGCGGTGGCTTCGCTGGCTGTTCGTCGGCTATCTGCTGGTGACCATTCTCGACTGCTATTTTCGTCCGGGTTTTATGGCCCCTGGCGTCCGGCGTTCTGCGCCGGCTGCCGCGCGCGAGCTGACGACGGGCGGTGTGATTGGCCTGATTGCGTCGTTTCTTGGCGTCGGCGGAAGCGTCATGACCGTTCCGTTAATGCGTCGTCGTGGCGCGACGATGCCGGAAGCGGCGGCCACGGCCAATTTGCTGACGCTGCCGCTGTCGGCGAGCGCTACCGCCACGTGGGTGGCGATGAGCGGCGTGTCGCCCGCAGGGCTGCCGGCAGGATTTTTGGGCCATATCTGGCTGTCGGCCGCGGCGTTGCTGGTCGCCGGGAGCTGGCTGGGGCTGCGGTTAGCTGCCCGTTGGCTGACACGTCTGCCGGATCGCTGGCACGCGCGGATTTACCCGCTGCTGCTGATAGCGGTACTGCTGGTGATGATCTTTCAGGGATAGCCGAAGGGCGACATTTATGCCGCCACGGTGCGCGGCATATCGCCGCCGATCCGCTAATCTGCCCCGTTTTTCCTCTCTTTTTGCTACCCTTTGTCCGGTGCGCAGGCGAGTCATTCTCCTGTCATCTTGGTTAAGCATGCTCTGGCGAGCCAATTTTGCTGATTAGGGAAAATGAACAATGTCCAAAAATCTGACGATTTTCGATCTGGATAATACCTTGATTAAGGGCGACAGCAGCACGGTATGGAGCCGGTTCCTGGTGCGGGAAGGGTGGGTGAGCGATCCGGCGTATCTGGCGCGGGAGGCGATGTTGATGGACGATTACGATCGCGGCGAAATGAATATCGCCGACTACGTTGCCTTAATCCAGGCGCCGCTCATCGGCGTGCCGAAGGCGGAGGTCGATGCGCTGGTGGCGCGCTGCGTGCAGCAGGATATTATGCCGCGCGTCTATCCGCAGGCGTGGGATCTGCTGCAAACCCTGCGGGCGCAAGGCGAACAGATGCTGGTGATTTCGGCCTCGGTTAGCCTGCTGGTGCAGGCGGTGGCCTCGGCGTTGGGGATTGAGCAGGCGTTAGGTATCGACGTGGAGATGGCCGACGGCGGCTATAGCGGAGTGATTGCCGGTACGCCAAGCTACCAGCAGGGAAAGGTCGTGCGGCTGGCGGCGTGGCAGAAAGCCTGGCCGCACGAGAGCGGCGAGGTGACCTTCTATACCGATTCGATAAATGATCTGCCGCTGTGTCTGCATGCTGACCATGTCCGGCTGGTTAACCCGTGTCCGCAGCTGGCGGCGGTGAATGCCAGCCACAACTGGCCGGTGCTGGAATGGCGGCTCTGAGCAGGTCCCCAGGACCGCAGAAGCCGTAGCCCCGGTAAACGCAGCGCGACCGGGGAACGGGTTACTCCGCTTTGAACAAGGGCACCACGTTGCCGCCAATATAGCGGCGGCGTAACCATGCCGAGAGCGTATCCATCGCCATGACCACGATCACCAGCAACAGGGTGATAAACATCACCACGTCCCAGTTCCACAGGCGCATGTTTTCCGCATAAATCAGGCCGATACCGCCGGCGCCGACGAAGCCTAACACTGCGGCGGAGCGGGTATTCGACTCAATCTGATACAGGCTCAGCGCCAGAAACGTCGGGAAAGACTGGGTAAAAATGCCGAAGCGGTGCTTCTGCAAGCCGTTGGCGCCCACGGCGGTCAGCCCGCGCCCCGGTGAGCGGTCAACCGCCTCATGTCCTTCGGCATACAGCCGCCCAAGCAGTCCGGTATCCTGCATAATAATCGCCAGCACCCCGGCCAGCGGCCCGAGGCCCACGGCGCGGACAAAAATCAGCCCCCAGATGGCCATATCAATGCCGCGCAGCACGTCAAACAGACGGCGCATTAACAGAGCGATAAATCCGGGAATCAACCCGCGCATAATGTTACGTGCCGCGAGGAAAGAGAGCAGCAGCGCAATCACCGTGGCGGTCAGAGTCCCGACGAAGACAATCGCCAGAGTGATGCCGATTTGCGTGAAGTAGTAGGCAAACGGCCAGTTGAAAAAGTCGTGCCAGACGAACATCCGCAGCAGATAGCGGCTAATTTGCTGCAGGCCGCTGGTGAGCTGTTCGCCGCTGATGCCAAACTGGCTAAAAAACCAGACGTAGTAAAGTAAGCCCGCCAGCGTCAGCAGACCGACGAAGCGCAAATAGCGCCCCTGGGCTTGATACAGTTGTCGATGCTGGCGGCGGCTGGCGGCGACATCCGGTTGGCTTTGCCATTGACTCATTTTTTGCCCTCAAGAACCCACTGTCGCAGGCGGCCGGACAGCATATCCAGCAGCGACACCACGATGATGATCAGCAGCAGCGTGATGCTGACCTGATCGTAACGATCCAGCTTGATGTTGGTCATCAGTTCCTGACCGATCCCGCCGGCGCCCACCAGCCCAAGAATGGTTGACGAGCGAAAGTTAATCTCCAGACGCATAAAGCCGTAGGAGAGAAAAATCGGTTTGACCTGCGGCCACAGCGCGAAGCGAATGCGCTGGATCGGTGAAGCCCCGCAGGCCATCAGGCCGCGTACCGGTTTGTCCTGCGCGCTTTCCACCGCTTCGTAAAACAGCTTGGTCAGGCTGCCGATGGTATGCAGCATCAGGGCCAGAAATCCGGGAATGGCGCCGATGCCGAAGGCCATCACGAAAATCACCGCCCACGCCAGCTCCGGCATGGTGCGTAAAAATGCCACCACCACGCGGATGGCGAAACGCAGCGGCGGCGGTGACCAGGCGTTATTAGCGGCGAGGAACGCCAGCAGCGTCGCAATGACCACCGCAATCAGCGTGGAAGCCAGCGCCAGCTGTAATGTTTCCCAGATCAGCGGCAGTTGAATCGGCAGACGATAGCCCCAGTAGGCCAGCGAGCCTTTGGTGTGGACATCGGCGAACAGAGCGCTGACGTGGAGCGTCGGCAGCGTCTCAAACATGTAATCGAGAAAATTCGGCAGAGAGCGCCAGATAGTGAAGAGATTAAATTCCGCGGCGCTGCCGGCGGCGAAATAAAGTACCAGCAGGAGCACAGACCAGCTAAAGGTATCGCGCTTTTGTCGCGCTCGTACCTGCTGGTAATAACGTTCAAATTCGGTATTCGGCATATTCATACGTCGATGGGTCTTCAGTATGCCGCCGCCTCACGCGGGCCTACGCGGAGGCGGCGTTGGGGCGGGATTAACGGGCGCTGACCAGCTCGCGTTTCATATCGATAATCTGCTGGAAGTCAGCCACGCTGCCCGGGCCGATATGCTGAGTACCGCC
The DNA here is from genome assembly GCF_000735435.1 of Klebsiella planticola ATCC 33531. GTDB lineage: Bacteria > Pseudomonadota > Gammaproteobacteria > Enterobacterales > Enterobacteriaceae > Klebsiella > Klebsiella planticola. The sequence continues at coordinate 250,330 of NZ_JMPP01000067.1, read as the reverse complement.
CATGGCTTTCACAAAGCAGGCATGGTCGTCGGTATCCAGCTTTTTGATCGCGCTGATGACTTTGGCTTTAAAGTCAGCCGGCAGCGCGTTGCTGACCAGGATTGGCCCGTTGGGGATCAGCGGCGATTGCCAGATGATGCGGATCTGCTTCATCAGATCCGGGTGATCCATACGAATCAGGCGGTTGAAGGCACCGACGCTATAGCCGCTGTTGTAGTCGCCGACCATCGAAGTCCAGGTGACCGCCCCCGCGAACTGGCCGTTCAGCACGCCCAGGATGTCCTGCTCGTGACCGCCAGAGAAGGTCACGCTGGAGAAGAAGTTGTTGTATTTGTTATCTGAAGTGCCGCCGAATTTCTGTTTGAAGGCGTGGTTCGGGATCAGATAGCCGGAAGTGGAGTCCGGATCGGCGAAGCCGAAGGCTTTGCCTTTCAGATCGTCTAACGATTTATACGGGCTGTCGGCTTTGACAATCACCACCGAGTGGTAGCCGCGGGACTGATCTTTATCATCCACGGCGATACCGACAATATCCACCGCTTTCGGGTTATTGATATAAACCGAAGCGTAAGACGAAGGCGACATACTCAGCACGACGTCGACTTTACCGCCCAGCAGACCCTGAATAACGCCGGAATAGTCAGAGGAGTTGCGTAATTTGGTATCGACGTTCAGCTCTTTGTCGAGAAACTGTTTTACACACTGGTTATCACCAATTTGCTGAGTGGCGTTCTGGCCCCCCAGGATCCCCAGGTTTAATTCTTTTGGCTGCTCTGCAGCGCCTGCCTGCCATGCCATCATCATTCCCGCGACCGCGGCGGATATACGAACTGCACCAGTGATGTATTGTTTCATTATCTTGTCCGTGTGAGTGGAAATTAATGCAATTGGCTAATTTCATCCCCGTACAGCTGATGCAGAATATCCTGAGTCAGCTGTAAGGGATGGTCGTCAAAAATAATGTTGCCCTTCGCTACGCCAATAACCCGCGTGCAATACTCTTTCACCAGTTCCACCGAGTGCAGGTTCACCATCACGCTGATGCCCTGTTCGCTGATTTCGCGCAGTACGTTCATGATGCGCTGTGTGTTTTTCGGATCGAGAGAGGCGACCGGCTCATCGGCCAGCAAAATACCGGGGTTCTGCATTAGCGCGCGACAAATCGCCACGCGCTGCATCTGCCCGCCGGAGAGATTTTCGGCCCGCTGCAGGGCATGCGGCAGCATATTCATCCACTCCAGCAGCGAGATGGCGCGCGCCCGGTCGGCGTCAGGGAAGATCTTAAACAGGGATTTCAGCGTTGAAGTCTGGCTCAGCCGGCCCAGCAGCACGTTGGTTAACACGTCAAGACGCGGCACCAGGCAGAAGTCCTGGAAAATCATGCCGCACTTGCTGCGCCAGGCGTTCAGCGCGCGGCCTTTTAGCTTCGCCACATCGTGCGGCATGCCCACTTCAGGGTAACTGAGGATCTCACCACCGGTGGCGCTGTGGGTGCCGTTCAGCACATGCAGCAGGGTCGACTTACCGGCACCAGAACGGCCGATCACCCCCACCAGTTCGCCGGCATGGAGATCAAAACTGATGTTATCGAGTACGGTTTGCTGCGCACTGTAAGACTTATTCAGGTTGCGCACGCTTAAGACTTTCCGCTGCCGGGCGGTATTCGGCTGACCAAAATGCGGATAATCGGTGTCGGTTACCGCGGCAAGAGAACTATTCATAAGAGCGTCCAGATTCATCATTAAACTGGGCACTATTAATGGCGTTTTATGTGATCGTTAGATGACGGTAAGACGAAAAAACGGTGAATGGCGAGATTATTGCGCCGGCGATAGCGCGGGGGAAAAGCGGTGGAAGCCGCATCTGGCGTAGCGCGCCAGATGCGCAAAAAGCCCTTTATTCGTCATTCAGCAACGGGCTGACCAGCGCTATGTGGGTTTTGATACCGATGGCCAGGGCATCTTCGTCGATGCGGAAATGCGGATTATGCACGTTCCAGATGGCCCCTTTTTCCTTGTTACCGCAGCCGATAAACAGGAAGGTACCGGGAACCTTTTCCTGGTAGGAGGAGAAGTCTTCGCTGCCAAACAGCGCTCGATCCTCCAGCTTCAGGGTCCCCGCCGGGAAGTGGCGTTCGATGGCGGCGCGGGCGATGGCGTTGGTGCTGTCGTGGTTGTGACCGACGGCGTAACCCTGCTGCCAGCGAATGTCGCAGCTCGCGCCGTGGGCGGCGGCAATCCCGTCAATGATGCGTGACATCAGCTGCGGCACCGCTTCGCGGACCTGCTGGTTATGGGTACGCAGCGTGCCGGCCAGGCGGGCGCTGTCAGGGATGACGTTGTAGCTGTCACCGGCCTGGAAGGTGGCGATGGTCAATACCGGCGCCGTACCCGGATCGATATTGCGCGCTACGATCTGCTGCAATGCCCCGACCATTTCCGCACCGATGGTAACCGGGTCGATACAGTGCTGCGGCATTGAGCCATGACCGCCTTTGCCACGAATGGTGATATCGAAGTTGTCGCTGGAGGCGACGTAGACGCCTTCTTTCAGCGTCAGGGTGCCGACCGGGCTGGTGGGGAAGACGTGCAGACCGAAAATATGCTCCACGTCGTCGACCACCCCCAGCTCCACCAGCTCCCGCGCGCCGCCCGGCGGTACTTCTTCCGCCGGCTGGAAAATAAATTTAATGCTGCCGTGCAGGTTATCGCGCCGCTGGCACAGCACTTTTGCCGCCCCCATCAGCATCGCCGTATGGGCGTCGTGGCCGCAGGCGTGCATCACGCCAGGCACGGTGGAGCAGAAACTCTCGCCGCTCTCCTCCTGCAGCGGCAGGGCATCAATGTCGGCGCGCAGCGCCCACGTCGGCCCCGGATGCGGGCCGCGTAGCACGGCAATCACGCTATTATCCAGCGGGCGGCTAATCTCCAGCCCGGCAAATGACGCCAGCTCGCGGGCGATGTAATCGGCGGTCGGCTTCTCCTGGAAAGAGAGGTCCGGGTGGGCGTGGATGTGGCGACGCCAGCGCAGCGCCTCTTCGGCGGCGGCGGAAATCAGCAGTTCGGTGGCGTGATTCATCAGATTCTCCTTCAATCAGCAACGGGCAGGCCGGCGACGGTTTTGCGTTTCATCAGCGGCAGCACCGCTAGCGCCGAGCAGACCATCGCCAGTGACAGAAACAGGAACGCGCTGGCATAGCTGTGGGTTTTCGCCACCAGATAGCCAATCACGATCGGCGAAACAAAGCCGCCAAGGGTGCCGCCGGTATTAATCAGGCCGATAGCCGAGCCCATGATGTTCTCCGGCAGCCGCTTCATCGGCAGGGTAAAAGCGGTAACGAACGTGGCCATTAAAAATATCTCGCCGACGAACAGCAGCAGGCTGGCGGTCAGCGCCGTCCCGGCATGAAAAATCGCGAAAATGGCGGCGGCGCTAAGCAGGGCGCTGACGGCGATCACCAGCGGTTCACGATGAAGAAAATATTTCCCTACCAGCCAGCCGGTTCCCAGCGATGAAACCCAGATCCCGAGGCCGCCGGCGGCCACCACATAGCCTGAAGCTGACAGCGACATTCCCATGCTTTGGACGAAGAATTTCGGCAGCCACGCCATCAGGCCGTAGCTGGGAATGTTGACGCAGAATATAGAGATAAACAGCAGGATAACCGTCGGGTTACGCCACAGCGCGCCGCCGGCGGCTGCCTTCTTCGCCGCTGCGGGAGCCGGCGGGCGGCGCGGTACCCGCCAGGCAATAAGGGCGGCAGTGACGCAAACCAGCGCTCCGAGAGCGGCAAAGGAGCGGTGCCAGCCCAGCAGCGACAGGGCGTTCACCGCGATAATCGGCCCGATAGTCATCGCCAGCCCGGCCGAGGAGAGGAGAACTGACTGGGCGAAGGTGCGGTTTTCGACGCTGAAATTACTGACGACCGCTTTTGCGCATGAGCAGGGGTAGCCGGAATGGCCCACCCCTGAGAGAAAGCGAAACAGCAGCAGCAGACCGAAGCTCAGGCCCAGCGCGCCGAAGCAGAGGGCGAAAATCCCCAGCGCCGACAGCGACAGTACCAGCATCGTTTTATAGCCAATCCGGTCGTTCAACCAGCCCGCCGGGACCTGGAACAGGGAGTAGGCGAGGAAAAAGATACCGGTGATGTAGCCCAGCTGTTCGGCGTTGAGGCCAAATTCTTTTTCGATCGGCAGCAGCGCGAAGCCGGTGACGGTTTTATCGATATAAACGAAGACGTAGCCAATAAACAGCAAGAAGATCATTTGAGACTGACTTTTCATTTTTGTTTCCGCCTTTTGTCTCATGAGTGTGTTGTGTGTGCGGGAGACCCCATCCGCATCCTGGGGCTTTACTGCAACGGCGGGAAGATATAATTTTTCTATAGGTGATGCTTTTTTCTGATAGGGGCTGGCGGTGAAATATCTCCCAAAAGTGAGCCATCTGCAGGCGCTAAGGCAGGTGGCGCGCAGCGGCAGCATCCGTTCGGCGGCACGAGAACTGGGCCAGTCGCAGCCGGCGCTCAGCCGGACGTTGCGTGAGCTGGAGCAGACCCTCGGCACGCAACTTTTGCTGCGCAGCAAAGAGGGGATCACGCTCACCGAAGCGGGCAGCGCGTTTTCGCAGCGCGCGGAGTGGGTGCTGGAGGAGTTGCGCCGGGCGGCGGACGAGGTTGAACAAATTAATCAGGTGACCCACGGCCGCCTGACGATAGGCTTTTCATCGCTGATCGCGCTGACGGTGTTTCCGGCGGTGGCGGAGGGGTTTAAGCAGGCGTTGCCGCAGATGTTGCTGACGCTAAAAGAGGGGCAGCTCTCTTCCCTGTTGCCCGGGGTGCGCAGCGGCGAAATCGATCTGGCGATCGGTTCGGTGGACCCGATGCGGCCGCCGGAAGGGGTGATGATCGAGCCGCTGTTTACCGCGCCGTTCTGCGTGGTGGCGCGTAAAGGACATCCGCTGGCGAATGAAAGCGATTTGATGGCCTTACGGCGGGCGAAATGGTTGCTGCCGGAGTCGCCGATGGGCTACTACCAGCAGCTGCAAAACGAGCTGATTCATTTTTATCGCCAGGTAGCGATCACCCCGCTGCGTACGGACTCGGTGATCACCGGCCTCAACATGGTGCTGGAATCGGATTATCTGACCATTGTCGCCCGGGCCATGAGTCACCCGCTCCAGCTCGGGGATAAGCTGGTGACCCTGCCGGTTTCCTCGCTGCCGGCGGCGCAGTATTGCGCCGTGTGGTCGCAGAAATCGGCATTGACCGCGAACGCGCAGCAGTTTCTTACCCGCCTGCGTAGCGCCTGTCAGCGTTACGCCTGGTAAAGCGGCGGTTTGCCAGCAGGCTCAGGCCGCAGCACAGCAGGTAATAGACCGCGCCGGTGAAAACGAAAATCGCCAGCGGGTAGATCTGCACCCGGTTGTTCACCTGGCCGGCGACGGTGGTGAGCTCCGGCACGTTGACGATAAACGCCAGCGAGGTGTCTTTCAGCAGGTTGATAAAAATCCCCACCAGCGACGGCTGCACGTTGCGCAGAGCCTGCGGCAGCAGGATGAAACGCAGCGCTTGCCCGGCAGAAAATCCCTGGGTTCGCGCCGCTTCAAACTGCCCGGCGGACAACGACTGCAACCCCGCCAGCACCGAATGCATCACCGAGGCGGCGGTAAACCACGCCAGCGCCAGGGTGACCGTCACCGCCCCCGGCAGGTCGCTCCCGGTGAGCATCGGCAGCAGATACCAGAGCCAAAAAATGACGAAAATAAGCGGAATACCGCGAATCAGCTCCGCCCACAGGAACAGCAGTCGGCGCACCAGCCCGCCATAACGCCAGGCGGCGCCTGCCAGCAGAATGCCGAGAGGAAGCGCCAGCGCCGCGGCGCCGATCGCCATCATCAGGGTCAACGCCACGCCGCCGGGAATGCCATCCGCCAGCCGTCCCCACAGCAGGTAATCGAGGTTATCGGCGATCACCGCCAGATTAGCGTTCATGCTGCGCGCTCCTGTGCTGGGTTTTGCCCGGGCCAAGACGCGCCAGCGCCATCCCCATCACCACCCCAAGCGCCAGATACAGCACCGTGCCGACGGCAAAGGCCTCCAGCGCGTGGGCGTTATAGCTTTCGATTTGTCGTACCTGGTAGGTCAGTTCGGCAAAGCCGATGCCGCTGGCCAGCGACGAGAGCTTCATCAGGTTCAGATACTGGCCGATGATCGGTTGCCAGGCGTTCGCCAGCCCCTGCGGCAGCAGAATATGACGCAGTTCGCCCCATGGCGTAAAACCTTGCGCAAGAGCGGCTTCGCGCTGACCGTGGCTGACGGCGCGCAGCCCGGAGGCGATCTCTTCTACCAGAAACGCCGAGGTAAATACCCCCAGTCCCCACATCGAGCAGAGAAACTCCGGGGTCAGCCACCAGATGTTACCCGGCAGAATGGACCACGCGTGGTCGTCATTGATGAAATCCCGCGCCGCCAGCGGCAGCAGGTTCCAGGCGGCGAAATACCAGAACAGCAGCTGTACCAGCAGCGGCGTATTGCGAAACAGCGAGACCCAGCAGGCCACCAGCCCGCGGCCCGCTTTACCGCCGCCTAAGCGCAGCGCCAGCAGCACAACGGCCAGCACGGTCGCCAGTATTATTCCGGCGACGCTGACCCACACGGTGGTCAGAAAGCCGGAGATGATCCACTGCAGCGGCTGCCCGCTCAGGACGCCGTGCCAGTCGAGAACCGGGTTCACTCGAGACTCTCCTGGTGCAGCGGATTGAGCACCTTTTGCAGAAAACGCCGCGTGCGGTCGTGCTGTGGCCGGGCGAAAAAGTCCGCCGGCGGCGCCACTTCGAGAATGTCGCCGCCGTCGATAAACACCACCCGGTCGGCAATTTCGCGCGCGAACTGCATCTCATGCGTCACGACCACCATGGTAATGCCGCTGTGCGCCAGCTTCTTCATGACCAGCAACACTTCGCCGATCATTTCCGGATCGAGCGCCGAGGTGGGTTCATCGAAAAGAATAATTTGCGGCGACGAGGCGAGGGCGCGGGCAATGGCCACGCGCTGCTGCTGGCCGCCGGAGAGCTGGGACGGCATCTGGCGGGCTTTATCCTCCAGCCCGACCTGTTGCAGCAGCGCCAACGCGCGTTCATGCGCGGCGGTTTTTTCCCAGCCGTGCACGCGCTCCAGCGCCAGGGTGATATTTTCCTGCGCCGTCAGATGGGCATAGAGGTTGAACTGCTGGAAAACAAAGCCCACGCGGCTGCGTAGCTGACGCAGCGCACTGTCCGTAAGATGGCGAGTGGGTTTGCCGTCGATCAGAATCTCGCCTGCGCTGAGGGATTCGAGCTGATTGATCAGGCGGATCAGCGTTGATTTCCCCGATCCTGACGGCCCGAGGATCGCCACTACTTCCCCGGGTTCGACCTGCAGATTGATGCCGTTGAGCACCTGATGGTCGCCGTAGCGTTTTGCCGCCTGGCGAAATTCTATACTGGCGCGCTGCAAATGCGAAAAATCCGCGGACGAAGCCGCGGAGCGTGAAAACAGACCCGATAACATATTATTTAGCTTCTATGGTAAACGCACGCGGCTGTGGAGTTTTGGTGGCAGGGCCAAACCAGACATCATAGATTTTGGCGGCCTGACCCGATTTTTCCAGCTTGACCAGCTCGTCATTGACCGCTTTCAGCAGCGCCGGTTCGCCTTTCTTGACGCCAACGCCGATCTCCTCTTTGCTCAGCAAATCGGGGATGATTTTAAAGTTAGCTTTGTCCGGCGCCTCTGCCAGCAGGCCAGCGAGAATGGTGCTGTCCTGGGTGATGGCCTGGACGTTGCCGTTACGCAGGGCGGTCAGCGCCAGCGGAATATCGTCATAGGAGAGCACGCGCGACTGCGGGAAACGCTGATGCAGCGCCTGTTCGCCGGTAGTGCCTTTGACCGCGCCGATCCGCGCTTTGCTGTAGCTGTCGAGCTGGTCCGCTGATTTTGCCGGGACGAGGAACTGCTGGCCGGTGACAAAATACGGTGTAGAAAAATCAATGACCTGTGCGCGTTCCGGGGTGATGGTGATATCGGCGACGATCAGGTCGGCCTTCCCGGATTGCAGCAGCGGAATCCGGTTGGCCGGGTTGGTGGCTACCAGCTCCAGTTTTACCCCAAGCGATTTTGCCAGCGCCTGGGCGAAATCGACATCATAACCCACCAGCTGGTGGGTTTTCGGGTCGACGGAACCAAACGGCGGGTTGGCGTCGAAGGTGGCGACTTTCACCACGCCGGCGGCTTTGATATCCGCCAGTTGGTCTGCCTGAGCCTGTGCGGTCAGCGCCAGAATGCCCAGCGCCAGCGCGATTTTCGTTTTTGCAATGCGCATGATTATTTCCCCTGAATCCCTGTTTTTGTTTTGTGCTTATCACGCTCCCACAAACCGACCGTCTCCGGCAAAGAAGAAAAAGTTCTTATCTATATCAAAAAAGAACTTAGAGAATGCATGGGTATTCCCCGACGTGACCGGCGGGGCGATATGCGCCTTCCGGGATTGAAAACCCGGAATTGATATTTCCAGGCTTGCGCCATCTGTGGTTGAAATACGGTCAGGCAAATCGCTTCCCGACGGAGGAAAAATGAAAGTAGCACTATGGCAACGATTAACGCGCTGGCTGGCTTTTTTATCTAACGGTGAAGCCGGGCAGCAGGATACCCAACGAATGATGGAGGCAATATTGCCAGTCGCCAGCCTTTACGGCGTGGATATCGGCAATGTTGAAACACGGTGGTTCCGTCATGATAAGACATACTGAGCGACGCTGGACGCGTGAAGCCTACTGGAACGAGGTGTGCTTTGTGTAGCGCGAGGCTGCTGGAGGTTGCGGCGAGCGGGATGCCATGCCGCAGCCTCCAGCGGCTTTAAATCTGTTGCATCCCCAGCGGTTTTACCCTGCCATGCAGCGCCGGGTTATCGCTCTCATCCTTAAGACGTACGCCGGTCAGACGACGTAAAAAAGCCTGCTCCAGCAGCCACGCCAGCTTAAAGGCGGCGGCATCATAGCTCAGCCCGTCCGGGCGAATATTCGAAATACAGTTACGCTCCGACTCCAGCCGTTGACGATGCGGTTGCCAGGTCAGATAGACGCCAAGGCTATCCGGTGAAGAGAGCCCGGGCCGCTCGCCGATTAATATCGCCACCGCCCTGGCCTTCAGCGTTTCGCCAATATCATCCCCTAACGCCACTCGGGACTGATGGGCAAGCACGACCGGCGCAAGTCTGATGCCCAGCGTGTGCAGATAGGGCAGCAGCGCGCGAATCAGCGGCAGAGCCTGACGATGCACGGCATACGAGGAGAGCCCGTCGCCAATCACCAGCAGCAGATCCGCCGGCCGCACGCCGCTGGCGGCGAGATCGGCGCGGCTGGCCTCATCCAGTCGGCGCCCGAGATCCGGACGGTTAAGGTAAATATGCCGATCGCCGGCGGCGCTGTGGACCGTGAGCGAGGAGAGCCCCATTGCCGCCAGCTCCGGTTCCAGCTGTTCGCTGTCAAACGGCCGGTGAATCGCGTCCCGGGCTCTGGCATGAGCCAGACCAAAGTTGAGCACTTCGCGCGTGGGCAGGCTGGCGCCGCTGCGCCCCAGCGCAATGCGCGCATCGGTAAATTCACGCAGCGGGTTCCAGGCGTCGGGGGGATTCATACCGGTTCTCCTTGCGGCAGGACGGACAGCAGCGGATGGCGGGCATCGGTCAGACGCAGGGTGCCATCCGGATCGATAATGCGCATTTTTGTCAGCCAGGCGGCAAACTCCGGGGCGTGTTTCAGGCCAAGCAGACGACGGGCGTACAGCGCATCGTGAAAGGAGGTGCTCTGATAGTTGAGCATAATATCGTCCGCGCCCGGCACGCCGATTAAGAAAGTCAGTCCGGCGGTACACAGCAGGGTCAGCAGCGTATCCATATCATCCTGATCCGCTTCGGCGTGGTTGGTGTAGCAGACGTCGCAGCCGATCGGCAGCCCCATCAGCTTGCCGCAGAAGTGATCCTCCAGACCGGCGCGGATGATCTGCTTACCGTCGTAGAGATACTCCGGGCCGATAAAACCGACCACCGTATTGACCAGCAGCGGATCAAAATGGCGGGCAACGGCATAGGCGCGCGCTTCGCAGGTCTGCTGATCGACGCCGTGATGGGCGTTGGCGGAAAGCGCGCTGCCCTGGCCGGTCTCGAAATACATCACGTTGTTGCCGAGGGTGCCGCGATTAAGGCTTAGCGCCGCCTCACGCGCTTCCTGCAGTAAGGCCAGATTAATACCAAAACCGCTGTTGGCCGCCTCGGTCCCTGCCACCGACTGGAACACCAGATCGACCGGCGCGCCGCGCTCAATCAGCTGCAGGGTGTTGGTGACGTGGGTCAGAATGCAGGACTGGGTGGGGATGGCGAAGCGCTGAATAATATCGTCGAGCATATGGTTGAGCTGCGCCAGCACCGGCAGACTGTCGCTTGCCGGGTTAATGCCGATCACCGCATCGCCCGCGCCGTACAGCAGGCCGTCAAGCATACTGGCAGCAATGCCCTTCATGTCATCCGTCGGGTGATTAGGCTGCAGGCGCACGCTAAGATGTCCCGGTAGCCCGATCGTATTGCGAAAACGAGTTATGACCTGGCACTTGCTGGCGGCGAGGATCAGATCCTGATTGCGCATCAGTTTGCTCACTGCCGCCGCCATTTCCGGCGTTATCGCCCGCGCGACTCGTTGTAGGGTGGCGGTATCGGTGGCGTCATCCAGCAGCCAGTCGCGAAAATCCCCGACCGTCAGGTGGCGAATAGCGGCGAATCCACCGCTATCGTGGGTGTCGATAATCAGCCGGGTGACCTCATCCTGTTCATAGGGGATGAGAGGATTGGCCAGAATTTCGCTCAGCGGGACATCCGCCAGCGCGATTTTTGCCGCCATACGCTCCTCGGCGCTATCGGCGATCACGCCCGCCAGCGCATCGCCGGATCGCGCCGGCGACGCTTTCGCCATCAGCGTTTTCAGACTATCAAAGCGCCAGACCTGGCCCGATAGCGTGGTTTTATACATGCCGCCTCCTCAGGAGACAATGCGCAGCTGTGGGTCCGCCGGCGCGCGTTCGCGGGAGGAGGCGGTTTTGCGAAACCACAGATAGCCTCCCAGCATCATCGCTGCGAAAATCAGCGCCAGCAGCGGGTTGTACCAGACCATCGCCACCAGACAGAGTACCGCCATCGCCAGGGCGAACGCCGGTGCCCACGGGTAGAGCGGCGCGCGGAACGGACGAATCAAATTTGGCTCGCTGCGGCGCAGCTTAAACAGCGCCGCCATCGAGGTGATATACATAACAATAGCGCCAAATACCGACATTGTGACGATACAGGCGGTCAGCGGCATCCCGCTGATGGTAATCAGCGAGTCGGAGAAAATCGCGGCCACGCCAACTACGCCGCCGGCGAGGATCGCCAGATGCGGCGTGCGGGTTCGACGGTTGAGGGTGGCAAGACCGGCAGGGAGATAGCCCGCCCGCGCCAGCGAGTAGATCTGCCGGGAATAGCCCATGATGATGCCGTGAAACGAGGCCACCAGACCGAACAGACCCAGCCACACCAGCATATGCAGCCAGCCGCTGCTGGTGCCGACCACCATTTTCATCGCCTGCGGCAGCGGGTCGTTGATGTTGGCCAGAGTGCGCCAGTCGCCAACGCCGCCGGCAAACACCATCACGCCAATGGCCAGCACGGTGAGGGTCAGAATACCGCCGCCCAGCGCGCGTGGGATGGTACGCTGCGGATCTTTTGCCTCTTCGGCCGCCATCGATGCGCCTTCAATGGCCAGAAAGAACCAGATAGCAAAGGGGATCGCGGCAAACATGCCCGGCAGCGCCAGGCCGCTGAAACTCTCTGCGCCTGCCCAGCCGTTGGCGGTAAAGTGGCTCCATGAGAAGCCCGGCGCCACCACGCCCATAAACACCAGCAGTTCGAAAATCGCCAGCAGGGTGACGATCAGTTCGAAGGTGGCGGCAATGCCGACGCCGAGGATGTTCAGCGTCATAAAGATAACGTAGGCGCCGCAGGCGACCCATTTGGGGTCCAGCGCCGGGAACTGGACGTTAAGATAGGCGCCGATCGCCATGGCAATCGCCGGAGGGGCAAAGACAAACTCAATCAGGGTGGCGAAACCGGCAATAAAGCCACCGGTCGGACCGAATGCGCGGTAGGCGTAAGCGAATGGCCCGCCCGCATGCGGAATGGCGGTGGTCAGCTCGGTAAAGCTAAAGATAAAGGCGCAGTACATGGCGGCAATCGCCAGCGCCACAATCATAAAGCCCAGGGTCCCGGCCTGTGACCAGCCGTAGCTCCAGCCAAAATATTCACCGGAGATGACCAGCCCGACGGCGATCCCCCATAAACGGAAACTGCCGAGCGTTCTTTTTAATGTCGTGGTGTGCCCTGTCATATTCGCTGCCTCGCCAGATGAAGATACGCAGGACGCTGCAAAGAAGATGCCAGGACAGGGCTGGCGTCAGCGCTTCACCCGGCGGCACAGGATGAACAAAAATGGGGCAAGAGGCGGGGCAATCGCGCGACGGGATGGTGCAGCACGCTTTGCTTTTTCGCCATCGGCAGGGTATAACAGACCTTCTTTGGATGTTTAGATGTCCATACGTTTAGAAGGTAATATGCAAACAACACAACAACAAGGTGGGCAGTTAAAGCGCACCATGAAGACACGTCATCTGATTATGCTGTCGCTGGGTGGCGTCATTGGTACAGGGTTATTTTTTAATACCGGTTATATCATCTCCACCACCGGCGCCGCGGGTACGCTGCTGGCCTATCTGATCGGCGCGCTGGTGGTCTGGCTGGTGATGCAGTGTCTGGGCGAGCTGTCGGTGGCGATGCCGGAAACCGGCGCTTTTCACGTTTATGCCGCACGCTATCTCGGTCCGGCGACCGGTTATACCGTGGCGTGGCTCTACTGGCTGACCTGGACGGTGGCGCTGGGTTCAAGTTTTACCGCCGCCGGGTTTTGCATGCAGTACTGGTTTCCGCAGGTGCCGGTGTGGATCTGGTGCGTACTGTTTTGCGCGCTGATCTTTGGCCTTAACGTCATCTCCACACGCTTCTTCGCCGAAGGTGAATTCTGGTTTTCGCTGGTGAAAGTCGTCACCATCATTGCCTTTATTATTCTTGGCGGTGCCGCCATCTTTGGCTTTATTCCTATGCAGGATGGTTCACCGGCGCCGGGTCTGCACAACATCACCGCCGAAGGTTGGTTCCCCCACGGTGGATTGCCGATTCTGATGACCATGGTGGCGGTGAATTTCGCCTTCTCCGGTACTGAGCTTATCGGGATTGCCGCCGGTGAGACGCAAAATCCGCATCAGGTCATCCCGGTCGCTATCCGCACGACCATCGCGCGACTGATTATCTTTTTTATCGGCACCGTTTTTGTGCTGGCGGCGCTGATCCCGATGCAGCAGGCGGGGGTGGAAAAAAGCCCGTTTGTGCTGGTGTTCGAAAAGGTGGGGATCCCCTATGCGGCGGATATTTTTAACTTTGTGATCCTCACGGCCATTCTCTCGGCGGCGAACTCCGGGCTGTATGCTTCCGGGCGGATGCTGTGGTCGCTGTCGAATGAAAAGACGCTACCGGCCTGTTTTGCCAAAGTGAACAACAACGGCGTGCCGCTGATCGCCCTGTCGGTCAGTATGCTGGGCGGCGTACTGGCGCTGTTTTCCAGCGTGGTGGCGCCGGATACGGTCTTTGTCGCGCTGTCGGCTATCTCCGGCTTTGCGGTGGTGGCGGTCTGGCTAAGCATCTGCGCATCGCACTTTATGTTCCGTCGCCGCCACCTCCAGCAGGGGAAAGCGCTGAGCGAACTGCACTATCGCGCCCCGTGGTACCCGCTGGTGCCGGTGCTGGGCTTTATTTTGTGTCTGGTGGCCTGCGTTGGTCTTGCCTTTGACCCCAGCCAGAGAATTGCGCTGTGGTGCGGGATTCCGTTCGTCGCCCTGTGTTATGGTGCGTACTATCTGACTCGTTCACGGGCATTGACCCAGGAGCCTCAACATGTCGCAGAATAATCCGTTAACCACCATCCTGGACACCCGGCCCTTTATCTTGCTGGACGGCGCGATGGCGACGGAGCTGGAAGCGCGCGGCTGCAATCTCGCCGACAGCCTGTGGTCGGCAAAAGTGCTGGTCGACAACCCGGAACTTATCCGCGAAGTCCATCTGGATTACTTTCGCGCCGGCGCGCAGGTCGCTATTACCGCCAGCTATCAGGCTACCCCGGCGGGGTTTGCCGCCCGCGGGCTGGATGAAGCGCAGTCGAAGGCGCTGATCGGTAAAAGCGTTGAACTGGCGCGGAAGGCGCGGGAAGCCTATCTGGCGGAGAACCCGCAGGCGGGCACGCTGCTGGTTGCCGGTTCGGTCGGGCCGTACGGCGCGTTCCTGGCGGATGGTTCGGAGTATCGTGGCGATTATGTCCGGAGCCGCGAAGAGTTTCAGGCGTTCCACCGCCCGCGGGTGGAAGCGCTGCTCGACGCCGGGGCCGATCTGCTGGCCTGCGAAACCATGCCCAACTTTACCGAGATTAAGGCGCTGGTGGAGCTGTTGAGTACCTATCCTCGTGCGCGGGCGTGGTTCTCGTTTACCCTGCGCGATGCGCAGCATCTCAGCGACGGAACCCCGCTGCGGGAAGTGATTTCCATACTGGCGAACTACCCGCAGATTGTGGCGCTGGGAATTAACTGTATCGCGCTGGAAGACACCACCGCCGCGCTGGAGCATCTGCATAGCCTGACGGCGCTGCCGCTGGTGGTTTACCCTAACTCCGGTGAGCATTATGACCCGGTGACCAAAACCTGGCATCACCATGGTGAAGCCTGCGCCACCCTGGCGGGTTACTTGCCGCAGTGGCAGGCCGCAGGGGCGAAGCTGATTGGCGGCTGCTGCCGGACGACGCCGAAGGATATTGCGGAGTTGAACGCGCAGCGCTGAGTGGCTGCCGGGTGGCGCTGCGCTTACCCGGCCTACAAGGTATCCGACCTCCAGGTGCGGGGGCGCTGCGCTTACCCGACCTGCAAGCTACACGAACCGTAGGCAGGGTAAGGCGCAAGCCGCCACCCGGCATCAGTTACGCCGCATCGGCCAGCACAAGCATCCGCTACGTGTGGATTTCAAGGTTATCGGGTTGCAAAACCTTAGGCCGGGGGCGCTGTGCTTACCCAGCCTGCAAGGTACACGAGCCGTAGTACACGAACCGTAGGCCGGGTAAGGCGTAAGCCGCCACCCGGCGTCAGTTACGCCGCATCGGCTAATACAAACATCCCGTATGGGTGGATTTCGAGGTAATACTGCTCGCCGACATCCGGCTGCAGCCGCGTCGCATTCACCTGCAGCAAGATTTCCTGCCCGTGCCACTCCACCGTCACCTCATACTGCGGTCCCATATAGGCCACGTGGCGGATGGTACAGCGCTGGCTCTCCTCGCCGCGATCGCTCAGGGTAATCGCCTCCGGACGTACGCCGACGCTGCCTTCGCCCTCGGCGGCGAAATGCAGCGGTCTCGGCAGCCGATAGCCATAAATATCGACAAAATCCTCGCTGAAGGCGGCCGGGAACAGGTTGGCGTCGCCCATAAAGCTCGCCATAAAGCGCGACGCGGGCTGGCGGTAAAGATCCTGTGGCGAGCCGATCTGCATGATATGGCCCTTGTTCATCACCAGCACGGTATCGGAAACCGCAAAGGCTTCGCTCTGATCGTGGGTCACGTACAGCGAGGTGATATCAAACTGCTTTTGCAGCTCGCGGATCTTATCGCGCATGCTGCGCCTGAGGTTGGCGTCGAGGTTGCTCAGCGGTTCGTCAAACAGCAGCACCTTCGGCTTGAGGATCAGGGCGCGCGCCAGCGCCACGCGCTGCTGCTGACCGCCGGAGATCTGATCGACATAGCGGTCTTCAAATCCTTCCAGATCCACCATCGCCAGCGCCTCTTTCACCCGCGCTTTCACGTCGCTGCGCGACACGCCAAGCATCTTCAGACCGTAGCCGACGTTATCCCCCAGCGACATGTGCGGAAACAGGGCGTAAGACTGAAACACCATGCAGATGTCGCGCTGCTGAATCGAGCGATGGGTAACGTCCTCGCCATCAATGAAAATCTGCCCTGCGCTCGGTTTTTCCAGCCCGGCCACCAGGCGCAGAATGGTCGTTTTGCCGCAGCCGGAAGGGCCGAGCAGCGTCACCATTTGCCCCTGCGGAATGGTGAGATTGATATTGTCGATAACCCTGTTGCTGCCGAATTGCTTGGTGACATTGCGCAGCTCAACAAAATTTTTCTGACTCATAGTGCGCTCCATTATGCCTGGTTTTTGGCTTTTGACCGGGAGATACGCGCTTCCCCGATCAGCCAGTCAAAGATGAAAATAATCGCCAGCATCACTACGATCAGAATCGATCCGTAGGCGATCGCCACGCCGTATTCGCCGTCTTCCACCCGGTTAAGGATATAGGCGGTCGCGACGCGGGTGTCCGGGGTCACGAGGAACACAATGGCGCTGACGGTGGTAATGGCGCGCACAAAGCTGTAGATCAGCGCCGAGAGGATCGCCGGGCGCAG
This sequence comes from Klebsiella planticola ATCC 33531, assembly GCF_000735435.1. GTDB lineage: Bacteria > Pseudomonadota > Gammaproteobacteria > Enterobacterales > Enterobacteriaceae > Klebsiella > Klebsiella planticola. The sequence continues at coordinate 233,716 of NZ_JMPP01000067.1, read as the reverse complement.
CAGCGGCAGCAGAATATGCGTAATGGTGCGTAGGCTTCCGGCGCGCAGGCTGAGCGAGGCTTCATCCAGCGATTTGTCGATCTGGCCTAAACCGGCAATGCCTGCCCGAATGCCAACCGGCACGTTACGCATCACCATCGACATAATCACAATCGCCGCCGTTCCGGTGAGGTACACCGGCGCGCTGTTAAAGGCGAGAATATAGGAGACGCCCGCCACGGTGCCCGGCACCGCGAAGCACAGCATGGTGGTGAACTCGATGGTCTTTTTACCTTTAAACTGCTGGCGCACCACAACCCAGGCGATCAGCAGGCCGAAAGCGGCGGTAATCGGCGCGGCGATCCCGGCGTACAGCAGGGTGTCGAGCAGTGAAGGCCACGCCCCGTCGCTCATTCCCTGGCCGAACAACTTGATAAAATTATCCAGCGTCAGGGTGTAGTCCACGCCCCAGTTGACGGTAAAGCTGCCGTAGAAAATGCTGCCGTAGAGCAGGGCGTTGAAGGCTACCCACACCGCCAGAATGGCGATCACGCTCCACACCAGGGTCACCGGCAGCGGCTGCACGTCGCCGCGATAGGACTTACCGGAGACCGTGACGTAGGAGCGCTTGCCGATCCACATATACTGAATACAGAACACCAGCAGGGAGAACAGCAGCAGGAACGCGCCCAGCGTACTCGCCGCCTGATAATCGAGCTGCGAACCGGTGATGTAGAAGTAGATCTGCGTTGCCAGCACGTCGAAGTTGCCGCCGAGCACCAGCGGGTTGCTGAAGTCGGCCAGCGACTGGACGATGACGATTAAAAACGCGTTCGCCAGCGCCGGTTTCAGCAGCGGGACGAAGACGCCGTTAAAGGTCTGCCAGCGGCTGGCGCGCAGGGTGTACGACGCCTCCTCCAGCGACGGATGGATAGTCTTAATCGCCCCGTCGAGGATCATAAACGCCATGGGAGTGAAGGCCAGCACCTGCGCCAGCCAGATGCCGGTAAACCCGTACAGCCAGTTGGTGTTGGTTAAGCCGAACCACTCCACCATAAACTCGGTGACATAGCCGGAACGGCCCATCATCAGGGTTACGCCGAGGCCGACGACGAACGGCGGGGTGACGATGGGCAGAATCGAGAAGATACGACCAATAACGGCGCTGCGCCTGGCGATGCGGGTGGTGTAAATCGCCAGTACCAGACCGAAGAAAGTGCAGCCGATGCCTACCGCAATCGACAGGGCGATGGAGTTGAGGATCACCTGGACAATATGCGCCTGCGACAGCACGGTCATAAACGCCAGCGGGGCAAACTCGCCGGCGTCGTTGGTGAACATCGGGATGAAAATAGCGATGCTCGGCCAGACGATAAAGACGCCAATTAACGCCACGATGGTGACCAGCGAACCAATCACAAAGCGGTCGCCGCCCAGCCATTCAAGGCGGGTGAGCGCCAGCGTCATGATGGCGCCCAGCGCGGCAAACAGCACGATGGTGGCGTAGCCTAACCCACGACCTTCAACGGTGGCGCTGATTACGATAAACGCCATGCATAATAACGCCCAGCCCGCGTCGAGGTAGTGGCGGCTGCGCTGCTCCCGCGCGGCTTCCTGCCAGGGACGAATCAGCAGCAGGCTCGGCAACAGATACCAGAGCCAGCTGATATTGAACTGTGACCAGCCGTAGGCCGCGAGGATTTCATCGCTCGTGGACTCCAGCAGACCGTAATCCAGGCTCCAGCTCGGCAGCAGGGCGAACGCCAGCCAGCCGAATAAAACCCAAAGGAATATCGCATCCCGTTTTTTCACGGGATGGAGTGCAAGTGTGTGTGACATAGCGGTTCCGGTGTTGAGGAAGTTGAAGGCCGGGTCAGGCGAAGCCGCCGCCCGGCATTAACCGCAAGAGTGGGCTTATTTGCCCATCTTCACTTCGCTGACCCATTTATTGATCAGCGCTTTACGCACGTCCGTTGAGCCGTATTTATCCATGTCGTAGTTGATGAGCTTCAGGTCGTCGAGCTTCAGCGAGTTCGGCGAGGTTTCGGCGGTGGTGTTGGTCAGGATCTGATAAGACTTGCCTTTTTTCCACGCCAGCTCCTGGGCCTCTTTCGACAGCACCCAGTCGACAAACAGTTTGGCGTTGTCGAGGTTGCGCGCGCCCTTCAGAATGCTGACGCCGCCAATTTCATAGCCGGTGCCTTCGCAAGGCGAGATCAGCTCCAGCGGTGCGCCCTGTTCTTTTTCCAGCGAGTAGTCGTGCAGGAAGCCGATGCCAATGGCCGTTTCACCGCGGGCGGCGTTACGCGCCGGGGCGATACCGGATTTGGTGTACTGAGAGACGTTGGCGTTGAGCTGTTTCAGGTAATCAAAGGCCTGATCTTCTCCCCACAGCTGGGCGAAGGTCGCCAGCGCGGTATAGGCGGTGCCGGAGCTTTGCGGGTCGGCGATCTGGATTTCGCCTTTGTATTCCGGTTTGGTCAGATCCTTCCAGCATTTTGGCACCGGCAGATTTTTCTCTTTCAGGCGCTGGGTATTGACGCCGAAGCCGAGGATGCCGACGTACACCGCCGAAGAGTAGTTGCCTTTCAGCTTCGCCGGATCGCGGAACTGCTCCATCACCTGCGTAAGATTCGGCGACTTATAGGGTTGCAGCAGGCCCATTTCACCGGCCTGGGACTGCGGATCAAGGGTACCGCCGTACCAGACATCGGCCTGCGGGTTTTTCTTCTCGGCATCGACCTTCGCCAGCGTGCTGCCGGAACCGTTGCGAATAAACGAGGTTTTGACATCATATTTGTCGCCGAAGGCTTTGGTTTCGGCTTCACACATTTCGTTGGTGGCGCTGCAATAGACCACCAGTCGACCTTTGGCGTGCGCCGCGCCGCTTAGCGTCGCCAGCGCAATGCCGGAAGCAATCAGGGTAGTGACCAGAGTTTTTTTCATTATTTTATCCTTTGAGCAGCAGAGGTAGTCATGCTCGCCATCAGCAGCGGCATCAGTAATAAACCCATCAGTACCGCGGCGACCGAAAGCAAACTGAACATGCCCGGCCAGCCGTAGCGTTCAATGACCAGCGACAGAGGCCAGCCCGCCAGCGCTGCCCCCAGATAGGCGAACAGGCCGAGAAAACCCGTAATCGAACCCGCCGCCGCTTTGTGTCCGCACTCCACCGCGGCGAGGCCAATCAACATTTGCGGGCCAAAAACGAAGAAGCCCACCGTAAAGAAACAGACCGCCAGCAGCGCGTAGTGATGCACCGGGGCCAGCCAGAGGGCGGCGACGGAGACCATCAGTCCCAGCGTGAATAGCAAAATCATCGGCGCCCGCTGGCCGCTGAACAGCAGATCCGAGCCCCAACCGGCGAACAGCGCGCCAAGCAGTCCGCCCGCTTCAAACAACATGACCGTGGCATTGGCGCTGAGCAAATTGACGCCGTGGCTCTCCGTCAGCCAGATGTTGCCCCAGTCGTTGAGCGCAATGCGGATCAGGTAGACCAGCACGTAAGAGACGCCCAGCAGCCAGATCATTGAGTTCTGCAACATCGTGGTACGCAACATCTGCCATAGCCCCATCGGCGGGCTTTGCTGCTCCTGGCGCAGCTCCAGCGGATCCTGACGCCAGGCGCCAACTGACGGCAGTCCCTCTTCCTGAGGCGTCCCTTTCAGCTGCAGCGTTAAACAGATCCCCAACGCCATGCTGATAATCCCCGGTGTCAGCATCGCCGACTGCCAGCCCCACCAGTGGGCGGCAAAGGCGCTAATCAGAGGGATAATCGCCCCACCGATATTGATCGACATATTCCAGCACCCCCACCAGAAACCGCGTTCGTTGCGCGAATACCAGTGGGTCAGCAGGCGGGCGCAGGGGGGCCAGCCCCAGCCCTGGAAAAATCCGTTCAGCGACCAGACCGCCAGCAGCAGCGTCAGCGACTCGCCAAAGGCGAAGACCACGTTCAGCAGGCCGGTAGTGAACAGGCCAACGCCCATAAACCAGCGCTGCCCGTGGCAGTCGTGCCACAGCCCGGCGGTAAACTTCGACAGGCCATAGGTCAGGTAAAACAGCGACCCCAGCAGGCCGATATCGCCTTTATCCAGCCCCAGATCCGTTTGCAGCGCTGGCAGCACGTAGTTGACGCTTTTGCGCGTCAGGTAAAACGCGGCATAGCCGATCACCATGTACATCAGCAGCTGTGGACGCAGCGTCCGGTAATGTTGGTTGATGTCAGTTGCTGAGCGTGCGTACATAGCCGTCTCCGTTTTGCTGACTATATAACCGTCATACTTCAAGTTGCATGTGCGTTAGCTGCACTTACTCACCCCAGTCACTTACTTATGTAAGCTCCTGGGGATTAATGAGAGACTCCTGCCTCTCACCGGAGGCCAGCCTTCGGCTGGTCAAATTCGTTCCCGACGAATTTGTTGCTCACTTGCTACCTTCCTGCAACTCGAATTATTTAGGTTATAGAGAAGTGAACTTGAAAAGGGATGAGAGAAAGTCCGGAGTGGCTAAGACTTTTTCCTGGTTAGCAGGCCGTTTGTTGCAAATTTGTGGGCAGGTTAACAATTACCCACGTTCCGCGCTGCGATTCCAGCGTCAGCTCGCCGCCCAGGGCGCTGACCCGCTCGCGCATGCCCTGAATACCGAATCCGGTAATTTTGTCCGGGCTGATACCGATACCGTTATCCTTCACTTCCAGGCGCAGCCACTCACCCTGCTGAAACAGGGTAATGGCGACCTCGCTGGCATCGGCGTGTTTACAGACGTTATTGAGCAACTCCTGCAGCAACCGATAGAGGGTAAAACGCACCGTTTCGCTCGCCGGGGTGGCGGTAAGCTGATAGTCAAAATGGCAGCGGATACCGCGCTCGGCAAAGGCAAACTCATTGAGCAGATGGTGTAGCGCCTCTTTAAACGACAGTTCGTCCAGGGCCGGGGGGCGCAGCTGGCGCAGCAGCTGGCGGGTGGAGTGGTGAATACGCCGCGCGAGCTCGTTAATCTGGCTGGCGGCGGCCTGGGTTTGCGCCGGATCGCGCGCCCGTTTCACCAGCTGCGACTGGATCTGAATGGCGGTGATGTTCTGGCCGATTTCGTCGTGCAGTTCGCGCGCCAGGCTTTTGCGGGTGTCTTCTTCGGTGTGGATCAGCTTTTCGGTCAGCGCCCGTCGCGCCGCCAGCTCCGTTTCCAGCCGCTGGCGATAGTGATGCAGGTTTTGCGCCAGGTGCTGCTGGCGGCTGATGGCAATGCCCAGCCCGATGCCGAGCAGCGCCTGAGTCGCCAGAAAAATTTCCAGCTCCACCAGATTGCTGAATCCGACGCCAACCTGGCGGGCGATGGTGATCATCATGCTGCCCAGCAGGCCGGAGAGGACGCCGCCCTGCCAGCCGAACTTCCACGCCATGACCACGTTGGGCAGAAACACCATAATTAACAGCAGGCGCTCGATTTCCGGCGACAGCACCATCTGGGTGCCGATGCCGATAATAAAGAACAGGCTGCACCAGATGATTAACGAAGTGCGCAAGGGCGGATTGTTGGTATCCAGCCCCAGCAGGTGGTAGCGGTGCTGCTGGCGCAGGAATTCAAAAATCAGATAGACAAACGGCGTCAGCAGCACGCCGCCGGTAAACGAGGCCAGGCCGAGCATCATCGCCGGACTTTTGACAAACGACGAGAGCAGGGCAGTGTTGAGTAATGCGCTGGCGGTCACCGTGGCCAGCAGCAGCGTCAGCCGCTGCCAGTAGAGGGGAAAACGATGCCAGCACTGTTGGGCGAGAGCGGCAGGGAGCAGGCTAATCAACGGCGCGGCCAGCAGAATATAGCCGTTCAGCAGCTGTTCGCTGCGCAGCCAGAGCAGTATCAGCAGCGGGGGGATCACCAGCGCGGGCCAGTAGCGGCGCGAAAGCAGGATCAGCAGCGCCAGATAGACGCCGTGCGGCAGGAACAGTGCCGCCTGCTGGCCGTTATGGGTCAGATAAAAGCCGAGCGTCCACAGCATCAGCCAGCCGCTTCCCCAGGCCAGCACAATGAACAGCGAAATGACCCCGTGGCGAAGGCTGCGCGACATTAATGCCCTGCCAGCAGCTGGTGGTCGAGAGCGAAGTGCACCAGTTCGATCGTGCTTTGGCAGTGCAATTTGCCCAGCACGTTGGCGCGATGGACATGCACCGTTTTGTGGCTGAGATCGAGTTTGAAGGCAATTTCTTTTACGCTATCGCCTTTGACCAGTAAATCAAACACTTCACGTTCACGCGGGGTGAGTCCTTCCAGCACTCTCGCCGGTTGTTCCCCGCCGCGCAGCGCCCGCAGCGCATCGGCGCACAGGTAGTGTCCGCCCATGCCGACAGAGCGGACCGCCTGAACTAACTCTTCCGGGCCGCAGCGCTTGGTCAGATAGCCGCTGGCGCCTGCATCGAGCGCGCTCTGTACAAAAGTCGGGGTGTCATAAATGCTGAGAATAATGGCGCGAAACTGCGGTTTTTGCGTGCGCAGGCGCTTGAGCAGACTCAGCCCGTTTTCATCCGGCATAGCGATATCCATGACCGCCACGTTGACGTCGTCGCGTAATAACGCCGGCCAGGCTTCCGCCGCGCTGCTGAACTGGCCAACGATGTCGAGATCCTCTTCGAGACTGAGTAGCTGCGCAAAACCGGAACGCACCACCACATGGTCATCGACCAGCACTACACGAATCATGTTCATACTCTCTTAGCGAATCATGATTGTATGATGCCTGCCGCCGCTGCGCTGGCAATCACCGGGGTGCGGATATGTAACGAATGTAACGAAATCTTAATAATTTGCCGGGTGCTATAGACCGGATAAGGCGCTTGCGCCGTCATCCGGCTGGGAAGGCTATCCGTAATGAGTGAAATAGCTAACCATTGCCGTTTTTTTTCTAAAAACGCTTTGTTCTTAGCAAGAATTTTTAATTACTTCATCAAATGCATCGCGCCGGAAATACTGCACCCATAACAACAACGGGAAGCAGACACTATGGCACTATCATCGCGTATCACACTTATTACCGCACTGGCACTGGCGGCATTCCAGGCCCAGGCGGTCAACGTCACCGTGGCGTATCAGACTTCCGCAGAGCCGGCGAAAGTCGCCCAGGCGGACAACACCTTTGCCAAAGCGAGCGGCGCAACCGTTGACTGGCGAAAATTCGATAGTGGCTCGAGCATCGTGCGGGCGCTGGCTTCCGGCGATGTACAAATCGGCAACCTCGGTTCCAGTCCGCTGGCGGTTGCCGCCACGCAGCAGGTGCCGATTGAAGTGTTCCTGCTGGCGTCAAAGCTCGGAAACTCTGAAGCGCTGGTAGTGAAGAAGAGCATCAGCAAACCGCAGGACCTGATTGGTAAACGCATTGCGGTACCGTTTATCTCCACAACCCATTACAGCCTGCTGTCGGCGCTCAAACACTGGGGCATTAAGCCGGGACAGGTGCAGATTATCAACCTGCAGCCGCCGGCGATTATTGCCGCCTGGCAGCGCGGAGACATTGACGGCGCCTACGTCTGGGCTCCGGCGGTGAACGAACTGGAAAAAGAGGGCAAAGTGCTGACCGACTCATCTCAGGTGGGGGAGTGGGGCGCGCCGACGCTGGATGTCTGGGTGGTACGCAAAGATTTTGCCGAGAAACACCCTGAGATTGTGAAAGCCTTTGCCAAAAGCGCGATCGATGCCCAGCAACCGTACATTGCCAACCCGGATGCGTGGCTGAAGCAGGCGGATAATATCAGCAAGCTGTCGCGCCTGAGCGGCGTGCCGGATGCCGATGTTCCGGGGCTGGTAAAAGGCAATACCTATCTGACCGCCGCCCAGCAGGCTCAGGAGCTGAATGGTCCGGTGAATAAAGCGATCGTCGACACCGCCAGGTTCCTCAAAGAGCAGGGTAAAGTCCCGGCGGCCGGCACCGACTACAGCCAGTACGTAACCGACCGTTTTGTGAAGTAAAGGAGGCCACGATGCTGCAAATCTCGCATCTTTCCGCCGACTACGGCGGTAAACCGGCGCTGGCGGATATCAACCTGACGCTGGACAGCGGCGAACTGCTGGTGGTCCTGGGGCCCTCCGGCTGCGGTAAAACCACGCTGCTGAACCTGATTGCCGGATTCGTGCCTTATCAGCACGGCAGCATCACCCTCGAAGGCCAGCGGGTAGAAGGGCCGGGCGCCGAGCGCGGCGTCGTCTTTCAGCATGAAGGGCTGCTGCCCTGGCGCAACGTACAGGATAACGTCGCGCTGGGACTCCAGCTGGCGGGTGTGGATAAAGCCGCGCGCCGGGAAACCGCGGCGCGGATGCTGAAGAAAGTGGGACTCGAAGGGGCGGAAAAGCGCTTTATCTGGCAGCTCTCCGGCGGCCAGCGCCAGCGGGTCGGCATTGCCAGAGCGCTGGCGGCAAACCCGCAGCTACTGTTGCTGGATGAGCCGTTTGGCGCGCTGGATGCCTTCACCCGCGAGCAGATGCAAACCCTGCTGCTTAACCTGTGGCACGAGACCGGCAAGCAGGTACTGCTGATTACGCATGACATTGAAGAGGCCGTATTTATGGCCACCGAACTGGTGCTGCTATCGCCGGGGCCGGGCCGGGTGCTGGAGCGGCTGCCGCTGAATTTTGGTCGCCGTTTTATCGCCGGCGAGTCCTGCCGCAGCATTAAATCTGACCCGCAGTTTATCGCACAGCGTGAATATGTCCTGAGCCGGGTATTTGAACAACGGGAGGCCTTCTCATGAGCGTGGTGATTAATGACAAACCACAGCCGCGGACGCTGAAGTGGCGCTGGCCGCTCTCCCGCCAGCTGACGCTGAGTTTCGTCACGCTGGCGGTGCTGCTGGTTGTCTGGTGGGGCGTGACGGCCCTGCAGCTGATTAGCCCGCTGTTTCTTCCGCCGCCGCAGCAGGTATTACAGAAACTGATCGCCATTGCCGGGCCGCAGGGCTTTATGGATGCCACGCTCTGGCAACATCTGGCGGCGAGCCTGACGCGGATCGCGATCGCCCTGGTTGCGGCGACGATCCTTGGCGTGCCGGTCGGGATCGCCATGGGCCTGAGCCCAACGATCCGCGGGATTCTCGATCCGCTGATCGAACTGTATCGACCGGTGCCGCCGCTGGCCTGGTTGCCGCTGGTGATCATTTGGTTCGGCATTGGCGAAACGCCAAAAATATTGCTGATTTATCTCGCGATTTTTGCGCCAGTGGTGATGTCGACGCTGGCGGGAGTGAAAAGCGCCCAGCAGGTACGGATTCGCGCCGCGCAGGCATTGGGCGCCAGCCGGGCGCAGGTGCTGTGGCTGGTGATTTTGCCCGGCGCATTACCAGAAATTCTCACCGGCCTGCGTATCGGGCTCGGGGTGGGCTGGTCAACGCTGGTGGCCGCTGAACTGATTGCCGCCACCCGCGGATTAGGTTTTATGGTGCAGTCCGCCGGTGAGTTTCTCGCCACCGATGTGGTGCTGGCCGGCATCGCGGTGATTGCGATCATCGCCTTTTTACTGGAACTGGGGCTGCGCGCGTTGCAGCGGCGCCTGACGCCCTGGCATGGAGAAGTACAATGAGCGAACGTTTAAGCATTACCCCGCTGGGCCCCTATATTGGCGCGCAGGTTTCCGGCGTCGATATTACCCGCCCGCTGAGCGACAACCAGTTTGAGCAGCTGTATCACGCGGTGCTGCGACATCAGGTGGTGTTCCTGCGCGAGCAGAACATCACCCCCGAGCAGCAGCGGGATCTTGCCCTGCGCTTTGGCGACCTGCATATTCATCCGGTTTATCCCCATGCGCCGGGCGTTGATGAGATTATCGTTCTCGATACCCACGACGATAATCCGCCGGATAACGATAACTGGCACACCGATGTTACCTTTATTGCGACGCCGCCTGCCGGGGCGATCCTCGCGGCAAAAGAGCTGCCTTCAACCGGCGGCGATACTCTGTGGACCAGCGGCATTGCGGCGTATGAGGCGCTCTCTGAGCCTTTGCGCCAGCTGTTAAGCGGCCTGCGCGCGGAGCATGATTTCCGTAAATCGTTCCAGGAGTATAAATATCGCAAAAGCGAAGAGGAGCATCAGCGCTGGCTGGAGGCGGTCGCCAAAAATCCGCCGCTGCTGCACCCGGTGGTGCGTACCCATCCGGTGACCGGCAAACAGGCGCTGTTTGTCAATGAGGGGTTCACCACCCGCATTGTCGACGTGACGGAAAAAGAGAGCGAGGCGCTGCTCGGCTTCCTGTTCGCCCACGTCACGAAGCCGGAGTTTCAGGTACGCTGGCGCTGGCAGCCGAACGACGTGGCGATTTGGGATAACCGCGTCACCCAGCACTACGCCAACGCCGATTACCTGCCGCAGCGGCGCATTATGCATCGGGCGACGATTCTCGGGGATAAGCCCTATTATCGGGCAGGATAATCAACATTAGCTTGTAGCCCGGCTAAGACGCAGCGCGCCGCAAGCCGGGAAAGGCTTTTATGCCGATTTTTGCGCGTCCAGATGTACCCCAATATAGCGCTGATAGCGGTTGGCCTTCAGATAGGTCAAATCCACCAGCACCAGACCATCCACGCAGTTGTTGAAATCCGGGTCGCTGCCGAAATCGATAAACTGCACGCCGCCCGGCTCGCAGACTTCCGAGTACTGCTTATACAGCGGCGGGATCGCGCAGCCGAGGTTGCCGAGCAGGGATTTCAACCGCGCCAGGTCGTCGTTGTAATCTTCCCCGCCAAACTGCGCCAGCACATCCGGCAGTGAGGCAGGATACGGGCGACGGGATTCCGCCAGCGGATGCGTCGCCGGGAACCACAGACGGTAGAATGCCACCAACAGATCGCGAGCCGCGGGCGGCAGGCCACCGGAAATGGAGACCGGGCCGAACAGATAGCGATAGTGCGGGTAGCGCGCCAGCCAGGCCCCGATGCCGCACCACAGATAATCCAGCCCGCGACGCCCCCAGTAGCGCGGCTGAATAAAGCTCCGACCCAGTTCAATCCCGTGGGTGAGGATATCCTCCATCCGCGCATCGTAGTGAAACAGGCTGTAGCTATAGATCCCTTGCAGGCCGCGTTTTTCCAGCTGCATGGCGGTAGGCATAAAGCGATAGGCACCGACGATTTCCAGGTCCTCTTCGTCCCACAGAATCAGGTGCAGGTAATCGTCATCATAGCCGTCGACATCGCGGCGTTTGCCGCTGCCTTCGCCGACCGCGCGAAAGGCAATCTCGCGCAGGCGACCCAGCTCGCGCAGCAGCGGCGCATCTTCCTTGCCGCCGCGCTGCCACAGATAGATGACTTTGCCATCTGCCGTGCGCCCAAGGCACTCCGCCTGGCTGAGTTCGCGCTTAAGCAGGGCGCGATCCTCGGGACGCGCAATTGCGCTTTCCGTTTTAAACACCCCCGGCATCCCTTTGCCCAGTCGCTCAACGTGGCGATAGACGCGATCCGCCAGTTCGCGCGTAGACGTTTGCGCGCTGTACCACGAGGACCAGGCAATTTGTTGGCCGATAGCGATCGGCAGGCTGCTGTTACGCCGGCGGAACATTTGCTGCATCAGCAGCAGCAGAGGAAGATTGTCGGAGAGCAGAGTGCTGGCGTAAAACAGCGCGCTGTTGTGCGCCCGGATCCATACCGGGAGCAGCGGGGCGCGGTACCTGGTTGCCAGTTTGATAAAGCCAGAGTGCCATTTTTTATCGCGGATCCCCCGGCGCGTCAGGCGCGAGACTTCTCCCGCCGGGAAAAAGATCAGTACGCCGCCGTTCTGCAACTGGTGATCCATCTGTTGCAGCGCGGTTTTGGCGGTACGGCCGTTGATATTATCAACGGGAATAAACAGCGAGCTCAGCGGTTCAAGATGGGTTAACAGGCGGTTAGTCACCACTTTGACATCGCGGCGCACGCGGGAAACGGCATAGAGTAGCGCAAGGCCGTCAAGCGTGCCGGTGGGGTGGTTAGCGACGATCACCAGCGGACCGTGTTCAGGGATTTGTTCCAGATCGTGCGCCGGAATTGCGCAGCGGATATTGAGATGTTCAAGCACCTGTTCGACCGTATCAAGCCCTTTCAGGTGGCGATGGCGAGCGGCAAATTGTTGAAACTCCTCCTCATGGAGTAATTTTTTGAGTAGTTTTTTTTGCCAGGGGGCAGGCCTCGCCTGAGGCCACAGGTCGTCGAGTACATTGTCGAGACTAAACATAGCGCTTCCTCCTCCGTCCTGCCCAGACAGTAGAAGGTGCAGATGTCGCTCAGATTACAGTTGAGTGAAGATTTGGGACTGGCGCAAGTCCATTGCCCCGGGCTGCGGCTGGCGCCTGGCCCGGGTTACCGGAGCCCCGGTAAGCGTAGCGCCACCGGGGGAATGACAGGGAATTAACGCAGGATTTTCTTTTCAGCCAGATCGAGGGCGAAGTAGCTGAAGATCAGATCGGCACCGGCGCGCTTAATGGCGCCCAGGCTTTCCAGCACCACTTTTTCTTCGTCGATAGCGCCGGCCTGAGCGGCAAATTTGATCATCGCGTATTCGCCGCTCACCTGGTAGGCGCCGAGGGGCAGATCGCTGCGCTCGCGGATATCGCGCAGAATATCAAGATAGGCGCCGGCCGGTTTGACCATCAGGCAATCTGCGCCCTGGGCTTCATCCAGCAAGGATTCGCGAATGGCTTCACGGCGGTTCATCGGGCTCATCTGATAGGTTTTACGATCGCCTTTCAGCGCGGTACCGGCCGCTTCGCGGAACGGGCCATAGAATGAAGAGGCAAACTTGGTGGAGTAGGACATGATGGCCGTCCGGGTAAAACCGGCGGCGTCCAGCGCCTGGCGAATCGCCTGCACCTGACCATCCATTGCCGCAGAGGGGGCAATAAAATCGGCGCCCGCCGCAGCGGCAACCACCGCCTGTTTGCCAAGGTTCACCAGAGTAGCGTCGTTGTCGACGCCGTGATCGCATAATACGCCGCAGTGGCCGTGTGAGGTGTATTCACAGAAGCAGGTATCGGACATGACAATCATCTCCGGTACTGCATCCTTACTGATGCGTGACATACGCGCCACCAGGCCGTTCTCATTCCAGGCATCGCTGCCGGTCGCGTCGGTGTGGTGCGAAATACCGAAGGTCATCACCGAGCGGATACCGGCGTTGGCGATACGCTCGATTTCCCGCGCCAGGTATTTTTCCGGAATGCGCATCACGCCAGGCATGGCCTCGATGGCTTTGTAATCGTCGATTTCTTCTTCAACAAAGATCGGCAACACCAGGTCGTTCAAACTCAGTGTTGTCTCTTCAAACATGGCGCGCAGCGCAGCGGATTGACGCAAACGGCGGGGGCGAGTGATTAAATCTGTCATGGTTTGCCTGATTTTGTGAAATGAAAACAACAAGTCTAACCGAAATTCCGGTGAGATGTTTCGCCAAAGGAAGCATTATGCCCACGTCACCCTGGAACCCATGCCGTGATGACGATCAGGACTCCGGGATTGACGCCGGCTGTCCGCCGCTGAGTTCGCTGACCAGATCGTTAATACCGTTGCTCATATTACTAAAGCGGGTCAGCGATGAACGGGTGACCACCACAAAAGCGCCGATATTGGCCTGCGGGTTCATGGCCATATAGGTAATGAATCCGCCGCCGCCGCCGGTCTTTTGAATAATCCCCGGTTGGCCATTTTTCGGCTTCATATAGACCCAGCCAAGACCCAGGGCGTCAGCTTTGCCAGGCACATCCATACCGATAACCCGTGTTAGCTGGCTACGTTGATAAATTAACGTCTGCATACGGTCAGCCTGCTGCCCGCGGGTGTAGAAATCGGAGGAAAGGAACTGCTGCATCCAGCGCATCATATCGCCTGGCGTCGAGTAGACGCCGCCGCTGCCGATCGCTGCCAGCGTATTGTTGCACGGGCTGGCGCCTTTCTCGGCGACCATCAGACGGCGGCACTGATCCGGTGAGGGGGTAAAGGTGGTGTCTTTCATACCCAGCGGCCGGGTGATTTGCTCTTCAAATAGCTGCGGATAGGGTTTCCCGGCAGCCGTAGAGAGGGCGTCTGCCAGCAGATCAAACGCGAGGTTGGAGTAGGCGGCCTGCGACCCCGGGGCTGCTTTCAGCGATGCTGTCGACAACCACGACCAGCGATCCTGGCGCGTTGGCCAGACGAAGACCGGACGATGCGGCGCACCACCGGGCTGTTCACGCGGCAGCGCGCTGGTGTGGGTCGCCAGGTTGACCAACGTAATCGGCGTGCCCTGATACGTCGGCACCCGGGCACCCGGCGGCGCGTATTTACTGAGCGGGTCGCTGAGCTTCACGACGCCCTGATCGAGCATTTTTACCAGCATCTCGCTGGTCATCAGTTTACTCAGCGAAGCAATGCGGATAACCGAATCCAGCTGCGGATGCTCATTGTTGCCCGGACGCGTTTCGCCAAAGCTGCGAAACACGCGCTGGTTGCCATCAATAACAACCAGCGCCATGCCGGTGGCACCGCTACCGTAATAGATATGGTTGGCGTAACGATCGACTACATTGGCGGCAAATTCCGGGTCAACGATCGGTTGAGCTGCCTGGACCGATGTCCATGACGCCGCACACAGCGCAGCAAAAATAAGCAGACTACGTTTCAACTGGGGTATCCATAATGATAAGAGGAGATATAGGGCATATTTATACTACGAAGCACGGCTGAACGAAGTGGAATAACGACAATATTTAGCAGAAAAACGTAACCGTGCGTAAAAAGGACTTTTTTATGCTTTCGGATATCCGCTTTCCCCGGTGGGCGCGTATGATGAGCGTTTGATGTATCGGGTGACGAGAGAGAAATATGGCGGCTCAACGAGTGGTGATGGTAGTAGATATGCAAAATGGCGTCTTTGCGACGCCGCGTATTGAGCGCGAACGCTGCGTCGCGCATATTAACCGTCTGATTCGCGCCGCGGATCGCGTGATTTTTATTCAGCATGCCGAGGACGGCGGTCTGGAAGAAGGGAGCGAAGGCTTTGCGCTGCTGGCGGAGCTGGAACCCCCCGCAGACGCCCTCTATGTCACGAAAACCGCCTGCGATGCGTTCTATAAAACATGTCTTGAGCAGGTACTGAGCGAGCAGCAAATCCACCAGTTCGTGATTTGCGGCTGCGCGACCGATTACTGTGTCGATACCACCATCAAAAATGGCGCCAGCCGCGGCTATGCCATCACCGTGGCTGAGGATGCGCACACCACGGCGAACCGTCCGGCTGCGCAGGCCGCAACGCTGATTGACCACTACAACGATGTCTGGCGTACGCTAACCGTACCCGGAAATCCTGTCCGCGTGAAATCCGTAGAAACAATTCTGGCCGAATGGCAGACGAACTAAGCTGCTGATATTTGGTCTCATCATCCGACCGCCCTCCCCAGGCTGCTACAGTGATGCGGCGGGCGTCTTCGTGGTACACAGCATAGCCAGAACGATAAAGAAGTTAGCAGGAGTAGATGATGTTTAAATCTTTTTTCCCCAAACCGGGGCCGTTTTTTCTTTCTGCCTTTGTCTGGTCGCTGCTTGCAGTGATCTTTTGGCAGGCGGGCGGTGGCGACTGGCTGCTGCGTTTAACCGGGGCATCACAAAATGTTGCCATCAGCGCTGCGCGATTCTGGTCGCTGAACTATCTGGTGTTTTATGCCTATTACGTTTTCTGCGTGGGCGTTTTTGCGCTGTTTTGGTTTACCTACAGCCCGCACCGCTGGCAATACTGGTCAATTCTCGGCACCTCTTTGATCATCTTCGTCACCTGGTTTCTGGTGGAGGTTGGGGTGGCGATCAACGCCTGGTATGCGCCGTTCTACGATCTGATCCAGACCGCGTTGGCCACGCCGCACAAAGTCAGTATTAACCAGTTCTATCAGGAAATTGGCGTGTTCCTTGGCATTGCGGTGATCGCGGTGATTATTGGCGTGATGAACAACTTCTTCGTCAGCCACTACGTTTTCCGCTGGCGTACGGCGATGAACGAACACTATATGGCCCACTGGCATCACCTGCGCCACATCGAAGGTGCCGCTCAGCGTGTGCAGGAAGATACCATGCGCTTTGCCTCCACCCTTGAGGATATGGGCGTGAGTTTTATCAACGCCGTCATGACGCTGATTGCCTTCCTGCCGGTGCTGGTTACGTTGTCTGAACACGTGCCGGATCTGCCGATTGTGGGCCATCTGCCGTATGGCCTGGTGATTGCAGCGGTGGTGTGGTCCCTGATGGGGACCGGTTTGCTGGCGGTCGTGGGGATCAAACTGCCGGGGCTGGAATTTAAAAACCAGCGCGTGGAAGCGGCATATCGTAAAGAGCTGGTGTATGGCGAAGATGATGAATCCCGCGCCACGCCGCCAACGGTGCGCGAGCTGTTTAGCGCCGTTCGTCGCAACTATTTCCGCCTCTATTTCCACTACATGTATTTCAACATCGCCCGCATTCTTTATCTGCAGGTGGATAACGTTTTCGGTTTGTTCCTGCTGTTTCCGTCGATCGTTGCCGGTACGATTACGCTGGGCCTGATGACGCAGATTACCAACGTGTTCGGCCAGGTACGCGGCTCGTTCCAGTATCTGATTAGCTCGTGGACGACGCTGGTGGAACTGATGTCCATCTACAAACGTCTGCGTAGTTTTGAACGCGAACTTGATGGTAAAGAGCTGCAGCCCGTTACCCAGACGCTAAACTGATTACCGATCCCCACCCATAGTAGAGGCAGACTGAAGGATGATACAGAGACAAGGAAAGTGCAGGGCAGTCGCGGTACCACGTCGAGTTTCCTGCGCCCTGACGCTGCTGGCTGGGGGGGTTCTGAGCGCCTGTACCAGCAACACGGCGCCGGTACTCAAAGAGGGCGAAAAGCCCGTTGACGTTGCCGCCGTGGTCAGGCAAAAAATGCCCGCCAGCGTGAAGGACAGGGACGAATGGGCGCAGGCGATTGCCAAAACCTTCGAAAGTCAGAAGCTGGCGCCGACGGAAGAGAACGTCTGTTCGGTGCTGGCGGTCGCGCAGCAGGAGTCCAACTATCAATCCGATCCGGTGGTGCCGGGGCTGAGCAAAATCGCCTGGCAAGAGATAGACCGCCGGGCCGAGAAGATGCATATCCCGGTTTTCCTTGTGCATACGGCGCTGAAAATTCCGTCACCCAACGGCAAAAGCTACAGCGAGCGGCTGGACAACGTGAAAACGGAAAAGCAGCTTAGCGCCGTGTTTGACGATTTTATCGGCATGGTGCCTATGGGGCAGAAGTTATTCGGTTCACTCAACCCGGTGCATACCGGTGGCCCGATGCAGGTGAGTATTGCTTTTGCCGAACAGCATACCGATGGCTATCCGTGGAAAATCAACGGCACCGTGCGCCAGGAAGTGTTCAGCCTGCGCGGCGGCCTGTGGTTTGGTACCTGGCACCTGCTCAACTATCCGGCAAACTACAGCGTGCCGCTGTACCGTTTTGCTGACTTTAACGCGGGCTGGTACGCCAGCCGCAATGCTGCGTTTCAGAATGCCGTCAGTAAAGCGAGCGGCGTGAAGCTGGCGCTGGACGGTGATTTAATTCGTTATGATAGCGATGATGCAGGGACGACGGAGCTGGCGGTACGCCGTTTAGCCGGGAAGCTGGCGATGAGCGATGATGACATCCACCGGCAGTTGAAAAAAGGCGACAGCCTGGCGTTTGAAAAAACCGAACTGTACCAGCAGGTTTTCCGTCTGGCGGATAAGAAAGCAGGCAAAGCGTTGCCGCGAGAGATACTGCCGGGGATTCAGCTTGAGAGCCCTAAAATTACGCGCAATCTGACCACGGCCTGGTTTGCGAAACGCGTTGATGAGCGGCGGGCCAGCTGTATGGCGCGCCGCTAGCGATTATCGCTCCAGCGCAGGATAAGCCCCAGCGCTCCGATCAACAGGCCGCCGAACAGGAAGGGGATCAGACCAAACAGGGTCCCCACCGCCAGCCCAATCTTAATTCGCGGCGAGCTGTTGTCCTGGATTTGCATCAGGTGCTCGAAAACGCCGGGGGCATGTATCAGCATACTTAACATCTGCGCGCCGGCCCAGAAACAGAACAGTACAAACAGGGCATAGGCAATATTGCTGCGGGTGATGGCGCTTCTTTTTTTAGCGGCAATAAGTGATTTTGAAAAGGCGAACTCAGCCATCTTACCCTCCGAACTTGACTGACCTGCTGGTTTTGCATCGCGGCATAGCGATTATTCTGGCAGCGGGAAGGGTTTCTCAGTATCAGATTGCTGGTAATTTACGACCAGGAATATTCCTGTTTTCTGTCCGGCGCGGGGGCGGATCATTGTGCAGAACTTAGAGCGATATCCCAATGTGTGATAATTCTCCCCGGGGCTACAGACCGCGGATTCCGGCTGTGCGAAGATGCTTTTTTTGTTGTCGGAGGGGCTATGAAACTCACTGAAAAAATCCGCCGTGACTGGCATTACTACGCGTTTGCGCTGGGATTAATTTTTATTCTGAACGGCGTGGTGGGGCTGCTGGGCTTTGAAACGCAAGGCTGGCAATCCTATGCCGTCGGGCTGGTGACCTGGGTGATTAGCTTCTGGATTGCCGGAAAGATTATCCGCCGCCGTCAGACCGGGGTGGAGGAAGCCTAGGCCGCACGCGTTCTCCGTGGCGGGAAGATGGGCCGGGCTTGAGGCGCTGCGCCTCAGATAGCCCGGGTAAGGCGCCACGCGCCGTCACCCGGGGAAAGAGCATCAGTTCATGGATGTTTTCAGCGCGCGGTCTGCCGCATGGCGCTCCAGCGCCAGTTCAATCAGGCGGCTGATCAGGCTGGTGTAGTCCAGGCCGCTGGCCTGCCACAGCTTCGGATACATACTGATGTTGGTAAAGCCTGGCAGCGTATTGATTTCGTTAATGATAACCTCGTTGTCTTCCGTCAGGAAAACATCAACGCGCGCCATGCCGCTGCAGCCCAGCGTCTGGTAGGCCTGAATGGCAACATCGCGGATTTTATCGTTGATATCGCTGGCAATGGCCGCAGGAACCACCACTTTCGCCCCCTGATCGTCGATGTACTTGGTATCGTAGGCGTAGAATTCGCTGTTCAGGACGATTTCGCCGCAGGTACTGGCCTGAGGATGATCGTTCCCCAGCACCGCACACTCAATTTCCCGTCCTTTAATCCCTTGTTCCACCACCACTTTATGATCGAATTCAAAGGCCAGCGCGACCGCCTGCTGGTACTGCTCTTCGGTGTTGACTTTGCTGACGCCAACCGAAGACCCCTGGTTGGCCGGTTTGACAAACAGCGGCAGGCCGAGTTTGTCTTTCACCTGCGTAAAGCTGAACTGCTGGCGATTGGCGCGGGTCAGGGTGATGAACGGGGCAATCGCCAGTCCGGCATCACGCAGCAGGCGCTTGGTGACGTCTTTGTCCATGCAGGCGGCGGACCCAAGGACGTCGGAGCCGACGAAGGGCAGGTTAGCCATGCGCAGCATCCCCTGCAGCGAGCCGTCTTCCCCGAGGGTACCGTGGACAATCGGGAAAATCACATCGATGGCGGCCAGCGGTTGGCCGCTGTCGGCGTCGATCAGCTGCTGCGCGTCACGGCCGGGAATTTGCGCCAGCGTGACGTCGGAAGGACGCAGGGCAATACGGGCAGGATCCTGCGGGTTTAACAGATAGTTTCCGGCATCGTTGATATGCCAGAGTCCCTGTTTATCAATGCCGAGCAGAACGACATCAAAGCGTGTTTTATCAATTGCTTCAACGATATTTTTCGCCGATTGCAGCGACACTTCATGTTCTGCCGACTTACCGCCAAAAACGATCCCAACCCTCATCTTAGCCATTTCAACTTCCATCCTGATGACAACAAAGCACATAACATAGCATGTGCAATGCGCGCATGGCTGCCAGAATGTTGCTCCCGGAAAGCGGCAGGCTAAAAGCTGTTCGATTGCCATCCAGTGCACCCTTCAGGTCAGCAGAACGCGCTGAAGGGGCGGCGGTTGGTCCTGATAATCTTCGATAAAAAATTTAATCGAGCGATAAAACACTAAACTCGGGCTCAGCGCATCTCTGGTAATACGTCGATGAGTGGAAATTGCTAAGCTAGGTAATAATTCACAAAAAATTAATGAATACGTGTAGTTATGGAATCCTGGAAGGTCAATCTCATCTCCGTCTGGTTTGGTTGCTTTTTCACCGGCCTGGCGATCAGTCAAATTCTGCCTTTTTTGCCGCTTTATGTTTCCCAGCTCGGCGTGACGTCTCACGAGGCTTTATCGATGTGGTCGGGGCTGACGTTCAGCGTCACCTTCCTGGTGTCGGCTATTGTCTCCCCCATGTGGGGCAGTCTGGCCGATCGGAAAGGGCGCAAGCTGATGCTGCTGCGCGCCTCCCTGGGTATGGCGATTGCCATTCTGCTTCAGGCCTTCGCCACCAACGTCTGGCAGCTGTTTATCCTGCGTGCGGTGATGGGGTTGACCTCAGGCTATATTCCGAACGCGATGGCGCTGGTGGCCTCTCAGGTGCCACGGGAACGCAGCGGCTGGGCGCTCAGTACGCTATCGACGGCGCAAATCAGCGGAGTTATCGGCGGGCCGCTGCTGGGCGGCTTTCTGGCCGACCATGTTGGGCTGCGGGCGGTCTTTTTTATCACCGCGATTCTGCTGACGGTCAGTTTTCTCGTCACGCTATTTCTGATTAAAGAGGGTGTCCGGCCGCAGACCAGCAAGGCCGATCGCTTAAGCGGCAGGGAAGTGCTGGCGTCGCTACCTTATCCGGGACTGGTGATTAGCCTGTTTTTCACAACCCTGGTCATTCAACTGTGCAATGGCTCTATTGGTCCGATACTGGCGTTGTTTATCAAGTCAATGGCGCCGGACAGCAACAATATCGCCTTTCTCGCCGGGATGATTGCCGCCGTGCCCGGGGTTTCCGCGCTGATCTCCGCGCCGCGTTTAGGCAAACTTGGCGATCGCATCGGAACCTCGCGCATCTTGCTGGCCACCTTGTGCTGCGCGGTGGTAATGTTTTTCGCCATGTCGTTCGTCACCACCCCGCTGCAGCTGGGCGTCTTGCGTTTCCTGCTGGGCTTTGCCGATGGCGCAATGCTGCCGGCGGTACAGACTCTGCTGCTCAAATACAGCAGCGATAAGGTGACCGGGCGTATTTTCGGTTATAACCAGTCGTTTATGTACCTGGGAAATGTGGTCGGGCCGCTGATCGGCGCTTCGGTATCGGCAATGGCCGGTTTTCGCTGGGTCTTTATTGCCACCGCCGTTATCGTGCTGATTAACCTTTGGCAGCTGGCCGTGATGCTGCAACGCAGTCGCCGTACCGCCGCCTAGTGCCTGTCTCCCGGCATTTACGCCTGCGCGTAAATGCCGCGTTCAGATCTCTCCCTTCCGCCCATCGCCGGCAAATGTCGCACTGATCACAAATTGATCATTTCTCTTCTTTTCCCTCTTTAAAATACAACTGTTACGCGTATACAGTTACGCATAACAGCACATGAAAAAGAGTTTTTATGAAAAATTTATTTGATTTATCCGGCAAGCGCGCGCTGATCACCGGCTCCGCCAGAGGTATTGGCTATCTGCTGGCGGAAGGCCTGGCGGAGTATGGGGCCGAGATTATTATCAATGACCGCACGCAGCAGAAAGCGGATGCCGCGGCACAGGCGCTGCGTGCGCAGAGCTATCGTGCGACGGGCGTGGCTTTTGATGTCACCCGCAGCGCCGAGGTTGAGCAGGCCGTTGCGCGGATTGAGGCGCAGATCGGGGCGATTGATATTTTGATTAACAACGCCGGGATCCAGCGTCGTTATCCCTTCACCGAATTTCCTGAGGATGAGTGGGACCAGGTTATTGAGGTTAACCAGAAAGGGGTTTTCCTTGTTTCTCAGCAGGTGGCTAAATATATGATGAGGCGCCGTTCCGGGAAAATAATTAATATTTGTTCAATGCAGAGTGAATTAGGTCGTAAGACTATTACACCGTATGCCGCATCGAAAGGGGCGGTCAAAATGCTGACGCGTGGAATGTGTGTTGAGCTGGCCGAATATAATATTCAGGTTAATGGTATTGCGCCGGGTTATTTTGCCACAGAAATGACCGCGGCATTAGTTAACGATCGGGATTTTTCTGCCTGGCTCTATCAAAGAACCCCCGCCGCGCGCTGGGGAAAACCGGAAGAATTAATTGGCGCCGCGGTCTATCTGGCCTCCCCGGCGGCTAATTTTGTGAATGGACATCTGTTGTTTGTTGATGGCGGGATGCTTGCCGCCGTGTGAGTCGTGCGTCGCCTTTTAGCGGCCGCACTCCGGCCGCCAGAAAGCTGATGAATATATAAAATAATGAACCCCGTTTGATTATGCACTTTATCTGAGGATGGCATATGCAAATGCTCGCGAAATTACCAGCGCGTCGCTGGTGGTATTTAATGCCGGTAATTTTTATTACCTATAGTCTGGCGTATCTCGATCGTGCGAATTATGGTTTCGCCGCCGCTGCCGGTATTGAAAGTGATTTAGGAATTACCAAAGGAACGGCATCGCTTATTGGTGCTCTCTTCTTCCTGGGCTATTTCTTTTTCCAGGTTCCCGGTGCCATGTACGCCGTAAAACGCAGCGTGCGAAAAATGATTTTCTTCAGCCTGGTATTATGGGGCTTTTGCGCGGCGGCCACCGGGTTTGTCAGCAATATTCCGATGTTAATGGTTATTCGCTTTACGCTCGGGATCGTCGAGGCGGCGGTGATGCCGGCGATGCTGATTTATATCAGCAACTGGTTTACCAAAACCGAGCGTTCACGCGCCAATACCTTCCTGATTCTTGGCAACCCGGTGACGGTATTGTGGATGTCGATTGTCTCCGGCTACCTGATTCAGTCCTGGGGCTGGCGGGAAATGTTTATTATCGAAGGCATTCCGGCGGTGCTATGGGCTATCTGCTGGTGGATTCTGGTGCGAGATAAACCGTCGGAGGTCTCCTGGCTGAATGCGCAGGAGAAACAGGTTCTGCAACAGGCGATGGATAGCGAACAGAGCCATATCAAACCGGTGCGCAACTATGGCGAGGCGCTGCGTTCACGCAACGTGATCATGCTGTGCGCTGTCCATGCGCTGTGGAGTATCGGGGTTTATGGTTTCATGATGTGGATGCCGTCGATTCTGAAAAATGCCGCGCAGATGGATATCGTCGCCGTCGGCTGGCTGGCGGCGGTTCCCTATCTGGCGGCGATTTGTCTGATGCTGACGGTCTCCTGGCTGTCGGATAAATTCCAGAATCGTAAACTGTTCATCTGGCCGCTGTTGCTGATTGCCGCCGTGGCGTTCTTCGGTTCCTGGATGATCGGCAATCAGTCTTTCTGGTTCTCCTACGGGCTGCTGGTTCTCGCCGCCGCCTGCATGTATGCGCCATATGGCCCCTTCTTCGCGCTGATCCCGGAGCTGCTGCCGCGCAACGTATCGGGGGTGTCGATGGGGTTAATTAATAGCTTCGGCGCGCTCGGTGCTTTCCTTGGCGCCTGGCTGGTGGGCTACCTCAATGGCATCATGGGCGGGCCTGGCGCGTCGTACACCTTTATGGCCATCGCGCTGCTGGCATCGGTGGTGCTGATGTACAACGTGCGGGCCAACGACGATCGAACTTCTGCGCTGATGACGACAAAAAAGCTTGCGGGTTAACAGAATCGAAGCGGCTGTGGTAAGGTTCTCTGCGAGCATATGAGTCGTTTGTCGCAGAGAACCCGATGAAAAACAACCGGATGACATTACAGGATATCGCGAACCTGGCCGGACTTAATAAAATGACGGTCAGCCGTTATTTACGAGACCCGGGCCAGGTATCGCAGCGTAGCCGTGAATTGATCGCTAAGGTCATGGAAGAGAACAACTATATTCCTAACCGGGCGCCGGAAATCCTGCTCAATGCTCGCAGTAAAACCATCGGCGTGCTGATTCCCTCCTTTCGCAACCAGATATTCGCCGATGTGCTCGCCGGCATTGAATCCGTCACTTCCGCCCACCAGTATCAGACCCTGATCGCCAATTACGGCTACGATCCGCAGCGTGAAGAGCGCGAAGTGCTCAATTTGCTCTCCTACAATATCGATGGGCTGATTCTCACCGGTAAGCAGCACACTGACCGCATGATCCAGTATGTCCGCGCCAGCGGTATCCCGGTAGCGGAGCTGATGGACATCGGCGGGCAGCCGCTCGATATCCAGGTGGGGTTTGATAACGAGAAAGCCGGCTGGGATATGGCTCATGCGTTTCTCGAAAGCGGCAAACGAAAAATCGCCTTTTTTGGTTCGATGGACGATCCCCGCGATCTGAGTCGTTTCCGTGGGACTGAACAGGCGGTGGCGGCCTGTGGCCTGAAGGCGTATCACATCACGCCGCGTACCATCTCCTCGGTAGCGCTGGGCCGTCAGATGTTCCTGCAAATGCAGCAATCGCACCCGGATATTGACGCGATTTTTTGTACCAATGACGATCTGGCGGTCGGCGTGCTGCTGGAGTGTCAGGCGCAGGGGATTGCGGTGCCGCAGGAGATAGCGATTGCTGGCTTCCACGGGCTGGAAATTGGTCGCGCGCGGCTGCAAAAAATCGCCAGCGTCATTACTCCTCGTTATGACATCGGTAAAACGGCGAGTGAAATCCTGATTGCCCGTCTGGCGGGGAAAGACGCGCCAGATAGCGTGAATTTGGCCTATCAGATATATTATGGCGATACGTTATAATTATTACCGGAATAGCAATATTCTTTTTTATTATTATCTATTGAATTTAGTTATGAAAAGTATTGTTCTCGCCTTGAGTTTATTCCTGGTGGCGATCGTCGAATGAGCAAAACGTTTCGCTTATTATATTGCGAGACAAACAATCATTTTTAAAAAATAATACTGGTATCCGAAGGCGAATGTATGACATAACTAGCAAATAATGGAACCCGCAT
This sequence comes from Klebsiella planticola ATCC 33531, assembly GCF_000735435.1. Taxonomy (GTDB): domain Bacteria; phylum Pseudomonadota; class Gammaproteobacteria; order Enterobacterales; family Enterobacteriaceae; genus Klebsiella; species Klebsiella planticola. The sequence continues at coordinate 208,813 of NZ_JMPP01000067.1, read as the reverse complement.
AAGGATACAGTGCTGTGAAGAATCTCATTGCTGAACTACTGGTAAACCTGGCGCAAAAGGAGGAAGAAGCAAAGGAACTGACGGTGCAGGTTGAGGCGCTGGAAGTTGTCGTGACGGCGCTGCTCCGCCATATGGCGCAGGATGCGCAGCAGGCATTAATTAACGATATTGAGCACGCTATTGAGCAGGCAAGCCCCGGTCCGCTGGTGGACGATCGCGATGCTCAGCTGTTGCAGCAATATATAAAAAAGCTGTTGCGGCATCCGCGTAGTTAGTTCTTTTGACAGGACATGGATGCTGTCATTTTACTGTCATCTCGCTTTTATAAAGTCTCCCTCGTTTTGTTTTTTAAGTATTTTTACATGGAGACGACAAAAGTGAAATTAAATGCCCTCGTTATTGCCCTGTTACCTCTGCTGGGCTCCCCGGTTATTCATGCAGAAACCACGGCTGCCCCGGTTCTGGAAAATCGTGCCGCTCAGGGCGATATCACGACGCCCGGCGGCGCGCGCCGTTTAAGCGGCGATCAAACTGCCGCGCTGCAGGCCTCGTTAATCAACAAACCCGCAAAAAATATTATTTTGCTGATTGGCGACGGGATGGGCGATTCTGAAATTACGGCGGCGCGCAATTATGCCGAAGGCGCCGGCGGTTTCTTTAAGGGCATTGATGCGCTGCCGCTGACCGGTCAGTACACGCATTATTCTCTGGATAAGAAAACCGGCAAACCAGATTACGTCACCGATTCCGCCGCGTCCGCTACCGCCTGGACAACCGGCGTAAAAAGCTACAACGGCGCGCTGGGGGTCGATATTCATGAAAAAGATCATCAGACTATCCTCGAGCTGGCGAAAGCCGCAGGGTTTGCCACTGGCAACGTCTCCACGGCAGAACTGCAGGATGCCACGCCTGCGGCGCTGGTTGCACACGTGACTTCGCGTAAATGCTACGGCCCGAGCGTCACCAGCGAAAAATGTCCCGGCAACGCGCTGGAAAAGGGCGGTAAAGGCTCAATTACCGAGCAGCTGCTGAATGCCCGCGCGGACGTGACCTTAGGCGGCGGGGCAAAAACGTTCGCCGAAACCGCGACGGCCGGTGAATGGCAGGGCAAAACGCTGCATGAGCAGGCCATTGCCCGCGGCTACCAGATTGTCACCGATGCCAGCTCGCTGGCCGCGGTCAGCGAAGCTAACCAGGGCAAACCGCTGCTGGGCCTTTTCGCCGACGGCAACATGCCGGTGCGCTGGGAAGGGCCGAAAGCCTCTTACCACGGGAATATTGATAAGCCGGCGATAACCTGCACTCCGAACAGCAAACGTGACGCTTCCGTTCCGACGCTGGCGCAGATGACCGAGAAAGCGATCGGTCTTCTGAGCAGCAACGAGAAAGGATTCTTCCTGCAGGTTGAGGGCGCCTCTATCGATAAACAGGATCATGCGGCGAACCCGTGCGGTCAGATTGGCGAAACCGTCGACCTTGATGAAGCGGTACAAAAAGCGCTGGAGTTTGCCAAAAAAGAGGGTAACACGCTGGTCGTTGTCACCGCTGACCACGCGCACTCCAGCCAGATTATTCCGGCCGATTCCAAAGCTCCGGGACTGACTCAGGCGCTGACGACCAAAGACGGCTCGGTGATGGTCATGAGCTACGGCAACTCGGAAGAGGAGTCGATGGAACATACCGGCACGCAGCTGCGCATTGCCGCCTACGGTCCGCATGCCGCAAACGTGGTGGGGTTAACCGATCAGACCGATCTGTTCTACACCATGAAAGCCGCGCTGGGTCTGAAATAAGCCGCTGCCGATGGCGAATTGTGGCCATCGGCTGGTTTTTTTCCCATCAGCGACCAGACTTACAGAGATTGACTGACAAAAGGATGGTGTGATGAAAATAACATTGTTGGTAACCCTGCTTTTTGGTCTTATCTTTGTGACGGCGGTGAATGCCGCGGAAAAAACGCCCACGCCCCAGCAGCAAAAAATGACGACCTGCAACAAAGAGGCCTCGTCGAAAACGCTGAAAGGGGACGAGCGTAAAGCGTTTATGAGTCAGTGCCTCAAGAAAGATGCGCCGGCGCCGGAAAGTAAGGGGCTGACGCCTCAGCAGCAAAAAATGCGCGAGTGCAACGCTCAGGCGACTCAGCAGTCTCTGAAAGGGGACGATCGTAATAAGTTTATGAGCGCCTGCCTGAAGAAACAGGGATAAGCGTGCCTCTGTCGAAGCAGACGGCGTAAAAACGGGTGAGGAGACTCCTCACCCGATATCAACATGAGGCGGGGATCAGGAGCGGCTGAGCTTCTCTGATTTTTCCATGCATTTGACCATGGCCTCGATGACCGCAGAGCGGAACCCTTTCTCCTCCAGTACCCGCACGGCTTCGATGGTGGTGCCGCCTGGCGAGCAGACCATATCTTTCAGCGTCCCCGGATGTTCCCCGCTTTCCAGCACCATCTTTGCCGACCCCATCACCGCCTGAGCGGCAAATTTGTAGGCCTGAGCGCGTGGCATACCGCCGAGAACGGCAGCGTCCGCCATCGCTTCAATAAACATGAAGACGTAGGCCGGTGCGGAACCGCTCACGCCCACCACCGGGTGGATCATCGGCTCAGCGATAATTTCAGCCTGGCCGAAGCAGCGGAAAATCGTCAGCGTTTCGGCGACCTCTTCGCTGGTCACCAGCGCGTTAGGCGTCACTGAGGTCATCCCGGCGTTAACCAGCGACGGGGTGTTCGGCATCGCGCGGACGATCTTGCGATCGTGGCCCAGCGCCCGTGCCAGCTGATCGAGGGTGACGCCAGCGGCAATTGAGATAACCAGCGAGTCTTTATTCAGACTGGAGGCGACTTCGCTGAGCACTTTAATCATGATCCCCGGCTTGACCGCGCCGAAAATGATATCGGCGACCTGAGCGACTTCCTGTGCGCTCTGCGCGGCATTGATGCCGTACTGGTCGTGCAGGGCCGCCACTTTGTCCGGCGACGGGGTATAGACCCAAATTTGCCCAGGCTGCACCTGTCCGCTGGCGATCAGACCGCCCAGAATGGCCTTACCCATATTCCCGCAGCCGATAAAGCCAATTTTCTTCTCCATCACCGTTCCCCTTTGCTTATTTTGTCGTGAGTTCTCTAGCTTATCACTCCAGCGCTTCCCCGGGGGACAAAAGCAGGTGACAATGATGGCTCCCTTTTTCGTCGACAGGAGCCGGAATGGCTATTTGGGTTGATGCGGACGCGTGTCCGAACGTCATTAAAGAGATTTTATTCCGCGCCGCCGAGCGTACGCAGACCTCGCTGACGCTGGTTGCCAACCAGCCGCTGCGGGTGCCGCCATCGCGGGTGATCCGCACGCTGCGCGTGCCGCAGGGGTTTGATGTGGCCGATAACGAAATCGTCCGCCTCTGTGAACCGGGCGACCTGGTGATTACCGCCGATATTCCGCTGGCGGCGGAAGTTCTGGCCAAGGGCGCTGCAGCCATAAATCCGCGCGGCGAGCGCTACAGCGATGCGACCATTCGCGAACGTCTGACGATGCGTGATTTTATGGAAACGATGCGGGCCAGCGGCGTACAAACCGGCGGCCCGGATAGTTTGTCGCAGCGCGATCGGCAACAATTCGCCGCCGCGCTGGAGAAGTGGCTGTCAGAGACAAAACGCCCGCAGGGTTAAACCCAGCTGTCGTCATCGCCGCCGAAATCGTCGTCGTTACCCATACCCGCGTCGAAGTCAGAGTTCCAGGTGTTGTTATCCGCGAGGAACTGATTATCGTCCTGACGGAACGGATCGTCTGCGGCGGACAGTTCCTGCGTCTGGTTAAGGTCAGGCTGCGGTTTTTCTTCAATAATATTGACGATCTCCTGTGGATGCGAGCCGCTGAACATATTGGTCAGCATGTTGCCCAGCACCACGCCGCCTGCCACACCTGCCGCCGTTTGTAGCGCGCCGGCCATAAAGCCGCCGCCACTGCGCGCCGCCTGCGGCGCATAGTTTTGCTGCGGCATTTGCGGCGCATACTGCGGTTGCGCGCTGGCCTGAGGGCGGCCATATTGTTCGGCCCCGGGAATGGGGTCGGAGCCGCGGCTCTGACCGCCGCCAAACAAGCCGGAGAGGAACCCGCCGCTGCTCGGTTTTGCCGCCTGTAGTTGCGTCACCTGGCTTTCCAGCGCCTGGATACGATCGTTGAGCTGCTTGATGGCGGCTTCCTGGATCAGTATCGTTTGCGCCATGTAATAGGGCGCGGCGGGCTGCTCTTTCATGTGTTGCGCAATCCGCTCCTCGGCGCTGGCATCGCGCGAAGCGCTCTGCGTCCCGGCCTCTTTCAGGCGGGAAAACAGTCCATCAATAAGGCGTTGTTCTTCAGATTGCATGGTACTTTCCTCTGTCATACTGGTCGTTTAGCGTCAGAGTGCGACTGAACGCGCCATGTTGTAAATATGTTGATGCGTAAAGCTATGCATAAATGTGTTACCGTTTACGCCAGCCAGCGGCTGAAAAATAACCTTTTTGAATAAGTAAATCTGGAATAACACTTAATGCAATGATAGGTTTACGCGATAAATCCTTTTGTCATCTGTGGTGAACAGGTTTTGTTAGAGCGATGTAACGTTTGTTTTACGATCATTGCCGGCGATTTTGCCGGTGCCATTGCTTACTCTTCGTATTCATTTTCCCGCGATATGCGGAACCAGGGGGTCTTCGGTAATGACATTGCCAATCTTTCTCATCGGGCCGCGCGGCTGCGGTAAAACGACAATCGGCCATGCGCTGGCGCGGGCGCGTCATTACCAGTTCACCGATACCGATCATGCGCTGCAGGAGCGCGAGCAGCGTACGGTCGCGACTATTGTTGAGCAGGAGGGCTGGGCGCGTTTTCGTGAGCTGGAGTCAGAGGCGCTGAAAGCGGCCACGCGGCCGGAAACGGTGGTTGCGACCGGCGGCGGCATTATTCTGGCTGAAGTTAACCGCCAGTTCATGCGCGAAAACGGCGTGGTAATTTACCTGCAGGTGCCGGTTTCGGCGCTGATCGCCCGCCTTGAAGCGTATCCGAAAACCGAGCAGCGGCCGACGCTGACCGGCAAACCGGTACGCGATGAAGTCGGCGAAGTGCTGGCGCAGCGGGAAGCGCTGTATCGCGCAACCGCGCATCATATTATCGATGCCACCGCGACGCCGGATGACGTCGTCGGACAAATTCTGGCGACGTTGCAGAATGTCTCTGCGCCGCAAGAGGCTCAATGCGCCGAGACCGCAAGGGAGTAAGGGTAGCCGGCCGCGCGGCGAGTTAAGACTTTACTGACGGTAAACGACGCAGGGGCCCCTATACTTAATAGCTCTGATCGCCGAAGAAGGAAGAGCTATGCCAACCCAACCTCCATATCCGAGAGAAGCGCGTATCGTTGCCGTTGCGAAAGGGCCCGCAGGTCAGGGGGAGACCTGGTATCAGCTGCGTGCCGATTTCCCGACGCCCGATTCACTGATCAGTGAACACCCCACCGAGCAGGAAGCGCTGGACGCGAAACAGCGCTACGAAGACCCGGATAAATCATAATCTCGCCCGCCCGGAATTCTCTTTACGCAGAGTAATACCGGGCCTCCATCACATTTTTAATTCATCAGCCCTGCTGATGATTCCCTAAGGTACGGATTTTTCAGGCACGCGCCTGAGGTCACATCAATCTTTACATTCAACGGCGGCGGTAAGCTGCTACGCTTCTGGACGGTTGATTTTTAGTCAACAGGGGGGCGAAGTGGTGTGCAGTAAGCCTGTGCTGAAGCAGTGGTAGTGAAAAGGTACGTGATATGAGTACAACGATGGCAATTTTAACCGTTGGCGTGGTACCGGTGGCTGAAGTTTTGCCGCTTTTAACCGAACATATCAGGGAAGAGCAGATCACTCATATTAGCCTGTTAGGCAAAATGACGCGTGAAGACGTTATGGAAGATTATGCTGTTGATTCCGGCGATGAATGCCTGCTGACGTTATTGAATGACAACCAGCCGGCCGAGGTTTCGCGCCAGAAGGTCGAGCGTGATTTAAAGCATATTATCGCGATGCTCGACAGGCAAGAATATGATGTCATTCTGTTTTTGAGTTCCGAAATGCTCAGCGGCCTCACGGCGCGCAATGCCATTTTACTGGAGCCGCAGCGGATTATTCCGCCGCTGGTGGCGTCGATTGTTGACGGTCATCAGGTCGGGGTTATCGTTCCCGTTGAGGAGGTGCTGCCCATGCAGCGGCAAAAGTGGCTTTCGTTAGATAACGCGCCTTACTATGCGTTAGCCAACCCGATAAGCGGCAGCGATAGTGATTTATTGAGCGCCGGACGGGCGCTTCTGGAGCAGGGCGCCGATGTGCTGGTGCTGGACTGCCTGGGTTACCACCAGCATCATCGCGACGTATTGCAAAAAGCGCTGGATGTGCCGGTTCTGCTGTCAAATGTGCTGGTTTCCCGGTTGGCTGCAGAACTATTAGTTTAACATGGTCCGATAGATTAATTTTGCGTGACAGGGGCAAGGAGCGCCCCCTATATTGAGGCTTCAACAAAAGATCATAAGGGCTTGTTTATGCTTCAAAGCAATGAATACTTCGACGGAAAAGTGAAATCGATTGGCTTCACCAGCAGCAGCACCGGTCGCGCGAGCGTCGGGGTGATGGCAGAAGGGGAATATACCTTTGGTACCGCACAGCCGGAAGAGATGACGGTGGTGAGCGGTGCGCTGAATGTGCTGCTGCCGGGGGAAACCGAGTGGAAAGTGTATGCCGCCGGTGAAGTGTTCAATGTCCCAGGCAACAGCGAGTTTCATCTGCAGGTGGCTGAGCCAACCTCTTACCTGTGCCGCTATCTGTGATTCATTGCCTTCCTGCTGCGGCAGGAAGGCATGTTGCCCGCTTTGTCGGGCGCACCCGGCGCTGATTAGCGCTGTGCTTCTCCGCCCAGAGCTTCCACCAGATTCTGAATCAATGCCGCCAGTTCGCCGGTCATCAGAATAAAGTCGGCGTCAAAACGCTGAGCGAAATCTTCCCGGTCAATATCTTCATTCTGGTCACGCAGTTCGTCGCAGAACTTCAGACGTTTGATTGAACCATCATCGCACATCAGGAACTGAATACGCTGCTGCCAGTCGAGCGCCAGTTTGGTCACGACTTTCCCGGCTTCAATATGCACGGCGATTTCATCGCTGACCAGATCCTGTTTCTTCGCCCGAATGACGCCGCCGTCTTCAAGCATGGCTTTCAGTTCGGCTTCATCCAGCAGCTGGAAACCTTGAGCAACGGTCCCGGAGCGGACCCATTCGGTCAACGTCAGCTCGATCGGGTTTTCCAGCGCCAGCGGAACGACCGGCAGAGAACCTAAGGTTTTACGCAGCAGCGCCAGCGTATCTTCCGCTTTCTTGGCGCTGGCGCAGTCGACCATGATCAGCCCGTTGACGGTGTCGATCCACATCATTGTCTGGCTGAAACGGCTGAAGGCGCGCGGCAGCAGCGAGTGCAACACTTCGTCTTTCAGCGAATCTTTCTCGGTTTTTTTCAGCTTACGGCCCTGATCGGCTTCCAGCTTGAGGATCTTCGCCTCCAGCGCCTGTTTGATCACCGGTGACGGCAGGATCTTCTCTTCTTTGCGTGCGCAGATCACGATCTGGCCATTTGCGGTATGCGTCAGCGCATCGCTGTGCGAATCCATCGGCGATACCCAGCCGGTCTTCGCCATATCCTGGCTACCACAAGGGGTAAATGTCAGCCCGGCCAGCTGTTTTTCCATCTCCTCGGCACGCAATGAAATCTCGCGGCTGAGACGGTAAACCATTAAATTTTTGAACCACAGCATGATAATTTCCACGGCGTTGTCGTTAAATCCAGCGGGCATGATAGCGAATTGTCGCTATGCTTGCATTGTTAATCGGGGAGAGGAGCTTACAGTGCGTATTGGTATTGATCTGGGCGGCACAAAAACAGAAGTCATTGCTCTGAGTGACCAGGGAGAGCAGTTATTTCGCCACCGTTTGCCGACTCCACGAGAGGATTACCGGCAAACGATAGAGAATATCGCGACGCTGGTCGGGATGGCGGAGCAGGCCACCGGGCAGCGCGGCAGCGTTGGCGTCGGGATCCCGGGGTCGATTTCACCCTATACCGGGGTAGTGAAAAATGCCAATTCTACCTGGCTCAACGGTCAGCCGTTTGATAACGATCTGAGCCAGCGCTTAAATCGCGAAGTACGCCTGGCGAATGATGCCAACTGCCTGGCGGTTTCCGAAGCGGTAGACGGCGCCGCCGCCGGGGCGCAGACCGTGTTTGCGGTGATTATCGGCACCGGATGCGGCGCGGGAGTGGCGATAAATGGCCGTTCCCACATTGGCGGCAACGGTACCGCCGGGGAGTGGGGGCATAACCCGCTACCGTGGATGGATGAGGATGAACTGCGCTATCGCGCCGAAGTGCCGTGCTATTGCGGTAAGCAGGGATGTATCGAAACCTTTATCTCCGGTACCGGTTTTGCCACGGATTACCAGCGTCTGAGCGGCCAGTCGCTAACGGGCAATGCGATTATGCAGCGGGTTGGCGAGCAGGATCCGTTGGCCGAACAGGCGCTGAAGCGCTACGAGATGCGTCTGGCGAAGTCGCTGGCCCACGTGGTCAATATCCTCGATCCGGATGTGATAGTCCTCGGCGGCGGCATGAGCAACGTTGAACGCCTCTACCAGACGGTGCCTGAGCTGGTGAAACCATGGGTATTCGGCGGGGAGTGCGAGACGCCGATTCGAAAAGCCGTACACGGCGATTCCAGCGGCGTGCGCGGCGCGGCCTGGCTGTGGCCGCTGTAAAGCAGCGTGACCCCGTTGCCCTGCTCAGCAGGTGCAACGGGGGGAATTACAGAACGGGGATCTCGTCGAGGCGATAATAAATCGGCAGTCCCCTTTTTTTCCCTTCCTCGACATCAAGATCGGCACCCCGGGACTCCCCCGGTATACGCAAAATCGCGTCGCAGCGGCTAATCAAACGATGCGCGACGGGATATAAAAACTCTTCGCTGATCGGATCGCCTGTTTCTTTTGAACCTGCGGCTTTGGCAATAGGTAAAGCGAGCCACTCGCCAATAACAGGAATATGCCCTTTACGATAAATACTCAGCGCAACCTGTGCCATGGCGTCCAGGTTGGCAGCAATCAGTTCCGGGTGATTATTGGTACCGCTGCGGACGGGGCCCGCAACCAGAATAAGACAACTTTTCATCTCTAAGACCTTCTTAATATATGAGCGGGAAGACGGGAAACCCGATGGATATCCGGAAAGGCGCTTTTACCTGGCGCGTACCTGTCGGGTATGTTGATCTGCGCGTTTGTGCACGAATGACGGTGTTAATCGATTTTTCCGCTTTTGGGTGCCTGAAATGTCATGTCTATGCCTGTTTGTTCTCATTAAGGAAAGAGAGATGAAATTAACATGCATATTCGTGCATGATCAAGATAATTCGTGAAGTGGCGGCAGGAATAATGCGCCGGGGGAAATACGACCTTTCCCCTAAGGGAAAGGTCTTCAGCGGAGGAATCGCCGGGGGTTACTCGACGGAAAACATTTTATCCAGCCGGCTGTAGCCAAGGCCGTTGATTTTCTTAACTTTGATCTGCACCGGAATCCGTTCTTTCATTGCTTCAACGTGGCTTATCACGCCGATCACCTTGCCGCTGGCATTCAGGGCGTCGAGCGCATCCAGCGCAGTATCGAGCGTTTCGCTATCGAGCGTGCCGAACCCTTCATCAAGAAACAGTGAATCGATGCGCGTTTTGTGGCTCACCAGATCGGACAGCGCCAGCGCCAGCGCCAGGCTGACAAGGAAGCTTTCACCGCCGGAGAGGGTTCGGGTATCGCGTACCGCATCCGCCTGCCAGGTATCAACCACTTCCAGCTCCAGTGCTTCGCTGGCCTTGCGCTGAAGCTGGTAGCGCCCGTGCAGGCGATTGAGCTGATGGTTCGCCAGCCAGACCAGGTTATCCAGCGTTAGCCCCTGGGCGAATTTACGGAACTTATCGCCCTCTTTAGAACCGATCAGCGCATTAAGCCATGCCCAGTCCTCGAGCTGCTGCCCGGCCAGCGCGATCTCCTGATGTAATGTCTGCTGGCGTTGCTGGTTCCCGGCGTTCTGTTTCAGCTGTTGGCGGATCTCTCCCTGGCGGGCGCTGTTTTCCCGCAGCTGCGGCGCCAGCTGGAGCAGACGGGCCTGGACCTGCTCCAGCGGTTGGGTGAGGTCGACGTCTGCCGGCGGTTGCTGCTGATGCCGGGCAAGCGCATCGCGGGCGCGCAGCGCCAGGGCGTTATTTTGCTGTACCGCATTTTCCAGCGTCTGTTTAAGCCGCTCCAGCCGCTGGCGCGTCTCTTCGTCGAGCATGGCAGCGAGAAAGGCCTGCTGGTCGGCAAACGGGCTGCTGGAGAGTGCGGCAGCGAACCGGGTTTGCGTCTCCCGCAGCGCTTCCTGCTGCTGGCTCTCCTGCTGGCTCAGCGTCCGCCACTGGCTTTGCAATGCCAGACAGTCGTCGTGCACCTGACGCCAGCCCGTCAGCGGCGCCGGATCGGCTATCTCGTCCGTTGGCGGAAGGGACTCCGGCTCTGTCTGCGGAAGCGTATCCAGCAGCGGCGTCAGCTGTTGAAGCTGATCCTGAAGCGCAACAAATTGATTCTGTTTTTCCTGCCACAGGCGGCTCTCTGCTTCCCGCTGCGCCAGCCACTCCGCCGTCCGATCGGCCTGCGGAACGCTGAGCGCGAAGGGCGAGAGTTCCGCCTCCAGCTGCGCGCGCCGTTGTTCCTGCTCCTGCTGGAGCTGCCTGAGCTGTTGCTCGCCCGCCTGCTGCTGGGCCTGCCAGGCCAGTCGCTGCTGGTGCTGATACAGCTGCTGTTCGCTCTCCTGCTGGGCCGCCAGCCAGCCGGGAATATCATCCTGCGGCTGCAGTTCGCAATGGAGTCCGCTGACGGTTGTCTGCCATTGCGAGGTGAGCGCTTGCTCCTGCTGGAGGAGTGAGTCCAGCTCTTCTTTCTCTTTAACCTGTTGTTTAAGCAGTGCCTCAAGCTGACCGCGTAGCTGGGCGCCTTCTTCCGTCAGCTGTTTGACTTCACGCTCCAGACTATCCCGGCGGGCCTGATTCACGCCGGGTTCCAGCGCCCGGTATTGCGCGACCGCCGGGTGTTCGCTGGAACCGCACAGTGGACAAGGGCTCCCGGGCTGCAGGCGAGCGCGCTCTTCCTCCAGCCCGACAATGCGCGCTTCCAGCTCACAAATAGCCTTCACATCGCTGAATTGCTGATGTTTTTCTTTGTATGCCAGCCGGCGCTGGGCCAGGGTTGTTTCCAGCTTTTCCTGCTCCTCGCGGCGAGCCTGCTCCGCGGTTTGCAACTGCTGCTGACGCTGACGAAGCGGCAACAGGCGACTGTGCAGCGTTGAAAGCTGCTGGCGCAGCGGGCGAGCGGCGGCGTGCTGCGCCAGGCTGGCGGTAACCTGGTCGGCATCCAGCGTCAGCGCCGCAGGCGGCAGCTCCGAAAGCTTGCGAGTGGTTTCCGCCAGGCTCTGCTGCACGGCGTTCTGCTGTTGGGCATCGCGCGCCTGCTGCTGGAAGACGGCCCGCCAGCCCGCCAGCGAGTTTCCCCACTGGCGATAGCTATCGTGTTCTTTAAGCCACAGGTTGAGGGCGTGATGGGTATCCTGTAAGCGCGTCATCTGCCGGCTGGCGGCAAGGCGAATCCCGGCGCGCAGCCGCAGCCTGTCCTGTAAGCGAGTATTCACTTCCTCCACCTGGCGGTGGGTTTGCGCCAGCTCGGCGCTTTGCTCCTGCTGCCGGGTCCACAGCGGACGCAGCTGCTCTGCCGGCTGCGCGTTGAGCAGCGCCGCGAGCTGCGGCTGGGCCTGATCCAGCGCCTGCTGCGCCTCCTGTAGCCGGATCTGCGACTGCGAGGCTTCCGCGCTGAGCTCCTGCTGGCGCAGCAGCCACTGCTGCGTCGCCTGCAGGCGGGTTTGCTCAGCGAGCTGTAGACGCTCTTCATCAGTAAGTGCTTGCAAACTTTGCTGTAACGCCTGCTGTTGCTCATCGCTCAGCAGCAGAACGCCGGACGCCTGGGCCTGAAGTTTCTCCAGTTCATTGCGGGCAAGTTTATGCTTTTCAAACACCTGTGCTGAAATTTGACCGTAGATTTCGGTGCCGGTCAGCTCTTCCAGCAGCTCAGCGCGTTCTTTCGGTTTGGCATTGAGGAACGCGGCGAACTGGCCTTGCGAAAGCAGCATTGAGCGGGTAAAGCGACCGTAATCCAGTCCGGTGAGCGAAGCGGTAAGTTCGAGCTTATCTTTGACTTTATCGGCGAGGATCTGCCCATCGTCGCAGCGCGCCAGTTCAACGCGCGGGGCCTGCAGGTTGCCCTCCGGCTGATTGCGGGCGCGGTTCTGGCTCCAGAAGGCGCGATAGGCGGTCCCTTTGACCTCAAATTCCACTTCCGCCAGACATTCGGCGGTATCGCGGGTCATCAGATCGTTTTGCGATTGCGAGACGCTGCTCAGACGCGGCGTTTCGTGATACAGCGCGAGGCAGATAGCGTCCAGCAGAGTGGTTTTCCCGGCGCCGGTGGGGCCGGTGATGGCAAACAGCCCGTTGCTGGCGAACGGTTCTGCGGTGAAGTCGATTTTCCATTCGCCTTTTAACGAGTTGATATTTTTCAGGCGCAAACTCAGAATTTTCACAGGTGCTCCTCACCATTCAGACTATGCAGCGTTTCGTTGAACAGCTGCGTCAGGCGCAGCTGCTGCGCCTCTTCCAGCGTTTCCTGCGCCAGGCGGCGTTCAAACACCTCCTCGACCTGCAGTTCGCTCAGCGTCTCCCGCCGCTCGCCCGCCAGGATGCGTTCACGTTGGGCGCGGCTGCGGCGAACCAGCAGCACTTCCACCGGCAGATCTTCGGTCTGAGCCTGAATTTTGCGCTGAATATCATGGAGATATTCGTCACTGGTAATTTCAATATCCAGCCAGACGACCGGCTCCTGAGGGGCGTCCCGCCACTGGGTGAGCTGTTCGCTGATGCTGGAGAAATCGCCTTTCAGCACCGCCAGCGGCTGCGTCACCGGCACCGTCAGAGGAAGCACCTCCGTCAGTTGCCCGTCGGTGAAGGTCACCAGATTGACGCTTTTGCTTTTTCCTGTCTCATCAAAGCTGAGGGCGATGGGGGAGCCGCTGTAGCGAATATGTTCGCTGCCGCCAATCTTTTGCGCCCGGTGAATATGGCCGAGGGCAATATAATCAACGGGGGGAAAATGGCTGGCGGGAAATGCCTCCAGCGTGCCGATGTAGATATCGCGCACCGCATCGCTTTTGCTGGCGCCGACGGTGGTCAGGTGGCCGCTGGCGACGATCGGCAGCGGACGATCGCCGCGCAGGGCGCAGGCAGCTTCGTACTGCTGCTGATAATAGTCGCTGATGGCGTTCAACAGCAGCTGCTGTTTTTCGCCGCTGGAGTGTCCGGCCTGGCTGGTGACCAGCTCGCGCGGGCGCAGGTAGGGGACCGGGCAAAATATGGCGCCGGGGGTGCCGTCGCGCTGCGGCAGAATAAAGGGGGCATGGCCGGCGCTGGCCACCACCGTGGTTTTCAGAAAGGCCAGAATATCGCGGGATTCATTCAGCGTCGCCACCGAATCGTGGTTGCCCGCCAGTACCACCAGCTGGCAGCCGGTCTGCTGAAGCTGAACCACAAAGCGGTTATACAGCTCGCGAGCGTAGCTTGGCGGCGAGCCGGTATCAAAGATGTCGCCGGCGACAATAATGGCATCGACCTCGTGCGCCTGCGCGCTGGTCAGCAGCCAGTCGAGAAAGGCCGAGTGTTCGGCGGCGCGGCTCTTGCTGTAAAAATTCTGGCCAAGGTGCCAGTCAGAGGTGTGGATGATGCGCATAAGTATTCCCTGGCGAAAAAGCATGGGCGCATTATATACCTGTCATCCGGCAGGTTGTCCCTTTAACGCCTGCAGGATCGATTGTTACTCCTTGTCATTATTCAAAATCCGCTATCATATGACGGTCATTTTCTTCATAAATCTGTCACAAAACTGACGCATAATGGCGCCGCACTCTATACTGATGGCTAAAAAATACAGGGTAAATAATGGCGAGAAGAATTCTGGTCGTTGAAGATGAAGCTCCGATCCGCGAAATGGTCTGCTTTGTTCTTGAGCAAAACGGCTTTCAGCCCGTCGAGGCGGAAGATTATGACAGTGCGGTGAATCAACTCAATGAACCCTGGCCTGATTTGATTCTCCTCGACTGGATGCTGCCGGGCGGATCGGGTCTCCAGTTTATCAAGCTGCTCAAGCGTGAGGCGATGACCCGCGATATCCCGGTCGTCATGCTCACCGCCCGCGGTGAAGAAGAGGATCGCGTACGTGGTCTGGAAACCGGCGCCGATGATTACATCACTAAGCCTTTTTCACCGAAAGAGCTGGTGGCGCGAATCAAAGCGGTGATGCGCCGTATTTCGCCGATGGCTGTGGAAGAAGTGATTGAAATGCAAGGGCTTAGCCTTGACCCTTCTTCCCATCGCGTGATGACCGGAGAAAGTCCGCTGGACATGGGGCCGACGGAGTTTAAATTGCTACACTTCTTTATGACTCACCCGGAACGCGTCTACAGTCGCGAACAGCTGCTGAATCACGTCTGGGGGACGAACGTGTATGTAGAAGACAGAACGGTGGATGTGCATATTCGCCGTCTGCGTAAAGCGCTGGAACATAGCGGCCATGACCGGATGGTACAAACGGTCCGCGGCACGGGATATCGTTTCTCCGCCCGTTTCTGAATCTCGACAGGAGTGTGAACCGTGCTGGAACGGCTGTCATGGAAAAGGCTGGCGCTTGAGCTTTTCTTATGTTGTATCCCGGCCCTGATTCTTGGGGCGGTGGTGGGTTATCTGCCGTGGTTTTTGCTGGCGGCAGTAACCGGACTTCTCATCTGGCATTTCTGGAATTTATTACGTCTTTCATGGTGGCTATGGGTCGACCGTAGCATGACGCCACCGCCGGGAAGCGGCAGCTGGGAACCGCTGCTCTACGGCCTTCACCAGATGCAGATGCGCAATAAAAAGCGCCGACGCGAACTGGGCAGTCTGATCAAACGCTTTCGTAGCGGGGCGGAGTCGTTGCCCGATGCGGTGGTGCTGACGACGGAGGAGGGGGCCATCTTCTGGTGTAATGGTCTGGCTCAGCAGATCCTCAATCTGCGCTGGCCGGACGACAGTGGACAAAATATTCTTAACCTCCTGCGCTACCCTGAATTTGCTCACTACCTCAAAAACAGGGATTTCTCAAAGCCGCTCAATCTGGTCCTCAATACTGCTCGTCATCTGGAGATCCGCGTCATGCCCTACAGCGACAAACAGTGGCTGATGGTGGCGCGCGATGTGACGCAGATGCACCAGCTGGAAGGCGCGCGGCGCAACTTTTTTGCCAACGTCAGCCATGAGCTTCGCACGCCGTTAACGGTACTGCAGGGCTATCTGGAGATGATGCAGGAGCAGGTGCTGGAAGGGATGACGCGCGAAAAAGCGCTGCATACGATGCGCGAGCAAACCCAGCGCATGGAGGGGTTAGTCAAGCAGCTGCTGACGCTGTCGCGGATTGAAGCGGCGCCGACGCTGGCCATGAATGACAAAATCGACGTGCCGATGATGCTGCGGGTGGTGGAGCGAGAAGCCCAGACGCTCAGCCAGCAGAAGCAGACGCTCCACTTCCACGTCGATGAGACGCTGCTGGTGCTGGGCAACGAAGAGCAGCTGCGTAGCGCGATGTCCAATCTGGTGTATAACGCGATTAACCATACGCCAGCGGGGACGGAGATTACCGTCAGCTGGCAACGGGCGCCGCATGGCGCGTTGTTCAGCGTCGAGGATAACGGTCCAGGGATTGCGCCCGAGCACATTCCGCGTCTGACCGAGCGCTTCTATCGCGTGGATAAGGCGCGTTCGCGGCAAACCGGCGGCAGCGGTCTTGGGCTGGCGATTGTCAAACATGCGGTAAATCATCACGACAGTCGCCTGGAAATTGAGAGTACGGTAGGCAAAGGGACGCGTTTTAGTTTCTTACTCCCGGAACGTTTAATTGCCAAAAAAAGCGCCTGAACGCGCCCTTGTCAACATGACTTGCCAATGACCAGCTTCGGCTGGTCATTTTCGTTTGCAGTCACTTTTTAGCCGCGTAATTAATGAACGTCTGCTGCTTTTTTGTTCGCATGATTAGCCGGAGGTTTTCCTTAGATATGGTCAATAATCCCGCTTATAAAAATAGACTTAGCATAATCATCTGCTTTTGCGATCCCGCCTTGCATTAAAACGTTATAAGCGTTTAAATTGCCCCCCATGCAGTCGCAGACAGACTGTTTTTGCGTGGTAATTCAAAAAACAATTCTTTCCCACGCGTGTTCGGGAGCATATCCCGCTGATTTTTCCGGCAACCACCGCTGTATCCTCCCTCAGGGGAAGACACGGTATTTTCCGTTTGTTAACAACACCACATCCACAGGCAGTAATGAATTTATGACCCATCAGTTAAAATCTCGCGACATTATCGCGTTGGGCTTTATGACCTTCGCGTTGTTCGTTGGCGCAGGCAACATTATCTTCCCTCCGATGGTGGGTTTACAGGCTGGTGAACACGTCTGGACCGCCGCTATTGGCTTTCTGATTACCGCCGTGGGCTTACCGGTGCTGACGGTTGTGGCGCTGGCGAAAGTCGGCGGCGGCGTGGAAAGCCTGAGTACGCCGATTGGCAAAGTGGCCGGCATCCTGCTGGCGGTGGTCTGTTACCTGGCCGTTGGCCCGCTGTTTGCGACGCCGCGTACCGCAACGGTCTCTTTTGAAGTCGGGATTGCCCCGCTGACCGGCGACGGCGCGATGCCGCTGATGATTTACAGCGTGATCTATTTTGCGCTGGTGATCCTGGTTTCGCTCTATCCGGGCAAACTGCTGGATACGGTGGGGAATTTCCTCGCACCGCTGAAAATTATTGCGCTGATCATTTTGTCCGTTGCGGCAATTATCTGGCCGGCTGGCTCGATCAGCAATGCGCTGGAAGCTTACCGCACCGCGCCGTTCTCTAACGGCTTCGTTAACGGCTATCTGACCATGGATACGCTGGGTGCAATGGTGTTCGGTATCGTCATTGTTAACGCCGCGCGCTCTCGCGGCGTAACGGAAGCGCGCCTGCTGACTCGCTACACCGTCTGGGCCGGACTGATGGCCGGCGTGGGGCTGACGCTGCTGTATCTGGCGCTGTTCCGCCTCGGGTCTGATAGCGCGACACTGGTGGATCAATCCGCTAACGGCGCGGCGATTCTGCATGCCTATGTCCAGCACACCTTCGGTGGCGCGGGGAGCTTTATGCTGGCGGCGCTGATTTTCATCGCTTGTCTGGTGACCGCGGTGGGCCTGACCTGCGCCTGTGCGGAGTTCTTCGCGCAGTACCTGCCATTATCCTATCGCGCGCTGGTATTTATCCTCGGCATTTTCTCGATGGCGGTCTCCAACCTGGGGCTGAGCCATCTGATTCAGATTTCGATTCCGGTGCTGACGGCTATCTATCCGCCATGTATCGCCCTGGTGGTCTTAAGCTTTACCCGCAACTGGTGGCATAATTCGTCCCGCGTCATTGCGCCGGCCATGTTTATCAGCCTGATGTTTGGTATCATTGACGGCATTAAATCGTCGGCGTTCGCGGAGATGTTACCGGCCTGGACCTCGCGTCTGCCGCTGGCTGAACAGGGTCTTGCCTGGCTGATGCCTACCGCCGTGATGGTGGTTCTGGCGGTGATCTGGGACCGTGCGGCAGGACGTCAGGTGACCTCCAGCGCGCATTAACCGACGGTTTTAATCAGTGTTAAGCCACGGGACTTTGGGTCCCGTGGTTTTTTGTTTTTCAGGTAATCCTCTTTTGCGGCCTGCTCCGGCGAAGGTCTGAAGAGAAAAACGGCATGGAATACGATGGAAAGTAGTAACAAACTTAAGCGCGGGCTAAGTACCCGGCATATCCGCTTTATGGCGCTGGGATCCGCAATTGGTACCGGCCTGTTCTATGGTTCAGCTGACGCCATTAAAATGGCGGGCCCAAGCGTCCTGCTGGCCTATATTATCGGCGGCGCGGCCGCGTACATCATTATGCGTGCGCTGGGAGAGATGTCGGTACATAACCCTGCCGCCAGCTCCTTTTCCCGCTATGCGCAGGATTATCTCGGCCCGCTGGCGGGCTATATCACCGGCTGGACCTACTGCTTTGAAATTCTGATTGTCGCGATTGCCGACGTGACGGCTTTCGGGATTTATATGGGCGTCTGGTTTCCGACGGTACCGCACTGGATATGGGTGCTCAGCGTGGTGCTGATTATCTGCGCCGTCAACCTGATGAGCGTTAAGGTCTTCGGCGAGCTGGAGTTCTGGTTCTCGTTCTTTAAAGTTGCCACCATCATCATCATGATTCTTGCCGGTTTCGGCATCATTATCTGGGGGATCGGCAACGGCGGACAGCCTACCGGCATCCATAATCTGTGGAGTAACGGCGGCTTCTTCAGCAACGGCTGGCTGGGAATGGTGATGTCGCTGCAGATGGTAATGTTCGCCTACGGCGGGATAGAGATCATCGGCATCACCGCCGGTGAAGCGAAAGACCCGGAGAAATCCATTCCGCGCGCGATTAACTCGGTCCCGATGCGCATTCTGGTGTTCTATGTCGGCACGCTGTTCGTGATTATGTCCATTTATCCGTGGAATCAGGTGGGCACTGACGGCAGCCCGTTCGTTCTGACCTTCCAGCATATGGGCATTGCGTTTGCCGCCAGCATCCTTAACTTTGTGGTGCTGACCGCCTCGCTGTCGGCGATTAACAGCGACGTCTTCGGCGTCGGACGTATGCTGCACGGCATGGCCGAGCAGGGCAGCGCGCCGAAGATTTTCGCCAGGACTTCGCGTCGCGGGATCCCGTGGGTGACGGTGATGGTGATGACCGTTGCGCTGCTGTTTGCGGTCTATCTTAACTACATCATGCCGGAAAACGTCTTCCTGGTGATTGCGTCACTGGCCACCTTCGCCACCGTCTGGGTGTGGATCATGATCCTGCTGTCGCAGATTGCCTTCCGCCGTCGCCTGTCGCCGGAAGAGGCGAAAGCGCTGAAGTTTAAGGTACCGGGTGGCGTCGCCACGACTGCCGTGGGTCTGGTGTTCCTCGTCTTTATTATTGCGCTGATTGGCTACCATCCGGATACCCGTATCTCGCTGTACGTCGGTTTCGCCTGGATTGTGCTGCTGCTGGCTGGCTGGCAGTGGAAAACTCGCCGCGACCGCCAGCTGGCGCAGGCACAGTAACGCTTCCCCCGCGCCTGCCCGATTTGGCAGGCGCGCTCTCCACCCCCATTATCCTCCCCCAATAATTCCTGTGATGATGAGTCATCCGCCTGTGGGCTGTGGCAAGGTGTGCCCATTCTAAAGAGAGAGGAATGACGATGTTGAAGGCATGGCACCTGCCTGTGGCTCCGTTTATCAAGGAGCAGCAGGAACGACTCTTTATCACTTTATGGCTCAGCGGCGACGATCTGCCGCAGCGGGTGACGTTGCGTGCGGAAGAAGATAATGAAGAGCTCTCGCTGCCAATGCACCGACTGCGCCAGGAACCGCATCCGGGCGTTGTTGCGTGGCGGGGCGAAATCAATCTTGCCAGCGGCCAGCCGCGTCGGCGCTACAGTTTTAAGCTGCTGTGGGCGGATCGTCAGCGCTGGTTCACGCCGCAGGGCTTTAACCGTTTTCCGCCGGCGAGGCTGGAGCAGTTCGCCGTCGATCTGCCGGATCGCGGCCCGCAGTGGGTGGCCGATCAGGTCTTTTATCAAATTTTCCCAGACCGTTTTGCGCGCAGCGAGACGCGAGAAGCGGAACAGGATCGGGTCTATCATCATCACGCCGCCGGGCGCGACATTGTCCGGAAATCGTGGGATGAGCCGTTAACCGGCGAAGCGGGCGGTTCCACCTTCTATGGCGGCGATCTTGACGGCATCAGCGAGAAACTGCCGTATCTCAAGCAGCTTGGCGTGACTGCGCTCTATCTGAACCCGGTATTTGTCGCCCCCAGCGTGCATAAATACGATACCGAAGATTATCGCCGCGTCGATCCGCAATTCGGCGGCGACGGCGCGCTGCTGCGTCTGCGCCACAACACGCAGCGCGAAGGGATGCGCCTGATTCTTGACGGTGTGTTTAACCATACCGGCGATTCGCACGCCTGGTTCGACCGCCACCAGCGCGGCAGCAGCGGGGCGTGTCACCATGCCGATTCGCCGTGGCGCGACTGGTTTACCATCTCTCCCGAAGGGGAAGCGCATAGCTGGCTGGGCTACGCCAGCCTGCCTAAGCTGGATTATCAGTCCGCAAGCCTGGTGAATGAAATCTACGCCGGAGAAGACAGTATTGTCCGCCACTGGCTGAAAGCGCCGTGGAGCATGGACGGCTGGCGGCTGGACGTGGTGCATATGCTGGGTGAAGGCGGCGGGGCGCGCAACAACCTGCGCCATATTGCCGGTATTACCGCGGCGGCGAAGCAGACGCAGCCCGAATCCTTTGTCTTCGGCGAGCATTTTGGTGACGCCCGCCAGTGGCTCCAGGCGGACGCTGAAGATGCCGCCATGAACTACCGCGGTTTTACCTTCCCGCTGTGGGGATTCCTCGCCAATACCGATATCTCTTACGATCCGCAGAAGATTGACGCGCAGACCTGCGTCGCCTGGATGGATAACTATCGCGCCGGGCTGTCGCATCAGCAGCAGCTGCGGATGTTTAACCAGCTGGACAGTCACGATACCGCGCGATTTAAGTCGCTGCTGGGCAGAGATGTCGCACGCCTGCCGCTGGCGGTCGTGTGGCTGTTTTGCTGGCCGGGCGTACCCTGCATCTACTACGGCGATGAAGTGGGCGTCGATGGCAACAACGATCCCTTCTGTCGTAAACCCTTCCCGTGGGATCCCGCCCTGCAGGATACCGTGCTGCTGGGGCTGTATAAGCGGATGGCGAAGCTGCGCAAAGCCAATAAGGCACTGCGATACGGCGGCTGCCAGGTCATTTATGCCGAAGAGAACGTGGTGGTATTTGCTCGTGTGTATAAGCAGCTGCGCGTGCTGGTGGCCATCAACCGCGGCGAAGCCTGCGAAGTGGTTGTCGAGGATTCGCCGCTGCTGGACGTTGGCGCATGGCAGGTGCAAGAGGGCGCCGGTACGTTGCATGATGGCGTGCTGAGCCTGCCCGCTATTTCCGCCAGCGTCTGGTTCAGCCGTCAGGAGTAGAGCTGGTTCAGGAACGGGTCGCGGAGAATCGCCTCCCGCCACCAGCGCTGGGCGAGGCCGTCGTTATCGCTGCGCCAGGCGATATAGGTGAGATCTTTCTCGCGGCAGGAGAGAACCGGCTTTTCTATCAGCTCCCCGTTCTCCAGCCACGGCTGTGCGATATGGCGAGGTAAAAAACCGCAGCCCAGCCCGGCGCGCAGCAGCGCCACCTTGCTGGCAAAATCGTCGACGCGAATTTGCGGCTGTTCAGCGAGGAGGTTGCTGTTGAGCGGATGGCAATAGCGGGCGCTGTCGCTAATCACCACCGCGCGATGCAGGCTCAGCTGCTTGTTGTTGAGCGGCTGCGTCGCTTCGGCGAGCGGGTGAGCGGGGGCGACAACGAAGACATTATCCAGCGCGCCGACCATTTTCCACGACCATTCGGCGGAGGTGGGCGGTTCGTTGATGGCGCCGAGAATAATATCTGCGCCGTTACGGGTCAGCTCTTCCCAGGAGCCGGCAAGCGTATGGTGGGTAAAGTTGAGCCGGGTTTGCGGGTTTTGCGCGTAAAAAGCGTCGATCAGCGGCAGCAGACGTTCAAAAGGGAAAGAGGCATCGAGCGCGATATCCAGATCCCGCTCCCAGCCGGCTTCCAGCTGGACGGCCTGTTTTTCCAGATCTTTTGCGGCGTTGAGCAGCAAACGACCCTTTTCCAGCACCATTCGGCCGGTATCGGTAAATTTCGCCCGATGACCGCTGCGATCCAGCAGAGTGATATCCAGATCGCTTTCCAGCTTCTGGATCATATAGCTCAGGGCGGCAGGGGTCTTATACAACGACTCTGCGGCGGTGGCGAAAGACCCGTGGGTATCTAACGCGTCCAGAATCAGCAGAACATCAAGGTTTAAGCGCATCCATTACTTACCGGTTAACTAGGGTGACTCAGTTTTACCGAAGCCGGATGGTCAATGCCAGTGAATAATTTAGAACCCTTTCGCGTAAATTTTTGATAAGCATTGCTAACCAGACAGCCAGGTTTTTATATTTTTACCCCATTATCTTCCTCTCTTTCCGCCTTCATACGTCTGAAATTTATCGCCCGTAGCTTATACATTTAGCAATAGCACGGAGAATTTCTTTAATAACTCGTTAGAAATAACTGACTATACTCAGCATGCTTTATCCTTCACGATTCAGACCCACAGTAACTTGTTTTATATCTCTTTAACTTATTGATTAAGAAGGTATGTCATGTCTATTCGGGAACTGATCGATCCAACCAACTCTGCCCTAATCTTTATTGACCATCAGCCGCAGATGTCGTTTGGCGTTGCCAATATTGACCGTCAGACGCTGAAAAACAACACCGTTGCCCTGGCGAAAGCCGGCAAGATTTTTAATGTTCCGGTTATTTATACTTCCGTTGAGACCAAAAGTTTTAGCGGCTATATCTGGCCAGAATTACTGGCGGTCCATCCGCAGGTTAAACCGATTGAACGTACGTCGATGAACTCCTGGGAAGATGCCGCTTTTGTTAAGGCGGTCAAAGCCACCGGACGCAAAAAATTGATTATTTCTGCGCTGTGGACCGAAGTGTGCCTGACCTTCCCGGCGCTGATGGCTTTGGAAGAGGGGTTTGAAGTCTACGTGGTTACCGACACCTCCGGCGGCACCTCCGTTGACGCCCATGAACGGTCAATTGATCGCATGGTGCAGGCCGGCGCTGTTCCGGTCACCTGGCAGCAGGTATTGCTGGAATACCAGCGCGACTGGTCACGCAAAGAGACGTATGACGCGGTCATGGATCTGGTTCGCGAACACAGCGGCGCTTACGGGATGGGCGTGGATTATGCCTATACCATGGTACACGGCGCGCCGGAACGTAAAGCCTGAATACACTTCGTCCTTCAGGCTGTCTCTGTGTGGCCTTCGTTTGCCCGCCCCGGTCGCTGGCTTATGTCAGTGACCGGGGGCGTACAAGCTTGCCGCCTCGACGCAGCATGAATGATTTTATGTATTGTCATTGATGGAGAAGGGGGGAAATCCCGCCGTTCTCCGCAGCAAGGAGCCCGGTCATGACGCAACAGAAATCGGTGACCCTGGTAATAAGCCATACGCTCGACCCTGAACACGGGGAACGCTATGAGCAATGGTTAGGTAAAATTATGCCTGTCGCGGCAGAGTTTCCCGGCCATCTGGGCGCTAACGTGATTCGCCCGACCGCCGGGCAGAATTTATGGAGCGTCATTATTCGTTTTGACACCATTGAACACCTCTATGCCTGGACGCAGTCAGAAACGCGTCGCGAACTGGTCGCGGAAATTGCGCCGCTGCTCAATGAAGGCGATCGCACGGAAGTGCGGACCGAGTCGGCCTTCTGGTTCACTCCACCGGCGGCGAACGTACGCCAGCCGCTGCGCTGGAAGCAGTTTCTGATTACGCTGCTGGTGATCTTTCCCAGCACTAACCTGGTGCCCTGGCTGACCGGGATGTTCCTTCCCTCATTGCGGGGAAGCCTGCTGCTGCATTTGATAAATGATGCCTGTGTGGTCGCGCTGGTGGTCTGGTTCTGGATGCCCATCGTGACCCGTCTGTTTGCTGGCTGGTTAAAGAAAAACTGAGTCAGCCTCCTGAAGGAGAGCGTTATGTCGCAAACTGCCACACTGATCCTTACCAACGGCCGAATTCATACACTCGACCGCACTAATCCGTTGACCGAGGCGATCGCCATCGCCAACGGCAAGATCCTCGCCACCGGCAGCAGCGATCGGATCATGAGTTTTGCTGCGCAAGGGACACAGATAGTTGATCTACAAGGTCATACGGTGATCCCCGGTCTGAACGATTCCCACCTGCACCTGATCCGCGGCGGGCTGAATTATAATCTCGAGTTGCGCTGGGAGGGGGTTCCGTCGCTGGCCGACGCGCTGCGCATGCTGAAAGATCAGGCCGATCGCACGCCGTCTCCGCAGTGGGTGCGCGTTGTCGGCGGCTGGAGTGAATTTCAGTTCGCCGAACGGCGTATGCCCACCCTCGAGGAGTTGAACGAGGCGGCGCCGGATACGCCGGTATTTGTCCTCCATCTCTACGATCGCGCGCTGCTGAACCGTGCGGCGCTGAAGGCCGTGGGTTACACCAAAGAGACGCCGGATCCGGCCGGCGGTGAAATCGTGCGCGATAGCCACGGTAACCCCACCGGGATGCTGATCGCCAAACCTAACGCGATGATTCTCTATGCGACCCTGGCGAAAGGGCCGAAGTTGCCGCTGGAGCTGCAGGTCAATTCGACGCGTCAGTTTATGCGTGAGCTGAACCGGCTTGGCCTTACCAGCGCGATTGATGCCGGGGGCGGTTTCCAGAACTATCCGGAAGATTATGAAATTATTGAACAGCTGCATGCGCAAGAGCAGATGACCGTGCGTATTGCCTATAACCTGTTTACCCAGCGGCCAAAACAGGAGCTGGATGATTTCGAACGCTGGACCGATATGCTGAAACCGGGGCAGGGGACCGACTTTTTCCGTGCCAACGGCGCCGGCGAAATGCTGGTCTTCTCGGCGGCGGATTTTGAAGATTTCCTGCAGCCGCGTCCGGATCTGCCGCAAGGGATGGAAGATGAGCTGGAGCGGGTGGTACGCCATCTGGTGGAGCACCGCTGGCCGTTCCGCCTGCATGCGACCTATGATGAATCCATCAGCCGGATGCTGGATGTTTTTGAGAAGGTGAATCGCGATATTCCGTTTAACGGTCTGCACTGGTTCTTTGACCATGCGGAGACCATTACCGAGCGGAATATTGAACGCGTGAAGGCGCTCGGCGGCGGTATCGCGGTGCAGCACCGAATGGCTTTTCAGGGCGAATATTTTGTCGATCGCTATGGCAAAGATGCGGTCAAGCATACGCCGCCGGTGGCGAAAATGCTGGAGCTGGACGTGCCGGTGGGGCTGGGGACCGATGCGACGCGTGTCGCAAGCTACAACCCGTGGACCGCGCTCTACTGGCTGGTCTCCGGGCGTACCGTGGGCGGCATGGCGATGTATGACGAGAGTAACCGTCTGCCGCGCGAGGTGGCGCTGGAACTGTGGACCGCGGGCAGCGCCTGGTTCTCCAGTGAACAGGGCAAAAAAGGGCGTATTGAGAAAGATCAGCTGGCCGATCTGGTGGTGCTGTCCAAAGACTATTTCAGCGTGCCGGAAGAGGAGATCAAAGACATTGAGTCGGTGCTGACGGTGGTCGATGGCAAAGTGGTTTATGCCGCAGGGCATTTCTCCCCGCTGGCGCCGCCGCCGATTCCTGTTCTGCCGGAGTGGTCTCCGGTGGTTAAGGTGCCGGGCCACTATCGTTCCGCTCCGCCTGCGGCGGCGAAAATCGGGGCGATAGTACAGATGCACCAGTGCTGCGGCAGCTGCGGCGTGCACGGTCATCAGCATGATATTGCCCGTAAGTCGTCGGTGCCGGTGTCGGACGAACAGGCGTTCTGGGGCGTGATGGGCTGTTCCTGCTTCGCGTTTTAGCCTCTTCCAGGTTTACGCGCTCCTCAGGCCAGATCGCCGGGGGAGCGCGTAGCGCAACCATCTGCTTGTGCATCAATGATAATGCCGGACTTAGCCTCGGTTCTGAGAGCCAAATAGCTGGATCCGGCGGGCAACCATCTCGCGTACGGGCAGCAAGCCTTGCTGGATAACTTTGCGCGGATCGTTAATATCGTGGCCGTTATCGGCGGCAAACAGCGCTTTCACGGCTTCACACCAGGCGTACATATTCTCGGTGTTGACGTTAATTTTTGCCGTACCGCAGGCAATCGCTTTGCGTATATCGTCGTCAGCAATGCCAGTCCCGCCGTGAAGTACCAGCGGCACCTTGACCAGCTCTGATATGGCTTTCATTTCGGCAAAGCCGAGTTTAGCCTTCCCTTTATAAAGCCCGTGCGTAGAACCGAGCGCGGCGGCGAGGCAGTCTACCTGCGTTTCGCTGACCAGGGTAAAGCACTCCTGCGGATCGGCATAGATAACCTCAGAATTCACGATGCCATCTTCACTGCCGGCAATGGTTCCCAGCTCGGCTTCGACGGAGATGCCTCTGCTGTGCGCCAGGTCGACCAGATGGCGGGTGATCGCCAGGTTTTCCGCAAACGGTAAATGGGAGCCATCAAACATAATTGAGCTAAAGCCAGCTTCAATGGCCGCTTCACAGGCCTCGCGCGTGGTCCCGTGATCGAGATGCAAGGCGACCGGAATATCAATCTGTAGATAGTCCATCGCATTCACCACGATGTCGTGAATGCATTTCAGGCCCAGCATATGTTTTACCGTGCCGCCGGAAACGCCCAAAATAATGGGGGAGCGGAGCTGTTGCCCGGTGCTTAATACGGCGCCAACCCATTCCAGATTATTAATATTGAACTGCCCTACGGCATAACCGTCCCGTAGGGCATGCTGAAGCATGTCCTTCATAGAAACTAACATAATCACCTCGGAATTAATTATTCATCAAAATACTGCGTTAAGTTTCTTTCGTAGCTGTTTAATGCGTTATGAACAACGGCAAGATCCGGCATGGATTCACGAACACCTTTTTTCTCAATAGAGATTGCGGCGGTCAGGCTGGCAAAAAGAATAATATTATCGATATGCCATGAATAATGAACGCCGTAAGTGAAAGCACCATGAAAAACATCGCCGGCGCCGGTCGTATCGACGGCCTGACATTGCCAGGCGGGAACAATATGCAGCATCCCGCTCTTTAAAAAGGCACAGCCTTTTTCTCCAAGAGTAATAAAAGCCTCGCCCCGGCAGATTTTATTCAGTTCGAGAAGCGCTGTTTTTAGCTCTTTCTCTGTGCTCAGCGCACGGTAGCTCATATAGTCTCTGGCGAAATGTTCGCTGACGACGAAATAATCTGTCCAGGCCGCCAGTTTGATATTACTGGCGCGTAACGAACCGCCATCCATGACCACGCGGGCCGAGGGGAGTTTTTTAATTAAATACTCGCTGATTTCGGCTTCGTGACCATCAATTAACAGAGTAACCGGCTCTTCTGAAGCAATAAGGCGCTGTGCGAGATCGTCAAGTTTCAGTTTTTGATCGTAGGTCAGCGAAGGTGGCGTTTGCATTTTACGGGTAATAATGGTTCGCGAGCCCGTTAAACGGTTAACCAGCACCGACGCCAGCGGGGTGATCATCTCATCGGAAAAGACGATGTGGCTGGTATCGACTCCGGCCTGAGCAAATTCATCGACGATACGCTGACCGTAAATATCCGCATTTAGATGACCGATGTAATAGACATCCTCGCCCCATAATCCCAGCAGCCATGCGGCATTTGCCGCCGGACCGCCGCCGCTTTCAATAAAGTCGTGGCAGAAGTTTTTGGTGTTTTCCTGCGGCCACTCATTCAGAAAGAAGAACTGATCAAAACATGAAAAACCTATGGACAATATAGCCATAACTACTCCTGATAATGTCGTCAGCTGCGGGAAGAATGCTTCCCGCAGGGAAAAATGAAACCCTATTCATTTTTCTTATTCGCCGTGAGCGCTTCGTAGCTGAGCGTATCTCCTACCACGCGCACTGAGCGGAAGCAGAAAGGCACCAGCAGCGCGATGAGCAGGGCGAGGCAAATCAAATAGATGGTTATCTGGCCAAACTGGGTAAACGCATTACCGATAATGATGCCCCATACCGCGAAATCGAAATCGGCAAAGGTACTGTTCTCAAAGCCCAGGCTGCCTAAAGCCGGTAGCAACATCGCCGGCAGGAAGGCGAGGAAGATGCCGCCAATGAACGAGGCAATGACGCAGCCCCGCTTGCCGCCCAGCTTGTCGGCGAAAACGCCGGAGGTCCCGCCGCAGAAGAAATGCGGCACCATACCGGGAATGATCAGCGCCATGCCGAAGGCGCCCAGCAGCAGCATCCCGACCAGACCGCCGATAAAGGAGCTGATAAAACCGACGACCACCGCCGTTGGGCTAAACGTAAAGAACACCGCGCAGTCAACGGCCGGAATCGAATCGGGAATCAGCTTCTGGCTAATCCCCTGGAATGCCGGTACCAGATCGCCAAGGATCAGACGCACGCCGTTGTAGACGATGGCGACGCCGACGGCAAACTGCAGGCCGGTCAGGATAGAGAAGATCAGCATGTTCTGGTCAGTGATTGTCCGCAGGTATTCGGTGCCGGCCACGGCGCTACAGACAAAGTAGATAACGAACATCACGATCCCGGTAGTGACCGTGGTATCACGCAAAAAGCCCCATTTCTCAGAGATTTCGGTATCGGCGAAAGAGTTCGCCGGGTTGCCGGTTTTGCTGGCGATCCATGCGGAGATGTAATACCCCAGCGAGCCAAAGTGCCCCATCGCAATGCCGCCATCTTCGGTGACCTGCTTGGTATAGCGTTGGCCAATTGCCGGAGAGATCGCCGACCAGGAGCCGAGTAAGAATCCGCCAATCAATACCAGCATCCAGCCGCGGAATTCTGCCGCCTGCAGTACCGCCGAGAACAGACAGGCGAGGAAGAAAGAGTGGTGACCGGTAAGGAAGATATATTTATACTTAGTGCAGCGGGCAATCAGCAGGTTAAAAATAAAACCTAACAGCAATATACTCATGGTTTCCACACCCAGTACCTTCTGGGCGACGGAAACAATAGCCTCGTTGTTAGGAATAACGCCGCGAATATTAAATCCGGCTTCGATAATTCCGCCGAGCGGATTGAGGTTGGCAACGATAACCCCAGCGCCGGCGCTGAGCATTAAATAACCGAGGATGGGCTTTAAGGTACCGGTGAGAAGTTTATTTCCGGGGGAGCGCAGTGCCACTAAACCGACAAATGCGATAATCCCCATCAGAAATGCGGGTTGGCTGAATATTTCTGATAAGAATGTGAGTATAGCCTGCATGATCGTGTCCTTAATAATGATTAAGAATGAGTCGCAGCAATTTTTGTCAGAGCGTCGGTAATATCTTCAGCAATTTTTGCTTTGTGTACATAGCTGCGAATGATGGCGACCTGACAATGTGCAGGGAACTGATTGGCTAATTCTTTGATGGTGATATAGAGATCGGCTTTCTCTCCTACGGCATTGGCAAAATCAACGGAGGCGACGTCAGCTTTGATCCCTAATTCATCACATATTTTTTTGACATTGCTTGCGGCCATTAATGAACTGCCAATCCCGTTACCACAAACTGTTCTGATAACTAACATAATGACGACTCCATTTTATTGTGGATGAAATTGAATACGGCATTGATGTCATGCTCTTCGCGAAGGAACGACACAATATCTGATTCAATCAGTGCGGCGATTATCTGGATCATTTTTATATGGTTATCGGCATCGGCGCCGGCGATACCGATAATGACGCTCACCGGGTCAAACTCCTCGTGACCAAAGTGAAGCGGCTGGCGGGTGGTGATTAAAGAAAAACCGGTGCGGATGGCCCCCTTTTCGGGGCGTGCGTGGGGCATCGCCAGCCCGCTATCAATAACAATGGCGGGACCAAAATCCTTATAGACGTCGAGCATCGCGGTGATGTATTCGGGGCGACAAATTTGCTGGCGGGCCAGCAGCGTCCCGGATAATTCGATAGCCTGACTGGCGCTGGTAATGTTCTGATCAAGTGCGATTAACCGGCGATCAAAAATGATTTCCATAATCCAATCCTTAACGCATTTATTTTCTGAGTTAAATCATGACGAAATAGAACGCAGGAAATCATGGTTCAGGTCACATTTGAATTTTTAAACCTTGAAGTTGATCACAGTGGAATGATCTTTGCGTTATTTTTTAAGGGAAAATAACATTTATTATTATGTTAATTATCAATTGGTTATAATTGGAGTATGGAATTTTAAAAAAATATCAGGCGGGACAGAACAAAAATAAGAGAGAATTATTTTTTAGAAGTGCTTCGCGTATCACAAATATCATGGCAGTTTTTTACCAAAGCTTGAGTTTGATAACAAAAAAGCCGTCTGGAAAGCATGAGGGGGCGGCGACTGCGCGCGCGAGCGCAACATGTGCTGCGGCAGAAGATAAAAAAGGCCCGCATGCGCGAGCCTTTTTCTGAACATGGGCCGATTACAGGCTGGACACGTTCTCGGTCAGGTATTTAGCAACGCCTTCCGGAGAAGCAGCCATACCTTCTTTTCCTTTTTCCCACTGTGCCGGGCAAACTTCACCGTGCTCTTCGTGGAACTGCAGCGCGTCAACCATACGCAGCATTTCGTCGATGTTACGACCCAGCGGCAGATCGTTTACTACCTGGTGGCGAACGACGCCGTTAGCGTCGATCAGGAAGGAGCCGCGCAGCGCCACGCCTTCGTCCGGGTGTTCGATACCGTAAGCTTTCTGGATTTCACGTTTGATATCAGCAACCATCGCGTATTTAACCGGACCGATACCGCCCTGGTCTACCGGGGTGTTACGCCATGCGTTGTGAACGAATTCAGAGTCGAAGGAGACGCCAACAACTTCTACGCCGCGTTTCTGGAATTCTTCGTAACGTTTGTCAAAAGCGATCAGCTCAGACGGGCAAACGAAGGTGAAGTCCATCGGCCAGAAGAACAGGACGGTCGCTTTACCGTTGGTGTGTTGTTTGAAGTTGAATTTCTCAACGATTTCGCCGTTACCTAAAACAGCTGCTGCGGTAAAATCCGGAGCCTGACGAGTGACCAGAACCATATGATTCTCCTGTTAATAATAAGGTTAATTGGAACGCAACGCGGGCAAGTATAGGGACTGGTTCATGCGAACTCAACGTGACGTTGACAATCAATGAGATAGGTTTTACCTATCAATTTATATCGGAAAACGTTGTTCAGGATAGCCTTTCTGTGAGAAAGCGCAATCTTTATAGTTCGCGCCTGGCGGCCTGCGCCATCATTCGCGGATAAAAAGTCCAGAACTGCTGCTCGAGTTTATCGTAGTGCGTATCCAGATCCTGCCAGGAGTCGCGCAGGGCATCAAGGCGCGGACGACGGCTGGCCATGCCGTTGAGGACGCTCTGAATAAAGTCCATATCTTCATAGCGTTCAAGCCAGCGCTCCGACCACAAATAGGCATTGAGATTCACGAAACGCGGCGGCGAATCGGGTAATACCGGCGTTACCTGTGCCTGGGCGTAGCGGACAAACTCATTGAGCGGCATATCGGGTGAAATGCGCGCCCAGTGATACGACAGGAAGTGATCCCACATCACATCCAGCGTAATGGGCGCCACGCGGCGGGTCTGCGGGCGAAACCAGTCGCGCGCTGCTTTTACTTCCGGCAGATTATCGGTCATGACATCGATGCGCCGGTGCATAAAAATGCCGTCGACAATGTCGGCCGGGAAGTCCGACTGGGGATTGCCGCGAACGAAATCGGCCAGAAGATTGCCGGGCAGGGAACTGTCGGCGAGATGGGCTAAGTGCAGGTGTGCAAGAAAATTCATAGACCTTTTATCCTTCAAACTGCCTCTTTGTTGGCTTCAGCTACCCGGCTCATCTTTGAGCCTCGCCCTCGCGGGCCGCCACTCCGCGGCGTTCAAATCTGTTCCTGACAGATTTATCACTCACCCGGTCATAGACACCTGTCTGCTCCCGGGGACGCATTCAGCTGCCGCGTCGATGCATCTTGAATGGTTTTGTGTATAGATTATGTTATTCATCCAGAGGGGTAAAGGTTGCAGGGAGGACGCCCCGGCACTAGACTACCCGCCTCTTTATTTCGTCTGAGCCACCGTCATGCGCGTTACCGATTTTTCCTTTGAACTACCCGAATCCCTGATCGCCCACTACCCGCAGCCGGAGCGCAGTCGCTGTCGCCTGCTGTCGTTAGACGGTCCGACGGGAGCGCTGACGCATGGGACTTTCACTGATTTACTCGACAAACTTAACCCGGGCGATCTGCTGGTCTTTAACAATACCCGCGTGATCCCGGCGCGCCTGTTTGGCCGAAAAGCCAGCGGCGGCAAGATTGAAGTGCTGGTCGAGCGCATGCTTGATGACAAACGTATTCTGGCACATATTCGCGCATCTAAAGCGCCGAAGCCGGGAGCGGAGCTGCTGCTGGGCGATGATG
The DNA here is from genome assembly GCF_000735435.1 of Klebsiella planticola ATCC 33531. Lineage (GTDB taxonomy): Bacteria > Pseudomonadota > Gammaproteobacteria > Enterobacterales > Enterobacteriaceae > Klebsiella > Klebsiella planticola. The sequence continues at coordinate 176,449 of NZ_JMPP01000067.1, read as the reverse complement.
AAAGCATCAACGCCACGATGGTGGCACGTCACGACGCGCTGTTTGAAGTCGAATTTAACGACGAACGCCCGGTACTGGATATCCTCAACAGCATCGGCCATATGCCGCTGCCGCCGTATATCGATCGTCCGGACGAAGACGCCGACCGCGAACTGTATCAAACCGTATACAGCACCAGGCCGGGGGCTGTGGCCGCGCCGACCGCTGGCCTGCACTTTGACGATATGATGCTGGAGAAGCTGCGCGAGAAAGGGATTGAAATGGCGTTTGTGACGCTGCACGTTGGCGCGGGGACTTTCCAGCCGGTGCGCGTGGAGACTATTGAAGATCACATCATGCACTCCGAGTACGCCGAAGTGCCGCAGGAGGTCGTTGATGCGGTGCTGGCGGCGAAAGCGCGCGGCAACCGGGTCATCGCGGTGGGCACCACCTCCGTACGTTCGCTGGAGAGCGCGGCGCAGGCGGCGAAAAACGACCTGATTGAGCCGTTTTTCGGCGACACGCAGATTTTTATCTATCAGGGGTATCAGTACAAAGCGGTTGATGCGCTGGTGACCAACTTCCATCTCCCTGAATCGACTCTGATTATGCTGGTTTCAGCCTTTGCTGGCTATCAGCACACCATGAATGCCTATAAGGCTGCGGTAGAACAAAAATATCGCTTTTTTAGCTACGGGGACGCGATGTTTATCACGTACAATCCGCAGGCTATTTTTGAGCGTGTCGGGGAATAACTCCGCGACATGAGTGTTTAACGTCAGACTGTTTTTCTGACGCAGGAGTTAAAATGAAATTTGAACTGGATACGACCGACGGACGCGCCCGCCGCGGCCGCCTGGTGTTTGATCGCGGCGTGGTTGAAACGCCAGCCTTTATGCCCGTTGGTACCTACGGCACCGTAAAAGGGATGACGCCGGAAGAAGTTGAAGCCACCGGCGCGCAAATTATCCTCGGCAACACGTTCCACCTGTGGTTACGTCCGGGCCAGGAAATCATGAAGCTGCACGGTGACCTGCATGATTTTATGCAGTGGAAAGGACCCATCCTGACCGATTCCGGCGGCTTCCAGGTGTTCAGCCTGGGCGATATCCGCAAAATTACCGAGCAGGGCGTCCACTTCCGCAACCCAATTAATGGCGACCCCATTTTCCTCGATCCGGAAAAATCGATGGAGATTCAGTACGATCTCGGTTCCGATATCGTGATGATCTTCGACGAATGTACGCCGTATCCGGCGGACTGGGATTACGCTAAGCGCTCGATGGAAATGTCTCTGCGCTGGGCGCAGCGCAGCCGCGACCGTTTTGACTCTCTTGGCAATAAAAATGCGCTGTTTGGCATTATCCAGGGCAGCGTTTACGAAGATTTACGTGATATCTCCGTTAAAGGTCTGGTAGATATCGGCTTTGATGGCTACGCTGTCGGCGGTTTGGCTGTCGGTGAGCCGAAGGAAGACATGCACCGTATCCTGGAGCACGTTTGCCCGCAGATCCCGGCCGACAAACCGCGCTATCTGATGGGCGTCGGCAAGCCAGAAGATCTGGTTGAAGGGGTGCGTCGCGGTATCGACATGTTCGACTGCGTCATGCCCACGCGCAACGCGCGCAACGGCCACCTGTTCGTCACCGATGGCGTGGTGAAGATTCGTAATGCGAAGCATAAAAGCGACACCGCGCCGCTGGATGCCGAGTGTGATTGCTATACATGTCGCAATTATTCACGCGCTTACTTGCATCATCTCGATCGTTGCAACGAAATATTGGGCGCGCGCCTCAATACCATTCATAACCTTCGCTACTATCAGCGTTTAATGGCTGGTTTACGTAAGGCTATCGAAGAGGGTAAATTAGAGAGCTTCGTGACCGATTTTTACCAACGTCAGGGGCGACCTGTTCCTCCTTTGAACGTTGATTAATTTTAATAATGAGGGAATTTGAATGAGCTTTTTTATTTCTGATGCGGTAGCAGCAACCGGTGGCGCGGCGCAGGGTAGCCCGATGTCTCTGATTCTGATGCTGGTGGTGTTCGGTCTGATTTTCTATTTCATGATCCTGCGCCCACAGCAGAAGCGCACCAAAGAACATAAAAACCTGATGAACTCTATCGCCAAGGGCGATGAAGTGCTGACGAATGGCGGCCTGGTTGGTCGCGTCACGAAAGTTGCTGAAAGCGGATACATTGCTATCGCGCTGAACGACACCACTGAAGTGGTTATCAAACGTGACTTCGTAGCTGCCGTTCTGCCGAAAGGCACCATGAAGGCACTGTAATCCACTTTTCCCTAAGGGAACTGCCGTGTTAAACCGTTATCCTTTGTGGAAGTACATCATGCTGGTCGTCGTTATTATCGTCGGCCTGATGTATGCGCTCCCCAACCTGTATGGTGAGGATCCGGCCGTTCAAATCACTGGCGCGCGCGGTGTCGCCGCCAGTGAGCAAACGCTGATCCAGGTCCAGAAAACGTTACAAGAAGAAAAAATTACCGCTAAGTCTGTGGCACTGGAAGAGGGCGCAATCCTTGCGCGCTTCGACACCACCGATGTCCAGCTGCGCGCACGTGAAGTGCTGGTGGACGTGTTAGGTGATAAATACGTCGTGGCGCTGAACTTAGCTCCGGCGACTCCTCGCTGGTTAGCGGCTATCCATGCCGAGCCGATGAAGCTGGGTCTTGACCTGCGCGGCGGCGTACACTTCCTGATGGAAGTGGATATGGACACCGCGCTGGGAAAACTGCAGGAACAAAATATCGACAGCCTGCGCAGCGAGCTGCGTGAAAAAGGCATCCCTTACTCCACCGTGCGTAAGGAAGACAATTATGGTCTGAGCATCGCTTTTCGCGATAGCGCCGCACGCGATCAGGCCATCTCCTGGCTGAGCCCGCGTCACCGCGATCTGGTTATCTCCACGCAGGGCGCTACCGGCCTGAAAGCGGTGATGACCGATGAGCGCCTGAAAGAAGCCCGCGAATACGCCGTGCAGCAGAACATCAACATTCTGCGTAACCGTGTTAACCAACTGGGTGTTGCCGAGCCGCTGGTACAGCGTCAGGGCGCCGACCGTATCGTGGTTGAACTGCCGGGTATTCAGGATACCGCTCGGGCGAAAGAAATTCTTGGCGCCACGGCGACGCTGGAGTTCCGTCTGGTTAACAGCAACGTTGACAGTGCCGCCGCCGCTTCCGGCCGTGTCCCTGGCGACTCTGAAGTGAAAGATACCCGTGAAGGCCGGCCGGTTGTGCTGTACAAGCGCGTGATTCTGACCGGTGACCATATCACCGACTCCACTTCCAGCATGGACGAGTTCAACCAGCCGCAGGTTAACATCTCGCTGGACAGCGCAGGTGGTAACATCATGTCTAACTTCACCAAGGACAACATCGGTAAACCGATGGCGACCCTGTTCGTGGAGTATAAAGACAGCGGTAAGAAAGATGCTAACGGTCGTGCCATTCTGGTGAAAGAGGAAGAGGTGATTAACATCGCCAACATCCAGTCTCGCCTGGGTAACAGCTTCCGTATTACCGGTATCAGCAACCCAAATGAAGCGCGTCAGCTCTCTCTGCTGCTGCGTGCGGGTGCGCTGATTGCGCCGATTCAGATCGTTGAAGAACGTACCATCGGCCCGACTCTGGGTATGCAGAACATCAAACAGGGTCTGGAAGCGTGTCTGGCCGGTCTGGTGGTCTCTATCCTGTTCATGATTTTCTTCTATAAGAAATTCGGTCTGATCGCGACCTCTGCGCTGGTGGCTAACCTGGTCCTGATCGTCGGTATCATGTCCCTGCTTCCTGGGGCCACGCTGAGTATGCCGGGGATTGCGGGTATTGTGTTAACCCTGGCGGTAGCGGTCGATGCAAACGTACTGATCAACGAACGTATTAAAGAAGAGTTGAGCAACGGACGTTCCGTTCAGCAGGCGATTGATGAAGGTTACCGGGGCGCATTCAGCTCGATCTTCGATGCGAACATTACGACGTTGATCAAAGTTATCATCCTGTACGCGGTCGGTACCGGTGCAATTAAAGGGTTTGCGATTACCACCGGTATCGGTGTGGCAACCTCGATGTTTACCGCTATCGTCGGCACCCGTGCCATCGTGAACCTGCTGTACGGCGGCAAGCGCGTTAAAAAGCTGTCTATCTGAGGAGTGCGTTGTGGCACAGGAATATACTGTTGAACAATTGAACCACGGCCGTAAAGTCTATGACTTTATGCGCTGGGACTACTGGGCTTTCGGCATTTCAGGTTTTCTGCTGATTGCTGCCATTGTCGTGATGGGCGTGCGCGGATTTAACTGGGGTCTGGATTTCACCGGCGGTACGGTAATCGAAATTACCCTCGAAAAACCGGCCGAACTGGATCAGATGCGCCAGGCGCTGCAGAAGGCGGGTTTTGAAGAGCCGCAGGTGCAGAACTTCGGCAGCAGCCGCGACATCATGGTACGTATGCCGCCGGTACATGATGCCAACATCAGTCAGGAGCTGGGCAGCAAGGTCGTTAGCGTGATTAACGAATCGACCAGCCAGTCGGCGACGGTTAAGCGAATCGAGTTCGTGGGGCCGAGCGTCGGGGCTGACCTGGCTCAAAGCGGCGCGTTGGCGCTGCTGGCGGCGTTAATCTGTATCCTGGTGTACGTTGGTTTCCGTTTCGAGTGGCGTCTTGCCGCCGGGGTAGTTATCGCCCTGGCGCACGACGTGGTCATTACGATGGGCATCCTCTCGCTGTTCCATATCGAGATTGACCTGACCATCGTTGCCTCGCTGATGTCGGTTATCGGCTACTCGCTGAACGACAGCATCGTGGTATCTGACCGTATCCGTGAAAACTTCCGTAAGATCCGCCGCGGTACGCCGTATGAGATCTTCAACGTGTCGTTGACCCAGACGCTGCATCGTACCTTGATCACCTCCGGAACCACATTGGTGGTGATCCTGATGCTGTATCTCTTTGGTGGCCCGGTACTGGAAGGCTTCTCGCTGACCATGCTGATCGGTGTCTCCATCGGTACGGCCTCATCTATCTACGTTGCGTCCGCACTGGCGCTGAAGCTGGGCATGAAGCGTGAGCATATGCTGCAGCAGAAGGTCGAAAAAGAAGGGGCGGATCAGCCGTCAATTCTGCCGTAAATCCGGCGCGTTCAGATAAAGCAATCCCGGTCGCAAGGCCGGGATTTTTTTATTACAGCCCGGCCAAATTTCGCTACTCTCCACTCTTAGCGCTTAATGAGATGGAGATTCCCCATGCCCGCCATAGTCCTTTCTGCCGTCGCCCAGCCCACCGTCTGGCACGATGTGCCTTCCGTGACGCTCAGTGATGAAACCCTACGCCAGCGTAAAGCCAGGGTGCTTGCGCAAATGCACCTGCATGGCTACGACACGCTGATCGTGTATGCCGATAAAGAGCACGGCGGGAACTTCGAATATCTCACCGGCTTTATCCCTCGTTTTGAAGAAGCCTTGCTGGTATTGCATCGCGAAGGGGAGGCGGTGCTGGTGCTGGGTAATGAAAACCTCAAGCTGGCGGCCTTTGCCCGGCTGGAAAACCGGGTGGTCCATGCGCCGTGGTTCTCGTTGCCGAATCAGCCAATGAGCAATGAAAAGAGTCTGCCTCAGCTGCTGCAGGATGCCGGTATACGCAGCGGGAGAACGCTGGGCCTGGTAGGCTGGAAGCTGTTTACCGGCAGCGCTGACGACCGCTCACAGATGTTCGATCTGCCTGCTTTTATCGTTGACGCGATTCGGCAGGCTGCGGGGCAGCAGGCGGCTGTGGCCAATGCCACGGCAATATTTATCGCGCCAGATGGCGGAGTGAGAACGGTAAATTCTGCTAATGAGCTGGCGCACTATGAATATGGCGCCAATCTGGCGTCGACGGCGATCCTCACGGCTTTGAATGCCATCGCGCCGGGAAAAACGGAAAAACAGATCGGCGCGCTGCTGGCAGCAGAAGGCCAGCCCAACAGCGTGGTAATGATTGCCGCTACCGGCGATCGCTTCGCCGATGCCCGTCTCTATCCTGGCGATAAGGCTATCCGTCGCGGCGATAAGTTTTCGCTCACCACCGGGTTTAAAGGCGGCTTAAGCAGCCGGGCAGCCTACGTGGTCGGCGATGAAACGGAGCTGGCGCCGGAGGTGGCGGACTACCTCGATGTGGTGGCGAAGCCCTATTTCCGGGCGGTGGTCAGCTGGCTGGAGAATCTGCGTATCGGGATGCGCGGCGGTGAGATGTATGCGCTGATCGAGCGGGTGTTACCGCAAGCAGAGTATCACTGGCATTTGAACCCCGGCCATCTGGTCGCCGACGAAGAGTGGCTGTGTTCTCCCATAGGGCCGGACTCCCAGGCCTGTATCCGTAGCGGCATGCTGCTGCAAATCGATATCATCCCCTCACGGGCGGGCTATGCCGGGGCCAGTATTGAAGATACCGTAGCGGTTGCGGATGTGGCGCTACGTGAGGAGCTGGCGGAGAACTGGCCGGCGCTCTGGCAGCGCATCGTCACCCGGCGGGCCTATATCCGCCAGCAGCTGGGGATTGTCCTGCCGGAGGAGGTCCTGCCGCTCTCGAATACCGTTGGCTATTTACGTCCCTGGCTGCTTGATAACGCACGGGCATTGGTTTGCACAACGCCCTCCGCGTAAAACACTCCTGACAGTATGCTGTCAGGAGCCTTGTCATACACTCCTCCTGAACCCAAACAATGGACAGGAGGATGTATGCATAATGTAATTAACTGGTTTGAAATTCCGGTCGTCGATATGGATCGTGCCATCGCGTTTTATGAGCCGGTCATGCAGGTGGCGCTTCGCCGGGAGAGCATGGATGTTGCCGAACTCGCTGTTTTCCCACATCAGGATCCGGCCACCGGCGGGGCGCTGGCAAAATTTGATGGCATCACACCGTCGCTGGATGGCGCTATCATCTATTTGCATACCCACGATCTTGCCGCCACGCTTGACCGGGTAGCCTCTGCTGGCGGGCGATGCGTTTTTGGCCCGCTGGCGCTGCCGCATGATATCGGGACTATCGCCCTGTTTACCGACAGTGAAGGAAACCGCGTCGGCCTGCACCAGCCGGCTTAATCTTCAGAGCTTATGTGAAAAGAAAATGACCCGACGCGCCGACCGTTTATTTCAAATCGTGCAGATTCTGCGAGGCAGGCGGCTGACAACGGCCGCCCTGCTGGCGGAGCGGCTCGGCGTATCGGAGCGGACCATCTACCGTGATATTCGCGATTTATCGCTTTCGGGCGTTCCGGTTGAGGGCGAGGCGGGCAGCGGATACCGGCTGATGTCGGGGTTTGATCTGCCGCCGCTGATGCTGACACATCGTGAGTCGGAGGCGCTGATGGTGGCTATCCGTTTGCTGAAAACCTGGGGCGGCGATTCGCTGTCGCGGGAGCTGGAGTCGGCGCAGGAAAAAGTGCTGGCGATTCTGCCGGAGGAGAGCCGTCGCAAGGCGGAGCAGACGCGGATTTTTGCCCCGGATTTCGGCAATCAGCACTATTCCCGACGCGATTTCGATGTCATGCATCAGGCCATATCCACGCAGCGGGTGCTGGCGCTGCACTACCGTGACGAAGCGGGGAAGTTGACGCAGCGGGAAGTGATGCCGCTGGGGCTGTTTTTCTGGGGGGAGCGCTGGATGCTGGTTGCCTGGTGCGAGCTGCGCGATGATTACCGCTGCTTCCGCCTTGACCGCTGTCTGGATATCACCCCGACGGAGCGGCGCTTTCATGAGTGTGCCGATCGCTCATTGAGCGATTTTTTACGCAAGGTGAAATGTTAAGCGAAATGTCTCCCGTCTGGCTGGCGCTAAACCGGCTTTCGGGAGAAGAAACGGACCCGACGGCATAGCCGCCGGGTCGGGGATCAGGCTGGATTAGAAGTTGTAGCCGACAACAAAGTAACCGCCCCAGCCGGTAGAGCGTACGTTGAAGTCGCCATCGCCGAAGTTCAGCTTCGCATCATCGGCCCACTGACCGCCGTTATGCCAGTAACGAGCCACAACGGAGTAGTGCCAGTGCGCGTAGTTCAGCGCCAGGATGTGGCTGGAGGCGATGGAGTTGCTGGTGCGCGCGTGCTTGCCGTTCATGTCATAGAAGTTGTCATCGCCCAGATCGGAACCCCAGTCAAAGTTGGTGAAGCCGATGTAGCTCAGCGAGCCGCCCCACAGGTCGGTCAGCGGGACAAAGTATTTCACTTTGAAACGGTAGCCATCCCATTCGTTTTCGTTGGATGCGCCATAGTTCTGCCACTGATATTTCGCATACACGTTCAGAGACAGGCTCATCGGCAGACCGGTATCGATATCGGTACCCAGACCCATATACCAGGTGCTCTGCTCCTGAGAATCGTTACGACCCATATCGTAGATATAGTTGTTGGCGAAATACCACTCTTTGAACGGGCCGAAGCTGAGATCGGTGTTGGTCAGCTTATCGATAGAGAAACGCGGTTCGATTTCCATAAACAGCGGGGAACCGTTGTTCCAGATACCTTTTGCCGTGCTGTTGCCGCCAAAGAATACCGGTGCATCGATATAGCCATAGAAATCAAACCAGTCTTTTTTAGCAAACGCTTCGTATTCCAGATAGGTATCGTTACGGATTTGCGGTCCAAAACGGGTGTGGTAGCTCCCCACCACGTTTACACTCTGGTGCCACCAATCAGACAGGTACTGCGGTTTATCGTTTTCTGCCGCGCCAGCAGTGAACGATGTGGACAGCGCCAGTACGGCGCCTGCTGCCAGTAATGTTTTTTTCATAATGATGCCACTGTTTAAATTAAGCCAAAAGGCGTTAAGAACGTTGCCGAAGCGTTGCTAAATATTTCGTATTTCTGTGGGGGTCTATTATAGAAATCATTGCTCACAAAAATACGTGTTGTTTCACATAACGTAAACATACGTAATCGATTGCGTTCACGATTCTATGCATTTCCTGACAGAATGCCACTGAAATTCATCCATACAGTCAATTTTTACTGAACTGTTTAGAAAAATTGTAAATGGATTTTTGGCTGGGGGGGCGGGTGTCGGCGACACCCGGTGAAGACGATTATTGCGCGGTTGCGGGCTGGATATCGTGAATGCGCAGGAAGCCGAGCTGCTCCGGCGTGATGCCGTTCAGACGTAGCGGAATATCAACGTCACTCGGCGCCAGGATGCTGGCGGGGGCGCTAATCAGCCGATCGTGTACGTTAACTTCCTGATAATTCTGCGTGGTGCCGGTGATTTGCCCCCAGGCAACGGTGGCGCTAAACGCCGGCAGCGGGTCGTTTGACTCCCCCTGGATACGCAGCGTCAGGCGGGTACCGTCGGCGTCGGCGGCGATGTCACGCAGCGACATACGCAATGTGCCGATTTGGCTTTCGAGGCGCGCCGGGGTATTGGCGCCGGGCAAAAGATAAACGCCGCTGCTGGATTTCGCATTCAGCGCGTTTTGCTGAGTAATTTTCACCGTCTGCTGATTAAGCTGAGTCATCTCTTTGCTCAACGTGCTTACGCTTTCATGCATTTGACGGACTTCACTTTGCTGCGCGCAGGCGCTGAGTGTGAACAGAGTGGTCAGCATTGCCAGCTTCAAATAACGTCTTGTCATGGTCATGGATTCCGTTTTCAGGGGATACTTCATGGTAGAACGTCTCCGTCCACGAGCCATAGATCCTTTGTCTCAAAAGCTCTTTCTTTGTTGTCGGGGCACTTCGCGGTAAACTACCTGTCAGTTTAACTTCCTGTCAGGACGCGCTATGCATTGCCCTTTCTGTTTCGCCGTAGATACCAAAGTGATCGACTCTCGTCTGGTGGGTGAGGGCTCTTCTGTGCGTCGTCGTCGGCAGTGCCTGGTTTGTAACGAACGTTTCACCACGTTCGAGGTGGCAGAGCTGGTGATGCCGCGTGTGGTCAAGAGCAACGATGTGCGGGAACCCTTCAATGAAGATAAGCTGCGCAGCGGAATGCTGAAAGCGCTGGAAAAACGGCCGGTCAGCGCTGATGATGTGGAAATGGCGCTCAATCATATCAAAACCCATTTACGCGGCACCGGCGAGCGCGAAGTCCCGAGCAAAATGATCGGCAACCTGGTGATGGAGCAGCTGAAAAAGCTCGATAAAGTTGCCTATATCCGCTTTGCTTCCGTCTATCGCAGTTTTGAAGATATCAAAGAGTTCGGCGAAGAGATCGCCCGCTTACAGGACTAAGCCATGCATGACGAAATGTACATGGCGCGAGCGCTTAAGCTGGCGCAGCGCGGGCGCTTTACGACCCATCCCAATCCGAATGTCGGCTGTGTGATCGTCAAGGACGGTGAGATTGTCGGCGAAGGTTTTCACTATCGCGCCGGCGAGCCGCATGCGGAAGTGCATGCGCTGCGCATGGCCGGCGAAAAAGCCCGGGGCGCTACTGCCTATGTGACGCTGGAACCCTGCAGTCATCACGGCCGAACGCCGCCGTGCTGCGACGCGCTGATTGCCGCGGGCGTTTCCCGCGTCGTGGCCGCCATGCAGGACCCCAACCCGCAGGTGGCGGGGCGCGGCCTGTATCGCCTGCAGCAGGAAGGGATTGACGTCAGCCACGGCCTGATGATGGGCGAAGCCGAAGCGCTGAACAAAGGCTTTCTTAAGCGGATGCGCACCGGTTTCCCTTACATACAGCTAAAAATGGGCGCTTCTCTGGATGGTCGCACCGCGATGGCCAGCGGCGAAAGCCAGTGGATTACCTCGCCGCAGGCGCGACGCGACGTGCAGCGTCTGCGTGCGCAAAGCCATGCGATCCTGACCAGCAGCGCGACCGTCCTGGCAGACGATCCGGCATTAACCGTACGCTGGGAAGAGCTCGATGCCGATATTCGCGCCCGCTATCCGCAGGAAAACCTGCGCCAGCCGCTGCGTATTGTGATCGATAGCCATAATCGCGTTACCCCTGAGCACCGCATCGTGCAGCAGGCGGGAGAGACGCTGTTTGCCCGCACTCAGGCCGATGACCGCAGCTGGCCGGAAAGCGTGCGAACGCTGATGGTGCCGGAACATAACGGCCATCTCGATCTGGTGTTACTGATGATGCAGCTTGGCAAACAGCAGGTTAACAGCATTTGGGTGGAAGCGGGGCCGACGCTCGCCGGCGCATTATTGCAGGCCGGGCTGGTGGACGAGCTTATCGTCTATATTGCGCCTAAACTGTTAGGCAGCGACGCACGCGGGCTGTGCGTGCTACCGGGGCTTGAGAAACTGGCCGCAGCCCCCCATTTCAAATTCAACGAGATACGCCAGGTAGGCCCCGATCTTTGCCTGCATTTAGTGGGCGCATGATCTTCCCTTTTGCAAGGGAAAACAGCATCGCTACGCGAAATCATTCAAGATGCGTCGAGGCGGCCAATCCGGGAATCCCCGTCGGCTTACAGCCGTAAGTGACCGGGGGCGACGGGCTCCGCCAACGCGGAGGCAGTTTGAAGGATGAAGTGTATAAATTATTATGATAGAATCCGCCCCCCTTGCGGGGCTATATGAACCCGAAGGAAGAGTATGAACATTATTGAAGCTAACGTTGCTACCCCGGACGCTCGCGTCGCCATCACCATTGCGCGTTTCAACAACTTTATCAATGACAGCCTGCTGGAAGGTGCTATTGACGCACTCAAGCGCATCGGTCAGGTAAAAGATGAAAATATTACCGTTGTTTGGGTTCCAGGCGCGTATGAGCTGCCGCTGGCGGCTGGCGTGCTGGCTAAAACCGGTAAATATGACGCAGTGATTGCTCTGGGTACGGTGATTCGTGGTGGTACCGCGCACTTTGAATATGTGGCTGGCGGAGCAAGCAATGGCCTCGCACATGTCGCGCAGGACAGCGAAATCCCGGTAGCCTTTGGTGTTCTGACGACAGAAAGCATTGAACAAGCCATCGAACGCGCTGGTACCAAAGCCGGTAACAAAGGCGCAGAAGCTGCGCTGACCGCGCTGGAAATGATTAACGTATTGAAAGCCATCAAGGCCTGAATTTTTTTGTAAGGGGAATTCCGTGAAACCTGCTGCTCGTCGCCGCGCCCGTGAGTGTGCCGTCCAGGCGCTTTACTCCTGGCAGTTGTCCCAGAACGACATCGCTGATGTTGAATACCAGTTCCTGGCGGAACAGGATGTCAAAGATGTCGACGTTCTGTATTTCCGCGAACTGCTGTCCGGAGTGGCGACTAACAGCGCATACCTCGACGGCCTGATGAAGCCGTACCTGTCCCGCCTGCTTGAAGAGCTGGGTCAGGTGGAGAAAGCGGTACTGCGTATCGCCTTGTTCGAGCTGTCTAAACGTGACGATGTTCCGTACAAAGTTGCGATTAACGAAGCTATCGAACTGGCGAAAACCTTCGGCGCCGAAGATAGCCATAAGTTTGTTAACGGCGTGCTGGACAAAGCAGCCCCGGCAATTCGTCCCAACAAAAAGTAAACTCCAGGCCGGGTCTCGCGGGATGTCATCCACGCAAGGTCCGGCCTTATTCTTTTCTTTTGCTGAGGCATAACGTATGGCATGCGGCGAATTTTCCCTGATTGCCCGTTATTTTGATCGCGTAAAAAGCATGCGTCTCGATGTGGAAACCGGCATCGGCGACGACTGCGCTCTCCTGAACATTCCCGAGAAAAAAACGCTGGCAATCAGCACCGACACCCTGGTGGCGGGCAACCATTTTTTACCTGATATCGATCCTGCCGATCTGGCTTACAAGGCGCTGGCGGTCAATCTGAGCGATCTCGCGGCGATGGGCGCCGAACCGGCGTGGTTGACGCTGGCGTTAACGCTACCGGAAGCGGATGAAGCGTGGCTGGCAGCGTTCAGCGATAGCCTGTTCATGCAGCTCAACTATTACGATATGCAGCTGATCGGCGGTGATACTACCCGCGGTCCGCTGTCGATGACCCTGGGTATTCACGGTTTTGTCCCGCCAGGACGCGCTCTGAAGCGTTCCGGTGCGAAGCCTGGCGACTGGATATACGTCACCGGCACCCCCGGCGACAGCGCCGCAGGATTGGCCATTTTGCAGGATCGTCTGGTGGTGGAGTCAGCGGCTGACGCCGACTACCTGCTGGCGCGCCATTTGCGCCCGATGCCGCGCGTGTTACAAGGACAGGCGCTGCGCGATCTGGCCAGCTCGGCCATCGATCTGTCCGACGGTCTTATCTCCGATCTGGGGCACATTCTGAAGGCCAGCGGCTGCGGCGCGCGGATCGATCTTGACGCGATGCCGGTATCCGATGCGCTGCTGCGCCATGCGGAGAGGGAGCAGGCGTTGCGCTGGGCGCTCTCTGGCGGTGAAGACTACGAACTGTGCTTTACCGTGCCTGAACTTAACCGCGGCGCGCTTGATCTGGCTATCGGCCAGCTTGGGGCGCGCTTTACCTGCATTGGACAGATTAGCGCCGAGGCGGACGGTTTGCAGCTGATGCAATCCGGTAAACCGGTCCAGCTGGATTTACAGGGGTACGATCACTTTGGTGCGTAGTAAAGATATCGCAAAAAGCCGCCTCAATATGCTGAATCCCTGGCATTTGCTGGCGACCGGTTTTGGCAGCGGGTTAAGCCCCGTGGTGCCCGGCACAATGGGGTCGCTGGCGGCGATTCCGTTCTGGTATCTGATGACCTTTCTCCCCTGGCAGCTCTATTCGCTGGTGGTGATGATGGGCATCTGTATCGGGGTCTATATCTGCCATCGCACGGCGAAAGATATGGGCACGCACGACCACGGGAGCATCGTCTGGGACGAGTTTGTCGGGATGTGGATCACCTTGATGGCGCTGCCGACGCTTGACTGGCAATGGGTCGTCGCCGGGTTTGTTATCTTCCGTATTTTTGATATGTGGAAACCGTGGCCGATTCGCTGGTTTGACCGCAATATCCACGGCGGGATGGGGATCATGGTCGATGATATTGTCGCCGGGGTAATCTCCGCCGGCGTGCTGTATCTGATAGGCCACCACTGGCCGATTGGTCTTTTCTGAGCTCACTTCCCGGGGTGAGTTTGCCCGGGCCTGTGGCCCGGGCGGCTCGCTTATTTAAAACCCACAATCGGATGCGGCTTGTACGGCGCCTCCAGCTTTTCTACCTGTTCGGGCGTCAGCGTTAAATCCACCGCCCCCAGCAGCTCGTCGAGCTGCTCCTGTCTGGAGGCTCCGACGATTGGCGCGGCGACACCGGGCTTGCTCAGCAGCCAGGCCAGCGCCACCTGGGCGCGGTTGGCACCGAGTTCTTCCGCCACTTCAGCAAGATTCTGTGCAATCTGCGCATCGTTTTCATCGCTGGCGCTGTAGAGCGATTGACCAAACTCATCAGAGACCAGCCGGGCCGTGGTTTCGCCCCACGGACGGGTGAGGCGACCCCGCGCCAGCGGGCTCCAGGGGATGACCGATACGCCAGCACGTTGGCACAGCGGCAGCATCTCGTTCTCTTCTTCACGATAGATCAGGTTGTAATGATCCTGCATGGTGACAAAGCGCGCCCAGCCGTTGCTCTCCTGAAGCTGTAGCGCCTGCGCAAACTGGCGGGCGTGCATCGATGAGGCGCCAATATAACGTGCTTTCCCGGCCTTAACGACCTCATTCAGCGCTTCCAGGGTCTCTTCAATCGGCGTGCTGTAATCCCAGCGATGGATCTGCAGCAGATCGACATATTCCATACCTAAACGGCGCAGGCTGTCGTCGATAGAGCGCAGGATTTGCGCACGCGAGAGGCCCTCCGGCAGATCCCCGACCTGGTGATATACCTTCGTGGCCACCACCACTTCGTCGCGGCGGGCGAAATCGCGTAGCGCGCGACCGACAATCTCTTCGCTGCTGCCGTCTGAGTAGCTGTTTGCGGTATCAAAAAAGTTGATGCCGCCTTCCAGCGCACGTTGAATGAGCGGTCGGCTGCTCTCTTCAGGCAGGGTCCAGGCGTGCTTGCCCCGATCCGGCTCGCCAAAGGTCATACAGCCGAGACAAAGCCGGGAGACCCGCAGGTGGGTTGCTTCAGGTGTGATGTAGTGCATGAACGGCTCCTGCTATCAACAAAAAGGGTATCCTTTAAGCATAGCAGGCGCCGTTAGCGGAGAGGATTCAGACCAGCCAGGCGGTGATTTTGGCTTCGATACCGGCGGCATCAAGGCCGAGGTCGGCGCGCACTTCTTCCTGGGTTCCCTGGGGAATAAAGAAGTCCGGCAGGCCGATATTCAGCACCGGAACCACACGGCGATGGGCCATCAGCAGCTCATTCACGCCGCTACCCGCGCCGCCCATAATGGCATTCTCTTCCACAGTTACCAGCACATCGTGGTCGGCGGCAAGCTGCAAAATAAGCGCATCATCAAGGGGTTTGACAAAACGCATATCGACCAGCGTGGCGTTGAGCTTGTCTGCCACCTGCGCCGCTTCCGGCAGCAGAGTGCCGAAGTTGAGTATCGCCACCTTTTCGCCCGTGCGTTTCACCACGCCTTTGCCGATCGGCAGTGAAGCCAGCGGCTCCAGCGTGGCGCCGGTGCCGGTACCGCGCGGGTAGCGAACCGCGCTCGGCCCTTCATTGTAGTGATAGCCGGTGTAGAGCATCTGACGGCACTCGTTTTCGTCGCTCGGCGTCATGATCACCATATCCGGGATACAGCGCAGGAAGGAGAGATCGAATGCACCCTGGTGCGTTTGTCCGTCGGCGCCGACGATTCCCGCGCGGTCGATGGCAAACAGAACCGGCAGCTTCTGGATAGCGACATCGTGGATCAGCTGATCGTAGGCGCGCTGCAAGAAGGTGGAGTAGATGGCCACCACCGGCTTGTAGTCGCCGATCGCCAGGCCGGCGGCGAACGTCACCGCGTGCTGTTCCGCAATCGCCACATCGAAATACTGGTCAGGGTATTTTCTGGAAAACTCGACCATGCCCGAGCCTTCGCGCATAGCCGGCGTAACGGCCATCAGCTTGCTGTCTTTCGCCGCGGTTTCGCACAGCCAGTCGCCAAAAATTTTCGAGTAGGAGGGCAGGCCGCCGCTGCTTTTCGGCAGGACTCCGCTGGTATGGTCAAATTTCGGCACCGCGTGGAAGGTAATCGGGTCTTTTTCCGCCGGCTCATAGCCGCGACCTTTTTTGGTCATAATATGCAGGAACTGCGGCCCTTTCAGGTCGCGCATATTTTTCAGCGTATTGACCAGACCGAGTACATCGTGACCGTCCACCGGGCCGATGTAGTTAAAGCCCAGCTCTTCAAACAGAGTTCCGGGAACGACCATCCCTTTGAGATGTTCTTCGGTACGTTTGAGCAGCTCTTTAATCGGCGGCACGCCAGAGAAGACCTTTTTACCGCCTTCGCGCAGCGTAGAGTACAGTTTTCCGGAGAGCAGCTGCGCCAGATGATTATTCAGCGCGCCGACATTTTCGGAGATCGACATTTCGTTGTCGTTCAGCACCACCAGCAGATCGGGTTTGATATCGCCCGCATGGTTCATCGCCTCAAACGCCATACCTGCGGTAATGGCACCGTCGCCAATGACGCAGACCGCACGCCGCTGTTTGTCTTCTTTCGCCGCGGCAATCGCCACTCCGATACCCGCAGAAATGGAGGTTGATGAGTGGCCGACGCTCAGAACGTCATATTCGCTTTCGCCGCGCCACGGGAACGGATGCAGCCCGCCTTTCTGACGAATGGTGCCGATTTTATCGCGGCGCCCGGTCAGAATTTTATGCGGGTAGGCCTGGTGGCCCACGTCCCAAATTAAACGGTCAAAAGGCGTGTTATAGACGTAGTGAAGCGCCACGGTCAGTTCGACCGTGCCGAGGCCGGAGGCAAAATGCCCGCTGGAACGGCTGACGCTGTCCAGCAGGTAGCGCCGGAGTTCGTCGCACAGTTTCGGCAGGCTGTCTTTCGGCAACAAACGCAACTCCTGGGTGGAATCCACCAGTGCCAGGGTCGGGTATTTGGCAATATCAAAACTCATCAGAGACTCTTATTGTTTATTTATCGCGCTGAATTATGTAATTCGCGAGCGCTTCCAGTGCCGTAGTATCCAGAGATTGCGCGGCCAGCTCACTCAGCGACTGACGGGCGTCTTCAATCAGGTCATGCGCTTTTTTACGCGCTTGTTCAAGTCCCAGAAGCGCAGGATAGGTACTTTTGCCTAGCTGCTGGTCAGCTCCCTGACGTTTGCCAAGGGTCGCAGTATCCCCTACCACGTCAAGAATGTCATCCTGGACCTGGAAGGCGAGACCGATATTTTGCGCAAAGCGATCGAGCGCCGGCAGGGCCGCGCGGCCGCGTTCACCTGCGCTCAGCGCGCCCATGCGCACCGCGGCGCAGATCAGCGCGCCGGTTTTGTGGCGATGAATCCGCTCCAGCGCCTGCAGGTCAACCTGATGACCTTCGGCTTCCAGATCCAGCGCCTGTCCGCCGCACATTCCGGCGACGCCGCTGGCGTGAGCCAGCGTCGAAACCATCGCCAGACGATCGCTGTCCGGCACTTCAGGCATCGGCGCATCACTCAGTATAGAAAATGCCAGCGTTTGTAGGGCATCTCCGGCAAGAATTGCGTTCGCTTCGCCAAATTTAATGTGGCAGGTCGGCAGACCGCGGCGCAGATCGTCGTCGTCCATAGCGGGCAGATCGTCATGCATCAGAGAGTAAGCATGGATGCATTCGACGGCGGCGGCCGGCGCGTCCAGCGTTGTCCGGCTGACGCCGAACATTTCGCCGGTGGCATAGACGAGGAACGGACGCAGGCGTTTTCCGCCTAATAGTGCGCCGTACTGCATGGCTTCAACCAGTGGAGTGTTCTGAAAAGGCAGCGGAGCGAGGAAACGGCGTAGCGCGTCGTTGGCCTGCTCAACGCAAGCGTGTAATTGTTGCGAGAAGTCCATTTATTCAGCATCCGGTGTCAACGGCGTCAGCGGGCTATCCTCGCTGTCGGCCAGCAGAATCTGGACGCGCTGTTCGGCCTGCTGCAATCGGGCCTGCCCCTGGCGCGCCAGCTGTACGCCGCGCTCAAATTCGCTGAGCGCCTCTTCTAACGGCAGCGCGCCGCTTTCCAGACGATTAACAATCTGCTCCAGCTCGCCCAGGGCGGTTTCAAAGCTGGCCGGGGCCTCATTTTTCTTTGGCATAGTGAATATAGACTCTTGTAATGTCGCGACACCAATATGGTAACGAAGTCACGTGGTTAAGCAAATATACACCTCATCCTTTCGCGGAATCGTTGCCGAAAGCGCGCAAACGGGTGGCTGGCAAGTGGGTTATGCCCCCGTCGCGCGGGAGCATCCTGAATGATTTTATGTAAAACGCGCAATGCGAGGCGCAATGTACTCAATGGTGATATACTGCGCTCCCTGGATGCAGGCACCGCGGTGCACTGCAGTACAACTTTTGCTTAAAGCCCCGTCGGGCTTGCCAACGAACTATTGTCGCCATGAAGTTTATCATTAAATTGTTCCCGGAAATCACCATCAAAAGCCAATCCGTGAGATTGCGCTTCATTAAGATCTTAACCGGGAACATTCGTAACGTTCTCAAAAACTATGATGAGACGCTTGCCGTCGTTCGTCATTGGGATCATATCGAAGTTCGCGCGAAAGACGAAAATCAGCGTCCGATTATTCGCGATGCGCTGACCCGAATCCCGGGTATCCACCATATTCTGGAAGTCGAAGACGTCCCGTTTACCTCACTGCACGATATTTTTGAGAAAACGTTGCCGCTGTGGCGTGAAGCGCTGGAAGGCAAAACCTTCTGCGTGCGCGTAAAACGTCGCGGCAAGCATGAGTTTACCTCTATCGAAGTGGAACGCTACGTCGGCGGTGGCCTGAACCAGCATATCGAAACGGCGCGCGTGAAGCTGACTGACCCGGATATTACGGTCAATCTGGAAATTGAAAACGATCGTCTGCTGCTGGTAAAAGGGCGCTACGAAGGGATCGGTGGTTTCCCGATCGGCACTCAGGAAGATGTGCTGTCGCTGATTTCCGGCGGCTTCGACTCCGGAGTTTCCAGCTACATGCTGATGCGTCGCGGTTGTCGCGTGCACTACTGCTTCTTTAATCTTGGCGGCGCGGCGCATGAAATTGGCGTTCGTCAGGTGGCGCACTACCTGTGGAACCGCTTCGGCAGCTCGCACCGCGTTCGTTTCGTGGCGATTAACTTCGAACCGGTCGTGGGGGAGATCCTCGAAAAAGTCGACGATGGCCAGATGGGCGTGGTGCTGAAGCGCATGATGATCCGTGCGGCGTCGAAAGTAGCCGAGCGCTATGGCGTGCAGGCGCTGGTGACCGGCGAAGCGCTGGGCCAGGTGTCCAGCCAGACTCTGACCAACCTGCGTCTGATTGACAATGTCTCCGACACCCTGATTCTGCGTCCGCTGATTTCGCACGATAAAGAGCACATCATCGACCTGGCCCGTGAAATCGGTACCGAAGATTTTGCCCGCACCATGCCGGAGTATTGCGGCGTGATTTCGAAGAGCCCGACCGTGAAAGCGGTGAAGGCGAAGATTGAAGCAGAAGAAGAGAACTTCGACTTTAGCATCCTCGATAAAGTGGTGGCGGAAGCGAATAACGTGGATATTCGCGATATCGCCCAGCAGACTCAGCAGGAAGTGGTGGAAGTTGAAACCGTGACCGGCTTTAGCCCGAACGACGTCATTCTGGATATTCGTTCCGTAGACGAACAGGATGAAAAGCCGCTGAAGGTTGAAGGCGTTGACGTTGTGTCATTACCGTTCTACAAGCTGAGCACCCAGTTCGGCAATCTCGACCAGAGCAAAACCTGGCTGCTGTGGTGCGAACGCGGCGTGATGAGCCGTCTGCAGGCGCTGTACCTGCGTGAGCAGGGCTTTGAGAACGTGAAGGTTTACCGCCCGTAAACCGCGAACAATCACGGTCATCCCGGATAGCGGCGCTCCTGCCTTATCCGGGCGACCGTTTCGCCAAATCAGGCTTCGTAGTAGTTATAAATTCCCGCCGCCATCACCAGCTGTGACGCAACCTCATGGGCTTTTTCACGCCCGACCAGCAGGTCGATCATTTTGAGCGCAAAATCAATGGATGTTCCTGGCCCCTGGCTGGTGAGCAGGTTGACCCGCGGGTCCCAGACCACGCGCTTGTCCTGCCACTGCTCTTCAGGGATGCGATCCTTAAGGGCCGGAAAACCGGTCATATTGCCGATGGGGAAAAGGTTATGCGGCACCAGTACGGTCGCCGCCGCCGCGCAGATGGCGGCGACAATGCGTCCGGAAAGATGAAACTGGCGGACCGTTTCCACCAGCAGCGGGCTGTCGCGGAAATACTCCGCGCCTTTTATCCCACCGGGAAGGACGATAATGTCATAATCGCCGTCGGCGACCTCTACCAGCGGCGCATCCGCCAGCAGCTTGACGCCTCGCGAGCAGACGATAGTCAGGCCGCCATCGCTGGCGACGCTGGCCGTGGTGACCTGCACGCCGCCGCGGACCAGTAAATCCATTGTGGTGACCGCTTCGGTCTCTTCGCTACCAGGGGCGAGGCAAATCAGTGCCGACGCGCTCATATTCATTCTCCTTACGCTTTACCAGTTCAAACAAACGGGCGTTTTCCGGTACGGCAAGGCCGTGAGCGCGGGCGCGCTTCAGTAGAAAACCGGTGATATAGTCGATTTCCGTACGACGCTGCGCGCGGATATCCTGCAACATCGAAGAGATATTTTCTGCCGTACTTTCAATTACCTGATGGACATAAAATAACAGGTTTTCCGGTGAAGTATGAATACCTTCGCGCTCCATGACCGCAGCGACCTCCCGGCAGATGACCTCAACTTCCTGCGGATAGTCGCGCAAATCGCCGTTGTGGCACTCTTTCAGCGCCGTCAGCGGGTTAATCACGCAGTTAACCGCCAGCTTGCTCCACGTTGCCGGGCGGATATTATTGTGCCAGGCGACGTCCGGCAGGACCCTTTGCAGGGTATCGGCAAGGTCGCTGTAATCCTGCGGATAGTCTTTCGCCGGGCCGATATGCGTCGTGCCGTTGGCGACGTGCACAATGACGTTGCCGTCGCGGCGTGCGGCCTGGGTTGTCGAGCCCAGCAGCAGCGGCTGCTGCACGCCTTTCAGTTCATCGACGGTCCCCATCCCGTTATGGATAAGCAGGATCGGCGACGAGGCGGGGAGAGTTTGCGCCAGATTTTTTACCGCGTTGGAGACCTGCCAGGCTTTTAGCGTCACCAGCAGCAGGTCGCTGCTGGCGAGAAAGTCAGGATCGTTGGCGGTTAACGACTCATTAAAAATCGTCCCGTCAGTCTCGATCAGATTGACGCTACAAAAGGGTTGTGGGACGCGTAACCAGCCCTGGACATCGTGTCCGTGTTTGCATAACGCGGTTAGCCATAGCTGCCCCAGCGCACCGCATCCGAGTACGGTTACTTTCATTCTTCCTCCTCACCTGCGACTACCCCAGGCATTTATAGCTAAAGTATATACTCGTTGCGCTGCCGGCTGCAGCCCACGCCTCGGTGGCCTGGCGTGCATTGAGCATCGGAACATCGGCTATGCTTGCGGGATAACCAGTTGAGTTATGTCGCGTTGCGGGTATTATGCAACGCAAAAGAAACAGAAGGAGAGGAAAAGATGCCATCTTTCGATATTGTCTCTGAAGTCGATCTTCAGGAAGTTCGAAACGCCGTAGAGAATGCGACCCGTGAAGTGGAGTCGCGTTTTGATTTTCGTAACGTTGAAGCGAGCTTCGAACTGAACGAAAAAAACGAGACCATCAAGGTCCTCAGCGAATCTGATTTCCAGATTAACCAGCTGCTGGATATTCTGCGTGCGAAGCTGTTAAAACGCGGCATTGAAGGCAGTTCTATCGAAGTGCCGGATGAGTTCGTACACAGCGGGAAAACCTGGTTTGTCGATGCGAAGCTGAAGCAGGGGATTGAGAGCGCGACGCAGAAAAAAATCGTCAAGCTGATCAAAGACAGCAAGCTGAAGGTGCAGGCGCAAATTCAGGGCGAAGAGATTCGCGTCACCGGTAAAGCGCGCGACGATCTGCAGGCGGTGATGGCGCTGGTGCGCGGTGGCGACCTGGGACAGCCGTTCCAGTTCAAAAACTTCCGCGACTAAGTCGGGGCTGCTGGCGTATCATCTGCAAAGGTCGGCCAATAAAAAAGCGGGGATTTCCCCGCTTTTTTTATACCCCTTTGATGGCCTGCTCAATTTCGAAGCGGTTGGTCACCTTGCTGTCGATTTTGATATACACCGACCGTTCGTCGGGCACCACCAGAACCTGTTTTACCCCATCGGTGCTCTGCAGACGCTCCTGCAGCGCGCTATCGGCCACCACATCACCGGGAATTTCAACCCGCAGGCTGCTGACGTACGGCGGTTCGCTCATCGTCCCGGCAACCAGCAGCCACAGCATCGCCAGCAGCGCGCCAAGCAAGAATACGGTTTGCGAATCAAAGAAGCCGTCTACCCAGCCTCCCAGCGCGCCGCCAATCGCCACGCCAAGGAACTGGCTGGTCGAATAGATGCCCATCGCGGTACCTTTATAGCCCGCCGGCGACTCTTTACTGATTAAAGAGGGGAGCAGGGCTTCCAGCAGGTTAAAGGCGAGGAAGAACAGCTGAACGCCGGCGACCAGTTCCCAGAAATAGCCGCCTGCGCCCCACAGGACGATTTCGGCCACCAGCAGCAGCGCGACGCAGAACAGGAACACGTGTTTCATCTTGCGCTTCACTTCGGCATAGATGATAAACGGCACCACCGAAACAAACGAAATCAGCATGGTGACCAGGTAAATTTTCCAGTGCTCGGCGGCGGGGAAACCGGCGGCTTCCAGCTGCCCAGGCAGGGCAACAAAGGTGGACATCAGCATGATATGCAGGCACATAATGCCGAAGTTGAGCTTCAGTAGTTTCGGCTCAGCAAGCACTTTGCTAAAGCAGCCTTTGACCATCCCTGATTCACGGTTCAGCACGTGATTATGGCTGTTGGGCACCACCCACAGGGTCAGCAGGATACCGATCGTCGCGAGGATGGCGATCATCCAGAACAGCGCATGCAGGCCGAGCTGGTGAGTAATAATCGGCCCCAGCACCATGGCGATGGCAAAAGTAACGCCAAAACTGACGCCGATAAAGGCCATCGCCTTCGTACGGTTCTGTTCGCGGGTTAAATCGGAGAGGAGCGCCATGACCGCTGCGGCAATGGCGCCGGAACCCTGCAGCGCGCGCCCAAGAATGATGCCCCAGATGGAGTCGCTGAGCGCGGCGATGACGCTACCGATAACGAAGATTAACAGGCCGCCGACAATCAGCGGTTTACGACCAATACGGTCGGAAAGCAGGCCGAAGGGAATCTGGAATACGGCCTGAGCCAGACCATAGATACCAATAGCCAGGCCAATCAGCGCTTCGCTGGCGCCCTGTAACGCCATGCCATAGGTGGTCAAAACCGGCAGAACCATAAACATGCCGAGCATACGCAGCGAGAATACGGTCCCCAGACCCCAGGTCGCGCGCAGTTCACCTGGCGTCATTTTATTGTCGTTCATTACCACCTCAATCTAAAAACTGCGACTAGTGTAGTGGTGGCAGGCAGAAGCGTAAATAAATGTTTGTTTAACAGATATTACCGCTGTGTTGCATGATGAGGTAAACGCGGGGAAAACAAAGAAACCAGTGGAGAAGGCCCCACTGGTTGATGGCATTTATTGTAAATTAAAGTCAACCCATTGGCTGCCGGCGTCGGCGGATTTCACGCATTGCTCTACCCAGTAGACGCCGTGCAGACCTGCTTCAACGTCCGGGTACCAGAAGCTCTCCAGAAACGCGCGATCGCCCCGATCCATCGCATCGATGGCTATCGCATAGCGCCGGTAGAGGTTTGCCCACGCTTCAAACAGTCCCTCCGGGTGGCCGCCGCCGATACGATCGTCTGCCAGGGCCGCGGCGCTGAGATAGGGCATGCCGCGCTCAAGTACCCGCGCCGGCTCACCTTGTACCTCGTAGCTGAGCTGGTTAGGATGCTCATCCCACCACTCGATGCTGGCTTTCTCACCGACGATCCGCACCTTCTGCGAGTGCATGGCGCCGCTATTGACCGCGCTGGTCCACATTGAGCCCACGGCGCCGTTATCGTATTCCATCAGCACAAACGCGTTATCTTCCAGCGGTGCGCGCGATGCAACGAAACTCTGGCGGGAACACATCAGACGGCGAATGTTGAGATGCGGCGCCATCGTTTCGGCCACAAAGAGCGGATGCGTTGCCAGGTCGCCCAGCACGTAGCTTGGCCCGGCATACTTCGGCGTAACGCGCCAGCGGGTTGACTCCGCCTGCAGCTCGACGGCTTCATTATGAAAACCGTGGGCAAACTGCATATTGATAATTCGAATCTGTCCGAGCAGCCCGTCGGCAATCATCTGGCGCGCCTGCTGAATCATCTGATACCCGGCATAGCCGTAGGTGACGCCGACGATTTTGTTATGCTTGATGCTCAGCTCCCGCAGCTCCTGGGCTTCCGCGGCGGTAAAGCAAAGTGGTTTTTCGCAGATGACGTGCAGTCCGGCTTCCAGCGCCGCTTTGGTAATGGCGAAGTGGGTATTGTTCGGCGTGGTTACCGACACCACTTCAATACCGTCAGGGCGCAGCGCCTCTTCGCGGAACAGCGTTTGATAATCGGCATAGCAGCGCCCCGGCGCGATCCCGAGCTGTTCACCAAACTGACGTCCGCGTTCGGCATCAATATCAAAAGCGCCGGCCAGCAAGGTAAAGACATTGTCACGCAGCGCGGCTGAGCGGTGGCTGTAGCCGATCTGGCTGGTGGATCCGCCGCCGACCATTCCCCAGCGCAGGGAGCGAGACAGGGGTTTCATGCCGTTTAACATGGTGTTCTCCTTGATACAAAGTACGGATGTCTGATGAAAATCGCTCCCTGCTCCAGGAAGCGGGACAGGACCCTGGCGCCACGCCTGACGATGAAACTGTCGCCTGAGGAGTGACAAGGTAAATTTAAAAATGTTTATTTCATTTTTTATATTATATGAAATTAAATTTTTATTTATGAGAGAAGGATCGAAAAATTATCAAGATTATCCTCACCGTCGAGTGTGCCTCTGAAAAGTGACGATTTGGCTAAAAAGCGTATTAAATGAGATGATTAACCCTGCTTTTATTGGTGTTTCTGGCCAGGGATGTGTGATAGTGCGGGTGAAACCGCTGAGGTAACGAGCGATGTAATTTCATTTTGTGTTTAAATGAAACTTATTTTTCTTTTTCTTCCGTAGTAAAGATAGCAGGAAAGTCGGCGCAATGCGGTATTGCGCCGACATCTGTTTATGCGGATCCGGTCGTCTGGCCTGCCGCCCACTGAATGGCGGCAACGATCTCCAGTGAGCGCAGCGCATCGGCAGCATCGATCAGCGGTTTCTCCTCGCCCGTGATGACCTGCAAAAAGTGGTCAAGCTGCAGCATGAAGGGATCGATAGCCTCGACGTGAAGCCTGTCACTCAGCAGCGGGTGGAGCCAGCCGCGCGCTTCGCCATAGCGCCACCGCTGCATCTGCGGGATCGCCAGCGCGCCGCCGGTACCGGAAATCAGATAGCAGTTTTCCGGCGCATGGGCGTAGATCGCATTTTCTCCTGAGTTCATCTCCCAGCTCCACGGGCCTACGCCGCAATCGGTGAGTACCGCGCTACCTAATGCCCCGCTGGCGAACCGCAGGTTTACCACCGCGCTGTCTTCATTGGCGAAGCGGCGTACGGCATGGGAGGTAAAGGCCTGCACCTGGTCGATTTCGCCAAACAGATAGCGCATCAGGTCAATATCATGGACCAGATTGACCAGCAGCGGTCCCGCGCCGGGCTCGCGTCGCCAGGCAATGTCAAAATACTCATCCGGCTTTTGCAGTACCCAGTGCGCGGAGACGGTGACGATTTGCCCGAGTTCGCCGCTGTCGATCGCTGTCTTCGCCGCGGCGATCAGCGCGTTATGCCGCCGGTGGTGCCCTACCAGCACCGCAACCTGATGGCGAGCAGCGGCATCGACCAGTTCCCTGGCGCGTTGCGGCGAGTCGGCGACGGGCTTTTCGACCAGCACCGGGATCCCGCGTTCGATGCAGGCCAGAGCACAGGGCAGGTGCAGAATATTGGGCGTGGCGTTAATCACCCCCTGCGGCTGGACCGCGTCCAGCAGGGCTTCAACGCTGTCAAACCCTGGGATATCCAGCGATTGCGCCAGCGCCTGCGCCTGGGGTGAAGGATCGGCCAGCGCGACCAGCTCAGCCCGTGGGTTAGCGCGAATTACCGCAATATGTTTGCGTCCGATGGCGCCCGCGCCAATGACGGCAAGACGTATTTTGCTCACGACAGACTCCTCAGCGTGGGGGAAGGGGCAGGGGAGGCCGTTTCGGCATCGCTGGCAAACAGCCCCTTCACCACCAGACCGACGACGGTTAATGCCGCCGGGATCCCAAGGATTAAAAAGACGTTTTCGAAGCTGAGATTCAGCGCCATCATTTCCGCGCCGGCAAAGGCGCTGAGGATGGCGCCCATTCGGCCGACGCCGTGCATCCAGCTGGAGCCGGTCGCGCGCGCCTGGGTCGGATAATAGCGGGCGGAGAGCGCATTCATGCCGGTATTCGCGCCGTTCAGGCAAGCGCCGCTGACGAAGGCCAGTAGGCACAACAGCGCAAAACTGGCGGCGGCATAGCCCATGGCCATCGTAAACAGGCCGCCGATGGCATAAATCAGCCCCAGCGCCCGATGGGGATTGATGCGATCCATTAGCCAGCCAGCGAACAGAGAGCCTACGGTGCCGCCGGCCTGATAAATCGCCGTCATCACCGCCGCCTGACTGACGGTCAGCCCAACCTCTTTGACCAGCGTCGGCAGCCAGCTGCCGAGGATATAAACCAGAAACAGGCCCATAAAATAGACCAGCCATAACATCAGCGAGCCGAGGCGGTAGTGGCGCGAGAGGACAAGGCGCATGGTGTTGGCGTTGACGGGCTGCGCCGGGAGCGTGAATTCAGCGTTATCCGCGATTTGCCCCGGATAGAGGCGTTGTAATATCGCCCGGATACGTGCCGCCGGCGCGCGTTTAACCACCAGAAAGCGCACCGACTCCGGCAGCAGCCAGATAAGTAACGGCGCGAACAGCAGCGGAAGAATCCCGCCGAGCGCCATCAGCGAATGCCAGCCAAAACGCGGGATTAGCCATGAGGCAGAAAAGCCGCCTGCCGCTGCGCCAAAGGTAAAGCCGCAAAAAATCACCGTAATCAGAAATGAGCGCTGGCGCTCGGGGGCATACTCCGATACCAGCGTGCCGATATTGGGCATCGCCGCACCGAGCCCCAGTCCGGTCATAAAACGGAAAAAAATCATCTGTTCGATGTTCTGCGAGAAGGCGGTAACGATGGTCCAGAAGCCAAAGAAAAAGACGCTGTTGACGATGATTTTCTTTCGCCCCAGCCAGTCGGCTAGCGGGCCTGAGAGGATCGCCCCCAGCGCCAGGCCAATCAGCGCCGCGCTGATGACGAAGCCGAGCTCGTAGTTGGTTACCCCCCATTCATGCTTCAGCGTCGGGGCGATAAACCCCATAATCGCAATATCAAAACCGTCGAGGGCAATCACGCAAAAGCCTAAGAAAACCACCAGTTTCTGGAAACGGCTAAGCGGATTACCGTTGATTAACTCTCTGACATCCAGGCGTTGGATCTGAGTCATAGGGTTTTCCTTATGCGCAGGGGCGCAGGTAAGACTGCGCGGCATTGAACAGCAACTGCGCGCGGTTGAGGGCGGGCAGAGCGCCCTGGGCGCCGCTTAACGGGACTTCCAGCGATACCGGCAGCGTTGTCGGCAGCGCTGACATCAGACCATGCAGATCCAGCCCGCCTTCGCCCGGTACTTTCCGCGCGGCGCGGGCCTGGTGGATCAGTTCCTGTTCGTTATCGGGAATCTGCGCCGGGGCGTCGCACAGCTGCATATAGTTGAGGCACGCTGGCGGCAGGTCGGCGAGGCTGGAGAGCGACTCTCCCGCGCGCCAGAAGTGGATGGCGTCGATCAGAATCCCGATGTCCGCCCGCCCGCTGGCGGACATCAGCCGCCTGGCGTCAGCGATAGTGCGTAGCTGGGTCCACGGCATCGGCTCCAGATTCATGGTTAAGCCATACCCCCGGCCGGCTTCGGCGAGCGCGGCAAGATTTTCAGCGCTGCGGGTCAGGTGGTTATCGTTGCCGGCCACCAGCACCTGACGGGCGCCCAGGCGCGCGGCGGTTTCCAGAAAGCTTTCCAGGCGGGCATTAAGCGAAAAGTCGCTCGTCAGACGGACGATTTCGACATCTGATACGCGAATACCGGTCTCCATCAGCGCAGAGAGGGTTGCGCGAACGGTCGCGGTATCGCCGAGCATATCGTAATCAGGATCGGTCGGCGTGGCAGGGAGCAGACGCAGGCCGACATGAGTAAAGCCGGTTTGTGCCGCGATCCGCACCTGTTCCGGTGGCGGAACGTCGAGCACGGTGAGCGCGGCGAGGGACAGGGTTCGCATGTTCATAAAAGACTCCGGTACAGTTGCAGGTGATTGTTGTTATGTGTACTGCCGTCCCTGGTAAGATGTCGGTTACGATGCTGTTTTTGTTATATTGGCGGCCAGTGTTTTTCCCACCAGATAGCCAAAGGTCATGGCCGGACCGAGCGTAATACCGCCGCTGGGGTAGTACCCCTGCATCACGCTCGACATATCATTGCCAATGGCGTAGAGGCCAGCGATCGGCTGCTGGCGCGCATCCAGCACTCGCGCCTGTTCATCGGTTTTCAGTCCGCTAAAAGAGCCCAGCGACCCCGGTAAAATACGCACCGCATAAAAGGGCGCGTGGCGCAGCGGGCCCAGCGTTGGGTGATGAGGATGCCTGGCATCCCCCTGAGCCCGGTTATAGGCCGAGACGCCGCGCTGAAATTCCGGGTCCTCTCCTTGCGCGGCGTAGTCGTTAAAACGGGCCACCGTCTCCGTCAGCTGCCTGCCATCAATGGCACACTGTTCCGCCAGCGCCTCCAGCGTGGGTGCCGAGCGGAGATAGCCCGTGCGCAGCCATGCCGCGGGTGAAAACGGAAAGGGGCGGGCGTGGCCCAGGCCATAGCGGCGCAGCGTCCGGCTATCGGCCAGCAGCCACGCTGCCGGCTGCTCTCCCTCAGGCGTTGCGGCCAGCAGCGCGGCAATAAAGTCGTGGTAGGAGTCGGCTTCATTAGTAAAACGCTTTCCGTTGGGCAATACGGCGATAAACCCCGGCTTCGCGCGTTCAACCAGGTGCGGGAAGACCAGCTGCAGGCCGCTCGCGAGGGTGACGCGGGAGACCGGCGCCCAGGCCATGGCGTGTTTGAGCGAGGCGTCGAACTGACCGCCGACCGATTCCCCGAGCCGGATCCCGTCCCCCTGATTACCCGGCGGCGCGGCGGAGAAGTGGCCATAGCCGTCCGCCGCGTGGGGAACCTGCTGCGCCAGGCGTTGGCGATCGTGCGGAAAGCCGCCGCAGGCGAGGATTACGGCGCCGGCATGCACCTCAATATCGCCATCATCGCTGCGCAGTATCGCGCCGCTGACCCCACTCGATGATGTCAGCAGGCGAGCAACAGGGGCATTCAATTGAATACTGACGCCAGCGTCGAGCGCCGAACGCAGCAGGCGGCCCATCAACGCGTTACCGTTAACCAGATACTGCCCGCGGCCTGCTCGCAGTCGTTGCCAGCCGTGGCGCAGCAGACGCCGGGCGGCATACAACGCCGATCGCGGGGAGCGGGTTGCGTTAAAAAAGTGCGCCATGTCGCTACCGCCGGCGATGCCCATGCCGGCCAGGCTGATGGTTTCCAGCGGCGGGCGCAGACGATGTAACCAGTCGCCAAGCAAGCGTCCGTCAAACGGTTGTGCCGTCACCGAACGTCCCCCCTGGGCGTAGCCCGGCGACATATGAAAATCCGGCATCTTACTGCCGGAGAGAAATTGCACCGCCGTATGGCGGCGGAAGAAGTCGATCATCTCCGGGCCCTGCTGCAGGAAGGTGAGCAGGCGGGCATCGGCGGGCTGGCCGCCCATTTCGTGCTGCAGATAGGTTAGCGGCGCGTCCTCTTGCTCCTGAATGCCCTCTTCGCAGGCGAGCGGATTGCGCGGTATCCACAGCCAGCCGCCTGACCAGGCGCTGGTGCCGCCGATGACCGGCTCTTTCTCGGCCAGCAGGACGCTGGCGCCCTTGAGGGCGGCGGTCACCGCGGCGGAAAGCCCCGCCGCGCCGGAACCGACGACCAGCACATCCACCTTTTTATGCCCGCTCATCTCCGTCCCCTTATTGCAGTGGTGAAAAATCAACAGGACGCAGCAGGACCGACTCCAGCCGCTCAACGGCCGCCAGTTCGCGGTTTTTACGCGAGAAGGTCAGCCAGCGTTGGTCTTGCGCCATGCGCGCCCGACGTACCAGGCGATCGTCGAGGCTTTCGTAAGCCCAGATATGCACCACCTGATTCACCACGCCGATTTCGGTGAAGAAAAAGCCGATCAGCTTACCGAGATGCTCGGTCTGGACGGCGTAAGCATCGCTTTTGTACAGCGCCAGCCAGTCGGCCATTTTCAGCGGATTAATGGTGTAGGTGCGTTTTTCATAGATCATGGTGTTTCTCCTGTTGATGGGGTCGGTTGTTGTGCCATATGGCGGGCAGAGAGATAGCCGAAGGTCAGCGCCGGGCCGAGCGTAATGCCGGGACCGGGGTAGGTGCCCGCCATCATGGAATCCATATCGTTACCAACGGCATAAAGGCCTCTGATCGGCTGACGTTGTTGATTAAGGACCTGGGCGTTTTCGCTGGTGACCAGGCCGCGCGACGTGCCTAAATCACCGGTGTAGAGGGTGATGGCATAAAACGGCGCCTTCAGCAGCGGGGCATTGCAGGCGTTCGGTTGATGGCGCGGATCGCCCATCGCGCGGTTATAGCTGTTGCCGCCTTTGGCGAATTGCGGATCTTCTCCCTGCGCGGCGTCGCGGTTGTAGCGGGCCACCGTCCCGGCGAGCGCTTGTGCGTCAAGCCCTAGCTGTTGAGCAAGCCGGGCGAGGGAGTCCGCTTTGTGCAGGTAGCCGGCCTCGATCAGCGCATCGTTGTTAACCGGCGCGGGCCGCGCAAGACCGAGGCCGTAGCGTTTCATCGCCAGGGCATCGCAGATCAGAAAACAGGGGGCGTTTTCGGACTGGCTTTGCATGGCGCTGGCGAAGTGGTGGTAAGAGTTTGATTCGTTGACGAAACGTTCCGCCTTTTGGTTCACGGCGATAACGCCCGGCTTGGCCCGGTCGGTGACCAGGTGCGGGAAGCGTTCTTCGCGCCCGTCGGCGTGGCGCAGTACCGAGACCGGCGCCCAGAAAAAATTGGACGACAGGTCGGCTCCTTCACAGGCGTTGAGTGCGCTGGCAAGACGGAATGCGGCGCCATCATTGCCGGCCGGCGACATGGAGTAATGCTCGCGGGTATGCGGCCGGTAGCGTGCCGCCAGCTCTCCTGCGGCAAAGCCGCCGGCGGCCAGCACGACGCCGCAGCGCGCCTGTAAGGTCTCTTGTTGGCCATCACATTCAATATTGACGCCGGTGACCGCGCCCTGGTGCTCAACCAGAGAAAGGACGTTGACGTTCAGCCGGAGCGTCATGCCTTTGCGCAGCGCTACGGTGGCCATGCGGGCAATTAAGGCGTTGCCCATCGCCAGCCGGGTGCCGCGCGGGTGACTGATGCGGTCGCGCGCGTAGCGCAGCAGCAGCTTCGCGCAGTGCGATAACGAGCGCAGCGAGCGGCGCATCTCCAGAAAATGCTGGATATCCACGCGGTTGACCATCATGCCGCCAAATAACAGCATCCCCGGCGGGGGAGAGCGCAGGTCGCGAAAGCGGTCGCCGAGCTGGCGTCCGTCGTACTCCACGACCTCCAGCGCGCGTCCGCAATCAACGGCGCCCGGCTCATCAGGATAATAGTCCGGTGACAGGGGGCGCAGACTGTACTTCACCGCGCCCTCTTTTTCGAGGAACGCCAGCGCTTCGCGTCCGGAAGCGACAAACGCATCGACAATGTCCGGACGATAGTTCTGTTCACCGATGATCGTTTTCAGGTAGGTTTTGATCGCGTTCGCCGCACCGCTTTTTCCCTGTGCACGCGCCTGATCGGTATCGTTGATCCATACCGCTCCGCCGGAAATCGCCGAGGTGCCGCCAAACTGCGGCGCTTTTTCCAGCATCAGCACCGACAGCCCTTTGCAACAGGCCGTGACCGCGGCGGCAAACCCGCCGGCGCCGCTGCCGATGACAATCACATCCCAGCTTTTCATGCCGCGGCCCCCTGTTCCTGGGGGATGGCTCCGATGAATTGCCCCATGAGTTTCATCTGCGCCAGCGCCATTTCGGGGCCGGTTTGTATTACGCAGCCGCGCGCCTGTGCGAAAGCCAGCAGCGGCGTGAGCGCCGGGGCGGTAACGACATCGGCGACGTGGGTTGCCGCGTCGAGAGTCTCCAGTAAGTGTGGCGGTAGCGGCAGAGGATCGAAATTCGCCATTCCCGCCGGAGAACCGTTTACCAGCAAATGAATGCCACTCAGGGTGTCGGGCAGGGGAGTGAGGATAACCTCAGGGAAATGGGTAGCGAGACGGTTATGCAGCAGCTGTAACGTAGCCGGATTCTGGTCATGTAGCGCCAGCTGGCGAATGCCGGCTTCACACAGTCCCCAGGCGATGGCGCTGCCGACGCCGCCGCAGCCGGAGAGCAGCGCCGTCTTTCCTTCAGCCTGAAAACCGTGGGCCGCCGCGGCAAGAGAGAAGCCGACGCCATCCAGCATATCGCCCTGCAGACGGCCATCCGCCAGTTTGCGAATGACATTCACCGCGTTGAGATGGCGGGCGCGCGGCGTTAATTCGTCAACCAGCGTGGCGGCGCGCTGTTTGTGCGGCACGGTGACCAGTACGCCGCTCATGTTCAGCCATCCGCGTAACGCCAGCAAATAATCCGCCACCGCTTCCGGGGCGATATCGACCGGGATCATCACGCTGTCCATCTGCTGCTCGGCGAAGTAGCGGTTGAAGTTCTCCGGTGATTTAACCTGCGTAATCGGATGACCGATAACGGCAACGACCTGCGTGAATCCACTGACCATTTCAAACCTCATTTGTTAAATGAATGTTGTGAAAGTATTTCAGCGGAACCTGAGAGCAACAACGCAGAATTCGGACGTATTGGTTGTTAATCGCACCACCACTGCGATAATCGCAGTGAATCGATGGCAATGTTGCAGAAATGTGAGCTGATATGCAAAACACAATACATCCGCGCGATTTGATAGTCGGTCTGCAAAAAGGACTGGCATTGATCCAGCTTTTCTCCAAAGATTTTCCCCGACTCAGCGTGCCTCAGGCGGCGAAAATGAGCGGCCTGACGCAGAGCGCCGCGCGTCGTTTTCTGCTGACGTTGCTGCACGAGCGCTATGTACAGACCGACGGGCGCTATTACTGGCTGACGCCAAAAGCGCTGCGCCTGGGGCAGGCCTATGTTGATTCGGCACAGTTTCCGCGCATGGTCCGCCCCATCGTTGAGTACATTGCCAGCCGGACGGAAGAGCATGCGTCGGTCGGGGTGATTGATGAAGATGAACTGGTGTATATCGCGCGCAGCAAACATACGCCGTTTAACTCGACCTCGGTGAGGTTAGGGGAGCGGGTGCCAATATTCTGCACCGCCGGCGGGCGACTCTGGCTGGCTTCGCTGCCGGAAGACGAGTGCGAGGTGATTCTGCGACGTATCAAGCGTGAACAGCGCACGCCGTATACGGTGACGGACGTGGCGATGCTGATGGAAAAAATTGCTCTGGTGCGGCGCCAGGGGTTTGCCACTATCGAGCAGGAGTTTGAAATTGGGATGCTGGTGCTGGCGGTACCTCTGTCTGACAGGGAAGGGATGTACTGGGGCGCGCTGAGCCTGACCTCTCACCAGTCGCGGACGTCGCTGGATGCGTTGTGTCGCGACCATCTGGATCTGCTCTATAGCGCGCAGGCGATGCTGGTGGGGTAATTCCGGGCAATAAAAAACCCCGCCGGAGCGGGGTTTGTCAGAGCGACAATCTTATCTGACGTAGGCCAGCAGATTGTGTGAATCCGGCACCATAAAGTCGACGGACATCATCACCGACAGTGCGGTAATGGCGACGATGGAAAAGACGAACAGCTTACGCGCCCAGACTTTGTCATCCGCCACTTTGTAACCGCGCAGCGCCATCCCCAGCCACCAGACGCTCACCGCGGCGGCAACGACCAGGTATTTATACCCGGCGTAGCCACCCAGTGACAGCATCAGCGTGGCGACAGCAAAGGCCACGATGTACAGCGTAATGTGGTTCTTCGCCACGGAAATGCCTTTCACCACCGGCAGAACCGGAATGTTCGCCGCCTGATAATCCTTGAAGCGGAAAATCGCGATGGCGTAGGAGTGAGGCATCTGCCACAGGCTGAAGATAGCCAGCAGAATCGCCGCGCCGCTATCGAAATTACCGGTCACCGCGCAGTAGCCAATCACCGGCGGCGCAGCGCCGGAGAGAGAACCAATCAGCGTACCGTAGACGGAGTGGCGTTTCATGTACAGGCTGTAGACGCCGACATAAACCACGAACCCCATCACCCCCAGCCAGCAGGCCAGAGGGTTAGCGCCAAACCACAGGAGCATGAAGCCAGCAATACCCAGCAAGGTGGCGTATACCAGCGAAACTTGTGGCGAGATCAGCCCTTTGACCAGCACCCGGTTTTTCGTCCGTTCCATCTTACGATCGATGTCACGGTCGATGTAGTTGTTGAATACACAACCCGAGGCGACCACCAGGGACACCCCAAGGAGCGTCCATGCAAACAGCGGATAGTCGATGTGGCCCTTGGAGGCCAACAGGAAACCGCCGATCACGGAGATCAGGTTGCCAAAAATGATGCCAGGTTTCGTTACTTGCAGGTATTGCTTAAACATACTTGCCGCTCTTAGTGCATCATCATGTTGTAGTTCAGGTTCCACATAATCCAGATGGAGCCAACAACAACGATAGCAATGATGATTACGGTGAAGATAAACGCGGTCAGGTTCCAACCTTCGTCAGACTTGCTGTTCATGTGCAGGAAGTACACCAGGTGTACCAGAATCTGCACAACAGCGGTGACCAGGATAGTTCCCAGAATAGCCGCATGCGATGCGGAGCCACTCATAACCATAGCAAACGGGATAACCGTCAGAATGATCGACAGGACGAACCCTGTCATGTAGCTCTTTACGCTGCCGTGAGAAGCGCCGTTATGATCGCTAGAATGACTCATTACATTGCCCCCATCAGATAAACAACCGAGAACACGCAGATCCACACAACGTCCAGGAAGTGCCAGAACAGGCTCAGGCACATGATACGGGTGCGGTTCGTGTTGGTCAGGCCACGACGTGAAACCTGAACCATCAGCACCGCCATCCAGATCAGGCCGGAGGTGACGTGCAGACCGTGGGTTCCGACCAGCGCGAAGAACGCTGACAGGAAGCCGCTGCGATCCGGGCCCATACCTTCAACAATCAGATGATGGAATTCATAGAGTTCCATCGCGATGAACCCTGCCCCGAAGAGGAAGGTCAGCGCCAGCCAGGAAACAACCTGGCTCTTATTGTTTTTGTACATGGCGATAGCCGCCATGCCGTAGGTGATGGAGCTGAACAGCAGCAGCGCGGTTTCAACCAGAACGAACGGCAGTTCAAAAATATCTTTACCGGTCGGTCCGCCAGCCGTGCCGTTCACCAGAACGGCATAGGTAGCAAACAGGGTGGCGAAGATAATGCAGTCGCTCATCAGGTAGATCCAGAAGCCGAATACCTTCATCGGCCCTGTATCGTGGTGCCCGTGTTCATGCGCGTGGGCGTTATGCGCAAGAGTATCAGTTGCCATTTTTCAGCCCTGCTTTGTTAATCTCATCGAAATGCTGATTTTCCAGTTTTTCGACTACTGCAACCGGCACGTAGTAATCCACGTCCTCGTCAAAGCTCTTAATAATCCAGGTCACCAGGATACCGACGAAGCTTGCAATCGCCATCCACCAGATGTGCCAGATCATCGCGAAACCAAACACCGTTGCGAAAGCAGCAATAACGATGCCTGCGCCGCTGTTTTTCGGCATATGAATCTCTTCATAGCCAGCCGGTTTCTTATACGCTTCGCCTTTTTCTTTCATTTCCCAGAACGCGTCACGCTCGTGAACGACAGGAACGATAGCGAAGTTGTAGAACGGAGGCGGAGAAGAGGTTGCCCACTCCAGAGTACGGCCGCCCCACGGGTCACCGGTCAGGTCGCGGTTCTGATCGCGATCGCGGATAGACACGTAGAACTGAATCAGCTGGCAGAGGATACCGCAGGCAATCAGCGCCGCACCGCATGCCGCAACAACCAGCATCGGGTGGAACTGCGGGTCAATCTGCTGGCTCAGGCGACGCGTCATACCCATGAAGCCCAGTACGTACAGCGGCATAAATGCGACGAAGAAGCCGATGATCCAGAACCAGAAAGCGCGTTTGCCCCAGGTTTCGTTCAGCGTGAAGCCAAAGGCTTTCGGCCACCAGTAGGTCAGGCCAGCAAAGCAACCGAATACCACACCGCCGATAATAACGTTATGGAAGTGGGCAATCAGGAACAGACTGTTGTGCAGCACGAAGTCCGCGCCCGGTACCGCCAGCAGAACGCCGGTCATACCACCAACAGAGAAGGTCACGATGAAGCCGATAGTCCACAGCATGGCTGAGTTGAAGACGATACGGCCCTGGTACATGGTGAACAGCCAGTTGAAGATCTTAACCCCGGTCGGGATTGCGATAATCATGGTAGTAATACCGAAGAAGGCGTTGACGTTCGCGCCGGCACCCATGGTGAAGAAGTGGTGCAGCCAAACGATGAACGACAGAACGGTAATACACACTGTTGCCCATACCAGCGAGGTGTAGCCAAACAGACGCTTACGCGAGAAGGTTGCGGCGATTTCGGAGAAGACACCGAATACCGGCAGCACCAGGATATACACTTCCGGGTGGCCCCAGGCCCAAATCAGGTTGATGTACATCATCATGTTGCCACCCATCTCGTTGGTAAAGAAATGGGTGCCCAGGTAGCGGTCCAGGGTCAGCAGCGCGACGGTGACGGTCAGGATTGGGAAGGAGGCGATAATCAGGATGTTGGCGCACAGAGATGCCCAGCTAAATACTGGCATCTTGAACATCGTCATGCCAGGGGCACGCATCTTGATAATGGTCACGAAGAAGTTAATACCGGTTAACGTTGTACCAATACCGGATAGCTGGAGAGCCCAGATCCAGTAATCGACCCCAACGCCCGGACTGTACTCGATTCCCGACAGCGGCGGATAGGCCAGCCAACCGGTCTGTGCGAATTCACCGACGCCCAGAGACAAGTTAACCAGAATTACGCCGACAACGGTGAACCAGAAGCTCAGGTTGTTGAGGAACGGGAAGGCAACGTCGCGCGCACCGATCTGCAGCGGAACCACGAGGTTCATCAGACCGATAACAAACGGCATCGCTACGAAGAAGATCATGATAACGCCGTGGGCGGTAAAGATCTGATCGTAGTGGTGAGGCGGCAGGAACCCTGCTTCCCCGGCCGAGGCCAGCACCTGCTGGCTACGCATCATAACGGCGTCAGCGAAGCCACGCAGCAACATCACGATTGCTACGATGACATACATGATACCAAGTCTTTTGTGGTCGACCGAAGTCAGCCACTCATTCCAAAGGTAGGACCACTTACCGAAGTAAGTGATTGCCGCCAGAAGCGCCAGTCCCCCGATGATAATCGCAGCCACCGTAACCACAATAATGGGTTCGTGGTAGGGCACTGCATCCAGTGTAAGTTTTCCGAACATCGTTTTCTTCCTCGGCCCCTTAGTGAGCGGTTTCCGCGTGGCTCATGTCCATGCCTTCCATCCCTTCGTGCGCTGCGTGCTCGCCTTCAGGCTGGGACATATCCATGCTCTTGCCATGAGACATAAATTTGTTCACAACATCTTTAAACAAATCCGGTTTCACGTCAGAGAAGTATTCCACTTTGTTGTATTCGCTAGGCGCAGCCAGTTTGTCGAAAGCCGCCATGGAGTCCATGGTGTTCGACGACTGTTTCGCTTTCGCTACCCACTGATCGAAGGTTGCACGATCCGGCGTGGCGATAGCTTTGAACTTCATACCAGAGAAGCCCGGGCCGCTATAGCTTGCGGAGATACCGTCATAAGTGCCAGTTTCATTCGCGATGAGGTGCAGCTGAGTCTGCATCCCGGCCATTGCGTAAATCTGGCTGCCTAAACGTGGGATAAAGAACGAGTTCATCACGGAGTTAGAGGTCACTTTGAAGTGTACCGGTACGTTCGCCGGGAAGGCGATTTCGTTGACGGTAGCAATACCCTGTTCCGGATAGATGAAGAACCATTTCCAGTCCATCGAAACAACTTCGATGACGATCGGTTTCTCTTCGTGAGCAAGCGGTTTGCTTGGCTCAAGTGCGTGAGTGGTTTTCCAGGTCAGAACGGCCAGGAACAGGATGATCAGAATAGGAACCGTCCAGACCACAGCTTCAACTTTGTTGGAGTGTGACCAGTTCGGGCTATACTTCGCATCTTTATTACTCGCACGATACTTCCAGGCAAATCCTACTGCCATTAAGACGGCGGGAATAACGACAATCATCATCAGGCCAAAGGCCGTCAGTATCAGAGAACGTTGCTCCAGTCCAATCTGTCCTTTTGGGTCAAGGAGTGCAGAATCACAACCACTGAGTAATACAGTACCTGCGATTAATGACATCCATCCCAAACTTTTATTGTATTTCCTAAGTCTCATTGAACGACCTCAATTCCACGGAATCTGGTGGCGCTTAAAGTGTACGGGCATTTTACGGGAAGGTTGCATTACTGTAAACATGATTGGGGCTGTGTCAGTTCTGTGTTAGCGGGTTCTGCTCGCTTTGTCACATATGTAACCGAGTGTGACGCTGATGCTTGCAAAGCACGCTATATGCAGGATCTATAACGAAAGAGATAAGAATGGATGGGCTTATGGGGGAATGAGTATAAACACTCGAAAAATAACACAACTAATTAACAATTAATTATCAAATAACAGACATTGCTCGGCGGCGATATTAAATCGCTTTTGCTGAATCGGTTAAATTATTTAATGTTTTGAATAAAAGTTGTCAATAACTTCCCAAAATGTAAAGCGCACAAAACAACAAATGAAAAATGAACAATATAAAATCGTTAATAAGCCGTTATAATTACGTTCAGTGATTACAACGGCTAATAACCCCGCGATTATGCGTTAAATCAGCGCTCTCTTCCGTAACGCCAGATAATCAAGCAGACTTCCGAGCAAAACGCCGGCGATGGCGGTGATGGCCGCAATTTCCAGCAGCGCGGGCAGGAAGGAAAACGAGGTGAAGTCGAGGGCATTAAGTATCAGCAACAGCAGCCATATGCCCAGCATCAGCGAACCCACGGCCAGAATCAGCAGCGCCAGCGTATAGGTCTGTGGATAGTCCGTGCGCGGAATAAAGCTTCCGGTGCGTTGCGTGTACTCCAGGGTTTGCCGGCAGAGCAGCAGGAGCACAATCCCCGGGACGGCGGCAAAGACGGAGAACAGATAAAACGTAGGCCAACCGTGAGCTTCGACGAACCAGCCGGCAATCGGCCCGACGTACACGCGACCAACTGCCGAGAGCGCGGACAGCAAAGCAAACTGGGTGGCGGAAAACGATTTATTACACAGGGTCATTAACAGGGCGACAAATGCCGCCGTGCCCATACCGCCGCACAGGTTCTCGAAAAAGACCGCCGTCGCCATGGAATAAAGATGTTTATCGGTAATCGACAGCAGCCAGTAGCCGGCATTGGATACGCCCTGTAGCACGCCGAAAATCAGCAGGGCGCGAAACAGGGTGAGGCGCTGCATTAATACGCCGCCGTAGAGTGCGCCAACAATCGTCGCGAAAAGTCCCAGCGTTTTATTGACCATTCCGACCTCGCCGGCATCAAAACCGACGCCACGAATCAAAAACGTGGTGGTCAGACTCATCGCAAAGGCATCGCCGAGCTTATAAAGGACGATGAGCAGCAGGATCAGCCAGGCGTTGTTGCGTCCGAAGAAATCGCGCAGCGGTTCGGCGACCGCCTGTTCGAGGCTTTTCGGTACCGGAATCACATCGCTCGGTTCTGGCGCCAGCAGGGTGGCGATAATGCAGGGAATCAGCAGCACGGCCATCAGCCAGTACATTCCCTGCCAGCCGAGCCAGCGATCGGCCAGCCACAGCGCCAGACCGCCGGAGACCAGCATCCCCAGGCGATAGCCCAGCACGCTGATGGCCGCGCCTGCGCCACGCTCCTCTGCCGGCAGCACATCGGTTTTCCAGGCGTCGAAAACGATATCCTGCGATGCGGAGCAGAAGGCGATAACTACCGCTAATGCCGCCATCCAGCGGAGCTGGGTGGAGGGCTCAAGGAACCCCATGGCGGCGATGGCGATCAGCAGCAGAAACTGGGTGGTCAGCAGCCAGCCGCGGCGCCGGCCAAGAAACGGCGGCGTGTAGCGGTCCATTAACGGCGACCAGAGAAACTTAAAGACGTAGGCCTGACCAACCAGCGAGAAGAAGCCGATCGTTTTCAGATCGATATTTTCAACGGTCATCCACGCCTGGAGCGTGCCGGAGGTCAGCGCGAGAGGCAGGCCGGAAGCAAACCCAAGGATCAGCAAAATAGCTGATTTAGGCTGCTGGAAAATGCGTAAGTAGTGGTTGGACATGGCTTATGGCGCAAACCCGGCGCGAGGCCGGGTTTGCGAACGATCAACGCGCGTTTTGCTTGATGAAATCATGAATGCTGGTGTCCTGCGCCATATCGGCGATGGTATCGGTCAGGACGCTGTTCACTGCATTGGCGATATTCTGGTTAGAAGCCTGGAAGGCGCCTTCAACAGAGTAGCTTGCGCGATAGTTTTTGGTCATTTTGGTGCCGTTCGCGGCAGTGGCGATAATCGCGATATCTGCTTTCGTGGCGATGTTGTAGCGCACGTTGCCCTGTGAAACGTCGGCATACAGTTTGTTGACGATGATCTGCAGATCGACCGCGCCGTTCGGCCCAATCATATAACCGCGCGCGGTCATTTGTTTTTCCAGCACTTCCTGCAGCAGGAAGCGCAGATCGCGAGAGGCGGTCAGCGTAACCTGTTGGTTATCGCGGGTGACCTTCGCCAGCGCCTGATCCGGACGCTGATCCGCACCGTTAATGCTGACGGTGACGCCCATCAGACTTGGGTCCTGCTGCGGCAGGCTCATTTTCGGCGATACATCAATGGTGGTCGGAGGCGTCGCGCATCCTGCCAGCATAAACATCGCGACCAGCGGGAAAAGAATTTTCTTAAACATGTTCAGGGTCTCAGCGCATGGTGTTGTTATACCCGTCATACTTCAGGCAACGGTTGCGTTAGCGGCTCTTGTTCGCCCTCGTCACTCGCTTCAGCAAGCGCCTGAGGACTCTCCCGTTTGTAGCCTTTCCGTCGCGCAAATTTATTTCGGGTCATTGAGGAAAATTACCGCCATCATAACATCGCCAACGGCGAGGGGAAGTGGCAACGCATGTAAATTCATCGCGTTGTACATTTTATCGCCGCCTCCCATTTTTATCGCGATCCAGGCGGACGTTCTGGGGGAGAGAGTAAGTAAACTTGATACTTTTGAATGAAAATATCAGAACAATGCTAATTTTTTGTTGTTTTCCCCTAATGGAAGCGGTAAAAGCGGCTAACATTTAAAAGGAATGGCGGCATCTCAGCGTTGTCGGAGGAGAAAATTCATGATGATACGTGAACAGATCGAAGCAAAACTTAGGGCAGCGTTCGACCCCGTGTATCTCGAAGTCGTGGATGAAAGTTATCGCCACAATGTCCCGGCTGGCTCTGAAAGTCATTTTAAAGTGGTGTTGGTGAGCGATCGTTTCACCGGCGAGCGTTTTCTGAACCGTCACCGTATGATCTACGGTACGCTGACTGAGGAGCTGTCGAGCACCGTGCATGCGCTGGCGCTGCATACCTATACGATTAAAGAGTGGGAAGGGCTTCAGGACACGGTATTTGCATCTCCTCCTTGTCGCGGTGCGGGAAGTATCGCCTAGAAATCGTATTTGCAACCGCGGGAACTTTTCCAGTATGTTGCGTGAAGATTTATTAAAAAACGGCCTACGGGCCGTTTTGTTTTGTCTGAAAATGTGTGCAGTGGGCGCTTTTAAAGGCAAATTTGCGCGGGAAATGTGAAAAATGCCGCAGCAGTGGGCGACAACCGTTCTCGACTCACAAAAGTGATGCCGCTATAATGCCGCGTCTTATATGAATGTCTTCGGGATGATTCTGGCGACAGGGAATGTGTTTCTGATTGAAGAGGGCATCCCGGTTCTGCGAAGCAACGTACACGCGCTTCCAGAGTTGACCGAGCACTGTGATTTTTTTGAGGTAACAAGATGCAAGTTTCAGTTGAAACCACTCAGGGCCTTGGGCGCCGTGTAACGATTACTATCGCCGCTGACAGCATCGAGAATGCTGTCAAAAGCGAGCTGGTCAACGTGGCGAAAAAAGTTCGCATTGACGGCTTCCGTAAAGGGAAAGTGCCGATGAATGTTGTTGCTCAGCGTTATGGCGCATCCGTTCGCCAGGACGTGCTGGGCGACCTGATGAGCCGTCATTTCGTTGACGCGATCATCAAAGAGAAAATCAATCCAGCCGGCGCACCGAACTACGTTCCGGGCGAATACAAGCTGGGTGAAGACTTCACCTACGCGGTAGAGTTCGAAGTTTATCCGGAAGTTGCTCTGCAGGGTCTGGAAACTATCGAAGTTGAAAAACCGGTTGTTGAAGTGACCGAAGCTGACGTCGACACCATGCTGGACACTCTGCGTAAGCAGCAGGCTAACTGGAAAGACAAAGATGGCGCTGTTGATGCAGAAGACCGTGTAACCATCGACTTCACCGGTTCTGTTGACGGCGAAGAGTTCGAAGGCGGCAAAGCGTCTGACTTCGTACTGGCGATGGGCCAGGGTCGTATGATCCCAGGCTTTGAAGACGGTATTAAAGGCCACAAAGCGGGCGAAGAGTTCACTATCGATGTGACCTTCCCGGAAGAATACCACGCAGAAAACCTGAAGGGTAAAGCGGCTAAGTTCGTTATCAACCTGAAGAAAGTTGAAGAGCGCGAGCTGCCGGAACTGACTGCTGAATTCATCAAACGTTTCGGCGTTGAAGATGGTTCTGTCGAAGGTCTGCGCGCTGAAGTGCGTAAAAACATGGATCGCGAGCTGAAAGGCGCCGTGCGTAACCGCGTGAAGTCTCAGGCTATCGAAGGTCTGGTTAAAGCGAACGACATCGACGTGCCGGCTGCCCTGATCGACAGCGAAATCGACGTTCTGCGTCGTCAGGCTGCTCAGCGTTTCGGTGGCAATGAGAAGCAGGCTCTGGAACTGCCGCGCGAACTGTTCGAAGAGCAGGCTAAACGCCGCGTAGTTGTCGGTCTGCTGCTGGGCGAAGTCATTCGCACCAACGAGCTGAAAGCTGACGAAGAGCGTGTTAAAGGCCTGATCGAAGAGATGGCTTCCGCTTACGAAGATCCGAAAGAAGTTGTTGAGTTCTACAGCAAAAACAACGAACTGATGGACAACATGCGTAACGTCGCGCTGGAAGAGCAGGCTGTTGAAGCCGTTCTGGCAAAAGCGAAAGTGTCTGAAAAAGCCACTACCTTCAATGAACTGATGAACCAGCAGGCGTAATTTCGCCCCGCGGTTTAAAGTTCAGGTAAAACCCGTTGCCGAGAGGCGGCGGGTTTTTTTTTATCGCAGCAATAGCTTCACGATGAGTGCGAAAACGCGATATCAATGATAGCGTTACGACAAAAGCTTGTTATGCTTGAATTATGGTTGCATCGTCCCCACTACGAGGAGACGAAACTGCACGCGTGAAATCATGCATAATGACGAAGCGTATCTGTCGGGAGTGGTTCAGGTTGCGGGCGTAAGGCCGATATTCAGGTAATTTGAACGATGACGGACAGAAGACTCTGGCTGATAATCCGTCCATAAGGTTACAATCAGTGCGGCAGGTTTATTCAAAATTAATCCAGGAGACGGAAATGTCATACAGTGGCGAACGAGATAACTTTGCACCCCATATGGCCCTGGTGCCGATGGTCATTGAACAGACCTCGCGCGGTGAACGTTCTTTTGATATCTACTCCCGTCTGCTCAAGGAACGCGTCATCTTTCTGACCGGCCAGGTGGAAGACCACATGGCGAATCTGATCGTGGCGCAGATGCTTTTTCTGGAAGCAGAGAACCCGGAAAAAGACATTTATCTGTACATTAACTCTCCGGGCGGGGTGATCACCGCCGGGATGTCGATTTACGACACCATGCAGTTCATCAAGCCTGACGTGAGCACCATTTGTATGGGCCAGGCGGCTTCGATGGGCGCGTTCCTGCTGACCGCAGGGGCAAAAGGCAAGCGTTTCTGCCTGCCGAATTCCCGCGTGATGATCCACCAGCCGCTGGGCGGCTATCAGGGTCAGGCGACGGATATCGAAATTCACGCCCGCGAGATCCTGAAAGTGAAAGGGCGGATGAA
This sequence comes from Klebsiella planticola ATCC 33531, assembly GCF_000735435.1. Lineage (GTDB taxonomy): Bacteria > Pseudomonadota > Gammaproteobacteria > Enterobacterales > Enterobacteriaceae > Klebsiella > Klebsiella planticola. The sequence continues at coordinate 131,775 of NZ_JMPP01000067.1, read as the reverse complement.
TGAACTGATGGCACACCATACGGGTCAATCCCTTGCGCAGATTGAGAACGACACCGAGCGTGACCGTTTCTTGTCAGCCTCCGAAGCGGTGGAATACGGCCTGGTCGATTCCATTTTGACCCATCGTAATTGATGCCCCTGGCGCAAGGGGGCCGCTATACTTGTCTGGAGTAGGGCGGCACAACGCTTATCAGCGACTTGCGCCTGAGAATGGCATTTGCGTCGTCGTGTGCGGCACAAAGAACTTAATAAGAGGTTTGGACTCATGACAGATAAACGCAAAGATGGTTCGGGCAAACTGTTGTATTGCTCTTTTTGCGGCAAAAGCCAGCATGAAGTGCGTAAGCTGATCGCCGGGCCATCCGTGTATATCTGCGACGAATGCGTTGATTTATGTAACGACATCATTCGCGAAGAGATTAAAGAAGTCGCGCCGCATCGTGAACGCAGTGCGCTGCCGACTCCGCACGAAATCCGCCACCACCTGGACGATTACGTTATCGGTCAGGAGCCGGCGAAAAAAGTGCTGGCCGTTGCGGTATACAACCACTACAAACGCCTGCGCAATGGTGATACCAGCAACGGTGTTGAGCTGGGTAAAAGTAACATTCTGCTGATCGGGCCGACAGGTTCCGGTAAAACGCTGCTGGCGGAAACGCTGGCGCGTCTGCTGGATGTGCCGTTCACCATGGCTGACGCCACCACCCTGACCGAAGCGGGTTATGTCGGTGAAGACGTCGAAAACATCATTCAGAAGCTGTTGCAGAAATGCGACTACGACGTACAAAAAGCGCAGCGCGGAATCGTGTACATCGATGAAATCGACAAAATTTCCCGTAAATCGGATAACCCGTCGATTACCCGCGATGTCTCAGGTGAAGGCGTGCAGCAGGCGCTGCTGAAGCTTATCGAAGGGACCGTTGCCGCGGTACCACCGCAGGGCGGGCGTAAACATCCGCAGCAGGAGTTCTTGCAGGTTGATACCTCCAAGATTCTGTTTATATGCGGCGGTGCGTTTGCCGGTCTGGATAAGGTCATTTCCCATCGTGTTGAAACCGGTTCAGGTATTGGTTTCGGCGCGACGGTAAAAGCCAAATCTGACAAAGCGAGCGAAGGCGAGCTGCTGTCTCAGGTTGAGCCGGAAGATCTGATCAAATTTGGTCTGATTCCAGAGTTCATCGGTCGTCTGCCGGTTGTCGCAACGCTGAATGAGCTGAGCGAAGAAGCGCTGATTCAGATCCTGAAAGAGCCGAAAAATGCCCTGACCAAACAGTATCAGGCATTGTTCAACCTGGAAGGCGCTGAACTGGAGTTCCGCGATGAAGCGCTGGACGCGATCGCCAAAAAAGCGATGGCGCGTAAAACCGGCGCTCGTGGTCTGCGCTCCATTGTTGAAGCCGCGCTGCTCGATACCATGTACGATCTTCCATCAATGGAAGACGTGGAAAAGGTGGTCATCGATGCTTCTGTTATCGACGGCCAAAGCAAACCGTTGCTGATCTATGGCAAACCGGAAGCGCAGCAGGCGTCTGGTGAATAATTAGCCAACTTGCTCAAGCAGTTAACAAAAAGGGGGGATTTTATCTCCCCTTTTATTTTTCCTGCATTCCCGCCGTTGAATGTGTGGAATACATCCCCATATACTGGATTACATATTAACGGCGTCGCGATGACGAGTCGTGCCGCTGGCTACCTGGCGGACTTTAAACTAAGAGAGAGCTCTATGAATCCTGAGCGTTCTGAACGCATTGAAATCCCCGTATTGCCGTTGCGCGATGTGGTGGTTTATCCGCACATGGTCATACCCCTGTTTGTAGGGCGGGAAAAATCTATCCGTTGTCTTGAAGCGGCTATGGACCATGATAAAAAAATCATGCTGGTTGCGCAGAAAGAAGCTTCGACGGATGAGCCGGGTGTAAATGATCTTTTCACCGTCGGGACCGTGGCGTCAATTTTACAGATGCTGAAGCTGCCTGATGGCACCGTCAAAGTGCTGGTTGAAGGCCTGCAGCGCGCGCGTATTTCTGCACTGTCTGATAACGGCGAGCATTTTTCAGCGAAAGCGGAGTACCTGGAATCGCCGGCGATCGACGAACGCGAGCAGGAAGTGCTGGTGCGCACCGCGATCGGTCAGTTTGAAGGCTACATCAAGCTGAACAAGAAAATCCCACCGGAAGTGCTGACGTCGCTCAACAGCATCGACGATCCTGCGCGTCTGGCTGATACCATTGCTGCGCACATGCCGCTGAAGCTGGCAGATAAGCAGTCCGTCCTCGAGATGTCCGACATTAACGAACGTCTGGAATATCTGATGGCGATGATGGAATCGGAAATCGATCTGCTGCAGGTTGAGAAGCGTATTCGCAACCGCGTGAAAAAGCAGATGGAAAAGTCTCAGCGTGAGTACTATCTGAATGAGCAGATGAAGGCCATCCAGAAAGAGCTTGGCGAGATGGATGACGCGCCGGACGAGAACGAAGCGCTGAAGCGCAAGATCGACGCGGCAAAAATGCCGAAAGAGGCGAAAGAAAAAACCGAAGCGGAACTGCAAAAGCTGAAGATGATGTCGCCGATGTCGGCAGAAGCGACCGTCGTACGCGGCTATATCGACTGGATGGTGCAGGTGCCGTGGAGCGCGCGCAGCAAGGTCAAAAAAGATCTGCGTCAGGCTCAGGAGATCCTCGATACCGACCATTACGGCCTGGAGCGCGTGAAGGATCGTATCCTTGAGTATCTCGCAGTGCAGAGCCGTGTCAACAAGCTGAAAGGGCCGATTCTGTGCCTGGTTGGACCGCCGGGGGTGGGTAAAACCTCGCTGGGTCAGTCCATCGCTAAAGCGACCGGACGTAAGTACGTGCGTATGGCGCTGGGCGGCGTGCGTGATGAAGCGGAAATCCGCGGTCACCGCCGTACCTATATTGGCTCAATGCCGGGCAAACTGATCCAGAAAATGGCGAAAGTGGGCGTCAAAAACCCGCTGTTCCTGCTTGATGAGATCGACAAAATGTCCTCCGACATGCGCGGCGATCCGGCTTCAGCGCTGCTGGAAGTGCTGGATCCTGAACAGAACGTGGCGTTTAACGACCACTATCTGGAAGTGGACTACGATCTGAGCGATGTCATGTTTGTGGCGACCTCTAACTCCATGAACATTCCGGCGCCGCTGCTGGATCGTATGGAAGTGATTCGTCTTTCCGGTTATACCGAAGACGAAAAACTGAACATCGCCAAACGTCACCTGCTGTCTAAGCAGATTGAGCGTAATGCGCTGAAGAAAGGCGAGCTGACCGTAGAGGACAGCGCGATCGTCGGGATTATTCGCTATTACACCCGTGAAGCGGGCGTGCGTGGGCTGGAGCGTGAAATTTCCAAGCTGTGCCGTAAGGCGGTTAAACAGCTGCTGCTGGATAAATCACTGAAGCACATCACGATTAATGGCGATAACCTGCATGATTTCCTTGGCGTGCAGCGCTATGACTACGGTCGTGCGGATAGCGAAAACCGCGTCGGCCAGGTCACCGGTCTGGCATGGACGGAAGTGGGCGGCGATCTGCTGACCATCGAAACCGCCTGTGTGCCGGGCAAAGGCAAGCTGACCTATACCGGTTCGCTGGGCGAAGTGATGCAGGAGTCTATTCAGGCTGCGCTGACCGTGGTACGTTCGCGTGCGGATAAGCTGGGGATTAATTCGGATTTCTACGAAAAACGTGATATTCACGTTCACGTTCCGGAAGGGGCGACGCCGAAAGACGGTCCGAGCGCCGGTATCGCGATGTGTACCGCGCTGGTCTCCTGTCTGACGGGGAATCCGGTACGCGCTGACGTCGCGATGACGGGGGAAATTACCCTGCGTGGTCAGGTGCTGCCAATCGGCGGTCTGAAGGAAAAACTGCTGGCGGCACATCGCGGCGGCATTAAGACTGTTCTGATTCCTGATGAAAATAAACGTGACCTTGAAGAAATTCCAGATAACGTTATTGCCGATTTAGATATCCATCCGGTGAAACGAATCGAAGAAGTTCTGACACTTGCGTTGCAGAACGAACCATTCGGCATGCAGGTCGTCACGGCAAAATAGTGATTTCGCGCAAATAGCGCTAAGAAAAGTGGGGCTGGGAAGTAAATTCGTACTTGCCAGCCTTTTTTTGTGTAGCTAACTTAGATCGCTGGCAGGGGGTCATCTACAACTCTGTTGTAAGGGCATGACAGTCCTGATATAACTGCTGCGCGGTCGCACCACGAAGGATTCTGGTGCGATATAAATTATAAAGAGAGGAAGAGAACAGTGAATAAATCTCAACTGATTGACAAAATTGCTGCGGGTGCGGACATTTCTAAAGCTGCAGCCGGACGTGCGTTAGATGCTTTAATTGCTTCTGTTACTGAATCTCTGCAGGCTGGAGATGACGTTGCGCTGGTCGGGTTTGGTACCTTTGCTGTGAAAGAGCGCGCTGCCCGTACTGGTCGCAACCCGCAAACAGGTAAAGAAATTACCATCGCTGCTGCCAAAGTACCGGGTTTCCGTGCCGGTAAAGCGCTGAAAGACGCGGTAAACTGATCGGCTTCCCATCAGGGAATGTGACGAAGTACAAGGGCGCATCGCGAGATGTGCCTTTTTTATTTGCCCGGAACCCGACTTTATGTGTGTTTGTACGCACTTGTGGGCTGACAATCACCCCATTTTCTTGTCAAAATAGGTCCTCACGCGCGGCAGCCATCACGTGCTATGCTGCGCGAGCTAAAGTCATCTACAGCGGAGCGTTGTTACACCATGATGGACAACCTACGCACGGCCGCCAATAGCGTCGTGCTCAAGATTATTTTCGGTATCATCATTATCTCGTTCATTTTGACCGGGGTGAGTGGTTACCTGATTGGCGGCAGTAACAATTATGCCGCGAAAGTTAACGACCAGGAAATTGGTCGCTCACAGTTTGAAAATGCCGTTGCCAGCGAACGTAACCGTATGCAGCAGCAGCTTGGCGATCAGTTCTCTGAACTGGCGGCCAACGAAAACTACATGAAAACCATGCGTCAGCAGGTGCTGAACCGTCTGATTGACGAGTCGCTGCTTGACCAGTACGCCCGCGAACTTGGACTGAGCGTCAGCGATGCTCAAGTCAAACAGGCTATCTTCCAGACTCAGGCTTTCCAGACTGACGGCAAATTTGATAACGAACGTTTTAGCGGTATCGTGAATCAAATGGGCATGACCACCGATCAGTACGCGCAGGCGCTGCGCAACCAGCTGACGACTCAGCAGCTGATTAATGCGATTGCCGGTACCGACTTTATGCTGTCCGGTGAATCCGATCAGCTGGCTGCGCTGGTATCCCAGCAACGCGTAGTGCGTGAAGCCACCATCGATGTCAACGCACTGGCGGCGAAGCAGGCGGTGACCGATGAGGAAGTCAACGCTTACTACCAGCAAAACCAGGCCCGTTTCATGGCGCCGGAGCAGTTCCGCGTGAGCTACATCAAAATGGATGCAGCAGGCATGCAGGAGAACGCTTCTGACGAAGAAATCCAGTCCTGGTATGATCAGCATCAGGATCAGTTCACGCAGCCGCAGCGTAACCGCTACAGCGTGATTCAGACCAAGACCGAAGCCGATGCCCAGACCGTTCTGGATGAGCTGAAGAAAGGGACCGATTTCTCCACCCTGGCGAAAGAAAAATCTACCGACATTATCTCCGCCCGCAACGGTGGCGATATGGGCTGGATGGACGATGCCGCAACGGTACCAGAGCTGAAAAATGCCGGTCTGAAAGAAAAAGGCCAGCTTTCTGGCGTGATCAAATCTTCCGTTGGTTTCCTGGTTGTCCGTCTTGATGATGTTCAGCCGGCGAAGGTTAAACCGCTGGCCGAAGTTCGCGATGATATCGCGGCGAAAGTGAAGCAGGAAAAAGCGCTGGATGCTTACTACGCGCTGCAGCAGAAAGTGAGCGATGCAGCCAGCAATGATAACGAATCGCTGGCCAGCGCCGCACAGGCTGCGGATGTGAAAGTCAGCGAAACCGGCTGGTTTGGGCGTGACAATCTGCCAGAAGAGCTGAACTTTAAACCGGTCTCCGATGCTATCTTCAACGGCGGTCTGGTGGGCGAGAACGGTACGCCGGGCAGCAACTCCGATATCATCACCGTCGATGGCGATCGCGCATTTGTTCTGCGTATCAGCGAGCACAAAGCGGAAGCCGTGAAGCCACTGGCGGACGTGAAAGCACAGGTTATCGATATCGTAAAACATACCAAAGCTGAACAGCAGGCGAAGCTGGATGCAGACAAGCTGCTGGCCGCGCTCAAAGATGGCAAAGGTGACGAGGCGATGAAAGCCGCGGGTTTAAGCTTCGGCCCGGCGCAGACGCTGGCACGTACCGGTCAGGATCCCTTGAGCCAGGCGGCGTTTGCTCTGCCGCTGCCGCAGCAGGGTAAACCTGTCTACGGTATGGGGAGCGATATCAAAGGCAACGTGGTGCTGCTGGCGCTGGATGAAGTGAAAGCCGGCGACATGCCGGAAGCGCAGAAAAAAGCCATGGTTCAAGGCATCACGCAGAACAATGCTCAGATTGCTTTCGAAGCGCTGATGAGCAACCTGCGTAAGTCCGCGAAAATTAAACTCGGCGATGCTATCGACCAGCAGCAATAATTTCGTGACGCTTCGCAAAAATCAGTAACCTGATGTAATCCTCAAAGGCCGCTTTCGCGGCCTTTTCCATTTCTGCGGTTTGTCTTTTGTACTCCTTTTCCACCCTCGCTATTGTGACCTTGCTGTCTACAAACAAGGAGATAACAGCATGAAACGTGGATTGAAAACGCTTATTGCCGCCGCCGTACTGGTTTGTGCGGCAGGACATCAGGGTGTACTTGCCGCCCCTTCCAGCGGGAAGACGTCGGCGACGGCAAAAGAGAGCGTACAGACGCCGCAGGCGAAAGCGCCTGATGCGTTAAATACGACTGAGAATGATGGCATCAGGGTAAGTATCAATAGCGCCAGCGCAGAAGAGCTGTCAAAGGCTCTGAATGGCGTCGGTCTGAAGAAAGCGCAGGCTATCGTAAGCTATCGCGAAGAGTACGGGCCATTTAAAACCGTTGACGATCTTAAGCAGGTCCCGGGGATGGGTCACTCGCTGGTGGAGAGAAACCTGTCACATCTGAAGCTGTAAATTTTCAGTACAAGTTTGCACAGTCGTTATTATTTGCCAGAATGAAGAGGTCACTTAAGTGGTGTGACCTCTGACCTCAATACAACAATGCAAGATAAGGCATGTGCGCTATGCAGACACAAATCAAAGTTCGCGGCTATCATCTCGACGTCTATCAGCACGTCAATAATGCGCGTTATCTGGAGTTTCTCGAAGAGGCGCGTTGGGACGGCCTGGAAAGCAGCCCGGCTTTTCACTGGATGACCGCACGCAACATCGCTTTCGTGGTGGTAAATATCAATATCAACTATCGACGCCCGGCGGTGCTAGGCGATGTGCTTACCGTCACCAGCAAACTGGAACAGCTGAACGGAAAAAGCGGAACGTTAAGCCAGGTGGTAACCCTTAACCCTAACGGCGAGGTGGTAGCCGATGCGCTAATCACCTTTGTCTGCATCGATCTGAAAACGCAGAAGGCGCTGCCGCTGGAGGGTGAACTGCGCGAGAAACTGCTTCAGCTGGAGCCTTGCTGACGGGCCAGTCGGAGGAGTATGTCCCGGATGCGCTGCCGCGCATCTGTCTCAGCTAACGGTCATAGAGAAAATGCCGGGTGGCGGCTGACGCCTTACCCGGCCTACGGTTCGTTGCGGACTGGGTACTGGAATTGCGCTGACCGGCTAAGGGCTTGATGCGATGCGCAGATCTTGCAGGCCCGGTAAGGCGCCAGCCGCTACCGGGAAGCCACCGGTTACTGTAGTCCGGTTTTGTGTTTCATCACTGCCATAATACCCGGCCGATCGGCCTCGTACTGGCTTAGCCCGTTGGCGCGCAGGTTACAGGCCGCACACTGTCCGCAGCCGTCGCCTTTAATGCCGTTATAGCAGGTCAGGGTTTCATGGCGCACCAGTGCTAACTGGCCCCAGTAATCGGCTAAAGCCCATGTCTCGGCTTTGTTAAGCCACATCAGCGGCGTCTCGAAGCGAATATCTTTTGCCATTCCGAGGCTGACGGCATGGTGCAGTGCTTTCACGAACTCGTCACGGCAGTCCGGGTAGCCGGAAAAATCGGTTTCGCACACGCCGGTAATGATCGCTTCCGCCTTAACCTGGTAGGCGTAAATCGCCGTCAGGGTTAAAAACAGGATATTACGCCCGGGAACGAAGGTATTCGGGATACCGCTGGCTTCCGGCTCATAGTCCGGCACCGGGATGTTATCGCGGGTCAGGCTGCTGACGGCAAGCTCGTTAAGCAACGTCACGTCGAGCACCTTATGGGCAACGGCGCCCAGCTTTAACGCCAGAGAGCGAGCGACGTCAATTTCCGCGCGGTGGCGTTGGCCATAATCAAAAGTGACGCAGTGCACTTCATCGTACTGTTGCAGAGCCTGCACCAGGCAGGTCGTTGAATCTTGTCCTCCGCTGAAGACAACTACGGCGCGTTTCATGGCAATTCCTGACAATCAAAGTGAAAGCGATATGGTAGCGCCTGACGGGCGCGGCGACCAGCTTCATCACGGCGGCGATGCCGGTAGCCAGGCGCTGGCGAAATCAAACCAGCCTCGGGCGTTAAGCTGCAGGCCGTTTACGCCCGGTGGGGCGCTGATGCGATAATTGTAATTAAATAGCGGCGTCATGATGGCATCGTCCATCAGGATATTGAAGACATTGCGCAACGCTTCGTTGCGGCTGCGTTCTTCAGGCTGCGCCTGGACGGCATCGAGGGTGGCCTGCAGATGAGCATACTGTGCCCCGGTCAATAAATGAGGCCACATCGTATCGCAGCGCAGCCACTGTTCCAGCGTGTATTCCGGGGCTTCGCCGATCAGCCGATCGCCCATGACCAAATCCGCCTGCGCCAGCTCCTGGCAACCGTGCCAGTTTTTGGCGTCGTGAAAAATGAGTTTCAGTTCACAGCCGAGAGCGGCAAGCCGTAGGCGAAGCTGTTCTGCCATCGTGTGCAGTTCGACCGGCAGGTGATACAGCAGCGTAAGCTGTTCAGGCAGAGGAACATCCTGATTCTCTGGCCCCAGGGGAATGGTCCAGCCGGGCAATACCTCGTTGCTGGGGGTAATCAAATCTTCGTCAAGCGGAAGTGTCTTCAGCAGTGAAGAGCGGTGAATAAGCGATACCAGACGTTGCGCCTGAGCTTTGCTGAGGCGAGGGCTTTGCCGCAGCGCCAGGTAGCAAAACCCGAGGCTGATGCTATTGCTGACCTGACGTAGATTTGCCAGCTTATCCGGATCGCCAATGGTAATCTGCACCGGGTGGCGGCAGCTGGTGCCCAGATTATGCTCAAACAGCTGGGGGGCTATCCAGTACTCCACCGCCTGGATCAGCGGATGGTTCAGATGATAGCGCGGATGATTCTCCAGCCGCACCAGCTCCGGGCTGAACAGTTTCAGACGGAACGGCCCGCTACCGACCGTTGGTTCATCGGGGTGCGCCAGTACGCTGCCGTCGCTGGCGAGGCGGAACGGTAGCCAGTAATCCGGGCGATGCAGCGTAATCGTCAGACACTGCGCATGGGTGACATCGATCCGGTTAATGTTGGCAAACAGGGTGCGCAGGGCGGGCAGCTCCAGCAACATCAGCAGCCGCCGCCGAAGCTGTGGCGTTTCTATCGGATCGCCATTATGCCAGAACAGCGTTGAGCGGATATAAAACTGCCAGCGCAGGCCGTCCGGCGATACCTGCCAGTGATGGGCTAAATCACCGACCGGAGCGCTGCTTTGCGCCCCGAAGCGCGTCAGACCGGAAAAAATTTGCCCGGCAAGATGTTGTTCGGCGCGGCCGGGTAAAAAACCCGGCTGCAGCGCCTCAAGCGGGCGATAGTAGGGAATGCGCAAAGTCGGCGTATTGTTTTGCCACTGACCGCCAAGAAAAGGCGAAAGCAGCGCCTTCAGCTCTTCCGTCGCCAGCTGAGCCAGCTCAAGTGCGTTTTTCTGCTGGCCTTGACTCAGCGCCAGCTCCATCATCTCATTACGTAAGGATTCCGGCGCGGTGTGAAAAACCAGCGTGCCGCGTTTTCCGCGCCCGGGAGTCGCCTGCCAGCTCAACCAGCCGGCCTCCTGAGCCTGACGAAGCAGCGTTCGAATATGGCGCTCGCTGCAAAAACAGCGTTCTGCCAGCTCGCTCACGGTCACCTGCTGTGGCGCGCCGGAGGAGGGGAGCCACAGGCGCTGGTACTGGTTCAGCCTGTTCAGTAATCTCATATACACTTCATCCTTCAACCTGCCTCTGCGTTGGCTACGCTTGCTCACCCCGGTCACTTACTGGAGTAAGCTCCCGGGGATTCGCGCACTTGCCGCCTTGATGCAGGCTGAATGATTTTGTGTATATTCACCCCACCTGACAAGGCTGCCTCTGTGCTGTTGCGCTTGCTCGCCCCGGCTACTTACTGGAGTAAGCTCCCGGGGATTCGCGCACTTGCCGCCTTGATGCAGGCTGAATGATGTTGTGTATACTCACCCCACCTGACAAGGCTGCCTCTGTGCCTCTGTGCCTCTGTGCTGCTTGCGCTTGCTCACCCCAGTTACCCGAGCGGCCCTTCGGGGCCTGCGCGAGTGCGGTTTATAAACCCGGAACAATAAAATTTATCTATTCACTATTACTTCCGTATATCTCAGGCAATACTGGAACTCAAGTAAAACTCACCGTGCTTTTGGGAGCTCACATGGCAAGACTCGCTGCTTTTGATATGGACGGTACGCTGCTGCTGCCGGACCATCGTCTGGGAACGTCAACGCTCTCAGCGCTGAAGCGCCTGCGCGATCGTGACATCACCCTGACCTTTGCCACGGGACGCCATGCGCTGGAAATGCGCCACGTCATCGGTGAGTTCTCGCTGGATGCCTACTTAATTACCGGCAACGGTACGCGGATTCATGCGCTGGATGGAGAAGAGCTGCATCGCAGCGATCTCGATCCTGGCGTCGCCGAAGCGGTGCTCCACCGTCGCTGGGACACGGCGGCCAGCATGCACGTCTTTAATGACGGTGGCTGGTTTACCGGGCAGGAGATGCCCGAATTGCTGAAAGCGCATATTTTCAGCGGCTTTCGCTATCAGATTTCCGATCCCCGGCGGATGCCGACGGATAACGTCACCAAAGTCTGCTTCTGCGGCGATCACGACGATCTCCAGCGGCTCAACGTTCAGCTGGCTGAAGCACTCGGGGATCGCGCGCATATTTGTTTTTCAGCGTTCGACTGCCTGGAAGTGCTGCCGAATGGTTGTAATAAAGGCGCTGCGCTGGCGGTACTTAGCCAGCATCTGGGCCTGTCGATGCAGGATTGTATGGCGTTTGGCGACGCCATGAACGACCGCGAAATGCTCGGTAGCGTCGGGCGCGGGGTCATTATGGGTAACGCTATGCCGCAGCTCAAAGCGGAACTGCCGCATTTGCCGGTTATTGGAGACTGCCGCCATGAAGCGGTCTCCCATTTTTTAACTCATTGGCTGGATAATCCCGATCTTCCTTATTCCCCCGAATAAACAGACCCTTCCAGCAAGCCAGGCACCACGGTGTCTGGCTTTTTTTATTGTGTATTCACCATCGCCGCGATTTTTGCCTGCCACGGAGTGATATCGCCGATCTGACTCGCGACCCACTGCGGGTTGTAATAGCTTTCCAGATAGCGTTCGCCGCTATCGCACAGCAGTGTGACGATAGAACCGGTACGCCCCTCAGCGCGCATACGCACGGCAAGCTCAAGCACGCCCCACATATTGGTGCCGGTGGAGGCGCCGACTTTGCGACCAAGCAGCGTTTCCAGCCACAGGGCGGTGGCGACGCTGGCCACGTCCGGCACCCGCAGCATCTCATCGACGACGTCAGGAATAAATGATGGCTCGACGCGCGGACGACCGATACCTTCTATTTTGCTTCCTACCGGGCTGCGCAGGCCGGCATCGCGGCTCTGCCAGTAGTCGAGGAACACCGAGTTTTGCGGATCGACGACCAGCAGCTGAGTATCATAGCCCTGACAGCGGATATAGCGGCCAATCGTGGCCGATGTCCCGCCGGTCCCTGCACTCATCACGATGTATGAGGGCTGCGGATGCGGTTCATGGGTCATCTGCCGGAAGATGCTGTCGGCAATATTGTTATTGCCGCGCCAGTCCGTTGCTCGTTCAGCGAAGGTAAACTGATCCATATAATGGCCGTTCAGTTCGCGAGCCAGTCTCTCGGAGGCGGCATAGATTTCGCACGCGCTCTCGACGAAGTGACAGCGACCGCCATAAAACTCAATCTGCTCAATTTTACGTTTTGCCGTACAGGAAGGCATGACGGCGATAAACGGCAGACCGAGCAGACGCGCAAAGTAGGCTTCAGAAACCGCCGTCGAGCCGGAAGAGGCTTCGATAATCGTCGTCCCTTCTTTAATCCAGCCGTTACACAGGCCGTAAAGGAACAGCGAGCGCGCCAGGCGGTGTTTCAGGCTGCCGGTAGGATGGGTGCTCTCATCCTTCAGGTAGATCTGAATACCCGGGAACCCGGGCAGCGCCAGGCGAATAAGGTGCGTGTCGGCGGAACGCTGATAATCGGCGTTGATTTCACTGATTGCATGTTTTACCCAGGCGCTATTCATCGTCATTTCCTGTTTGTCATTTTGTGCCCAGCTTAGCGGAAGTGTGAGGAAAAATTGTTGCTATTTAGCCTTTCAATTACAATGAAGGGAGAAAATTTTTCTCCAGAGGTGCCCTGTGTTAGATAAAATTGACCGTAAGCTGCTTTCTTTGCTGCAAACTGACTGCACCCTCTCTTTGCAGGCGCTGGCTGATGCCGTTAATCTGACCACCACGCCCTGCTGGAAACGGCTGAAGCGGCTGGAAGATGAGGGGATCCTGCTCGGGCGCGTGGCGCTGCTGGATGCCGAAAAGCTTGGGCTCGGTCTGACGGCATTTGTGCTGATTAAGACCCAGCATCACAGCAGCGACTGGTACTGCCGCTTCGTCAGCGAAGTCACGCAGATGGCGGAAGTCCTCGGCTTCTGGCGTATGGCGGGAGAGTATGATTACCTGCTGCGAGTGCAGGTGGCGGATATGAAACGCTACGATGATTTTTATAAACGGTTGGTGAACAGCGTACCCGGGCTGTCTGATGTCACTTCGAGTTTCGCGATGGAACAGATAAAATACACCACTGCCTTACCTATTGATTAACGGCGTTTGCCGCGACGATTTATACACTCAGGATTTAACTGCTTGCGATTATTTGCTCAACTTAGCTGGTACTTCCGTCGGGAGTGGCGCCGTTATCTCGGTGCGATTGCCCTGCTGGCCATTATCGCCGTTTTACAGCTGATTCCGCCAAAGGTGGTGGGAATCGTGGTTGACGGCGTCACCAGACAACATTACACCGCGGAGAAGGTGTGGATGTGGATCGGCGCGTTAGTCCTGATCGCGGTGATGGTCTATCTGCTGCGCTACGTCTGGCGCGTGCTGCTTTTTGGCGCCTCTTATCAGCTGGCGGTGGAGCTACGGGAGGACTTTTATCGTCAGCTCAGCCGTCAGCATCCGGCCTTTTACCTGCGCCACCGCACCGGCGACCTGATCGCGCGCGCCACCAACGATGTTGATCGGGTGGTCTTTGCCGCGGGGGAAGGGGTGCTGACGCTGGTGGACTCTATGGTAATGGGCTGTGCGGTGTTGATCGTGATGTCAACGCAAATCAGCTGGCAGCTCACTCTGCTGGCGCTGTTGCCGATGCCGGTGATGGCCCTGGTTATCAAGCGTAACGGTGATGCGCTCCATGAACGCTTCCGCGTCGCGCAGGCGGCATTCTCCAGCCTGAACGATCGTACTCAGGAGAGCCTGACCAGCATTCGCATGATTAAGGCCTTTGGCCTGGAGGACCGGCAATCGGCGCAGTTTGCTGCCGATGCGGCGGATACCGGCAGGAAAAACATGCGTGTGGCGCGCATTGATGCGCGCTTTGATCCGACTATCTATATTGCGATTGGCACGGCTAACCTGCTGGCGATCGGCGGAGGGAGCTGGATGGTGCTGCAGGGCAGTATGACCCTTGGCCAACTGACCAGCTTTGTGATGTATCTCGGTTTGATGATTTGGCCGATGCTGGCGCTGGCATGGATGTTTAACATCGTAGAACGCGGCAGCGCGGCCTACAGTCGGATCCGCACGATGCTTGAAGAGGCGCCGACCGTCAACGATGGTCATGAGCTGGCCCCGGAAGGGCGCGGTGCGCTTAGCGTCGCCGTACGCGAATTTATCTATCCGCAGGCGAATAAGGCCTCGCTGGAGAAGGTCAACTTCGTGCTCCAGCCAGGGCAAATGCTGGGCATTTGCGGGCCAACCGGCGCAGGGAAAAGTACGATTCTGGCGCTGATTCAGCGCCACTTTGACGTCACGCAAGGGGATATTCGCTTCCATGATATTCCGCTGACGCGGCTGCAGCTCGATAGCTGGCGCGCCCGGCTGGCGGTCGTGAACCAGACGCCGTTCCTGTTTTCCGACACCGTCGCCAACAACATCGCGCTCGGCAGGCCCGATGCGACGCCGGAGCAAATTGAGCATGTTGCGCGGCTGGCCAGCGTACACGACGATATTCTGCGCCTGCCGCAGGGATATGAAACGGAAGTCGGCGAACGCGGCGTGATGCTGTCCGGCGGGCAAAAACAGCGCATTTCCATCGCCCGCGCGCTGTTGCTGGAAGCGGAGATTCTGATTCTTGACGATGCGCTGTCGGCGGTGGATGGTCGGACCGAGCATCAGATATTGCATAATCTGCGGCAGTGGGGAGAGGGGCGAACGGTTATTATCAGCGCCCATCGCCTGTCGGCACTGACTGAGGCCAGCGAGATTCTGGTGATGCAGCATGGTCATATTGTCCAGCGCGGTCGTCACGATGGACTGGTGGCGCAGCCCGGCTGGTATCGCGATATGTATCGCTATCAACAGCTGGAAGCGGCGCTGGACGATGCGCCGCAGGATCAAGAGGAGGCCGCTGATGCGTAGTTTTTCCGAGCTCTGGCCGACTTTAAAACGGCTGCTGGCCTACGGTTCCCCGTGGCGTAAACCGCTGATTATTGCGGTGGTGATGATGTGGATTGCCGCGGCCGCCGAGGTCAGTGGTCCGCTGCTGATCAGCTACTTTATCGATAATATGGTGGCGAAGAACTCCGTGCCGCTGAAGCTGGTCTGCGGTCTTGCCGCGGCCTATCTCGGCCTGCAGATCCTCGCAGCGACTCTGCACTATAACCAGTCGCTGCTGTTTAATCGCGCCGCCGTTGGCGTGGTGCAGCAGCTGCGCAGTGATGTGATGGATGCCGCGCTGCGCCAGCCGCTGAGCGAATTTGATACCCAGCCGGTCGGACAGCTCATCTCTCGCGTCACCAACGATACGGAAGTGATCCGCGATCTGTACGTCACGGTGGTGGCGACGGTACTGCGTAGCGCGGCGCTGATTGGCGCTATGCTGGTGGCGATGTTCAGCCTTGACTGGCGCATGGCGCTGGTGGCGCTGACGATTTTCCCGGCGGTGTTGATCGTGATGATGATTTATCAGCGCTACAGCACGCCGATCGTACGTCGGGTGCGGGCCTGGCTGGCGGATATCAACGACGGCTTTAATGAAGTCATCAACGGCATGGGCGTTATCCAGCAGTTCCGCCAGCAGGCGCGTTTCGGCGAGCGGATGCGCGAAGCCAGCTATGCGCACTATCTGGCGCGGATGCAAACGCTGCGCCTCGATGGTTTCCTGTTGCGCCCGCTGCTGAGTCTGTTCTCAACCCTGGTGCTCTGCGGGCTGCTGATGCTGTTCGGATTTAGCTCGGCGGGCACAATTGAAGTCGGGGTGCTGTACGCCTTTATCAGCTACCTGGGGCGCCTGAATGAGCCGCTGATCGAGCTGACGACCCAGCAGTCGATGCTTCAGCAGGCGGTCGTCGCCGGCGAGCGCGTTTTCGAATTGATGGATCGCCCGCGCCAGGCGTGGGGGCAGGATAGTGCGCCGCTGCGCAGCGGCACGGTGTCGATTGAGAATCTCTCTTTTGCTTATCGCGGCGATCGTCTGGTGCTGCAGGACATTAACCTGGATATTCCGTCCCGTGGTTTTGTGGCGCTGGTCGGTCATACCGGCAGCGGTAAAAGCACCCTGGCCAGCCTGATGATGGGCTACTACCCGCTGAGCAAAGGGGAAATTCGTATCGACGGTCGTCCGCTCGCTTCACTGAGCCACAGCGCCTTGCGCCAGGGCGTCGCCATGGTGCAGCAGGATCCGGTGGTGCTGGCGGATACCTTTTATGCCAACGTCACGCTCGGTCGCGATATCAGCGAGGCGCAGGTCTGGGAGGCGCTGGAGTCGGTGCAGTTGGCAGAACTGGCGCGCGGGATGAGCGAGGGGATTTATACGCAGCTGGGCGAGCAGGGGAATAATCTCTCGGTGGGACAGAAGCAGCTGCTGGCGCTGGCGCGGGTGCTGGTGGATACCCCGCAGATTTTGATTCTCGATGAAGCGACGGCGAATATCGATTCCGGCACCGAACAGGCGATTCAGCAAGCGCTGGCCAAAGTTCGTCAGCACACCACGCTGGTGGTGATTGCGCATCGTCTGTCGACGATTGTTGAGGCCGACACCATCCTGGTGCTCCACCGTGGTCAGGCCGTCGAGCGTGGCAATCATCAGCAGTTGCTGGCAGCAAAAGGGCGCTACTGGCAAATGTATCAGCTGCAGCTGGCTGGTGAAGAGCTGGCTGCCAGCGCGCAGGAAGAGTCGCTTATTGCCTGATGCACTATAAGCAAGCAGTCGTGCTGGCGCGGTTTAGCATGGTGCAAAAATGCAACGCCTTATGCACTGAAATGGTGCGTTTTGGGCGGTGGTCGGCGCTTTTCCGCTATCTTCTGCCACCGTTCTTCTGTTTTCTTCGTTAAAAGGGCCGCTATGCGGCCCTTTTTCATTTCTGGCATAGCCCTTGCTTTATTCCCTGTGTGTTAGCTGCTGCCATTACGAATTCAGAGCGGAGGGGACTTATGAAGCTGGTTACCGTGGTAATCAAACCATTCAAACTGGAAGATGTGCGTGAAGCGTTATCTTCCATCGGCATTCAGGGCCTGACGGTCACTGAGGTAAAAGGGTTTGGCCGTCAGAAAGGCCATGCCGAGCTGTACCGTGGTGCCGAATACAGCGTCAATTTTCTGCCAAAGGTGAAGATTGATGTCGCGATTGCCGACGATCAGCTTGATGAGGTCGTTGATGTGATTAGTAAAGCGGCCTACACCGGAAAAATTGGCGATGGCAAAATTTTTGTCGCCGAGTTGCAACGCGTTATTCGCATCCGCACCGGCGAAGCCGACGAAGCGGCACTGTAACGTCCAGACCACACAGTGATGGGGATCGAGAAAATGAAAATAGCAACAATGAAAACGGGTCTGGGTTCGCTGGCACTGCTTCCGGGGCTGGCGATGGCCGCACCGGCAGTGGCAGATAAAGCCGACAACGCCTTTATGATGATTTGCACCGCGCTGGTGCTGTTTATGACCATTCCGGGCATTGCGCTGTTCTATGGTGGCCTGATTCGCGGTAAAAACGTGCTCTCTATGCTGACCCAGGTCATCGTCACCTTTGGGCTGGTATGCGTGCTGTGGGTGGTTTATGGCTACACCCTGGCGTTTGGTACCGGCGGCAGCTTCTTCGGCAGCTTCGACTGGGTATTATTGAAAAACATTGAGCTGAAAGCGCTGATGGGAACCTTCTATCAGTACATCCACGTCGCTTTCCAGGGCTCCTTCGCCTGCATCACCGTTGGCCTGATCGTGGGCGCGCTGGCTGAACGTATTCGGTTCTCCGCGGTGCTGATTTTCGTCGTCGTCTGGATGACGCTCTCCTATGTGCCGATTGCACACATGGTATGGGGCGGTGGTCTGCTGGCGACGCACGGCGCGCTGGATTTTGCCGGCGGTACCGTGGTGCATATCAACGCCGCCGTGGCCGGTCTGGTTGGCGCCTATATGATGGGCAAACGCGTTGGCTTTGGCAAAGAAGCGTTCAAACCGCATAACCTGCCGATGGTCTTCACCGGTACGGCAATTCTGTATGTTGGCTGGTTTGGCTTTAACGCCGGTTCCGCGAGTGCGGCGAACGAAATTGCCGCGCTGGCTTTCGTCAACACCGTTGTGGCGACCGCCGCGGCTATTCTGGCCTGGACCTTCGGCGAATGGGCGACCCGCGGTAAACCTTCTCTGTTAGGTGCCTGTTCCGGGGCGATTGCCGGTCTGGTTGGCGTTACTCCGGCATGTGGTTACATCGGCGTAGGCGGCTCACTGATTGTGGGTATCGCCTCCGGTCTGGCGGGTCTGTGGGGCGTAACGGTTCTCAAACGCTGGTTGCGTGTTGATGACCCGTGCGATGTGTTCGGCGTACACGGTGTCTGCGGTATCGTGGGCTGTATCCTGACCGGTATCTTTGCCGCAACCTCTCTGGGCGGCGTTGGCTACGCGGAAGGCGTCACCATGGGCCATCAGCTGCTGGTGCAGCTGGAAAGTATCGGCATCACTATCGTCTGGTCCGGCATTGTGGCCTTCATCGGTTATAAAGTGGCGGATATGACCGTAGGTCTGCGTGTTCCGGAAGAGCAGGAGCGCGAAGGTCTGGACGTCAACAGCCACGGCGAGAACGCCTACAACGCCTGATAAATTGAGTCACTCCAGTAGCAGCAAAGCCTCCCGACGGGAGGCTTTTTTTCGTCAGGAGGGACAACATCAGATGTTACCCGTCGCGCATAACTCCTTACGCGTTACGGTTGCGCATGACCCCTTCCTGCACCGTTGACGCCACAAGCGTGCCATCCTGAGTATAAAACTCACCGCGAACGAAGCCCCGGGCGCTGGAGGCAGAAGTGCTCTCAACGCTGTACAGCAACCAGTCATTAATGTTGAACGGGCGATGGAACCACATCGAGTGGTCGATCGTCGCCACCTGCATCCCCGGTTCCAGGAACCCGACGCCGTGTGGCTGGAGCGCTACCGGCAGGAAATTGAAATCGGAAGCGTAGCCCAGCAGGTACTGATGGATGCGAATATCCTCCGGCACCGCGCCGTTGGCGCGGATCCACACCTGACGGGTCGGTTCTGCAACGTGGCCCTTCAGCGGGTTGTGAAACTCAACCGGGCGGATTTCCAGCGGTTTGTCGCTGAGGAACTTATCTCTGGCCTGCGGCGGCAGCAGGTGCGCCAGCTTGCGCGCGATGTCGGTTTCGGAAGGCAGAGCATCCGGCGCAGGGGCGGTCGGCATCGATTTCTGGTGCTCATAGCCGGGCTCTGGCGCCTGGAAGGAGGCGGTCATATAAAAAATGGGTTTCCCGTTTTGAATGGCCGCCACCCGACGGGCGCTGAAGCTGTTGCCATCGCGCAGTACTTCGACGTCATAAATAATCGGTTTCTGGCTATCGCCAGGGCGCAGGAAATAGCTGTGGAATGAATGGATCAGACGCTCGGCAGGCACGGTTTCTTTCGCCGCGTACAGCGCCTGACCGACGACCTGGCCGCCAAAAACCTGACGTAAGCCCAGATCTTCACTCTGCCCGCGGAATAACCCTTCTTCAATTTTTTCCAGATTCAATAATGCCAGCAGATTGGTTAGTGCCTGACTCATATTTACCCTCAATCAATGATAACTGCCTTGCGCAGTGCGTATTGAGGCCAAGTATAACCTGGAATCGCAAGTGGTCCGATGGGTGTAATAATCTGAATAAAGGGTCATTTGCAGGAAGAGAACTGAGATCTGTGCCACACTTATCCACGATGCCAATGTTACTGCTCGCCAGTCGGCAGGACATACTCCTGCAAGTAAAGGGATGAAAAGGAGAACATAATGAAATTTGCCTATATGTTAAGTGCTTTAGCCGTTGCAACCGCTTTGACCGCCTGCGCGAATAATCACAGCGCCACGACAGCCAATAAGGCGGCTGCCCCCGATCCATATGGCATTGCGTCACTGACTTCTTCGCAGCAGCAGCCTAATGTATCAGGGACTATCTCGATCCGGCAGAGAGTCGCCCTACCGCCGGATGCGGTACTGACAGTCACCTTATCGGATGCGTCGCTGGCCGATGCACCGGCGCATGTCCTGGCGCAGAAAACGGTTCGCACCGAAGGCCAGCAGCCGCCGTATAACTTTGTCCTGCCGTACAACCCGGCGGATATCAAACCGAATGCCCGCATTTTGCTGAGCTCGGCCATTACGGTTAACGGTCAGATGATGTTTATCACCGATACCGTGCAGACGGTGGTGAATGGGGGAGGGAACCGGGCCGACCTGATTCTGGTGCCGGTACAGCAGACGGCCGTACCGGTCGCCAGCAGCGATGCCCCTGCCGCGCAGTAACCCATCTATGCCCCTGCCGAGGGGCATTTTTTTATCTTCAGTAAATCCAGCGATAGTGCTGCAGATCGATATGGCCGCTGCCGGACACCTGGACACCTTCAGCCAGCAGCGCCTGGCGCTGGCGCTGCAAATCCGGGCCAGTAAGGGAAATGTCGCCGTGGCGATTGACCACCCGGTGCCAGGGAAGCGTGGAGCCTTCAGGCAGGCGCTTGAGGACCCCGCCAACCTGGCGCGCCGCACGGGGTGAACCCGCCAGCCGTGCTATATCGCCATAGGTGGCGACGTAACCTTGCGGAATTGAGGCCACAATTTGCCAGACCCGCCGGGGAAAAGTGTCGTGAGAATCCATCGTGCGTCCTGTAAACCGGGAAAGGCTCAGAATAAGCGCTGACCGAGTGGCTGTACAGCGTCGGGGCTATCCAGGTTTCACGACCGTGGAAGCGAGCGTCGCAAGTGGAGGCGACGCAGCGTTGCCGGTCTTGCCAGGGTTGTACAGGAAGCTTTTCGCCCGGCGCTGCACAATAAACCAGCATCCGGTTGGGGTTAGCTTGCAATTCGTCGGTCCAGTAGGGATAATGCGGCTGCGCGTTGGATAACGACGCTCTCAATGGGGGCTCTGTTGGTTCTCCCGCAACGCTACTCTGTTTACCAGGTCAGATCCGGAAGGAAGCAGCCAGAGCAGACGACGTGTGTGCCGGGATGTAGCTGGCAGGGCCCCCACCCAATTCTGGGGATCCCTGTTTCTTTCTTTGTTTTTCTCATGCTCCTGCACACAGCAAAAAAAACCGCTTTCGCATCCTGGATGTTGGACTGCTTTTCCCTGATTATTCTGCTCCCGAATCGTGCCAGCACGAAGAATAGCGGATAGTTTAAGGATCATCGTGCCTGCCAGTATCGCCTCTAAAAATACCCCCGGTTTATGCTTTAAAAATATATGTCATAAATTTGAAATAATAGTGAAATATTAATGTCATTTTCATGTCACAAATAACTGGCAGATTATCTCTGGGCATTTATTGCCTGTTCGGCAGCTGAAAATATATGTCTGGATCAGTTTGTTAACTTCGTGTATTAATTATGATAAATTTATTGCACGGGAAGCATGACGATGACTACAGTAGTTTTGAACGTAAAAATTGATGCGGAGTTAAAAGAAAAGCTGCGTCATTATGCAGAAGTAAATAACGAGAATCTGGGTACTGCAACGGAGAAACTGCTGCTTCTGGCATTTCAAATGGCAGATTCGGCAGGTGAGGCGGGGGTTTCGGAAGAGGATATCGATAGCCAGCATACCGAAGAAGAAGCTTCTCCATTAACCCCTAAAGAAATCAAAGCATTAAGAAAAATTCTGAAGAAGAAAAAATGAAACAACAACTCTCTACAGCCAGCAACTATAGCGAAGCCTGCGACTTGTTACGTTCAGGGTATGTTAAGCATGTTCGCCTCAACTGGAATATCGGTAGTGATGAGTTCTTTCGCATTGCCTCCGACTGGTGTGATACCGGGGCGAAAATAAAAAAGATGAAGATGGTTTTATTATCTCGTTAAAAAGTTTTCCCATCCCACGCCAGCATTAATGAAATTTATTCATTGATGTCATCGGGCTGACATATAGCAATGACATCATGAAGTGCAATTTATAAAAAACATCTCATATGCGTCATGGATGATGGTTTTTGACGGGCTGAATCCAGCCCGTCGATATTTTATTATATTATTTTACGCATTCGCGTATTTTCATTCTGCTGCGTAAGACCCGCCCAGACCGGCTGCAGGGTCGTAAAGGCGTTGCGCAACTCCTCATCGTCCAGGGTGAAAGGTAAACGCAAGTAGCGGTCAAAGGCGCCAGCAAGGCCGAAGCGCGTTCCGGTACCAATATGAATCCCGATACTCTCCGCTCTTGCTGAGAAGAGCGTCGCCAGCATGCCCGGTAATTCCACCCAAAATGACAGTCCGCCTTCAGGTGATGTGAAGCGCCAGTGGGGAAAGTATTCCGTCATGAGCGCGCCACACATATCACGGCGTGCGGCCAGCATTGCTCGACGCGCCGGGAGCCAGGCCCGATCATTTTCGAACAGCCAGCTGCAGGCCAGCTGTTCAAGCAGCGGAGTGCCCAGGTCGAGTGAATCCCGGGCCTGAACTAACGAGGCGATGGTGCGTGAGGAAGCGCGGATCCAGCCGATACGTAATCCCCCCCAGAAACTTTTTCCGGCCGAGCCAATTGTTATCACCGGTGCCTCGGCGTTGAAGGCCGCCAGCGGCGGCGGCGGCGGGGCGTTGTACCATAAATCCACCATTGTCTCATCGACCACCAGCGTCGTACGCGTTTGCGCTGCCATATCGGCCACTCGCTGGCGGGTCGCGCTATCCATACAACGGCCGGTAGGGTTGTGGAAATCAGGCATCAGCCAGGCCAGCCGCGGTGCGGTTTGCGCAATGGTTGCCGCCAGTCCGTCGCAGTCCCAGCCGTGCTGCGGCAGGGCGACGCCGACCGGCCGACAGGAGGCGCCCTGAATGGCGCTGATCGCCATGGGATAGGACGGCGCGTCAATCACCACGCGGTCGCCAGGCCCGGTTAGCAGGCGAAGCACCAGCGAAAATGCGCTCAACGCGCCGTTCACAATCATCACTTCCTCGCTGCGGGTTGGAAGACCTCGTTCGCAGTAGCGGCGGGCTATCGCCTCCCGCAATACCGGCAGCCCGTGCTGGTCATAACCGGTATGGGACAGATGTTGCGGCAGCATCGTCAGGGCCTGATGATAGGCCTGGTGTATCTCTGGTCCGGCGCTCAGGGCGGCGGTGGCCAGATTGACCGATGATGGACGGAAGTCCGCTGTTGTCACCGTGTCCGCTCGTTCCGGCAGCGCGATACGCGAACCGCTTCCCTGACGACTGTAAAGATAACCCTCTTCACGCAGCTGGCCGAGCGCGCTGGCGATGGTGGTGCGGCTGACGTTCAGGGCCGCGGCCAGCTCCCGTTCGCCCGGGAGCCGCGTTTCCAGCGTCAGGCGACCATCAAGAATCAGCAGACGCAGGGCGTCCGCCAGCTGGCGCCAGAGCGGCGTTCGGGTCGAGGACTCTTGCCAGTGGCCCAGCAGGCGTACCAGCGATTGCGTACCGAAGCGACGAGAAACCATAGCGATCCACTTTTAAAAAACTGGCCATTAATTATCAATCCATTTTTGCTGATGATGGCGAGGTCCGCAATCATCCAGAGGTAAAAAATGTTACGTCGATTAGTGCAGCTCTATATCGGTCTTGTTCTGTACGGCGTGTCGACCGCGTTGTTTGTTCATGCCAATCTGGGTGCCGATCCGTGGGATGTTTTTCATCTCGGCGTCGGTAAGCAGTTTGGCCTCGATTTTGGCACGGTGATTATTCTGACCGGGGCCGCGGTGCTGCTGTTGTGGATCCCGCTGCGTCAAATGCCGGGTCTGGGAACGGTCAGCAATGTGATTGTGCTGGGGCTGGCGGCAAACGCGACGCTGGCCGTCCTGCCGCCAATGGAGTCGCTGGTGCTGCGCAGCCTGATGCTGATCGGCGCCATCGTACTGAATGCTCTGGCCACGGGGATGTATATTGGCGCCGGTTTTGGCCCCGGACCGCGTGATGGACTGATGACCGGTTTGCATGCCCGTACCGGGTGGTCTTTGCGGGGGATCCGCACCGTCATTGAACTATCGGTGCTGGCGATCGGCTGGGCGCTGGGTGGTACCGTTGGCGTCGGTACCGTGCTTTATGCGCTGACGATTGGGCCGCTTATCCAGCTGTGTTTACCCTGGTTTCGCCAGCCGACGGTGCGCAAAACGGTCACCGCTACCGGTGAGGCGGTCTCCTGATTTTATCCCGTAATAAGGGATGAGGGCTAAACTTAGCCTTACAGATGCGGTCGGGTTCGCCGGTCGCGCTGTTCACTTCGGAGATCATACTCATGAAGTACGTTGATGGTTTTGTCGTTGCCGTGCCCGCGAAAAATAAGGAGGCCTATCGCGAGCTGGCAGCAAAGGCCGCGCCGCTGTTTAAAGAGTTTGGTGCGCTACGGGTGGTGGAGTGCTGGGCGGACGATGTGCCGGACGGTAAGCTCACCGATTTTCGCATGGCGGTGAAAGCCGGGAGCGACGAAGAGGTCGTGTTCAGCTGGATAGAATATCCGTCAAAAGAGGTGCGCGATGCGGCGAATGCCACCATGATGGCCGACCCAAGGATGAAAGCGTTAGGCGATAGCATGCCGTTTGATGGTAAGCGAATGATTTTCGGCGGCTTCCTGCCGTTACTGGATGAATAATCTGTCCCGCCGTCCCTTTCCTGTGGAAGGGGGCGGCAGTGGCGTGGTCAGGATACTTTGGTAAACAGGTGGCGATAATCGCGCACGTCGCCGTCGGTACGAAACAGACCGCCGCCGCTATAGTGCAGTGTCTGTGGCCACCTGGGCTGCGGTTTTACGTTTGCCGCCACCACTTCAAAAATAAAGAAGTTATAGCTGTCCACCAGCGCATCGTCGAAGAGCCGGCATTCAAAACTGGCGTGGCATTCGGCAATTGACGGCGCGGACACCTGTTCACTGGCTTCCGCGGTGAGCCGGAAGGCAGCAAACTTGTCTACCGCGTCACCGTCACAGTTCCCGATTCTGGCGACCGTCTCCGCCATGGCGGCGTCAGGCAGGTTGATAACGCACTCCCCGCTGCGGCGAATCATGTCGAAACTGATGTTGCCGGCGGAAATCATGCACCCTACCAGCGAGGGGGAAAACTCCAGCACCGTATACCAGCCAAGGGTCATGATATTATTTCGATCCTGCCAGCGGCTGCTGATTAAGACGACCGCGCCGGGTTCCAGCCAGTGGCGCACATCGTGTAAAGGCCAGGGATGTTTTTGCATCAGGGAGCTCTCCCTTCATGGATTTACCTTAAGCGTAGCGCATGCGCTTTAAGGTTATTTTCCGCCCACAGAATAAACTGCTCTTTCGGCAATGCCGGGCTGTACAGCCAGCCCTGGGCGTAGAGCACATCGTGGCGACACAGCCAGTCGCGCTGTTCTGCTGTTTCGACGCCTTCGGCAATGGTAGCCAGGTGGAGCGCTTTTGCCATTTTGATGATATGCGGCGTCAGCGGCTTATATTCGAGGGTATCGACGAAGGATTTGTCAATTTTCAGGGTATCGACATCCAGTTTTTGCAGGTAGCTGAGGCTGGAATAACCGGTCCCGAAGTCATCGATCGAAATGCTGTGTCCCGCCTGACGATAGCGGGCGATCACCGGCAGAGTGGTTTCGGGATCGACGAAACCGCGCTCCGTCAGCTCAAGCGTAATTTGCGCAGGCGCGATCTCCCACTGCTGTAGCCGATCGGCCAGAAGGGCTGGCAGAGTAGGTGAGCGCAGATCGTCGACCGACAGATTAATCGAAATGTGGAGTTCCGGATGCGTGTGCAGCCACGGGCCGAGCTCGGCGAAAATTTTCCGCACAATATCTTCAGTTAAATGGGTAATGAGCCCGGTCTCTTCGGCAAGCGGAATAAAAATATCCGGCGATAAAAAGCTGCCGTCGGGCTGCTGCCAGCGCGCCAGGGCTTCGGCGCCGACGATTTTGCCCTCCTTCAACGAGACGATGGGCTGGTAATGGACCCGGATCGCGTCGGAGTGCAGCGCATCCAGCATCCCATAGCGTGGAGAACGTAAGGTGCGCAGTAGTCGCAGTAGCAAAAATGAGGTCAGCAGACTGATAAACAGGCCGAGGGGAAGCCACAGCACCAGCTGGTGGCGGAATTTTTCCTGCAGCGGTAGCGTGGATGACCAGGTGGCGATAGCCAGCCCCAGTTCTGGAATACGATGGAGGCGATAAACCGTGTTGTCGACGGTGAGCGTCTGGCCATCCAGGTGCTTGATTTGCTCCCAGACCACCGGGTTGAGAGGCTCGCTGCTGGTAATCACCTGCTTGTCTTTGGTGCCAAACAGAATCGCATGAATATTTTCCTGGCCGGGCGAAATGATATCGATAAATGAGGCGGGATCGATCATCACGACATGATTCTTACTGCCTAGCGCCGTCATTTTGCGCTTCAGGCCGAGATCGTTGACTGAAGTTAGCCAGGCCCGATAACCGTCGGTGGTGATGTGGTCGGGGTCAGGAAAGGAGACAGGGGGACTGCGATCTTCAAGAGAAGAACATTGCGGCACCGAACCTTTGAGCCAAAGCACCTCCTGCACATAGCGGTGGGTATAGGCGATTCGGCGCATCGCGAGCAGATGCTGTGGGCTGCAGGCGGCTGCGCTGTGGGCATCGGCTTCCTGCAGCGCTTCTCGTGCCTGGTTCGCCACCTGCTGGATGCGCATCAGCACGCGGGAAGAGTAGTTATCCAGCTCGGAATAAAACAGTATTTTTGCCTGGTTGGTCGCCAGCCAGATGCTTAAGGCTATCGGCACAATGACGGCGAGTATCAATACCCCGGTTACCAGACTCACCAGATTCCTGGTCGTCATGCGCATATCCTTATGTTATTGGGGGTTTGATCAGTATATCCGATAGCGGAGAAAGGTCGCAGACGAGCGACAATTATTATTGGATTTAAAAAATGCCCGAATCACGACATGGCGCGGATATCGGGCTAACAGTGGATGATCCGCAGCGGTCGAGGCAATGAGCGGCGCGGATTAAAACGAGGGCTGGAGCTGGCATGCCGATAGCTTGCGTTATCAGCATCCAGGTTCAGTTTACAGCGTAATCATGACAGCCAGATGTTTTTTAATGAGCATCTGGCGCAGTAATATCGGCGCTGATCCGCAGATCGTTTTCATCGAAAACCATACAGAAGCGGTCGTCAAAGGCGACGTCGATTTTCTGCCACGGGCGGAAGTGCACATCGCCGGGCAGCAGAATTTTCACGTTGTCATGGCCATAGCACTGGCCGAACAGGTAGGTGTTGTTCCCCAGGCGTTCAACCACTTCACACTGAAACTCCACTACCGTACCGCTGCGAACGTCGGTCGACAGGTGTTCCGGGCGAATCCCCAGCGTCACCGCGTCACCGGGTTGCAGCGGCGAGGTGGTGATATTCAGCGTCAGGCTATGCTGCTGCGCCATCTGTACGGTGAGCTGACCCGGCTGCCAGGCGCTGACCGTGGCGGGCAGGAAGTTCATTTTCGGAGAGCCGATAAAACCGGCGACGAACCGGTTGACCGGGTTGTAGTACAGCGACATCGGCGATCCCATCTGCTCGACTTTCCCGTAGTTCATCACCACGATTTTATCGGCCAGGGTCATCGCCTCCACCTGATCGTGGGTGACATACACCATAGTGGTTTTCAGCTCATGGTGCAGTTTGGCGATGTGCAGACGCATCTCGACGCGCAGCTCCGCATCCAGGTTCGAGAGCGGCTCATCAAACATAAACACCCGCGGGTTACGTACGATGGCGCGGCCGATTGCCACACGCTGACGCTGGCCGCCGGAGAGCTGTTTCGGTTTGCGGTCCAGCAGATGGGTCAGCTGTAGCGTTTTGGCGACCATTTCGACCTGACGACGAATTTCGTCCTTCGGCACTTTATTGACCTTCAGGCCATAGCCCATATTTTCCGCCACCGTCATGTGCGGATAGAGCGCATAGGACTGGAAAACCATGGCCACGCCGCGATGGGCGGGCACCACATCATTCATCACCTCATCGCCGATCAGCACCTCGCCATCGCTGACCTCCTCAAGTCCGGCAATCATCCGCAGCAGGGTCGATTTCCCGCAGCCGGATGGCCCGACAAAGACCGCAAATTCACCGTCTTCGATATCAAGATTGACCTGGTGCAGCGTCACGGTAGTACCAAACCGTTTGGTGACATTCCTCAGTCGTATATTGGACATCAACATTCCCCGGGGTTAGTAATCGTTATTTGCCGTTGGGATTAGGGTTGCAGCGGTTTTTTGTATTACGTGTAACAACCAGGCTCAACAATGCTCAACAGCGCTGAAATCATGGAATGACTATAACTTCCCGTATTTTTGAGCCCTACATCGATGTTTCATTTCTGCAATCACGATCACACAACTGGTAGTCTGGTGTAGTTTTATACGCCTTCAAAGCGTAGCGTATAACAAATCAGGAAAAACTGGATTTAGCGTTGTAAGTCGCCATTTATCAGTTGATTCATACACAGTGATAAATGAAGTTATCAAATAAAAACCAATAAATTGTTATACCTTCACATGAGGTTGATAATGAAAAAGAACATCCTTGCTGCACTTATCCTCACGACTCTGGCTGCCGGGCAGCTTGTCAGCCTGCAGGCCCACGCCGCCGGTCAGCTGAACGTCTGGGAAGACATCAAAAAATCCGACGGGATAAAAGCGGCGATCGGCGATTTTGAAAAACAGTACGACGTTAAGGTCAACGTGCAGGAGATGCCCTATGCACAACAGCTGGAAAAGCTGCGCCTTGATGGCCCTGCCGGCATTGGCCCGGATGTGCTGGTGATCCCCAATGACCAGCTCGGGGGAGCGGTAGTGCAGGGGCTGCTGTCGCCGCTGACGCTGGATCGGGCGAAGCAGGAGGTATTCACCCCGGCGTCAATTAATGCCTTCCGGATGGATAACGTGCTGTATGGCGTGCCGAAAGCGGTGGAAACCCTGGTGCTGATTTACAACAAAGCGCTGATCGACAAACCGCTGGATAGCCTGCAGGCGTGGTTCGACTATTCGAAAGCGCAGCGGGCGGAGAACAAATATGGCCTGCTGGCCAAGTTCGATCAGATCTATTACAGCTGGGGCGCGATTGGTCCGATGGGCGGCTATATCTTCGGCAAAAACGAGAAGGGCGGTTTTAATCCGCAGGACGTCGGTTTGAATAAACCCGGCGCGGTCGAAGCCGTTACCTTCCTGAAAAAATTCTATAGCGACAAGGTCTTCCCGGCGGGGATCCTCGGAGATAACGGGCTGAATGCCATCGATTCGTTATTCACGGAGAAGAAAGCGGCGGCGGTGATCAACGGTCCATGGGCGTTCCAGCCGTACGAAGCGGCGGGGATTAACTACGGCGTCGCGCCGCTGCCGATGCTGCCAGACGGCAAACCGATGAGCTCGTTCCTTGGCGTAAAAGGTTACGTGGTGTCGACCTGGAGCAAAGACAAAGCGCTGGCGCAGCAGTTTATTGAGTTTATCAACCAGCCCCAGTACGTGAAGGCGCGCTATGTGGCAACCGGCGAGATCCCGGCGCTGAAAGCCATGATTGACGATCCGCTTATCAAGAATGACGAGAAAGCCAGCGCGGTGGCGGTGCAATCCGCTCGCGCCACGGCGATGCCGGGGATCCCGGAAATGGGCGAAGTGTGGGGGCCGGCGAACGCGGCGCTGGAGCTCAGCCTGACCGGCAAACAGCCGCCGCAGGCGGCGCTCGATAATGCAGCGAAACAGATCAAGATGCAGATCGAGGCTATGCAGGCCAGCAACCAGTAATCACGATGTCCGTCATTTTAAGGTAACAGGCGCGTTGGCCGCTGACCTGTTACCCGGATTATCAGGGCATAGATGTAAAAAAGCGGGAGGAGGACCTCCCGTTTTCAGAAGGAGTGGTGTGTGATTATCAATCCCAGCGAAAATATTGCCGAGTCGCGCGGCGCAGGTCGTCATGCGTGGTGCGGCCTGCTGCTGGCTGTCGTGCCGGGTTTTGGCCAGTTTTATCATCGCCAGTGGCTGAAGGGGCTTGTCTTCCTGGTTCTGCTGAGCAGTTTCATGGGCGTTTTTTATGACTTCCTGCAAGAAGGACTGTGGGGGCTCTACACCCTGGGTGAGGAAGTCCCGCGGGATAACTCCATTTTCCTGTTGGCGGAAGGGATCATCAGCGTGCTGATCGTCGCTTTCGGCCTGCTCATTTACTCTCTTTCGCTGCGTGATGCCTGGGTTAACGGCAAAAAGCGCGATGAAGGCGTGGCGCTGAACAGCGTGCGCAAACAGTATCAGATGCTGTTGAACCAGGGGTTTCCCTATCTGATGATCAGCCCCGGCTTTATTCTGCTGGTGTTCGTCGTCATCTTCCCGATTCTCTTTGGCTTTGCCATCGCGTTCACCAACTACAACCTCTACCACACGCCGCCGGCGAAGCTGGTGGATTGGGTGGGTTTTAAAAACTTTATCAATATTTTCACGCTCTCTATCTGGCGCTCGACCTTCTTTGACGTGCTGCAGTGGACGGTGGTGTGGACGCTGCTGGCGACGACCCTGCAATGCACCGTCGGTGTGCTGCTGGCAATCCTGGTGAACCAGAAAGATCTGCGCTTTAAACCGATGATTCGCACCATTTTTATCCTGCCGTGGGCGGTTCCGGGTTTTGTCACTATCCTGGTGTTTGCGGGGATGTTTAACGACTCGTTTGGGGTGATCAACAACGCGATTCTGTCGTTCTTCGGCATTGGCCCGAAGGCGTGGCTGACCGATCCGTTCTGGACGAAAACTGCGCTGATCATGATGCAAACCTGGCTGGGCTTCCCGTTTGTCTTCGCCATGACCACCGGCGTGCTGCAGGCGATTCCTGACGACCTTTATGAAGCCGCGACCATGGACGGAGCCAGCGCGTTTACCCGCCTGCGGACCATTACGCTGCCGCTGGTACTGTACTCGATCGCGCCGATCATTATCACCCAGTACACCTTCAACTTTAACAACTTCAACATCATTTACCTGTTCAACAACGGCGGGCCAGCGGTCGCCGGTTCGAACGCCGGCGGGACGGATATTCTGGTGTCGTGGATCTACAAACTGACGATGTCGTCTTCGCAATATGCCATTGCGGCGACCATTACTATCCTGCTGTCGATTTTTGTCGTCGGCCTGGCACTGTGGCAGTTCCGCGCCACCAAATCCTTCAAAAACGACGACATGGCGTAAGGGAAGCAACATGGCTAAATCACCCAGTATTAAACGCGAAAAGTGGATTCGCCTGTCACTCACCTGGCTGATTGTTATCCTGGTCTCGGTGGTGATTATCTATCCGCTGGTCTGGACCGTCGGCGCGTCGCTGAATGCCGGAAACAGCCTGCTCAGCACCTCGATTATTCCGGAGAACCTGTCATTCCAGCACTATGCCGACTTGTTCAACGGCAATGTGAACTACCTGACCTGGTACTGGAACTCGATGAAAATCAGCTTCATGACCATGGTGCTGACTTTAATCAGCGTCAGTTTTACCGCCTACGCCTTTTCCCGCTTTCGCTTTAAAGGGCGGCAGAACGGGCTGATGTTGTTCCTGCTGTTGCAGATGATCCCGCAGTTTTCTGCGCTGATTGCGATCTTCGTGCTCTCGCAGCTGCTGGGGCTGATCAACAGCCATCTGGCGCTGGTGCTGATCTACGTTGGCGGCATGATCCCGATGAATACCTGGCTGATGAAGGGCTATCTCGACGCGATCCCGAAAGATCTGGATGAGTCGGCAAGAATGGACGGCGCCAGCAGCTTCCGTATCTTCTTCGAGATAATCATGCCGCTGTCAAAACCGATTCTCGCGGTGGTGGCGCTGTTTTCATTTACCGGTCCGCTGGGCGATTTTATTTTGTCGAGCACCATCCTGCGTACGCCGGACAAATACACGCTGCCGATCGGCCTGTACAACCTGGTCGCGCAAAAAATGGGCGCCAGCTACACCACCTACGCGGCAGGCGCGGTGCTGATTGCCGTTCCGGTCGCGATTCTCTACCTGGCATTACAAAAATACTTTGTTTCCGGCCTGACCTCTGGCAGTACAAAAGGATAACCCCATGAAAAGATTAACACCCGCGTTGCTTGCTGTTTGTCTGGCATGCAGTTTTTCCCCTTCTGCTCTGGCTGCCGAGGCGCTGCAAACGCGCGCATTTCGCGCGATGCCTGCGGATTTTATTAAAGGCGCAGATATCTCCACGCTGCTGGATGCGGAAAAGCACGGGGCAAAGTTTTATAACCACAACAACCAGCTGCAGGATCCGATCGCCATTTTGAAAGCCGATGGCGTGAACTATGTCCGCCTGCGCCTGTGGGTTGACCCGAAAGATGCGCAGGGTCAGGGCTACGGCGGCGGTGATAACGATCTGGCGGCAACGCTGGCGCTGGCGAAGCGGGCAAAAGCGCAGGGCATGAAGCTACTGCTGGATTTCCACTACAGCGATTTCTGGACTGATCCGGGTAAACAATTCAAGCCGAAGGCCTGGGAAAAAATGGATTATCCGCAGCTGAAAACGACTATCCACGACTACACCCGTGACACCATCGCCCGCTTTAAGCAGGAAGGCGTTCTGCCGGATATGGTGCAGATTGGCAATGAGATCAACGGGGGCATGCTGTGGCCGGAAGGCAAAAGCTGGGGGCAGGGCGGCGGCGAATTTGACCGTCTGGCGGGTCTGCTGAATGCGGCCATCGACGGCCTGAAAGAGAATCTGAAGAATGGCGAACAGGTGAAAATCATGCTTCATCTGGCTGAAGGTACGAAGAACGATACCTTCCGCTGGTGGTTTGATGAAATCAGCAAGCGCAACGTACCGTACGACATCATCGGCCTGTCGATGTACACCTACTGGAACGGCCCGATCGGTGCGCTGAAAGCGAATATGGATGATATCAGCCGGCGCTATAACAAAGATGTGATAGTCGTGGAGGCCGCCTATGCCTATACCCTGGAAAATTGCGATAGCGCAGAAAACAGTTTCCAGGCCAAAGAAGAAAAAGAGGGCGGTTATCCGGCCACGGTACAGGGACAATATAATTATATTCACGATTTAATGCAGGCCGTTGCCGATGTTCCCGACCAGCGCGGGAAAGGTATTTTTTATTGGGAACCGACCTGGATTGCCGTGCCGGGAAATACCTGGGCCACGCCAGCGGGCATGAAATATATCCACGATGAATGGAAACAGGGTAATGCCCGGGAAAATCAGGCGTTGTTTGATTGCCAGGGGAAAGTATTACCTTCAGCGAAAGTCTTTAATTAATCGTTAAGTTTTACACTTCAGGATGTTTATTATGAATAAATTTGCGCCTTTGAGTCCGAAGGTCAATGCATTATTGCATGGCGCTGACTATAACCCGGAGCAGTGGGAGAATTATCCCGGTATTATCGATCAAGATATTGCCATGATGCAGCAGGCTAAATGCAATGTCATGTCGGTGGGGATTTTCAGCTGGGCCAAACTTGAACCTCAGGAAGGCGTATTTGAATTTGGCTGGCTGGACAGCATTCTGGATAAGCTGTTTGCCGCCGGTATTCACGTGTTTCTGGCTACGCCAAGCGGCGCGCGCCCGGCCTGGCTGTCGCAGGCCTATCCGCAGGTGCTGCGGGTGGGACGCGACCGGGTACCGGCGCTGCACGGCGGACGGCATAACCACTGTATGACGTCACCGGTTTATCGGGAGAAGGTTTTTAAAATCAACAGCCTGCTTGCGGAACGTTACGCACAGCATCCGGCGGTGCTCGGCTGGCATATTTCCAATGAATATGGCGGAGATTGCCATTGTGAACGCTGTCAGGCGCGGTTTCGCGACTGGCTGAGAGCGCGCTACCAGACGCTGGAAAACCTCAATCACGCCTGGTGGAGCACCTTCTGGAGCCACACCTACAGTGACTGGTCGCAGATTGAATCACCGGCACCGCAGGGGGAAGTGTCCATTCACGGGCTGAACCTCGACTGGCGTCGCTTCAACACGGCGCAGGTCACCGACTTCTGCCGCCATGAGATTGCCCCGCTGAAGGCGGCGAATGCTGACCTGCCGGTGACAACCAACTTCATGGAGTATTTCTACGATTACGACTACTGGCAGCTGGCGCAGGCGCTGGATTTCATCTCCTGGGATAGCTATCCGATGTGGCATCGCGACAAAGATGAAACCACGCTGGCCTGCTATACCGCGATGTACCATGACATGATGCGCAGCCTGAAAGGCGGCAAGCCGTTTGTGTTGATGGAATCAACGCCGAGCGCCACCAACTGGCAGCCGACCAGTAAATTGAAAAAGCCGGGGATGCATATTCTCTCCTCAATGCAGGCTGTCGCCCACGGCGCAGACTCTGTTCAGTATTTCCAGTGGCGTAAGAGCCGTGGCTCGGTGGAGAAATTCCACGGTGCGGTTATTGACCACGTCGGTCATCTGGATACCCGCGTCGGCCGCGAAGTGAGCCGGCTGGGTGAGATGCTCAGTCGCCTGCCTGGCGTGGTTGGCTGTCGTACCGATGCCAAAGTGGCAATTATCTTTGACCAGCAAAACCGCTGGGCGCTGGATGATGCGCAGGGCCCGCGTAATCTCGGTATGGAGTATGAAAATACCGTTAATGAACACTACCGGCCATTCTGGGAGCAGGGTATTGCGGTCGATATCATCGATGCCGATGGTGACCTGAGCGCCTACCAGCTGGTTATCGCCCCGATGCTGTATATGGTTCGCGACGGCTTTGCCGGGCGCGCCGAAGCGTTTGTCGCCGGCGGAGGCCATCTGGTGACTACCTACTGGACGGGAATCGTTAATGAGTCCGATCTTTGTCATCTTGGCGGTTTCCCGGGGCCTCTGCGCAACCTGCTGGGCATTTGGGCGGAGGAGATTGATTGTCTGAATGACGGCGAGCGCAATCTGGTTCAGGGGCTGGCAGGCAATGAAGGCGGGTTACAAGGGCCGTATCAGGTACGCCATCTGTGCGAGCTGATTCATGCCGAAAGCGCCCGACCGCTGGCAACCTATCGTGATGATTTCTACGCCGGCCGCCCGGCGGTTACGGTGAATCATTTTGGCAAGGGGAAGGCATGGCATGTCGCCTCACGCAACGACCTGGCTTTCCAGCGCGATCTCTTCGCGGTCATCAGCCGGGAGCTGGCCTTACCGCGGGCGATAGAGAGTGAGCTTCCGCCGGGCGTGGTCGCCACGGCACGCACCGACGGCGAAACGACCTATGTTTTCTTGCAGAACTACAGCGCGCAGCAGCACAGCGTAAACCTGCCGCAGGGTTATCAGGACAGTCTATCCGGCGCGGCCATTAGCGCGCCGTTGACCTTAACGGCGTGGGACTGCCGTATTCTCAGTCGTAAAGCCTAATCACTGCGTTATCTGAGCCTGCTCCTGCGAGCAGGCTTTTTTTTACCTTGATATTATCAGGAGTGCATGATGGTCAGTTTAAAATCCTTTCTGCATTATTTCGCCCAGCCTCGCCAACCGGTGCCGTTAAGTGATGTTGAAAAGCAACAGCTACAGGATCTCATTCAGGCGTTTGGTGGGGAGGGGAATA
The DNA here is from genome assembly GCF_000735435.1 of Klebsiella planticola ATCC 33531. GTDB lineage: Bacteria > Pseudomonadota > Gammaproteobacteria > Enterobacterales > Enterobacteriaceae > Klebsiella > Klebsiella planticola. The sequence goes on along the minus strand of NZ_JMPP01000067.1, from coordinate 96,080 downwards.
TTGTTAATGTCGACGCCTGTATTACGCGTTTGCGGGTCACGGTTAATAATCTGGCGATTGTCGATTCTCAGGCGCTACAGCAGCAAGGGGCGCTGGGCGTAATTATTCTCGGGCAACAGGTTCACGCTATTTTCGGCAAGCAGTCTGACACCCTGCGTCAACTATTAGATGAGCATTTTACTAGCCGGAAATAAAAGTAATAAATAAAAAGGGATAACTCCATATAGAGTTATCCCGAAAACAAGACAAAGACAACAATGGCAATAATCATTACCGGAGGGTAATTACGACCTTACAGCTGGAGATAAAACACGTTCAGATAACAAAAATACTTTTACCACCAGGCTTCGACCTGAACACCGAAGTTCCACGTATTGCTGGCGGTTTGATCTTCAAACGGTTTGCCATTCTCGGAATCATTGAGATAGGAGGCAAAAATACGTAATTCCGGGCGTGACATAAAGTCCGGGCCATCGGCCAGACCCAGCGCAATGGTGTATTTCTCGCCGGCTTGTTTGTAGTCGGTATTGTTCTTATAGCTGTCTTTCTGGTAGAAACCGCCGACTTCGCCAATCAAACGGACATACTCGGTGAACTGATACTGTCCGCGTGCGACCAGAGAGAGTAAGCGCGTTTTGTTGGTATAGTCGGTGATGTCGTCGGCGGAGCCCCAGGTCAGCACATGGTTAATCGAGAATTTGTCGGTAATCGGAATCAGACCGGTGTTGATCACGCGATAGCCGGTGGCATCGTTGACATAGTTCCACATGTCGTACCAACCGCCGCCCTGGGAGACCATGTTCTGCGCCAGCCCTTTATTTGCATACTGCAGAACCAGCTTGTTGTAGCCGCCCAGCATATCCTGGCTGATTTCACCGGTCAGCATCACGCCGTTATCGGCATCGTACAGCCCACCGTAGCTATCCTGTTTTTTGGTGGTGTTAGGCATTGCGTAGTCGATACCAAATTCGGTCCAGGCGCCGGACCACGGTTTCCAGCCCGCATAGCGCAGATCGACATAGTTGATATTGACGTTGCTGTCGCCATCGACGCGGTAATCGACGTCGTTTGCATCACCGCGGATCCAGGCAAGTGAAACGGCGCCTGGGCCTAAGCTATAGTTTTCGATCCCGGCGCCGGAACCGGAGATGTTCCAGTATTTGGTATCAATGATGTGCAGATCGTGGCGCTGGTAGTAGCGCTTGCCGCCCCAAATTACCGCGTTAGGATCGCCGGGGATCAGGCCTTTAATTTGCAGGTTCAGCTGACGCAGGCCAAACTGCGCGTCGTCATTGAGGGTGGTTTCGTTATCGTTAGAACCGTCAGAGACCATGCTGACCATGCTATCGAGATAGAAGCTGACGTCATCCTTCTTATACACCTCAGAACCCAACTCCAGCTCGCCATAGGTATCGGATTCGTTACCCAGACGACCAATTTTGTTTTTTTGCCATTCGGCCAGACTGCCATCCCCGGAGACCCCAACCCCGGCACGCATATAACCATGAAAATCAATTCCAGGAACAGAGGCGGAAGCCGCGAGCACGGATGGTGAAATCAGCGCGGCGGCCAACGCAACAGAGACTGTGCGCAGCGTAGTGTTCATGTCTATCCTCTTATTGTTTTGTATTACGTTCACATTAACGATGTCATGAAATGCCTAAACGTAACTTCAGGCAATTTAATGATCGTGATAGTGTGATTAACTGCAAATAAAATGGCGCAATTTGTTACGGTTAGTGAGTCCATTCACAATTTGATGTATTGTGAGCGTAATACTTTTATTGTCATTTTTTAGCATGGTAACGTTGCAGGGCGCGTTTTTTTAAATGGCCCCTGTTACAATCCAGGGATAACAACATAAGGAACCGGACCATGAAGTCGAAAAGCGCAACCTTAGAAGATGTCGCGCGTCATGCAGGCGTCTCCTATCAGACCGTGTCCAGGGTGCTCAATAAATCTGCTAATGTATCCGAGGCCACGCGTCGTAAGGTGGAGAAATCCATTGAGCTGTTGCGGTATGTCCCTAACCGCCTGGCTCAACAGCTGGTGGGCAAGCAAAGTCGGACCGTCGGTCTGGTGACGATTTCACTGTCGTTGCACGCGCCTTCTCAGGTCGCCGCAGCGGTAAAACGCTATGCGAATGTGGAAGGTTATCAGGTGTTAATTTCTATGATTGATGAGAGCGTCAATCAAAGTATTCAGGAATCTATCAATGAGCTGAAGTCCCAGCTGGTTGATAAGGTGATCATCAACGTGCCTCTGGAGACCGAACAGGCCCAGAAAATCGCGGCTGACAACGATGATATCGTTTGTCTCTTTCTCGATGTCGATCCCTACAGCTCCGTGTTTAACGTTTCGTTTAATCCGGCTGACGGCACCCGCGCGAGCGTCAAATATCTGTATGAAATGGGCCATCGGGAGATTGCGCTGCTGGCCGGGCCGGAAAGCTCCGTCTCGGCAAAATTGCGCCTGAAGAGCTGGATAGAGACGCTGGCAGGGTACGGGCTACAGCCGGTGACGGTGATTCGCGGTAACTGGGACGCGCAGAGCGGCTATGCGGGCGCGCTGCAGATGCTGCGTGAGACGCCGAAATTTACGGCGGTGCTGGTGGGGAATGACCAGATGGCGCTGGGGGTACTGAGCGCGTTTCACCAGCATCAGGTGCCGATTCCCGGTGAGAAGTCGGTAATTGGCTACGATGATACGTATGAAAGCTCATTCTTCTACCCGGCGCTGACGACCGTGTCGCTGGATCTGGATTTACAGGGGAAAGAGGCCGTACGCCGTATTCTTGATAGCGGCGATAGCGAAACCTCGCATACCTCTTCAATCCTGCCAGCCCGGCTGGTAGTGCGTCATTCCACCGGGCCAAAAACGGAGCAGGGGAAAGACCTACAGGCCATTGCAGAACAGCTGCGTGCACTTGCTCATCAACTGAATCCTTAATCTCTCACGGGCGGTTTGCGCCGCTCGATTTTTCATCCCCGAGCTTCTCATGGTTGATCTTTGTTTTTTTGCGGCGTAACCTTATTGTTATGTTATAACATATCTATTGAGGTTATCATGAAAGACAATATCCATCCGCATTATCGTACCGTTGTGTTCCATGACACCAGCGTGAATGAATATTTTAAAGTGGGCTCGACAATCAAGACCGAGCGCGTGATTGAACTGGATGGGGTGACCTATCCTTATGTCACCCTCGATGTGTCGTCCAAATCGCACCCGTATTACACAGGTAAGCAGAAAGCCCTCAACAGCGAAGGCAGCACTGCACGTTTCCGCCAGCGCTTCGGCGGCTTTATTGATGCTAAAAGGAACTAAGAATGCAGGTACTCAACTCGTTGCGCAGTGCGAAACAGCGCCACCCTGACTGTCAGATTGTGAAACGCAAAGGGCGGCTGTACGTTATCTGCAAAAGCAATCCTCGCTTTAAAGCCGTGCAGGGACGCAAGAAGAGACGCTAAACTGCCGATGCGCGGAAGCTCTCCAGCGTGGCACGCTGCTGACCATCGGGGCTAAAGTTCCCGGTGGCCAGCCATCGCTGCATCGCCTTATCAATCAGCGGCCACTCGCTGTCGATTATCGAAAACCAGTCGGTATCGCGGTTGTGGCCCTTTATTACTAACGCCTGACGAAACCGCCCCTCAAAGTGAAATCCCAATCGTTGCGCCGCCCGGCGCGAAGGTTCGTTCAGACTATTACATTTCCACTCATAGCGGCGATAGCCGAGCGTGTCGAAGACATAGCGCATGAGAAGCCACTGGGCTTCCGTCGCCATTGCGGTCCGACTGAGCAGCGGCGAGAAGTGCACGTGTCCGACTTCGATCACGCCATTTTGGGCATCGATACGCATCAGCGCCAGGGAGCCGACGGGCTGTTGGGTCCGTTCATCCACTACGGCGAAATGGAGAGGATCGCTGAGCTTTTCCACGCTGGCTATCCAGGTGCTGAACGTCTCCACGCAGCTGTCCGGTTCGCGCAATAACCACGTCCAGCTCCGGGTATCCGGGGCCAGCTGATGTGCGGCAAAGAGCGCGCTGGCGTGAGCGGAAGTCAGTGGCTCCAGGCGGCAGTCACGTCCCTGTAGAATTTGACGTTGCGGAAACGGGCGCGGCTGCCAGTCGGGCAGCGCCTGGCCAACGGGTTGTCCGAACGAATTATGTTGATGCATGGAGGCTCCTTATCTGGGGGGAATGCAGTGAGACTAAAGTTTTACTGGTTCCATAAAAAGAGCCATCAGGGTATGTTTTGATGGTGCCACGAGGAGCCGCGATGAATATTCCTGATGATGCCTTCTTCACACTACTGGACCACACCTTGTCCCGGCGAGGTCATGAAACCCTTCAGCGCACGCTGTATCGCGCGCTGCGCGAGGCGATTTTGCAAGGGGCGCTGGCAGGCGGTAGCCGGCTGCCGGGTTCACGAGCTATCGCCACGCGGCTCAATCTGTCGCGTAATACGATCAACGGGGCGCTAGAGCAGCTGGCCATGGAAGGCTACCTGCAGCGCAGTCGTCAGGGAACGCATGTGGCGACGCTGATCGCCTCCGGTGAGCGAGAGGGGCTACCGCTGACCATTGCGCTGCCGGAGCGGCTGCTCGCACTACCTCCCGGCACCCGTCGCGATTCGCCGACGCTGGCATTCACTCCCGGCACGCCGGCGATTAACTATTTTCCTTTACCGCTCTGGCGGCGGCTGCTCGACAAGGTGCTGCGTGATGAGGGCAGCGCGCTGCTGGGTTACGGAGAGGCGGCGGGAGAACTCGCGCTGCGGGAAGCGATTGTCCGCCATCTGGCGTTATCTCGCGGGATCCGCTGCGACGCCCGGCAAATCGTGATCACCGAAGGCGCGCTCGAAGGGGTCAACCTGTGTACCCATCTGCTGAGCGTGGCGGGTGACACCGTATGGGTTGAAGAGCCAGGATATCCCGGCGCGAAGAGCGTATTTATGAAAGCCGGGTTACAGATAAAAGGGATGCCGGTTGACGGTGAAGGGATGCGTCCGGACTTGGACAATAACCCGCCGCCACGGCTGATTTTTACCTCTCCTTCGCATCAGTATCCCTGTGGCGCGGTGATGAGCGCAGGCAGGCGTCTGGCGCTGCTGGAATATGCCCGCCAGCATGATGCATGGATCGTTGAAGATGATTACGACAGCGAGTTTCGCTACAGCGGTGAACCTGTTCCGGCCATGTCAGGGATGATGAAGCAGGCGCCGGTGGTCTATATCGGCACCTTCAGCAAGACGCTGTTTCCGGCGCTGCGCATTGGTTTCGTGGTGATGCCTCCCGCCCTGGCGCAAGCCGCTCAGGGATTCGTGGGATCGCTGCTGCGCGGGGGGCACCGGGCTGAGCAGCGAGCGCTGGCGTTGTTTATCGAAGAGGGGCATTATGCGCGTCATCTGGCGGCGATGCGGCGCTTGTATTGCCGGCGGCAGCAGCAGCTCCACGAGGTGCTGGCGGCGGAGCTGACGCAACCTTTTGCTATTCTCGGTGGCGAGGGCGGACTGCACCTGACGGTGGCCATTGACGGGATAGACGATGGGGCGGTGGTGGAGCAGGCGCGACAGTATCAACAAGCACCGGCGGCATTAAGCCGCTTTTACCTTGATACTCGACGCTCGCGAAGCGGGCTGGTGCTGGGATATGGCAATACGTCCGCTTCGCATTTTGGCCCTGCGGTGCGGACGTTGAATCGTCTTATTGAGCGGTATCGACGCGGGTGAGGCTGAAGATATCGTAGAACGAGAGTTCACCTTTGGTCGCCACCATTTTTTGTAGCTGGGTTTTCTGCTCGCCGGCCACGCGGGGGGACTGCATAATGCGCTCGATCAGCTGCTGAGGGACGTATCGCGTGTTGTACCACTCCCCGTTGTAGCAAACGCGAAAATCCAGGACATCGATATCTTCGTAGCGGTAGCGCGGGTAGACGTCAAAAAAGAAGAAGCCGTTTAACAGGGCGAACAGAACCACCAGTAGCCAAACCGAATCGGCCAGCGTTTCCGATGTCAGCATGACCACGAACGTCGCCAGGAACGCGGCGTACATTGCTACGAACAGCCACGGATGATTGCGAATAAAACTGATACTAAAGCGCGGACGGTTGTCGCGCTTCTCTTTCACATTGAGCTCATCAATCGTGTTGGTCAGCAGTTGCTGTATTTCTGTCATCTTGGTCCCCGAATTCTGCTAAGGCTTAGCCTGAAGGCTATTTTATGTTGCGGGAATCTCTCGGGAAAGTAACAGATCAGTTGCAGAAAAGCATAACAGTTACGCTTTTTCCGCTGTCAGCATCTTAATGATTTGTGCCGGGTTGCCACCGACCACAGCATTGGCCGGAACATCTTTCACGACTACGGCACCGGATGCAATGACGGCATTATCGCCGATCGTCAGCCCGGGATTAATGACCGCCCGACCGCCAATCCACACATTGTGGCCGATAGTAACGGGTTTACCGTATTCTTTGCCGCTGTTGCGTTCGGCGGCATCTAATGGATGTGTGGCGGTATAGATATGGACGCCGGGCGCCAGCATGCAATTATCACCGATGTGAATCGGACAGACATCAAGCATCACGCAATCAAAGTTTGCGTAGAAATTGGTGCCGAGGAAAATATTGTAACCATAATCACAGCGGAAAGTGGGTTCAATATAAGCATCGCTTGCCCGGCCAAACAGTTCCGTCAGACATATTTTCCGCCATTCGCGCTCGTCCGGAGCCGAATGGTTATAGCGATGCAGCAATTGCCTGGCGCGCAGGCGGTCTGCCCGTAGCGTGGCATCACCGGCCTGATACAGTTCACCGGCGATCATTTTACGTTTCTCTTCACTCATGATGCTTTCCTGATTAAGGTAGGTAGGCGTCACAGTATAAAAAAGAAACCGGTTTCACGAGCGCACTTTGGTGACTTATGCGAGTAATATCACAATTATACCCAAGGCAGGGGAGGACCCGGTTAACCGTCTGACTGACAGGTGAAATGAATTAGCGAATGAACTTCCACACCGATGTCGGGATTTTGTCGTAGAGTTTATTCATGGTCAATTCAGCAAGACGGTGATCGGCCGCTGAGTAAAATACAGCCAGTTCGTTATCTGAAAGTTCATATTTGTTTTTTTCAATTACGCGTTCCAGCGTATCAATTGTCTGACAGCGACGTAAGCGCATCAAATAGTCTGTTTTGGTTAATGGTTCACCAGACATAACTTCACCTTTTGATTGTAATAATACTAACAAGAAAGACTTGCCGGATTTTCCCGGCTGGCGTTGACAAAACATCGGAATAACCGATTTCCCGATTTGCGCCATTTCTGTAGATCGGCCGTGTTAATGCCATAACTGCTGAACAACATAAAAGTGTCATCCAGGTATTCGTCCAGCTGAGCGATCAGTTTATTATCCTCAGCATACTTAATTTTATAATTAAGCGCGAACGTGGCTATGTGTTCGATCAATTCATTAAGTTGAAGATTGATAGCCGACGTCGGGTCATTCACCCACCCGTGGTTACTCTCTTCCAGGTTTGCAAGGCAGTCATGATACAGGGTTTCGCAAAGAAATCGAAGCTGCGCGATATCATGTCTTTTTGGCGAGTATTCGTCCATAACGCATCCCCTTTTTAGTGGTTTAAACGACGACTAACAAGCACCGTTGTGGGATGAACACGACTAACAGACCTGACACATACATTGTAATCCTGTTGTTTTAACTATAATCCACTCTCAAAAAGATTTCACCGTGCTATTACGAAAAATTACAATTATCGCCGTTAATTTATCTTAAAAATATCTGAACTTATTATGCCAGGGCAATCAATGTGGTGACTCTACGAAAGCAAAGCTTATGGATCATTGATTTAGCATGCTCTTTTCTATGGCACCAGATCTCAAACCCGGATAACACCAGGGTTAAGAATATTCTTAGTTAAGATAAGGGTAAACCGGGAAAAGAATAATCTGATAAAAACAAAGTAAAAGCTTATCGCCAGAAATTGTATATCAGGATGCAAAGTAAACCGTAGCAATGCGTGCGTTTCAATATACGCTATCCGGAAAATTTCCTCAACGAATCCTGAAGCGGGCAGGGGCGCAGACGAAAAAAAGGGCCGCTAACGCGGCCCTCAGTGGAGAGATTAATGATGCTCAGTCGGATGGCTGTGCTCAATGTCTTCCGATTTCTTGCCGAAGCGGCGGCGAACCACCACAAAGAAGACCGGAACAAAGAAGATAGCCAGAACCGTTGCCGTCACCATCCCGCCCATGACGCCGGTACCTACGGCGTTCTGCGCGCCGGAACCTGCGCCGGAACTAATGACCAGCGGCATAACCCCGAGGATAAACGCCAGTGAGGTCATCAGGATTGGACGCAGACGCATACGTACCGCTTCCAGGGTCGCTTCAATCAGACCCTTGCCTTCTTTATCCATCAGGTCTTTGGCGAATTCTACGATAAGTATCGCGTTCTTCGCCGACAGGCCGATGGTGGTCAGCAGGCCGACCTGGAAGTAAACGTCGTTCGTCAGACCACGGAACGTTGCCGCCAGCAGTGCGCCGATAACCCCCAGTGGGACAACCAGCATAACGGAGAACGGTATCGACCAACTTTCATACAGCGCCGCCAGACACAGGAATACCACGATCAGCGAGATGGCATACAGCGCTGGCGCCTGGTTACCGGACAGACGTTCCTGATAGGACATACCGGTCCAGTCATAGCCAATCCCCGTAGGCAGTTTTTTGGCCAGCTCTTCCATCATCGTCATCGCTTCACCGGTACTTCTGCCCGGAGCCGCCTGACCGAGGATCTCCATCGACGGCAGACCGTTATAGCGTTCCAGACGCGGCGAACCATACTCCCAGTGTGAGGTGGAGAAGGCTGAGAACGGCACCATCTGTCCATCGCTACCGCGAACATACCAGTTGCCAATATCTTCCGGCAGCATACGGTATTTCGCTTCGGACATGACGTAGACTTTCTTCACGCGACCGCGGTCGATGAAGTCATTGACGTAGCTACCGCCCCAGGCTGCGCCCAGAGTGGTATTGATGTCGCTGATAGAAACGCCTAACGCCTGCGCTTTCTCCTGGTCGATATCCACCTTGAACTGCGGCGTATCTTCCAGGCCGTTCGGACGAACGCCGACCAGCAGGTCAGGGTGCTTCGCCACTTCACCAAACAGCTGGTTACGTGCCTGCGTCAGTTTTTCATGACCCAGACCGCCCTGGTCGATCAGCTGGAAGTCAAAGCCGGTTGCGGTACCCAGTTCAACGATAGCCGGCAGGTTAAAGGCGAAGACCATCGCATCTTTAATCTGCGAGAAACGGGCCATCGCACGACCGGTAATCGCTTCAACCTTGTTCTCGCTGCCCGGACGTTCGCTCCAGTCTTTCAGAGAAACGAATGCAATACCGGTGTTCTGACCACGACCCGCGAAGCCAAAGCCGTTAACGGCGAACACGGATTCGACGTTGGCTTTCTCTTTGGTGAGGTAGTAGTCCGTCATCTCATCCAGCACTTTCTGCGTACGTTCCTGGGTAGCACCGGCAGGAAGCTGCGCCATGCTCAGGAATACGCCCTGATCTTCATCGGGCAGGAACGAGCTCGGCAGACGGACAAACAGCCAGGCCATTCCGACGACGATGATCAGATACAGCACCAGGTAACGACCAGTACTACGCAGAATGTTACCTACGCTATCGGTGTAATGGTGCGTGCTCTTATCGAACATGCGGTTAAACCAGCCAAAGAAGCCTTTGTGCTCGCCATGACCGCCTTTAGCGATAGGTTTCAGCATCGTGGCGCACAGCGCCGGGGTCAGGATTAATGCAACCAGCACCGACAGCGCCATCGCCGAAACGATGGTGATGGAGAACTGACGATAAATCGCACCCGTTGAACCCCCGAAGAAGGCCATCGGGATAAATACCGCAGAAAGCACCATCGCGATACCGACCAGTGCGCCCTGAATCTGGCCCATGGATTTACGGGTCGCTTCCTTCGGCGGCAGACCTTCTTCCGCCATGACACGCTCGACGTTTTCCACCACCACGATGGCGTCATCGACGAGCAGGCCTATCGCCAGCACCATACCAAACATGGTCAGGGTGTTTATCGAGAAGCCAAAAATGGCAAGGATGGCGAATGTACCCAGCAAGACTACCGGTACCGCGATGGTTGGAATCAACGTGGCGCGGAAGTTCTGCAGGAACAGGTACATCACCAGGAAGACCAGGATGATCGCTTCGACCAGCGTTTTAACCACTTCATGAATCGAGATTTTCACGAACGGCGTGGTGTCATACGGGTAAACAATCTTCAGGCCTGACGGGAAGTACGGCTCCATTTTCGCCAGCTCGGCGCGAATGGCGTTAGCCGTATCCAGGGCGTTGGCGCCGGTTGCCAGTTTGATACCCAGACCGGAAGCCGGCTGGTTATTAAACTTCGCGACGATGTCATAGTTTTCACCGCCAAGCTCAACTTTCGCCACGTCACGCAGACGAACCTGCGAACCGTCCTGGTTCACTTTCAGCAGAATATTGCTGAATTCGTCAGCGGATTTCAGACGGGTCTGCGCGATGATAGAGGCGTTCAGCTGCTGGCCTTTCACCGGCGGCGTACCGCCTAACTGACCGGCTGCTACCTGGGCGTTCTGGGCTTTAATCGCGCTGATCACATCGACCGGCGTCAGTTGGTAGTTGTTCAGTTTGTTCGGATCCATCCAGATACGCATCGCGTACTGGGAACCAAACAGCTGAACGTCACCCACACCGGACGTACGGCTGATCGCATCTTTCATGTTGGCGCCAACGTAGTCGGAGATATCCTCCTGCGTCATGGTGCCGTTGGTGTTGATAACGCCGACAACCATCAGGAAGCTGCTGGAGGATTTCTCCACGCTCACGCCCTGTTGCTGTACTTCCTGCGGTAGCAGCGGCATGGCGAGCTGCAGTTTGTTCTGCACCTGTACCTGCGCGATGTCCGCATCCGTACCAGACTGGAAGGTCAGGGTAATCTGTACCGTACCGGTTGAGTCACTGTTGGAGGACATGTACATCAGGTTATCGATACCGTTCATGTTCTGTTCGATAACCTGCGTCACGGTATCCTGCACCGTTTTTGCATCAGCGCCAGGGTAGGTTGCGGTGATCGAGACCGCCGGTGGCGCAATCGTTGGATATTGCGCGACAGGCAGCTTCAGGATCGACAATCCCCCGGCAAGCATGATGATTATGGCGATCACCCATGCGAATATGGGGCGATCGATAAAGAAATTAGGCATGTCTTAACGGCTCCTGTTTAAGTTAAGACTTGGTTTGTTCTGACTGAGCGTTGCTGGCAACTTGCTGTTGATCGTCAGAGGCTACTTCCTGCGCTTTAACCTGCACGCCTGGTTTGACTTTTTGTAGTCCGGAGACAATTACGCGATCGCCGGATTTCACTCCGCTGGTGACCAGCCACTTATCACCAATCGCCTGCGTTGCCGTGACCTGACGAACTTCGACCTTATCGCCTTCACCGACAACCATCACGCTGGCATCACCACGCGGCGTGCGGGTTACGCCCTGCTGTGGAACCAGCAGTGCATCCGGGTTAGTCCCTTCCTGCAGACGCGCGCGGACGAACATCCCAGGTAACAGGGTGTGATCCGGGTTCGGGAAGATGGCGCGTAAAGTGATAGAGCCGGTGGTCTGGTCAACGGTGACATCAGAGAATTCCAGCGTACCGCCCTGCGGATACTTCAGCCCATCGTTGGTAACCAGTTCGACTTTGGCTTTGCCGTTTTCTTGTTTCAGCGTTCCGTTTGCCAGCTCTTGTTTCAGACGCAGGAAATCGTTACTCGACTGGGTCACATCAACATAGATAGGGTCCAGCTGCTGAACGGTTGCCAGCGCAGTAGCCTGACCATTCTGCACCAGTGCACCTTCGGTCACGGCGGATTTACCAATTCGCCCGCTGATAGGTGAAGTCACTTTGGTATAAGCCAGGTTAATACGCGCCGTTTCCACAGCGGCTTTCGCGGCCACAACCGCAGCGTTGCTCTGCTGCGCGTCGGCGACGGCAGTATCATAATCCTGTTGACTGATGTATTTGGTGCCGAGCAGTTTCTGATAACGTTTAACCGTCAGCTGCGCGATATTAGCCGCCGCCTGTGCTTTGGCTAAGTCGCCTTTTGCGCTTTCATAGCTGGCCTGGTAAGTTGCCGGATCGATCTGATAAAGGGACACGCCAGCCTGGATGTCACTACCTTCCGTAAAGTTACGTTTCAGAATAATGCCACTTACCTGAGGACGGACTTCTGCAACACGGTAGGCGCTGGTGCGGCCCGGTAGCTCAGTGGTGATTTGCAGAGGTGCGGATTTGAGCGTCACAATACCGACTTCCGGCATATGCTGGGCTCCTTGCTGAGCCGGTTTGTCGTCACATCCTGTTAGCGCTAAGCTGCCTGAGAGCATCAGAACGACCGCCAGAGGCGTTAACCCTCTGTTTTTGTTCATATGTAAACCTCGAGTGTCCAATTTCAAATTGTTCAGTGGCTCAAACGACCACAAACCCACTACTGTGTTTCTATTATGGTCATGCTATGGTACATACATTCATAAATGTATGTAAACGCAACCTCTATAAACTCATCGACCTATGGCACGAAAAACCAAACAACAGGCACTTGAAACCCGGCAACACATTCTGGATGTTGCTCTGCGTTTGTTTTCGCAGCAAGGCGTATCATCTACCTCGTTGGCAGCAATTGCAAAAGCTGCCGGGGTAACGAGGGGGGCTATCTACTGGCATTTCAAGAATAAATCAGATTTATTTAATGAAATATGGGTGTTGTCGGACGCAAGTATTAGCGATCTTGAAGTTGAGTATCGGGCAAAATTCCCCAACGATCCACTGTCAGTTGTCAGGGAGATCTTAGTTCATATTCTTGAAGCCACGGTGACAGAAGAGCGGCGGCGGCTAATGATGGAAATTATCTTCCATAAATGTGAGTTTGTCGGTGAGATGGCGGTGGTTCAGAAAGCGCAGCGCAGCTTGTGTCTTGAGAGCTACGAACGTATTGAACACACGCTAAAGGAGTGCATTGCGGCCAACATGCTGCCGGCCAATTTGTTAACCCGCCGGGCGGCGGTTTTAATGCGCAGCTATCTCTCCGGTCTGATGGAAAACTGGCTCTTTGCGCCGGATTCATTCGATCTTGAAAAAGAAGCGCGCGACTATGTTGCCATTCTTCTCGAAATGTATCAGTTTTGCCCTACGCTCCGGGCGCCCTCAGAGGTCAGGAATTAACGCTCCCGGCAAAATAAAAAAGGTGAGTGTTTGCTGATAGTCGCCGCTATTCGTGCGATGGCAGAAGTGCTATTCTGCGGTCTGCGACGACCCCCGGTATTCTCCGGCTATTGCAACCACTCATGTTAACACTATGCTGCATACTATCCGTTGGCGAAATGCCACTTCCGCTTTTGTAATTGTACTGTTGTTATTTATCGGCTGTCTCAGCGTGAATCAAGCTCTGGCTGCCGATGTCCCTGACCGATCTGATATTCAGAATCAACTTAATACGCTAAATAAGCAAAAGGAACTGACGCCACAGGACAAGCTGGTTCAGCAAGACCTGGTGCAGACCCTTGAAGCACTCGATAAAATCGAGCGGATTAAGTCGGAAACGACTCAGCTGCGGCAACAGGTTGAGCAGGCGCCAGCCAAGATGCGTCAGGCGGTCGATAGCCTGAACGCGTTAAGCGAGGTGTCTGATGATGAGGTGACGCGGAAAACGCTCAGCACGCTCTCTTTGCGGCAGCTGGAATCTCGTCTCTCCCAGACGCTGGACGATCTGCAAACCGCGCAAAACGATCTGGCGACCTACAACAGCCAACTGGTCTCCCTGCAAACCCAGCCGGAACGCGTGCAAAATGCGATGTATGCGGCTTCCCAGCAGCTACAGCAGATACGCAACCGCCTGAACGGCACCACCACCACGGGTGACGAAGCCCTGCGTCCGAGCCAGCAGAGCCTGCTGCTGGCGCAGCAGGCTCTGCTTAACGCGCAAATTGAGCAGCAGCGCAAGAGCCTCGAAGGCAACACCGTGTTGCAGGATACGCTGCAAAAGCAACGTGATTACGTCAGCGCCAACAGCAATCGTCTCGAACATCAGCTGCAGCTGCTGCAGGAAGCGGTTAACAGCAAGCGCCTGACGCTAACCGAAAAAACCGCTCAGGAAGCGGTCACGCCGGATGAGACGGCGCGTATCCAGTCCAACCCGCTGGTCAAACAAGAGCTGGATATTAACCATCAGCTGAGTCAGAAGCTCATTGCGGCGACCGAGAACGGCAATCAGCTGGTGCAGCGCAACATCAAAGTGAAAAACTGGCTCGATCGGGCGCTGCAATCTGAACGTGATATCAAAGAGCAGATTTCAGTCCTCAAAGGGAGCCTGTTACTGTCACGCATCCTTTACCAGCAGCAGCAGACGCTACCGTCGGCGGACGAGCTGGAGGATATGACCAACCGTATTGCCGATCTGCGTCTTGAACAGTTTGAGGTCAACCAGCAACGTGATGCGCTGTTCCAGAGCGATGCGTTTGTCGCCAAACTGGAAGAAGGTCACAGTAATGAAGTGACCCCTGACGTCCATAATGCCCTGCTGGACGTCGTGGATATGCGCCGCGAACTGCTCGACCAGTTTAACAAGCAGCTCGGCAATCAGCTGATGATGGCGATTAACCTGCAGATCAACCAGCAGCAGTTAATGAGCGTCTCAAGCAACCTGAAAGCCATTCTGACCCAGCAGATTTTCTGGGTGAATAGCAACAAACCGATGGACTGGGACTGGATTAAATCCTTCCCGGAAGCGTTGAAAGGGCAGTTTAAGGCGATGAAAATCACCGTAAACTGGGAGAAAGCGTGGCCGGCGGTGTTTGTTGCCTTCCTTGCCGGTCTGCCGCTGCTGCTGATTGCGGGCCTGATTCGCTGGCGCCTGCAGTGGTTACGTAATTACCAGGCCCGGCTGGCTTCGCAGGTCGGCCAGTTGCGTAACGACACGCAGCTCCATACGCCCAAAGCGATTCTGATTGACCTGATCCGCGCACTGCCCGTCGTGCTGCTGATTCTGGCGGTAGGGCTGATTCTGCTGACGATGCAGCTGAACATCAGCGAACTGCTGTGGGCATACAGTAAAAAACTGGCGCTGTTCTGGCTGGTGTTTGGTCTGTGCTGGAAGGTGCTGGAAAAAGACGGTGTGGCGGTAAGCCACTTTAATATGCCACCGCAGCTGACCAGCCACTGGCGTCGGCAAATTGTGCGCGTCAGCCTGGCGCTGCTGCCGCTGAATTTCTGGTCGGTGGTCTCTGAACTGTCGCCGCTGAATCTGATGGATGACGTGCTGGGGCAGTTCGTTATCTTCCTCAATCTGCTGCTGATCGCGGTACTGGTGTGGCCGATGTGTCGCGAGAGCTGGCGTGATAAAGAGTCGCACAGCCTGCGTCTTCTCACCGTCACCGTTCTCTCGATTGTGCCTGTCGCGCTGATGGTACTGACGGCCACCGGCTACTTCTATACCACCCTGCGTCTGGCCGGTCGCTGGATTGAAACCGTCTACCTGGTGATGCTGTGGAATCTGCTGTACCAGACCGTTTTGCGCGGCCTGAGCGTTGCCGCACGACGTATCGCCTGGCGGCGTGCGCTGGCCCGTCGCCAGCATATGGTCAAAGAGGGGGCTGAAGGGGCTGAACCGCAGGAAGAGCCGACAATTGCGCTGGAGCAGGTCAACCAACAAACGTTGCGTATTACCATGCTGGTGATGGTCGCCTTGTTTGGCGTTGTGTTCTGGGCGATTTGGTCCGATCTCATCACCGTATTCGCCTATCTCGACAGTATTACCTTGTGGCACTACAACGGCACCGAAGCAGGAGCCAGCGTGGTGAGAAGCGTGACGATGGGAAGCCTGCTGTTTGCGATCGTCGCGTCCATGGTCGCCTGGGCGTTGATCCGCAACCTACCGGGTCTGCTGGAAGTGCTGATCCTCTCTCGGCTCAACATGCGCCAGGGGACATCCTACGCGATTACCTCGATCCTCAACTACGCGATTATCGCCATCGGTGCGATGACGGTATTTGGCGCGCTGGGCGTCTCGTGGGACAAGCTGCAGTGGCTGGCGGCCGCGTTGTCGGTTGGTCTGGGCTTTGGTTTACAGGAGATTTTCGGTAACTTCGTTTCCGGCCTGATTATCCTCTTCGAACGCCCGGTGCGCATCGGCGATACGGTGACGATCGGCACCTTCTCCGGTACCGTCAGCAAGATCCGCATTCGCGCCACGACCATTACCGACTTTGACCGTAAAGAGGTGATCATCCCGAACAAAGCGTTTGTGACCGAGCGTTTGATCAACTGGTCGCTGTCCGATACCGTAACCCGTGTGGTGATCCGCATCGGCGTGGCGTACGGCTCCGATCTGGATAAGGTCAAGGAAGTTCTGCTGCAGGCGGCACATGAGCATCCGAAAGTGATGCAGGAGCCTGCGCCATCGGTCTTCTTTACCACCTTCGGTGCCAGCACGTTGGATCATGAGCTGCGTTTATATGTGCGCGAACTGCGCGATCGCAGCTATACCGTCGATGAACTGAACCGCGCGATCGACCGCCTGTGCCGTGAAAACGACATCAACATCGCCTTCAACCAGTTGGAAGTCCATCTGCGTAACGAAAAAGGGGATGAAGTGACGGAGCTCAAGCGTGAGGTCAAAGGAGACGATCCGTCTCCGGCTATCGGGTAAGACTCAGCGGGGGCGGCCAGTGCGCCGCCCCGTTTCTGACGCGCCGTCGGTTAGCGTTTATCCGCTTCACCTGACGTCTGCCCGGTGCGATTGAGTTTGTTTTCATAGTCACGTTTAATGATCTCCAGCGCCCCCAGCACGGTTTGCGCTGACACCTGGTTCTCTTCCAGCAGCATAATCAAATCAACGGCCAGCTTGACCTCATCCGGGGCGTTTTCCAGCGACATAGTGACTCCTTCTTAGCGTGTTAAGCGTGCCAGCACGCCTTCTATTTTTTCCAGCGCATCGCGACAGCGTGCTAAACGCGCGGCGCAGGCATCGACCTCTTTCGCCAACCGCTGCTGCTCCTCAAGCGTCGTCGCCTGCGCCAGCTGACGCTGGCGATCGTTGCGCATCGCCAGCAGTCGTCGTTCGTACTCCTGATGTTGAAGCCGCCGCCGCTGCCAGCGGTTTATTCCGGGCGAGGCGCTGTCCCAGCTACGCAGTGGCCAGGTTGCCGCCTCCCGGCTGAGGGCGGCAACTTGCGCCACCAGCCGCTCCGCCAGCCAGGCGACCTGCGGAAGCTGCTGCTGCTCAACGGCCTGCCGCAGTTCAGTAAAGTGCTGCTGCGCCTCCTCGAGACAGTCCTGCATCAGCGTGCTGCGAGTACGGAACAGCTGGCGATCGAAGCGGGCGCTGAGCGTAGCATGATGCGCCAGCGGCGCAACCTGCGCGGCCAGTTGGGCCAACTGATTTTCCAGCGTGTGTAAAAGCCGGGCTGTTTTCAAATAACTCCTCCCTACGCTGATAGACAACTGTGCTACAGTAGCCATATCTGCTTGATAACGATTCGCATTATGCCACGTATCATTTTAATCATCATAGGCTGGCTGGCGGTAGCGCTGGGGACGCTGGGCGTCTTTTTGCCTTTATTGCCGACCACCCCGTTTATTTTGCTGGCGGCCTGGTGTTTTGCCCGCTCTTCACCGCGTTTTCACCACTGGCTGCTGCATCGTTCCTGGTTCGGCGGTTATCTTCGTCACTGGCAGCAATATCGTGCGATGCCGCCTGGTGCCAAGCCGCGGGCGATTGTGATGATTGTGCTGACCTTCGCCGTGTCGCTGTGGCTGGTTAAGCTTACGTGGGTTCGCATCATGCTGCTGGTGATTCTGGCCTGCCTGTTGATATTTATGTGGCGTATTCCGGTTGTTGACGCGACGCAACAAAAGCACTGATGCACCATAATGAGTGTTGCAATTGTCGCTTACAGACAGTAAATTCGAGCGTTTTCGAGCGCGGGCACGCCTGGTCAAAGGTTAATCAAATGTTTCTTTGACCCGTTTGGCCTGCCCGTGAGTAACACCGTTTTTATCAGGCATAAACTTATGACCGCAACTGCACAGCAGCTTGAATATCTAAAGAACAGCATCCAAAGCATTCAGGACTATCCGAAACCGGGTATTCTTTTCCGCGATGTCACCAGCATGCTCGAAGACCCGAAAGCCTATGCGTTGTGCATTGAGCTGCTGGCCGAGCGTTATAAAAACGCCGGCATAACTAAAGTGGTGGGCACTGAGGCGCGTGGTTTCCTGTTTGGCGCTCCGGTGGCGCTGGCGCTGGGCGTGGGTTTTGTGCCGGTACGTAAACCGCGCAAGCTGCCGCGTGAAACCATTGCGGAGAGCTACGAGCTGGAATACGGTACCGATCAGCTGGAAATTCACGTCGATGCGATCACCGCAGGCGATAAAGTTCTCGTCGTTGACGATCTGCTGGCGACCGGCGGCACCATCGATGCAACCGTGAAGCTGATTCGCCGTCTGGGCGGCGAAGTGCACGACGCCGCCTTTGTGATCAATCTGTTTGATCTGGGCGGCGAGCAGCGCCTGGAAAAACTGGGAATCAACTGCTATAGCCTGGTCCCGTTCCCGGGTCACTAAGCAAATCCCGCCACATAGCCTCGCTGATTGAGCGGGGCTGTGATAGCATGACCCCCTCGTGATTTCACCTTCCAGCGTTTCAGAGCCAGCCCATGAGTTATCAGGTCTTAGCCCGTAAATGGCGCCCACAAACCTTTGCTGACGTCGTCGGCCAGGAACATGTGCTGACCGCACTGGCGAACGGCTTATCGTTAGGGCGCATTCATCACGCTTATCTCTTTTCCGGCACCCGCGGCGTGGGGAAAACCTCCATCGCGCGTTTGCTCGCAAAAGGGTTGAACTGTGAAACCGGTATTACCGCCACGCCGTGCGGCGTGTGTGATAACTGCCGCGAAATAGAGCAGGGGCGCTTTGTCGATCTGATTGAGATTGATGCCGCTTCCCGTACCAAAGTCGAAGACACCCGCGACCTGCTGGACAACGTCCAGTATGCGCCGGCCCGTGGCCGCTTTAAGGTCTATCTGATCGATGAAGTCCACATGCTGTCGCGCCACAGCTTCAACGCGTTGTTAAAAACGCTGGAGGAGCCGCCTGCGCACGTCAAATTCCTGCTGGCGACCACCGATCCGCAGAAGCTGCCGGTGACGATCCTGTCGCGCTGTCTGCAGTTCCATCTTAAGGCGCTGGATGTCGAACAGATCCGCCATCAGCTTGAGCATATTCTCGGCGAAGAGCAGATTACCTTTGAGTCCCGCGCGCTGCAGCTGCTGTCGCGCGCGGCGGACGGCAGCCTGCGCGATGCCTTAAGCCTGACCGATCAGGCGATTGCCAGCGGCGATGGTCGTCTGACGGCGGAGTCGGTCAGTACCATGCTCGGCACGCTCGACGACGATCAGGCGCTGTCATTGATTGAGGCGCTGGTGGCGGCCGATGGCGAACGCGTCATGGCGGGCGTTAACGAAGCGGCCTCCCGCGGCGTTGAGTGGGAAGCGCTGCTGGTTGAAATGCAGAGTCTGCTGCACCGGATTGCGATGGTCCAGCTCTCTCCTTCGGCGCTGGGCGCCGATATGGCCGCGGTGGAGCTGCGTATGCGTGAACTCGCGCGCACCGTGCCGCCCACCGATATACAATTGTACTATCAGACGCTCCTGATTGGCCGCAAAGAGCTGCCGTATGCGCCGGATCGGCGCATGGGTGTGGAAATGACGCTGTTGCGTGCGCTGGCATTCCATCCGCAAGCGCCGCTGCCGGAACCGGAGGTGAAGCCGCTACCGGCAACGCTGGCCGCGCCTGTGCAGGCGGCGCCGGTATCTGCTCCGCCGGTACAGCCGCCGCCGCAGAATCTACCGCAAACCACCAGTCAGGTTCTGGCGGCACGCAGCCAGCTGCAGCGTAGCCAGGGAGCACCCACCCCAAAAAAGAGTGAACCGGCAGCCGCATCCCGCGCGCGGCCGGTGAATAACGCTGCGCTGGAGCGACTGAGTTCAATAACCGAGCGCGTGCAGGCTCGTCCGGCCGTTGCTGCGGTGCAGGAAAAGGCTCCGGCCAAAAAAGAAGCCTATCGCTGGAAAGCGACGACAATTGTCGAAACGGTGAAAGAAGAGGTCGCGACGCCGAAGGCGCTGAAGAAAGCGCTGGAGCATGAAAAAACGCCGGAGCTGGCGGCAAAACTGGCGCTGGAAGCGGTCGAACGCGACGGCTGGGCGGCAGAGGTTAATCAGCTGGCGGTGCCGAAGCTGGTCGAGCAGGTGGCGCTGAATGCGTGGAAAGAGCAGGACGGTAATCGTATCTGTCTGCATCTGCGTCCGAGCCAGCGGCATCTCAATTCCGCCGGCGCGCAGCAAAAGTTGGCCGAAGCGCTCGGCGTGTTGTACGGTTCACCGGTTGAATTGACCATCGTGGAAGACGATAATCCTGCGATGCGCACGCCGCTGGAGTGGCGGCAGGCAATTTATGAAGAGAAGCTCGCGCAAGCGCGCGAAGCGATTATTGCGGATAACAACATTCAGACGCTGCGCCGGTTCTTCGATGCGGATCTGGATGAAGAGAGTATTCGCCCCATTTGATTGCAAGTTTGACTTGCGGTCAGCATCCTTAACGATGACTTACTGAGAGAGAAGCCTATGTTTGGTGGAAAAGGCGGCCTGGGTAACCTGATGAAGCAGGCCCAGCAGATGCAAGACAAAATGCAGAAAATGCAGGAAGAGATCGCGCAGCTGGAAGTGACCGGTGAATCCGGCGCAGGTCTGGTGAAAGTGACCATCAACGGTGCGCATAACTGCCGTCGCGTGGAGATTGATCCGAGCCTTCTGGAAGACGACAAAGATATGCTGGAAGATCTCGTCGCTGCGGCGTTCAACGATGCGGCGCGCCGTATTGAAGAGACCCAGAAAGAGAAGATGGCTTCCGTCTCCTCCGGCATGCAGCTGCCGCCTGGCTTTAAGATGCCATTCTGATGCAAACCAGCCCGCTGTTAACTCAGCTTATGGAAGCATTGCGCTGTCTGCCGGGCGTTGGCCCGAAGTCAGCGCAGCGCATGGCGTTTACGCTACTTCAGCGCGATCGTAGCGGCGGGATGCGTCTGGCGCAGTCATTGACGCGCGCGATGTCGGAAATCGGCCACTGTGCCGATTGCCGCACCTTCACCGAGCAGGAGGTGTGCAATATTTGCAGCAATCCGCGCCGCCGTGAAAATGGCCAGATCTGCGTGGTGGAAAGCCCCGCAGACATCTACGCCATTGAGCAGACCGGGCAGTTTTCCGGGCGCTACTTTGTCCTGATGGGCCATCTGTCGCCGCTTGATGGCATCGGACCGGATGATATCGGGCTCGATCGTCTGGAGCAGCGTCTGCGCGACGAATCAATGCAGGAAGTGATCCTCGCCACCAACCCGACGGTGGAAGGAGAGGCGACCGCTAACTACATAGCCGAACTCTGCGCGCAGTATGGCGTAGAAGCCAGCCGTATCGCCCACGGCGTACCGGTAGGCGGCGAGCTGGAGATGGTTGACGGCACCACGCTGTCGCACTCCCTTGCCGGTCGGCACAAGATTCGTTTTTAACCAAACGGAGGCGCTTTTTGGGGCCTCCGCTTGAAAATTTCCCCTTCAGTCCCCATCTCCCCTTCAACGGTTTTTTTACCATTAACAATGGCATTGTTGAGGTTGATTTAGATGAAAGGACAAGAAACTCGTGGTTTTCAGTCAGAGGTTAAACAGCTTCTGCACCTGATGATCCATTCTCTTTATTCCAATAAAGAAATTTTCCTGCGTGAACTGATTTCCAACGCCTCCGATGCGGCCGACAAGCTGCGTTTCCGCGCGCTGTCCCAGCCGGACCTGTATGAAGGCGATGGCGAGCTGCGCGTGCGCGTCTCTTTTGACAAAGACAACCGCACGCTGACCATCGCCGATAATGGTATCGGGATGAACCGTGAGGAAGTGATCGACCATCTCGGAACGATTGCCAAATCCGGGACAAAATCTTTCCTCGAATCAATGGGCTCCGATCAGGCAAAAGACAGCCAGCTGATTGGTCAGTTTGGTGTCGGCTTCTACTCAGCGTTTATCGTGGCTGATAAAGTCACCGTGCGTACCCGCGCGGCGGGTGATAGCGCGGAAAACGGCGTGTTCTGGGAATCTGCCGGCGAAGGCGACTACACCGTTGCTGATATCACCAAAGCCGACCGCGGCACTGAAATTACCCTGCACCTGCGCGAAGGTGAAGATGATTTCCTCAACGACTGGCGCGTGCGTTCGATCATCAGCAAATATTCCGATCATATCGCGTTGCCGGTAGAGATTGAAAAGCGCGAAGAGGTTGACGGCGAAACGGTGATCTCCTGGGAGAAAATCAACAAGGCCCAGGCGCTGTGGACCCGTAATAAGTCGGAAATCAAAGACGACGAATATAACGAATTCTATAAACACATTGCCCACGACTACAGCGACCCGCTGACCTGGAGCCACAACCGCGTGGAAGGCAAGCAGGAGTACACCAGCCTGCTGTACATCCCGTCGCAGGCGCCGTGGGATATGTGGAACCGCGATCACAAGCATGGCCTGAAGCTGTACGTGCAGCGGGTCTTCATCATGGATGAAGCCGAGCAGTTCATGCCGAACTACCTGCGCTTTGTCCGCGGCCTCGTCGACTCCAACGATCTGCCGCTGAACGTGTCGCGTGAAATTCTGCAGGACAGCAGCGTGACCCGCAACCTGCGCACCGCGCTGAGCAAACGCGCGCTGCAGATGCTGGAAAAACTGGCCAAAGACGACGCGGAAAAATATCAGACCTTCTGGCAACAGTTTGGCCTGGTGCTGAAAGAAGGCCCGGCGGAGGACAGCGCGAATCAGCAGACGATTGCTAAGCTGCTGCGTTTCGCTTCTACCCATACCGATTCCGCCGCGCAGACCGTGTCGCTGGAAGAGTATGTCTCCCGCATGAAAGAAGGGCAGGAGAAGATCTACTACATCACCGCGGACAGCTACGCCGCGGCGAAGAGCAGCCCGCACCTCGAGCTGCTGCGTAAGAAAGGCATCGAAGTTCTGCTGCTCTCTGACCGCATCGACGAGTGGATGATGAGCTACCTGACCGAGTTTGACGGCAAGGCGTTCCAGTCGGTGGCGAAAGCCGACGAATCGCTGGATAAGCTGGCGGATGACGTCGATGAAAGCACCAAAGAGGCCGAAAAGGCGCTGGAACCGTTCGTTGAGCGCGTGAAAACGCTGCTGGGCGAGCGGGTGAAAGAGGTTCGTCTGACGCACCGTCTGACCGATACGCCGGCTATCGTCACCACCGACGCGGACGAAATGAGCACCCAGATGGCGAAGCTGTTTGCCGCTGCGGGCCAGTCTGCACCGGAAGTGAAGTACATTTTCGAACTGAACCCGGCTCACCCACTGGTGAAACGCACGGCGGATACGCAGGATGAGGCCCGGTTTGGCGAATGGGTTGAGCTGCTGCTCGATCAGGCCCTGCTGGCCGAACGCGGTACCCTGGAAGATCCTAACCAGTTTATTCGCCGCATGAACCAGCTGCTGGCTTCCTGATCGCTTCGTTGTTTGTCCACCCCGGCCCGCGCTTACGGTGCGCGGGCCGGGGTGGACGCCTCCTCTGATGGCGTAAAATCCGCCTTTCAAGCAAAATAAACCCTCCATTAACCGTTTCAGCCGCTCCGCCTTCCTTGAGCCATCTGCGTTCTGGTGGTATGGTTTAGCGTTTTTGAAAAATTGAATCGACTTTTGAGGGGATTTTCGTAATGCGTATTATTCTGCTTGGCGCTCCGGGCGCGGGTAAAGGAACTCAGGCTCAGTTCATCATGGAGAAATACGGAATTCCGCAAATCTCTACCGGTGACATGCTGCGCGCTGCGGTGAAATCTGGCTCCGAGCTGGGCAAACAGGCAAAAGACATTATGGACGCCGGCAAGCTGGTGACCGACGAACTGGTGATTGCGCTGGTTAAAGAGCGTATCACCCAGGAAGATTGCCGTAACGGTTTCCTGCTCGACGGCTTCCCGCGCACCATTCCGCAAGCTGACGCCATGAAAGAAGCGGGCATCGCCGTTGATTACGTTCTGGAATTTGCTGTACCGGACGAACTGATCGTTGACCGTATCATTGGCCGTCGCGTACACGCGGCTTCCGGTCGCGTTTACCACATCAAATTCAACCCGCCGAAGGTTGAAGGCAAAGACGACGTGACCGGTGAAGAGCTGACCACCCGTAAAGATGACCAGGAAGAGACCGTACGTAAGCGTCTGGTGGAATACCATCAGATGACGGCGCCGCTGATCGGTTACTATCAGAAAGAAGCTGAAGCGGGCAACACCCGGTACGCGAAGGTTGACGGTACGAAAGCCGTTTCCGACGTGCGCGTTGAGCTGGAAAAAATCCTCGGTTAATCCCGTTGGTTCTCATCCTGCCGCGGCGGGATGAGAACATCTCTCATTCTACCTTTTTCTCTGATTGGTTCCGTTTAGCGCCATTTCAGCTACAATTGTCAGCGATTCAAATGGTTAAGAGGCGGTAATGCATCAGACGAAAACAGGTATCTTGTTAGCCAACTTAGGCACTCCCGATGCGCCCACGCCCGATGCGGTGAAGCGCTATCTGCGACAATTTCTCAGCGACAAGCGGGTGGTTGATACGCCCCGTCTGCTGTGGTGGCCGCTTCTGCGCGGCGTGATACTGCCCCTGCGCGCGCCGCGGGTCGCGAAACTTTATCAGTCCGTGTGGATGGACGAGGGCTCGCCGCTGATGGTTTACAGCCGTCGACAGCAGCAGGCTCTGGCCGCGCGCCTCCCTGATACGCCGGTTGCTTTAGGCATGAGCTACGGCTCGCCTGCGCTGGAAAGCGCGGTGGATGAACTGCTGGCCCAGGATGTTGGCCACATCGTCGTGTTGCCGCTGTATCCGCAATACTCCTGCTCCACCGTGGCGGCAGTATGGGATGAGCTGGCGAGAATTCTGGCGAAAAAGCGGGCCATCCCCGGTATCTCCTTTATTCGTGATTATGCCGATGATGCCAGCTATATCGATGCGCTGGCTGCCAGCGTTCGCGCATCGTTTGCCGTGCACGGCGAACCGGATGTGCTGCTGCTTTCTTATCACGGCATACCGCAGCGCTTTGCCCAGGAAGGCGATGATTACCCGCAGCGCTGCCGCGATACCACCCGCGAGCTGGTCTCCGCGCTGGGACTTTCGCCGGATCGTGCGATGATGACCTTCCAGTCGCGCTTTGGCCGTGAGCCGTGGCTGACTCCCTACACCGACGAGACATTGAAAATGTTGGGCGAGAAGGGGGTGAAGCATATTCAGGTGATCTGCCCGGGCTTTGCTGCGGATTGTCTGGAAACGCTGGAGGAGATTGCGGTGCAGAACCGGGAAGTCTTCCTCGAGGCCGGCGGGCAGAAATATGAATATATCCCGGCGCTAAATGCGGACAGTGCGCATATCGAAATGATGGTGAACCTGACGGCGCCGTATCGCTAATCGCGTGCGGCAGGGGGAATATGCTATTATTCCCCGCTTGTTCACTGCCATTAAATCGCCACTATGAAATTTCCCGGTAAACGCAAATCCAAACACTACTTTCCCGTTAATGCCCGCGATCCGCTGTTGCAACAAACGCAGCCGGAAAATGAATCCAACGTCGCGTGGGTGGTCGGCATCGATCAAACGTTGGTTGATATCGAAGCCAAAGTAGATGAAGCGTTTATCGTGCGCTACGGCCTCAGCGCCGGCCATTCTCTGGTCATCGAAGATGATGTCGCTGAAACGCTCTACCAGGAGCTGGTACGGAATAATTTAATTACCCACCAGTTTGCCGGCGGAACGATTGGCAATACCATGCACAATTATTCGGTGTTGGCCGATGACCGCTCGGTATTGCTGGGGGTCATGTGCAGCAATATCGAAATCGGCGGCTACGCCTATCGCTATCTGTGCAACACCTCCAGCCGTACTGACCTGAACTATCTGCAAGGGGTGGACGGGGCCATTGGCCGCTGTTTTACCCTGATTAGCGACGCGGGCGAACGAACCTTTGCCATCAGTCCGGGCCACATGAATAAGCTGCGTCCGGAAAGCATTCCGGAAGAGGTGATTGCCGGTGCCTCTGCGCTGGTGCTGACTTCGTATCTGGTGCGCTGCAAGCCTGGCGAGCCGATGCCGGATGCGACGATGAAAGCCATCGAGTATGCCAAAAAGCATGATGTACCGGTGGTGCTGACGCTGGGAACGAAGTACGTCATTGCCGATAACCCGGAATGGTGGCAGCAGTTCCTCAAGGAGAACGTCTCTATTCTGGCGATGAATGAAGAAGAAGCCGAAGCGCTGACCGGACTGTCCGATCCGCTGCTGGCTTCGGATAAGGCGCTGGAGTGGGTGGACCTGGTACTGTGTACCGCCGGGCCAGCGGGGCTGTATATGGCCAGCTTTACGGAAGAGGAAGCCAAACGTAAAACTCAGCATCCGCTGCTGCCGGGGGCGATTGCCGAATTCAACCAGTATGAGTTCAGCCGGGCGATGCGTCACCAGGATTGCGTTAACCCGCTACGGATTTACTCGCATATCGCGCCGTACATGGGTGGGCCTGAGAAAATCATGAATACCAACGGCGCCGGTGACGGGGCGCTGGCGGCGTTGCTGCACGATATCACCGCCAATAACTACCACCGGAATAACGTGCCGAACTCCAGTAAACACAAGTGCAAGTGGCTGACCTACTCGTCACTGGCGCAGGTGTGCAAATATGCGAACCGCGTCAGCTATCAGGTGCTGAACCAGCATTCGCCGCGTTTAACCCGTGGCCTGCCGGAGCGAGAAGATAGTCTGGAAGAGGCATACTGGGAGCGTTAAGCCCGTTTCCCCTCTTGCGCCGCGTGAGGGGGGAGAGCGCAACAGTTGCAAGGCCTGGCTGAGCGCCTCTCGCTATCCGAGAGGCGCCATGGTAGGGGATTATCCGGTAACCACTTCACCCGCCGGCGGCGTCTCCAGTAGCAGCAACATCGCGCGGGCGATTTCTCGCTCGCCCATCACCACCTGGTTTGCGCCGCGTTCGGTAATGTAATCCACTTCATCATCATAATGCGCCCGGGCGATAATCTCGATATTCGGGCATTTCTCGCGGGCGGCAGCGACGATTTCCCCGGCCTCATAGCCGTTAGGAATGGTCAGCAGCAGCCAGCGGGCGCAGTCCAGATGCGCCAGATTCATGATCTCTTCATTCGCCGCATTGCCCAGCACCGCACGAATACCGCGCGCGCGCAGCTCATCGACGCGGGTGCGCGACGTTTCGATAACCACCAGCGGAATACCCTGGGCCATCAGTTTTTCGCCCAGCAGGCTTCCGACGCGGCCAAAGCCCACCAGCAGCGCGTGGTTGCAAATATCGACCGGAATTTGCTTCTCTTCTTCGAGCACTTCTTCGAAGGTCTGCTCATCCAGCGTTTCGGTTTTATCGAGGTATTTTTCCAGCAGCGCGAAGAGCACCGGGTTAAGCATGATAGAGATAATCGCCCCGGCCAGTACCAGATTTTGTCCGGCCTGCGGCAGCAGGTTCAGCGCCATGCCAAGCCCGGCGAGAATAAAGGCGAACTCACCGATTTGCGCGAGGCTGGCGGCGATGGTCAGCGCGGTGCGCGGCGAGTGGCCGAACATCCGTACGAGGAAAAAGGCGACCACCGACTTGCCGAAGATAATGATCGCCAGCGTCGCCAGCACCGCCAGCGGTTGCTCCAGCAGGATCATCGGATCAAACAGCATTCCCACGGAGACAAAGAACAACACGGCGAACGCATCGCGCAGCGGCAGCGTGTCGTGCGCGGCGCGGTGGCTGAGTTCGGATTCGTTCAGGACCATACCGGCGAAAAATGCGCCAAGCGCAAAGGAGACGTCGAACAGCTCAACCGCACCGAAGGCGATCCCGAGAGCGAGGGCCAGAACCGACAGGGTAAACAGTTCGCGGGAGCCGGTGGCGGCGCTGCGGGACATAATCCACGGTACCAGACGACGACCTACCAGCATCATAATGGCGATAAAGGCAATCACTTTCCCGATGGTGATCCCCATATCGACGGCCAGCGACGCCAGGCCAACATCGCCTTTCTCCGCCATACCGGCGACGGCCGGCAGCAGAACCAGCGTCAGAACCATTACTAAATCTTCGACGATGAGCCAGCCGATGGCGATCTGCCCTCGTTGGCTATCAATAAGCTGCCGTTCTTCCAACGCGCGCAGCAGCACCACGGTACTGGCGGTAGAGAGACACAGGCCAAATACGATGCCGGTCATCAGCGACCAGCCCAACACGGCAGAAAGCGCCATACCCAGCAGCGTTGCCACGGCTATCTGGGCAATCGCGCCGGGAATGGCGATCGACTTTACCGCCATCAAATCCTTCAGGGAGAAGTGCAGCCCGACGCCAAACATCAGCAATATGACGCCGAGTTCAGCCAGCTCCGGCGCCAGTTTGGTATCGGCAACGAAGCCTGGTGTAAAGGGGCCGGATAACACGCCTGCTAACAGGTAGCCCACCAGTGGCGAAATGCGCAGCTTATTGGCAATCATGCCGAAGATAAAAGCGAGTACGAGCCCACCGACAATGGTGGTGATAAGCGGTGTTGCGTGGTGCATTCCGTCTCCTTGTATGTGGTGAGCCAATCCATTTTCAGTATTAAACACGCCATCCTTCAGGCTGCCTCTGCGTTAGCTTCGCGCATTCACCGAATCATCCCTGTGCCAGAGATTCACGCGCGCTACCTTGCGGCAACCCGGAGGTAGGTGTCTAAACCTAAAAAACCGAGTAATAGTTTATGACAGTTTTAGCCGTTTTGTTTATGAATAATTGTTGAATTATGCAGAAAAATGGAATTAACCTGCAAAAAGGCACAGATCGGAAAACTACGGCAGCTAATGAGCGGGAGTGCTGACAGGATAAGGGATTACGGCGGCCAAAGTTTCACTTTAGCCGCCGTATAATCAGGATTTTTGGCGGTTGTCAGGAAGGAATATCGTCAATATGCCGAGAAGTGGCAGGAAAGCACAGATTTTATAAACCAGCTCGATACTGGTGTGGTCTGCTAACAGCCCCAGAACGGCGGCTCCGAGGCCACCCATACCAAATGCGAAACCGAAAAACAGACCAGAAACCATGCCGATACGTCCCGGTAACAGCTCCTGGGCGTAGACCAGGATTGCCGAAAATGCCGATGCGAGGATAAATCCAATGATCATGGTCAAAATCCCCGTCCACTCCAGCGTGGCGTAGGGTAAAACAAGGGTAAAGGGAGCTACACCGAGGATCGAGCCCCAAATTACATATTTACGCCCAATTTTATCGCCTACTGGCCCGCCAATCACCGTTCCTGCGGCAACGGCAAACAGGAAAATAAACAGATGAACCTGCGCATTCTGGATCGATAATCCGAATTTATGCATCAAATAAAAGGTGTAATAGCTGCTGATGCTCGCCATATAGAAATATTTCGAGAAAATCAGCATCAGCAGGATGCCGACGGCAAGAATCACTTTGTTTTTCGGCAGCGGACTGGCGACGACGATCTTCGGTTTACCTTTATTCATCCGATGCTGTGCGGCATACCAACGGCTGATTTGCGACAGCACGACGATGGCCAACAGCGCGGCCAGGACGAACCACGCGACGTTACCTTTGCCGTAAGGGGCGATAATCACCGCCGCCAGCAGCGGACCCAGAGAACTGCCAAAGTTACCGCCGACCTGGAATAGCGACTGAGCCAGTCCATGACGGCCGCCGGAGGCCATCCGCGCCACGCGCGACGATTCCGGATGGAATACCGAAGAACCGGTACCCACCAGCGCGGCGGCAAGCAGCACCATGCCAAAACTTCCGGCCAGCGCCAGCAGCACCAGGCCGCTGAGGGTGAAGCACATGCCGATCGGCAGCGACCATGGCATCGGGTATTTGTCGGTCCAGTAGCCGACCACCGGCTGAAGCAGCGAAGAGGCCAGCTGGAAGGTCAGGGTAATCATCCCGATTTGCACGAAGGTCAGGGAGAACTCCGACTGAAGCAGCGGGTAAATCGCCAGAATCAGCGACTGGATCATATCGTTCAGTAAATGGGAAAGGCTGATGGCGCCCAGAATACCAAACGAGGTGCGTGCTTTTTGCGGCGCAGCAGCGGGGCCGGATAAGGGTTGAACGGTCTGATTCGTCGCCATAGGTTCACTTTGAGAGCGTTATTGTGGATGCAGGTAGAATTATTATCTGACTAACATACCTGCCCCTAAGGTTTGAAGGAAGTCTCAATTCGGAAAACATATTTGTCTGTCGACGTAACTCGCTATACTTTCGGCACTTGTTTATTAAGTCAGGGAGAGAAATATGCATTTTTTAAAACGGGCGCTAGCGCTGGGGCTATTTACCGCGCTGTCTTTGGGAAGCTTATCCGCACAGGCTTATGAGCAGGATAAAACCTATAAAATCACTATCCTGCATACCAACGATCACCACGGGCATTTCTGGCGTAATGATTACGGTGAATATGGTCTGGCGGCGCAAAAGACGCTGGTCGACGGGATCCGCAAAGAGGTCGCCGCTGAGGGCGGAAGCGTTCTGCTGTTGTCCGGCGGCGATATAAATACCGGTGTGCCGGAGTCGGATTTGCAGGACGCAGAGCCAGATTTTCGCGGCATGAACCTGATTGGTTATGATGCGATGGCAGTGGGCAACCATGAGTTTGATAATCCGCTCAGCGTACTGCGCCAGCAGGAGAAGTGGTCTAAGTTTCCGTTCCTCTCCGCCAATATCTACCAAAAAAGCACCGGCGAGCGCCTGTTTAAACCCTGGGCGCTGTTTAAACGCGGGGGGTTAAAAATCGCGGTTATTGGCCTGACCACCGATGACACGGCCAGGATAGGTAACCCGGAATATTTCACCGACATTGAATTTCGCAAACCGGCGGACGAGGCCAAACTGGTTATCCAGGAGCTGCAGCTGAATGAAAAACCGGATGTGATTCTGGCGACCACCCATATGGGCCATTACGACAACGGAAATCATGGTTCTAACGCCCCGGGTGATGTCGAAATGGCGCGCAGTCTGCCGGCAGGATCGCTGGCGATGATCGTCGGCGGTCATTCGCAGGATCCGGTCTGTATGGCCTCGGAGAATAAAAAACAGATCGATTATGTACCGGGCACGCCGTGCGCGCCGGACAGACAGAATGGGATCTGGATCGTTCAGGCGCACGAGTGGGGGAAATATGTCGGTCGTGCGGATTTTGAGTTCCGCAACGGCGAGATGAAGCTGGTGCACTATCAGCTGATCCCGGTCAATCTGAAGAAGAAGGTGACCTATGATAACGGCCAGAGCGAACGCGTGCTCTATACGCCGCAAATCCCGGAAAACCCGCAGATGCTGTCGCTGCTGACGCCATTCCAGAATAAAGGCAAAGCGCAGCTTCAGGTCAAAATTGGCAGCGTGAATGGGCATCTTGAAGGCGATCGCAGCAAGGTACGTTTCGTGCAGACCAATATGGGACGTCTGCTGCTGGCGGCGCAAATGGCGCGTAGCAATGCCGATTTTGCCGTGATGAGCGGCGGCGGTATTCGTGACTCCATCGAAGCCGGGGATATTACCTATAAAGATGTCATGAAGGTGCAGCCGTTCGGTAACGTGCTGGTGTATGTCGATATGAGCGGCAAGGAAGTGACGGAATATCTGACCGCCGTGGCGCAGATGAAACCTGACTCCGGCGCCTATCCGCAGTTCGCCAACGTCAGCTTCGTGGCGAAAGACGGCAAGCTGAATGATCTGAAAATCAAAGGCGAACCGGTCGATCCGACGAAGACCTACCGGATGGCAACGTTGAGCTTTAACGGGACCGGCGGTGACGGCTATCCGCATATCGACACCAAACCGGGTTATGTGAATACCGGTTTTATCGATGCCGAAGTGCTGAAAGAGTATATCCAGAAAAACTCACCGCTGGACGCGGCCGCCTATGAGCCGAAAGGCGAGGTGAGCTGGCAGTAACGCGTGAGGATATCCCCGGTGGCGCTGCGCTGACCGGGCTACGGATTCGCCACGATCTGGGGGATGAGTAGCCTGGTCAGGCGCGCCGCGCCGCCTTCGGGATCGCCCCGTTTTACAGGTCCCTGTACGCTGAGGCGCGATTAATCGCGGCGGGCGATATCGGCGAATTTGGCGTCGAGAATCTTCGCTAAATCGCTGGCCGCCAGCTCAATGTCCAGCCCGCGCTTGCCGCCAGAAATATAAATGGCGTTAAACGCCTGGGCCGGGGCATCAATCAGCGTCGGTAGCCGTTTCTTCTGTCCGAGCGGGCTGATGCCGCCGACCAGATAGCCGG
Source organism: Klebsiella planticola ATCC 33531 (assembly GCF_000735435.1). Taxonomy (GTDB): domain Bacteria; phylum Pseudomonadota; class Gammaproteobacteria; order Enterobacterales; family Enterobacteriaceae; genus Klebsiella; species Klebsiella planticola. Next base: position 63,597 of record NZ_JMPP01000067.1, on the reverse strand, counting down.
TCGTACGCTGGGCGACCATGGGATCCGCCATGTCCACCTTCTTCGCGCCCAGCGCTTTGGCCACTTTTTTCAAATCCAGCTGCCCGGCCACCGGCGTCACCGCCACGGCCAGATGTTTCATATCCCCGTTGACCGCGACCAGCAGCGTCTTATAAACCTGGTCTGCGTTCAGCCCCAGCTTGCGTACCACTTCATCGCCGAAGTTGGTTTCATTGGGGTCGTGATCGTAGCTGTGGATCTTAAAAGCAATTTTGTTTTTTTCGAGTAACTTAACGGCGGGAGTCATACTTATCCTTCTTACCAACCGATCTCAGGTGCTGTCAGCATACGCCCGTTGAATGTGTAAAAAATAGTACCATCTTGCGCAATAGTATTGGCAGTGATGGTCACTTTGAGCGACAATCGAACGATCCGGAATGCAAATTCCGGGATAATAATAATGATGAAATTCCTCTTTGACGGGCCAATAGAAATATTGGCCATTTTTTTACGTCAGCATATCAGGCAGATTCCCTTCACCGTATAAATGCAGCGCCCCGACGGCGACAACATAGCGCCCCGGCGGCAGCGCCAGCAGCGTCTCGCGCCATGCCTGATTGCGCTGATGCATGAGCACATCGTACAGCGACTGGCTAAAGGTTGTCGGCAACGTGGTGACGCCTTTGTCGGGCGGCTGCTCCAGCCACCAGCCGATCATCACCTGCAAAAGACGGGCGTTGGTGCGCCAGTGGGTCAACGTATCCTCCAGCAGCGCCAGTCCGCCGTCCGGGAGGTCGCGCAGCAGCGCTATCTGGCTGTCGGTGCCTTCAAGCTCCATCACCCGCACCTTGCTCTCACGCGCGGCCATCAGCAGCTGGTAGTCAATGCCGTAATCCGCACGCAGCCCCAGCTTCTGAGCCTGCGTTGCCTGTAACACCATCGCCACCTGCCAGAGCGGCTGGCTGTCAAACGGCGCCGTCGACAGCCCGAGTTCCGCGGCCCGACTCTCCAGCTCGACGAGCTGCTGCGGGGTTAAACGCTCGGCCAGCGGCGGGCAGGCGGGGAGGTCAGCAAAGGGCGTTTCGTTGCCGGTGATATCCGCCTCCACGATGAGGGCGTCGGCCTGACGAATTTTTTTCAGTAGCCTGGCGGGAGGAGGGGACATGTCGCGTGTGCCCATATGAATACTGCCGACCAGATGCAAATAGCGCTCTCCGGGAAGGGTAATATCCAGTGCGGGCCAGGAATAAGACGCGCCGACGGCGGCACGCCACAGCATTTTTATTCGGTTTAACAGGCCCATACGCGCTCCGTAGTGTGAAGTCTTCATGCTAGCGCGTATGGGTCATAACATCTAGTCTTTCGGTTTAAAGCGCAGCAGCCGGTTGGCGTTGCTGACCACGGTAATGGAAGAGAGCGCCATAGCGGCACCGGCTACCACCGGGTTAAGCAGAGTTCCGGTCAGCGGCCATAAGATTCCGGCGGCGATGGGGATCCCCAGCGAGTTGTACACAAAGGCGCCCAGCAGGTTCTGCTTCATGTTGCGCAGCGTGGCTTTGGAAATCGCCAGCGCATCCGCGACGCCGTTCAGACTATGGCGCATCAGGGTGATGGCCGCCGTCTCAATGGCAACATCGCTCCCGCCGCCCATCGCAATCCCGACGTCGGCCTGGGCCAGCGCCGGCGCGTCGTTGATGCCGTCACCGACCATCGCCACCTGATGTCCCTGGCTTTGCAGGCGCTTGATAGCGTCAGCTTTGCCGTCCGGCAGCACGCCGGCGATCACTTCGTCGATGCCTGCCTCTTTGGCAATCGCGTTAGCGGTCGTGGGGTTATCCCCGGTCAGCATCACCAGACGATAACCCTGGCGGTGCAGGCGAGCCAGCGCAGCGACGCTATCGCTACGCAGCGGATCGCGAATAGCGAACAGTGCGGCGACCTGGCCATCGATCGCCAGCAGCACCGGCGTTGTCCCTTGTGATGCCTGGGCGGCAATCTCGCTTTCTACGGCGGCGGTGGCAATCTTTTGCTCATTAAGCAGCGCCTGGTTACCGAGCAGCAGGGTACGGCCTTCTGCCTCGCCGCTGACGCCGAGTCCGCGCAGAGTGCGGAAGTTGTTGACGACCGGCAACTGACTATCGGCGGCTTTCTCGATGATCGCCCGCGCCAGCGGGTGGCTGGAGCCTTGCTCCAGTGCCGCTGCAAGACGTAGCGCGGTGGGCTCATCAACCTCGGCAAAGGTTTTTACCGCCACCACCTGCGGTTTACCTTCGGTCAGGGTGCCCGTTTTATCAAAAACGATGGTATCGAGCTGGCTGGCGCGCTGCAGCGCATCGGCATCGCGAACCAGCACGCCATATTCCGCCGCGCGACCCACGCCGGAGATAATCGACATCGGCGTCGCCAGGCCCAGCGCACAAGGGCAGGCGATAATCAGCACCGTAGTGGCGATCACCAGGGTATAGACAATTTGCGGTGCCGGCCCGAAGAAGTACCAGATTGCCGCACTGAACAGGGCGATAACCACCACGGCCGGCACGAATACGGCGGAGATTTTATCCGCCAGCTGGCCGATTTCCGGTTTGCTGCTTTGCGCCTGGCGCACCATGCGGATGATACGGGCAAGCGTCGTCTGGCTGCCGACGGCGCTGGCGGTAAACAGAACGCTGCCGTCCTGGACCACGGTACCGGCATGCAGCGTGTCGCCATCCGTTTTTTGTTGTGGAATCGGTTCGCCGGTCAGCATCGCCTCATCCAGCCAGGCTTCGCCCTGGCTTATCACTCCGTCAACCGGAACCCGGTCGCCGGTGGTCAGACGCAGGGTCATCCCCGGCTGAACGTCGGCCAGCGGCACGCTTTTTTCACCCTCTTCGCTGACAACCCGCGCCGACGGTGGCGTCAGGTCGAGCAGTTTTTCCAGCGCTTTTGAGGAGCGCTGACGGGCGCGGGCTTCCAGCATATGACCGAGATTAATTAAGCCGATAATCATTGCGCTGGCTTCATAGTAGAGATGGCGAGCCTCCATCGGGAACCACTGCGGCCACAGGTTGACGCTCATGGAATAGAGCCAAGCTACGCCGGTTCCCAGCGCCACCAGCGTATCCATAGTGGCCGTCGCGTTTTTCAGGCTTTTCCATGCGCTGCGATAGAAATGGCCGCCGGCGAAGACCATCACCGCCAGGGTGACAAGCCCGATAACCAGCCACAGGGAACGGTTATCATCGCTGACCATCATATTGTCACCGATCATTCCCCAGACCATGACCGGCACCCCCACCAGCAGGGCAACAATCGCCTGCCAACGGAAGCGTTTCATGGTGGCGATAGCGGTTTCCTGCTGGCGTTCGCGGCGTTGCTGGTCATCTTCGATCGCTTCGGCGCCGTAGCCTGCCTTCTCCACCGCCTGGACTAATTCTGCGGCGGACGCGCTGCCCATAACCAGCGCAGTGCGTTCCGCGAGGTTTACCCGTGCCTGCGTGACGCCCGGTACGCTTTGCAGCGCGTTTTGTACCCGGGAAACACAGCTGGCGCAGCTCATGCCGCTTAACAGCAGCTGTTGGCTTTCATCATCAGCCGTCGCTGCCGGAAGCTCAGAAGAGACCGCTGTCAGCGCTTCCGACGGGATTGATGACTCCGCCAGCGGTTTAGCCTTTGGGTGGCTTAACTCTGCGCCGTAACCGGCTTGCTTGATGGTTTCGATAAGCGCTTCTGCACTGGCGCTACCGGTCACGTGCGCTTCGGTGACGGTGACTTCCGCCAGCTCAACGTCCGGGCGCTGTTCGAGACTTTCTTTTACGCGTTTGACGCAGTGACCGCAGGACAAACCGTCCAGGGCCAGGTCGATGGTTTGAGACATAACACACTCCTTTATGACAGGGATGACTGACTGTGATAAAGGTTAAACCTTCCAGCAAGGGGAAGGTCAAGGTGTTTATTTGCCGCGGCGTTTTTAGTGTTCCAGCGCAATCGCGCAGACATGTTCCAGAGAAGAAAGGCTGCTGTACAGTTCGGGTAAGGTCATTTTTTTCCTCACCACCATCTTGAGGTTGACCTCTATTTTTCCCTTTTTTAAATCACGGATCGTGATGGTTTCGATAATATTTTTTTGCTGCGTAATACCCGTTATTAGCGTTTCTAAGCCGGATTTTTCATCAAGGATAATGCGGATTTTTACTTTGCCGGGTGACTGATTTTTAGTTTGTAAAAAAATGACGAAATAACTGAGCTTGATCGCCAGCAGGAATAATCCGGTGGCGAGAAGAGCATGGAGATAAAAACCGGCGCCGCTGGTAATGCCTACCCCTGCGGAAGCCCATACTATTGCCGCTGTCGTCAGCCCGGAAATCGCATCATCATGGCGGTGGAGGATCACCCCCGCGCCGAGAAATCCGACGCCGCTGATGATCTGCGCCGCCAGGCGCATCGGATCGCTGCGGATGTTGGCGGAGATCTCAGCGTAATACTCCGCCGACTGGATCGAGACAATCGTCAGGACGCAGCTGGCTACGGAAATAATCACGCAGGTTTTAAAGCCAACCGGCTTACCTTTTGATTCTCTCTCCAGGCCGATGATTCCGCCGAGAATAAAAGCCACGCCAATTTTGCATAGCGTAATGAAAGCAGATTCTCCCTCGCCAGATAAGATGAGCGCCAACGTATTCATTTTTCCTCCGCAAAACCCTGCCCGCGCAGCGCGTGCTGTTCCTCTTGCCTGTGCAGGAATGCTAGGCGCGGTAACGGTGAATATAGTGTTCGAGCAGCGCCAGAAGATGGTTATTATCGATACTTTCGAGGATGCGTACTGTCGCGCCTTGCGGCTCGGGAATCCCCACCTCCAGGCGCAGGCCGTCACGCCCGTAGCGGCAGGTCATACCGCGAGTGATGCCTTCCAGGGAGACGTCGAGGTAATCTTCTGTGGTCGTCGCCATTGTCGGATCAAGTAACCAGGCAACGGTTAACACATCATGGATCCAACATCCGGGCAGGTTGCGGGTCTGCATTGAGTAGGCGATCCACGGGCGAACAGTCTGGGCCAGATAACGACTAAGCCCGTTATTTACCGAAGTCAGACGATCCAGATCGCGATGAAGCATTTGCGTTTTCGTGGTGACATCCATCGGCACCAGCGTGACAGGCGCGCCGCTGGTGAGTACGGCGTGTGCCGCTTCAGGATCCAAACCAAAATTGGTGTCCTTTATATAGCCCGCAACGTTGAACACCCCGCCCATGATCACGATGTTTTTAACCGTACCAACGATATCGGGATAGAGCTGTAGCGCTATCGCCACATTGGTGAGTGGTCCGGTGGCAATCAGCGTTATCTCGCCGGGATGGTTGCAGATCAGCTCGCCGATGGCCTGTGGTGCCAGAGGCTGCACGGCCTGGCAGGTTGGCGGGGCAGGGACGTCCGACCATAGCTGGCGTAAGCCAGCGCGATCGACGCCATGATCAAGTTTTTCGCGCCACGGCAGCGGGTCTTCTCTGAGGGCGCGGGCGGCGCCGCGGTAGACCGAAACAGGGATATCTAGCTGTCGGACGAGCTCTTTGGCGACGGCATAGCCGGTTTCTACCGGCGTATTGCCTGCCACGGTGGTGATCATTTCCAGGGTGATTTGCGGTGCGGCAATCGCCAGCGCCAACGCCAGGCCATCATCGATATTGGCACCCGGAATGCCGTTCCCCGGGTCGCAGTCGATAATCACGCGCATGGATTCATTTTCATCTTGTCTCAGGTTGTACTTCATGTCCCTGGCAGCCACACGACTCTCCCACTCGTAAATAAAACTCAAATTCAACGCGGCGAACCTTACCGTCCCAGTTTTTCAGCATGTCGATCGCCGCCCGGGCCATTTTGTCGACGGGCTGGCGGACGGCCGTTAAGGAAGGGACGTTGTAAGCCGATTCTTGTGTGGCGTTAAAGCAGACCAGCGCCACATCCTGGGGCACACGCAGCCCGTGCTCTGCCAGCGCGCGTAAGCAGCCGATCGCCTGTTGTTCATTGGTGGCGAACAGCGCGCGCGGAGGCTTACCCTGCAGCATACGTTTTGTCGCCTCATAGCCTCCTGCCCGCGTATAGTTGGTCGAAAAAATCCAGCCAGGAGTGACCGCCAGCGACGCTTCTTCCAGCGCTAACTGCCATCCCCGAATACGATCCTGGGTGTTGAGCATTTCACGCGGGCCACAGATAATGCCGATATCGCGGTAGCCGTGATCGATAAGATGTTTCGTCACCTGCCAGGCCGCCAGCTGTTCATCCACCTGAATAACGCTGACGTTTAATCCGGCATCGACGCGATCCAACATCACGCAGGGCGTGCCGCTCTCTTCAATCAACTCAATATACGGGTGCCGGTCAACGCTGGTATAAATCAGGCCGTCAACCTGGCGATTGAGCATGTTGTTGATCAATTCACGCTCCCGTCCGCTGTTATCACCCGCATCCCCCAGCAGGAGGACCTTGCCGTCAGCGAACGCTTCGCGCTGCAGGGCGTGCGCCATGGAGGCAATAAACGGGTTTGAGATATCCGGGGCCACAAGCCCGTAAGTTTGCGTACTCCCCGAGGCCAGAGCGCGGGCGATACCATTGGGCCGGTAACCGGTTTTCTTGATCGCCTGCAACACGCGCTGCCGGGTCGCCTCGGCAACGGGACGTGGACCGTTATTAATAACGTAACTCACGACAGCGACAGATGTTCCCGCCTCCTTTGCGACATCGGAACGTGTTACGCGTTGTGAATGTGATTGGGTCACGAGGCACCTACCTGGTTGAGTTCAGAGCATTCTCTTTTCCGCACAGCATAAGGTGTTGTCCCCCAAAAATCTTGGGTAAAGAACGCGCATCCAGCGTTCTCCGTGCTCAAATTGCGTCCTCAGGTAAATTGAGATCGCGTCCGCGCGTCTCCGGAGCGAAAAAGGTGGTCACCAGACCGATGGCAGCCATCAGCGAGAAATAGACTGCGATAGGCCACCAGTGCCCGTAAAACGAGAGCAGCGCCGAGGCCACCAGCGGCGCGGTACCGCCCGACATAATTGAGCCCAGCTCTTTGGCGAAGGCCATTTTGGTATAGCGATTAGTCACGCCAAAAAGCTCAACGCCCCAGGCCGCCTGGACACCGAAAATACCCAGCGAAGCGAGCCCCATACCGGTAATGATGGTGGGGATAACAATCCACGGCTCACGGGAGTCGAGCAGCATAAAGGCCGGGAAGGCGTAGAGGATCAGTAACAGACAGAACCAACGATAGATGATGCGCCGACCGAAGCGATCGGAAAGCCAGCCCGCCAGCGGAATAATGGCGAATCCCAGAATCGACGCGATAAACACGGCCACCGTCGGGACCGATTTATCGACCATCAGAACCCTGGCGACATAGCCAATGATAAAACCCTGGGCGAGGTAGGATGGGCCATTTTCGCCGATGCGTAAGCCGACCATTGTCCAGAACGCACGGGTGCGTCGCCAGAAGCCACGGGTGTCCTGCTGTTTCATGGCCTGGCCGCGGCGCAGCGATTTTTCACGTTCGGCCTTGAGCAGCGCTTTTTGTCGTTCAAAGACCGGAGTTTCACGGATATGGCGACGAATGAACAGCGCCGTCGCGGCGATGAGAATGCTGCTGAGGAAAGGGATGCGCCATCCCCAACTGAGCAACGCATCTTTGTCCATTTGTAAGACAACGAGCCAGACCAGAGAGGCGAGTAAAGTGCCGCTGTTGGAGCCGAGAGCGATAATGGAAGAGACCAGCCCGCGGCGCTTCACGGGGGCGTATTCACCGAGCATCACGGTGCCGCCTGAGAGTTCTGCTCCGGCCCCCAGCCCTTGAGTAAATCGCAGAATAACCAGGCACACCGGCGCCCATACGCCAATCTGGGCGTAGCCGGGAATTAAGCCGATTAGCATGGTTGAGAATCCCATCAGGCCGATGGTGATCACCATGACAATTTTGCGTCCGTGCCGGTCGCCTATCCAGCCAAACAGCAGCGCGCCGATGGGCCGGGCAATAAAACCAACGGAATAGGCGGCAAAGCTGGAGAGAAGCGCCATGACTGGGGTGGCCTGTGGAAAAAAGACATCGCCAAAGATAATACCGGCGGCGAGTCCGTAGAGCGCAAAATCGGCATATTCCATCGTGGTGCCTAACCAGCAGGAAAACGTCGCTCGCCAGAATTCGCGGCGCCCTTCGGGGGTTTCCATGCGCTCCTGGGCAGCCTGCTGGCCGTCAGTCAGGGGAACAGAGGATGAATGCGTGTTCATAAGAACTCCTTGAAGTGAGCTGTCGACAAAAGCCGCAGGTTTTAACTCTTCATGTTCTACTCGCGTAGATATTATATTTCTTCGGCAGATTAATAGATCTACCCGCGTAGAATTGAAAGATGAAAGAGTCAGGATTGCGAAAGCGATCACTTATAACAGGCAATTGTTACAGAAAATGATGCCCCGGACGCGCTACTCTGAAAGGAAGAAGGCTTCCTGAGGCGTCGCCCGGTAGGCGATGGCGGGAAGTGAGTTATAATGATGCTCTGTAGGCGCCAATCGACGGAGGACACGTGAATATCAGCGATGTGGCAAAAAAAACCGGCTTAACCAGTAAAGCGATTCGCTTTTATGAAGAGAAGGGACTGGTCACGCCGCCGCTGCGCAGTGAAAACGGCTATCGCAGCTACAGTCAACGGCACCTGGATGAACTGACCTTACTGCGCCAGGCGCGGCAGGTCGGGTTTAATCTTGAGGAGTGCCGCGAACTGATCTTTCTGTTTAACGATCCGTCGCGGCACAGTGCGGACGTTAAGCGCAGAACGCTGGATAAAGTTGCGGATATTGAGCGCCATATCAGCGAGTTGCAAAATATGCGCAGGCATCTGCTGGCGCTGGCGGAAGCCTGTCCCGGCGATGACGGCGCCGATTGTCCAATTATCGACAACCTTTCCGGCTGCTGCCACCGCAAGGCGCAGGCTTAGCGGCGTGGCGCGGTGGCCCGCACGCGCAGCGTAATACCTTCGACGGCCAGTACCTCTACGTGGCTGCCTGCGGCAAGGTCCTCATCGGCCACCACCGGCCACGAGCTGTCGCCAACCCGTACGTGACCATGGCCGTTGATCAGCGGGCTTTCCAGCATGAAGACGCGGCCGACCAGCTGCTTGCCGCGCTGGTTGAGCTGCGCGTCGGCCGGTTTCTGGCGCGCGACCTGCCTGCGCAGCCAGTGTGACCACAGCCAGGCGGCCAGCAAGGTCATCGCGGCGAACAGCGTGCCCTGCCACTCCCAGCCGAAGGGCAGCCCCCAGGAGAGGAGTCCGGTGACTACGCCGGCGATGCCGCTCCACAGCAGATAGCCGTTGCCGCCCAGCATTTCAGCGGCCAGCAGGAGTCCGCCGAGGCTCAGCCAGAAAATATGCGGATGGGCGAGAATGAGCGCGATCATGATTTTTTCCGTTCGCCAGAACCTTCTTTGATAAGCTCGCTGATACCGGCGATAGAGCCCATCAGGCTGCTGGCATCGAGCGGCATCATCACCACTTTGCTGTTATTGGCGGAACCAATTTTCTGCAGCGCATCGGTGTATTTCTGGGCCACAAAGTAGTTAATCGCCTGAATATCGCCGGAGGCGATAGCGGACGAGACCATCTGCGTCGCGCGGGCTTCCGCTTCCGCAGAACGTTCGCGGGCCTCGGCCTGCAAGAATGCCGACTGGCGTTCCCCTTCCGCTTTCAGGATCTGCGACTGCTTTTCCCCTTCGGCTTTGAGAATTTCGGCCTGGCGTATCCCTTCGGCTTCAAGAATATAGGCGCGTTTGGTTCGTTCGGCTTTCATCTGGGCGTTCATCGAGGCAATCAGTTCAGCCGGCGGGCGCACGTCGCGAATTTCGACGCGGGTAATTTTGACGCCCCACGGGTTCGTCGCTTCGTCGACAATATGCAGCAGGCGGGTGTTAATGCTGTCGCGCTGGGAGAGCATTTCGTCAAGTTCCATCGAGCCAAGAACGGTACGAATGTTGGTCATCGTCAGGTTGACGATCGCCTGCTGTAAATTGCTGACCTCATAAGCCGCTTTTGGCGCATCAATGACCTGAATAAAGCACACGGCATCAATAGTAACGTTGGCGTTATCGCGTGAAATAACCTCCTGGGAGGGAATATCAAGCACCTGTTCCATCATATTAATCTTACGGCCAATCCGATCCATAAATGGCACCACCAGGCTTAAACCCGGTTGCAGCGTCATGGTGTAGCGGCCGAAACGCTCAACGGTCCACTGGAAGCCCTGGGGGACAATTTTAACGCCCGCCATGACGATAACCAGCGCGACGAAAATGAGTACGGGGATAAAGATCAGCATCAAAAAACCTCCTGTTTTATTGCCTGATGAGGCGCCAGAAAAAATGACGCAGGTTTAAATTGAGTATATCTTTCTCCTCACCCAGGCGAAAGGAAACTGGAGTAAACTAGCAGGGTTGTGGGAAAAAAGTGGAACAATAATGAAGGAAAATAACGCTATTTTGCGTCTTGCGAATGTTGGCTTTCAGGTCGACGAGACGGTCATTCTTAATAATATAAATCTCCAGCTGCGGGCCGGAGAATTTAAGCTGATTACCGGGCCTTCCGGCTGTGGAAAAAGCACCTTGCTGAAAATTATCGCCTCGCTGCTGAGTCCTACCTCCGGGCAGATTTTTTTTGCCGATCGGGATATTACGGCGCTCTCGCCGGAAACCTACCGCCAGCAGGTCTCCTACTGCGCGCAGACCCCGGCGCTGTTTGGTGACTCGGTTTATGACAATCTGATTTTTCCCTGGCAGATTCGCCATCAGCAGCCGGATCCTGCGGCGCTGGTCGCTGATTTACAACGCTTTGGTCTTGCGGAAAATACGCTGGAAAAATCAATCAATGAGCTTTCTGGGGGAGAAAAGCAGCGGGTTTCGCTGATCCGTAATTTGCAATTTTTGCCCCAGGTATTGTTGCTTGATGAAATTACCAGCGCGCTGGATGAAAGTAATAAACACAACGTCAACGATATTATTCATCGTTATGTGACGGAAAAAAATATTGCGGTGCTGTGGGTCACCCACGATCGCAATGAAATTGCCCATGCTGATGAGGTGATCACGTTGCAGCCCGCCGGCGGCAGCGCTCAGGAGGTGTCTCATGAACGGGCATAATATTACCAACGAATCGCTGGCGCTTTCGATGGTGCTGGTGCTGGTGGCGATTATTGTGAGCTACCGGGAAAAACTGGCGCTGGAAAAAGATATCGTCTGGAGTATCTGTCGGGCGGTGGTGCAGCTGATTATTGTCGGCTACGTCCTGAAATATATCTTCAACGTCAATCACGCGCTGCTGACGCTGCTGATGGTGCTGTTTATTTGCTTTAACGCGGCATGGAACGCGCAAAAGCGCAGCAAATATATTGATAAGGCCTTCCTGTCGTCATTTATTGCCATTACGACCGGCGCCGGACTGACGCTGGCGGTGCTGGTCTTCTCCGGCTCCATTGCTTTTGTGCCGATGCAGGTGATTCCGATCGCCGGGATGGTGGCCGGGAACGCGATGGTGGCGGTCGGGCTGTGCTACAACAATATGGGACAGCGCTTCAACAGCGAGCAGCAGCAAATTCAGGAGAAGCTCAGCCTGGGCGCCACGCCGAAAATGGCGGCTGCCGGGTTAATTCGCGACAGTATTCGCGCATCGCTGATCCCGACTATCGATTCGGCTAAAACGGTGGGGCTGGTGAGTTTGCCCGGCATGATGTCAGGGCTGATTTTTGCCGGCATTGATCCGGTGAAGGCCATTAAATATCAGATTATGGTGACGTTTATGCTGCTCTCTACCGCCAGTCTGTCGACGATCATCGCCGGCTATCTGACCTACCGCAAGTTCTTTAACGCCCGCCATCAGCTGGTGGTGACGCAGTTGAAAAAGCACTCATAAACGTAACGGCTCCCCGGATGGCGGCACGACAGTGCCGCCCGTAGCCCCGGTAAGCGCAGCGCGACCGGGGGCGTTTTGGAGAACAGGTGCGGCGTTTCCGCCCCGTAGCCCCGGTAAGCGCAGCGCGGACCGGGGGCGTTTCGGAGAACAGGATGCGGCGTTTTCGCCCCCGTAGCCCCGGTAAGCGTAGCGCGACCGGGGGCGTTTTGGAGAACAGGTGCGGCGTTTTCGCCCCGTAGCCCCGGTAAGCGCAGCGCGACCGGGGGCGTTTCGGAGAACAGGTGCGGCGTTTCCGCCCCGTAGCCCCGGTAAGCGTAGCGCGACCGGGGGGATTGACGTGGATAAGGGGATTAGTACAGCAGCGAATAGAGCTGACGGCGGTACTTCGCCGCCAGGGCATCGCCGGTACCCAGTGCGGCAAGGATCTCCTGCAACATCTTGCGTACCTGGCCGTCTCCGGCGCCTAAATCCTTCTGCAAATGACTGAACAGCAGCGCCAGCGCTTCTTCATTGCGGCCAACCTGATGCAGCTGCAGCGCGAGCTGAGCGGCCAGCGCGGCATCTTCAGGATGCTGTTCAACCTGCTGCTGCAGCTGTTGAATTTCCGGCGTATCGGCCGCCTGTTTCAGCAGCTCAATCTGCGCGACCAGCCCCTGATAGCGGGTATCCTGATCCTGCATAGGAACGGTTTTCAGCACCGCTTCGGCTTCGTCGGAACGCTGCAGCGCGATCAGCGTCTCCGCCAGCAGCAGGCCAATCTGGCTGTCCTGGTTCGACATCTGCCACGCGTCTTTCAGCAGCGGCAGAGCCTCAAGATATTTTTCTTCCTGCATCAGCGCCAGCGCCTGCTGAGCTTTGAGCTCCTCTTCGCGGGGCAGCACTTTATCCAGCAGCGCACGGATGGCTGATTCCGGCTGCGGGCCTTCGAAGCCGTCTACCGGCTGGCCGTTCTGGAACAGATAAACCGTCGGGATTGAGCGCAGGCCAAACTGTGAGGCAAGCATCTGCTCAGCATCGCAGTCCACTTTCGCCAGCGTAAACTGCCCGTTGTATTGCGCAGCCAGTCCTTCCAGAACCGGCGTCAGCTGCTCGCAGTGCTGGCTGCGCGCTGACCAGAAATAAAACAGCACCGGCGCAGTAACGGATTGCTCCAGCGTCTGGTGCAGGTTAGCTTCGGTAATATTGATAACATTCTGTACTGACATGAGCGCATCTCTTTAGTCGATTTTGGGTATACATGGGGGCGACAGCCGGAGCTTCAACTCAGCCCTGGATAATTTTGTCCATCAGTCGCGTCGGCAGCAGGCGTTTGAGCAGCGCCACGGCGTGGGTGACAAGCGTCACCGGATAGCGTAATTGCGGTTTGTCGCTGGTAAAAGCATGGCGCACTTTTTCCACCACCGCTTCCGGGCCGAGGGTAAAGCGTGCGGCGATACCCGGATTCTCCACCGGCTTATCGCGCTGGGTTTGGTTGACGTTGGTGGTAAAACGGGTGTTGATGGGACCGGGCTCAATCAGGCTGACCTTAATGCCGCTATAGCGCAGCTCCATACGCAGCGCATCGGACCAGGCTTCCAGCGCATATTTGCTGGCCGCGTAGGCGCCGCGACCGGGGCTGGAGATGATCCCCATGACCGAGGAGGTCATGACGATACGCCCTTCGCCGTGCGGCTCCATTGCCGGCAGAAGTAACATCGTCAGCTGGTGTGCGCCAAAAAAGTTGGCGGAAAACTGCGCCTCCATCTGTTGACGGCTAATGGTGGCGAGCGGGCCATAGACGCCGTATCCGGCGTTATTAAACAGCCCGTACAGGCGATTATTGGTCAGGGCGATGACCTCCGCAGCGGCGCGTTCAACGCTTTGCGGATCGTCGAGGTCCAGCAAAATACCGGTCAGCCCGAGCTCCTGCATCCGCGCCACGTCGTCCGCTTTACGGCAGGCGGCCAGGACGTTAAAGCCCTGGCGTTTTAAATCGAGGGCGCTTTCAAGACCAATACCGCTGGAACAGCCTGTAACTAAAACCGATTTTTGCATAACTTTACCTGCAAGCGACGCCTGAAGATCAGGAGTCATGATTAACTAAGGGAGCCAGCCGGGTTGCCATCCAGTCGGCAATAAAAGGCTGGGCATCGCGATTGGGGTGGATGCCATCATCCTGCATCCACTGGGGTTTCAGATAGACCTCTTCCATAAAAAAGGGCAGCAGAGGAATATCAAACTCTTTGGCCAGGGCCGGATACAGGGCGCTAAAGGCTTCATTATAACGACGGCCATAGTTGGCGGGCAGGCGAATTTGCATCAGCAACGGCTGAGCGTTGGCGGCTTTGATATCCTGAATCACCGTCCGCAGAGTTTGTTCGGTTTGCTGGGGCGGGAAGCCGCGTAGCCCGTCGTTGCCTCCCAGTTCGACCAGCACCCAGCGCGGCTGATGCTGCTTGAGCAGCGCCGGGAGTCTTGCCAGCCCTTGCTGAGAGGTGTCGCCGCTGATGCTGGCGTTGATGACCGGCGTGGTGGTCTGCCACTTATCGTTGAGTAGCGCAGGCCAGGCGGCGCTGGCGGCCATGCGATAACCGGCGCTCAGGCTATCGCCAAGAACTAATAGCTTGTCTGCGGCCATGGCGCGGCAGGCAAAAAAAATCAGAAACAGGAAAGGCAAATGCCAGCGGAAAACATACTTGAAGTTCATCATCTTAAGAAGTCCGTCGGTCAGGGAGAGCATCAGCTTTCCATCCTTACCGGAGTTGAGCTGGTTGTCAAACCGGCGCAGACCATCGCCCTGATTGGCGAGTCGGGGTCGGGGAAATCGACCCTGCTGGCGATACTTGCCGGGCTGGATGACGGCAGCAGCGGTGAGGTCTCCTTACTCGGCCAGCCGCTGCATACGATGGATGAAGAGGCAAGGGCGCGGCTGCGGGCCAAACATGTCGGCTTTGTCTTTCAGTCATTTATGCTGATTCCAACGCTTAATGCTCTGGAAAACGTCGAGCTTCCGGCGCTGCTTCGCGGTGAGACCGATAACCAAAGCCGTGGCAGCGCCCGGGCATTGCTGGAGCAACTGGGTCTGGGTAAACGTCTTCATCATCTGCCGGCGCAGCTTTCCGGCGGTGAGCAGCAGCGGGTGGCGCTCGCCCGCGCGTTTAACGGTCGGCCTGAGCTGCTGTTTGCCGATGAGCCTACCGGCAATCTTGACCGCCATACCGGCGACAAAATTGCCGATCTGCTGTTTTCCCTTAATCGAGAGCATGGTACCACCCTGATCCTGGTGACCCACGATCCGCTGCTGGCGGCGCGCTGCGATCGGCGGCTGCGCCTGGTGGACGGCCTGCTGCGGGAGGAAGCATGATTGCCCGCTGGTTCTGGCGCGAATGGCGCTCGCCCTCGCTGTTGATAGTCTGGCTGGCGCTGAGCCTGGCGGTGGCCTGCGTGCTGGCGCTGGGGTCGATCGGCGATCGGATGGAAAAGGGGCTCAGCCAACAGAGTCGCGAATTTATGGCCGGGGACCGGACGCTGCGCAGCTCGCGTGAGGTGCCTGCCGAGTGGATTGACGAGGCGCGCAGGCTCGGACTCACCGTCGGAGAGCAGCTGAGCTTCGCCACCATGACCTTTGCCGGCGATACGCCGCAGCTGGCGGATGTGAAGGCGGTGGATGATACCTATCCGCTTTACGGTAAGCTGGAGACGCAGCCGCCGGGCCTGAAACCGCAGGCCGGAAGCGTGCTGCTGGCCCCGCGCCTGATGGCGCTGCTGAACTTAAAAATCGGCGATACTCTTGATGTCGGCGATGCCACGCTGCGTATTGCTGGCGAGGTGCTACAAGAGCCGGATGCCGGCTTCAACCCTTTCCAGATGGCGCCGCGGCTGATGATGAACACCGCCGATGTGGCGAAAACCGGCGCGGTACAGCCCGGCAGCCGTGTCTCCTGGCGCTATAAGTACGCCGGAACCCCGCAGCAGCTGGCGGACTATGAAAAGTGGCTCCTGCCGAAGCTGGGGCCTGAACATCGCTGGATCGGCCTGGAGCAGGACGACAGCGCCTTAGGCAAATCACTGGAACGCTCGCAGCAGTTTTTACTGCTGTCTGCGCTGCTGACTCTGTTGCTGGCGGTGGCCGCGGTGGCGGTGGCGATGAGCCATTACTGCCGCAGCCGCTACGATCTGGTGGCGATCCTGAAAACTCTTGGCGCCGGACGCGCGCAGCTGCGTAAGCTTATTGTCGGCCAGTGGCTGATGCTGCTGGCGCTGGCGGCGGTGGCCGGCGGCGCGATGGGGGCGGGGCTCGAGCAGATTCTGCTGCTGATGCTAAAACCGGTGCTACCGGTGGCTTTACCGCCGGCCAGCGGCTGGCCGTGGCTGTGGGCGATCGGCGCGATGGTGGTGATTTCGCTGCTGGTGGGGTTACGACCTTATCGCCTGCTGCTGGCAACGCTGCCGCTGCGGGTACTGCGTCAGGATGTCGTTGCCAACGTCTGGCCGCTGAAATTGTATATTCCGCTGGTGTGTGCGGTGGTGGTGATTCTGCTGGCCTGGCTGATGGGCGGAAGCCCGCTGCTATGGGCGGTACTGGCCGGTGCCGTGGTACTGGCGCTGCTGTGCGGCGTGTTGGGCTGGGGGCTGCTGTGGATGTTGAAACGGTTGACCTTGAAAGCGCTGCCGTTGCGTCTGGCGGTGAACCGTCTGCTGCGCCAGCCGTGGTCAACCCTGAGTCAGCTGGCGGCATTTTCGCTGTCGTTTATGTTGCTGGCGCTGCTGCTGGTGCTGCGCGGCGATCTGCTGGATCGCTGGCAGCAGCAACTGCCGCCGGAAAGCCCCAATTACTTCTTAATCAACATTGCCCCGGAGCAGGTCGCTGCGGTGAAAACGTTCCTCGCCGGGCATCATGTTACGGCGACCGAGTTTTATCCGATTGTGCGCGCCCGCCTGACGCAGATTAACGGTCAGGCGGCGGAGAACAATAAAGACGAAGCGTTGAACCGTGAGCTGAATCTGACCTGGCGCAGCGAGCGGCCGGATCATAATCCGCTGGTGGCCGGAAGCTGGCCGCCGAAAGCCGGGGAGGTCTCGATTGAAGAGGGGCTGGCGCAGCGGTTGGGCGTCAAGCCTGGCGATAGCGTGACGTTTACCGGGGATACTCAGGACTTTAGCGCGAAAGTGTCCAGCGTGCGTAAAGTTGACTGGGAGAGCCTGCGGCCAAACTTCTTCTTTATCTTCCCGCCGGGGGCGCTCGACGGGCAGCCGCAAAGCTGGCTGACCAGCTTCCGCTGGGATAACGGCAATACGCTGTTGACGCAGCTTAATCGCGAATTCCCCACCGTCAGCCTGCTGGATATTGGTGCGATTCTCCGTCAGGTGGGCCAGGTATTGACACAGGTCAGTCGGGCGCTGGAGGTGATGGTGGTGCTGGTGACCGCGTGCGGCATTTTACTGCTGCTGGCGCAGGTTCAGGTCGGTATGCGCCAGCGCTATCAGGAGCTGGTGGTCTGGCGCACGCTGGGGGCCGGAAAGTCGCTGTTGCGTACCACGCTGTGGGCGGAGTTTGCGTTGCTGGGCGTGGTCTCCGGCGTAGTGGCGGCCATCGGCGCGGAGGTGGCGCTGGCGATGCTGCAAACCAAAGTCTTTGATTTTCCGTGGACGCCGGACTGGCGACTGTGGGTGATGTTGCCGCTGTGTGGTGCGCTCCTGCTGTCGTTATGCGGTGGCTGGCTAGGGTTGCGTTTGTTAAAAGGCAAAGCCTTGTTTCGCCAGTTCAGTCAGTGACTGGATGGAGACGTCATCGGACAAGCGTCTGGTGACGCTGCGCTTGCCCGGACCTACGGGAAAACGCAGCCTGCTGATATACAGGAACACAGGCCGGGTAAGGCGTCAGGCCGCCACCCGGCAAAAATACGAGCTCCGTCGCGAAATGAACGCTACTGCAGATGACCGTGGTTCAGTGCGGTGAGCGGTTCATTGACGTCGAAAACTTTGCCGATAACCTCATCAACGCCGAGCGATTTCAGGCGCGCGGTATGCTTATTGAGGTAAGCGAGGGCGGTCTCTTCATCCTCGAAAAGATAGATCCCGCCCGCCTCGTGGTTCTTTTCGCTTTCCGTCCAGACCTTCCAGATAAACCCCGGCTCCTGATTGATCGACTCGGCCAGCTCCACGAGTTGGCGGGACATCTCGCTGCCGAAGGGGCCGTTAAAGGCAAAGTGCAGCTGCAGTAGTTTTTTCGACATAATTCCTCCATGGATAATGTTTGAGCGTCAGTACTTCATTTTAATGACAGAACGATGAAATGATAATCGCTGATTTTTTAAGCGCACAAAATGATAACCAACTGATTTTTAAGAGCACTAAACATTAAAAACCCAACAACACGTCATGCCAAATCACGGTTAATATTCAGCTGGAAACTATAAGGTTGCTTATTACTCAAGGAAAAAGCATGGCACATAAAATAAAAACGCTGGCGATGACGATCGGCGCAGCACTGGCGTTAACCTCTTTCGCATCCCAGGCTGAGATTACGTTACTGAAACAGGACCCGCAGGCCGGAGATCCGCTGAGCCGCCTGAACTTTACCGTCGGCGGGAGTATTCGTCCGCAGTTCAACATGATGTCCGGCGACGGCGATAAAGGGTCTTATAAACGTAATGGTTTTGATGGCGGGACCCGTTTCCGCTTCGCCGCTGATTATTATCTGTTTGATGATATCAGCTGGATCAGCTATTACGAGCTGGGGGTCAATATTCCGGCATTGTTTGACTGGGATAACCACTATGCGGAAGGCGCCAATAATACGACCCGCCGTATGTTGTACACCGGGCTGAAGAGCGACACCTGGGGGACATTAACCTACGGTCAGCAAAACAGTATTTACTACGATGTGGTTGGGGCGAAAACCGATATCTGGGATTACGACATGATCGCCCAGGCGCCGGGTAACGGCATCAACGGCGACTACGATGGTTCGTACCGTTCCCGTAATATGCTGAAATATAAGAAAACGGCGGGTGACGTTGACCTCTATGCCTCTTATTTGTTTGAAGATAATGAATATCTGCCGGGCAATGGCCTGCGCTATAAGCGTAAAGGCGGCGGTTCCGTGGGCGTGGATTATCACATCACCAGGGATCTGACCTGGGGGACCGCGTGGAACTACACCCGTGCCGAGATGCGCGACCCGTCAACAGCAGACAACAAAACCTATGATCAGAATATCCTCGGTACGGCGCTGAGCTGGAAGCCGGATAACTGGACCTTCTCCTTCGGTGGCGGTTGGTATCAGAACTTTATGACCACCAAAAAAACCGATGTTTACGACTATTTCGCCGGGGATGCCTGGGGGATTGAGTACTTCGCCGGTTATACCTTCCCGATTGGTCAGTACGCGGTGAAAACGATTCAGCCATACTTTATGGGCGACCGCCTGGAGTACGTCAACGGCCGTAACTATCAGCGAATTGATAACGGACTGGGGATCAGCTTCCAGCTGGATTACGGTTTCCGCGTTGATTATGAGCACGTCTTTACGTCCAGCACCGACAACCTGGGAGATATGAACCTGGTGCGTCTGCGCTACGACTTCTAAGCGGCTGCGGCTCCCCGATGGCGCTGCGCTTACCGGGGCTACAGGCATATTCCCCGGTGGTGCTGCGCTTACCGGGGCTGCAGGCTTACCGCCATCGGCGGACCTTTAGCCCGGCTAAGGCGTTTTCGCCGCAAGCCGGGCAGTAGGGCGTTTGATTACTTCGCCAGCCAGGAGGCGACGTCATTCCAGCTGCCGCGAAAGATAATTTTTTCCGCTTTTTTACTCAGCTGATAGCGATACATCGGGTCGTAGTACTCTTTCAGCAGCGGCACCAGCCAGGTAAAATGGGCATCGGTCGTGGCGCCTCGCTGCTGCGAAGCCAGCGCCTCATCAAGCAGGGTAGTGAGCTGGGCAAAACGCTGTAGCCCCAGGCGACGGCGAATGGCAAACAGACCGTGATGCAGATACTCGCTGTACTCCTGCCAGCCTTTCTCTTCACCGAAAGCATCAATAAAATCACGGTGCATACGGTCAAAATACTCTTCCCGCAGGCGCTCCAGGCGGATCTCAAACGGGTCTTCCACTACCGCCAGCGGCGACTGCGCCATGCGCTCACGCATGCATGCCGGCAGGTGGTTTGCGCCGATCATATGTCCTTCATCTTCCAGCACCCAGCGGCGATGCTGCCCGGCTGTTTTCAACATCGCCACCGCCAGATGGTTTTCAAATGTTGCCTGGGCGTGCTGTTCATGCAGCGTGCGGCCGAACGATGAGCCGCGATGGTGGGCGAGCCCCTCCAGATCGATACCGTCGGGTCGGGAGCAGACCAACTGGGTCTTGCCGTTGCCGGTACAGCCGCCGATCAGCACGATAGGGCGCTGCACCAGCTCTTCGGTGAGCCGGATGGCGGCCTGGCGCAGCGCCTTATAGCCGCCGACGATCAGGGGGTAATCCACGCCCGCTTCCTTCAGCCACTGCTGGACGATATGCGAACGCTGACCGCCGCGGGCGCAGCACAGATAGCCCTGCGGATAACGTAAGCAGGCGTCGCGCCATGCGGCGAGACGCTTTTCCCGCACCTCGCCGCTGACTAACTGATGGCCCAGCGCTAAGGCCGCGTCTGCGCCGTGGCGTTTATAGCAGGTGCCGACGGCGGCGCGCTCGGCGTCGTCCATCAGCGGCAGGTTCAGTGCCGCGGGAAGTGCGCTTTGGCGGAATTCGATCGGGGCGCGGACGTCAATCAGCGGCGTATTGCTGGCGAGAATCTGCCGAATATTCTGTGGTACTAATTCCATCATTTAAACCGTTAAGCCATTCAGACGCGTCGCTCGACGCGATAATCCTCCTATTGTACGCGGTGAGCGGCAGGCTGGATTGATTTTTCACGGTGTATCGCTGAATAGCGTCAGGAATCCCTGGATTTCCGGGGCGGAGTGACCGAATAGCGAGACGATATCCTGCACCGCTTTACCATGATGATCTTTACGCCAGGCGAGGCTCAGAGGAGAGGGGGGACGCATGGTCGGTATCTGCCGGGACACCAGTTCGCCGCGAGCGATAAGCGGCTGGCACAGCGGTTCGGGTAAAAAGCCGATGCCGACGCCGGCGATATGGGCGGCGACTTTGGTTTCGATATCGGGAACCACGATCTCTTTTTGTCCCGGCAGGCGCCAGGCGACGCGCTTTGTCAATCGCCGCGCGCTGTCTTCAATATTGACCGCAGGATAGCGGCGCAGCTGGGCCTCTGACAGCGGGTCGGTTTGCTGGCTTAGTGGATGATGCGGCGACATCACGAATAGCCAGGTCACTTCGCCCAGCGAGTTGACGGCAATATTTTCCGCTAACGGTTCGGTGCCAGTGACACCGATGGCCAGCGAAAAGTCATCGTGCAGGAGCGTATCCCAGACGCCCATATAAATTTGTCGTGAAAAATGAAATTGCGTAAAAGGGTAACGCTGGGTGAGCCAGGCCAACAGCCGCGCAATGGCCTGAGGGTCATACATCAGGTTATTCACCACAACATTGACCTGGCGCTCCACGCCGTCGTTAATCTGCTGTAGCTCGCCGGGCATGCTGTCAATCCAGCCCAGCCACTCTCTGGCCTGCGCCAGAAGATGCATTCCTGCAGGGGTCAGCAGGACGCTGCGCGTGGTGCGCGAAAAGAGCGCGACGCCAATGTTATCTTCCAGCAGTTTGATGCGATAGCTAATTGTGGCGGTGGTTTTATAGAGTTTTTCGGCTGCTCTGGAGAAGCTACCGGTCTCCGCGACGCTGACAAAGGTGCGTAGTGTTTCGGGGTCTAGCATCGCCTTATTCCTCGTAATTTAATAATTCACCCATGATTTTTAAGTATCTTTTCACAATAACCTTTTCAATTATGTGGCTTAAATCAGGTTTTGGAAAATTATTCCAACTTATAGTTAATACCACTTTGAGATGGCCATGAATTGACCGGTACATCTATCACCCTCAAGGTATGAGGAGGGCGACGGTTTTTAATGACTAAGGAATATTGCAATGAAGCTAGAAGTATTGCCGCTGACGCGCGAAGCATTCCGCCCCTATGGGGACGTTATCGAAACGGAAGGGCAGGATTTTTTTCATATTAATGATGGCAAAGTGCAGCGTTTTCACGATCTGGCCATGGTGGAGACCCTGCAGCAGGATCGCACGCTAATCAGTATTAATCGGGCCCAGCCGGCGGTATTGCCGATTGTCGTCACCGAGCTGGAACGTCATCCGCTGGGCACCCAGGCGTTTGTGCCGATGAACGGCGAAGCCTTTGTCGTGGTGGTCGCGGCAGGAGGCGATGAGCCGGACATGACCACGCTGCGTGCGTTTATCTCCAATGGCCGTCAGGGAGTAAATTATCATCGTAATGTCTGGCATCACCCGCTGTTTGCCTGGCAGAGCGAAACCGATTTTTTAACTGTCGATCGCGGCGGAAAAGATAACTGCGATGTCGTGGAGATCCCGGCTGTGGAGTTGAGCTTTGCGTGATGTTGCACGTGACGCTGTCGATTATCTTGCATAACATGTGGGTGCTTACACACTATTTATGCTCAGGTTTTGAGCCGGAGATAATCGAGGTATGACAGAAGTGAGAAGGCGGGGAAGGCCGGGCCAACAGGAGCCTTCCGCGCAAAAAGGCGCACAGGCGCTGGAGAGAGGGATTGCGATACTGCAATACCTTGAAAAGAGCGGCGGCAGCTCATCGGTCAGCGATATTTCCCTGAATCTGGACTTACCGTTATCAACCACTTTTCGCCTGCTAAAAGTGCTGGAGGGCGCCGATTTTGTCTATCAGGACGCGCAGTTAGGCTGGTGGCACATCGGGCTTGGCGCATTCAATATCGGCTCGGCTTACATCCACAACCGGGATGTTTTATCCGTTGGCGGACCCTTTATGCGGCGGCTGATGTTGATGTCGGGGGAAACGGTAAACGTGGCGATTCGCAACGGCAACGAAGCGGTGTTGATTGGCCAGCAGGAGTGCAAATCGATGGTAAGGATGTGCGCGCCGCTCGGCAGCCGGCTACCGCTGCATGCTTCAGGGGCCGGAAAGGCGCTGCTGTATCCGCTGTCCCCGGATGAGTTGGTTGATGTGATTGTAAAGACCGGACTGCAGCGCTTTACGCCGACGACGATCGTGGATTTACCGGTCCTGCAGCGAAATCTGGATGAGGCGCGCGCTCGCGGCTACAGCATTGACCAGGAAGAGCACGTGACAGGATTAAACTGTATTGCTTCAGCGGTTTATGATGATGTGGGATCCGTGGTGGCGGCGATTTCGATTTCCGGACCGGCGTCCCGTTTAACCCCGGACCGTTTTGTCAGCCAGGGAGAGCTGGTAAGGGAGACGGCAAGGAATATCAGCACCGCGCTGGGACTAAAACCTCAGGCAGAGTGATCGCCGAACCGACCCGCTCTGAGGAGCGGGAATTTTTGGGCTTTATTCAAGTTTGGAAAAACTTTCCAATATAGTGAGGTAGTAAAAAATGGCAAAAATGAGAGCCGTCGACGCGGCAATGTATGTACTCGAAAAAGAAGGGATTACCACCGCATTCGGCGTACCTGGCGCGGCGATTAACCCCTTCTACTCTGCGATGCGTAAGCACGGCGGGATCCGCCATATCCTGGCTCGCCACGTGGAAGGCGCGTCCCATATGGCAGAAGGCTATACGCGTGCCACTGCCGGTAATATCGGCGTATGTCTGGGAACATCGGGCCCGGCGGGAACGGATATGATCACCGCGCTGTACTCTGCCTCTGCGGACTCCATTCCTATTTTGTGCATTACCGGCCAGGCGCCGCGCGCGCGTCTACATAAAGAAGATTTCCAGGCGGTCGATATTGAATCCATCGCTAAGCCCGTGACCAAAATGGCGGTTACCGTACGCGAAGCGGCGCTGGTACCGGGCGTGCTGCAGCAGGCTTTCCATCTGATGCGTTCCGGCAGACCGGGACCGGTGTTGATCGACTTGCCTTATGATGTTCAGGTGGCGGAAATCGAGTTTGACCCCGAGCTGTATGCACCGCTCCCGGCTTATAAACCCGTGGCAACTCGTCCGCAGATCGAACGCGCGCTGGCGATGCTGCTGATGGCGGAACGTCCGGTGATTGTCGCCGGCGGCGGGGTGATTAATGCCGATGCCGCAGCGTTGCTACAGCAATTTGCTGAAATTACGCATGTTCCGGTGATCCCGACGCTGATGGGCTGGGGCTGTATCCCGGATGACCACGAATTGATGGCCGGGATGGTCGGCTTACAAACCGCGCATCGCTACGGCAACGCCACGCTGCTGGCCTCCGACCTGGTGTTCGGTATCGGTAACCGCTTTGCCAACCGTCATACCGGTTCGGTTGAGAAGTACACCGAAGGTCGCAAAATCATCCATATCGATATCGAACCGACGCAGATTGGCCGCGTGCTGTGCCCGGATTTAGGCATCGTGTCCGATGCTAAAGCGGCGTTGGCTCAGCTGGTGGATATCGCGCAGCAGATGCAAAAAGAGGGCCGCCTGCCGCGCCGCGAGCGCTGGGTTGCCGAGTGTCAGGAGCGCAAGCGTACGCTGCTGCGTAAAACCCACTTCGATAACGTGCCGGTCAAACCGCAGCGCGTCTATGAAGAGATGAACAAAGCCTTTGGTCGCGACGTGTGCTACGTCACCACCATCGGCCTGTCGCAAATCGCCGCCGCACAGATGCTGCACGTATTTAAAGATCGCCACTGGATCAACTGCGGCCAGGCCGGGCCACTGGGCTGGACACTTCCTGCCGCGCTGGGTGTTTGCGCCGCCGACCCGGAGCGTAACGTGGTGGCCATCTCCGGCGACTTCGACTTCCAGTTCCTGATTGAAGAGCTGGCGGTGGGCGCGCAGTTCAATATTCCTTACGTCCACGTGCTGGTGAACAACGCCTATCTGGGCCTGATTCGTCAGTCGCAGCGCGCGTTCGATATGGATTACTGCGTCCAGCTGGCGTTCGAAAATATCAACTCCAGCGAAGTGAACGGCTACGGCGTCGATCACGTCAAGGTTGCTGAAGGTCTCGGCTGCAAAGCGATTCGCGTCTTCAAGCCGGAGGATATTGCGCCCGCCTTTGCGCAGGCGAAAGCCTGGATGAAAGAGTATCGCGTGCCGGTTGTCGTGGAAGTGATCCTTGAACGCGTCACCAATATCTCGATGGGTAGCGAGCTGGATAACGTGATGGAGTTTGAAGATGTTGCCGATAGCGCCATCGATGCGCCAACCGAAACCTGCTTTATGAAATATGAATAAATGAGGTGAACCTATGTTGCGCTTTTCTGCCAACCTTTCGATGTTATTTCTGGAATATGATTTTCTGGATCGCTTTGAGAAAGCGGCGGCCTGCGGTTTTCGCGCCGTTGAGTTTATGTTCCCGTATGACTATGCGCCCGAGGTATTAAAGCAAAAGCTGAGCGACAACCGGCTGGAGCATACCTTGCATAACTTACCCGCCGGTGACTGGGCGGCGGGGGAGCGCGGCATAGCCTGTATTCCCGGGCGCGAAGCGGAGTTCCGCGAAGGCGTTGACGCCGCAGTTCGCTATGCCAAAGCGCTGGGCAATCGCAAAATCAACTGCCTGGTCGGTAAAACCCCGCCTGGCTATCGCGAGGATCATATCCGTTCCACACTGGTGGCGAATTTACGTTTTGCCGCCGCCGCGCTGGCGCAGGAAGGTATTCTGCTGCTGATCGAACCAATTAATTACTTCGATATGCCGGGCTTTTATCTGAATACCACTCATCAGGCATTGGCGCTTATTGATGAGGTCGGCAGCGATAATCTGAAAATCCAGTACGATATTTACCATATGCAGCGGATGGAGGGGGAATTAACCCATACGATGCAAACTTATGCTAATCGTATTGGGCATTTACAGATTGCTGATAATCCGAATCGCGGTGAGCCGGGAACCGGTGAAATTAATTACGATTATCTTTTTAAATTTATTGATAGATCAAGCTATGACGGCTGGGTGGGCTGCGAATATAAACCGCTGACCACCACCGAGGCGGGCCTGGCATGGTTTAATCACTACCGCTAATTATTAATTTATCTTTGGGTAGTATTTATTATTCCAGACTCAGGGGTTTTATTTCCTGACAACAGGAAGGGATAGCTATTGCCCTGGTAAATCGAAACAGAAATTCTGAGAGGATAATTATGAAACTGGGATTTATTGGTCTGGGCATTATGGGTACCCCGATGGCGCTCCGTCTTGCCAGGGCAGGCCACGCTCTGCACGTTACCACCATCGGCCCGGTTGCTGATGACCTGCTCAAGCAAGGCGCACAGCATCTGGCTACCGCCGAGCAGGTTGCGGCGCAGTCGGAGATTATTTTTATCATGGTTCCGGATACCCCTCAGGTTGCCGACGTTCTGTTTGGCGAGCACGGCTGTGCCACAGCGGCGCTTAAGGGGAAAACCATCGTGGATATGAGCTCTATTTCGCCGATTGAAACCAAACGGTTTGCGCAGCAGGTGCGTGAACTGGGGGCGGATTATCTGGATGCTCCGGTATCCGGCGGCGAAATCGGCGCGCGTGAAGGCACGCTCTCGATTATGGTCGGCGGCGATGAAAACGTCTTTGCCCGCGTGAAACCGCTGTTTGATATTCTGGGTAAGAACATCACCCACGTAGGCGGTAACGGCGACGGTCAGACCTGCAAAGTTGCTAATCAGATTATCGTCGCGCTGAATATTGAAGCGGTGTCCGAAGCGCTGGTTTTCGCGTCTAAAGCCGGAGCCGATCCTGCTCGCGTGCGTCAGGCACTGATGGGCGGCTTCGCCTCCTCGCGTATTCTGGAAGTGCATGGCGAAAGAATGTTGAACCGGACGTTTAATCCCGGCTTTAAAATTTCTCTGCACCAGAAGGATCTTAATCTGGCATTGCAGAGCGCGAAAGCGCTGGCGCTTAATTTACCGAATACGGCAACCTGTCAGGAGCTATTTAATACCTGCGCTGCCAATGGCGGTAGCGAATTAGACCACTCGTCTTTAGTGCAGGCGCTGGAATTAATGGCAAATCATAAAATATCGTAATGAGAAAATGCTGCCGGTTCCGGCAGCGTTTTTTTAAACCTCACGGGTGAATTTATGGATACTATCAATAAAACGGGTATCGATTATTGGAAGAAAATAGTCGTCGTAATGAGTCTGGGCTGGGTGGCAATATGGATTTATCGTACCGTATTAACACCTATTTATCCGGAAATTCAGGCGTCCTTAGGCAACGTCAGTAATGCTGAAATCGGCGCGATTGCCAGCTTCTATTTTCTGGCCTATTGCGGAATGCAGATTCCCTGCGGAATTCTGGTCGATAAGCTGGGTCAGAAAATTATGTTGATGTGCGGTTTCTCGCTGTTCATTATTGGTACATTGAGTATTGCTAATGCGGGAAATCTGACGCTGATTTATATCGGCTCGCTGTTGGCCGGTGCCGGCTGTGCTTCCTTTTTTAGTTCTGCCTATTCGCTTTCCTCGGCCAACGTGCCGCAGGAGCGCCGGGCGCTGGCGAACGCCATCATTAACAGCGGCTCCGCCATCGGCATGGGGATTGGCCTGATTGGCTCAAGCATTCTGGTCAAAAGTATGCATATGGCGTGGCAAAACGTATTGTTTATCGTCGCCGCGATCCTGGTAGTGATGCTCTGCGTGTTTACCCTGGTGATTCGCCGCAAGCTAAAAGAGCCTGCCGTAGCGGAGAATAAGGATAGCGCAGCGGCTGCCGCTCCGGTCGCTGAAAAGAAATCGGCGCCGCTGTTTTCGCCGCTGCTGTGTAGCGTCTACTTTCTCTATTTTTGCACCTGCTACGGCTACTACCTGATCGTCACCTGGCTGCCTTCTTATCTCCAGACCGAACGCGGCTTTGACGGCGGCGCCATTGGTTTTGCTTCCGCGCTGGTGGCAGTGGTCGGGGTGCCGGGGGCGCTGTTCTTTAGCCATCTCTCGGATAAGTTCCGTGACAGTAAAGTCAAAGTTATTCTCGGGCTTGAGATTGTCGCCGCGGCCATGCTGATGTTTACCGTTCTGTCGCCGAATACCACCATGCTGATGATTAGCCTGGTGCTGTACGGACTGCTGGGCAAAATGGCCGTTGACCCGATTCTTATCTCTTTCGTTTCCGAGCAGGCGTCAGCGAAAACATTAGGCCGCGCCTTTAGCTTGTTTAATTTCTTTGGCATGAGTTCAGCGGTGGTCGCACCGACGCTCACCGGTTTTATTTCCGACCTGACCGGGTCAAAAGAAATGAGTTTTGTGATGTCTGCCGGGTTAGTTATTACCGGAACGATACTGTTTGCGCTAATTGCCTTGCGTAAGAACAAAATACAGTCAAAGACAATCCCAGTATAATAAAAATAAATAATTAAAATTTGTTGTTCCACATAGCTAAACCTACAAACGTAATCCGATGCGTATTAAGAGGGAATTATGGAACAAACTCAAGACCTGTACAAAGCCAGGGGTTATAGCGACGATCTACTGCCAAAAGTAGCCTCGCAGCGTAACTGGAAAACATTTAACTATTTTACTTTATGGATGGGATCCGTACACAATGTACCTAATTATGTGATGGTTGGTGGCTTTTTTATTCTCGGACTATCAACATTTAGCATAATGATGGCAATAATATTGAGTGCTTTTATTATTGCCCTGGTTATGGTGTGTAATGGTGCTGCCGGAAGTAAATACGGCGTACCCTTCGCAATGATATTAAGAGCCTCCTATGGTGTACGTGGGGCATTATTGCCCGGCCTGCTCAGAGGCGGCATCGCGGCAATTATGTGGTTTGGTTTGCAATGCTATGCCGGCTCGCTGGCATTCCTGATCTTATTAGGTAAACTGTGGCCCGAATTTCTGACGCTCGGCGGCGATTTTAAGCTGTTGGGACTGTCGTTGCCGGGGCTGATCGCCTTTCTGGTTTTCTGGCTGATTAACGTAGGTATTGGTTTCGGCGGCGGAAAAGTGCTCAATAAATTTACCGCAATCCTGAACCCCTGTATCTACATTGTCTTCGGCGGCATGGCTATATGGGCTATCTCGCTGGTCGGGATCGGCCCAATCCTCGACTATCTGCCGACCGGGGTGGCGAAAGCGGAACATACCGGCTTCTTGTTCCTGGTCGTTATCAATGCGGTGGTTGCCGTCTGGGCTGCGCCGGCGGTGAGCGCCTCGGACTTTACCCAGAACGCGCGTTCGTTTCGCGAGCAGGCCGTTGGGCAAACCCTTGGCTTAGTGGTGGCCTATATTCTGTTCGCGGTGGCCGGAGTGTGCATTATCGCCGGCGCCAGTATCCATTACGGTATGGATACCTGGAACGTACTGGATATTGTGCAGAAATGGGATAGCCTGTTTGCCTCGTTCTTTGCGGTGCTGGTGATATTAATGACCACGATCTCCACCAACGCGACCGGTAATATTATTCCGGCGGGCTATCAAATCGCGGCAATTGCCCCCACGAAACTGACGTATAAAAACGGCGTGCTGATCGCCAGTATTATTAGCCTGCTGATCTGCCCATGGAAATTAATGGAGAATCAGGACAGTATTTATCTTTTCCTCGATGTTATCGGTGGCATGCTGGGCCCGGTTATTGGCGTAATGATGGCGCACTACTTTATCGTCATGCGTGGGCAAATTAATCTTGATGAACTTTATACTGCACCGGGGGATTATAAATATTTCGATAATGGATTTAACGTTACCGCATTCCTGGTAACCATTGTGGCGGTTATTTTATCGCTCGGCGGAAAATTTATTCCACTACTTGAACCGTTCTCCCGCGTGTCGTGGTTTGTTGGCGTGATTGTCGCTTTTGTCGCATACGCCTTGCTGAAAAAGCGGGCCCAGCCGAATAACCTGGCGCGTCCCAATGCTGTGAATTGATTTTATTACAACCAGGAAAGTTTATTTCATGGATGAAGCTTCAAGAGCCAAAGCCATTGGTATTGCGGTGTACGTGGCTGCAAACAGAAGTATGGCGGCTTAATCGTCTGTACACATACAAGGAGTTTTATATGTCTTTTGATTTAATCATTAAAAACGGCACCGTCATTCTGGAAAACGAATCCCGGGTGGTCGATATCGCGGTTGCTGACGGCAAAATCGCCGCTATCGGTGAAAACCTGGGTGAGGCGAAGCAGATCATGGATGCCACGGGTCTGATCGTTTCGCCAGGGATGGTCGATGCGCATACGCATATTTCTGAGCCGGGCCGTACCCACTGGGAAGGATACGAAACGGGCACCCGTGCGGCGGCAAAAGGTGGCATTACTACGATGATCGAAATGCCGCTGAACCAGCTGCCGGCCACCGTCGATCGAGAGACCATTGAGCTGAAATTCGACGCCGCGAAAGGCAAGTTGACCATTGATGCCGCACAGCTTGGCGGCCTGGTCTCCTATAGCCTGGACCGGCTGCACGAGCTGGATGAAGTGGGCGTGGTGGGCTTCAAATGCTTCGTCGCGACCTGCGGCGATCGCGGGATTGACAATGACTTCCGCGACGTTAACGACTGGCAGTTCTTCAAAGGCGTACAAAAGCTGGCCGAGATGAAGCAGACGGTACTGGTGCACTGCGAAAACGCGCTGATCTGCGATGAGCTTGGCGAAGAGGCGAAAAGAGAAGGGCGCGTGACCGCCCATGATTATGTCGCCTCCCGTCCGGTATTCACCGAAGTTGAGGCGATCCGCCGCGTTCTGTATCTGGCGAAGGTCGCCGGTTGCCGTCTGCACGTGTGCCACGTCAGCAGCCCGGAAGGGGTCGCCGAAGTGACGCGCGCCCGTCAGGAAGGCCAGGATGTCACCTGCGAATCCTGCCCGCACTACTTTGTGCTGGACACCGAACAGTTTGAAAAGATTGGCACCCTGGCGAAGTGCTCTCCGCCGATCCGCGACGCGGAAAATCAGAAAGGGCTGTGGGAAAAGCTATTCAACGGTGAGATCGACTGTCTGGTATCCGACCACTCTCCGTGCCCGCCGGAAATGAAGGCTGGCAATATCATGCAGGCCTGGGGCGGGATTGCCGGTCTGCAAAACTGTATGGACGTCATGTTCGATGAAGCGGTGCAGAAGCGTGGTATGCCTTTGCCGCAGTTTGCTCGTCTGATGGCGACCAACGCCGCGGATATTTTCGGCCTGAAGCATAAGGGCCGCATCGCGCCGGGCAAAGACGCCGACCTGGTGTTTATTCAGCCGAACAGCAGCTACGTCCTGCAGACGGAAGACCTCGAATATCGTCATAAAGTCAGCCCTTACGTCGGCCGTACGATTGGCGCGCGGATCGCCAGAACCCTCCTGCGCGGCGATGTGATCTATGACATCGAGCAGGGCTTCCCGCACGCGCCGAAGGGGAAATTTATCCTTAAGCATCAGCAATAACGGGGAACCGTTGAATTCCCGGACTACGGCGTAAATGCCTTATCCGCGCTACGGGCCTGATGCCGCACGCGGGTTTTGTAGGCCGGACAGGCGCATCGCGCCGCGCCGCCTCCGGGAAATCCCTCGGTCAATTCCATGCTTAGCGCCTGTTTAACGGCAGGCGCTTTTTCAGGATTTCATCATGGTGGTATTTCCGCTAAATAAACGAAACACCCTGGCGGGATTTCAATGGTTCTTCTTTATTTTCTGCAACACCGTCGTGGTACCGCCGACACTACAGTCTGCTTTTCAGTTGCCTGCCAGCGCGCTGATTACGCTGACTCAGTACGGTTTTATCACCACCGGGCTGGCCTGCCTGGCGCAGGCGCTGCTGGGCCATCGTCGGGCGATTATGGAAGGGCCTACGGGACTATGGTGGAGCACTATCCTGACCGTCACCGTCGGTGAAGCCGCGCGCGGCACCCCGTTTGCCAGCATTGCGTCAAGCCTGGCGGTTGGCATCTTTCTGTCGGCGATATTCACCATCATCATCGGCGTGAGCGGCATCGGTCATCGCCTGGCGAAGCTCTTCAGCCCGACGGTCATGGTCTTTTTTATGCTGCTGCTCGGCGCACAGCTCACCACTATCTTTTTTAAAGGTATGCTCGGGCTGCCTTTTAGTTCGACTCAGGCCAACGTGGGCATTCAGTTGGCGCCGTTTAGCCTGGCGCTGGCGGTGATGATGCTGGTGCTGGGGATGATTATTTTTCTTCCGGACGGCATCGCTCGCTATGCCCTGCTGTTTGGCACCCTCGTAGGCTGGGCTGGCTGGTACCTGCTGTTTCGCACTCCGCCCGCCACGATGGCATCCGGCCCGATTCACTGGCAGTGGTTTCCACTTGGCTACGGCGGGGAACTACGTCCCGGCATTATTTTGACGGCGCTGCTGGCGGGGCTGGTGAATATTACGAATACCTACGGCGCTATTCGCGGTACCGACGTTTTTTATCCCGAACAGGGCGCCAGCAATACTCGCTACCGACGAAGTTTTATTATATCAGGCCTGATGACCCTAATAACGGTTCCGCTCAGCGTGGTGCCGTTTTCGCCTTTTGTTTCATCGATAGGTTTATTAACTCAAACCGGAGAGACCTCGCGCCAGCCGTTTATTATCGGCTGCCTGTGCTGTCTGCTGGTGGGGCTATTTACGCCGCTGACCCACTTTTTTACCACGTTGCCCTTGCCGATTAGCAGCGCGGTCATGCTGGTCTCCTATCTTCCGTTGTTATATTCCAGCTTATCTTTCAGTAAACAAATTACCTTCACCGCGCGAAATATCTACCGGCTGGCGCTGCCGTTATTTATCGGCATCTTTTTAATCGGCCTGCCGCCGGTCTATCTCCAGACGCTGCCCCTGACAATTCGACCACTATTAGGTAACGGCTTATTAATCGGCGTACTGCTGGCGGTGGTGATGGAAAATCTCATTCCCTGGGATCGTATTAAGTAATGACATTAAAAAGGATGAACCATGAAAATTATTATTGCACCAGACTCTTTCAAAGAAAGCGTAAGCGCCAGCCGCTGCGCCCAAGCGATTAAGGCGGGCTTTATCTCTATTTTCCCGCAGGCGGAGTGCATCTGTCTGCCGATCGCCGACGGCGGTGAAGGGACGGTGGAGGCAATGGTTGAGGCCACCGAGGGTAAAATGGTGATGCTGCCGGTCATGGGGCCGATGGGCGATTTTGTCGGCGCCTTCTATGGCCTGAGCGGCGATGGACAAACCGCGTTTATTGAGATGGCGGCGGCCAGCGGGCTGATGCTGGTTCCTCCCGGGGAACGCAACCCCCTGCTGGCTACCAGTTACGGTACCGGCGAGCTGATTCGCCACGCGCTGGACACCGGCGTTCGTCACATTATTCTCGGCATTGGCGGCAGCGCCACGGTGGATGGAGGAATGGGAATGGCTCAGGCGCTGGGAGCACGCTTTGTTGATGAGCGCGGCGAGAGCGTTGGCCTCGGCGGCGGAGCGTTAGAACGGCTGGTCAACGTTGATTTACGCGATCTCGACCCGCGACTTCGCGAGTGCCGGATTGACGTAGCCTGCGATGTGGATAATCCGCTGCTCGGCGAACGCGGCGCGGCGGCGGTCTTTGGCCCGCAAAAAGGGGCCTGCGCAGGAATGGTCGCCGCCCTGGATCGCGGTTTAGAAAACTACGCTCAGGTGCTGCTGGCGGCAACCGGTCAGGATGTGACGGCGATGGTCGGCGGCGGCGCGGCAGGTGGGATGGGCGCGGCGGCTCGCGTATTCCTTAACGCCACGCTGAAATCGGGCATCGATATTGTGCTGGAAGCGGTTCATCTGGAGGAGGCGCTGCGCGATGCGGACCTGGTGATCACCGGCGAAGGGCGAATGGATTCGCAAACCGTCGGCGGTAAAGCGCCGGTTGGCGTGGCGCGGCTCGCCAAAAAGCACGGCATCCCGGTTATCGCCATCGCCGGCGTGCTGGGTGACGGCGTTGAAGCGGTGCATCAGCATGGTATTGATGCAGTCTTTAGCATTCTTCCCGCGCTGGCGCCGCTGGCCGAGGTGTTGGATCGCGGCGAGCAGAATCTTTACGCCTGCGCGCGCAATATCGCCTGCGCTATCAAGCTTGGCCAGACGCTGCCTGCCTGAATAAAAAATGCCACGGTTTTCACCGTGGCAAAATCCAACATAGCTAAACAAAAATGTGAATTCTATGAGGTTGATAACCAACCTGTTTTGAACACTGTGTCCGCGTTTTGACGGCTGGCGCCTTACCCGGCCTACGAAATTGACGATAACAAAAGGTTGTACTTAATCCGTAGGCCCGCGCCAGCGGGCGATACCAACGTTTGCAGCTTGTCAGCCATCAGATCTCAACGTCGCGGTTGCAGTCTTTCGAATAGATGTAGCTGAACGCTTCCCGTCCGACGCCGTATCCCGCCTGCAGGGAGTAAGCGCCCATAAAGATATAGTCTCCTTGCTTGACCGGAACCCAGCTGTTGTCGAGGTTATACACTCCCTGGCCGGAGAGAATATAGGCGCCGTGCTCCTGGACGTGGGTTTCAATGTAGCCGTGGCTGGCCCCCGGTTCGAAAGAGAGAATATGCATGTTCATATCGAAGCCCAGCTCTTTCGGCAGAAAATCGATCAGGATAACGTCTTCCATCCCTTCATAATGAATACGCTCCAGCTGGCTGACGTTGCCGGTGACCAGATAAGGCGCATGGCCCTCTGTCGGAATATAGCGACGCTTATAGAGAAATAGCTGGCTATCGGCTGAATGGCTATTACTGAAAGTCATCCGCTCACCCGGCGGGCAGTAAAGATAACCGCCTTTGGTCAGCGCGAAGGTTTTTCCCTGCGCCCCGGCGGTGATTTCCCCCTTAATCACATACAGGAAGGTCTCGATGCCTTCGCCGCCAAAACCGCTTTGATTGCCGCCGTTTTCATGCAGCGTGACCAGATAATCAACAAAGGTGGCGCCTAATTTCGGCGTTGACAAAATAGTCACATCGCAATGTTCAAAACCCGGAATAACGTTCTTGACCAGACCGTCCGGCGTCAGCAGCGCATAATTACCGTGGCGCACGATGGAACGGCTGGCCAGTAAATCATCGCGATAGCCAACAACATTATTTAAATAACCCATGATCGTTTCCTTATTCAGTCCAGGCCAGTTGATGCAACATTAAGGCGAGCGTTTTTACGCCTTCCGCCAGATCCTCGATATGCGTGCTTTCCGCCGGGTTATGGCTGATGCCTTTGATGCTTGGCATAAAGATCATGCAGGTCGGGAAGCAGGGAGCGAAAATCTGCGCGTCGTGTCCCGCTCCGCTGTGCATCACGCGGAAATTCACCTTCTCTTTTTCACAAAGTGCGGTGAGCTGGGCTACCAGCTTCGTATCCATGGGAACCGGAGCCTCATCCATCCACAGGTCGATCTCAATGCCGATATCCATCTCCTGACAGATCCGCCGCATATCGGCCTCAATGACCTCAGTAAATGCCGTTAACTCAAGCGCATCGGTGTGGCGGCAGTCCATCGTGAAGACGGTTTTGCCCGGCACCACGTTGACGGTATTCGGCTGTGGGGCGACTTTACCGAAGGTGAGCACCAGCGGGTCGCCGTGGGCTTTTGCTTTGGCGATAGATTCGCAGCAGATACGGCTAAAGGCGTGGACGGTGTCGCGACGGTAGCCCATTGGGGTCGTGCCGGCATGGTTAGACTCGCCGTTAAGGGTGATGGTGTAGCGACGCTGTCCGACAATGGCGTTGACCACGCCGATAGACTGCTTGTTGGTTTCCAGCACGCGACCCTGCTCAATATGCAGTTCTACGAAGGCTTTAATATCCCGGCGCGGCTTCTGCGGGGCGGCGGGCAGGCTGAAACCGCACTGCTTCATGGCATCGACAAACGCCACGCCTTTGGCGTCTTTAATCTCACGCACGTCCGCTGGATTAGCGATGCCGACGATATTTTTGCTGCCCCAGAAGACGTAAGGGAAGCGGCTACCTTCTTCTTCCGCTAACGCCAGCACTTCCACGGTACGCAGCGGCGCCCCGTAGGTCTCTTTTAACCAGCGAACCGCCAGCCAGGCCGCCAGCGCGCCGAACTGGCCGTCAAGATTGCCGCCGTTAACGACGCTATCAATATGCGAACCGCTGAGGATAACCTCATCGGGAAAGCGCGTGCCGGGCAGGCGACCATAGAGGTTGCCCACTTCATCAAAGCGTGTTTCCAGCCCGCTTTCGCTCATTCTTTGTTTGAACGCCTGCTGCGCCTGCAGCCATTCTGGCGAATAGAGCAGGCGGGTTATGCCCCCGGTCGGGTCGGCGCCGAAAGAGGAAAGCCAGGGCAATGTCTCTTCTATTGCCTGTCGAAAATAATGAGCCATACGCAACTCCTGTATTTTAATTTATTGAGCAAACGGGGAATTGGTTTCATAAGAGCGGTTATATAAAGCGTCCGAAACCAGATAGTCATAAATCTCATCCACGATCTCGATACCGTTGACGGCGCTGTTTTTTTCATTGATATCCAGGTTCTGCCCCGGGTAATAAACCTGGTTAAATCCGGGCGCTGGCGTAATGGCGTTTAATTCACGCATGGTGTCGCTGATATGCTGGCGGAATAGCGCGCTGGAGGAGAAAAACGCCGGGTTGATGACGATATGCAACTGGCCCAGCTCGCGCCCCTGGCTCAGGTTGTCGTACATAGAGCTGACCTGGCGGCCGAAGGGGAGGTTAAGCAAAATACCGGAGAGGACGTCGATCATCATCATCAGGCCGTAGCCTTTCGGACCGGCTGCCGGAAGCAGGGCGTGAACGGCAAAAGGATCGCTGGTTGGTGCGCCGTTTTTATCCACCGCCCAGCTGTCGGGAATGGTTTCATGGCGCGAGCGGGCATCGAGAATTTTCCCCCAGGCCTGCACCGTGGTGGCCATGTCGAAGGTGATAATATCGTCGCCCTCGCCGGGCGCGGCAAAGGCCAGCGGGTTGGTTCCGTAATAGATTTCCGCCCCGCCAAAAGGCACGACCATCGGGTCCGACTGGCACAGAGAAAGCCCGATAAGCCCGGCGCGAGCGGCCTGCCGGGCGAAGTAAGAGATGGCCCCGCTGTGGCCCATGCGCCGGATGCCGACCACGGCCACGCCGTTTTCCTGGGCTAATTCTATCGCGTGCTCCATGCCCATTTTGGCGGCCACCTGACCGGCGGCGTTATCGGCATGCAAAATACCGCTGCAGGGGCCGTTCTTTTCAAAGGTGAAGGTGGGATGCCGATTGGTTCCGCCTTTTGAAATACGCTCCGCATAATATTCAACGCGAACCGCGCCGTGCGAATGAATTCCCCTAGCATCGGCATAAACCAGCACATCGGCAATGATATCCGCGTGATTGCGAGTAAGCCCTGCTGTGTTCAGCTTATTGGCAATAAGCTGATGAAGTGTTTCCCGACTGACTTTCATCTGTCTTCCTTTTAACGACGGTGTAGAGCCTGACTGCCAAATAAAATACGGGGAAAATAAACTTAAATTGTGATCTGGATTGGTAAAAATAGTTAGTTAGATTTTATTTAATAATCACCGAGGGTTTATCAGAAGAGACCCCGTTAATCTATTCATTAAAAAACTCTGGTTAATGTTCAGGGCTTTATTTGAAAGCGTTGTGTAATAGTTTCCATGTGACTTGAGTCACGTCGACGATAATTTTATATCGCTAGCCTGATTGCAGATTAACCATGCTCATTCAATTGCAATGGGTGCAATTATTGGGGAGTTATTATGATTCATGCCTTTATTAAAAAGGGCTGTTTTCAGGATTCGGTCAGCTTAATGATTATTTCACGCAAGCTAAGCGAGTCGGAAAATGTCGATGATGTTTCAGTCATGATGGGCACACCGGCAAATAAATCGCTGTTGGAAACGACCGGCTTCTGGCACGACGATTTTGCCAGCGCGACGCCAAATGACATTTGTGTGGCGATCCGCACCGATTGCGCAGATGCGTCGGTAACGGAAATGATTGTCGCCCGTCTTGATGAGGCCCTCACCGCCCTGGCGCAGGGGAGCGGGCAAAGTCAGAGCCTGAGCGTGGTTCGCCGCTGGCAAAGCGCGACGCAGAAACTATCGCAGGCCAATATGGCCTTAATTTCCGTTGCCGGGGAGTACGCTGCGGAGCTTGCCCATCAGGCGCTCAGCAGCGAGAAAAACGTCATGATCTTCTCCGACAACGTCACGCTGGAAGATGAAATCGCGCTCAAAACCCGCGCCCGCGACAAAGGGCTGCTGGTGATGGGGCCGGACTGCGGAACCGCCATGATTGCCGGCACGCCGCTGGCTTTCGCCAACGTTACGCCGGAAGGCAATATCGGCGTCATTGGCGCGTCCGGCACCGGTATTCAGGAGCTGGTCTCGCAGATTGTCCTCGGCGGTGAAGGGATCAGCCATGCGATTGGTCTTGGCGGCCGCGATCTGAGCGCCGAAGTGGGCGGCATCAGCGCACAAACGGCGCTGGAAATGCTGACCCAGGACGAGCAGAGCCAGGTGCTGGCCTTTGTTTCTAAGCCTCCCGCCGAGGCGGTGCGTCTGAAGATCATCGGCGCCATGAAGCGCAGTGCGAAACCGGTGGTGGCGCTATTCCTCGGCTATATGCCGCCGACCGCACGCGATGAAAACGTCTGGTTCGCCCGTACGCTTGACGAGGCCGGGCGTCTGGCCTGTCTGCTGGCACGAGTGGTGCGGCGTCAGGAAAGCCTTCCCGCGGTGGCAGGCAAGCAGATTCGCGGTTTATACACCGGCGGTACGCTGGCTGCTGAATCGGCAGGACTGCTGGCAGAACGGCTGCAGATTACCCCCGATGCGCATCACCCTCAGGGCATGATGCTCAACGCGCAGGGTCATCGGGTCGTCGATCTTGGCGATGATTTTTACACCGTCGGCCGTCCGCATCCGATGATCGATCCCTCCCTGCGCAACCAGCTGATTGCTGAACTGGGCGCGGACACTCAGGTTGGCGTACTGCTGCTGGACGTGGTGATTGGCTACGGTGCCACCGCCGATCCGGCCGGCTCGCTGGTCGAAGCATGCCAGCGGGCGTGGGCGACCAGGGCTGACGATAGTCCGCTGCACGTTATCGCGACGGTGACCGGGACCGAAAGCGATCCGCAGTGCCGCTCCCGTCAGATTTCAGCCCTTGAAGATGTGGGGATTGCCGTGATCGATAGCCTGCCTGAAGCCACCCTACTTGCCGCCGCGCTGATTAGCCCGCCGCGGAAAGCAGCTCCGGCCCCGCGCGCCGGTCTGCTGGAGGGTGTGTCGGTGATTAATGCTGGCCTGCGCAGCTTTGCGCTCGATTTACAGACCGCCGGAACGCCGGTTGTTCACTATCAATGGGCGCCGATTGCCGGTGGGAATAAGAAACTGGCTCGTTTATTAGAACGTTTGCAATAAGAGGTCTCTATGTTTACATCAGTGGCGCAGGCCAATGACGCAGTAATAGAACGAATTCGTAATGCACGTCCGCACTGGCTGGATGTGAAGCCGGCGGGTTCTTTAATCGGGGCGCTGAATCAAAACAAAACGCTGCTCCACGCCGGGCCGCCGATGCGCTGGCAGGAGATGACCGGTCCGATGAAAGGGGCCTGCATTGGCGCCTGCCTGTTCGAAGGCTGGGCGCAGGGTGAGAAAACGGCCCACGCGATGCTGGAAAACGGCGAGATTACCTTTATTCCCTGCCACCACGTTAATGCCGTAGGGCCGATGGGCGGTATTACTTCGCCGAATATGCCGATGCTGGTCGTGGAGAACATCGCCGAAGGTAACCGCGCGTATTGCAACCTGAACGAAGGCATTGGCAAGGTGATGCGTTTCGGCGCCTACGGCGAAGACGTGCAGCAGCGCCTGCGCTGGATGCGCGATGTGCTGATGCCCGTCCTCAGTGCGGCGCTGAAACAGATGGTGGGCGGCATTGACCTCACCGCGATGATGGCGCAGGGCATCACCATGGGCGATGAGTTCCACCAGCGCAATATTGCCACCTCCGCGCTGCTGATGCGCACGCTGGCACCGCATCTGGCGCGCCTCAACCACGACAAACGACAGGTTGCCGAAGTGATGGATTTTCTCGCCATCACCGATCAGTTCTTCCTCAACCTGGCGATGGCCTACTGTAAATCGGCGATGGATGCCGGGGCGCAGATCCGCGCCGGCAGTATTGTCACCGCGATGACTCGCAACGGCGATATGTTCGGTATTCGCGTTAGCGGACTGGGCGACCGCTGGTTTACCGCGCCGGTGAATACGCCGCAGGGGCTGTTCTTTACCGGTTTCTCTCAGGAACAGGCCAACCCGGATATGGGCGACAGCGCCATTACCGAAACCTTCGGCATCGGCGGCGCGGCGATGATCGCGGCCCCGGGGGTGACCCGTTTTGTCGGCGCCGGCGGAATGGAGGCGGCGAAATCCGTTTCTGAGGAGATGGCGGAAATCTTCCTTGAGCGCAATATGCAGCTGCAGATTCCAGGCTGGGATTTCCAGGGCGCCTGTCTGGGACTGGATATTCGCCGGGTAGTTGAAACCGGCATTACTCCGCTCATTAACACCGGGATCGCCCATAAAGAAGCGGGGATCGGCCAGATTGGCGCCGGGACCGTCAGAGCGCCGCTGGCCTGTTTCGAGCAGGCGCTGGAAGCGCTGGCGGAAGAGCTGGGCGTAAGCTGAGGAAGCGCGATGGAGAGGATTCGTCCGCTGATAGGCAGCGTTGATGCGCCGGACCATCGCCAGCCGTGGCGAACCGGCGGCCTCTGGCGGCGCACGATTAACCTCTATGTTGAAGGCGGCGCGCTGCTGACGCTGCATCATCGGGGGCAGGGAGTGAGCCCCGGCGGATGGGTCGTTCGCCATCGCGATTTTATCCGGCTACACACGGCGCTGCGGACGGGGGCGTCGCCGATAGCGCGGGATGACGGTATTCAGGTCGGCGATTTTTTGCTGTTGCCGCCGCGCAGGCGCTGCTCCCTGCGGCTCCGCTGTCAGTCCGCTGGCGCTTACCTGCCGGCAGCGCTGATGAGTCGACCGGAGGAGACCGGGCTGTTCGGGCCGCTGTCGCAGGCTATCGATCCGCCGCAGCATCCTGAGCTGCGGCAGCTTCGCCACTGTTTTGCCTCCGCGCTGGCCGGTAACGCCGTCGACTGGCGGCTGTGGCTGGGCAAGGGGCCGGGCCTGACGCCGAGCCTGGACGACATGCTGATCGGCATGATGCTGGCGGCGTGGCGCTCGGGGCGAATGTCACCCTGCGGCGGAAGGGCATTTTTTCGCGCCTCCGGCGATCTGCACACGGCCACCACCCAGGTGAGCGTCAACTATTTACGCTACGCCAGCGAGGGGCGCTTCGCTTCGCCGCTGATGCATTTTGCCTACGCCCTGCAACGTGGACGACGTCTCGAGCCCGCCGTCGAAGCTCTGCTGGCGATGGGGCATACCTCCGGCGCCGACACGCTTCTGGGATTCTGGCTGGCGCAACATCTTATCTAAGGACTTTGTATGAAAACGCTGGTTATTGCCCTTGGCGGCAACGCTTTATTACAGCGCGGGGAAGCGCTGACCGTAGAAAATCAGTACCGCAATATCGATAGCGCGGTTCCCGCGCTGGCGCGTCTGGCGCAGAAGTATCGGCTGGCCATTGTGCACGGCAACGGGCCGCAGGTGGGGCTGCTGGCGCTGCAAAATCTGGCCTACGGCGACGTTGAACCCTATCCGCTGGACGTACTGGTCGCGGAGAGCCAGGGTATGATTGGCTATATGCTGGCCCAGCGCCTGGCGCAGGAATCACAAATGCCGCCGGTGTCGACGGTGATGACCCGCATTGCGGTGGCGTCAAGCGATCCGGCCTTTTCGGCGCCGGAGAAGTTCATTGGTCCGGTTTACGATCCGGAGCTGCAAAAACAGCTGGAAGGCGAGTATGGCTGGAGGATGAAGCGCGACGGTAAATATGTGCGTCGGGTGGTTCCTTCGCCGACGCCGGTGAGGATTGAGGAGTGCGAGTCGATTGAGCGTCTGCTGGACGAGGGGCACACGGTGATATGCTGCGGCGGCGGCGGGATTCCAGTGCTTGAGAATGGGCAGGGCGCAGAAGCGGTTATTGATAAAGACCTCGCCGCCGCGCTGCTGGCGGAGCAGATTGATGCCGATGGCCTGGTGATCCTGACCGACGCGGATGCGGTATATGAACATTGGGGCACCCCCATGCAGCGACCGATCCGCGAAGCGACGCCGGAAGAGCTGGCGCCTTTTGCCCGCGACGACGGCGCGATGGGGCCAAAAATTGCGGCGGTAAGCGGCTACGTGCGCCGCCGGGGCAAGCGGGCATGGATTGGCGCGCTGTCGCGCATCGATGACACCCTCGCCGGACTGGCGGGAACCTGCATTAAGCCCTGATGCGTTGGCGAAAATCCCCTGGTGGCTATCGTGCGCGCTTTCCCCGGGAGGCGCTGTCGCGCCTTACCCGGCTACGGGTCCATGCGATTTGCTGATTTGGTTAAATGGTGACGGGGCCTAATGATTGTTGGTTTTGTTGTGGTCGTGGATTGGCGCGCGGCTACGGGGTCATGCCAGAGGGTAGCCCGGACAGGTGTACAGTACCGCCTCCGGGAGATGCCGCGAAGAGTCAGAGCAACAGGAAAAGTTAGTAGCCCGGCTAAGGCGCAGCGCGCCGCAAGCCGGGATAAAGGAGTGCGGGATTACGCCAGCTGGGATTGCGCCCAGAAGATACCGCTGGCGTACTCCGGCGGCAGGATAGGTTTTAACGCTTCCAGCGTGGCGCTCAGGCGGTCGGTATCGCTGTCGGTCAGGTTAAGGTGACCCACTTTGCGCCCCGGACGCACCTCTTTGTCGTACCAGTGCAGATGTACCAGCGGCAGCTTCAGCCAGTCGTAGTTCAGATCGGTACCGATCAGGTTGATCATCACCGAAGGGCTGTTCACGACCGGCGGCGGCAGCGGCAGGCCGGTAATCGCCCGCAGATGCAGTTCGAACTGGCTGATCGAGGCACCGTTCTGGGTCCAGTGACCGCTGTTGTGCACGCGTGGCGCCAGCTCGTTAATCAGCAGGCCGTCCGCGGTGACAAAACACTCCATCGCCATCAC
Organism: Klebsiella planticola ATCC 33531; assembly: GCF_000735435.1. Lineage (GTDB taxonomy): Bacteria > Pseudomonadota > Gammaproteobacteria > Enterobacterales > Enterobacteriaceae > Klebsiella > Klebsiella planticola. The sequence continues at coordinate 20,639 of NZ_JMPP01000067.1, read as the reverse complement.
GCCCACGTAGTTCAGCGCGTTCATAATGGCGGTAAGCATGCTTTCCGCCTGGTCCTGTTGGCGGGCATTGGCCTGCGGGAAGGCGACGCTGGTACGCAGAATGCCCTCCTGATGCAGGTTGCGGGTCAGCGGGTAGAACACCGTGCTGCCATCCTGCGAGCGGGCGCCAACCAGCGACACTTCGGCGGAAAAGTTGATGCCTTGCTCAACAATGCATTGGCCATAGTTTTCATCCGGCAGCTGCGCAATGTCGTTTTCGCGCAGTCGCCATTGGCCGCGACCGTCGTAACCGCCCACGCGACGCTTAACGATAGCCAGTTCGCCCAGACGTGCGAATACCGCCGGCCACTCGCTTTTATCTGCCAGCAGCTGCCACGGCGCGGTGGCGAGCTCCAGCTTATCAAACAGCTGTTTTTGCGTCAGACGGTCGGCAATGATCGGGAACACATCGCGGTTAACAAACGCCGGGTGGCTCGCCAGTTCACGCGTGAGCGCCGTTTCCGGCCAACGTTCGATTTCGGCAGTGATCACGCTTTGCTGAAACGGCACCGCTTCAGGATCGGCTTCCAGACCGACTGGCCAGACGGCGATACCCAGCGGTTCACCGGCCTGGCGCAACATCCGGCCTAGCTGGCCGTTGCCAAGGATGCAAACCTGCTTCATGCCGCACCCCGCGGATCCGGATTCTCCAGCACCTCATCGGTCTGGGCCTGACGCCAGGCGCTCAGGCGCTGATGCAGTTCAGCGTCGTGCAGCGCCAGAATCTGCGCCGCCAGCAGAGCCGCGTTGGCGGCACCGGCTTTGCCGATGGCCAGCGTACCGACCGGAATTCCGCGCGGCATCTGAACAATAGAGTAGAGACTGTCTACGCCGCTTAACGCCGCGCTTTGGACCGGCACACCGAGCACCGGCATCAGGGTTTTCGCCGCAATCATGCCCGGCAGATGCGCCGCGCCGCCCGCACCGGCAATAATCACCTGATAATCGTTGCTTTCCGCGCCTTCGGCAAAGCTAAACAGCTTATCGGGCGTCCGGTGTGCGGAGACCACTTCAACATGGTACGGAACGTTCAGGGCATCAAGGATTTCTGCGGTAAACTGCATGGTAGCCCAGTCGCTTTTGGACCCCATCACGATGGCGATACGCGCCGTATTATTGCGGGAAGACATGCGTCTTAAAACTCCTGTGGGTGTGCTTCACACTGCTTTAGAGGCCACAGAGAATAACATGATCTTTCGGTAAGGAAAACGGTTGCGTCACCGGTGATGGGGTGAAAATGGGCTGGAAATTAAAACGGGAATGAGATCAGTTCAACGTCGTCTTTGCTGACTTTGACCATCGACCCTTCGCTGTGCCAGGCGCCGAGGACCACGCGAAACGCCGGTTTGCCGTTGGCCTCTAGCGGGTGGACGGCAGGACGATGCGTGTGACCGTGAATCAGCCACTGTACCTGATGCCTCTCCAGCGCTTCGACCACCGCCTGCGGATTGACATCCATTATTTCCAGCGACTTGCTGCTGTTGGCCGCTTTACTGTCGGCGCGCATTCTGGCGGCGATGCGGCGGCGAATAAACAGCGGCAGGGCAAGGAACAGACGCTGAATCCACGGCGTATGGACTTTGGCACGAAAAGCCAGATAGCCCGGATCGTCGGTGCAGAGCGTATCGCCGTGCATAATCAGGACCCGACGGCCGTACAGGTCGAGCACTTTTTCTTCCGCCAGCAGCGTCATCCCGCAGGCGCGTGCGAAGCGCTGGCCAACGAGAAAGTCGCGGTTGCCGTGAACAAAATAGCAGGGCACGCCTGATTGAGTTAATGCGTTGATTGCCGAGGCGATTTGCTGATGCAGCGGGTTCGGATCGTCATCGCCAATCCAGGCTTCAAACAGATCGCCAAGGATATACAGCGCGTCCGCCTCACGGGCTTCGCCGGCTAAAAAGCGTAGAAAACCGGCGGTGATCGCCGGTTCTTCTGTTTGCAGATGCAAATCCGCAATAAAAAGTGTCGCCACGAATTACTCGCTGATGGTGACGCTTTTGATCACAACATCTTCTTTCGGCACATCCTGATGCATGCCGCTGCGGCCGGTAGCGACCGCTTTGATTTTGTCGACCACGTCCATGCCTTCAACCACTTCGGCAAATACGCAGTAGCCCCAACCCTGCAGGTTTTCACCAGAGAAGTTCAGGAAGTCGTTATCGACAACGTTAATGAAGAACTGCGCGGTGGCGGAGTGAGGTGCCTGAGTACGGGCCATGGCCAGAGTACCGCGGGTGTTTTTCAGGCCGTTGTTGGCTTCGTTCTGGATTGGGGATTTGGTGGTTTTCTGCTCCATGCCTGGCTCAAAGCCGCCGCCCTGGATCATGAAACCGTTGATAACACGGTGGAAAATGGTGTTGTTGTAGAAACCTTCGCGGCAGTAATCCAGGAAGTTTTTAACTGTTTCCGGCGCTTTGTCGTCAAAGGTTTTGATGACGATATCGCCATGATTAGTGTGGAAAGTAACCATTTTTGCATCCTGTTCCGATGATTGTGGTGCTTAAACCCAAAGTTGGGCGTGACATAGGGGGCTGTTATAGCATAACCGCCGGGTTCGATCACCTTGCATTGTGTGCTGCTTCGGGGTTGAATTAAGGTTAGAATACGCGACTTATATCCACACACGTCTACACGGAATCTTCGATGTTAAAAATTTTTAATACACTGACGCGCCAAAAAGAAGAGTTTAAACCTATCCATGCCGGGGAAGTGGGCATGTACGTGTGTGGAATTACCGTTTACGATCTCTGTCATATCGGCCATGGCCGAACTTTCGTCTCTTTTGACGTGGTTGCCCGCTACCTGCGTTTTCTCGGCTATAAGCTGAAGTACGTGCGCAACATTACCGATATCGACGATAAAATCATTAAGCGTGCTAATGAGAATGGCGAAAGCTTTGTCGCGCTGGTCGATCGCATGATTGCCGAAATGCACAATGATTTCGATGCGCTGAATATTCTGCGTCCGGATATGGAGCCTCGCGCCACCCATCATATTCCCGAGATCATTGAAATCACCGAACAACTGATCGCACGTGGCCATGCGTACGTGGCGGACAACGGTGATGTGATGTTCTCGGTACCGACCGATCCGAATTACGGGCAGCTGTCGCGCCAGGATCTGGATCAGCTGCAGGCTGGCGCGCGCGTTGATGTCGTTGACGTCAAGCGTAACCCGATGGACTTCGTGCTGTGGAAAATGTCGAAAGAGGGCGAGCCGAGCTGGCCGTCGCCGTGGGGCAACGGTCGTCCTGGCTGGCACATTGAATGTTCGGCGATGAACTGCAAACAGCTGGGCAACCATTTTGATATTCACGGCGGCGGTTCGGATCTGATGTTCCCGCATCATGAAAACGAAATTGCCCAGTCCACCTGTGCCCACGACGGGGAATACGTTAACTACTGGATGCACTCCGGGATGGTGATGGTTGACCGCGAGAAAATGTCAAAATCGCTGGGCAATTTCTTTACCGTGCGCGACGTGCTGAAGTACTACGATGCGGAGACCATTCGCTACTTCCTGATGTCCGGCCACTATCGTAGCCAGCTGAACTACAGCGAAGAAAACCTCAAGCAGGCGCGTTCTGCGCTGGAGCGTCTGTATACCGCGCTGCGCGGAACCGACAAATCGGCAGAGCCGGCCGGCGGCGACGCCTTCGAAGCGCGCTTTATTGAAGCGATGGATGACGATTTCAACACCCCGGAAGCCTATTCCGTGCTGTTCGATATGGCGCGTGAAGTGAACCGCCTGAAGACGGAAGATGTCGCCGCGGCTAACGCCATGGCCGCCCATATGCGCAAGCTCTCCGGAGTGCTGGGGCTGCTGGAGCAGGAGCCGGATGTCTTCCTGCAAAGCGGCGCGCAGGCTGACGACGGTGAAGTTGCGGAAATCGAGCAGCTGATTCAGCAGCGTCTGGATGCGCGTAAAGCGAAAGACTGGGCCGCTGCGGATGCGGCGCGTGATCGTCTCAATGAGATGGGGATCGTGCTGGAGGACGGCCCGCAGGGTACTACCTGGCGCCGGAAGTAAGCGATAAAAAAACGCCCGGCTTGCCGGGCGTTTTATTATCAGTCTTAACCCACCTCCTGTTGGAGGTGGCGATCATTCATTTAGCAGGATCAGGCAGTAACGGTGACGCTCTGGCCTTCAAAACTCACCGTCTGACCGGCGACGATTTTGCAGCGTTTGCGGGTTTCTACCGCGCCGTCAACCTTCACCAGGCCATCAGCAATCGCGATTTTTGCCTGCGCGCCGCTCTCACTCCAGCCTTCCAGCTTCAGTAGATCGCACAGTTCAACGTGTGGGTGTTTGCCCAGAGAAAAATTCGCCATCTCAGGCCTCCTGAATGTCGTGATATTCTTCGCACGCCTGTAGCGTGTTTTGAATCAGTGTAGCAACGGTCATCGGGCCAACGCCGCCCGGGACTGGCGTAATGTATGACGCGCGTTCCGCGGCATCTTCGAAGACCACGTCTCCGACCACTTTGCCGCTTTCCAGACGGTTAATACCGACATCCACAACGATGGCGCCTTCTTTGATCCACTCGCCCGGGATAAAGCCCGGTTTACCGACCGCAACAATCAGCAGGTCGGCATTTTCGACATGCTGACGCAGATTCCGCGTAAAGCGGTGGGTTACGGTAGTGGTGCAGCCCGCCAGCAGCAGCTCCATGCTCATCGGACGGCCCACGATGTTCGATGCACCGATAACCACGGCATTCAGGCCGTAGGTGTCGATATTGTAACGCTCGAGCAGAGTGACGATTCCGCGCGGCGTACACGGGCGCAGTCGCGGGGCGCGCTGGCACAGACGGCCGACGTTGTAAGGGTGGAAACCGTCAACATCTTTGTCCGGGGCGATACGCTCCAGCACTTTCACGTTATCAATTCCGGCAGGCAGCGGCAGCTGTACCAGAATACCGTCGATAGTGGTATCGGCATTCAGCGTATCAATAAGCTCCAGTAATTCCGCTTCGCTGGTGGTTTCCGGGAGATCGTATGAGCGGGAGACAAATCCCACCTCTTCACACGCTTTGCGCTTGCTGCCGACATAAATCTGCGACGCCGGGTTGCTGCCGACCAGTACGACGGCTAGCCCTGGGGCGCGTTTTCCGGCCGCAGTGCGGGCCTTCACTTTTTCCGCAACCTCAGAGCGTACCTGCTGCGCAATCGTTTTACCGTCAATAATTTTTGCTGCCATCAGAGAGAGGATTCCATCTGTATCGTAACGAAAGGGGGATGCGGATATTTTGTCAGAAGCCAGCCTCGCTGTCAGTCCTCGTTTGAGTTTTTATCCCTCTTTGACAAAACTTGTGGCTAAAGACACTGCGGTTTAAAGGGATATTGGGGGCATTTATGGGGAATTGGGACGCGTTATTGTCGTCGATGATGGATAAGTGCTGAAAACAGGTGTCGGGCGATCTTTGCGCAACCTTTGTCGCATATGTAGGCAAGTTAGTTATGCCGCAGCAGTTTCATGGCAAAATGCATTGACTCACTGAGCGTTGACCGTATAATTCCAGGCGGTTTCACCCCATGAAGCATCCGCATTTCAGTGCGCCCTTAGCTCAGCTGGATAGAGCAACGGCCTTCTAAGCCGTAGGTCACAGGTTCGAACCCTGTAGGGCGTACCATTCAAAATCAGTTAGTTACACTAATTTTAATCCAGCCTGATTTTCTCCATGTGTCGTATTTGTGTCGTTATTGCCAAAAATCGAGCCAATTTGTCGCGCATACTCAGTTAAATGGTTAGCTGCAAAGTGGGCATATCTGCGTACCATCTTTATGCACTCCCATTTCCCGCACAACAGAAAGCGGAACGCCGGACTGAATTAACCAACAGGCGGCCACCCGCTCGACCCGACAATCTGGTTAGAGGAAAGTGAATTGATAAAGGACTACCTGATTGTGGCCTACCTGACGGCAATTGCTGGCTGGCCAGTCACGCTGACATTAACTGGACTCTCTGCAGGAGTGGCACTCTATACGAGACGCAGGGTGCTGGGCGTTGTTCTCATCGTTTTGTGCATGCTGGTGGCCATCGCAGCGTGGCAGTTTGAACGTTACATGTAGAATCATCCCCCACTGATAAAATGCCCATATCTTATTTACAGGCAGAAACGGCGTGTTCTGGCTATGTATGTCAGGAGTGGCGTGTTATCGTTTTTAGTCCTGAGTGAAACTGGCAAAGAGACGACGATAGCCCGAGGTGAGGCATTAGGCCTGGCACAGGCTTTTAATGCGCGGGCAGGTCAATAACGCCTGTTGTGAGTGTTGAGGTAAAGCTCGTAGTTGACCTACCATTTTTAATGGAACATTACAGGCAATTGCGAAAGATCAATATTGACTAACATTTCAGTGAATATCCTGGAGGTTCCTCTAACGCTCGAGAGAGCTAAATGAATATAAAATCAGTCACGACTGTCGTACTCGCTGCCGTCTTCGTTTTTGTATCAGAGATGGCCATCGCCAAATCTAACCAGCTAACTGATGACCAGGTTAAGCAAAGAATTATCGACGACTCTATCGCATCCTATCCCGGCACCTGCGCCTGTCCATTTAATACGGCACGCAACGGAAGCTCATGCGGCCGCCGCAGCGCCTGGAGCAAAGCCGGTGGGGCTTCACCCATCTGCTACAAGAAAGAGATCTCGAAGGCGATGATCAAAGAATGGCATCAGCAGAATCTGTAAGCCTCGACAGCTTAACGGTGAGATTTTGCTTTTGAAACATCGCGTATGTTGGTTCAACATCAGGCGGTGTTGGTTCGATTTTTTGCTAAATATTTAAATAAAATAACGGATTTTACGTTTTGAGGAAACTGAATCAACATATTTTGTCTGTATATAGAAAATTCTCCCGTACGTAAATTTGAGTGCAATTTGGGGCCAATGAAAGTTACCGGTATATGAGACCCCTCCAGAATAAAAATTGCATGATAAAGAGTCAGGGTCAGGCCATAGAAAAATATATGGGGAGGCATTGGGGGAGAGGTATAATTTTATTAATTTATGAGTCGATTTCAGTAAGCGAACGCAGAATGGTCGTTATTAAAAATGGCGACCGCGGTCGCCATGATGATTAATAACAGGTACCGCCAGCATGATGTGAACCTGTTCCGCCATGCGGATGGGTACCTTTCGGACAGGCGATTGCAGAAACCGACATGACGCCAAACGCGGCAACCAGAATTATTACTATGATTTTTTTCATTTTTTAAACCTTGCCTGAAACGGTAATGCGATGGTTATTGCAGGTTCGCTCTGCGGCGATTAAATATTATATCCGGCCTGAATCCGTTCTGATGCGGGGATTAATATTAACTTTTTAATGCGTCTATTGCATTCATCAAATAGGTATAAAAACCGCTCACGTTATCCATTTTTGCTCACCATCAGGGGCTGCGTTTCGCCACGCAGATGACAAAATTGTCATTCGGCTGGCGCCTTTTTGTCGGGCGGCGGTGAGTAGACTGGTATGACTGTTTTTCTGACGGCATAGAGCCATGAACGTATTATGCATCAGACCCTTTCCGGTCATCCTTCTGCTGGCAGGCCCCCTTGCGCTGTATCTGTTTTTTTTCCGCCAGAATGCCGTATCAGCCTCCCCGAAAAACGCGCCGCCGCCGTTAGTGAGTTTGTCTTCGGCGCAGCTCACCTCGCTGCCGCTGAGTCTGACGACGCAAGGGGATGTGATCTCGCTTAATCAGGTTGATATCCAATCGCAAATTACCGGAACGGTTAAGCGCGTGGCGTTTCAGGAAGGGGCATTTGTCCGGCAGGGACAGCTGCTGTTTACTCTCGAGGATTCCACGCAACAGGCAACTCTGCATCGGGACCAGGCGTCCCGGGCGCAGGCGCAATCGCAGCGGGATCTGGCGCGTGGCCGTGCGTTGAAGGCGCAGAACGACATTTCAGCCTCCGACTGGGACACTTTGCTCAGTATCCGCCAACAATATGTGGCCCAGGCGCAGGCGGCGCAGGAAGATATTCTTAGTGCCGAAGCGCAGCTGGGCTATACGCGGATTTATGCTCCGGTGAGCGGCAAAACAGGCGCGCTCAATGTACATCCCGGTAGTCTGGTGCAGCCGGGCAGCAGTCTACTGCTGGTTACCGTTCATCAATTTGACCCGGTGGGGATCTCGTTAACGCTTGCGGAAAACGATCTCAATGCCGTGGTGGGCGGGCTGGTGTTTTCGCAATTTATTACCCTGTTTATTACCCCGGTGCTGTATCTTCTCTTTGAGAAAACTGGGCGGAAAAGTGCGGCCCTGGCGCCGCAGACGGAGGCACAATGAGACTACTGCTGGTTGAAGATCAAACGATGGCGGCGGACTATATCGCCAGGGGGCTGCGGGAGAACGACTTTGTGGTCGATGTCGCGCACGATGGCGTGGACGGTTTACACTTTTTGCTGACTAACGACTACGATCTGGCGATTCTCGACGTGATGCTGCCGGGGATGAATGGCTGGAAAATCCTGGAGCTGGCCCGACAGGCAGGAAAGCTGACGCCGGTGATGTTTCTCACCGCCCGTGATGACGTTGAAGACCGGGTATGTGGCCTGGAGCTGGGGGCGGAAGATTACCTGATTAAGCCTTTCTCTTTCAGCGAACTGCTGGCGAGAGTACGGGTAATTATGCGCCGTGGCGCACCTCATGCCGCCAGCAGCGAGGAGGCTGTGCTGCAGATAAGCGATCTGCAACTCGATTTTCTCAAGCACCGGGCGTCGCGTAATGGTAAACGTATTGAGTTGACGCAAAAGGAGTTTCTGCTGCTGAGTTTGCTGATGCGCCGCCGTGGCGAAGTGCTGTCGCGTACCGTGCTGGCCGAACAGGTGTGGGATATGAATTTTGACCCGGAGACCAACGTGATTGATGTTGCAGTCCGCCGCCTGCGTAGCAAAATCGACGACGGGTATGAGGTGAAGCTGCTGCATACCATCCGTGGCGCGGGATACGTACTGGAAGAGAGGAATGATGCTGATTCCGCGTAATTTTCCGATAACGCTGCGACTGACGCTCTACTTCTCCCTTGCCATGGGGCTGGTATTGTACAGCGTGACCGGCCTGCTGTACTCGACGATGCGTAACCAGCTCGGGCAGAAGGATATCGACGAGCTACGCAGTACGCTGCGTTTTCAACAGGAGATAGCAACCACCATCAGCGAGCGCCAGGGGCCGAAGGATCTCTGGCAGCAGGAGCTATTCGAGTTCATCGCTCGTCAGGAACGGCTGTCGCTACGTATTATCAGCCCGGACGGTAAGGTCTGGGCGCAGTCGAAAAATATGCACGTACCGCAGCAGGATTTTCCGGCCCCGTCCAGTGAGTTCCACTACAGCGAGTGGAAATATTCCCGCCACGACGTCAGTGAAAAATATCTGATCGTCTCAACGGAATTTATCCTCAAAGATAATCAACCGTGGCGAGTCCAGGCGGCGCTGAATGTATCAAAAAACAATGAGATCATTGAAGACTACTGGCAACGAATGCAGATTGTCGCGGCGCTGGCGGTGGTTCTCTTTTCTGCTCTTGGCTACTGGCTGGCGCGAAGGGGGTTACTGCCGCTGCGCACCATGAGCCGGGAGATTGAGCATATCCACGCCGGGGAGTTACACACTCGCCTGTCGACCCAGCGCTGGCCGTCGGAACTGAATGTGCTGTCGGCATCCTTCGACGGCATGATGACCCGTCTTGAAGCCTCTTTTACGCAGTTGACCCGTTTTTCATCGGATATAGCCCATGAGCTGCGTGGTCCCATCAACAATCTGATTTCCGCCGCCAGCGTAACGCAAAGCAAAGCTCGCAGCGCGGAAGAGTACCGGGACACGCTGGCGGCCATTGTGGAAGAGGGCGAGCGCCTGTCGCGAATGATTTCATCGATGCTGTTCCTCGCCCGGGCCGATAACAGCCGTGAGCCGCTGCATCTTGAACACCTCACCAGTGCGACGGAGTTTGCGCGTCAGATAAACCTCTATGATGTGCTGGCGGAGGAGAAGAACATCACCCTGATCAGCGAAGGAGAAGTGGATTTTTACGCTGACCCGATTCATCTGCAGCGTGCGCTGTCGAACCTGTTGTCCAATGCGCTACGCCACACGCCCTCCGGCGGTAAAATTGTGCTGCGCGCCGGGCGGGAAAATGGTCAGATTGTGCTCAGCGTCGAAGATAATGGCGAAGGCATCAGCCCCGAACATTTGCCGCATATTTTCGACCGTTTTTACCGACTGGATGACGCCCGTAGCAACGCTGAGAACACCGGTCTGGGGTTGGCGCTGGTCAAAACCATTGCGGAGCTGCACGGCGGCAGGATAGTCGTGACGAGCACACCGCACAGGGGCAGCTGTTTTTCATTGCTCCTGCCTGAGCGCAACGAAAGCCCCCTCAAGCGAACAAAATTGTAATCCGGGCGTTGAGCCAGAGTCATCCACGGTAGCGGATAATCCATTATCCGCTACCGTCAGGTGATAATCATGCATAACAATCCATTTTCTCATTCTGCCGGAGCCGCGTTGACGCGCGGTTCTTCTTACCTGCGCCAGTTTATTGCCGACCCGAGGACGACCGGGGCGCTGCTGCCTTCATCGGCCGCGCTCTGTCGCGCGATGATGAACCAGGTTGACTGGGGCGTCAGCCTGTCGATTGCCGAGCTGGGCGCGGCTAACGGTGTGTTAACAAAAGGGATCCTGTCGCGGATGCGCCGCGATGCGATGCTCGATGCCTATGAAATTAATCCGGGATTCGTCGGCCAGCTACAGGCCATTGACGATCGCCGTCTTAACGTGGTGGCCGCATCGGCGGAAAGGCTGATCAATCCCTACGATATCGTCTTTTCCTGCCTGCCGCTGCTCTCGCTTCCGCTGCGTATCAGCATGCGCATTCTGAATCAGATCCGCCAACAGATGTCGGCGCACGGACTGTTTATCCAGTTTCAGTACAGCCCATTGTCTGAAACGTTGCTTTCCCGCTATTTCCGCTGGCAGCGCATTGTGGTGATGCGCAATCTGCCGCCCGCATTGGTGTATGTCTGCACGCTACGTTAACGCTGGTCTGTGCCAGTAGAAGATAGGTAATAAGAGGGGATATATGAATACGTCGACAATATCGCCGCCGTGGCTGAATAAAGTGCCTGAGGTCACGCTGGTCTTCTGGTTAATTAAAATGATGTCGACCACGGTCGGGGAAACCGCTGCCGATTATCTCAATATGGATTTGGGATTTGGTCTGCTGAATACTTCGTGGGTGGTCGGCGGGCTGTTGCTCGTCACTCTGGTTTTTCAACTGCGGGAAACTCGCTATCAGCCGGTGATCTATTGGCTGACGGTAGTGTTTATCAGCATTTTCGGGACCCTGGTGACCGACAATTTAAGCGATGCTTTACATGTACCGCTAGCCTATAGCTCGCTCTTTTTCGCCCTGGCGCTGCTGGTGACTTTTGTTCTGTGGTACGCGCGCGAAAAGACCCTGTCCATTCACCATATCGATAACCGGGTCAGAGAGCGGTTCTACTGGTTGGCTATTTTGTTTACTTTTGCGCTGGGGACAGCCGTAGGGGATGGTCTGGCTGAAGGGCTGAACATGGGCTATTACAGCGCAGCGGCCTTCTTTGGCGGCTGGATTTTAATCATTGCGACGGCACGCTTTGTTTTCCGTGCCAATGCGGTGTTCTGCTTCTGGGCGGCATATATCCTGACCCGTCCCTTCGGTGCCGCCTGCGGTGATCTGTTGTCACAGCCGGTAGAAAACGGCGGTTTTGGCTTTGGCGCCAACGTCGTCAGCCTGATCTTCGGGGCCGTTATTGTTGTACTGGTAGGCTGCCTGTCGATTATTGAACGACACAAGCCGGCGCCAGATTCCGTGCGCAGCGATGAGGAGTCGCCGAGATGAAGAGAAAAGGAGTCTATCTGTTGTGGCTTATGGCTTCGCTGCTGAGTATCGGGCCCGCGATGTCCGATGCGCGGGTCCATAAAGTGGCCAGCATATGGGTGCTTTCGCCAATGGCCTGGGAGGCATCCCGGCACTTACCGCCCGGAGAGTGACTCACGTCCCGCCGTCAAAGTCGACGGCGGTCTTCTCCGATGCCTGCATTAGCTGACGTACAGCGCTATCAGCGCCACCGTTGCCGGAAGTGCCTGCACATACAGTATTTTTCGGCTGGCGGTTACGGCGCCGAACAGCCCGGCGATCACCACGCAGATCAGAAAGAACGCTTTAAACTCAAATCCGCTCTCTGGACTCCAGAGTCCCCACAGCAAACCCGCGGCCAAAAAACCGTTATACAGGCCCTGATTGGCTGCCATCACCCGGGTCTCGCGGGCAAAACTGGCGCTAAGGCCGAATGCTTTGCGCCCGGTCGGGCTCTCCCACAAAAACATCTCCAGGATCAGAATGTAGATATGGATGGCGGCGACGACAAAAATAAGCGTATTGGCTAACACGGTAGTCCTTATTCAGGTTAGAGCACAGGAAGCCCGGGTAAAACCCGCTTTTATCGCGTGTTTAACCGTTTATATCAAAGAATAGCCGCATCACCCTGGCTATGTTGGAAATTCGGCCTGAAGAATGTCTTCAGGGTGATCATGCGTTGGCTGTTGAGGGGAATTTACAGGATGGGAACGAAACCGTTAATACTTTCTTTGGATGGACAAGAGGCCATCCCTCTGAATACGGTGTCCGGGACGCTGGGTCACCTCGGTATTGATCTCCGCGCGCTCGCGAATTCAGGAATATGCAGTTTTGACCCTGGCTTCAGCAATACCGCCGGCTGTGAGTCGGCCATTTCCTATATCGATACTGAAAATAGCGTCCTGCTGCACCGTGGCTACCCGGTAGACCAGCTGGCCAGGCAGTGTGAATTCCTGGAGGTGGCGTACATTATGCTGCACGGCGAGGCGCCCGATGAGGAGAGTTATCAGGTCTTCCGGGAAAAAATTACCCGTCACACCCTGGTGCACGAACAGATGGCGAAAATGTGCAGCGGATTTCGTCGCGACTCCCATCCGATGGCGCTGATGTGTGCCATGGTGGGCGCACTGGCCGCGTTCTATCACGATGTGCTGGATGTCGAAAACCCCGAGCATCGTGCGCTGGCCGCCACCCGCTTGCTTTCCAAAATGCCCACCCTCGCGGCGATGAGCTATAAGTTTTCTATCGAGCAACCTGCGGTCTACCCAAGAAACGATCTCTCTTATGCCGGGAATTTCCTGCATATGCTGTTTGCGATTCCAGCGGAAAAGTACCAGGTGAATCCGGTTATTGAGCAAGCCTTGAACCAGATTATGGTGCTCCATGCCGATCACGGGCAGTGTGCATCGACCACGACGGTTCGTGCGGCCGGCTCCTCCGGGGCTAATCTCTTCGCCTGCGTGGCGGCCGGTCTGGCGTCGATGTGGGGGCCGATGCACGGCGGCGCCAACGAGGCCAGCATGCAAATGCTGGGGGATATTGAGAGCGTCGAACAGGTCCCGGCCTTTATCAGTAAGGTGAAAAGGGATCCTCTGGCTTTCCGCCGACTGGGCTTTGGCAACTCGCGCTACAAATATCTCGATCCCCGGGCGGCCATTCTGCGCGAAACCTGCCATAAGGTGCTGGCGGAGCTGGGAATGTCGGACCGACTGCTTCAGGTGGCAATGGCTCTGGAAGAGGTGGCGCTCAACGATTCCTACTTTGTTGAGAATGGACTTTCGCCGAGCGTCGATTTCTATACCGCCGTGATCCTGAAAGCGATGGGGCTACCTTCGTCGATGTTTGTCGTCATGACCGCGGTGGGGCGTACGCTGGGTTGGGTCGCACACTGGAACGAAATGCATGAGTCGCCGCTGAATATTTACCGTCCACGCCAGATTTACACCGGAGAAGCCGCGCGGGATTACGTTTCACGTCGCGGGATAAAATAAACGCATGCCCGGTCCGGTGATGAAAGGCATTGCCGGACTTTCCACATGCGGGGCAGGACAGGGAGCGGTTGGCCAGAGATGCGTCGTTATGCTATCTGCAATGCAGCCGGTAGCGATGCAACAGGATGTCTGAGGAAGAGATAGCGTCGAGGTGCTGGCCTTTAGCGGAAGATTAAATTGCGATGAAGTTTATATATCCGTGTTATCGGGGTTATTTGAAACGGCAATCCATAACAGCGACAGGGAAAATAAAGCCAGCGCGGCGACGGAACCGATAATTCCGAGATAAATAAATAGTGTCATAAACATAGTGTGACCTTCGGTGTAGTTAATCAGTGTTGGTTATATTTTTTTAAAATCAATCGATAAGCTCTCTTCCAGAGCATCAATCGCAATCTGCAAGAGGGGGCCTTCATCGGACCAGTTCTTTCTGGCTCCCGGGCTTTTCAGCAGCGCCAGCAGTCCGGCTGCACCCACAGGCGCACCGCTGCTGATAATTTCAAGCACAGCGTCCCCGATAATCGCTCTGACCGTCGGTAGCTGGGATGGATGGCAAAAAAAAGTGTTTGCCGCTTTCATGTTGAAACCTCGAAGGACGCGTTCGGCGCGAGTTGCTAACTCTGACGTTGGCTCAGGCAAATGACTCTGCATATCATTGTGGGCCAACTACGACGATGCACCTTTTTACAGGTGAAAGATACAAATTAATTCTCTTCAGAGAACATTTAAAAAAAACTTAAGTTATTGAAAGGGATAGCGAGCCAGATAGCGGTGCAGCCGCCGTGGCCATTATAATTTTCCGTTTACGCGTTGATTATCCGACAAAACGTCGATTGCGGTTTGCAGGGCAATTTTATCATCGCGGCTCTTTTGCGTGCGCTGAAGCACCTGCAGATACTCACGTAGCGTTCTGGCGTTGATCGGGCGGCCAAGCTTTCCGACTTCAAGCACGGCATTGCCCAGAATGATTTTAACGGGCGGGAGCTGGGCTGGGTACCAGTCAAGGGTGTCTTCCGATCTCATAGCAAAAATCTCCGGGAGAGACAGAATACCACAAAATAAGTGTAACATGGGGCGCCAGCAGGAATAAGCTACTGATAAAGTTGTCAGTTATAGTCAGTATTTGCATAGTTTTACGGGCAAAAAAATACTGTTAAAAAGCTGTAAAAAATAATGCTTGCCAATTGCTGATTTACATGCGTTAATGGTTTCAACGGTTTGAGTCTTAAAAATTATCTGCAACAGTTCCTGGAATTTTCTCATCGCATTTATCATCTGATATCTCCTTTTGGGTATTTTTCTCTTCGATAAGTTTTTTTGCAGACCAGATATGCCCAAGGGCAAATTAAAAAAACGAACAACATATCTTAGACAATCACTAAAATAAGTCATGATTAAGCTGGTGAAAAACCTCAGATTAATCATACAGAGAACGGTCGCAAAGAAAGCGTATTCTTGGCCTGCTGTTCAGCACGGTGATTTCTGCACTATCCTTGAAAACCACAGATGAGTTTTCACCAGAGTATAACCTCTAGTCCCTGCGGTAGTGAATGTTGTCACACATCAAGGTTAACATTATGACTGAATACATTCATTTCAGATGCCCATGTTGTCATGGGTCACAATACAGAACATCGAATTACGATGTGACGGAAAAAAATCCCTTTGGCGCAAAATGTATCTTTTGTAAAACATCAATGATTACATTTGATAATATTGCTCCTTACATTTCCAGCGGCACGGCGACAATGGCGTGTCGGAAATAACGAAAGGGCCCCGGACGGGGCCTTTTCTTTTTCATCACACAATGCATGGCATAGTCATCATTATGCTTTCAGCCAGGTGGTAGACTCATGAAGAAAGTTATTGTTTTTTTCAATGCATTACCGGCAGTTGTCGCGAAAATAGTGCCGGGGGTAACAACAATATTACGTGAGTATCCTAACGGTGAACAAAAACAGCTGCAGATCATGTCTGCTGAATTTCCTTCCTTGACCGGCGATCATCGCATTGTGCATGTTGCCTCCGATCGCGATTTAACATCGGCCGAGATTCAAAACGCGGCGGTAAAACTGTTGTCATAGCGCAGCGATGAGCGGTCGGCTGCGGCAGGATGAGTCAACCTCTATGCCGCGCCGACAGGGGCGACAGCATCATTTAATGGGTGAATGTCCGGTGAGCACCTATAATTTAAAGGCGTGTGTTGCTATTTGAGGTAAAGATGTATGATTACGCACCCGGAAGTTCGGCGCTGGGCATCGGTGATGCTGACCTCCGCTTTACGCGGAGAGATGTCCCAGGAAGAAATATTGAAACAGGTTCATATGATTTGTGAGAATCATGGTTCAGCGTGCCTGGAAGATGTTATTGATGAAATTTTAATTGAAGCGGGCCGTATTGGCTCAGGGCATAGCGACGGCACGTTTTATCGACATTGAACCTGAACACTAAAAGGCTATCGTGAAAGATCCTTTTTCATCGGAGATGGTCAGCTCTTTTCTTTCCGCCGCCCATACCATCTCCTGATTCTTAGAGCTAAAATAAGACCCGCGCATAATTTTTTCTTCGCCAAAATCAAATGTGATCTCAACAGGATGAACGGTGATGTCAATCATATAAAGATGGCCATCGACGTAACCTTTTACGCTGGCCGTGACCTGTTTCCCAATCCCGATATCGGTACGACAATTTTGAGCGTGAATTGTTGAGTTTTCAGTCATTTCTTATCTCTTGTTTATCTGTAATCATTCGATATGAATGAACATTACCATATCTCATTCATCATATAAGAGGTAATTTAAGACTTATACTATTTATCTTATTTTTATCGGGATTTCTGCATTTAATAGGGCGATCGTGCTGTTTTTAGTGAAAACACCTGAAGCTGCGCATCATGATACCTCATACCGAGTCTGCCGCAAGCGGGACGCCTTCCGGAAAATAAGTAAAACCTCCTTTATATTGATGCAGTTAATAATATCTGACGATCGAGTAACACCATCGCGAGGGATGAACAGAAAATCGGCAATGAGGCATCCTGATTTAAGCGCGACGCGATGTCATCACGTAAATAGCGGATTAAACCGCGATAAATTCCTCCCCCTGGTCATTTCCCCGCGCGCCCTGATGTTGTGTGTTTTTTAATCAGTTAGTGGTATGATAGACCACATTCATTCAGCGGGTAAAGGTCTATGTCATTCTTCGACAACGCAGTGAAGCGCTTGAGTTCCACCTCTGATACCACGGTAACCTGCCCGCAATGCGGGCATAAATCACGGCAGCCGGTGAACAAAATTAAAAAAGGGGTGACATTATTGTGTCCGCGCTGCAAGTCTCTGTTTATCGTCACTAAATAATGTTTTCACCTCTTCCGCCACGCCCCGGTGGGATCATCGCGGGAGAGGTGGTTGCCGCCTGGGCTTCAGCCTCGGTACGGGCTTGCGCCAGTCGCAATATGGCCGGGGGACTCAGGCATGCGAGAGCGTCGGGAACATCAGCTTACGCTCCTTAAAGATATTTTCTTTTGCCGTATAGATGAAAAGAAAATCATCAATTTCAATTTTTTCATATTCACCTGCCCGGTCTTCCCTGGGAGTAAAGCCTAAAATAACCTGCCGGGTATGTTGCGCCGCAAGTTCATTCACGATGCTGGTCATCGAACTCGCGCTGTCACAGAAAATATCAAAACAGAGCAATGCATGATCGTTTTGCATGGCGATCGCCACGGCATTATTTTTCTCCGAGTAATAGACGAAGTGCTTCATAAACGCCGAGCAGTAGAACATCAACAGACCGAAGTTATTGTGTGCCGAAAGGCGGGAGAACGGGTTGGCTTTCTGATAATAGTATTTGAGGATATTCACATCGCTCTCTTTATCCATATCCAGCTTGCGAAAATCCCCGGCAACGGGCGTAACCGGCAGGGCGTACTGGTATTCGTCGGTTTGTTCAAAGCCGAATTTAGGATAGAAATCAACGGTTGTGGAGTTAGCGAAGAGAAAAATACCGTCGGCCTGCTCCTGCCAGTCAGTCAGAATATGGTTAATCAGCTGGCTGGCCAGGCCCTTTTCACGATGATCGGTGGCGGTCATCACGGTCCCAATCTGGATATAGCGCCTGGGTTCTCCCTGCCACATGAGATCGATAATGTTAGCCGACGCATTGGCAATCACTTTATTATGATCAACAAACGCATAAGGAATATAGGACTCGGTCCAGTAGCCTTTCTTGTACCACTCTTTAAAAGAGAGATCGAAGGTCTTAATTGCCAAATTAATGAAGCTGTTTCTTAACACATCATCATGGACAACCTGCTTGACTAATTTGTATTTCATTGGTCTGTATTCCTTTTTATAAGTTCTGAGACCTGACACGGCGACGACCAGTTTAATATCAAAAATATTGGCTCACTTATAGCGTTGAGTATGAACTTTTCCCGATGTTTGTACAGTTTGTCCCTTCAGTGGTTTCTCAGGACGTTGGCTCGGTCACAGTACGCTGGGCAGGAAGGGGGAAGAAGCCGACGAATGCGTGGACAGGTGAGCGCCGATCCTTGACCGTCATCATTTTCGCAGGCGCATTTCCCGATAAAAGTTTCACTGGTAAAACTTATTAGCTCTGAGATTTAATTTCTATTAACTCTCACGCATTCCACTTTGTGCAAGCTTGACAACATATTTTCTCATTGCTAATAGTTAAGCCACATCTTAAATAATAAACAAAGTTTAATATATGAAACTCAGCGTCGGGAGTTATGATAACAGCACAACCGTAGATAATGAGGCGGAAATACTGGCTGACTTTCAGCGACGAAGTCAGCAAGCGTACCAGTGCGGCGAAAATATGATGACTTTTTCTTATGGTGAACATCCACGGGAAGGTATTGACTGGTTTATTTCTGCCGCCAGAAAAATGGGCACGATAATATTTATTCATGGCGGGTACTGGCAATCCTGTAATAAAGAGGATTTTGCCTTTATTACTGTCGGGCCGCTGGCCCGTGGGTTTGATGTGATGTTGCTGGAATATACGTTAGCGCCGCAGGCGACGTTAACGACGATCCACCGCCAGATTGGGGCGGCGCTGGACGCCATTGGTCGCCAGCCGGGTCTGTGTAGCCCGGTTTATCTGTGTGGGCACTCCGCAGGCGGCCATCTGGCGGCCTGCTGGCAGGCGCATCCGCGTGTCGATGCGGTACTGGCAATCAGCGGGATTTATGAGCTTGAGCCTTTGCTGAATACAGCGGTCAACCGGTCACTGCAGCTGACGCCCCAGGAGGTGAATGACCTCAGCCCGCTGCGTCATTTAGCGACGAAGATCCCCCCTCTGACGCTGTTTTACGGCACCGCCGAGCGAGCCGAGCTCATCGCGCAAAGTGAAAACTACGCTCAGCGGTTGCGACAGCGGGGGAGGCCGGTTGACGCAATAGCCCTGCCGGGGGCTAACCACTACACCATTCTTGACGCGCTGTTTGCCACCGATGGCGCACTTTTCAGCCAGCTTTATCACTACGAGAATCCTTTATGCGAGACGTAATTCATACCGGCCTTCCGGATATCGGTCAGCCGTTCTCCTGGGCGACACGCGGCGGCGGGATGCTCTTTACCGCACATGGACCGGTTCGGGCTGATGGCACTATTGAAACCGGCCCGGCGGAACAGCAGATCGCCCTGACTTTCGATAATCTCACCCAGGCGCTACAGGCGGCAGGGAGCCACAGCGATAATGTTCTCCAGGTTATTATTTATCTGACTGACGTCAACGATGTTGCACGCCTTGATGATATTTACCGGCGCTACTTCAATGCCCCTTATCCAAATCGTTCGACGGTGATCGTTGATAAATTAGTCGTGCCGGGAATGAAAATAGAAATTACCGTCAGCGCTACGGCCTGAAAATAAAAAATAAATGTTCACCTGCCAGTCATATTTATTATGGCTAAGGATACCTATGTTCGCAGAAATTAAACCGTCGACTCCCGACCCTATTATGTCATTAATGGAAGCCTATTTGCAGGACCGCAATCCGCGGAAGGTGAATTTAGGCATCGGCTTATATTATGACGAGCGAGGAAAAGTTCCGCTGATGCGGGCCGTCGAGCAGGCAGAGCGGCGCCTGCTGGCGCAGCAGCAGCCGCACGGCTATCCGCCGATTGAAGGCAGCGCAAGCTTTGCCAGCCAGATACAGACCTTGCTGCTGGGGCCTGCCGCCCCGGAATCTGTGCTGGCGACGGTACAAACCGTTGGCGGTTCAGGGGCGTTGAAGCTGGCGGCAGATTTTCTCGTTCACTTTTTACAGCGTAAAGAGATTTGGGTCTCTGATCCAACCTGGGCCAACCATCAGGCGATTTTTTCCGGCGCAGGGCTGCAGGTGAACAGCTATCCCTATTTTGACAATCTCCGCGGCGAATTGCGCTTTGCCGACATGCTGACGGTCCTGCAGACGCTACCCGCCGGCACGGCGGTGCTGCTGCATCCATGCTGCCATAACCCGACCGGCACCGATCTGAGCCAGAGCCAGTGGCAGACGCTTCTGGGCGTGGTTCAGGCGCAGGGTCTGCTGCCATTTTTCGATATCGCCTATCAGGGGTTTGGCGCCGGGCTGGAGGAGGACTGCTATGCGCTGAGGCTGGCGCTGGCAAGCGATCTGGATTTTATCGTCGCCAACTCTTTTTCGAAAAATATCGCCTTGTACGGCCAGCGGGTAGG
>NZ_JMPP01000066.1 GCF_000735435.1 Klebsiella planticola ATCC 33531 | reverse complement strand
ATTAACCGTGCGCTGCGCCAACGCGCAGACCGCCGCTAACGTTCAGGGGGCCTTAAAGACATTAATACGCCGTAGCTATTCCTGTCCGCCGACCCACGGCAGCCGGATAGTCGACATGGTGCTAGCCGATGCGCAGCTCCGTCAGCTCTGGCAGGAAGAGCTGGCGGCCATGCGCCAGAGGATCCAGCAGATGCGCCAGCGTCTGTCCGCCGGCCTGGAGCAGGGCGGATCTCAGCTGGATTACCGGCGCATCCGCGATCAGCGCGGGATGTTCAGCTATACCGGCCTGGACGAATGGCAGGTGAGCGAGCTGCGCCAGCGCTATGCCATTTATCTGGTGGCGCCGGGACGGATGTGTCTGCCCGGTCTCAATGGTGACAACATTGATTATGTCACCGCCGCTATTCTCGATGTTACCACCGCCCGTCGCTAAGGCAGGAACTAATGAAAGATCGCAAGCGTTTTGATGAGATTGCACAGCGCCAGGGCGGGTTGAAGAAACAGCTTACCGCCGGGCAAATGTCGATGTTGGCGATCGGCGGCGCGATTGGTACCGGGCTGTTTCTGGGGAGCGCCTACGCCATTCAGATGGCGGGACCGTCGGTGCTGCTGAGCTATCTGACCGGAGGCGTGATTGCGCTGCTGCTAATGGGCTGCCTTGCGGAGATGACCTCAGAGCATCCGACTCCCGGCTCATTCGGCGACTATGCCGAGTTTTATCTCAGTCCGCTGTGCGGCTTCCTGGTGCGCTACTCCTACTGGTCCTGCGTGGTGCTGGCGGTGGGTACCGAGGTGACCGCCATTGGAATGTATATGCAGTTCTGGTTCCCGCATACGCCGGTGTGGCCCTGGGTGCTGTTGTTCTCCGCTGTGGTGATGGTGATTAACGTTATTGGCGTGAAATGGTTCGGGCAGGTGGAGTATGCGCTATCGACGATCAAGGTTCTGGCAATCGTGGCTTTTATCGTCATCGGTCTGGGGATCCTGGCCTTCTCCGCCAACCCAACCTACGGCCTGCATAATTTTATCGATGGCGGTGGGTTTATGCCGTTTGGGGTCCGCGGCATGTGGTTTGCGACAATTGTTTCTATCTTCAGCTATCTGAGCATTGAAATGATCGCCGTGGCGGCAGGAGAAGCGAAAAACCCGGTGGTGGCGGTGAAGTCGGCGTTTAAAGGGACCATCCTGCGCCTGTTTATTTTCTATATGCTGTCGATTGCGCTGATGCTGGCGATTGTGCCGTGGCGTCAGTCCGGCACCAGCGAAAGCCCCTTCCTGGTGGCGATGAACGTGATTCACTTGCCGTATGCCGGCGGTATTTTTAACTTTATCGTCCTGATTGCGGCACTCTCGGCCATGAACAGTCAGCTGTATATTACCACGCGGATGATGTTCTCGCTGTCGCGTGCCGGGCAGGCGCCGGCCGCGTTCGGTCGGATCAGCGCTCGCGGGATCCCGGTGAATGCGTTGGCAATCTCCTGCGTCGGCATTATGGTCTCTATTGTCCTGAGCGTGCTCTACCCGCAGCAGGCCTTTGCCGCGATGATGTCTATTTCGGTCTACGGAGCCTGTTTTACCTGGCTGATGATCTTTATCACGCACCTGTTTTTCCGCCGCCAGCATAGGCAAACGGTGCTGAAATTTCGCTTGTGGGGTTATCCCTGGAGTACGCTGCTGGGGGCTGCTCTGATGCTGGCGCTGCTGATTTCCACCGCGTTTACCGATTTCTTCCGCATGACGCTATGGTTTGGCATTCCGTTTACGCTGCTGCTGATCGGACTCTATTTTTATAGCCGCCGTTCCCGGCCGATCTTATCGACGATTCCTACGCCGGAAGCCGATCGGGCGCCATAAGCTAACCGCTCGCCTCTGCCCACAGGCGAGCGGTTATTCGTTACGCTTTCCCCCAGTCGCAGATAATAACGTGGTGACGACTACGACAGTCAGGGAGCGAACTCGACTGGCCGGCGTCGTCACCTTTCGTCTCTTTTGGCGGCGGCGAAAAATATCCCGCGCAGGAGGTCAGCAGTAACACGACAGTAAGAATAAGAAGTCTGGACACAGAAAAACCTGGCAGAGTGGGGAAAGTGCCCGTTTTTATCATTAAGAATATGATCGGGGTGGAGCTATTTTGTTTAATTATGGATAATGGCGTAGCGAGAAAATAAACATAATTCCTGTCAGTTTATTCTCAACAAAATATTCCCTGAGTCAGCCATAATGATGCCAGCAACGCTTGCAGTGGTTGTTCCGGTATTGAGTTTTTCCGGTTTATGATAACGGGTCAGCAAGCGGATATATTAACGCAAGAAGGAATGCCTCGATGGCCGATAAACACTGGTCAATCACCGAACGCCTGCACCAGACGGTAACCAACCCGAATGTGATCATTCGCGGCAGCCACAGCTACTATAGCGACTGTTGGGATCGCGGGTTTGAACGTTGCGTGGTGCGCTACCTGCACGGCGATCCCGTCAGCGAAGGGTGGGAGCCCTTAGGTCATGTCGATAAGCTCTTTATTGGCAATTTTGTCTGTATCGCGCCAGAAGCGGTGATCCTGATGGGCGGCAACAGTACCCACCGGATGGACTGGATCAGCCTCTATCCGTTTGTGTCATGCGTGAACGAGGCCTACCAGCATCGTGGCGATACCGTGCTCGGAGATGGCTGCTGGATTGGTATGCGGGCGATGATCATGCCGGGCGTCACAATTGGCGAAGGCGCCGTGGTGGCGGCGGGGGCGGTGGTCACCAAAGACGTTCCGCCGTATAGCGTCGTCGGTGGAAATCCGGCTACCTTTATTAAGTATCGTTTTCCCGAACCCGATGTGGAGCGACTGCTGAAGCTGAATCTCTATGAATTAGAGGAAGAGACGCTGTTGAGCCTGCAGCCGCTGCTCTCCAGCCCGGACATTAGCGTACTGGAGCAGGCGGTGGCGCAGCATCGACAGGGGCGCGCTTAATCCACCAGAACGCAGGCGCTCGTCCCAGCCGGGGCCGCGGAGCTACTGCGCGGCGACGGCGGGATAGTGCGGATAACCGGCTTTACCGCCGCCGAAGAATGCCTCTGACTGCGCCCGCGCAAGCGGATGTTTCCCGGAATAGTTCGGCGTCCTGCGGAAAATCAGTCGCTGCGCGGGCCGGAATACTGCTCTGTCGGTGCGGCGATGTGGCTTGTGCCGGCGCATGAGCGGGTCATTGGGGCGTCATCATCCGCTTGTTCCTGGGCCATGTCGGTAGAGAACAGGGGGAATAGCATCCTGAATCGCCTGGCCGTGCGGGCGCTTATCGAGGCGATAGAGCAGAACAGGTATTCACTTTTTCTGCAGAAATTATTCAGATGTTAATAAACTATGACCGGTTTTGTTTAGAAATAAAAACTGGCTAAGTGAAATAAGTGCAGAATGATATAACGCGATCAAGGTAATGACCCCTATCATAAATAGGGAGGGGAAATGTGTTATCATCGCGCCTTTCCCTTTTCGTTTTGGGCTCTTTTTTATGCAACAACCTGTTGTTCGCGTGGGAGAATGGCTGGTTACACCTTCTGTTAACCAAATCAGCCGGAAGGGGCGTCAGCTTACTCTGGAACCGCGCTTAATCGATCTATTGGTCTTCTTTGCCCGTCACCCTGGTGAAGTGCTCAGCAGGGACGAGCTTATTGATAATGTCTGGACACGTAACGTGGTCACCAGCCACGTCGTCACGCAGAGTATTTCCGAGCTACGTAAGTCGTTGAAAGATGGCAACGATAATAGCCTCGAATATATTGCGACGGTACCCAAGCGCGGTTATAAGCTTACGGTGCCGGTCATCTGGTGTACGGAAGAAGGGGAAGAGCCCGCGATGGCGATCCCCCCAGCGGTCTCCGCTGCGACGCCTGAACTGATGCCCGACCCGACGCGCTCTGCCGGCGAGGTTGAGCCAGACCAGACGCTGGCCGTGAAACCGGAGAAGCGCCGACGTATTACTACCTTCTGGGTATGGATCCTGTTCCTGCTGGCGCTGGGTTCCTGCGTGGCGCTGGTTGCGCTGTCATCGATCGAGTCGCGGCCACCGGTGAATAAAGCGCGCTTGCTGCTGAACCCGCGCGATATCGATATCCATCTGCTGAAAGGTAATTCCTGCACCAACTGGGCATCGCAGCACTCGTATGCGGTGGGCCTGGGCAGCCTGGTGACGACGTCGCTCAACACCTTCTCGACCTTTATGGTGCATGACAAAACCAACTACAACATTAATGAGCCAAGCAGTTCAGGTAAAACGCTGACGATTGAGTTCGTCAACCAGCGCCACTATCGCGCGCAGCAGTGCTTTATGTCCGTGCAGATGGTGGATAACGCCGACGGTTCAACGATGATGGACAAACGTTATTTCATCACCAGCGACAACCAGCTGGCGATTCAAAACGATCTGCTGAGCAGCTTATCGGAGGCCTTAAAGCAGCCGTGGTCGGAACGCATGCAGACGATGCTGAAACAGTATCAGCCGTCGCACAGCACGGCGCTGACGCATTTCTACGAGTCGCATCAGTTATTAATGAACGGTGATGTCGACTCCTTAGGTAAGGCCAGCGCGCTGCTCGATGAAGTGATTAAAGACTCGCCTGAGTTTTCTTACGCCTATGCGGAAAAAACGCTGGTGGATGTATTACGTCATTCGCAGCAGCCGTTAAATAAAGAGCAGCTCAACGCGCTGTACGCTGAAATCACCCGGGTCGGTGATATGCCGGGAATCAAAGATACGGCGGTATTTTACCAAATTAAAACAGTGGATTTGTTGGGCCAGGGTAAAGTCGATGAGGCGTATAACGCGATTAATACCGGGATCGACCTCGAGATGTCGTGGATGAATTACGTGCTGCTGGGTAAAGTCTACGAGATGAAAGGGCAGAACCGGGAAGCTGCGGATGCTTATCTGACGGCATTTAATTTGCGCCCGGGCGAGAACACCTTTTACTGGATTGAAAATGCAGTATTCCAGACCTCGGTCACCCGGGTGGTCCCTTACCTCGATAATTTCCTCTCTTCAGAATAAGTAAACCCTCACCATACTCAGGATATTGAGTATGGTGAGGTTAAATTTATGTTTCTCATGAGCACCCTGATTGTTATATGTATTTAACGCCGGAATGGCGAAATACAACACAAATTCAACACGCCATCTTTCTTGCAAGTAACTGTAACTAAACGATGTTTATCTTTTTATGATATCAACATGTCATCCTGATATGTTAATTGAAAAAGGTCAAAATATCATTTGTCTGATGTTTGTTGTTATTTCACTTTATCTTTAGGACTTATCTTCTTTGAATCAGTAATCTTGTTGGCAGTTGGTCGGGTCAATTAAAGGTTCTATATCATGATCTGTACCTCCCAAATAAACTTAGGAGAAAAGCAAACATGAGTTCTGCCAAGAAGATAGGGCTATTTGCCTGTACCGGCGTCGTCGCTGGTAATATGATGGGGAGCGGTATTGCATTATTACCTGCGAACCTCGCCAGCATCGGTGGTATTGCTATCTGGGGATGGGTTATTTCTATTATTGGTGCGATGTCTCTGGCTTATGTTTATGCCCGACTGGCAACCAAGAACCCACAGCAGGGTGGCCCAATTGCGTATGCCGGGGAAATATCTCCCGCATTCGGTTTCCAGACCGGCGTCCTTTATTATCATGCCAACTGGATTGGTAACCTGGCCATCGGTATTACCGCCGTTTCTTATTTGTCTACTTTCTTCCCGATTCTGAATAACCCGATTCCAGCCGGTATCGCGTGTATTGCGATCGTCTGGATATTCACCTTCGTGAATATGCTCGGCGGTACCTGGGTAAGCCGTCTGACCACCATTGGCCTGGTGCTGGTATTAATTCCGGTGGTGATGACCGCGGTTATCGGCTGGCACTGGTTTGATGCGGCGACCTATCAGGCAAACTGGAACACGTCCAGCACGCCAGACAGCCATGCGGTAATCAAAAGTATTCTGCTCTGCCTGTGGGCATTCGTCGGCGTTGAGTCTGCCGCCGTCAGTACCGGGATGGTGAAAAACCCGAAACGTACCGTTCCGCTGGCAACCATGCTGGGAACCGCGATGGCCGGCGTGGTCTATATCGCCGCAACTCAGGTTATCGCCGGTATGTATCCTGCGGCTCAGATGGCTGCCTCCGGCGCGCCGTTCGCTATCAGCGCCTCAACCATTCTTGGCGGCTGGGCTGCGCCGGTAGTCTCTGCTTTCACCGCATTTGCCTGCCTGACTTCTCTGGGTTCCTGGATGATGCTGGTTGGTCAGGCCGGGGTTCGCGCCGCCAACGATGGCAACTTCCCGAAAGTGTATGGTGAAGTGGATAACAACGGTATTCCGAAAAAAGGCCTGCTGCTGGCGGCGGTGAAAATGACCGCGCTGATGGTGCTGATTACCCTGATGAACTCCAGCGGCGGTAAAGCGTCTGACCTGTTCGGTGAACTGACCGGTATCGCCGTCCTGCTGACCATGCTGCCTTACTTCTACTCCTGCGTTGACCTGATTCGCTTCGAAGGCATTAACATTCGCAACCTTGTCAGCCTGATTTGTTCCGTCCTGGGCTGTGCGTTCTGCTTCATCGCCCTGATGGGGGCAAGCTCCTTCGAACTGGCCGGTACCTTTATCGTCAGCCTGATTATCCTGATGTTCTACGGTCGCAAAATGCATCAGCGTCAGCACGAAAACGACACCACTGACAGCTCTGCCGCCAGCGCGCATTAATCCGTAACCCCTTTTCCTGGAGCTCCTTCCTGCACCTGTCACCACGTGACGGGAGGGGCTCTCCATATCTGGAGATTCGACTATGAACGTTATCGCAATCATGAATCACATGGGCGTCTACTTTAAAGAAGAGCCTATCCGTGAACTGCATCGCGCCCTTGAACGCCTGGACTTCCGTATTGTCTATCCGAACGACCGCGAAGATTTACTGAAACTGATCGAAAACAATGCCCGTCTGTGCGGCGTGATCTTCGACTGGGATAAATACAATCTTGAACTGTGCGAAGAGATCAGCAAGCTGAACGAATATATGCCGCTGTACGCTTTCGCTAACACCTACTCCACGCTGGACGTCAGCCTGAACGATCTGCGCATGCAGGTGCGTTTCTTCGAATATGCGCTGGGTGCGGCCGACGACATCGCCGATAAAATCAAACAGAACACCGATGAATACATCGATACCATTCTGCCGCCGCTGACCAAAGCGCTGTTCAAATATGTGCGTGAAGGTAAATACACCTTCTGTACTCCAGGCCATATGGGCGGTACCGCCTTCCAGAAAAGCCCGGTCGGCAGCATCTTCTATGATTTCTTTGGTTCAAACACCATGAAATCCGATATCTCGATTTCGGTTTCTGAACTGGGTTCCCTGCTGGATCACAGCGGCCCGCATAAAGAAGCGGAAGAGTATATTGCGCGCGTCTTTAACGCCGAACGCAGCTACATGGTGACCAACGGCACCTCAACGGCGAACAAAATCGTCGGTATGTACTCTGCGCCTGCCGGCAGCACCGTGCTGATTGACCGTAACTGCCACAAATCGCTGACTCACCTGATGATGATGAGCGACATTACGCCGATTTACTTCCGTCCGACCCGTAACGCCTACGGCATCCTCGGCGGTATTCCACAGAGCGAATTCCAGCACGCCACTATCGCCAAACGCGTCAAAGAGACGCCGAACGCAACCTGGCCGGTGCACGCGGTTATCACCAACTCCACCTACGATGGTCTGCTGTATAACACCGACTTCATCAAGAAAACGCTGGATGTGAAATCTATCCATTTTGACTCCGCGTGGGTGCCTTACACCAACTTCTCTCCAATCTATGCCGGTAAATGCGGGATGAGCGGTGGCCGTGTGGAAGGGAAAGTGATTTATGAAACCCAGTCCACGCACAAACTGCTGGCGGCGTTCTCTCAGGCTTCGATGATTCACGTTAAAGGCGATGTTAACGAAGAGACCTTTAACGAAGCCTACATGATGCACACCACTACCTCTCCGCACTACGGCGTGGTTGCTTCGACGGAAACTGCCGCGGCGATGATGAAAGGTAATGCCGGTAAGCGTCTGATCGATGGCTCTATCGAACGTTCTATTAAGTTCCGTAAAGAGATCAAACGTCTGAAAGGCGAATCCGAAGGCTGGTTCTTCGACGTCTGGCAGCCGGAACATATCGATGGCCCGGAATGCTGGCCGCTGCGTTCCGATAGCGCATGGCACGGTTTCAAAAACATCGATAACGAACACATGTACCTCGACCCGATCAAAGTCACCCTGCTGACTCCGGGGATGAAGAAAGACGGTACCATGGATGAGTTCGGTATTCCGGCCAGCATCGTGGCGAAATACCTCGACGAACACGGCATCGTGGTGGAGAAAACCGGTCCGTACAACCTGCTGTTCCTGTTCAGCATCGGTATCGACAAAACCAAAGCACTGAGCCTGCTGCGCGCGCTGACCGACTTTAAACGTGCTTTCGACCTGAATCTGCGCGTGAAAAACATGCTGCCGTCGCTGTATCGTGAAGATCCGGAGTTCTATGAAAACATGCGTGTTCAGGAACTGGCGCAGAATATTCACAAACTGATTGCGCATCACAACCTGCCGGATCTGATGTTCCGCGCTTTCGAAGTGCTGCCGACCATGATGATCACGCCGTACGCCGCGTTCCAGAAAGAGCTGCACGGTCAGACTGAAGAGGTCTATCTCGAAGAGATGGTGGGCCGCGTCAACGCCAACATGATCCTGCCGTATCCTCCGGGAGTTCCGCTGGTCATGCCGGGTGAAATGATCACCGAAGAGAGCCGGCCGGTGCTGGAGTTCCTGCAGATGCTGTGCGAAATCGGCGCTCACTACCCGGGCTTCGAAACCGATATCCACGGCGCATATCGTCAGGCGGATGGTCGCTACACCGTTAAAGTGCTGAAAGAAGAAAACAACAAGTAATTGAAGCTCCAGGGGAAGTGGCGTGCCACTTCCCTTTTTCACGCTGCAGGAGACCTCATGAAAACACCCTCACAACCGCGCGCGATCTATTACATCGTAGCGATCCAAATCTGGGAATATTTCAGCTTTTACGGCATGCGTGCCTTACTCATCCTCTACCTCACCCATCAGCTTGGCTTTGATGACAGCCACGCCATCAGTCTGTTCAGCGCTTACGCTTCCCTGGTGTACGTTACCCCCATTCTCGGCGGCTGGCTTGCCGACCGCCTGCTCGGCAATCGCACGGCGGTCATTGCCGGCGCGCTGTTGATGACGCTCGGCCACGTCGTGCTGGGCGTTGAATCTGATGCAACCTGGAGTCTGTACCTCGCGCTGGCGATCATTATCTGCGGCTACGGCCTGTTCAAATCCAACATCAGCTGCCTGCTGGGCGAGCTCTACGCCGTTGACGACCATCGCCGCGACGGCGGTTTCTCGCTGCTGTATGCCGCCGGGAACGTCGGCTCGATCGCGGCGCCCATCGCCTGCGGGCTGGCGGCGCAGTGGTATGGCTGGCATATCGGTTTTGCGCTGGCGGGGATCGGCATGTTTATCGGGCTGCTGATTTTCCTCAGCGGCCATCGCCACTTCAGCCACACCCGCGGCGTCGACAAACAGGCGCTGTGCGCGGTGAAATTTGTGCTGCCGACCTGGGGCTGGCTGGTGGTTATGCTCTGCGTGGCGCCGGTGTTCTTCACGCTGCTGCTGGAAAACAACTGGTCGGGCTATCTGCTGGCTATTGTCTGCGTCTTCGCCGCCCAAATGGTGGCGCGCATTATGGTGAACTCCCCGCAGCACCGTCGCGCGCTGTGGCAAATCGTACTGCTGATGCTGACCGGCACGCTGTTCTGGGTTCTGGCGCAGCAGGGCGGCAGCTCTATCAGCCTGTTTATCGATCGCTTTGTTAACCGCCGGCTGTTCACCATTGAGGTGCCGACGGCTCTCTTCCAGTCGGTGAATGCCGTCGCCGTGATGGCGGCAGGCGTGGCGCTGGCCTGGCTGATGCGTCCGGAAGGCAGCACGCGATCGGTGCTTCGCGTCTGGCTGAAATTTGCTTTTGGCCTGGTGCTGATGGGCTGCGGCTTCATTGTGCTGGCCCTGAACGCACGCCATGGCGCCGTCGATGGACAGGCCTCGATGGGGCTGATGGTCGGCGGACTGGCGCTGATGGGCTTTGCCGAGCTGTTTATCGACCCGGTGGCGATGGCGCAGATCACTCGCCTGAATATGCCGGGCGTGACCGGGGTGCTGACCGGGATTTATATGCTGGCGACCGGAGCGGTGGCCAACTGGCTGGCGGGTATCGTCGCGCAGCAGACCACCGAGTCGCAGATCAGCGAAACGGCAATCGCCGCGTATCAGCATTTCTTCTCCCAGATGGGGGAGTGGACGCTGGGCTGCGTAACGGTGATTGTCATCCTGGCCTTCGCTGCCGCCTGCAGCGTCGGCAAGCGCCGCGCCGCAACCGGTGAACTCCCCGGAGGGGGCGCGTAGCGCCCGTCCGGCTCGGTACGAATCCATCGTCCCGGTCAGCGCAGCGCGACCGGGGAATTTCCCGGAGCTGGCGTCAGTCTGCTCCTTGCATCGTTTAGCTGTCAGGAGGAGGATATTCTGGATAGATGGCAAGCCATCAATGAAAAAAACTTTAGTTTGGCTATCACTTAGTGAGATCAGCCTTAAGTAAGGTCAGGTTCGTTAAGATTCTATCGTTCGGTCTTTGGCGATAACGTCAACGATCGGCCGCGCACTGGTGTAGAGACCCGCACTGACCAGGCTGCGCTGGATAGTGGCCTGGCGCAATTTACCGAAGCAAGTTTGAAAGCAGGGTTATGAGGAACCAACATGTCTGAACAACAAGCACAAAGTGCCGATGAGGCAATTGACCTTAATAATGAACTGAAAGCCCGTCGTGAAAAGCTGGCTCAGCTTCGTGAGCAGGGGATCCCGTTCCCGAATGATTTTCGTCGTGACCATACCTCTGACCAATTGCACACTGAATTCGATGACAAGGATAATGAAGCACTCAGCTCCTTGAACGTTGAAGTCTCTGTTGCTGGTCGTATGATGACCCGTCGCATCATGGGGAAAGCCTCTTTCGTCACTCTGCAGGACGTCGGCGGCCGTATTCAGCTGTACGTCGCGCGCGACGATCTGCCGGAAGGCGTCTACAACGAACAGTTTAAAAAGTGGGACCTTGGCGACATTATTGCCGCCCGCGGTAAGCTGTTTAAAACCCAAACCGGCGAGCTTTCTATCCACTG
Source organism: Klebsiella planticola ATCC 33531 (assembly GCF_000735435.1). Classification (GTDB taxonomy): domain Bacteria; phylum Pseudomonadota; class Gammaproteobacteria; order Enterobacterales; family Enterobacteriaceae; genus Klebsiella; species Klebsiella planticola. The sequence goes on along the minus strand of NZ_JMPP01000066.1, from coordinate 101,498 downwards.
CACTGAGCTGCGTCTGCTGACCAAAGCGCTGCGCCCGCTGCCGGACAAATTCCACGGTCTGCAGGATCAGGAAGTCCGTTACCGTCAGCGCTACCTGGATCTGATCGCCAATGACGAATCCCGACGCACGTTTAAAGTCCGTTCGCAGATCCTCGCGACGATGCGCCAGTTCATGGTGGGCCGCGGCTTTATGGAAGTCGAAACCCCGATGATGCAGGTGATCCCCGGCGGCGCGTCTGCCCGTCCGTTCATCACCCATCACAATGCGCTGGATATGGATATGTACCTGCGTATCGCGCCGGAGCTGTATCTGAAGCGTCTGGTTGTGGGCGGCTTCGAACGTGTGTTCGAAATCAACCGTAACTTCCGTAACGAAGGCATCTCCGTACGTCATAACCCAGAGTTCACCATGATGGAACTCTATATGGCGTATGCGGATTACAAGGATCTGATCGAACTGACCGAATCCCTGTTCCGCACCCTGGCGCAGACCGTGTTGGGTAAAACGGAAGTCCCATATGGCGACCAGATCTTCGACTTCGGCAAACCGTTTGAAAAGCTGACCATGCGTGAGGCTATCAAGAAATACCGTCCGCAGACTGAGATGGCGGATCTCGATAACTTCGACGCAGCAAAAGCCCTTGCGGAGTCCATCGGCATTCACGTTGAGAAGAGCTGGGGCCTGGGTCGTATCGTCACGGAAATCTTTGATGAAGTGGCGGAAGCGCACCTGATTCAGCCGACCTTTATCACCGAATACCCGGCGGAAGTCTCTCCGCTGGCGCGCCGTAATGACGTGAATCCGGAAATTACCGACCGCTTTGAGTTCTTTATCGGCGGCCGTGAAATCGGTAACGGCTTCAGCGAGCTGAACGACGCGGAAGACCAGGCGCAGCGCTTCCAGGACCAGGTGAATGCGAAAGCCGCCGGGGATGACGAAGCGATGTTCTACGACGAAGACTACGTCACCGCGCTGGAATATGGTCTGCCGCCGACCGCCGGTCTGGGTATTGGGATTGACCGGATGGTGATGCTGTTTACCAACAGCCACACCATTCGCGACGTGATCTTGTTCCCGGCGATGCGTCCGCAGAAATAACCGCGCTTTGTCAAATGCAAAACTCCGGCTTGTCGGGGTTTTGCATTTATTTGCCGGGTGGCGGCTGCGCCTTACCCGGCCTACTGACCGTATTCGTCCTACCGCCCACATTTGGCCTGTAGGCCCGTGCAAGCGTAGCGCCGCCGGGCGAAAGCACTGCGCCTTACCCGGCCGACTGACCGTATTCGTCCTGCCGCCCACATTCGGCCTATTGCCTGCATTCAGCCTACCGACCGTATTCGGCTTACCGATCGCATTTGGCCTACTGACCACATTCGGCCTGTAGGCCCGTGCAAGCGTAGCGCCGCCGGGCGAAAGCACTGCGCCTTACCCGGCCGACTGACCGTATTCGTCCTGCCGCCCACATTCGGCCTATTGTCTGCATTCAGCCTACCGACCGTATTCGGCTTACCGATCGCATTTGGCCTACTGACCACATTTGGCCTGTAGGCCCGTGCAAGCGTAGCGCCGCCGGGCGAAAGCGCCGCTTTGCCGGGGGGATTATCTCATGCTCAGGCGCCGACGCTGCCCCAAACCATCTTGCCTTTGTGGAAGGTCGCGGTACGCGGTGAAATGCGTGCCACCGCTTCGGCGGAACAAGAGGCATCGACCAGCACAAAGCTGGCCTCATCCTGCTCTTTCGGCCAGACGCGCTGGCCTTTATCGTTGAGCGGCAGTACGTTGCCGGTGGCAATTGCCAGCGAACGCGAAAGGGTCTGTTCGTTGGGGCGGATATAGAGCTGGGCGTAGAGATTGGCTTTTTCCAGCATGTCGCCCAGGCCGTATGGCGACCAATGGTCAATCACACTGTCGGTGCCGGTCATTACAAATACCCCTTGATCCCGCAGCTGCTGCAGCGGCATGTGCAAGGTACCGATCGGCACGGTGGAGGCGATGGTGATTTGCTGGGCCGCCATGCGGCTGGCAATGGCATCAACCTGCTGTTCGTTCAATGTCGCCAGCGCAAAAGCGTGGCTGATAGTCAGCTTGCCTTTTAGCGCCGGGGTTTTCTCTACGGTTTCCACCATATAGTTTATCGCCGCGACGCCCGCTGGGCTGGTTTCGTGCAGGTGAATATCGACCCCTTTGTTATAATCCAGCGCTATCTGAAACAGGGTATCGAGGGATTTCTCCATCGCTCCATCAACGTTAGTCGGGTCGAGACCACCGACGTAGTGCGCGCCGGCCTGCATCGCTTCACGTACCAGCGGTTCTGATTTTGAGAGCAGGAGTCCGTGCTGCGGAAAAGCGACAATCTCGCACGCGAAACCCGGCTGGCGGTGCGCCAGGACCGCCTGCAGATTTTCGAGGTTTTTCAACCCGGAGGTGGGTTCGATATTGCAGTGACTGCGGGCTATCGTTGACCCTTTTGACTGGAGCAGGTCGATCAGTTTTTCGGCATGCTGGCGGGTATACGGCTGGAGCTCAGGCAGCAGCTTCTGCTCAAGCTTAATCATGTCCTGAATCGTGGTGCCCGCCGGACGGTTGAGTGAACGCCACGGGCCGCCGTAAAAGGTTTTATCCAGATGGATATGCATATCGCGCATCGCCGGGAGCATCAGCTTACCGCCGGCATCATAGCGGGGCAGGGAGGCATCAGGGTGGCTCTGATTGTTGTGTAGCGCGATGATTTTACCGTCGGCAATCTCGAGGGTTTGCCGCTCGGTGCGAGTGTGTACCACTACGCCATTTTCATACTCAAAACCGCTTTCCAGCAGGACATTATCGAGATAGTAGTGCGTGTCGTCGGGGCTGATGACCTTGTGGTTGTCGCAGGACGTCGTGGATATCGAGCGCTCGCCGGCGTAAACGACGGGAGCGGCGGCGGCAAACAGGGCGGCGGCGGTGACCATTTTTCCGCTCTGGCTGAGAAATTCGCGACGGCTATTGTCTTTATTCATGGATCTTCCTTTTTCTTTGTTCTTTATTTGCTCAGTCGTGCACAAGATGGGTGCCGGTCTCCCCGCGTAGCGCTGCGGGTAAGCACTCTGGGGTGGTGATAATCACCCGCTTGCCGCCGTGCTTTAAAAACGCGAGGCTGGCGACAATTTTGGGCAACATGCTGCCGGCCGGAAAGTGGCCTTCCTGCATATAGCGGGTCATGTCGCTGATATTGACCGTCCCCAGCGCCTGCTGCCGAGGTTGTCCAAAGTGAATGCACACTTTTTCAACGCCGGTGGTGATAGCCAGAATATCGGCGTGAATTTCCCGTGCCAGCAGCGCGGTTGAGAGATCCTTATCAATCACCGCATCAACGCTCTGATAATCCCCCTGCGCGCTGCGGACTACCGGGATGCCGCCGCCGCCAGCGCCGATCACCACAAACCCTTGCCGGGTCAGCGCTTTAATAGCTTCGGCTTCCACGATGCGCTTTGGCTCCGGCGAGGCGACCACCCGCCGATAGCCACGCCCGGCATCTTCGACAAAGTGCCAGTCCGGATGCCTCTGCCGGAGATCATCGCGCTGGGCTTCGCTAAAAAATGCGCCAATCGGTTTCGTCGGGTGGGTAAAGCCGGGGTCATTTTTATCTACTTCGACCTGAGTAACGACGGTCACCGCTTTTTGTTCGCCGCGGTGGGCCAGACGGTTATTTAACGCCTGCTGAATCAGATAGCCGATTCCACCCTGGGTATCGGCAACGCAGTTGGCCAGCGGCGTCAACGGCAGACCTTCGCACTCATGAGCGATTTCAGCGCGGCGTAAATCCAGCCCGACCTGCGGCCCGTTGCCGTGGGTCAGGACAAGATTGTAGTCCGACGCCAGCATGGCCAGCACCGTATCCGCCACGGCCTTCACCGCTTCAGCCTGATGTTCAATTGACTGGCTGGCGTTATCTTTGATGATACTGTTGCCGCCAATGGCAACGACCACAAGTTCTTTCATCGTGTAGGTTCCCGGTACAGAAGGTAATGGAGTTATTGTTATCCGATTTATTGCACGGGCAGCCCGGCCAGGGCGCTTTCGCCGCAGGCCGGGGATTTTGTTAAGCGCCGTAACGTTCGACCCAGCGCAAAATCGCCTTTTCAAAGCAGGCAAACGGCGGGTGGACGATGCCGGCGCCGATCATACCGATGCCTGCATCTTTGTGGGCGATGGCGGTATTGATCACCGGCAGGATACCGCTGCTGCCGACGCGGGTAATATCGATAGCGGTCGGTACCCCCATAAACCCGAGCAGCGGGATAGTGACGTTCGGGTTTTCACCGAGGGTGATTTCCCGCATCTGGCGGGAGAAATCGATGGCCTCGTCCACCGTTCCGCCAACCAGTGCGACGATGGCCGGCGCCGTTGCCATAGCGAACCCGCCAATGCCGTAAGTTTCGGTAATCGCGCTATCGCCGATATCGAGACCGGAATCCTCCGGCTTATAACCGGCAAACATCGGGCCAATAACCTGTTGTGCCGGGCCGGTGAACCACTCTCCCGGCAAGCCGCTGACTCGCAGGCCAAACTCGACGCCATTACGCGCCATGGTGGTAACAACGGTGCTGTACTCAATGCCATGGGCGGCATCCATCGCGGCTTTACACATTGCCATCCACGTCGGGCCGGAGAAATAGTCGCTGCTGGCGACGAACTCAAAGACTTCACGCTGTTGTTCGACCGGATAGCCGGCCTGAATAATGCCCGGCGTCAGCGCCTGGATCAGTAGCGTGGTACCGGCATTGTTGCGGTTGTGGCACTCATCGCCCATATGCAGGGCCTGCGCCAGCATCAGGCGCAGATCGATTTCGCCAATCACCTTCATGGCGTCGCGCAGCATCGGTCCCTGGACGTCACGCATCCAGTTCAGACGGTCGATAACGCTCTGGTCGTTCGCCCCCATGCGCAGGATCTTCGCCATCTGCTCGCTCATGTTGGTATAAGCGATGTTGCCGTAGGTTTTGTTCTCGACAATATGCATAAACATGGAGGCGGAGGTGACGCCGGCCATGGACCCGACGCAGTCATGCTCGTGGCATGGTGAGAAGGTGATTTCACCAGAAGCGGCCAGTTCGGCGGCATCAGCAAGATCTTTTGCCAGCCCTTCAAATACCAGCGCGCCGGTGACCGCACCTTTCATCGCCCCGCACATCTTTTCCCACGTGACCGGCGGCCCGGCGTGGAGAATGGTTTTTTCCGTCATCCCAGGCACCACGTTGATGGCCTGGTCGAAGCCCGTCAGCACCGGATGCGACTGGATAATGCGTTCCAGCGCCTGCTGGTTGGCGGCGGCGATTTTATCCGCCAGCGCTGAATCGGCAAGCGCGTCGAGGGCATTGACCACCCGCATATTGCCCTGGCCTGGCGGCGTCCAGTCGAGCTGAGTCACCGCCGTATGCTGTTTTTTCAGATCATCGCTGAACATCGCGATCCCGACGTTAATAACGTTCAGCGGCTGGCTGAATAGTGACTGATTCATCAGGCGTTCTCCCCTTTGCAGATAAGTTCACGTGCCAGCAGGCCGGTCTCGGTACTGCTGTTGGCCAGAATGACGCCTGCCTCGCTAAGCATCAGGCGCTGTTGCTCCCGTGATGGCGTATCGATATCGGTGCCTAAAACGTAAGCGAGGATCGTCAGCCGACGGCCATCGGCGGCGGCAATGGCTTTTGCCTCTTTGATCGCCTCGATCGTCGAACCGACCGGATCGTCGTGCGAGCCAAAGCCCAGCACGAAATCCATCACGATCACCGCAACCTCAGGATCGCGCGCTTCCTGCAGCAGGCGGCTGATGCGGTTGATGGGGTCGATCATCGGGTGTGGCTTACCATTGGTGAAGTCGTCATCGCCGAAATCGAGGAAGGTGTGCTTGATGCTGTGGTTGATATCGTTCAGGCGATAAGCCGGATCCGGCTGAATGTTGCTGTAAACTTCGGCGTGTTTTTCCAGAACGGCGAACATGGTTTCGTCGCACAGAGTACCGCCGCAGAACAGGCCGCGAATGTATTTCTGCTGCGGTGCGAGCTGCGCACGCACGTCAGCAATCAATGCCGGGTTCAGCGGGGGTAAATCGAGATTTTCTTGCTTAACGCCGCTCAGCAGCACCGCCTTCAGCGCCGCTTCTCTGGTGCCGCGGGCAAACTGCAGACCTTGCTCGTCGGCCGCTGGTTCGGCGCGGCCCAGGAAGCACACGACCACCGGTTTACGGCAGGCGCGGGCGCGCTCCAGCACTTTTTTCGCCACTGTCGGGGCAGGCGGCTTGGAGACGAGGGCGATAATTTCCGTTTGCGGATCCGCTTCCAGCATCTGAAGGGCATCGAGCATCATCATGCCGCCGATTTTTTCACTCAGGTCGCGACCGCCGGTACCGATAAGCTGCGATACGCCGCCGCCGAACTCGTGAATACGCACGCTCAGCTCCTGGCTACCGGTGCCAGAGGCGCCGATAATACCAATGTTGCCGCGACGTACCGCATTCGCGAAGCACAGACCGGTGCCGTTAATGATGGCGGTCCCGCAGTCTGGCCCCATCAGCAGCAAACCTTTCTCGTGGGCCAGCTGTTTCAGCGCCAGTTCGTCCTCGAGAGAGACGTTATCGGAAAACAGCATCACGTTGAGGCCGCTTTGTAACGCCTGTCGTGCTTCGCGGGCGGCGAACAGGCCGTTGACTGAGATAACCGCCATATTGCTGTCCGGAAGATGCTTTTTAGCGCTGGCGAGGGTGGCATAGCGCGCTTCGTGCTGGCCGCTTTCCGCTTTTTTGCTAAATAGCGTTTCGATCTCGGCCAGAATTTGCTCGTTATCGGCGCCGTCTTTGCCATTTATGACGATCATCAGGTCGCCGTTTTTCGCCGCTTCCAGCTGCGGCGTCAGCAGTCCCAGGTTATGCAGAACCCCTTTGTTCATTTCGGTCGCCATCGCTACAAATGCCTGCTCTACGCCGTCGATCTTATTGGCGCGGGTGGATATCGACATTAATGAGACGGAATCAAAATAGGTATTCTTCTTCACGACTATTTTAACTGACATAATTCCCTCCATACGTTTGGCTCAGCGCGCAGGCATCCGCCATGCCCAATAGCATGTCGCTGCCGGAACTTGAGCCAATATTTTTAATATCGGCAATTGCCTCAATAGAAAAGATTGTGGGTTGATTAATTATGATATTTATCAACCCGGCGATACTTTCGCGATAGCGCTGATTAATCGCTGCCTCCAGCGTAATCGCGCTGAGCGGCGTGGTGTTATGCCTGGCACATTGCAGCGCCGCTAAAAATTCATTCCGGTATTGATTGGCCGGGTGTCCATGAATAAATAAAATAACGCTAAGTCCTACCAGGTAATCATCCGCCGAGGGCGTCAGGCCAATACCCAGGCCGAGCATATTAGCAATGGCGGCACTGATGTTTTTATTTTGCCGAAGCGCATTAAATAATATTTCCCGTCGATGCTGTAATTCTCGCCCCATCGCTTTATAAAACGGATTGTCACCGCGATAAAGAAATAACGTGTCGTCCTCATGCAGTTGCTCAATGATAATGTTTTGCCATCGTCGCCAGGCTATCCGGGTAAATGCTGCCGCGCTTAATACGGCCCCTGGCATTTGCCAGCGCTCACAGCGGTGGATGTCTATCCATTTATCATGGCCAATGTAAATCCCTGAATCGGTGAACCGGACGCTTTCCCCTGGCCGGAACAGGTTGTCAAAGTAGGTGAGTGCTAACCTACAGCTGTTGGGCGCGTTGTCATATGCGGCGCACAGCAGCGTCAGGAGCCCTGGCTTATCGGGGACTAGCAGGTTGACCGCACGCGAGAAGACCTGCTCGACCCGTCCGCCGCCGCGTTGAGTGAGAAAGCTCTCATCCGCAGTTAGCGCTTGCACACACCGCCGTGAGGTGGTGTCGATGGCAATTCTCCTTCTTCAGGCACCGGCGGCGACCAGCAGGTGGGCGATTTCAGCAAAGCCCTTATCCCATGCCAGTTCCAGCGGCGATTTGCCATATTTATCGGTCATATGTGGATTGGCGCCGTGGTTCAGCAGCAGCTTAACGATCGCTTGCTGCGTTGCGCCGCCGTCGTTTAAGACAATCGCTTCCAGCAGCGGTGTCCAGCCGACAAAGTTGGTGTGGTTGACGTTAATATCGGTTTCGGTCAGCAGAATTTTAACGATCTCAAGATGGCCTTTTTCGCAGGCCGGCGTCAGACCGACGCCGCCGAAACGGCTTAAACGCGCAAGGTCAGGTTTAGCTGGCAAAATTAAGCGCAGCAGCTCGACGTCATTATTCAGGCAGCTCAGTAAGAACGGGTTAAAACAGGTCTGGTCCTGCTTATCAATATCGACACCAGCGGCAATGAGTACAGAAACGCAGGCATAATGTTTATTCAGGCTGGCCAGAGTAATAGCGGTTCGCCCCTGGCGATTGCTGACATTAATATCGACGCCGCGCGCTAAACAGGCTTTTAATTGTTCGACATCACCTTGCTCCGCGGCCAAAAGATATTCAGCACTAATATTTTCCGTGGTCATCATCTTGCTCCTGTTGTTGCGGCTGAAACTATTTGATGGCTTGAGCATAGCAACCAAAAATAGATAAAAGAACCCGCTTAAATTTTATTCGCGATAACCCCACTGATTGTTGAATATTTTTTAATAATGGATGCAGACTGTGCGGCAGTGCAATGTTTGTTTCTTGCAGGCGATTTCCCGTAATTCAAGAAGGGATTATTTCTATATAGTTCCCGAACGAAACCCATTTCCACGACCAATATCACGAGGGGGAAGAGATGAACGGACTCACCGCAACGGGGATTACTGTCGGCCTTTGTGCCGGGATCTGGCAGCTGATCTCCTCGCAGGTTGGGCTTGATCCGAGCTGGGGATTGCTGGGCACGATCGGCTTTGTCGCTTTTTGCAGTTTTTATGCGGCAGGCGGCGGTAAAGAGGGGTTTGTGAAGAGTCTTTTTGTTAACTACACCGGCGTCGTCTGGGCATTTCTGGCGGCGATGGCTGCGGGTGGACTTACTGCGGCCACCGGGATGTCATCCTTCTGGGCCAGCGTTATCACCACGGTGCCGTTCTCCGCGGTGATTGTCTGGCAAGGGCGCTTTTCCCTCACCGCGTTTATTCCCGGCGGTTTTCTTGGCATGACGCTGTTTTTCGCCTCCGGGATGAACTGGCCGGTGACGCTGCTGGGTTTTTTGGCCGGCAACGGCGTAGGGCTGATTTCCGAATATACCGGTCGAAAACTGAGCGAGGCAACCTCAAAAAGCCCGCGTTGAACCATGGCGCCGCGGAGAATTTCGCGGCCCGCGTGGGCGGACCTTGCGCATGGTGTTAAAAGATATTCAAAAATGATTGCCCGATGACAGGGACAGGAAATAGAGTCGATTGCAGGGTAGGGCTAATGGGCGGTTGACGAAAGCAGGAGCGGGCGAATGAACTCAATTTTTACTGAAGAAAATCTGCTGGCGTTTACCACGGCGGCGCGCTTTGGTAGTTTCAGCAAAGCTGCAGACGAGCTGGGGCTAACGACATCAGCCATCAGCTACACCATCAAGCGCATGGAAACGGGGCTGGACGTGGTGCTGTTTACCCGCAATACCCGTAGCATCGAGCTGACGGAGTCCGGCTACTATCTTTTCCGTAAGGCCACGGATTTACTCAATGATTTCCACGCCATCAAGCGCAGCATCGATACCATCGCCCAGGGCATTGAGGCCCGGGTCCGTATCTGCATCAACCAGCTGCTTTATACGCCGCGACATACGGCGCGTCTGTTGCAGGTGCTCAAAAAACAGTTTCCAACCTGCCAAATTACCGTTACCACGGAGGTGTATAACGGCGTCTGGGATTCGATGATTAATCAGCAGGCTAATATCGCGATTGGTGCACCGGATACGCTGCTCGACGGTGGCGGCATTGACTACACTGAAATTGGCGCCATTCGTTGGGTCTTCGCCATTGCTCCGGATCATCCGCTGGCGTTTATGCCGGAACCGATAGCAGAAAGCCAGCTACGGCTTTACCCCAATATTATGGTGGAGGACACCGCCAGCACGATTAATAAGAAAGTGGGTTGGTTACTGCACGGGCAGGAGGCGATTCTGGTGCCGGACTTTAATACCAAATGCCAGTGCCAGATCCTCGGTGAAGGCATTGGTTTTCTGCCGGATTATATGGTTCGTGAGGCCATGGCGGAAAACCGGCTGATTACCCGCCAGATTCATAACCCTCGCCAGGATTCAGGAATGCTGCTGGCGACCCAGCACGCGGCCAGTGGACAGGTGACGCAGTGGATAAAGAAAGAGTTTCGCCCCGGTGGGATATTAACCGCTATCTATAGTGATTTACTTCACCGCGAGATGACGGTGAAATCGTTTCAATCTATTTCCTGAAATTTTTCTGGAATACCTTATGTGCTATAACACCAGATATAAAAACATAAGGTGTTAATTAAATGAAAAATTTAAAGTTAATTGTTGGTAGCTTGATCTGTGCAGGTTGTTTATTGGCACCATTATCTGTCATGGCGGGTTATAAGATAAACACGATCCCGGTTCATTTCGATAAAGGCACCAGCGGAACCACCATTACAAATGCCCTGAGCGGCGCCGATGTGAAAGATTACACGCTGGTGGCAAAAGCGGGCCAGCTAATGCACGTCACCCTGAAGAGCAAATGGCCTCATCCTTATTTCAACGTGATCAACCCCGCGAACGAAACCATTTTTAATGGCTCGATGACAGAAGGTGCTTTTGAGCAGCGCCTGGCAACCAACGGAAAATATACCGTCCGCGTGTATCAGATGGGCGGCGCGCGCGATGAAGGAAAAACCAGTGCCTATGAGCTGGCTTTGAAAGTCACGGACTAGCTTTGCCTGTATAGAGCCGCCGTTCTCACGTTATGCTGCGGCCACGTGAGGGGCGGCCTTTGTCACTATTTTGCGTTTTGGTGGCCGGGGCCGAGTGCAATGACCCGGTTTCAACCATCTCCCCATCAACACCCCTCATCCGATCGTGCTGGATGTGATTTTGGTCATCCACCCGCCATGCTGCCCCGTGCCCGCAATATATTTCATCCTCTGCGGGCGGGCCTTTAGCGCCTCTTTTATCGCCCCCGTCATGCCGCGCCCATGGGCAATAACAAGCGCTCGCACGATCTCAGACGCCGGAAAATGCCGCTGACGTTTCAAATCCCCCTCTTTTTAAGGCGGAAAATCTTCTCTGGCGGATTGCCAGCGTCAGGCCGGTGACTTGTCTGCAAACTGCTGAGCGCCTCTCATTTTTTGCGCGTTTATGCCGCAATGTTAGAGATCTGTCAAAGTTCTGTTACCAGGTGGTTTTAAAATTTTCATTTCAGTTATTTAATTATAAAAGTTTCATATGAGTTGCTAATGAAACAAAACGTCTGAAATTGACCGGGTGATAAATCGTATGATTTATGAACTGCTGTTTTAATAATTCACTAAAAAACCACTGGATTAGGTGGTTTTGCTAAACATGTGCAAAAACAGCGCGGTCAGAAGCGAGACTTTTGGCCGGCGATCCGGCAGCTAGCAGCAAGACGCATTTACGAAATGAATTTTTCATTTCATCTCAATGAACTGGCATATCACTGAACCCCAAGGAACAACTATGAACATCAAGAAAACGATTGTTGCCTCTTTGTTAGTCTGTATGTTGCCCGCTGCGGTGATGGCAAAAGATCTCTCCGTCGGCGTTTCCATGGCGCTTTTCGACGACAACTTCCTGACTATCCTGCGTACCGCCATGCAAAAAGAGATGCAAAAAGAGGGGGTGAAATCGCAGGTTGAGGATGCCAAGGGTGATGTCGCGCAGCAGCTGCAGCAGGTGCAAAACTTTATTGGTCAGGGCGTCGATGCCATCATCGTCAACCCGGTCGATACCAATGCCGTGAAGCCGATTATCGATCAGGCGACCAAAGCCGGTATTCCGCTGGTCTTCGTGAACCGCCGCCCGCAGATTACGCTGACCGACAAAATGGCCTACGTTGGTTCGGATTCGGTACTGGCCGGCCGTCTGCAGATGGAAGCGCTGGCGAAGGCGATGAACGGCAAAGGCAACGTGGCGATTCTGCTGGGCGACCTGGCGAACGAGTCAACCCGCGATCGCACCAAAGGCGTGGAAGAAGTCGTCGCGAAATACCCGGATATCAAGATCGTCCAGAAGCAGACGGCGAAATTCATGCGTAACGATGCCGTGGATGTGGTGAGTAACTGGATGACCAGCGGGGAAGATATTCAGGCGATCGCCTCCAATAACGATGAAATGGCGATTGGCGCGCTGCAGGCGCTGGGAAGCAACCCGAAGCACATTCTGATTGCCGGTGTCGATGGGACCCCTGACGCTCTGCAGATGCTGAAAAACGGCAAGATGATCGCCACCATTTTCCAGGATGCTAAAGGGCAGGGGGAAGGGGCGGTGGATGCGGCCGTCAAACTGGCTAACGGGGAAAAAGTCGAAAAAGTCATCGATGTCCCTTACCAGCTGATTACCAAAGAGAATATGTCTGAATTTGTCAGCCGTAATCAAAAATAATCATTTCTGGCTCAGCGGTACGGAGGGGGATGTATGAACGCTTTTGCACTTGAAGCCGAAGGTATCAGTAAGTTCTTTCCTGGCGTGAAGGCGCTCGATAATGTCTCATTACGCGTGCGCCCGGGGACGGTGCACGCCCTGATGGGGGAAAATGGCGCGGGAAAGTCGACGTTAATGAAGTGCCTTATCGGGATTTACCGTCCCGATAAGGGCGCGATCCGGGTGAAGGGCGAACCGGTGCAGTTCCAGGATACGATGGATGCGCTGCGCGCGGGGATCTCCATGATCCATCAGGAGCTGAACCTGGTGCCGCATATGACGGTGGCAGAAAATATCTGGCTGGGGCGCGAGCCGATGAAATACGGCTTTGTCGACCATCGACAGTTGGCCCGCCAGACTCAGACACTGCTCAATAAACTGAATATCCGTTTATCCGCCGACCGCCTGGTGGGCGATCTTAGCATTGCCGCCCAGCAAATGGTGGAAATAGCCAAAGCGGTATCGTGGAACGCGGATATTGTCATTATGGATGAACCCACCTCGGCGCTGACGGAAAGTGAAGTGGCTCACCTGTTCACCATCATTCGCGATTTACGCGAGCAGGGTAAAGCCATTATTTATATCAGCCACAAGATGGATGAGATTTTCGCGATTACCGATGAGATTAGCGTCTTTCGCGACGGGACCTGGGTGGGCAGTCGGCAGACGGGCGAATTTACTCGTCAGTCGCTTATTACCCAGATGGTGGGCCGCGAATTAACTCAGCTGTTCCCGAAATTCAATAATACGATTGGCGAAGAGGTGTTGACGGTCCGCAATCTGTCGCGCAAAGGCTATTTCGAGGAGGTGAATTTCAGCGTCCGTCGCGGTGAAATTCTCGGCGTTGCGGGCCTGGTCGGCGCCGGGCGCAGCGAAGTGATGGAGAGCCTGTTCGGGATGGAGCGCTTTGACAGTGGCGAAGTCCTGATTGACGGCCAGCCGGTGACGATCGACTCGCCTTCCGTGGCCATCGAAAAAGGGATGGCGCTGCTGACCGAAGACCGCAAAAAGTCCGGACTGTTCCTCGTGCTTTCGGTGATGGAAAACATGAGCATCGTCAATATGCCGGAATATATCGGCAAGAGCGGGTTTGTCAAACATATGAAGATGGCGGAAGACTGTATGGAACAGATCCGGCGTCTGAATATTAAAACCCCGACCATGGATCAGATTATTAATAACCTGAGCGGCGGTAATCAGCAAAAGGTCTTAATTGCCCGCTGGCTTTTAGCGCAGCCCAAAATATTAATTCTTGATGAACCAACTCGCGGGATTGACGTGGGGGCGAAGGCTGAAATTTATCATCTGATTAGCGAACTGGCGAACCGTGGCGTCGCAGTGATTATGGTCTCTTCTGAACTGCCGGAAATTCTGGGCATGAGCGATCGCGTTATGGTCATGCACGAAGGACGTATTACCGGCATCCTCGACAAAGACGAGGCCGATCAGGAAACCATTTTGTCGTTGGCATCCCACTGAGGTGTAGAGAATGAGCAATATGAAACTGACCGCAACAGCAGCAAATGAGCGATCCTCTTTCTTCGGTAATTTACGGCATAAATTACCGAAAGATACCGGTATCTTTATTGTTATGGTGGTCATCGCCCTGACATTTGAAATTGCCGGCTGGTTTGTCCGCGACCAGTCTTTCCTGATGAACACTAACCGCCTGGTGTTGATTGTCCTGCAGGTCGCCATTATCGGGATTATCGCCGTCGGCGTCACGCAGGTCATTATCACCACCGGGATTGACCTCTCCTCCGGATCGGTCATTGCCCTTGCCGCGGTGGTAGCGGCAAGCCTGGCGCAAACCTCGGATAGCCTGTCGCCGATGTTCCCGTCGCTGGTTAACCTGCCGGCGGTCATTCCCATTTGCGCCGGAATTGGCGTCGGGCTGATCTGCGGATTAACCAACGGCTTTTTGGTCACCCGTACCGGGATCCCACCGTTTATCGCCACCCTCGGGATGATGGTCTCCGCCCGCGGCCTGGCGCAATATTACACCCAGGGAAATCCCATCAGCTTCTTGTCCGACAGCTTTACGTCGATTGGTCAGGGGGCGATGCCGGTGATTATTTTCTTCGTGATTGCCGCTCTGTTTCACATTGCGCTGAAACACACTCGCTACGGGAAATATGTTTACGCCATCGGCGGCAACATGACCTCGGCAAAAGTGTCCGGCATCAATGTGAATAAGTATCTGGTTATCGTCTACACCATCGCCGGCGCGCTGTCGGGGCTGGCCGGGGTTGTGCTGGCGGCGCGCGTCAGCAGCGGGCAGTCCAGTATGGGGATGTCCTACGAACTGGATGCTATCGCAGCGGCCGTTATCGGCGGCAGCAGCCTGATGGGCGGCGTCGGCCGCATCACCGGCACCCTGATTGGTGCGATGATCCTCGGCTTAATCAAAAGCGGCTTCACCTTCGTCGGCGTCGATGCTTACGTTCAGGATATTATCAAAGGGATTATTATTGTTGCGGCGGTGACGATAGACATGCGCCGTAACCGTAAGAAGCACTAAGCGGAAGAGATAACCCTGAAGCGATATCAGGGTTATCTCTTCGCGCTGTTAAACGACAGCATGATGAAAATGGCAAGGTACGCTGGCGCCGGTGAACTCAGGAGAGACCGCAAATCCGGTCACGCCCGCTGTTCTTGGCGTGATACAGCTCGCTATCGGCCCGCGACATCAGTTCCGGCAGCGGGCACTGCCAGCCTTTGGATACCCCGAAACTGGCGGTGATCTTAAAGGTGATATCGCCAGTCGTATGGAAGGTCAGCTTGCGGATTTCCTGCTGAATCCGTGCGGTATAGCTGGCGACTTCGTCTGATGAAGCGGCCAGAAACAGGACCGCGAACTCTTCTCCGCCGAGGCGGCCTACCACATCTTCCGGACGGCTCAACCTGTTCAGGGTTTTGGCAAGGGCAACCAGCACCTCGTCACCCATTGGGTGTCCCCAGTTATCATTTATCGACTTAAAGCGGTCAACGTCGAGCATCACTAACCAGGCCGGAAGCGCCTCGCTGGACTGACTTAATAGCGCATCAGCCCGGGTGCTAAATGCCCGGCGATTAAACAGATGGGTCAGCGGATCCTCTTCCGACTGGCGCTGATACTGGCGGCTGATGCGGGCATCTTCACGGAGCTTTTTCCCGAGGGTACCCAGGGATGAAAACAGGCCCTGCACCTCTTCTGCCGTATCGTCATCGATTTGGACATGGAGCTGTTTTCCGGCAATTAGCGCCGCGGCGAGCTCATTTAAGCGCACAATGGGGCGTAAAACGCGAGAGCGAATATAGAAAATCAGCGCAATGGTCAGGGCATACACCAGCCCAAGCACGACCAGCCGTAACAGGAAATTCTTTAAGGCCCGATGTTCAACGGCAGTGTAGTGCTCCTTAACTCCGGTCATATAGGTGTTCAGGAGATTGTCAAACGAACCGAGGCTGGCGTGATAGGCGACGGCAAACTGTTCGGCGCTCACGCTGTAGGACTTACCGCTGTCGCTCTCCGCGCTTAACCGATTGATTAGCGCAATCCCCTGGTGTTCAAAGTCCCGGCGCGTGTTTTCCAGCGTTCTCTGGAAGTGGGGAAGCCAGGCGACCTCATCTCCCTGCGTTTGCAGCAGCCACCACGCGGTATTAATCCGTTCGATACCGCGAATCAATCCTTCCCGGTTGGCTTGCGGTATCGGCGTGTGTGTGGCCAGCGGAATCAGCACCTGCGGACCGAGTCGGCCCGCAGCATCGCGCAACTCGCCCAACGCCAGCGCGCGCAGAATGGGCCCCAGCGCACTGGGCTGCAGCAGCAGAAACTCATTGGTGCGCTTGAACAGCGCCTTATGATAGAAATCCGTTGCCACCACCATATCGTGAATCGCCTGGTCGGCGAGCTTCGGGTCGCTCAGCACCTCGGTACGAAAGCCGTTGGCAATGCGCCGGGAATGATCCAGCTGCTGCATCATTTCGCTCATCAGCGCCGGAGAGAGTAGGTTTTTCGGGATCTTCTGCATGTCACGATCGGTGATGTCGCGATGAGCGACCAGCACCTGCCAGCGCGACTCTTTATCCTCAGGTGAACTTAATATCAGCTCGTTAACGAAGGCGCGCTCACCGGCCAGGTCATTAGAGACCTGTAGTACCCGGTAGAAAATATCGAACTGGATAACATTGTTATACGCGCTTTTCCACGTTTCCCATGAGCCGGAAAGCAGCCAGAAGGAGAGAATGGTGGTTAAAAAAATCGTCGCCAGCGCGGATCCCCAGATATAGCGGAGAATATTAGACGATGCTGAGGATCTCTTTTTCGTTTTCACACGTCCCCTGGCGTCAGCAGTAAAAAGAAGCGATTCGAAAATCATTGAGTGGAATTGAACTGAAATATAACGGAATTCGATGCCGTTATGTCCGCATATTTGCCTGCTGTATGCGATCTGTTGGCTGATTTTAGCAGATAATCCAGAAGAAAATGGCTTTTTGTCCGCGCGGTTAAATAATGTAAGATATTGTTTTAATTTGTTTATTCATGTTGTTCCCTCTTTTCCGGGAGGGGGCAGGCGGACCGTTACGGCGGTGAGCGGTCGTACTGGCGCGCGCGGCGCCAGAACGACCGACAGAAGGGCGCTTACTTTTCTCCGGCGGCGAGCAGTACGCTATGCAGCAGCACGTTCGCCCCTTTTTCTGCCCAGGTGGGCAGAATATTCTCCGCCTCGTTATGGCTAATTCCCTTCTCGCAGGGGATGAAAATCATGCTGGCGGGCGCGACCTTGCTGATATAGCAGGTATCATGCCCGGCGCCGGAGACCATGCGTCTGGCGCTGTAGCCGAGCGTCTGAACCGCCCGCTCGCTGCGCGCCAGACACTGCGCGTCGAAAGCGATCGGGGCGTAGTCAAAAATCCGTTCAACTTCGGCCGGGACGCCGCGCCCGGCCAGTTCGGCTGCGGCGCGATGCAATGCCTGCTCCATCGCCTCCAGCGCGCTGCTCTGCGGATGGCGGAATTCCACGCTGCATTCGACGCGACCCGGCACCACGTTGCGCGATCCCGGTATCACCTGCACCATGCCGATGGTCGCCCGTCCGTCGGGATGATGAGCGATGCCGATTTGCTCCACCGCCAGCGCCAGTTCGGCGAAAGCGGTCAACGCATCGCGACGGCTGCCCATCGGCGTGGTGCCGGCGTGGGCGGAAAAACCCTCCAGCGCGACGTTGAACCAGCGCTGGCCCATTGCCGCGTGGACGAGGCCGATATCAACCCCTTCTTCTTCCAGAATCGGCCCCTGTTCGATATGGACCTCATAACAGGCATGAACCGGGAATGCGGCCGTCGGACGATCGCCGCGGTAGCCGATGGCCTCCAGCGCCGCGCCGACGCTGATGCCGTCGCGATCTTCGCGGGTCAGCGCGAAAGCTTCGCTGAACTGCCCGGCCCACACGCCGGATGCCAGCATCGCCGGGGCGAAGCGCGCCCCCTCTTCATTGGTCCAGTTGACCAGCACGATATCGCGCTCGGTCTCAATGCCGCGTTCATTCAGCGTGCGTAGCGCCTCCAGCCCGGCGAGCACGCCGTAAATCCCGTCATAGCGGCCGCCGAGCGGCTGAGAATCGACGTGCGAACCGGTCAATACCGGGGCCAGCTGCGGATTTTTTCCGGCGCGGCGGATAAACATATTGCCCATGCTATCGACTTCGCAGGGAAAACCGGCTTCCTGCGCCCACTGGCGCAGCAGGTCGCGCGCCTGGCGGTCCTCGTCGCTCAGCGTCAGCCGGGTGACACCGCCGGCCGGCGTTGCCCCTATCCTCGCCATCTCGTTAAGAGTTGACCACAGACGTTCAGCGTTAATGGCTATCATGACTTGTCCTTCTTCACGCGATAGCGGAAGTCGCAGCACTTTCCGCCCTCCATAATAGTGGTGGTGCGGGTCAGCTCTACCTCCGGCGCGTAGCCGACGATAAACTTGTCGTCGCGGGCGCAGGAGAGCAGGTGGCCAATTTCGCCGAGGCCCATCTCGTGGTACATCTCGGCGTAGCGGCAGCGGTTGACGTTGTAGTTATACTGCTGGTCATCGGCGTCCAGCACCTTGACCTCGAGGGCGTTATCTTTTTCCCACAGATATTGCAGGGCGACGAAGCTCTGGATGTTCGCGCCGTCCGGCTCTTTGCTGGCAAAGGCTTTTCCCGCCTCAATCGCAGCGTTTTCAATGGCTTCGCCGATGACCGCCTGGGCGCGAGCTTTACCTATTTCGCGCACCAGGATGTCATAAATCGGCTTAATAATTTCGGCTTCAATTTTGCGGCGGGCGAGAATGCCCAGCTCATTATTATCACTCATCACATTGCCTCACTGCGTTACTTCGTTGTTGCGCCGCCGAGTACGGTTTGCGGCTGCCATTTGCCGTCGACGACTTTGTAAACGGTAAAGGTTGGCGATTTCAGGTTGCCCTCTTTATCAAAGGCGATTTGTCCGGTGACGCCGGCGTAGTTAATGGCGCGCAGGGCGGGCAGATAGTCGGCCGGATCGACGGAGTCAGCTTTTTCCATCGCCGCCACCAGCACGCGGGTGGCGTCATAGGCGAACGGGGCATGCAGCTCGATATGGGTGTGATAGCGCGCCTGGTAGGCCTGCTCAAAGGCTTTACCGCCCGGCATCTGTTCGACCGGCAGTCCCGGCTCCAGCGCCACCACGCCGTTACCCTCTTTCTGCGCCAGCTGCAGGAAGGTCTGGCTGACAAAACCGCCGGCGCCCATCAGGGTGGCGTTCATACCCAGCTGTTTGATGCGCCGCGCCAGCGGAGCCGCCTGGCTATCGACGCCGCCGAAGAAGATCAGATCGGCATTTTTACTGCGGATCGCGGTCAGCACGGCGCTGAAGTCGACGGTTTTATCATCGACGTACTGGCGGTCAACGATTTTGATCCCCTGTGCGTCCAGCGACTTAATAAACTCGTCCGCCAGCCCCTGACCAAAGGCGGTACGGTCATCGATAACCGCGATGCGTTTCGCTTTCAGGGTTTGTACCGCATACTGTCCGGCAAACTGGCCGCCGTCATCGTCGTGGCCCATCACGCGGAAGCTGGTGTCGAAGCCCTGTCTGGTATAGGCGTGCCCGGTGGCGACCGGCGCGACCTGGGCGATGCCCGCATCGTGGTAAACCCGTGCTGCGGGAATGCTGGTGCCGGTGTTCCAGTGGCCGACGACGCCGGCGACGCCGCTATCCACCAGACGCTGAGCGACGGCAACGGCGGTACGCGGGTCGGACTGGTCGTCTTCCGATTGCAGCTTAAAGGTTACCGCCTTGCCGCCGATGGTCGGGTGCTGCTTGTTGATATCGTCAATCGCCAGCTGCGCGCCGTTTTCGAGGTCCTTGCCGATACGCGCAGAAGGGCCGGTCAGCGGACCCGCCAGGCCGATAATCACGGTTTCGCTGGCCGCAGACCATGCGGCGGATGAGGCAAAGCCGCTGAGCACAATAGCGGCGCTGAGGGCACTGATTTTGACTGTTTTCATTGTTTTTCCCTGATGCTGGTTAGTGTTAAGCGGGCACTTCGCCCAAATAAATCTGTGCGATACGGTCGTCGGCCAGCAGCGCCTGCGAGGCGCCACGTTCCACAATACTGCCGCTGTCCATCACCCACGCGCTGTCGGTGGCCTCCAGCGCCAGGCGCGCGTTCTGCTCAATCAGCAGCAGCGCCACGCCGCGCTGACGGAGCGTGGCGATCACGCGAAAAACGTTCTCGACCATTAGCGGCGCCAGGCCCATCGAGGGCTCGTCGAGGATCAGCAGGCGCGGCTGGCTGAGGAGGGCGCGGTTCAGCGCCAGCAGCTGCTGTTCGCCGCCGGAGAGCAGCCCGGCCAGCTGATGCTGCCGTTCCGCCAGGCGCGGGAAGTTGGCGAAGATTTCCGCCATCTCCTGCCGGACCGCCGCGCTATCGCGACGCAGCCAGGCGCCCATCTGCAGGTTTTCCAGTACCGTCATGCGGGTAAAGATGCCGCGGCCTTCCGGTACCATCACCAGCCCTTCGCGCAGCAGCGACTCCGCTTTGCGTCGACGTACCGCTTTACCGTTGAAAAGAATCTCGCCGCTAAAGGGTTCCAGCCCGGTAATGGCGCGGACGGTGGAGCTTTTGCCTGCGCCGTTGGCGCCGATCAAAGTCGCCTGCTCACCCGCTTGCACGCTGAATGAGACGTCGCGTACCGCCTGGATGCCGCCGTAGTGCACGCTGAGGCCGGTCACGGTTAACAGATCAGACATGGGTGTTTCCTCCCAGCCAGGCGGCGATCACCGCCGGATCGCGGCGTACGGTTTCCGGCGTGCCGCTGGTTAATGTTTTGCCGTAATCCAGCACCATCAGGCGATCGCAAATCCCCATCACCAGCTTGACGTCGTGCTCAATCATCAGCAGCGTCTTGCCATCATCGCGAATGCGCAGCAGCAGTTCGCCAAGGGCCATCTTCTCGGCGGCGTTCATCCCGGCCGCCGGTTCATCCAGCGCCAGCAGGCGCGGATCGGTAGCCAGCGCGCGGGCAATCTCCAGTCGCCGCTGGTGGCCGTAAGCGAGGTCGCAGGCGCGGTAGTGGGCGAACTGCGCAATGCCGGTATAGTCCAGCCAGTGCCACGCCAGCTCGCGGGTCTGCGCCTCTTCGGCGCGGGCGCGTTTATGCCGGGTAAGCGCGGCCCACAGACCGTTGCGGGTGCGTACGTGGCGGCCGACCATCACGTTTTCCAGCACCGACATGTCGTTAAACAGCCGCACGTTCTGGAAGGTACGGGCGATGCCGGCGGCGGTGACCTTCTCGATATTTTTCGGGAAATAGGGCTGGCCGGCGATAGCGAACTCGCCGCTGTCCGCCGGGTAAAGCCCGGTAATCAGGTTAAAGCAGGTGGTTTTCCCCGCGCCGTTGGGGCCGATCAGGCCGTAGATTTCACCTTCGTTAATGGTCAGCGAGACGTTATCGACCGCCGTCAGGCCGCCAAAGCGCTTTGACATGTGGCGTACGCTTAACAGGCTCATGCTTTGACTCCCTGATGACGTGCGGGCCAGATACCCTGAGGGCGCAGCAGCATAACCAGCACCAGCGCCAGGCCGTAGAACAGCTGGCGCAGCACTTCCGGGTCAATCAGCACTTCGCCAAACAGCGCCTGCTGCAGCGGCGCCGCCTGGCTGCGCAGCAGCTCCGGCAGCGCGGTCAGCAGCACCGCGCCGAGGATCACCCCGGGGATATGGCCCATGCCGCCGAGCACCACCATCGCCAGTACCGCAATTGACTCCTGTAGCGTGAAGGATTCCGGCGAAACGAAGCCCTGAAATGCGCCGAACAGCGCCCCCGCCACGCCGCCGAATGAAGCGCCGATAGCGAAAGCCAGCAGTTTGTAGTTACGCAGGTTGATGCCCATTGCGCGGGCGACGTCTTCGTCCTCGCGGATGGCGTGCCAGGCCCGGCCAATGCGTGAATGCTGTAGCCGCAGGCAGACGAAAATAATCGCCACAATCACCAGCATCAGCAGGTAGTACCACAGCCACAGCGCCGGGACTTTAAAACCAAACCAGTGATAGACGCCGCTAAATTTCAGCCCGAACAGATTCAGCGAATCGACCCCGGAAATGCCTTTTGCGCCGTTGGTGATGTTGACCGGACGGTCGAGGTTACGCATCAGGATGCGGATAATTTCGCCGAACCCGAGAGTGACAATCGCCAGATAGTCGCCGCGCAGCTTCAGCGTTGGCGCGCCCAGTACGATACCGCAGCCCGCCGCCACCAGCGCAGCGAGCGGAATAATCACCAGCCATGAAGTGTGCAGGCCGTCCGGGAACCAGCTATTTAAAATCGGGAATACCTCCAGCAGATGCGGTGAGGCCAAAAGCGCCGCCAGATACGCGCCGACGGCGTAAAAAGCGATAAAGCCCATATCCAGCAGACCGGTGTAGCCGACCACGATATTCAGCCCCAGCGCCAGCATGATGTAGAGCAGGGCGAAGTCGATGACCCGCACCCAGTAGTTGCCGCCGAGCTGGCTGGCGACCATCGGCGCTACCAGCAGTGCGCAGACGAACAGCGTCATCCCGGACCAGAAGCGGCGGGAGACGACGGGCGTATCGAGTTGTGCTGTTGTCATCATGTTTCTCCTAGGCCCGGTGCGCGACGCGTTCGCCGAGCAAACCAGCCGGGCGGAAGACCAGCACCAGAATCAGTACCATAAAGGCGAAGATATCCTGGTAGTTGCTGCCAAAGACGCCGTGGGTCAGGTCGCCGAGATAGCCGGCCCCCAGGGATTCGATCAGGCCCAGTAGCAGGCCGCCGACCATCGCGCCGCGAATATTACCGATGCCGCCGAGCACCGCGGCGGTAAAAGCCTTAATGCCGGGCAGAAAGCCCATAGAGAAGCCGGCGCTGCCGTAGTTGCTGGCCATCATCACGCCAGCCAGCGCGGCGAATACGCCGCCGATGGCGAAAGTCAGGATGATAATCGCGTTGGGGTTAACCCCCATCAGCGTGGCAATGCGTGGATTTTCCGCTACCGCGCGCATACCGCGACCTAAGCGGGTGTACTCCACCAGCAGCCACAGGCCGAGCATCACCGCGAGGGCCAGCGCGACGGTGACGATACCGGTGACGGTAACGAGAGCCGGAGGATGCGCTGCGCTGCCGTGGGTCACGGCGATCGGATCCATGGGCAGGATCTGCGGGAACATCAGCGGATTACGCGACCAGACGATCATCGCCACGGTTTGCAGCAGTACCGAGACGCCGATCCCGGAGATCAGCGGCGCCAGGCGCGGGGCGTTGCGCAGGCGGCGGTAGGCAAAGCGCTCGATCGCCATCGCCAGCAGGGCGCACACCGCCATGGCCAGCAGCAGCGCCAGCCCCAGCTGCGCCAGCGGCGGCAGATTGGGGAAATGGGCATTCAGCGCGTTCATCCCGGAGAGGGTGGTTAACGCGCCGACCATCAGAATATCGCCGTGGGCAAAGTTAATAATGCGCAGAATGCCATACACCATGGTGTAGCCGAGCGCGATCAGGGCGTAGATGCTGCCGAGCATGACCCCGTTGATTATTTGTTGTATGAGTGTGTCCAACTGGTTCTTCCGACAAGATGCTCAAATAATAGCTACCATCCAACAAATGAATTAAATTGTAAAATACGCATATATTCTTTCTTATGATAAATGCGTTTTTAACTATCTTTATGATTTTTAATATAATTAAATAAAGCATCGAGTCGTGAAATACGCTAAGAAAATCAACATATGAAAAAAACAGAACAGTCAGAGGGGCCGGTTAGCTGGTCGGAGAGTACGTTAGCCAACGATCCGCCGCTGCGGGCGGTGCGCGCCTTCGAGGCGATCGCACGCCTCGGCAGCGTGACCCTGGCGGCGCAGGAGCTGGCGATTTCGCCCTCGGCGGTCAGCCACCAGCTGAAGGTGCTGGAAGGCTATTTGCAGATCCCGCTTACCGAACGCCAGGGGCGGCGGCTGACCCTCAGCCAGCAGGGGCGGGAGTATTATCGCTCGATCCGCGCGGCGTTTAACGTGCTGCGCCAGGCCACCGAACATCTGGTCGATCAGGTGCAAACCCAGCAGGTGACGATCAGCCTGATCCCGCTGTTTGGTATGGGCTGGTTTATTCCCCGTCTGCCGTCGTTCATGCACGCCAATCCGCATACCGAAATCAACGTGGTTTACGCCAACCACCGCAACTACCTTAGCGATGCTTCCGATATGTCGATCCGCTTTGGCAACGGTCACTGGGTGGGCTATCAAAGCGAAAAGCTGATTTCCGGCAAAATGGTGCCGGTATGCAGCCAGGCTTTTTTGCGCCTGCATGGGCATATTGATACCCCGGAGCAGCTGTTGCAGATGCCGCTGCTGCACGACGAGGAGCGCACGACATGGAACCAGTGGTTTGTGCAGCAGGGGGTTAAACGCCCGCCGCGCTCGACGGGGCCGCTGTTTGAAGATGGCCTGCTGACCCTGGCGGGGGTACAGGCCGGGCTGGGCTGTGCGCTGATGCGCGAGCCGCTGATCGCTCCCTATCTGAAGAGCGGCGAGCTGGTGAAAATCTTCGCTGCGGCAATAGATGATGGCCGGGATTACTACCTCTGCGTGCGTCAGGATAGCGAGATGACCCCCAACGGCAAGCTCTTACAGAGCTGGCTGCGTCAGCAGGCCCTTGGGTGATCTTCACTTAAGAATTTACTTAATCCAGCTCACACTTTTGCCCGCTCGCCGTTGTCATTGAGCAGGGACGCTTAGATAATCCGCCGAAATAACCCATTTTTATGATGGCGTGCTACTGCGAAAGCAGGCAAGACCAAAATAGAAATGCTCTCCCGCCAAGGGGAGCGTCTCTGTTTTGGTCTTTTTTTTTGCCCCAACACCAGAGAACACTATGAACTATAACCAAACAGCAGACAAAATCCTCCACGCGGTGGGCGGTGCGGAGAATATCCGCATGCTCACCCATTGCGCGACCCGGCTACGCATGGAGTTCAACGACCGCGCCAGGGTTAACGATGCGCAGATTGGCACTATCCCCGGCGTGATCAGCGTGGTGGAGAAGGGCGGCCAGTTCCAGATTGTTATCGGCAATGAGGTGCAGCAGGTTTATCGCCTGCTCCATAAGGCCCTGCCGGAGAAGAAAAACCCGACCAGCGGCGACAAAAACGCCAGGCCGGCCGGCATCGTCGCGCGGGTTATCAGCGTCATTTCGACCACCTTCACCCCGGTGATCCCGGCGATTACCGGCGCGGGGATGATTAAAGCGCTGTTGGCCATTCTCAAGCTCACGGGGGTGATTAGCGAAACCAGCTCGACGTATCAGCTGCTGAATATTATTGCCGATGCCGCCTTCTTCTTCCTGCCGGTACTGCTGGCCTACGGCGCGTCGCTGAAGTTTGAATGCAATCCGATTCTGGCGATGACCCTCGCCGGCGTGCTGCTGCATCCGGGCATCGGCCAGATGCTGGCGGCCGGTAAAGCGGTCGATTTTGTCGGTATCAACGTCCTGCTTTCCGATTATGCCGGTTCGGTGCTGCCGATCATTCTGACCGTGTGGCTGATGTCGTGGGTGGAGCGTTTTGCCGAAAAAGTGTCGCCATCGATTATCAAATTCTTCGTTAAGCCGATGCTGATTCTGCTGATTACCGCGCCGCTGGCGCTGGTGGTGGTCGGCCCGGCGGGCATTTTGCTTAACGACCTGGTCGCCGCCGGGGCGGGCGCTATCGACCGCCACGCCAGCTGGTTGATCCCGATGCTGATGGGCACCCTGCAGCCCTTCCTGATTATTACCGGTACCGCGTGGGCGATGACGCCGATCGCCACCGGTCAGCTGAGTAAAAGCGGTTACGAGATGATTAACGGCCCGGGGATGCTGGCCTCAAACGTGGCGATGGGCGCGGCGACGCTGTGCGTGGCGCTGAAAACCAAAAATAGCAACCTGCGCCAGCTGGCCTCTTCATCGGGCTTTACCGCGCTGCTGGGGATCACCGAACCGGCGCTGTACGGGGTGCTGCTCAAGTTCCGCCGGGTGCTGATTGCCGCGATGATCGGCGGCGGCTGCGCCGGGGTCTATGCCGGGGTGAGCGGGCTGGTGCGCTACGCCTTTGTCTCGCCAGGTCTTGCGGCGCTGCCGGCGTTTATCGGCGAAAACCCGATGAACATCGTCCATGCGCTGGTGACCTGCGCGATTTCCATCGTGGTGACCTTTACCCTGACCTGGTTTATCGCCTTCAAAGATGTTCCTGAGGAACAAGAAGAGGTGGGCGAGGCGCCGCAGCCTGCGGTCAGCGCCAAAAGCGAGGGGGAAACTGAAGTATTAAGCCCGCTGCGCGGTCAGGTGGTGGCGCTCAGTGAAGTGAACGATGACGTTTTCTCCGGCGGTCTGCTGGGCGAGGGGCTGGCGATTCGTCCTGAGGAAGGAGTCCTGCGCGCGCCGTTTAGCGGCACGGTGATGATGTTTCTGCCTTCCTGCCACGCCGTTGGTCTGCGGAGCGACAGCGGTCTTGAGCTGCTGATCCATATCGGTATTGATACCGTTAATCTTAACGGCCAGCACTTTAGCTCGACGCTGAAGGTCGGCGATAGAGTAGAGTCGGGGCAGGCGCTGATCCGCTTTGATATTCCCGCCATCGAACAGGCCGGGTATGACCTGATTACGCCGGTGATTGTGGTCAACGGCGATGAACAGCACGCTCTGCGCCTCACCGCCGCCGCGCAGGTGGATTACGGCGAACCGCTGATGGTGCAATCCGCTAAGGAGGCGCAGGCATGATCTATCAACAGCAGGCCCGGTTCCCGGACGGTTTTCTGTGGGGCGCGTCCACCTCGGCCTATCAGGTTGAGGGCGCGTGGAATGAAGACGGTAAAGGACCGTCGGTGGTCGACATGCTCAGCCATCCGCCGGGAACGGCGGACTTCCGCATCGCCAGCGACCATTATCATCGCGTGGAAGAGGACGTCGCGCTGATGGCGCAAATGGGGCTGAAGGCCTACCGCTTTTCGCTGGCCTGGTCGCGGGTGATACCTGACGGCGACGGCCCGGTGAATCCGGGCGGGCTGGCCTTTTATCACCGCCTGATCGACGCCCTGACCCGCCACGGGATCACCCCCATCGTGACGCTCTACCACTTCGACCTGCCGTGGGCGCTGGAGCTCAAAGGCGGCTGGCTGAACCGCAAAACCGGGGAGGCGTTCGTGCGCTATGCCAGGCTGCTGTTCAGTGAATTTGCCGCCAAAGTTCCGCTCTGGCTGACCATCAACGAACAGAACACCATGATCCTCCATCCCGGGGCGATTGGCGTGCCCGCCGATCGTGAACTGCCGGATAAGAAGGCGCTGTACCAGCAGAATCATCATATGATGCTGGCCCAGGCGCAGATCTTCGCCCTGTGCCACCGCGAGTTCCCCGGGCTGCGCATCGGCCCGGCGATAAACACCACTTCGATGTACGCCGAAAGCTGTAAACCGGAGGATGCCATCGCCGCGCATAACTGGGAGACGCTGCGCTGCTGGAGCTTTCTGGATGTGGCGGTGCATGGCCGCTACAACGCCCTGGCGTGGGCCTACATGCAGGACCGCGGCCTCGCGCCGGAACTGCAGCCAGAAGATGCGCTGATTTTGCAGCAGGGGCGGCCGGACTTTATCGCCATTAACTACTACTCCACCGCCACCATTGCCGCCAGTCGGGGCGATGGCGCAGACGTTGCGCCCCGCGCGGGTGACCAGCAAATTATGCTGGGCGAAGAGGGGGTTTATCGCCCGGCGGAAAACCCGTGGGTTGGCAAAACCCCCTACGGCTGGGTCGTCGACCCGGTGGGGCTGCGCCTGACGCTGCGCAAAGTGTGCGAGCGCTACGGCCTGCCAATTCTGATTAGCGAAAACGGCATGGGCGCGCCGGATAAGCTCGAGCATGACGGGACGGTGAATGACGATTACCGCATCGCCTTCTTACAGGCGCATATTGAGCAAATGCGGCTGGCGATTGCCGACGGCGTCGAGCTGATGGGCTACTGCCCGTGGGCGGCAATTGATGTGGTCAGCACCCATCAGGGATACGCCAAGCGCTACGGTTTTATTTATGTCGATCGCGGTGAGGATGACCTGAAGAGCCTGCAAAGGATCCGCAAACGCAGCTTCTGGTGGTATAAGGATGTCATCGCGCAAAACGGCAACCACGATGAGTCGCAGAGATGATTGTTCAGAAGGTGCTCAATAATAGCCTCGTGCTCTCTATGGATGACGATAGCAGGGAGGTTATCGTCATGGGGAAAGGTATTGGCTTCAACAGCCGACCCGGGGATGAGATTGCCGCGGAGAAGATTGAGAAGCTATTCGTGACCCAGGCGCTCGGCGCGCGCAGCGGCTATCTCGAGGCGCTCTCCGCCATCCCGGACGAGGTCATCGAAATGGCGGCGATGATTATTTCCCGCGCCAATATGCAGCTTGCCAGCAAGGTTCGCGAGCAGATTTTCTTGACCCTCGCCGACCACCTGACCTTCGCCATTGAGCGCAGCCGCAAAGGGATCGCCATTCAAAACCGTCTGCTGCCGGAAGTGAGGCGTTTCTATCCGCAGCAGTTCCGCGTCGCCAGCGAAGCGGTGACGATTATTCGCCAGCAGTACGGGATTGAACTGCCGGAAGAGGAGGCCGGGAATATCGCGTTTCATCTGGTTAACGGCCAGAGCGAGGGCGACGACGTGGCGCAGACCATGCAGTCGGTGAAGATGCTGAAGGATATTTTTAATCTCGTGCAGTACCACTTTAAGCAGCAGATAGACACCGGGTCGATTAACTACTCGCGCTTTCTGATCCATATGCAGTTTTTCCTCCAGCGTTTACAGGAGGGGGAGCTGGACGGCGCGCGGGACAGTTTTCTGCTGGTGCAGGTGATTAAGGAGTATCCGGACGCTTACCGCTGCGCGCTGCGGATCCGCGATTACGTTAAGGCCCAGCTCGATATCACCCTCGGCGGCAACGAGCTGCTGTGGCTCACCGTGCATCTGGTGCGGATTAGCGGCCTCGATGCGTAAGTGTGTTCGATGAATAGGGCGCATTACCTTTTTTGTCCTTACGACGAAAGTCGTCGCCGATGGCTGACAACATGCGCTTTTCCGGAATCGCCCGGCGGCGCGTGGCTTGCGTGGGCCTACGGAAAACGCATAGCCTGCGGATATTAGGGGTTTTGTAGGCCGGGTAAGGCGCTAGCCGCCACCCGGCAAAAATGCGAGCACGGTGTCTAAAACGGGTTGGTCATCAGTCTCAGACGACGAAAGTCGTCGCTTCGACACATCCGATGCCGCGTCATTTCAACGATGCCGAATCTGCAGCGTCGCGGGCAGGTAGCGCCGTAGCGGCTCAGGCGTGTTGCCGTCGATCAGCTGGCTTATCAGATCGTAGCAGTGCCAGGCCAGCTGACGGTTATCCTGCTGGACGGTGTCGATACGCAGCGACAGCGAATCGTAGAGATAGTGATCGTCAAAGCTCGCCAGATGAATATCGCAATCCAGTAAATGGTGCTGACTCATATAGCGCAGCACCCCTTCCAGCAGACCGCAGGCGGCGGTGAACAGCGCCTTTGGCGGCCGCCCGAGACGCGCGCAGAGGGCGGCGAACATCTCGTAGCCGGAGCTCGGATGATAGTTGCCGTTAATCACCCACTCGGGACGCAGTTCGACACCGGCGTTTGCCAGCCCCTGAGTAAATCCTGCCAGACGATCGCGGGAGGGCGACAGACGCGGCTGCCCGCCGAGAAACCAGAACTCGTCGCGATGCTGAGGCGCGATGCGGGAAATCAGATCCGCCGTCGGGCTGATGGAGTCGGTCATCACCAGCGGCAGCGTGCTGTCGCTGGGACAGCGGTCAAACAGCACCACCGGCAGCTGTTCGCTGAGCTTGAGGTAATCGGCGTCGTTGTGCATACAGGAGGCGACGATCAGCCCGTCAACCTGGCGGGCAATCATATTATTGACCACCATGGTTTCCTGGCCGGGGTTTTCGTCGGTACAGGAGATCAGCAGTTGAACGCCCGCCTCGCGGCAGAGCATTTCCAGCTCATGAGAGAAGACGGCAAATCCGTAGTTGGTGATTTCAGGCACCACCAGACCGATGGTGTGGCTGCGGTTATCGCGCAGCGAGCGGGCGTGAATACTGGGCTGATAATGTTGTTCGCGCGCAATCGCCAGCACGCGCTCGCGGGTATCCTGCGCCACGCGTAGCTCTTTGCCACGACCGTTCAGCACCAGGCTGGCGGTGGCTTTCGAGACACCCGCCAGCTCGGCGATATCTTTAATGGTAACGCGTTTGGTTTTCATCACGACAACATGCGCCTGAATTTAAAACGCTTATTCTACCATGCATGGCTCCAGCGACCAGTAGCAGAATGTTACCGGCGTCGCGCCGCTGAAAATCAGCTGTGCCGGATAGTCCGGGAAGAAGCGGCTGCTCATTACCCCTTCGCCGTCGTTAATGAAAATCTCCACGCTCGACCGGTCGACGAAGATCCGCAGCGAGCGAACCTCGCCGCGCCAGTAGCGATAGAGCATGTCGTCGCTGGCGAGGCTGCGCCGCGCCAGACGAAGGCCGCGGGTATCGCGCTCGAGGGTCAACGCGCCGCCGAAATCGAGGCTAAACGCGTCGTCACCGGCGGTATCGAGGGCTATCTCCAGCGGCGCCAGCGGCAGAACGTTGCCCTGCCAGCCGCGGACTTCGCCGCGCAGGGCGCTCAGTTCGCGCAGCGGGCGCTGATAGAGTTTGCCGTCCACCCACTCCAGTTCGCGCAGGCAGGTCATCTGGTGGATCCAGCCGTTGGCCCGCGTCGGCTGGCGCATCTCCTCGCCGTCCGGGACGCCCATCCAGCCAACCAGCAGCCGGCGGCCGTCGGTTGTCTGCATGGTTTGCGGGGCGTAGAACTCAAACCCGGCATCCAGCTCGTGCAACTCGCCGTGCGTGAAGGCGGCGCTGGCGTAGTCGAAGCCGCCGGCCATCCACACCGCCGGATAAGTGTTGAGGTAGCGCTCTTTCTCGCGGGTAATCCCCTGCGGGCAGCAAATCAGAATATGCTGGTCGCCAAGCGGGAACAGGTCCGGACACTCCCACATGTAACCGGCATCGTGCAATCCGTTGATACCGGCGCCGGCGATTTCGCCTTCGTTGGTCCATTGAGAGAGGTCCGCAGAGCTGAACAGCAGCACCTTGCCGCATTTTTGCCGATCCTGTGCGCCTAAAACCATGTACCAGCGGTCTTCATGCCGCCACACTTTCGGGTCGCGCACGTGGCCGGTATAGCCCTCCGGCAGCGGCAGGACCGGGCCGGTTTTGCTGAAGGTGCCGTCGGCATTTTCCGTCGCCAGGCACTGCCAGGCGGTCCGGCTGCCGTCTGCAAACTTGACGTTGCCGGTGTAGCACAGAGTCAGCGTCCCGTTGTTATCCACCGCGCTGCCGGAGTAGCAGCCGTTGCGGTCATACTCTTCGTCCGGCATCAGCGCAATCGGTTCATGCCGCCAGTGCAGCAGATCGGCCGAGCTCCAGTGCGCCCAGCACTTGAAGGTATGATCGCAGGCGAGCGGATTCCACTGATAGAACAGGTGGTAGCGCCCGGCAAATTCGATAAAGCCGTTGGGGTCGTTCATCAGCCCGGTGACCGGCGCATGGTGCCAGCGGGGATAGTGGCTATCGGCCAGCGCACGCGGCTGGCCCTGCATTACGGCCTGCAAAATCGCAGGCAGGCGTGATGGAAGTGACATTATTCCGCGTCCGTTTTGTATTTCAGCAGTAGGGAGACGACAAAGGCAACGCCGAAGGCGATGACCATCCCGATAATGTAGTTCAGCAGTGAACTGGCCTGCACGATTGCCATCCCGGGAATGGCCGTCAGGCCGACCGCAGTCATGTAGACATGCATGGAGACCACCCACGCGCCGCCCGCCGCGCCGCCGATCAGCGCTGCAATAAACGGTTTCACAAAGCGTAAGTTGATACCAAAAATCGCCGCTTCGGTGATGCCCAGCATGGCGGAAAACGCCGATGGCAGGGTAATGGCTTTGATTTTGGCATCTTTGGTTTTAAACCACACCGCCAGACAGGCTCCGCCCTGAGCGACGTTGGCCATCGCCCAAATCGGCAGCAGGAAGTTGACGCCGATGGACGGGTTACCCAGCAGTCCGGCTTCGATAGCGTGGAAGCTGTGGTGAATACCGGTAATCACGATAACCGAATAGAGACCACCAAACAGCAGTCCGGCCAGCCAGCCGGCGTGGGTAATCAGCGTGCTGAGCACGAATGAAATGCCGTCGCCCAGCGCGCGGCCCGCCGGACCGATAATCAGCAGGGCGATAAAACCGGAAATAATCACCGTCAGGAACGGGGTCAGGATCAGGTCCAGCGCGTCGGGGATCACGCGGCGCAGCTGCTTCTCAACAATGCTCATAAACCACACCGCCAGCAGCACCGGGAACACCGTACCCTGATAGCCGATCATCGCAATCTCAAGGCCGAAGAAGTTCATGGTATGGAAACCGGCGGCCACGCCCCAGGCGTTGGTGAGCGCCGGGTGGGTCAGAATGCCGCCGAGCGTCGCACCGAGGTAAGGGTTGCCGCCAAATTCGCGGGCGGCGGTAAAGCCAATCAGGATCGGCAGAATAATAAACGCCGCGGAGCTGCACATATCCAGGATAATGTAGATAGCGTTGCTCGGGTCGACCCAGCCGTAGGTTTTTACCATGCCGAGCAGGCCCATCAGCAGACCGGAGGCAACGATAGCCGGAATAATCGGTACGAAGATATTCGACAGCAGGCGGGCAATACGTTGGAACGGATTAAGCTTTTTCGCCGCGATATTGGCGGCTTCCGACTTGCTGGATTCGCCGACGCCAGCGGCCTGAATAAAAGCGGCGTACACTTTGTTCACCACCCCGGTGCCAAAAATAATCTGCATCTGTCCGGCGTTGCGAAAACATCCTTTTACGCCTTCAATTTTGCCGATAGCCTGCTGGTCGGCGAGCGCATCATCGACCAGCACCAGACGCAGGCGCGTGGCGCAGTGCGCGGCGCTGGCGATATTTTCCTTGCCTCCCAGAAGCGGAAGCAGCGAGCGGGAAATCTGTTCAAAATCCATAGTACCCTCTGAATGCGTAATAATTTTCGTGTTGTGGTCCCGGGTTTACGGGGGCGCAGTCTCTGCGTCGTTATTGTGTCCGGGACGAGGGCCGGCATGCCGCCGCCCCGGTTTTTCTGGCATCAGGCGTTAACCGTCAGAACCAGGTTTCCATTTGCATACCGAACGACCATTCGCCGCCGGATTTAAAACCGCTGCTGCCTAACGCATCATCGCTGGCGTAATTATCCAGTTTTTTGCTCCAGTCCATCCACGAGGTGTAGAGACGGATCTCCGGGCGGCTGAAGAAATCGCCGATGCTACCGACCTTAAAGGTGGGGGCGAAGGTGAGTTTATAGAAGCTACCGTTCACCGCATGGCGGTCGTTGTAGCCTTCGGGTTTGAGATCCATGTACTGGTAGGTACCTTCGTAAGCCAGGGCAAAGTTCTGAGTGATCTCCTGAATTAAACGCAGGTTGAGCGTCGCCCACTGGTAGCTGTCGCCATCGACATAGCGATCTTTACTGCTCTGCGCCAGTACCGCCGGGGCGATAAACCAGTTCTCGCTGAGCGGCGTGGTGCCGTAGCTGGCGAAGCGCCAGGTATTTGCTCCCGGGCGCAACCCGCCGTCGGAACCGACGCCTTTCACTTCGGCACCTAGCCCGTGGCCATAGAGCAGGGCGGTTTTGCTGAGCCCTTCACGCAGGCCGTAAAAGCTGTCGTTGTGCAAACCGAGCAGCGTATGCACCCCGGTATTCGCCGCATCGCCTTTGACCAGATTACCGTTGGTATCTTTACGCTCGTCATTATCTTTCGCCCGCATCCCGCTGACCATCACCTGCACCGGGCCGATGAAGTTGTTCATGCTGAGGATGTAGTTCTGCACGCTATTGCTCGAATCATCAATATCGCCGAAGTTGCGTCCGTATAATGAGAAGTTACTCCGCAGGCTGTCGTTCCACTTCACGTCATAGATACCGCCGCCGGTCCCGGCGAGGAATACCACGTCGGAGTCGACCCAGTGAATATCAAAGTTGTCGCGGTCGAAACGTTTCCCGGCCCATAGGGTTGAACCTTTGAAGGGACCCTCGAAGGTGGGCAGATTGCCCAGCTCGACGAAGGCCTGGCGCACGTTCAAATCGCTGCTGCTTGCCGTCCAGTCGTTGTAGGTGGTTTGACCGTCGGCCACCATCACCTTGAAGCGCGTTGTTGCCCCGTTATCCAGGGTCTGCTTATGTTCGAGATTCATTTCGACATAGGTGTCGGCCTGGTTCCCCAGGCGGCCGATGGCTCCGCCGGTTTCCCCCGCCGGTGTCATATAGGCGCCGGATTTGGTACTGGCGGCGGAGTCATTCATTATGACGCCGGAACGGGCGTAGCCGTGGAACTCAAACCCGCTTTTTTCATCGGCTTTTTTCTCCAGGTTAGCGGTGCGTTGAACGACCTGCTGGGTCGTGTCCTGCGTTTTTTGCTGCTGCGTGGTGAGCTGCTGGACTTTTTTCTCCGCCGACTCGGCGCGGTTTTCCGCGGTTTGAGCCCTGTTTTCCGCATCCTGCAGGCGTTTTTCCAGGGCGATCAAACGGGCTTCGATACTGCTGAGGTCCGTTTGCGCATGAG
Organism: Klebsiella planticola ATCC 33531; assembly: GCF_000735435.1. Classification (GTDB taxonomy): domain Bacteria; phylum Pseudomonadota; class Gammaproteobacteria; order Enterobacterales; family Enterobacteriaceae; genus Klebsiella; species Klebsiella planticola. Next base: position 66,680 of record NZ_JMPP01000066.1, on the reverse strand, counting down.
CTGAGGCCGCGCCGGTTAGCAAAGTAATAACAACCGCGAGTGTGCTTTTTTTATACATGTAGGTCGCATCCCAAACGTAAAATTGACATTATTGTGTTTTTTGCTAAACCGGTTTAGGCGCTATGTTAAACATGACCTTTAACATCTGGGAATATAAATTGCTAAACCGATTTAATAAATGTGATGGATGCAACAAAGTGGGCTGCGAGGGCAGCCCGGAAGGATCAAAATGAGGGGTTAAGATCGTGCAGGTAGGGCAGGGCGGTCATCGCCCCTTTGGCGGTAGTGGCCAGCGCCCCGCAGGTTTGCGCCTGCATGATTGCCGGTTCCAGCGCCGTGGGATCCGTTGGCATTCCCTTAGCGGCAAGGCTGGCAAGCAGTCCGGCGACAAACGCATCGCCTGCGCCGGTGGTATCGACGCTGACCACCGGCTGTGCGGAGAAGTGGGTGCACTGCTGCTGAAAAGCGGCGAGCACCCCGGCTTTACCCTGAGTGACCAGCAGTAGCTCAGGCTGATAGCGCTGGGTCAGGGCGGTTACCCCTTCGGCTACATCCTCTCTGCCGGCGATCAACGCCAGTTCTTCTTCGGACAGTTTTACCACGTTCGCCAGACGCAGGGCGCGATCGAGGCAGGCGTGCAGCAGCTCCGGGTCCTGCCAGAGGTCCGCGCGGATATTGGGGTCAAAGCTGACCCGACCGCCGGCTAATTTTATTCTCTCCATCGCCGCGAAGGTGGTGCTGCGGCTGGGTTCGGCGCTGAGCGCAATGGAGCAGACGTGCAGCCATTCGTTGGCGGCGAAGGGCGGAAGGTCTTCCGGCTGTAAAAACAGGTCCGCGCTGGGGCGAACCATAAAGGTAAAGGTTCTTTCTCCCTCGCCGTCGAGATCGACCACCACGGTAGAGGTCCGGTGCTGCGGATCGCTGCGCATGTAGCGGGTATCCACCTGTTCCTCGCGCAGAGTGTGCTGCATAAAGCGGCCAAAAGGATCGTCGCCGACGCGGCCGATAAACCCGCTGTTGCCACCCAGGCGGGCGATACCTACCGCCACATTGGCCGGCGCGCCGCCGGGACACTGCAACAGGCGACCGCCGCTTTCCGGCAGCAGATCCACTACCGCATCCCCAAGCACCCATACTTTTGCATTCATACTGTTTCCACCTCAATGCTAAACTTAATTAAACCGGTTTAGCTTATTTAAGCATAGCCCGCTGATGAACGAAACGCTGCAATAGATAAAGTGAGAAGCAGGGCAAAAAAACGGCGCGGCCGGCGCGCTGTTTTTGTCCGTCGGTAAGCGGGACCGGGTTCCTTCACCCCCCGATGCCTGGCTGGCGCCGCAGGCAGATGGCCTCCGTCTCGCTCTCTGGCGGTAGCAGGCGTCTGAGGAACGGTTGGTCTGAAAATGGGGATAAACGCCCGGATCTGGTTTTAAGAACTATCCCTAAAGTCATGAGCGGAATGTTATGCCATGCTGTTGATGACTCATAACATTAAGCACGTTAGAGAGGAAATGATGAAAAAAGCAATGATTGCGTTATCTGCGATTCTGGTAGCAGCCCCTGTTTTTGCTGCGACAACACACGCAACTGATGATACCGTCGCGGCGGCCCATGAAGGGGCGAACACGGCGAAAGAAAAACTGCACCAGGCCCAGAACGAGGGCGAAGAGCAGAAGCTGAAATCCGAACACGCGGCGCAAGGTAAAAGCGACAGCGTAGGCAGCCAGGTGAGCGAAGGCGCTCAAAAAACCTGGAATAAGACCAAAGAAGGAACGGAGAAGGGTTGGGATAAGACCAAAGAAGGGACGGAAAAAGGCTGGAATAAGACTAAAGCCGCCACCGAAAAAGGCTGGGATAAAACCAAGCAGGGTGCGGAAGAGCTGAAAAATAAAGTCACCGAATAATCCCGGTAGCGTTGCATAACATAAGGTCGCGAAAGCGGCCTTTTTTTTGCGCCCCATCTGCGGCGATGGATATGACGCTACGGTGATGCCCTCGCGGTTATGACGCGAAACGAGAATGCCAGGAATTGTCCTGGATATCCTGATACTCACTTTTTCTCCACATTCCGACGGTAAAAAGGAGGCATATCAGGAGGTGTACGATGAAAAAAATGATTTCTCTGGCCGTTATGTTGTCCTGCGCATTAAGCTCGTTAGCCTGGGCCGACGGCCCGAACGGCAACGGTAACCCAGGCCAACAGCAGGTGTGGCAAAACGGTTCTGGTCACGGTAGTCCGGACGGTAATCGCCAGCAGGGACCGGGTAATAATGGTCCTCAGGGCAACGGCGACAGCCATCGTCAGGGCGCGGATAATCGCGGCCCGGAACGTAACAACCCCGGCGACAATCGCGGCAATAATCATGCGCAAGGAAAGTCGCATCAGGAACGCCATGAACAAGACCACTTTGCGTGGAACGGGCATGACTTCCGTAAGGGGCAGCCTGCGCCGGAGCGTTACCGCGGTAATGATTATCGGGTCAGCAACTGGAACGATCGCGGCCTGCCGCCGCCTCCGCAGGGGCAGCACTGGTCGTATATTAACGGCAACTATGTCCTGATTGCGGCGGCCACCGGCATCATTACGTCTATTCTGGTGAACGGCGTCCTTTCACATTAATGTCGCACCGATGCCGCGGGGGCGAATCGGCCCACGGCAAACCCTCTCCCGCTCAGGGAGAGGGGATTACCGCCGGGTGACCTGTTTATTCCGTGAGGTCTATCTTTTATTCAGCTCCTCATCCGGCCAGTACTTATAGCCATTGAGCATCGCCTGAGCGGCCAGCCCTTTCTCGGTAATTTCATAAACGTTCACTTTCGACGGCAGCGAAGAGGTATCCTTGGCAACGCCGCTTGCTGAGGCAGCGACCGGCGCGACACCTTTATCATCATATTTCGCCGCGGCATTAGCGTCTGCGCCAACCATATAGCCCTGGGTAATAAAGGTATGAAGTGCCGCTTTATCGTGGAACACCAGTACGGTACGCTGCTGCTTCACGCCCATCCCCAGCCCCGCGCCGCCCTGGGCCATTTTCATATAGGTATCTTTGCCGGTGCGCAGGTCTCTAACCACGCCGTAGCCGCTGCCAAATCCTAATACCAGAATTTTGCTGCTGTTGCTGGCAAATACGGCATAGCCATCGGCGTGCTGGATATCGCTACGGGCTTCCGGGTAGAGCGAATAGAGTTTGCTCAGCGTTTCGCTGCGTATTTTTTGGATACTGGCGCGCTGCTGGCTGGCGGTATCACCCTGGGCGCTACAGCCGGCCAGCGCCAGCGCTGACGCCAGGAAAAGAGCCTGATATTTCATGTTTGAGTTCTACGCTATTCTGCGTCCATCTTATGGCGCGCGTTTATTTTTCCGTTGGTTCCAGAGGAGGCGTCGCGAATCATCTTCAGGGATGCCCGGGTGATTGCGCTGCGTGCGCTACCGGCGAGCTTGCTGCCCACAACATGGCGCCGCCTGAGGAAATCTGCAGGTATTTAATAAGCTGATTTAAGCGTGGCGATCGTAGAATAAAAACGCGGTAATAATCCAATAATTAAAAGTTTATATTTAAATTTTGCCTTATTTATGGTCTTAATCACTATTATAATAAGGTTTATTAGCAGAGTGGTGCTGGCCTTTTTTACATTCTGTTGAACGTCCCACTTTTTTTCACATTACCGGTAACCTTCTGAATAATCATTAGTAAACGAGATGAAGCGCACGCCGGAAATCAGAAATCTTGCTTGCATTAAACGCTTATCCAGATAAGTTATTGAGTCTGAGTTTATTCTTCATACTTCACGTTTTGGGGTTCTGGCCTCCCACTTTTCGACAACCGTTTACCTGAAGCCTGAATGAAGCAGAATATCTATTTTTTATTTCCCGGAGACCGGCATGAGCAATTTTGTGATTCCAGAAATTAAAGCAGCTGAAGAAGAAATGATTGCGATCCGGCATTATTTACATGCCCATCCGGAATTAAGTCTGGAAGAGTTTAATACCAGCGAACTGGTAGCGGAAAAACTGGCGGAGTGGGGTTATGCGGTGACCCGCGAGCTGGGGAAAACCGGGCTGGTGGGATCGCTAACGAAAGGGCATTCAGCGCGCACGATTGGGCTGCGCGCCGATATGGACGCCCTGCCTATTTTTGAAACCACGGAATTACCCTGGGCCAGCACCGTTGCGGGGAAAATGCACGCCTGCGGCCACGACGGTCACACCACTATTCTGCTGGCGGCGGCAAAATATATTGCCTCGCCGGCCTGCCAGTTTAACGGCACGGTGCATGTGATTTTCCAGCCAGCGGAAGAGGCGATTGGCGGCGCAGACCTGATGATAAAAGACGGGCTGTTTGAGCGCTTTCCCTGCGATTGCGTGTTTGCGCTGCACAATATGCCGGGGCTACCGGTCGGCAAGCTGGGCTTCTACGCCGGCAACTTTATGGCGTCGGCGGATACCGTCAAGATAACCATTCACGGCTACGGCGGCCACGGCGCCCACCCGGAGCGCGCGGTCGATCCCATTCTCGCCGGCTCGGCGCTGGTGATGGCCCTGCAAAGTATTGTCGCTCGTAACGTGCCGCCGGGGGAAACCGCCGTTGTCACCGTCGGCACCTTCCAGTCGGGCATCGCCTCCAACGTGATCCCGGAAAGCGCGGTGATGGAACTGACCGTGCGGGCGATGAAGCAGGAAGTACGCGACCTGCTGATTAAACGGATTCACGACATCACCGAATTTACCGCCAAAAGCTACGGCGCTACCAGCGAGATTGAGGTCTACGACTCCTACCCGGTGCTGACCAATAGCGTGGAGGAGACTGCATTCGCCAAAGCATTAGCGACGGAAGTCTTTGGCAACGAACAGGTGCTGGAATCCATTTCACCGATGAACGCCAGCGAGGATTTTGCCTTTATGCTGCAGGCGCGTCCGGGCTGCTATTTCCTGCTGGGTAACGGCGAGAAGGGCGATAAAGGCGGCTGCATGGTGCATAACCCTGGCTATGACTTTAACGATGACATTATTACCACCGGGGCGTCGTTTTTCGCCCGGTTAGTTGAAACACACTGCCGTTGATCTCTGGAGCTCGTAAATAATGAAAAAATCACTACTGCTGTGGGTCGCGCTGATGGCGTCCGCATCGACGCTGGCCGCAGAACAAAAAGAAATTCGTTTTGGCGTCGATCCCACTTTTGCGCCGTTTGAATGGAAAGACCCGCAGGGCAAGCTGGCGGGTTTCGATATTGATTTAGGCAACGCCATCTGCCAGCAGCTGCAGGCGAAATGCGTGTGGGTGGAAAGCAATTTCGACGGCATTATTCCGGCGCTGAAGGCGCGTAAATTCGATGCGATTCTCTCCGGCATGTATATGACCGAGAAACGCAAAGAGCAGATTGGCTTTAGCGACAAGCTGTATAACGGCCCGGTGTTCCTCGTGGCGCGCAAAAATACGCTGACCGGCAATACGCCGGAGCAGCTCAAAGGCAAAACGATCGGCGTGGAGCAGGGCTCGGCGCAGGAGACGTACGTCAATCAGCACTGGCGTCCGGCGGGAATTAATATCGTGGCCTATCAGGGCGCTGACAGCGTGGTGCGGGATCTGGAATCCGGGCGTATTGATGGCGCGGTGCTCTCCGGAATGATGGCGGACTACAGCTTCCTGCAGCAGCCGCAGGGTAAAGATTTCGCCTTTGTCGGCGGAAGTTTGCAGGATAATAAGCTGTTCGGCGCCGGCGCGGCGATTGGCCTGCGTAAAGAGGATGACGCGCTGCGTCAGGAAATTAACCGCGCGATCGCGCAGATTCTCGCCGACGGAACCTATAAAAAACTGTCGGGTAAATATTTTAGCTTTGACGTCTATTCCGGGACATAATGTTGTGATGCGTCCGGCGGGCACGGATGGGCCCGCCGCAAGATTCCTTTTCTGACTCTCCACTCATGGTTCTTTCCCGCCCCTTGCGGCCTGGCGAAGGATGCAGAATATAAGCGATAAGGAGTGAACGGCATGAATACACGTCCATTGGGTAAAACCGGATTTTCCATCGCGCCGCTGGTCTTCGGCGGCAACGTGTTTGGCTGGACCTGCGATGAAAAAACCAGTTTTGCCATTCTTGATGCTTTTGTCGACCACGGCTTTGACGCCATTGATACCGCCGATGTCTACTCCCGCTGGGCGGATGGCAATCAGGGCGGTGAGTCGGAAACCCTGATTGGCCGCTGGCTACAGGCGCGTCCGGGGATGCGTGATAAGGTAAAAATCTTCACCAAAGTGGGCTCTGATTTAGGGCTACCCGGGCAAAAAGGGTTGAAGAAAGCCTGGATCCAGCAGGCCGTGGAAAACTCGCTGCGCCGTCTGAACACCGATTATATCGATCTCTATTTCGCCCACTGGCCGGACCCGGAAACCCCCATTGCCGAGACGCTGAGCGCTTTTCACGCGCTGCAGCAGGCGGGGAAAATCCGCGCGACGGGGGCTTCTAACCTGGATGCCCAGCAGCTTTCCTCGGCGCTGGAAGTGGCGCGGAAAGAGGGGCTGCCGGCCTGGCAGGTGCTGCAACCGGAATACAACCTCTATCACCGCTCCGCTTTTGAGGGGGCGCTGTGCGACCTGTGCATCAGCCGGGAAATAGGCGTCGTCACCTACTACAGCCTCGCCTCCGGTTTCCTGACCGGTAAATACCGTCAACCGTCCGATCTGGCGCAAAGCCAGCGCGGCAGCGGCATCGGGAAATACCTTAATCCGCGCGGAATGCGCATAATCGATACCCTGGAAGAGGTTGCCGCTCAGCACCATGCGAAACCTGGCGAAGTGGCGCTGGCCTGGCTGATGGGCCGGGAAGGGGTGACCGCGCCGATTGCCAGCGCCACCAGCGTGGCCCAGGTCGAGAGCTTTGCTCGTGCTGCTCAGCTGACGCTGAATGCCGCCCAGCTGGCGCGGCTGGAGATTGCCAGCGCCTGACGGCGGCGTGTGCCGGAGCCGTCGGGCTCCGGCGTTACGCTCAGGACGAAGGGTTCGTCACATTCAGAATCTGCGCGCTGGCCCCGACCGGGAAATTGCTCAGCGCGGCAAAATCACTTCCCTGATAGCCGAGAATCTTGCCGTCGGTGCGCATCTGCTGCAGATCGATAAGGATCACGCCCAGCGTCGGAATGATTTTCTCGCGCCAGACGAACAGCGTCAGATCGTCGGCCACCTGCACATAGTGACAGCGATCGACATCCGCCAGACCTTTCTCGACACCGTCCAGACACTGCCAGGCATAGAAGTTATCGTTGAGATAAATATGCTCGTAGCGTTCGGTCGGGCTGTAGGTGTACTGGTTACGCATCCCCACCAGCGCGCGGGTGAAGGTCGGCAGCGGCCCCGGCTCGCGGTTCAGACGGGCAAAATGGAAGTGGACTTCGACTGCCGTCAGCGGCAGACCCTGCTCGACGCGGCTGAACGCATCGAGGCGTGCGGCCTGCTCCGTCGGCAGCTGACCGTACACCAGGGTGGCGTTATTTTGCGCCAGGTTGCACACCGCGCTGATGCTGGCGTTCTCCTTGCCGGGATCGAGAAAATCGATAAACAGCACATCGGGGCGAATGGCGGTCACGCGCCCGGAAACGGGCTGGCCGTCCCACAGCAGGGTGTGGGTATCGGCCATCGTCAACTGATGACGGGCGCCATCGGCCAAATAAAAGGTCAGGGGATTTCCGTCAGGCAAAGAGGTCACCGGCAGGACGTTGCCGTGAGGCGCAAAGCCGTCCGCGAGCGCGCCGACCTGAATAAATACGGCTTCTGAAGTCATGTGAGATCCTTGTTGTGTAAGAACGTTAAGCAAACGCCAGCGTCGGGACATCAACCGAACTGGCGCCGCCGTCGGCAACCAGCGTCGCACCGCTGATAATCGACGCCTGCGGGGAACAGAGGAACTGGCAGGCGAGCGCAATCTCCTGCGCGCTGGCCGGGCGGCGCAGCGGGACGTCGCGACACACCTGCTGATAGGCCTGCTCAAGGCTGATACCCTGCGCGTCCATCAGCGGCTGCATCTCCTCATCGGCCATCGGCGTGGTCACCCAGCCGGGGCAAATGGCGTTGGCGCGTACCCCTTGTGGGCCATAGTCCCGCGCGACCGAACGCATCAGGCCAATCACTGCATGCTTGGCGGTGACGTAACCGCAGGCCTGCGGCCCGGCGGCGAGGGAAGCGATCGAGGCGACAAACAGCACGTTGCCGCGCCGGGCAATCAGCGATGGCAGGCAGGCGCGGACGCTGGCAAACGCGCTGTTGAGATTGCTTTCCAGCGCCGCACGCCACTGCCGGTCGCTGGTCTCCACGACGGCGCCGTTGCCCATGCCGCCCGCGCTACAGATTAAAACGTCGATATGGCCCGCGCGTTCGAGAATCGTCGGCAGCAGATGAGACTGCCACTCATCGCCGCTGGCGGCATCGCCAGCCAGCGCCACGGCGCCGGTCTCTTCCGCCAGCGCTTGCAAAGGAGCGAGACGGCGACCGGTAATGAACACCGTCTCGCCCGCCGCCGCCATCAGTCGTGCACAGGCGGCGCCAATCCCGGTGCCGCCGCCGGTAATCACTACCACTCTACTCATTGTTTCTCTCCCGGAACGCCTGCTTTGTACCTTAGAAAGGGGATGCGCTCCCGGCTATCGCCCGAAAGAACGAGCGCCGGAGGAATCAATCGTGCTGCGGCGCCGGTATCGCCTGCGGCGCGGCAACGGGTTTCATGGTCTGCGGATCCACCGCGAGGTAGCGGCCGGTTTTCGCGTCGATGCCGACATAGTCGATGGCTTTGCCATCGGCGTGAACCACCATGGTGCGTCCGGCAAACGCCGCGTAATCCTGACTCATGGTCTGCACCCGCTGTGGATATTGCGTGGCGAGATCATGGGTTTCCAGCGGGTCCTGCTTAAGATTGAACAGCCCCCACGGCGCGTCCCCCGCCTGCGGGAAGGTTTTTACCAGCCGCCGCAGCTTCCAGTCGCCGTCAATCCAGGCCGCCTGGTTATGCAGCTCGACGCCGTAGCGGGAGCGCGGCGGCTGTAAGGTTTCGCCGGTCAGATAGCGTTTAAAGCTGACGCCGACCATCGGCAGGACCGGTTTTTTCGCCAGCGCTTTGGTGGCATCGATACCGGCGAACTCATAGAGGGTGGGCGCGACGTCATACACCGCCATGGTGGTGGCGTCGATTTTGCCGCGATGGACAATCCCGGGCCCGGCAATCATAAAGTCGGTATTGATGCCGCCCTGGCCGCTGGTGGTTTTGTGGTAGCGCGCGTACGGGGCGTTGCTGACGTTCGCCCAGTGCGGGCCGTAGGAGACGAACGAACCTTTGCGGCCAATATTCTCGTAGCGATTGTCGAACTGCTGCCAGAACGTGGGTTCGGATTCGTAGTAAAAGCCTTCTGCCGGGTTGGCGCCGTTATCGGTTAAAAAGATCAGCAGGGTATTTTTATCACGCCCGGTTTGCTTCAACGTTTCCATCACCGTACCGATCTGCGCATCCATGTTGGCGATCATCGCGGCGTATACCTGCATCACTTTCGCGGTGTATTTTTGCTGCTCCGGCGTCAACGCCGCCCACTCTTTATCGAGATCCAACCCAGGGAGCGGCGTGTCGTCATGGAGGATCCCTGACGCCTTCAGGCGGGCAATTCGCTGGCGATAAACCTCGCCATAACCTTGCTCGTACTGACCTTTAAAACGGGCAATCCATTCATCCGGCGCCTGCAGCGGGTCGTGGGGGGCGGTAAAGGCCAGCCAGGCAAAAACCGGCTGTTGCGGCGGTGTCTCTTTGATCCACTGGTTCATCTGGGCGGCGTAGGCCTCGCTGGAGTAAAAGTCGGCGGGGAGCGAAACCCGCTGGCCGTCGCGGGTGTAGTAGGTGTGGAAGGCTTCGACGGTACCCAGCGGTATCGCATCGTCAAAATGGCTGGTGCCGCCGCCCATAAAGGCGAACGAGTGGCGAAAGCCGCGATCCTTTGGCGTGGCGCCGGGCACAAAGCCGAGGTGCCATTTCCCGGTCATCAGCGTGTTATAGCCGGCATCTTTAAATCGTTCGGCCATAGTGGTGACGCGATCGGTGAGGCGCAGTTCATACCCCTCTTTGCCAAGGATACTGTCATACCACCACATTCCGCCCATGCCGGCCTGCTGGTTAGTATTCCCGGTCAACAGCATCGAACGGGCAGGGGCTGACATCGGCGACGTGTAGTACTGGCTCATGCGCACGCCCTGTTCGGCCATCGCCTGCAGGTTAGGCGTCGGGATTTCGCCGCCGAAGGGGCTGATATCGGAATACCCCATATCGTCGGCGATAATCACGATGATGTTGGGGCGCTCGGTTTGCGCGCTGTGCGCTGCGCCGGAGAGGATCATGCTCAGCGCGGCGGCCACTGTTTTTTTATTCACTACCGGGTCTCCTGTTCAGGCTCGGGGATGCATCGCGCCCGAAGATGAAGGCGGCGCGACCATGGAAAAATATCGGTTAGCGCGTCACCCGGCTGTCGATAAAGCGGGCACGCCAGGCGCGCAGCCCCTTCAGATCGCGGGAGTAGGGGCGCAGCGGAGCAAGAATTTCGCTAAAAAAATGGAAGTAGCCAGCGCACAGCCGGTTGTAGCCTGCGTCGTTAAGATGGGCCGGACAGCCGCCCTGGCAGACGATTTTTACCGCGCACTGCTGGCACTCCCGGCGTCGGCTTTTTTCGCTGCCGAAGGGCAGACGGGTCGCGCTATCCACCGCCTGAGCCAGCGGGCGGTCGTCGAGCTGGCCGAGATGATGCCGGTCGTTAATCAGGTGATCGCAGGCGTAGAGACGGCCGTCGGGCTCCATCACCAGGTTGCTGCCGCAGCGGGCGGCATGGACGCAGGTGGCGCTGGTGTGGGTAAAATATTGCCCCCACGCCTGCTCAATATTCATCACAAAAACCCGCCCGATATCGCCGCGTTTACGCCACTGGCGCCAGATAGCGACCATAAAGCGCCCCCAGTTATCGGCGCTGAGCCGATAGCCCTGCGCCTGGGCATCGCCCTCGCTCATCAGCGGCTGAAACTGCAGGTAGCGGGCGCCAAGGCTCACGACGTGGTCGTAAACAGAAGCGGCGTGCCGGGTCATCTCGTCGTGGACCACCACCAGTAAATTAAATTCCACCTGATGCCGGTGCAGCAGGGCGATACCGCGCAGCGCCGCTGGGTAGCTGGCCTGGCCGCGTTTATCCGGACGGTGGTGGTTTTGCAGCGTTTCACTGCCTTCCAGACTGACGCCGACCGTGAAATGATGTTCACGGAACAGGCGGCACCACGCATCGTTGATGAGCGTGGCGTTGGTTTGCAGGCTGTTGCTGATGGTGACGCCCGCGGGGGCATAGCGCTGCTGCAGCGCCAGCGCCTTCTGATAAAAGCGCAGTCCGGCCAGCAACGGTTCGCCGCCTTGCCAGACGAAATTAATCTCCCGGGCGCCGGCGGGCTGGGCGGCAATATAGCGGCGGATAAACGACTCCAGCGTCGCATCGTCCATTTTCCGCACCGGGGTCTCGCCCTGCGGGTAATAACAGTAGCGGCAGGCGAGGTTGCAGGCCGGGCCAATGGGTTTGATCAAAAGATGAAAGGGCACCGTTGCCCGGGGCTCCATAGCCAGCGGAATTTGCTGCTGGCGTAATGCGGCGATATTCAGCATCGTTTTGATCCTGTCCGGTGAGGTTATTTTATTGGCCATTCTGGCGCGAGGCCGTACTCGGTCCCCGGTTAATTCTTTCTGCCTGCGGCCCTGTTTGGGCAGCAGAAAAACCTGCGCTTCCTTGCAAAGTTAAGCGCCTGATGAAAATGACCTGAGTGATATTTATCAGGTATAGAGGAGTCGTTTAAAAAGACACTCGTTCTAAAGGACGAGATTGGCGCTGAAAAGCGTGAGAATGTGAACCGTGCGACGCCCGCGAATAAAGTTAATAACTTTTGTTTATGTTTTAATGTTATGTCGATAACCCAACGATATGCGGAATAACAATTCCTTAAATAACAATTAATTAAATAAAATTTTGCAACCAATATCACATTGTTAATATGTTAATGATTGTGTTACTTAAATGTGAAATGTATGCTTCCTGTATCGTTGGTCATCCGCGTTTCACGCACTTTCACCTCGACGGGAGGGGATCATGTCTGCTTTATTAAAAGCCAGTCGTAATGATGCGATAATTGCCCGTTGTTTACAGACTATTTCACAGTTAATTCCACTGTCGTCGGCGGTGTTTTATCGGGTTAATCATCGTTTAAAACCAGAACACTATATTTTGCATAATATTTCTGCGAATACGCACCAGCAATATCTGGAGTGTTTTCAGCCGTTAGATCCGCTGCTGCCGTCCCGCTTTAGCCATCAGGCGATTACCATGGCGGCGATGACGCCAGGCGTCTGTGACCGTAACCGTCATTACTATCATGAGTTTATGTTGCCGAATAATGTTCGCGACATGACGGAGGTCTTTATTCGCCGCGACCGACGGATTATTGCCGGCATCTCCCTAATGCGCGACGTCGCTTTCTCCAGCGAAGAGCGTCTGCGCGCCCAGGCGGTGCTGCCGCTGGTGGAGCTGGCAATCCACGATTGTCTCCGGGAAGAGGATGACCTGCCGGCGATGCTGACGGCGAAAGAGCGTGAAATTGTGGGCATGGTCCGTGAAGGGGCCAGTAATAAGCTAATTGCCCGTCAGCTGGATATTTCTCTCTCCACGGTGAAAACCCACTTACGCAATATTTTTGCCAAGACCGAAGTGGTCAATCGTACCGAGCTCGTTTCCCGAACCTGGATGCCATCCGCTCAGCGCACGCTGCATCTGTAATCTGACTCATCGCATCCCGCGCGCGCCGCCGACCGCGGCGTTTTCCTGATGCCTGACGGTATCACTCCCTGGACTGCTGCCCGGGGGGAGACTTTTTTGACTGGAGCACGCACCACGATGTCGAGTATGCCTGTTGCTGAAAAGCCTTTATCCCAGCCGTCAGGGCTGGTTTTTACCGCCCGCCTGCTGGCGGCCATCGTCATTTTCGCTGCCGTTGCGCCGGGGATTCTGATGACCGCGCCAGCGGTCGCGGCGCAGCTGGCCAGCGAATGGCAGCTGACGCCGGCGGAGATTGGCTATCTTTTCTCCGCCGAACTCGGCGCCATGAGCCTGGCGACGCTGCCGGCATGGTGGTGGATGAGTCGTCTGAACTGGCGCCGCGTGGCCCTGTGCGCCTGCGCGGTATTTCTCGTCGCCAATCTTGTTTCGGCGGCGGTCAGTCAGTACGAAACGCTGCTGATCGCCCGCTTCATCGCCTCGCTGGCGGGGGGCACCCTGATGATTCTGTGTATCAGCTGTGCGGCCGGGACGGCCAATCCTTCCCGGGTGTATGCCTTCTGGGTGCTGGGACAGCTGCTGCTGGGAATGGTGGGACTGCTGGTGTTACCCGCGCTGTTTGCCAGCTTTGGCCTGAAGGTGGTGTACCTGATCCTCGCCGCTATCATGCTCTGCTGTCTGCCGCTGGTCCCGGCTTTTCCCCAACGTTTTCAGCCGATGCCCGCCTCCCGCCTGCGGCCGTCGGTGGCCCCGCTGCGTAAGCTATTAGCCGTGCTGGCGGTGCTGACGTTTTATATCAGCCTCAGCGCGGTGTGGACCTTTATCGGCACCATCGGCAGCGCGGCGGGATTGACCGCCGCGCAAATTGGTATGGTGCTGGCGGCCGCGACGGTATTCGGCATTATCGGCGCGGGTGGGGCGGCTTTGCGCGGCACGCGGCGTCCGGACCGGATAGCGGTCTGGCTGGGCTACGGTCTGCTGATCCTCAGCATAGTGCTGCTGGTCAGCCATCCGCTGCTGGTGCGCTTCGCGCTGGCCGCGCTGCTGTTCAAATTCACCTGGACCTTTGTTCTGCCTTTTATTCTCGCGCGCGTTGCCGGGCTGGATAACAACGGTCGCCTGATGAACAGCATCAATCTGGTGATTGGCGGCGGAATGGCGGCCGGTCCGGCGCTGGCCGGGGCGCTGCTACAACGTTTTTCCAGCGCCGATGCGCTGCTTGCGGCGGCAGGCGGCTGCGCGCTGATCTCAGCAGGATTAATTCTGGCGGCATCGTCCGCCGGAAAGAGTGAGCCAACGGGAGGATAGAGTGAAAAGAAAAACCGGTTTCTTCTTTGATGAACGTTGTTTCTGGCACAGTACCGGCCTGCATGCGGTGACGCTACCGGTCGGTGGCTGGGTACAGCCTCCGGCAGGGGGGGGCCATGCGGAATCGCCGGAAACCAAACGTCGGATGAAAAACCTGATGGATGTCGCGGGGCTGACTTCGCAGCTTCAGCTACGCGGCGGCGCGGCCGCCAGCGAGGAGGATCTGCGCCGCATTCACCCGGCCCATTATCTGGAGCGCTTTAAGGCGATCAGCGATAGCGGCGGCGGTCTGCTGGGCAAAGAGGCGCCGCTGGGACCGGGCAGCTATGAAATCGCCTGCCTTTCTGCCGGACTGGCCTGTGCCGCGGTAGAGGCGGTGCTGAGCGGCGAGCTGGATAATGCCTACTCTCTGTCGCGGCCGCCGGGTCACCACTGCCTGCCGGATCAATCGATGGGCTTCTGTTTTCTTGCCAACATTCCCATTGCCGTGGAGCGGGCGAAGGCGCGGCTCGGGCTGGGTAAAGTGGCGATCCTCGACTGGGATGTGCACCACGGCAACGGTACGCAACATATCTATCTGCATCGTGACGATGTGCTGACTATCTCGCTGCACCAGGACGGCTGTTTTCCGCCAGGCTATGCCGGAGAGGAAGATCGCGGCACCGGCGCCGGCGAAGGTTACAACATCAATGTTCCGCTGATGGCCGGCGCGGGGGACGACGGCTGGCGCTATGCGCTGGAAACGATCGTTCTGCCGGCGCTGGCGCGCTTTGAACCGGAGCTGATTATCGTCGCCTGCGGTTACGATGCCAACGCGATGGATCCGCTGGCGCGAATGCTGCTCCACAGCGATAGTTTCCGCGCCATGACCGAACGGGTGCAGGAGGCCGCCGATCGCCTGTGCGGCGGTAAGCTGGTGCTGGTTCATGAAGGGGGCTATGCCGAATCCTATGTACCGTTCTGCGGGCTGGCGGTGATGGAGGCGTTGAGCGGCGTGAAAACCGAGGTTGAGGATCCGCTGCTGGCGTTTATTCAGCAACAGCAACCGCGTGAAGCCTTTACCCGCTTTCAGCGTCAGGCGATTGATGAACTGGCGCACCGGTTTGGGCTGAAGTAATGTCCGTTCGCTTCTCCGCTATGAAGGCGGAGAAGCGCTCTCCTGTGCGGTGCTCTTTTTCACTGTCTCTTTGATGTCACTTCTCTGTCGCCGTCTGCGCCATCCACTGACCGATCGCCTGATGCAGCATATTCATAACGCTTAACAGCAGCATCCGCTGGTGTTTTTCGAGGCGCAGATAGCGGCGCAGCGGCGGCATTTTGCAGACCACTTCGCTGGCGGCCCACGGCTCAATGCAGCAGCGCCAGCGCTGGTTATCGATGGTTAAGGAGAAGCGGCGGTAGTCCAGCTCGCTCAATGTCTGCTGTAAACGCGGAAAACGGTTGAGGTAATGAGCGAGGTCGGCGGCCGGTTTTGCCGCCCGAAAGGTCACCGGCTGGCGTTTAAGCCAGCCGGATTGATGGGCGCGAATTCTCCCCTGAGCGGGCCGGGTGACCGGCCCCTCGACGACAAATTCGCAGCTGTGAATGCTGGCCATAAACAGCCGTTTCTGGCGAACGCTGAAGATGACATCGGTGGTGGCGTTCAGGTGCAGCACCGCGCTGCGCTCGCTGAGCTTTTCGCTATCCCAGCCGGCCAGATCGCGCTGCACCGCATTCATCAGCGGCGTACTAAATGAGGGGGCGGAGGGCATCTGGCGTCATCTCCCCTTGGTTCTGTTTCTCATAGTTGCCAATCGCGCGTTCCACCACCTCTTCAACCGGCACCGGACGGAACGGGTTGACCCGCTGGACGCACACCGTCCAGAAAAGGGCATAGGCGGCGGTCAGGCCGAGCATGATGCCGAATGGCACCAGCACTTCGCGGCTGTCCATCCCCGGCGGGGTGATATTGATGATGGCGATAATAATCCCGACGCTGGAGATAATCTGCGGCAGCGGGAACCACGGCGAACGGTAGGCGCGGGGCAGATCCGGACGACGAATACGCAGCAGTACCACCGAGAGGGTCACCAGCAGATAGGCGACGCCCCAGGCGCAGACGGCGGCGAGGATCAGCGGCACGATACGATCGATATTGCCGTTCAGATACCAGGCGTGCAGGCAGGGAATCGCCACGCCAATGGCAATGGCGATAACCGGCGTCTTGAAGCGAGGGTGCAGCCAGGTCAGGAAGCGCGGGAGCGCGCCATCCAGCGCCATGCCGTAGATAATCCGCGGTACGGCGGCCATCAGAGTATTAATGGTTGCGCAGCCCGCCAGCAGCAGGCCGACGCCCAGCCAGTACTGTCCCGCGTGACCCATCACCCGTTCAGCGAAGGCCGGAATAGCCATCGGCGTATCCAGCAGATGGACGTTGTTGGCCGCGTCCAGCATCACGTTCTCGACCTGACGGTTAATGGCCGCGCCATAGATAAACATGCAGCTTGCGACGCCCAGCAGGCCGAGCGCCATCGCGCGAGGAATGGTCCGGTGCGCTTGTTTAATTTCCGGGGCCATGGGGGTCACCAGTTCACAGCCGACGAACATAAACATCGCCATGCCGATATAGCCGAACAGACCTGAAAGATCGCTGACATTCAGCGGCGTGCCGAACCAGCCGGAGAGATGGGTCACCGGCGCCATAAAAATCCCGCACAGGCCGAAGATGGTCAGCGTGCTCCACATCCCGAAGGTCAGTACGACTTCGACCTTTCCGAAGATCTCGACGCCAATGGCGTTCAGCAGGCCGAACACCACCACCATCCCGACGCCGACCATCCAGGTATTCTGGTGGACGGCCATCTGGCTGCTGATGGACTCAAAGTTCACCAGCGCCATCACCCCGGCCAGGATGGTTTCCGCGGTGCCGGCAAAAATATGCACGATCAGATAGGCGCACAGCGCGCCGGTAATGGCGAAAAAGCGCCCCATCCCACAGGCGATATAGTCATATACCGAGCCGGTAGTGGGGATCAGCGTCGCCGCTTCGGCAAAGGTGGTGACCTGTGCCTGCATCATGATAAACGCCAGCAGTACCGCCAGCGCGAAGGTATCGCCGCCCATGCCAAAACCGCTGGTCACGGTCAGGATCACCGGGCTGGCCATAATCAGTCCGACGGAGCTGGCGAGGGTAGTTGGAAAGCCGACGACGCCGCGTTCGAGATGGCCGGCGAGTCTTTTACTGAACATAGTCAACCTCTGCACAAGATAGGTAAGGGCAGGGAGTGGCTGGAAGTGAATAGCCATTCCGGATAGTCATAATTTAGGTTGGCATCCGGCTCAATGAATATCGTCCTGAAGGTGGAGAACGGCGGTTGAATCTGTGACCAGGTGCATGAATACAATCCCCGCCGCCGGGCACCGGGGATTGTCTGCGTGGGTTAGCGGCTTTCGACGTTCGCCAGGTAGTGTTTGACGAAGCGTGGGGTGAGGATTTTCCACTCCACTTCGGTGCCCTGCTTGACGAACCAACTGTCGCCCGGCGCGAAGCGCTGCGGCTCGCCGCCCGACACGGTCAGCTCAACTTCGCCTTCCAGCACGGTGGCGTGTTCGGTAAACGGGTAGGTCATGGTGAAACTCCCCTGCGTGGACGAAAACAGACCGCAGGTAAAGGCGTCCTGCGGTTCGCCGTAAACCATAGCGCCCGCCACCTGCGGATCGCCTTCGGTCGGCGTTGCCCCCAGCAGGCTGACGCTGCCGATAGGCTGCAGTTCAGGAACCGGTTGATCGAGTTTAAATGCTTGCATGATGTTCTCCTGGTTAACTCCGGCCTTTCCAGTAACCGGCGGTTTGATGCATGAGTTTTCCGGCGCTGACCAGCAGCAGACGCAGGCTGTCACGACCGTGGATTGTTGCGTGAGGAATACTGCTCATCAGGCGGTAACGATCTGAGCCGCCGTTAATTCCTTCGGCGAGAATTTTGCACACGATATGCGAGGGGGTGACGCCAAACCCGGAATAACCCTGAACGTAGAAAACGTTATTGTGGTCGCGCAGAGTGCCGATTTGCGGGAACAGGTTCGCGCTACAGGCCATCGGGCCGCCCCAGGCAAAGTCGATTTTGACATCCTTAAGATAGGGGAACACTTCCGCCAGCAGCGTACGATTCCAGGCGGCAAAATCGTTCGGCGTATATTCAAGGTAGCGCGTGGCGCTGCCGAACAGCAGGCGGTTTTCCCGCGTAATACGGTAGTAGTTGATGACCGGGCGAATATCGCTGAAGGCGCCGCGCAGCGGGCTGATGCGTTCGATCAGCTCATCGGAAAGGGGTTCCGTTGAGACCTGATAAGAGTAGGTGACCAGCGTCTTGTTATAGATCTCCGGCTCCAGATTATTGAGGAAGCTGTCGCAGGCCCACAGCAGTTTAGCCGCCTTCACGCTGCCCATCGCCGTGCGAACCCGCACCTCTTTGCCGTAATTCACCTCAACGACCGGAGAGGATTCGAAAATTTTCACCCCTAATGAATGCGCCGCTTTTGCCGAGCCCAGCAGCATATTCAGGGAGTGAATCTGCCCGCCGCCCATATGCTTGAGCGCGCCGCAGTAGACGTCGGAGCCGACAATTTGCTGCACATCGCTGCCGGTATAGAGCGCGATATCCTCATCCGGAGTGGCGGCCTTAAACTCTTTTTCCCACTGGCGCAGGGTCTTCAACTGACGCTGGTTATAGGCCAGATAACCGTAGCCCGGAACAAAGTCGGCATCGATATTGTATTTCTTAATCCGTTCGCGAATGATTCCTGCGCCAAGGTTCGAGATTTTAAACAGCGTCTCCAGCCCCTCTTTGCCCACGTGTTTTTTCACCGCTTCGATATCGTGACCAATGCCGGCCATGACCTGGCCGCCGTTGCGACCGGTGCCGCCGTAGCCTAAATGACGGGCTTCGAGTACGACTACGTTGGTGATGCCCTGTTCGGCCAGTTCCAGTGCAGTGTTGATACCGGAAAAGCCGCCGCCGATGATCACCACGTCGGCGGCAATATCATCCTGCAGCGCCGGAAAATGCAGCTGATATTTTTTGGTGGCGCCGTAGTAGTTCAGCGCATCGATTTTGATATTCATAGCGTTACCCTGTCTGTCTCGCCTGGCTAAGACCCCCATCACAGCACGGCGGCGGGGCGCTGAATATCGTCCGAAAGAATGACGTTCTTTAGAACGATAGGCAGCCTGTTTCCGGCGTGATGTGATGAGGAACATTTCCTGAAAAAACGGATGCCACCGATGAGCGACGTGACCTTACTTGCTGAAGTAGCAGCTTTTTTACGCCAACCGCACGGGCAGTTTATTGCCGGAGAGGCTGTGCCCGGCAACGGACCGACGCTGGCGGTGATAAACCCCGCCACTGGCAAAGCGATTGCCGAAGTGACGGCGGCGGATGTCGGGCAGGCGGATTTGGCGATGGCCAGCGCCAGCCAGGCGTTTGACTCCTGGCGCGCGATGCCGACACTGCAGCGCGGCACGCTGCTGCTCAGGCTGGCCGATCTTCTGGCCAGCCACCGTGAGGAGCTGGCGCAGCTGGAGAGCCTGTGCTCCGGGAAAACCATCGGCCTGGCGCGAATGCTTGAGCTGGATCAGTCGGTGGCGTTCCTGCGCTACTTTGCCGGCTGGGCGGGCAAGGTCACCGGCGAAACGCTGGACGTCTCGCTCCCGTCGATGGCGGGAGAGCAGTACACGGCCTTTACCCGTCGTCAGCCGGTTGGCGTGGTGGTTGGGATCGTGCCGTGGAACTTTTCGATAATGATCGCCATCTGGAAGCTGGCGGCGGCGCTGGTGTGCGGCTGTACCATCGTGATTAAGCCGAGCGAGTATACGCCGCTGACGCTGCTGCGGGTTGCTGAGCTGGCGAAAGAGGCGGGGATCCCAGACGGGGTGATTAACGTGGTGAACGGCGCGGGCGGTGAAATCGCCCAGCGCCTGATTGCCCACCCGGCCTGCGCGAAGGTCAGCTTCACCGGTTCGGTGGCGACCGGCGAGAAAGTCCAGCAGGCGGCGACCGGCGCCGGAAAACGCGTCACCCTCGAACTGGGGGGCAAAAACGCCGCGCTGTTTCTCGACGATCTCACCCCCGAGACGATGACGGACGGCATTATTGAAGCGGGCTATCTGAATCAGGGGCAAATTTGCGCCGCCGCCGAGCGTTTTTATCTGCCGCAGGGCAAGCTGGATGCGGTGCTGGAAATACTGAAGCAGCGCCTGTCTGCGCTGCGCCCCGGCTCACCGCTGGATGAGCAGACGCTGATGGGGCCGCTGGCCAATCGGGCGCAGTTTGAGAAAGTGCTGCAGCTGATTGAGAAAGCGCGGGAAGAGGGCGACACCATTGTCTGCGGCGGCGAAGCGCTGCCCGGCGACGGCTATTTTGTCTTACCGACGGCGGTGAAGGTCCGGAGCGAAAACAGCACGCTGATGCAGGAGGAGACCTTCGGTCCGGTATGCAGTTTTATTGGCTACCAAAGCGAAGAGGAGGCGCTGTCCCGCATTAACGCTTCGCCGTTTGGCCTGGCCGCCAGCGTCTGGTCGGAGAATATCCGCAAGGCGCTGCGCTATTCCGACGCGATTAACGCCGGAATTGTCTGGGTGAATATGCACACATTCCTCGACCCGGCGGTGCCGTTTGGCGGCATGAAAGGGTCGGGGATTGGCCGCGAGTTCGGCAGCGCCTTTATCGATGATTACACCGAACTAAAATCGGTGATGGTGCGCTATTAATCTGCCGTCACCGGCCGCTATTGTTCTGCGGTGAGCGTATATCGGGCCGTGCGATTGGCAGGCGGCGGCCCGCTTCTTCCCCTTACCCCGCACGGTCAGCGCGCGGGGTCTGTTGTTCTCTCCCCCCGCTCGTGAGAGCCGCTCCCCCACATAAGAATGCCTTGTTTTCAGCCGATTATCGCTTTTGCGCGGGTCGGTCGTGATTAGACTTGCACGCTACAAGATAATGAGTATAGTTCTCATTCTTCTTTTTGTTTGCAGGCTAAGAATGGACTAACCTGCGCCAGTGAGTCGCTCACAAGGAAACAGCGAAGGCGTAGGGTGGGGTTCAGACTTGCTATGCCGGAACAACATAATATCGGCGCAGAGCTACCACCGGTTTATTGATTTTGTTAAGGATTTCAATGATGAAATACACCATTCCGGTATTAGCTCTGGTCATTTCTGCCGTCTTAAGCGGCTGCGCCACCCCCCCTTCCACGAGGGTAACCCCGCCGGTCGCCGAGAAAAACGCCGTTACCGTCATACAGCCGCTCAAACGTGAACTGGCTGAGGGGCTGTACGAAATGGCGCTCAGCCCGCAGGGCGATGCGTTGTACGTGGCCAGCGCCGAAGGGTTTAAAGATGTGCAGGGCGGCGCTGTCTACAGGCTTGACCCGAAAACGCTGAAAACCATCGGCCTGAGCCATACCGACCTGAAAAACTTTGCCGTACAGATGACGCCGGACGGCAAAACGCTGTTCGTTACTCATTCGCTGGACGGCGGCATCAGCGCCATCGACACCGCGACCGGGAAGGTCAAAAAACGCCTGCTGTTTAGCGAGCGTAATGAGAAAGGGATGCCCTACGGCGCGCGCCAGATCCTGCTGCTGGACAATACCCTGTACGTCGGCGCCGTCGCCGACCCGGCGCAAATCTGGGTCGTTGACGCGACCACGCTGAAGCTGAAAACGCGGATTAAAAATACCGGCAAGTGGATGACTGGCCTGCACTATTCCACGCAAACCGGCCGCCTGTACGCCGCCAACGGCAGCGGCGAGATCCTGGTGATTAATCCGCGCAGCAACCGGATTGAACAACGCTGGAAACCGCTGGGCGACAAACCGGCTCTGCTGCTGAACATCGCCGAAGACAGCGAGACCGGGCGCCTGTTTGTGACCGATAACTCGAAGGCGAAAACCACCCTGGTGCTGGATATTCACAGCGGCAAAGTGATTAAGCAGCTGGAGGTGGGGGACTCTTTGGCGGTGCTGTTCAACCCGAAACGCAATGAAATTTATATCTCCCAGCGTGAATCCGGCAAGGTTATCAGCCTCGATGGCACCACTTATGCGCTGAAAAAACAGTGGGATATCCCTGCGAATCCAAATAGCCTGCTGCTCGATGCCGAGGGGCAGACGCTGTTTGTGACCGTTAAACAACCGTTCAACAAAGATCACTCCACCAAAGGTCCGGACAGCGTTGTCCGCATCGACCTGAACGCGCAATAAAAAATTCTGGCCCGGCAGCGGGCCATTTGTTTCATTTATCTTCATCACGGACTCATTATGCACATCACGTCTTCCCCATTCCCGCTGCGCAAAACGCTGCTGGCGTTAACCATTGGCGCCATTACCCATAGCGCTGCGGCAGCAGACAACACCGCAGATAGCCCCAAAAACGAAGAGGTTATGCTCGTTCAGGCGACCGAAGGCAGCGATTTTAAAGCCGGCGGCGACCTGGTGGTACCGGCCTTCCTTGACGGACAAATTGCCCACGGCGGCCGTATTGGTATGCTTGGCGAACAAAAAGCGATGGACGTGCCGTTTAACGTTATCGGCTATACCTCGAAACTGATTCAGGATCAGCAGGCGCAAACTATCGCCGACGTGGTCAGTAATGACGCCGGCGTTCAGGCGGTGCAGGGCTACGGTAACTTTGCCGAAACCTATCGCATTCGCGGGTTTAAGCTGGATGGCGATGATATGACCATGGGCGGTCTGGCGGGCGTGGTGCCGCGTCAGGTGATGGATACCCAGATGCTGGAGCGCGTTGAAGTCTTCAAAGGGGCTAACGGTCTGCTCAATGGCGTCGCCAGCAGCGGCGTCGGCGGGATGATCAACCTCGAACCGAAACGTGCGGATGATATACCGACCACCCGCGTTGGCGTGGACTATACCGCCGATTCTCAGGTCGGCGGCAGCCTCGACCTTGGTCGTCGCTTTGGCGAGGATAATCAGTTTGGCGCCCGGGTGAACCTGGTTCACCGCGAAGGTGAGGGGGCGGTTGATAATGACAAGCGCCGCACGACGCTGGCGTCGCTGGGGCTGGATTATCGCGGCGACCGTTTCCGCTCCTCTCTTGATTTCGGCTATCAGAAAAAGACGTTCCATGGCGGAACGATGGGAATCAATATCAGCGGCATCGATTTTGTTCCTGCGCTGCCGGATAACAGCAAAAACTACAGCCAGAAGTGGGGCTATAGCGATATCGAAAGCGAATTCGGTATGGCCAAAGCCGAGTATGACCTGACCAACAGCTGGACGCTGTACAGCGCCCTCGGCGGCCAGCACTCGCATGAAACCGGCACCTACAGCGCGCCGAAGCTGGTTGACGAGAACGGCGATGCGACCGTCGGGCGTCTGGATACCAACCGCATCATCGACTCGATCAGCGGAATGGGCGGTGTGCGGGGTAATTTCAACACCGGTGTTATCTCTCATCAGGTCAACGTCGGCTATGCCGCCCAGGTCAGAACCGATGCCACCGCGTGGCGTATGTCGGCGAAAAACCCGACCACCAATATCTATGACAACCATGATGTGGCGATGCCGAATAACGCTTATTTTGGCGGCAACTACTTCGACCCGCTCACCACCTCACGCAGCCGTACCCAGGGCTGGCTGCTGAGCGACACGCTAGGTTTCTTTGATAACAGCCTTCTGCTTACCGCCGCCGCGCGTCATCAGAAAGTGGTGGTGCGTAACTACAGTAATCAAACCGGTCTGGAAGATACCTCTTCCCGCTATACCCAGAGCCGCTGGACGCCGACGGTCGGCCTGGTCTACAAGCCGTGGGAGACGCTGTCGCTGTATGCCAACCACACCGAGGCGCTGCAGCCGGGGAGCGTGGCGCCGAATACCGCGACAAATGCCGGGCAGAGTACCGGGATCGCTCATTCGAAACAGGATGAGGTGGGGGTGAAAATTGATTATGGCACCCTGGGGGGGTCGCTGGCGCTGTTTGAAATTAAAAAGCCTAACGCCATCTCCGATGCTAACGGCTACTACGGTCTGGATGGCGAGCAGCGTAACCGCGGTGCCGAACTGAACGTCTTCGGCGAGCCGACGCTGGGCCTGCGCCTGAACGGCAGCGTGCAGTGGCTGGATCCGAAGCAAACCAAAACGGCGCAGGGTATCAACGAGGGTAAAGATGCCATCGGCGTTTCTCGCTTCTACGCGGTGTTAGGTGCGGAGTATGACATCAAGCCGGTTGACGGGCTGACGGCCACCGCGCGGGTGAACCACACCGGTTCACAGTATGCCGACGCGGCGAACAGCAAAAAGCTCGACAGCTATACGACCCTCGATTTGGGCATACGCTACCGTCTGGCGCTGAATCAGAATCAAAACCAGATGGTCCTGCGTGCCGGGGTGGATAACGTGACCAATGAGAACTACTGGTCAGGTATTGATGATACCGGCACCTATCTGTTCCAGGGGCAGCCTCGTACCGTTAAGGTATCGATGAGCTACGATTTCTGATGGTAAAATCCGGGGTGGGCCAACGCCGCTCGCCCCTTCTGTTTATCCCTTTTTCGCCGCCCGTCACCATCCATTGCCGCGCAATCAACGCATCTGCAGCTTGAAGTCGGGCGAGCAGAAGTGTTAAAAGGTGCCCCTTCATAAAAACTCACAGGGGAAAGACGTGAAAGACGCGTCAACGCAGTCAGATGCCACAGCGGAGAGCGGCCCGACGCTTCATCGCGGTTTACAGAACCGACATATTCAGCTCATTGCCCTCGGCGGCGCTATCGGTACCGGCCTGTTTCTCGGTATCGGACCGGCGATTCAGATGGCCGGCCCGGCGGTCCTGATCGGCTATGCCGTCGCCGGGATCGTCGCTTTTCTGATCATGCGCCAGCTTGGCGAAATGGTGGTCGAAGAGCCCGTCTCCGGCTCCTTTGCCCACTTCGCATATAAATACTGGGGTCCGTTTGCCGGTTTTCTCTCCGGCTGGAACTACTGGGTGATGTTTGTGCTGGTGGGGATGGCTGAGCTCACCGCCGCCGGTATCTATATGCAGTACTGGCTTCCGGATGTGCCGACCTGGGTCTGGGCGGCGGCCTTCTTTGTCATCATCAATGCCGTTAACCTCGTTAACGTTCGCCTGTATGGCGAGGCGGAGTTCTGGTTTGCCTTAATTAAAGTGCTGGCGATTATCGGCATGATTGGCTTTGGCCTGTGGATGCTGTTTGGCGGCCACGGCGGCAGCAAAGCCGGATTTGATAACCTGTGGCGCCACGGTGGTTTCTTCGCCACCGGCTGGCATGGCCTGGTGATGTCCCTGGCGGTGATTATGTTCTCTTTTGGCGGTCTGGAGCTGATTGGTATTACCGCCGCCGAAGCGCAAAATCCGCAAAAGAGCATTCCGAAAGCGGTCAACCAGGTGGTGTACCGTATTCTGCTGTTTTATATCGGTTCGCTGGTGGTGCTGCTGGCGCTCTATCCGTGGGTGGAAATTAAGTCCGACAGCAGTCCGTTTGTGATGATTTTTCATAATCTTGACAGTAATGTCGTAGCCTCTGCGCTGAATTTCGTCATTCTGGTGGCATCGCTGTCGGTCTACAACAGCGGCGTTTACTCCAACAGCCGCATGCTGTTCGGTCTGTCGGTCCAGGGCAATGCGCCGAAGTTTCTGGCCCGCGTCAGCAAACGCGGCGTGCCGGTCAATTCGCTGATCCTCTCCGGGGTCATTACCTCGCTGGTGGTGCTGCTGAACTATCTGCTGCCGCAGAAAGCGCTGGGTCTGCTGATGGCGCTGGTGGTGGCAACGCTGCTGCTGAACTGGATAATGATCTGCATGGCGCACCTCAAGTTCCGCGCGGCCCAGCGTCGAAAAGGGCGGGAGCCGAAGTTCAAAGCGCTGCTGGCGCCGGGCGGCAACTACCTCTGTATTGCCTTCCTCGCGCTGATTCTGGTGCTGATGTGCACCATCGACGGCATGCGCCTGTCGGCCATTCTGCTGCCGGTATGGATCCTGTTCCTGTTTATGGTCTTTAAGCTGCTGCGCCGTCCGGCGTAATGCCTCCTTGCCCCGGCGTTCGCCGGGGCGATCTGCCTATTATTGTGATCGTCTTCGCGCTTAGCGTATTTTGCGCAGGATCTTCTTTTTGTAATCGATTACTTTCCATCTGGTGACGTTTTGTAATCGATTACTTTTTGAGGGCGGACAAAATGGTATCAACGACGGAAGGGCGTGAAAGCGTTGGCGTACAGCACCGGTTTCTGGTGCCGCGCCTGGCGTTAATGATGTTTATGCAGTTCTTTATCTGGGGAAGCTGGTCGGTGACCCTGGGGCTGGTGATGACGCGCTACGATATGGCGCTGCTGATTGGCGATGCGTTCTCTGCCGGGCCTATCGCCTCGATTTTATCGCCGTTTGTGCTGGGGATGCTGGTCGATCGCTTCTTTGCTTCGCAGAAAGTGATGGCGGTGATGCATCTGGCGGGGGCCGCGATCCTGTGGTTCGTTCCCCAGGCGCTGGTCGCGCACAATGGCGCGCTGCTTATCGGCCTGCTGTTTGGCTATACGCTGTGCTATATGCCGACGCTGGCGCTGACCAACAATATCGCTTTCCACAGCCTGAATAATGTCGATAAAACCTTCCCGGTGGTCCGCGTCTTTGGCACCATCGGCTGGATTATTGCCGGGATTTGTATTGGCGTGAGCGGAATTTCCGATACCACGGCTATCTTTAATCTGGCGGCGCTGTGTTCGGTCTTACTGGCCCTCTACAGCCTGACTTTGCCACATACGCCGGCAGCGGCGAAAGGCATTCCGCTGAAGTTTCGCGACCTGCTCTGCGCCGATGCGTTTGCGCTGCTCAAGACGCGCCATTTCTTTATTTTCTCACTCTGCGCCACGCTGATCTCGATTCCGCTGGGTACCTACTATGCCTACACCGCCTCCTATCTGGCGGATGCCGGCGTGGCGGATGTCAGCACCGCGATGTCATTTGGGCAGATGTCGGAAATCGCGTTTATGCTGGTGATCCCGCTGCTGTTTCGCCGCCTCGGGGTCAAGTACATGCTGCTGGTCGGGATGGCGGCGTGGTTTGTGCGCTATGCCTTCTTTGCCCTTGGGGTGAGTGAAGAGGGGCGCTTCCTGCTCTATCTCGGCATCCTGCTGCACGGCGTGTGCTACGACTTCTTTTTTGTTGTCGGCTTTATCTATACCGACCGCGTGGCGGGGGAGAAGGTCAAAGGCCAGGCGCAAAGCATGATCGTCATGTTCACCTACGGCATCGGGATGCTGCTGGGATCGCAAATTTCCGGCGCGCTGTATAACCAGCTGGTGGCCGGGCAGAGCGTGCCGCAGGCGTGGGTCACCTTCTGGTGGATTCCGGCGGTGGCCGCGGCGGTTATTGCGCTGATTTTCCTTTTCTCTTTCCAGTACCGTGAGAAAGAACAGCATTAACTATCAGGAGGGGGTATGAAAACGATGAAGGGACCGGGGATTTTTCTGGCACAGTTTATCGGCGCCCAGGCGCCGTTTAACACCCTGGACGGGATCGCCGCCTGGGCCGCCGGACTGGGCTATCAGGCGCTACAGATCCCGTGTAATCATCCGGCTATTTTTGATGTTGAACGGGCGGCGACGAGCCAGACCTACTGCGATGACATTCGCGGGCGGCTGGCGGAACATGGCCTGACCATCAGCGAGCTCTCAACCCATCTGGAAGGGCAACTGGTGGCGGTTCATCCGGCCTATGACCAAACGTTCGACGCCTTTGCTCCCGCCGCACTGCGCGGAAATCCGCAGGCGCGCCAGCAGTGGGCGGTGGAAAAAGTGCGCCAGGCGGCGGTGGCATCGGCGCGCTTAGGCCTGCAGGCCCATGCGACATTTTCCGGATCGCTGGCGTGGCCGCTGTTTTACCCCTGGCCGCCGCATAATCCGTCACGGATTGATGAGGCGTTTGATGAACTGGCGCGGCGCTGGCGTCCGCTCCTCGATCTCTACGATGAGCAGGGGATTGACCTTTGCTATGAAATTCATCCGGGTGAGGACCTGCACGATGGCGTGACCTTTGAACGCTTTCTGCAGCGGGTAGATAACCATCCGCGCTGCAATATGCTCTACGATCCCAGCCATTTGCACCTCCAGCAGATGGACTACCTGGCGTATATCGATATCTACCATTCGCGGATCAAAGCCTTTCATGTCAAAGATGCCGAGTTTCGTCGCGACGGCCGCAGCGGGGTATACGGGGGATATCAGCCCTGGCTGCAGCGGGCGGGGCGCTTTCGCTCGCCCGGGGATGGGCAAATTGATTTCAAGAGCATTTTCAGCAAGCTGACCGAATACGACTTTGACGGCTGGGCGGTGCTGGAGTGGGAGTGTTGCCTGAAGGAGGCGGAGGCCGGCGCGCGCGAGGGCAGCGAATTTATCCGCCGCCATATTATTCCCGTCTCCGAACGGGCGTTTGATGATTTTGCCAGCGGTCGCGAGGGGCAAGCATGATTCAGGTCGGCATTATTGGGACAGGATTTATTGGTCCGGCGCATATTGAAGCGCTGCGCCGGGTCGGCGACATCGAGGTGGTGGCGCTGTGCGACAGCAATCTGGCGCAGGCGCAGCAAAAAGCGCGGCAGCTCAATGTAGCGCAGGCTTATGGTCAGGTTGAGGCGCTGCTGGCACATCCCGGCTTACAGGTGGTACATAACTGCACGCCGAACCACCTGCATGCGGAGATTAACCGCCAGGCGCTGCGCGCCGGGCTGCATCTGTTCTCGGAAAAACCGCTGTGCATGCTTCCGGATGAGGCGCGCGAACTGGTCGCGCTGGCGGAGAAGGCGGGGGTGGTGCACGGCGTAAGCTTCGTTTATCGCCAGTTCGCGATGGTCCAGCAGGCCGCCAGCATGATGCGTGCCGGGCAGGTCGGGCGGCTGTTTTCGGCGCACGGCAGCTATCTGCAGGACTGGATGGTGCAGCAAAGTGACTACAACTGGCGGGTGGAATCGGCGCTGGGCGGCGCCTCGCGGGCGGTGGCGGATATCGGCTCCCATTGGTGCGACATGGTGCAGTTTATGACCGGCAGGCGCATCACCGAGGTCATGGCGGATCTTTCTATCGTCTGGCCGACGCGCCACGCGGCCGTTTCCGGCGAGTCCACCTTCAGCCAGACGGGTGAATCTCAGCGTTTTGAGGTGCGCGAGGTGGATACGGAAGATATGGGGTCCGTGCTGTTTCGCTTTGATGACGGTAGCAAAGGCTGTTTTACCGTTTCGCAGGTCAGCGCCGGGAGAAAGAACCGCCTGGCGGTTGAAATTAACGGCAGCCGCTGTTCGCTGGCGTGGGATCAGGAACTTCCGCAGCGGCTGTGGATTGGCCAGCGCGCGCAGCCAAATCAGCTGCTCAGCGATGATCCGAGCCTGATGCAGCCGGACGTCTCCGCCAGCGCCCACTTCCCCGGCGGGCATAATGAGGGGTGGCCGGACGCTTTCAAGAATATGATGTTGAGCTTCTATCAGGCGGTACGCGCCGGGAAGATGCCGGCCGCCGACGAGCGGCGTTTCGCCTCATTTTATGAAGGGGCGGATGTGATGTATATCGTTGAGGCGATTTTGCAAAGCCATCGGCAGCAGCGCTGGGTCAGCGTCAGGCGATAGCCGGCAGGTTGTGCGCCACGTCGGTGGCGCGCAATGGCTTATTTCACGCCAAGATACCCGTCCAGATAGGCGGCGGAAAGCTCGTTGCCGAACAGCACCGCGTCTTTATTCTCCATGTCATTATTCCAGCTATCGCTGGCATTACCGGTAAAGGTGTGTTGTGACCGGGTACCCTTCGCGACCTGTTGCTTAATGGCATCGGCGTTGCGTCGGGCATCGCTTTCGCTGACGCCGGCGGTCCGGTCCTGTTTGCCGCGGTTATACATCCCGGTGAAGGTCGGCAGATTTAAGCGGTAATTTTCCTGACGATTTACGGCAAAATTACCGCCGACAAAATCAGAACGATGGGCGACAAAATAGTACGCGTGGCGCTCCGGCGATGATTTTGAGGCGGTGCAGCCGGTGAGGGCGGCGAGAGATCCGCCGAGGACAAGCAGTGCGACTTGAATCTTCATTGATGACATCATCCCTAACGTATTGATAATAAGCTTTTATAATTTTCGGCACCCGAGCGCGGTGTTTATTTTACCCGCAAAATCATCGCGCTTAACGCCCGGGGAAAATAGCCCTGATAATTAATAGTTTTCCATGGCGATATGCAGGGGCATCAGCGGGCTTGCGCGCGCTCCCGCTGCACACCGACGGCCCGTTTATGGTAGCCTGCGCATTATCCCCCTTATCCCAGGAAGTGCCGCCTTTATGTCAATTCAGAAAATCGCCCGTCTGGCGGGTGTCTCAGTGGCAACCGTATCGCGGGTGCTGAATAACAGCGATACCGTCAAACCGAAGAACCGCGAACGCGTGCTGCAGGCGATTAAAGAGAGCAACTATCAGCCTAACCTGCTGGCCCGCCAGCTGCGGACGGCACGGAGCTACATGATTCTGGTGATGGTGTCGAATATTGCGAACCCGTTTTGTGCGGAAGTGGTGAAGGGCATCGAAGAGGAGGCGGAACAGC
Source organism: Klebsiella planticola ATCC 33531 (assembly GCF_000735435.1). GTDB lineage: Bacteria > Pseudomonadota > Gammaproteobacteria > Enterobacterales > Enterobacteriaceae > Klebsiella > Klebsiella planticola. The sequence goes on along the minus strand of NZ_JMPP01000066.1, from coordinate 35,981 downwards.
ACGGCTACCGTATATTACTGTGTAATTCCGGGTCCGATCTGGCGCGCTCGACTTCCGGGCTGCGGCTGCTGTCGGGGAAAGTGGTCGACGGGATTATTACGATGAACGCGCTCTCCAGCCTACCGGAACTGACGATGATGATCGGCGATGCGCCGTGGGTGCAGTGCGCCGAGTATGCCGATGCCGGCAGTATCTCCTGCGTCGGCATAAACGACATCGATGCGGCGCAGGGGGCGGTGTCGCGGCTGGCGGAGAGCGGTTATCGGCGCATTGCCCTGATTAACCACGATCTGAGCTATCGCTATGCCCGCCTGCGCGAGCGCGGCTATAAAAACGTGCTCCATGTGCGTGAGCTCGCCTGGCAGCAGGTGGCCTATGCCAGCGACCTCAGCGCTGCCGCCGGTAAAGCGGCAATGGAAACGCTGCTGGCCTCCAAAGAGCGGCCGGATGCGGTATTTGCCGTCGCCGACTCGCTGGCGGCAGGCGCCCTGCGCGCGATTGCGCAGGCCGGACTGCGGGTTCCGGACGATATTGCGGTCATGGGGTTTGATGGCACGGAGCTGGCGGAGATGGTCTCGCCGCAGCTGACCACCGTGGAACAGCCGTCGCGCGACATTGGCCGCACGGCGGTGACCCTGCTGCTGAAGAAAATCGACAACCCGGATGCCACCGCCGAACGGGTGATGATGGACTGGCGCATCATTGCCCGCGCCAGTGCCTGAGTATTACCCGTGATGTGCTGCCGCCAGCGAACGAATATCGTTGCCGGTCGGTGACTGGTGAATACGCAGCCCGAATTCGTCAACCACGGCGAAAATATGGTCGAAAATATCAGCCTGGATGCTTTCATATTCTGCCCATACTACGGTGCTGGTGAAGCAGTAGATCTCAATCGGCAGGCCGTTGGCGTCTGGCGCCAGCTGGCGCACCATCATCGTCATATCTTTGCGCAGTCGCGGGTGGTTGCGCAGATACTCCTGTAAATAGGCGCGAAAGGTGCCGATATTGGTCATCTTGCGCAGGTTCAGCACCGAATGGTCGGCGGCATTTTGTTGGTTCCACTCGCTAATTTCCTGATAACGCGAGTCCATATAGGGCTTAAGCAGCCGGGCCTGAATTAAGCGCTGCTGCTCCTGCTCATCGAGAAAATGGATACTGGTGGTATCAATATTCAGGCTGCGTTTAATGCGGCGCCCGCCGGAGGCGGACATCCCGCTCCAGTTTTTAAAGGAGTCGGATACCAGCGACCAGGTGGGGATCGTGGTGATGGTATTGTCCCAGTTGCGCACTTTCACCGTGGTAAGGCCAATATCAATGACCGCGCCGTCGGCGCCGTATTTCGGCATTTCCAGCCAGTCACCGAGCTTCAGCATGTCGTTGGCGGAAAGCTGAATGCCGGCAACCAGGCCAAGGATCGGGTCTTTAAATACCAGCATCAGTACCGCGGCCATGGCGCCGAGGCCGCTGATCAATATCGCCGGCGACTGGCCTATCAGTAATGAGATAACCAGGATGCCAATAATAATCGCGCTGACCAGCTTAATGCCCTGGAATATCCCCTTCAGCGGCAGCTGGGATGCGGTGGCGAATTTCTGCGATAAATTGAAGACCACATCGAGCAGCGAAAAGAAAGACAGCAGGGCATAGATCATGACCCACAGCTGGGCGCAGGTGGTTAATATATTGGCGGCTTCACTGCCTTTTTGCAGCCACAAAACCGCCTGCACATTGACGATAATCCCTTGCAGGGTAAAGGCCAACCGGTGAAACAGTTTGTTCTGGGTGATGATTTGCAGCCACAAATGGCTGCTGGCCTGCGCGCGTTTTTCGAAGGCGCGCAGCACGCCTTTATGCAAAATAAAATGAACGACAATGGCCGTCAGTAAAATAATGCCGAAGATAATAATGAGCGAAGTGGTGGGGGTAATTTCGATGCCTAATGCGGCAATGTGTGAGATTAATTCCTGCATAACGTCTCCTGTACATCCAGCGGTAATGATGACCGCTGGATGTATATTATGCAAATCAGGCGTCATGCCATTTTGAATTATGAGGCGGTCGCCACCGGACGAATATTGAGATGATGGCGCAGCCACAGGGCAATCGCGCCTAAGAGCAGCATCATTGCCACCTCCACGGCCAGGAAATCGATCAGCGCCTGCGGATAGGTGCCGCCGCCTCGGGCGAGGGTTAAAAACAGCGAGCCGAGAATTGCCGGACCTAATCCCAGCGTCGCCTGTTGCAGGGTGCTGAGAATGGCGCTCCCGGCACCGGCATCGCTGGCGCTGATATCGCGCATGCCAATGCGATAGAAACTGTTAACGATCAGCGCCTGGCCGTAGCCGATAAGCGCGGTAGAGGGCACCATCGCCAGCGACGAGGTTTGCGCGCCGAAGTGACCGAAGGTGGCCATCAGCAGCAGCAGGCCGGCTATCTGCACCGCCAGCCCAATCAGCAGAATGCGTCCCATGCTGAAGCGGGCAATTAGCCTCGGCGCGTACAGCGCGGAGACAAAATAGGCCACGCCGAGGGCAATAAAGCTGTTGCCTGACTGCCATGGCGCCATACCGAGACCGGCCTGCATGGTCAGCGCCATGCAGAACATGAAGCCGGACCAGGCGCTGAAGAACAGCAGGGCGATAGCCATGCCAAAGCGAATACTGGTGAGCTTCAGCAGCCGGGGCGGCAGCAGAGGCTGTTCGCCGCGCTGCTGCTTACGCAACGCGCTGGTCCGCATCCAGGCCAGCAGCGGCAGTATGGCCACCAGCAAAAGCTGGAGCGTCCACGGCCAGTGAAGTTCCGGCCCCAGCGCCATCGGAAACAGCAGGCAGCAGAGGATCAGCGCCAGGCTGAAGGTGCCCTGCCAGTCGATAGCCGAATGGGCTTCGCGGCGGGTTTCCGGGACATAACGGCGGCTAAACGCCAGCACCAGCAGGCAGATCGGGACATTGATAAAGAACGCGTTGCGCCAGCCCAGGCCGGCGATATCCGCCGAGACCAGCCAGCCGCCGCCCATCTGCCCGACGATAAAAGCAATCCCGCCAATCCCGCCATACAGACTGATCGCGCGCGCATGGGCGCTGCCTTTCAACGTCACATGCAGGGTGGTGAGGATTTGCGGCACGATCAGCGCCGCGCCTGCGCCTTGCAGCGTGCGGGCCGCCAGCAGTCCGCCGATGGAGTTGGCCATGCCGCACAGCAAAGAGGCGAGGCCAAAAAGCGCGACCCCCCACATAAACAGACGGCGGCGGCCGTAGTTATCGCCCAGCTTGCTGCCCATCGCCAGGCACACCGCAAAAGAGACGCCGTAGAGGGCGACGATCAGCTCCAGCTGGGTGGCGCTGGCATCCAGTGAATGAGTAATGGAGTCCAGCGCCACGTTGGTAATTGAGGTGTCGATCAGCGGCAGCATCTGGCCGGTCAACAGAAGCAGTAAACCGGCGCGGCCGGGTGAAACAGCAGACGAATTCATCGGATCTCTCCATTGCGTCATTCAGCGGATAGCCGTAGCATTACCGATAAATTAAACGGGTACCAGTTCCTGTCTATACTGGTATTGGTACTACCATGCTGGAGTCAATATGACGGGAATGCCGCAACGTGAAACGGTGCCGATAGCGCCCGACGATAGCCGTAAGCAGCTGGGCGCCTTTCTGCGCTCCCGGCGTGAAAGCCTTGACCCGCAGCGTCTCGGCCTGCCGCGAGTGGGCCGGCGACGCACGCCGGGGCTGCGTCGGGAAGAGGTCGCGATGCTGGCCGATGTCGGCGTGACCTGGTACACCTGGCTGGAGCAGGGACGGGAGGTCAATCCGTCGGAATCGGTGCTGATGGGCGTCGCGAATGCGCTGCAGTGCAGCCCGCTGGAGACGCGCCATCTGTTCGTGCTCGCCGGGCTAACGCCGCCGGAAACGACGCAGGTGAGCATATGCGAGGGGATTGCTCCGGGGACCCGGCGAATGCTCGATAGCCTGATGCCGCAGCCGGCCAGTATCCAGAAACCCAATTTCGATATCGTGGCGTGGAACGACAGTTTTTGTCGGCTGATGGGCGTCGATTTTGCCGCGCTCCCCGAAGAAAACCGTAACTGTATTTATCTCTATCTCACCCACGACACCTGGCGTAGCCGCATCGAGAACCGCGATGTGCTGCCGACGTTTGTCTCCTATTTCCGCGCGGCCATGGCCGAACACCGGGGCGACCCGCTGTGGGAAAATAAGCTGGCGCGCTTTTTTGCCGCCTCCGCCGAGTTTGAAACGCTGTGGCATCAGCGCTATGACGTTCGCGGCGTGGAAAATCAGGTGAAGAATTTCAACCATCCTCAGCTCGGGCGCTTTAGTCTGCAGCAGATGTACTGGTATTCCGCCCCGCGTAATGGCTCACGGCTGCTGGTGTACCTGCCGATGGACGAAGCCGGCGAGCAGGCGCTGGCGTGGCTGGATAAACAGGATTCTCTCTACTCATAACGACAGGGAACGCAGATGAACGTGACCAGGAAACAACAGCGGGTGATTCAGCGCGCGCTGGACGAATGGCAGGCCGCGGGGGCGTTGAGTCACGCGGAAAACCAGCGGCTGGCGGCCACCTTGCGAGTGAGCGCCTTTGACTGGCAGCGCCTGAGCCGCTACGCCTTCTGGACGGCGCTGGCCTGCCTGCTGATCGCGCTGGGCAGCGTGCTTGCCGATAGCGAACTGATCGCCTGGCTGGTGAGCCTGTTCAGCGACTCGGCGCTGGCGCGGATTGCGCTGCCTGCGGCGGTGGCGCTGGTTTGCTACCTGTGGGGATTCCGCCGCCAGCGGCGGGCCGCCTACTGGCACTACAGTACCGAGGCGATTCTGTTTGTCGGCGTGGTGTTTACCGCGCTGGCGCTGTGGCAGCTCGGCGAGCGGCTGGATGACGGCAGCGGCCATATTGCGCCACTGTTTCTGGTCGGCTGCGCTATCTATGGCGCTATCGGCCTGGCGGCCCGTTCCGGGCTGGTGTGGCTGTTCTTCCTGCTGGCGCTGGGCAACTGGTTCGGCGCGGAAACCGGCTACGTGTCGGGGTGGGGGGCCTATTGGCTGGGCATGAACTATCCGATTCGTTTTGTGCTGTTTGGCGGCGTGCTGCTGGCGCTCTGTTTTATGCTGCAAAAGTGGCTGCTTCAGCGCCGGCTGTTTACCGTCAGTAAGGCCATGGGCCTGACGTATCTGTTTATTGCGCTGTGGATTCTGTCGATTTTTGGCTATCGGGATCTCGACGCCTGGTACAGTATTTCACCGCTGCAGCAGCTGCCGTGGGCGCTGCTATTCGGCGTCGCGGCGGGCATCTGTATTTATATCAGTCTGAAAACGGATGACGGAATGCTGCGCGGTTTTGGCCTGACCTTCCTGGCTATCAATCTCTATACGCGTTTCTTCGAGTTTTTCTGGGACGGGATGCACAAGGTGGTGTTCTTCCTGATTCTGGCCGTTTCGCTGGCGGTGATTGGCCGCTATGCCGAACGAATCTGGCACGCCGGCGAGCGGCGTGCGCGGGAAGATTAAATCTCGGTGATGGTCGTTGCCTGCGGCAGGCGCGATTTCGGCAGCCCGGCGTTGAAATCTTCTACGCTGTGGTGGCCGACCGGAACAACCACCAGGCTGGTATAGCCCTGCGCTTTCAGGTCGAATTCCGCATCGAGGATCGTGAAATCGACGCCTTCGATCGGCACCGCATCCAGCCCCATCGCCGCGACACCGAGCAGGAAGTTGCCGACGTTGAGGTAAACCTGCTTCGCCATCCAGTGGTTATCGTCATGCAGATCTTTGCGGTGCATATCGGCAAAGAAAAGGCGGCCTTTGTGGTTAGCGGCTTTGGCTTCCGGGGTGGCGAAGCGTCCGTCGGCCTCTTCCTGGTCCACCACGCGCTCCAGCCAGGCGTCGTCCATGGCCGTTTTGGCACAGAAAACCACGACATGAGAAGCATCAAGAATTTTACGTTCGTTGAAAACATAGGTGCCGCTGGCGGCTTTCGCCACGCGGGCTTTCCCTTCATCCGTGCTGGCAACGATAAAGTGCCACGGCTGAGAGTTGGTGCTTGACGGGCTGTATTGCAGCAACGTTTTCAGCTTTTCGGCTTCTTCAGCAGTCAGTTTTTTTGTGGCATCGAAGGCTTTCGTGGAGTGGCGCTTTAAGGCAACGGAGACGATATCCATAACTCTTCCTCACGGTTTATGCTCAAGATAATTCGAGTTTACAGCCCCTTACGGGGCGTTTAGTGGGAGAAGAGTACAGCGAAGGCGGGGAAATGATAAGAGACAAAAATGCGATAACACTTATCGCGCTAGCCTGAAAATCCCGCCGGACGTAGCCGCAGCCGATCTTTTTTTGCCAGTTTATTCACCACCTGATTCCAGGAATCATCGATAAGTTCGGCCAGCAGACTCTCGCTGATATCCTCGCCAGGAACCACGGTAATCCAGTGTTTTTTGTTCATGTGATATCCCGGCTCAATACTGCGGTAAATCTCCCGATTGAGCAGGGATTTTTGCGGATCGGCTTTCAGATTCACCAGCGCCCGACCGCGAATGGTCATGGTGAGCATAAAAATGCGCCCGCCAACTTTGAACACATCATACTCGGGGCCGAACGGCCAGCAGTGTTCGGTAAACGGATAGGCGAGCGCAATCCGGTGGGCGCTGGCGTGCAGCGAAGCGCGGTCCATCAGGCGTCGTTCTCGTGAAGCGCCTGCCACATGGTCTCAAAACCGAGGGCGATCAGCTCGGGGGCGCGCTGCGGATCGTGGCTGGCAAATTCGATAGTGGTTTCCGCCAGCGACAGAAACAGGGCGTCGCCAAAGGCGCTGTAGGCATCGCTCAGGAAGACCGGCTTGACCGACAGCTGGCACATTTCGTTGAGCTCGGGAAACATCTCTCTTACGCGGGTTCGGGTTTCATCGGTGATGCGTTCGCTGAGCGCCATCCGGCGAATCGCCTTGTGCTCCATCGGGTGGCGAATACTCCAGTCGATATAGCCGTCCCAGATATTGCGGGCGTTCTCTTTCGGCCGTTTTTCGTTTGGCGTCAGTCCGGAAACCATCGCTTTAACTAAACCCGATTTGATAGAGAGGTACAGTTCGTTGAGTAACTCATCCTTGGTGGCGAAATAGCGGAACAGCGTCCCCTCGGCAACTCCGGCGCTACGGGCAATGGCCGACGTTGAGGCGGCGACACCCGACTGGGCAAAGGCGGCCGTTGCGGCCTCCAGCAACGCTTGTTTTTTATCTTCACTCTTAGGACGAGCCACTACATTTTACCTCACGCGAAATCAAACCCCGATCTAAACATGCCATGTCAGGGCACTGCAACGGTGGATGTTAAAAAATTGAAAATCGTCTTGACGACTTTCATATTCATCTTAATAATGAGTGCTTACTCACTCATAATCAAGTTATATCACTAAACTCTCATAATAGGGAGTTTCATCTGGTCAGGTTATGAACCGTGTCACTTTCAGCGTGGTCGCCATTATGTTATTAGCCTCAGCAACCGCTTTGCCGTTTGTCTTAAATGCCGGGTTTGGCCGGGCGCCGCAGGGTGCGCAGCTCAGTCTGGTGGAACAGTCGCCGCACTATCGCGATGGCCAGTTTCATAATCAGCTCCCCACGCCGGGCTTCACCGGGCAGAAAAATATGCTGGCCGCCTGGTGGGAGTTTCTGGTGACTAAACGCGAAAATGCCCGTCCCGCGCAGCCGCTGCCGCTGGTCAATACCGATCTCGCCAGCCTGCCTCTCGGGCAGGATACGATGGTGTGGCTCGGCCACTCCTCCTGGTATTTGCAACTGGCGGGGAAACGTATCCTGATCGACCCGGTCTTCAGCGACTATGCCGCGCCGTTCTCATTTATTAATAAAGCTTTCCCGGGTGACTATCCGTGGCGTGCAGAGCGTATGCCGGAGATAGACCTGCTGATTATTTCGCACGATCACTACGACCATCTGGATTACGCCACCATCAAAGCGCTGATGCCAAAAATCAAGCGCGTGGTGACGCCGCTCGGCGTGGGATCGCATCTGCGCTACTGGGGCATGGAGAGCGCCATCATCAGCGAAGCGGACTGGAATCAGGCGGTGCAGATCAGCGACGAACTGACCGTGCATGTCCTGCCGGCCCGTCATTTCTCCGGTCGGGGGCTGAAGCGTAATCAGACGCTGTGGGCCAGCTTTATGTTCGTCACGCCGCAGCAGAAGATTTACTACAGCGGCGATAGCGGTTACGGCCCGCACTTCAAAGCCATCGGCGAACAGTTTGGCGCCGTGGATCTGGCGATTATGGAGAACGGTCAGTACGACCAGGACTGGAAATACATTCACATGATGCCTGACGAGACCGCCCAGGCCGCCGACGATCTCCGTACGCGCGCGGTGTTGCCGGGACATGCGGGGCGCTTCGTGCTGGCGAAACACAGCTGGGACGATCCCTATAAGCGGCTGGCTGCGGCCAGCGAGCAACGACCGTGGCGGTTGTTAACGCCGATGCTTGGCGAGCCGGTTTGGGTTGCCGATAAGACGCAATCATTTAATCGCTGGTGGCGATAAATACGGGTTTGATTCAAGAGGAGAGGACTTATGACTATTTCCGCTCAGGTGATTGAGACTATCGTTGGGTGGATTGATGACAATTTGCATCAGCCGCTGCGTATTGATGATATTGCTCGCCACTCTGGTTATTCGAAATGGCATCTGCAACGACTCTTTTTGCAGTACAAAGGGGAGAGTCTGGGGCGCTATATCCGCGAACGTAAACTGCGGCTGGCGGCGCGCGATCTGCGCGATACCGATCAGCGGGTTTATGATATTTGCCTGAAATACGGCTTTGATTCTCAGCAGACGTTTACCCGCATTTTCACCCGCACCTTTCATCAGCCGCCGGGTGCCTACCGTAAAGAGAATCACAATCGCGCCCACTGAGGCGCGTCCGTCGGGGAAACCGGCGGACGCGTTTTTGTCTTTCTACCAGGCGTAGTTTACCGTCATCGTAACCGTACGACCCACGCCATAGAAACAGGCGCTATCGCCGGCGCACGAGGCAACATATTTGGTGTCGGCAATATTGTTGATGTTGAACTGCGCTTTCGCCCCTTTCAGGCTCGAGCTCAATTCGCCTAACTCATAGCTGACCATCGCGTCATACAGATCCACCGCCGGTACCTTGAAGGTGTTTTTCGCATCGCCGTAGCTGGTGCCGATATAACGCACGCCAACCCCAGCGGTCAGGCTTTTTAGCGCGCCATTGGGCAGGGTGTAGCTGGTGAACGCCGAGGCCATATGGGTCGGAATACGCGCCGGGGTTTTCCCTTCGGTGCCGGCGACGGTGGTATTCACGGTTTCCGCATCGGTCCAGGTGTATGAAGCAATCAGGTTGAGGTTATCAAAGAAGGTGGCGTGCGCTTCGGCTTCCACCCCCTTCGAGCGGACCTTGCCGCTGTTCTCATACCATCCCGCCGCGCTGTTCCAGGTCGCGACGTTGCTTTGGGTCAGGTTGTACATCGCCAGAGTCATCAACGCCGTCGGCGTAGGCTGATATTTCACGCCCACTTCCAGCTGTTTCCCTTCGCTGGGATCGAACGGAGCGACGCCCGGCGCCCGGTTGGTTTGCAGGTTGGGCTCGAAGGAGGTGCTGTAGCTGATATAGGGCGACAGGCCAAAGTCAAAGGCGTACAGCAGACCGGTACGCCAGGTAAACTTGCTGTCGTTTTTCTGGCTGCGACTGCTGTCGGTAAAGTCGGTGGTACGCACTTCCGCCCAGTCATAGCGGCCGGAAAGCAGCAGCTCCCAGTTTTCCAGGCTCAGCTGATCCTGCAGGTAGAGGCCAACCTGGTCGAGATTCTGCTGTTCATCGCTGGCGGTACGGAAGGTGCTTTCATCGACCTTTACACCATAGACCGGGGCACGCCAGTCGAGATCGTACTGCGAACCGCCGGCGCGACCGAGGTACTGCTTATCCTTGCTGGTTTTGTAGTCCAGGCCGCTGAGAACGGTGTGCGCCAGTTGACCGGTCGCGAACTGCGCCTCAAGCTGGTTATCAATACCGAACTCATCGGTTTGCCGCTCCTCATGCTGGGCGCGGCGCGAGAGCACGGAGCTATTGGCTTCACTGCTGGAATAGACCAGATAGCGATATTTCTGCTTTATCGTCCCATAGCGCGCGTTCTGCCGTAGGGTCAGCATATCGTTGAGCTGATGCTCAAATTCATAACCGATTAGCGTCTGTTCGCGCCAGGATTGATTGTAGCTGGGGTCGCTGACGTTAAAGTCGCGCGGAATATAGCTGCCATCGACGTTGTTGACGGTGCCGTAGCGCGGCAGAAAGTTGCGATAACCGGCGTCGGGATCTTTTTGATAGCTGGTCAGCAACGTGAAGCGAGTGGCATCGTTGGGATACCACGTCAGCGCCGGCGCAATGGCGACGCGCGTCTCTTTATAATCCTCGACCTGGCTGTTCTGGCTGCGGGCGATACCGTTGAGGCGATAGAGCAGGTGGCCGTCGTCGCTTAACGGCCCGCCGAGATCAAACGCGCCTTCCGCCAGATTGTCGTTGCCGGTACGGAACTGGATTTCATGCACCGGCTGGCTGGTGGGACGCTTGCTGGTCATGCTGATAAGCCCGCCGGGGTTGACCTGGCCAAACAGCACCGAGGCCGGGCCGCGTACCAGCTCGACGCGCTCCAGCAGCCACGGATCCATCGTGCCGGTTTGCGACGAAGCGGTGGCGCCATAGCTCAGGCCGTCGAGATACTTCGGTACATAGCTGAAGCCGCGCACGAAGACTTCGTCATTGCGGTTGGACGACCCGCGATACTCGGTGAACACCCCGGCGCTATAGCGCAGAGCCTGTGACACCGACGTCACGTCCAGCGCCGCCATCTGATCGCGGGTGATGACCGAGACCGACTGCGGGGTTTTCACCAGCCCGGCGGCGGTTTTCGTGGCGGAAAGGGTTTTCGTCGCCACGATACCTTTGACCGGAGCCGTGGGATCTTCGCTACTGCTGGCGGTGACCACCAGCGTCTCCTCCGCCAGCGCCTGTCCGGCGAGTGTTGCCACGGCAAGACCCGTGACCCAGAGTTTAGTTATCTTATTATATTTAAACATTTTTTTCGCTATGTCCTTGGTTGAAATTGCCATAATCATCCCTTTCCCCCATCAGAAAAATCTAATGGCCTGAACGAGCGGAATTGATGTTATTGCAAATCATTACCATTTGCATTAGCGTTAGTAACAAATTTTTACAGGGATAAATCGGGCGATGAAAATGGCATGGGGTGGTCTGCTGATCGGTATGAGTGCGCTACCGGCGGTGGCAATGAACTGCGAATCTTCTTCGCGGCAGGGAGAGCTGCAGGGAAAATTCGATGCCAGCGGCGAAGTCTGTTTTGATCTGCCGACGTTAGGGGAAAACTACGTCTCGGCGACGATTTCCGGGGTAACGGATGCCCGCCTGCTGGATGAAAATAACCGTCGGCTGCGCACGCTGCTGGCGGGAGGGCCGCCGGATGGCGAGCAAACGCTGCTGTTCTCCCTGCCGGTGAACCGCGCTTCTGCGCTGGTGCTCCACGGCGAAGAAGGCGCCCGCTGGCGTTTCCGCTGGCGGATGAAGGAGACCACCGCGCTGGCGAAAACCCAGGCACTGGATCCCGTCAGTCCTCGTTTGCAGCAGCTGATGCAGGAACTGGCGGCGGGCGGTTCTACGGCGCGTTTCTGGCAGGAGCGCGAACAGGAAGGGACGCCGATGGTCGAACCGGTGGATGCCGGACACCAGCGCGTCACCTTCCTGTGGCGCGGGGCGAGAAAAAACGTCTTCCTGCTGGGATCCCCGGCGGGCGATCACGATCCGCTGTTTCGGCTTGGCCATTCCGATGTCTGGTTTCGCAGCTACGTGGTACCGGCAGATACGCTGATGCAATATAAGCTGGCGCCGGATGTCCCGCAGGTCGACGGCGTCGGACACGAGCAGCGGCGTGCGATTCTGGTCAGCGCTCAGGCCGATCCGCTGAACCCGCACAGCGTCAACCGCGCCAGCGATCGCTGGAACCGCTATTCGCTGCTGGCGCTCAATCCGGCGCGCTACTGCACGCCGCAGCGGATGGCGCAGCCGCTGCGCTATGGCACCTTGACCCGCCATCAGCTGCGCAGCGATTTTTTGCATAATACCCGGGAAGTGATGATCTACCGCCCGCGCCTGCCGCAGCCCGCGCGCTGGACGCTGATGTTGTTTGATGGCAAAACCTACCAGGATGAATACCGCTTTGCCAACGTGCTGGACAGCCTGATCGCCAGCCATGCGTTGCCGCCGATCAACGTGGTATTTATTGATAGTCTCGATCACTCGCGGCGGGCGAAAGAGCTGCCGCCCAATCCCTTCTTTGCCGATTTTATGGCCCATGAGCTGCTGCCCTGGCTGCGACAACAGGGGCTGGATGCCATCCGCCAAAAAACCGTTGTCGCCGGCTCCAGCTACGGTGGCCTGGCCGCATCGTGGGTCGCGCTGCGCTATCCGCGGCTGTTTGCCAATGTTCTCAGCCTGTCGGGCTCTTACTGGTGGGCGCCCAAAGGCGAGGAAGCCGGCTGGCTGACGCGCCAGTATCAGCAGTCGCCGCGCTATCCGCTACGTTTCTGGCTCCAGGCGGGCCGGTTTGAAACCTCGGGAGCTGATGGCGGAATCTACAGCAATACCCTCGCATTTGAACAGGCGCTACGCGATAAAGGCTATCGCGTTAGCTTCCATCCCTCATCAAGCGGCCATGATTATGCCGCCTGGTGCGAGGCGCTGGTGGTGGGAATGCGTGACTTTACCGGGTTAGCGCTCAAGGGAAAACCAGCGGCGCCAGACCCAGCGCAACACCACATATTCTACCGTGCCCAGCGCTAAGAACCACAGGCAAAAGAGCAGGGTATAAAACTGGTTGAGATCCATCAGATGGAAGGTATCGACCAGTTTTTGCGCCAGCGTTAACCCAAGGGATGGCGCTGGCAGCAGTAAACAAGAGATCAGGGCCAACAATAAAATGCCTGCGGCGGCGATCAGCGTTTCGAGCGGATGTTTCATTACTTGTTAATCATCAGTTAAAAAACATATTGTCAGGTAAAATGACATTTTACGCAATATACTTTCCTGAGTGATTGTTTTACGCCATTATGCGTAGCACTAATATTATGCTTTTTATTCCTTCTGTTAATATTGTTGGTATTATTTGTAATTAAATTAATGGCATTTTAATGTCAATTAATGTCACTGCTAAAGCATGTACTTTACAAAACTATAGGTGCTATATCCCACCAGCGTGGCAATAATGATAGCCAGCAGAATGTACAGCGCCAGGCGGCGTCCGCGGTAGATTCCAAACATAATTGACCTCGTTTAATATATGTTTATTAATATTCTGTAATAGTTGTTTGAAGAATTAACTTATCACGGATTTTAAATTTTGCGAGGGGTTGTAAATTGTCCTGGATCAACTTTTATCGCGCTATATAAAATCATATTTATTCATTGGCCAGAAATGATTTCAGGCTTTCCGAATAACGGAATTTATAAGGAAAATTTAATTTGACCAAAATCTATCACCCCCATAATTCGCCTCCTGCGGGAGACACTGCACCGCAGCCAGCCTACCGGCAGACCGTTGAACAGGTACTGGCGCAGAAAAACAGTCGCGCCGAGGGATTGCGCTCCGCCGAGGCTGCGGAGCGCCTGGCCTCCTTTGGCCCTAACGCGCTGCCGGAAAAGAAAAGCAAGCCGGCCTGGCTGCGTTTCCTGGCCCACTTTAACGACGTGCTGATTTTCGTCCTGCTGGCCGCGGCGGCGCTGACGGCGGTGATGGGGCACTGGGTCGATACCCTGGTTATCCTCGGCGTCACGGTCATTAACGCCCTGATCGGCCACGTGCAGGAGAGCAACGCCGAGAAATCCCTGCAGGGGATCCGCAATATGCTCTCCAGCAACGCCCGGGTGCAGCGCAATGGTAAACACGAAACCCTGCCCACTCGCGACCTGGTGCCGGGAGATATCGTTATTCTGCGGGCGGGTGACCGCGTTCCGGCGGATATGCGCCTTATCGAAACCCATAACCTGCGCGTAGAAGAGGCGATCCTGACCGGCGAATCAACGGTGGTGGATAAAATCACCGATGCGCTACAAGGCGAGCTGCCGCTGGGCGACCGGACCAACATGGTGTTTTCCGGTACTACCATCAGCGCCGGCGGTGGCGTCGGCGTCGTGACGGCGACCGGGCAGGATACGGAGCTTGGGCACATCAACCAGATGATGGCCGGTATCGAGAAGCATCGCACGCCGCTGCTGGTGCAGATGGATAAGCTGGGTAAAGCCATTTTCGTCATTATCCTCGCCATGATGGCGGCGCTGTTCGTCTTCAGCCTGGCCCTGCGTGATATCCCCATGGGGGAGCTGCTGCTCTCCCTGATTAGCCTGGCCGTCGCGGCGGTCCCGGAAGGTCTGCCGGCGATTATCTCGATCATTCTCTCCCTCGGGGTGCAGGCGATGGCGCGCAAACACGCCATTATTCGCAAGCTCCCGACGGTAGAAACGCTGGGCGCGATGACCGTGGTCTGTTCGGATAAAACCGGAACGCTGACCATGAATGAAATGACGGTCAAAGCGATTATCACGGCCGACTGCTGCTACCGGGTTGAGGGGGACAGCTATGAGCCACAGGGCAATATCTATCTGGAAGGCAGCGATGAGCCGGTACAGGTTCATGCCGGAAGCGTGCTGGAAACGTATCTGCGCACCATTGACCTGTGCAACGATAGCCAACTGGTGCAGGATGCGCGCGGCCTGTGGGGCATCACCGGCGGGCCGACCGAAGGGGCGTTAAAAGTGCTGGCGGCGAAGGCAAAGCTGCCGTCGGTTGAAACGCAGCTGATTGCCAAAATTCCGTTTGATTCACAGTATAAGTACATGGCGACGCAGCAGAGAATCGACACCGCTGAGCGCGTGCTGATCACCGGCGCCCCGGATGTGATTTTCGCGATGTGCCGCGAGCAGATGACCAGGCAGGGCACGGCGCCGTTCGATCGCCAGTACTGGGAGGATGAGATCTCTCGCTTCGCCAGCCAGGGGCTGCGCATGGTTGCCGCCGCCTGTAAACCGGCGCGGGCCGGCAGCACGACGCTGACCCACGACGATCTGCGCGAGGGCCTGGTGTTCCTCGGCATCGCCGGGATGATGGATCCGCCACGTCCGGAGGCCATTGATGCGATTCACGCCTGCCAGACCGCAGGGATCCGCGTGAAAATGATCACCGGCGATCACCCGCAGACGGCAATGAGCATCGGCCAGATGCTGGGGATCACCAACAGCCATCAGGCGATGACCGGCTATCAGCTGGAGCACATGGATGATGGCGAACTGGCGAAAGCCGCCGTGGAGTACGACATTTTTGCCCGTACCAGTCCGGAGCATAAGCTGCGGCTGGTCAAAGCGCTGCAGGATACCGGTGAAGTCGTCGGCATGACCGGTGACGGCGTAAACGATGCCCCGGCGCTGCGTCAGGCCGACGTCGGTATTGCGATGGGGATCAAAGGCACTGAAGTCACCAAAGAGGCGGCCGACATGGTGCTGACGGACGACAACTTCGCCACCATTGCCAGCTCGGTGAAAGAGGGACGTCGCGTCTACGACAACCTGAAGAAAACGATTCTGTTTATTATGCCCACTAACCTGGCGCAGGGGCTGCTGATTATCATTGCTCTGCTGGCGGGGAACATTATTCCGCTGACGCCGGTGTTGATTCTGTGGATGAACATGGCGACCTCCGCCACGCTCTCTTTCGGTCTCGCTTTCGAAGCCGCGGAGCGCAACGTCATGAACCGTCCGCCGCGGAAAACCGGCCAGCACGTCATGGATGGCTTTGCCATCTGGCGCGTCGCCTTCGTCGGAACCATGATTGCCGTCGCCGCCTTTATTCTTGAAGCCTGGCTGGCGCCGCGCGGCCATAGCGCCGAGTTTATCCGCACCGTGCTGTTACAGATGCTGGTGACCGCGCAGTGGGTGTACATGATTAACTGCCGCCGTAGCGAGGGCTTCTCATTAAATACCGGCCTGCTGCGCAACAAAGGCATCTGGCTGGTCAGCGGCGTGCTGCTGCTCCTGCAGCTGGCGATTATCTACCTGCCGTTTATGCAGACGATGTTTGGCACCGAGTCGCTGCCGCTGCGCTACTGGTTTATCACCCTGGCGATTGCCATCGTGATGTTCCTGGTGGTGGAAGTCGAGAAGCGTCTGACCCGCCCGTTACGTAAAACCGCCTGATCCGCCCGGCGTCCCTCTCCGTTCAGGGGAGGGACGCCGCACCGCCAGCAAGGAATCCTGATGAGAAACATTTTGCGCCTGGTCTTCCTGACCTTTGGCCTGGCAGGCTGCGCCCTGACGGCCACCGCCGCGCCCGCCATCCCGGTACGCGCGACCGTCGTTCAGCTGCTGCCGCATGTGGCTGAACGTCCGCTTCCCGGCCGTATTGAAGCGATTCATGACGTGGAGATCCGCGCGCGCACGGAGGGAACCATTGTGCAGCGCCACTTTCAGGACGGGCAGTACGTCAGGAAAGGCGATCGGCTGTTCACCCTCGATGATGCCCAACCCCGGGCTGCGCTGGCGCTGGCCGAGGCCGAGCTGAAAAGCGCGCAGGCTTCGCTGCGTCAGGCCCAGCAGCTGCTGACCCGCTATCAACAGCTGAAAAACAATCACTCCATCAGCCGCAACGATGTCGATAACGCCCGGATGCAGCGCGATGTGGCCGCCGCCGCCGTGGAGCAGGCGAAGGCGCGCGTCACCACGCAGCAAATTACGCTGGAGTATACGCGCATCGACTCCCCGGTCAGCGGACGCATTGGCCACAGCCGCTTTCACGTCGGCAGCCTGGTGGGGCCGACCAGCGGCATGCTGGTGGATATCGTCCAGCTCGACCCGATTCGCGTCTCTTTCGCCTTAGATGAAGCCGCCTTTTACAGTAAAGCCGGGCAGCATGCCGATATCGGCGCGCTGAAGCAGGCGTGGCTGGCGCAGATTGAACCCGACGGCAGGCGGGAAGACGGGGTGTTGACCTCGGTCGATAACCGGATTGATACCCGCACCGCCAGCGTAGTGCTGCGCGCCGAATTCGCCAATCCGCAGCATCGCCTGCTGCCGGGCGGCAACGTGCCGGTCATTCTTCGCCCGCGACAGGCGCAGGAGAGTCTGATGATCCCGGTTGCCGCCGTCCAGCAGGATGCGCAGGGGTTTTATAGCTGGGTGGTGACGGAACATAACACCGTTGCGCTGCGCCGTTTGATATCGGGCGGCCAGCAGGGGCAGCAGTTTGTTGTGGCGAACGGTCTGCAAGCGGGCGAGCGCGTGGTGACCGACGGCGCGCAGCGTCTGCATGACGGCGCAGCCGTTCAGTTGCTGAAATAAGGAAGGAGAAGGGATGCTGACGTTTTTTATTCGTCGCCCGCGTTTTGCGATGGTGATTGCGCTGCTGCTGACCTTTATCGGCGCGGTATCGCTGAAGCTGATTCCGGTGGAGCAATATCCGCAGATTACGCCGCCGGTGGTCAACGTCAGCGCCAGCTGGCCGGGGGCCAGCGCGGCGGACGTCGCCGAGGCTATCGCTGCGCCGCTGGAGACCCAGCTCAACGGCGTTGACCATATGTTGTATATGGAGTCCACCAGTTCCGATGACGGTATCTACAGCCTGAGCCTGACCTTTGCGGCAGGCACCGATGCCGATTTGGCGGCGATTGACGTGCAAAACCGGGTATCGCAGGCGGTGGCGCAACTCCCCGTCGATGCACAGCAGAACGGCGTACAGGTGCGCAAGCGGGCGAGCAACCTGCTGATGGGCGTCAGCCTGTACTCGCCGCTGGAGACGCTCTCTCCGCTGTTCGTCAGCAACTACGCCAGCACCCAGGTGCGCGAGGCGCTGGCCCGTCTGCCGGGCGTCGGCGAAGTGCAGATGTTCGGCGCCCGTGATTACAGCATGCGCGTCTGGCTGCGCCCCGATCGCATGAACGCGCTGAATGTGACGACCGACGATATCGCTCAGGCGCTGCGGGAGCAGAACGTGCAGGGGGCGGCGGGGCAGGTAGGCACGCCGCCGGTGTTCAACGGTCAGCAGCAGACGCTGACCATCAACGGCATCGGCCGCTTGAGCGATGCGGAAAGCTTCAGCCAGATAGCGATCCGCAGCGGGGAACACGGTCAGCTGGTTCGCCTCGCCGAAGTGGCCACTATTGAACTGGGGGCGCGCAGCTACAGTTCCGGCGCGCAGCTGAACGGCAAAGATTCCGCCTATCTCGGTATCTATCCGACGCCAACCGCCAACGCCCTGCAGGTCGCCAATGCGGTGCGCGCCGAACTGACCCGCCTGCACAGCCGCTTTCCGGCGGATCTGACCTGGGAGGTGAAGTTCGATACGACGCGCTTTGTGGCGGCGACGATTAAAGAGATTGGCGTTTCGCTGGCGCTGACCCTGCTGGCGGTGGTGGCGGTGGTATCGCTGTTTCTGCAAAGCTGGCGGGCCACGCTGATTGTCACTCTGGCGATCCCGGTGTCGCTGATTGGCAGCTTTGCCGTGCTTTATCTGCTGGGCTATAGCGCCAATACGCTGAGTTTATTCGCCATTATTCTCGCCCTGACCATGGTGGTCGATGATGCCATCGTGGTGGTCGAGAGCGTAGAAACCCATCTCGCCGAAGGCGTGGGGCGCGCGGAGGCGACCGCGCTGGCGCTACGGCAAATCGCCGGGCCGGTGATCGCCACAACGCTGGTGCTGCTGGCGGTGTTTGTTCCGGTGGCGCTCCTGCCGGGGATTGTCGGTGAGCTGTATCGCCAGTTTGCCGTCACGCTGTCGACGGCGGTGACGGTGTCGAGCATCGTCGCGCTCACCCTGACGCCTGCGCTGTGCGCGCTGCTGCTGCGCCCGCGTCCCGCGCAGCCTGCCGCCATCTGGCGGGCTTTTAACTGCGCCCTGGCGACGCTGCGTGACGGCTACGGTGCGTTGGTCGAATGGATGAACCGTCGTCTGTGGCTGGCGCTGGTGGCGACGCTCGCCGCCGCCGGTCTGGTGGCCTTCAGCTTTAGCCAGATGCCGAAAGGCTTTCTGCCGCAGGAGGATCAGGGCTATTTCTTTGCCAGCGTACAGCTGCCGGAGGCGGCGTCGCTGGAGCGTACCGAAGCGGTGATGGCCCAGGCGCGCGAGCTGCTGCTGGCCAATTCTGCGGTTGAGGATGTGATTCAGGTGTCCGGCTTTAATATTCTCAACGGTACCAGCGCCTCCAACGGCGGCTTTATCTCGGTGATGCTGAAAGAGTGGCATCAGCGGCCGCCGCTGAATGAGGTGATGGGCAAATTGCAGGGGCAGCTGATGGGCCTGCCAGAGGCGACCATTATGGCCTTTGCGCCGCCCACGTTGCCGGGACTGGGCAATGCGTCCGGGTTCAATTTACGCATCCTGGCACAGGCCGGGCAATCCTCAGCCGAGCTGGAGCAGGTAACGCGTCAGGTGCTGCGGATGGCGAACCAGCATCCGCAGCTGAGCCAGGTGTTTACCACCTGGAGTAGCAACGTGCCGCAGCTGACGCTCAAGGTCGACCGTGACCAGGCGTCGCGGCTGGATGTGCCGGTATCGCGGATCTTCAATAGTCTGCAAACGGCGTTTGGCGGGACGCGCGCCGGAGATTTCAGCATCAACAATCGCGTCTACCCGGTGGTGGTGCAAAACGAGATGCAGTGGCGCGAGCGGGCGGAACAGATCGGCGAGCTGTACGTGCGAAGTCATCACGGCGAGCGGATTCGACTGAGTAATCTGGTGACCGTGACCCCCACCGTCGGCGCGCCGTTTATTCAGCAGTACAACCAGTTCCCGTCGGTGTCGGTGAGCGGCTCTGCGGCGCAGGGCGTCAGCAGCCGCACGGCGATGGCGGTGATGGAGCACATTCTGCTGACGAATTTGCCGCAGGGGTATGATTACGCGTGGAGCGGCATCTCCTGGCAGGAGCAGCAGACCGGCAACCAGGCCATCTGGATAGTCCTGGCGGCGGTGGCGATGGCGTGGTTGTTCCTCGTCGCCCAGTATGAAAGCTGGACGTTGCCGGCCAGCGTGATGCTGTCGGTGCTGTTTGCTATCGCCGGGGCGCTGCTGTGGCTATGGATAGCCGGCTATGCCAACGATGTGTATGTGCAGATAGGGCTGGTGTTGTTAATCGCGCTGGCGGCGAAAAACGCGATATTAATCGTCGAGTTTGCCCGGGCCAGACGGGAAGAGGGGATGTCGGTTGTGGATGCTGCCCGCGAGGGGGCCACCCGGCGTTTTCGGGCGGTGTTGATGACCGCCGTCTCCTTTATTATCGGTATTATGCCGATGATGCTGGCCACCGGCGCCGGGGCGCAGAGTCGCCGGATTATCGGCACCACGGTGTTCAGCGGCATGCTGGTGGCGACGGCGATCGGGATTGTGTTTATTCCGTCGCTGTTCGTGCTGTTCCAGCGTTTACGCGAGTGGGGCCATCGCCGGATGTAGGCGCTCCGTGGCTGGCGTTGTGCGGTCTGGAGTCAGACATTGACGCCGCGGCCCGGGGCTCTGACCGGGCCGGGTTCATTTACTGTTTCGTCTCCACCGCAATCATGGTGACGAACGGGTGATACTGCCACGGTATGCTGCCGCCTTGTCGGTACATCTTTGAAATGGTGCCGTCGAGATAGAGCATCTGCCGCACGTTGAGCTTTGACTGCGCGTAGCAGGCGAAATCGTAGAAGTTGGTTTCGCGATCGCTGAGCATAAAAATCACCTGGCCCTGCCGGGTGATACCGACGCCATTGCGCAGCTTGCGTGAGCCGGCAGACGGTTTCAGGCGCCAGTTTATTGTGCCGTTTTCAATCAGCATTGGGCCGGACTGTACGGCGTAATCAATACCCGGCGTCGGCTTAAATTTGTCGATACTGACGATTCTCGCCCGCTCGCCTTGCAGATAAAACACCCCGCCGGGGCGGATAAAAAAGTTGCCGCCGCCGGAAGCGCGATTAAGCGGAACCTTCTGCACCCCCTTTTCGATATACAGCCCCAGCGGCGCGTAGCTCCTGGCGTAAATACCGCCGTTCATCGCCATCTGCACGCGCCCATCCTGATTGATATCCGCCAGCAGCGCCCGTAGCGATCCGAAGGCCTCGCCATCCGTTTTTTTCCAGTACATCGCGATGCGCTCGCGCTGCGGATTGACGCTATAGCTTTGTAGCGTCAGCGACGGGTCGGTGAGGGTGCATTTTCCGCTGGCCAACGCGGAGAGGGGAAGCAGCAGCGCTGGCAGCAGCGGCAGGAGGCGAAAAGTCATGAGAACGTTCCAGGTATGCCGCAGGAAGAGGCGGGGCGGCGAAATCAATATTGGCCGCAGTATACCTTTTTGCCGGACTATGCCGCCCAGATTTCGCAGTGCTTTTGCACCAGACCGATCAGCGAGCCGCCGCCGGCGACAAACTCACGCATCTGCCGGGCTTCGCTCTTCTCCTGCTGCAGCTGGCGCCCGATTGCCTCAAGGGCGCTGGCGGCATTGAGGCGATCGGCGTAGGGCATGAGGCGGGGGATCAGCTGTAAAATCTCCTCGCGAAGCTGGCGCTGCTCGCCGCTGTGCACATCGGTATTAATGCCCTCCAGCCCGTAGCGACAGGCCTGGTAGCGGTTAAAAGGGTACAGCAGATAGTCATCGGGGTGCGCTTTAAACGGCCTCTCCGTCAGCAGCCAGCAGGCGAGAGTCTGGATGAATCCGGCGGCATTGATGGCCTGCGCGAGAGTGAGCGGGGTATCCATCACCCGTACTTCTACGGTGCCAAAACGGGGGCTGGGGCGAATATCCCAGTGCAGATCCTTCATACTGTCGATCATGCTGGTATAGCTGAGACGCCGGAACAGGCGGGTAAACTCCTGCCAGCTGTTGACCCACGGCATCGGCCCGTTGTCAGGATACGCGGCGAACAGATTCAGACGCGAACAGGCAAAACCGCTGTCGGCACCGTCGAGCCACGGCGAGGCCGCATTCAGCGCAATACAATGCGGAACGAAGCGCGACAGCCCATGCAAAAGATAAATCGCATCATCGCCGTTCTGGCAGCCAACATGGACGTGCTGGCCGAATATCGTGGCCTGCTGCGCCAGATAGCCGAAGTGCTCCACGGTTTTCAGATAGCGCGGATTATCGCTGATTTGCTGGCGCTGCCAGGTCTGGAAAGGGTGGGTGCCGCCGCCGCAGATTTGCAGATGGTGCCGGGCGGCCGCGCGTAAAACCGCCTGCTGGATGGCGCCCAGCTGCGTCGCAGCCTGGTGGATATCGCGACAAACTCCGGTGGCGATTTCCAGCATGCTTTCGGTGATGTCATGTTTAGCCTCACCGACGCTCAGTCCGCTCTTCACGTCGTCGATAAGCAGCGAGGAGTCCTGGCTCAGGTCGTAGCCAGGCGGATTGACCACCTGAAGCTCCAGTTCAATCCCGAGGGTGAAGGGGGCGGAGCGGTGAAAGTCGGGTAGCGGCATGGTGACTCCCTGATTAGCGCGATAAACGAAGTATAGATGGCTTCGCTGCGGGCTGATAACCGCGCGGAAATGATGAATTTATTTTATAAAACGTGAGGCTAAGTGATTATCCGGCTTCGCCCGTGCGGCAATAAACAGGCTGGTGCAATTGTGCAACCTCTTTCACTCTGGTGGTGCGTAAAGATAAGAGTTGTTTATTTTTTCAATTAAAATCATTTGGATATAATAGGTTGCTCTTATTTTATAAGCGCTTTCATACTTATTTTTCGCACTGATAAACTGGTATGCATCTTGCCTGTTAAATAACGACTTTTATTTAACAGGGACAATGTGATGCTAAATAACACCGTACTTTTGCGCAAACGTCATCTTGCCGTTGCTGTAAGCGGCGCGCTGGCGCTCTTTGCCTCCCTGCAGTCCAGTGCCTCTACTCTGCGGATCGCCATGACCGCCGCCGATATCCCCCTGACGCTTGGGCAGCCCGATCAAGGATATGAAGGCAACCGCTTCACCGGTATCCCGCTGTACGATGCCCTGGTCGAGTGGGATCTTTCGCAGGGCGAAAAGCCCAGTGGCCTGGTTCCGGGTCTGGCGACGGAGTGGCACGTTGACCCGCAGAATCAAAGTCGCTGGATTTTTACCCTGCGACCCGGCGTGAAGTTTCATGATGGCAGCGAGGTGAACGCCGACGCTATCGTCTGGAACGTCGATAAGGTGCTGAACAAAGCTGCGCCGCAATATGCGCCGGGGCAGATTGGCAACACGCTGTCCCGTATGCCGACGCTGATCGGCGCGGAAAAAATCGATCAATATACGGTCGCGCTGACCACCTCCGAGCCGGATGCGCTGCTGCCGTACAACATCACCAACCTGTTTATTGTCTCGCCGACGGCCTGGCAAAAACAGTATGACGCGGTGCCGGCCAGCATCGGCGATGCGGCGGCCCGCAGCAAGCAGGCGTGGACGGCGTTCGCTGCTCAGGCGGTGGGCAGCGGTCCCTTTAAAATGGAAAAACTGGTTCCGCGCCAGCAGCTGATTCTCGATAAAAACCCGGATTACTGGAATAAAGCGCGCATTCCGCGGGTCGATAAAGTGGTGCTGATCCCGCTGCCGGAGGCCAATGCTCGTACCGCCGCGCTGCTGTCAAAACAGGTGGACTGGATTGAAGCCCCGGCGCCGGATTCGGTCGATCAGATTAAAGCCCAGGGGTTTAAAATCTACGCCAACACCCAGCCGCACCTGTGGCCGTGGCAGTTCTCCTTTGCAGAAGGCTCGCCGTGGAAAGATATTCGCGTGCGCAAAGCCGCCAACCTGTGTCTTAACCGCGCCGAACTCAAAAGCTATCTCGGCGGCTACATGACCGAAGCGACCGGTGTCTATGAAGCCGACAGTCCGTGGCACGGCAAACCCACTTTCCAGATCAAATACGACCCGGACAGCGCCCGCAAACTGATGACCGAGGCCGGATTTAGCGCCGCAAAACCGCTGCACGTCACGGTGGCGACTTCCGCTTCCGGCTCCGGGCAGATGCAGCCGCTGCCGATGAATGAATATATCCAGCAGAGCCTGAAAAGCTGCTTCTTCAATGTCGATATCAAAGTGACGGAATGGAACACCCTGTTTACCAACTGGCGTCTGGGGGCAAAAGATCCCTCGGCGAAGGGGATCGATGCGATCAACGTCAGCGCCGCGGTCAACGATCCTTACTTCGGCCTGATCCGCTTCTCGACCGCCAAAGCTTTCCCGCCGGTCGCCACCAACTGGGGCTACTTCTCGACGCCGGAGACGGAAAAACTGGCGACGGCGGTGAAGCATGCCTTTACCCCGGCGGAGATGGATAAAGCCGCCGGAGAGCTGCACGCGGCGCTGGTGGATCAGGTGCCGTTCCTGTTTGTCGCCCATGACGTCGGGCCGCGCGCCATATCGCCCGCGGTGACCGGGGTGGTCCAGCCACAAAGCTGGTTTATCGATCTCAGCCTGGTGAGTAAGAAAGAGTAACCCACAGGGGGAACAGATGATCAATACGCTGCTATACCGCATTCTGCTGGCCATCCCGACGATGCTCGGCGTGGCGCTGATCTGTTTTATGCTGGTGCAGATCGCCCCGGGCGACCCGCTGGTTTCGGTGATGCCGCCGGATGCCTCCGAGGCGCTGCGCCAGACATTAATGCAGGCCTATGGCTTTGATAAACCGCTGCCGCTGCAGTTCGTGCACTGGCTATGGCGGGCGCTGCATGGGGATTTAGGCATGTCGGTGGCGACGGGCCGGCCGGTGCTGGGCGAAGTGCTGACGGCGGTCAGCTATTCGCTGCGTCTGGCGCTGCTGGCAACCATTATCGGCTTTGTGCTGGGCAGCCTGTTTGGTTTTGTCGCCGGCTATTTTCGTAACAGCATCGTTGACCGCCTGGCGTCACTGCTGTCGGTTTTCGGCGTCAGCGTGCCGCATTACTGGCTGGGAATGCTGCTGGTCATCGTCTTCAGCGTCAAATTCTCCCTGCTGCCGGCCACCGGCGGCGGACCGATTGGCGAGATTGGCTGGCAGTGGGACCGGGAGCATCTGCAGTTCATGCTGCTGCCGGCGATTACGCTGTCGGTGATCCCGACCGGGATTATCGCCCGCACCGTGCGTTCGCAGGTGGCGGACATTCTTAGTCAGGAGTTTATCGTCGGCCTGCGCGCCCGCGGGCTGAACGAATCGCGCATCTTCCTCCACGTGGTGAAAAACGCCGCGCCGACCGCGCTGGCGGTGATGGGGCTGCAGGTGGGGTATTTGATGGGCGGCTCGATTCTCGTTGAAACGGTCTTCTCCTGGCCGGGGACCGGTCTGCTGCTGAATACGGCGATTTTCCAGCGCGACCTGCCGTTGCTGCAGGGCACCATCTGGGTGCTGGCGCTGTTTTTTGTGCTGCTCAATCTGCTGGTGGATATTCTGCAAACCACCCTCGATCCGCGAATTAAGAGGAGCTGACTATGGTGGATACCGCGACGACGAAAATGGCGCCGGTTTCTCCGGTTCTGGCTGCCCGGCAGGGCTACTGGCGCGGCGTATTTCGCCGCCTGCTGCGCGATCCCGGCGGCCTGATCGTCGGCGCCATCATTTTGCTGCTGCTGGCGCTGGCGCTGTTTGGCCCGTGGCTGATAGTCAAAGACCCTTATCAGACCTCGATGTTTTTACGCCTTAAACCTATCGGCAGCGACGGCTTTGTACTGGGTTCTGATGAACTCGGCCGCGATATGCTGTCGCGCCTGATTCTCGGCGCCCGGCTGTCGCTGTTTATGGGCATTGTTCCGGTGGTGTTCGCCTTTTTCATCGGCGGCGCCATCGGCATTATCGCCGGCTATACGGGGGGGAAAACCAATACCCTGATTATGCGCACCGTCGACGTGTTTTACGCTTTCCCTTCAGTGCTGCTGGCGATTGCGCTCTCCGGTGCGCTGGGGGCGGGGATTGGCAATGCGCTGCTGTCGCTGACGCTGGTGTTCGTGCCGCAGGTGGCGCGGATTGCGGAAAGCGTCACCGCCCAGGTCCGCCATATGGACTATATCGAGGCCGCCCGCGCTACCGGGGCCAGCGCCTTTACCATTATTCGCGTCCAGGTCCTCGGCAACGTGCTGGGGCCGATTTTTGTCTTCTCCACCGGCCTGATTTCGGTGTGCATGATCCTCGCCTCCGGCCTCTCTTTTCTTGGCCTGGGCGTGCGGCCGCCGGAGCCAGAATGGGGATTGATGCTCAACACCTTACGCACGGCCATCTACACCCAGCCGTGGGTGGCGGCCCTGCCGGGACTGATGATTTTTATCACCTCCATTTCGTTCAACATCCTCGCTGACCGCCTGCGCACAGCGATGGCGATTAAGGAGTAACGATGCAACCTTTTATCAATATCGACCTTGGCGGCCCGGCTCAGCCGCTGCTGAAGGTCAATCAGCTGTTGAAGTATTTTCGTGCCGGTGGCGCAAAAAGCCGTGAAGTGGTGCAGGCGGTGGATAACGTCAGCTTTACGGTGATGAAAGGTGAAACGCTGGGCGTGGTAGGGGAGTCCGGCTGCGGCAAATCGACGACGGCGCGCCTGCTGATGCAGCTGCTTAATCAGGACAGCGGCGAGCTGATCTTTGATGGCCTGACGGTGGGCTCCTCGCGCCTGCCGATGAAAGAGTATCGTCGTCAGGTACAGATGGTGTTTCAGGATAGCTATGCTTCGCTCAATCCGCGTATGACGATGGAGGAGAGTATCGCTTTCGGCCAGCGCGTACACGGAGTGAGCGCCAAAGATGCCAGCGAATATGCGCGCTATCTGCTGGCCCACGTTGGCCTCGAACCCGAACGTTTTGCTCACCGCTATCCACATGCGCTCTCCGGCGGCCAGCGTCAGCGCGTCAACATCGCCCGCGCTCTGGCAATGAAGCCGCGGCTGGTGATTCTCGACGAGGCGGTGTCGGCGCTGGATAAATCGGTAGAGGCGCAGGTTCTGCAGCTGTTGCAGGAGCTCAAGCGCACCCTTGAGCTGACCTATGTGTTTATCAGCCACGATCTGCACGTGGTGCGCTGGTTGTCGGATCGCATTCTGGTGATGTATCTCGGCGAGGTGGTGGAAATTGGGCCGGCGGAACAGTTGTTTACCCGCTCCGCTCATCCTTATACCCGCGCATTGCTCAGCTCGATGCCATCGATGGACCCGCAAAACCGCACCCTGACCTCGCCACTGAACGGCGATCCGCCGAGCCCGATATCACCGCCTGCGGGCTGTCGGTTTCATACCCGCTGTCCGCACGCCAGAGCGGTGTGCTCCGAGGTGAAACCGAAGCTCGAAAGCGTCGGCGAGGGGCATCAAAGCGCCTGCCTGATGGCCCAGCCGTCGTCGCCCTGGCATCAGAACATCGCCATTCAGGAGGTGAGTCATGTCGCATGAGGCTTTTGTCCATATTCGCGATCTGCGGGTGGAATTTCGCCGCGATGGCCAGACGGTGAATGCGGTTAACGGCGTCTCTTTTGATGTCCATAAAGGCGAAGTGATGGCGCTGATCGGTGAGTCGGGGTCCGGTAAAAGCGTCACGTTGAGGGCGCTGATGCGCCTGCATCCGCCAACAAGCAGCGTGCTCTCGGGGACGCTACGCGTCGGCGATGAGGAGGTGCTGAAGATGAGCGCTTCCCGGCTGCGGGCCTATCGCGGCGCCCGCTGCGCGATGATTTTCCAGGAGCCGCTGTTGGCGTTTGACCCGGTGTATACCGTCGGTCAGCAGATCGTCGAAGGGTTGCGTCGCCACGAAGGGCTATCGCGTCAGGCGGCAAAAGAACGGGCGCTGGAAGCGCTGCGCCAGGTGCGGATCCCCAGCCCGGAACGGCGGCTGGACGCCTATCCGCATGAGATGTCCGGCGGGATGCGTCAGCGGGCGATGATTGCCCTGGCGCTGTCGTGTAATCCCCAGCTGCTGCTGGCGGATGAACCGACGACCGCGCTGGACGCCACGGTGCAGATCCAGATTCTGATCCTGCTGCGCGAACAGCAAAAGCAGCGCGACCTGGCGATTATCTTTGTGACTCATGATATTGGCGCCGCGGTGGAGATAGCCGACCGGGTGGCGGTGATGTACGCCGGGCGGATCGTCGAAGAGGCCTCGATGACGGATATTTTGTCCCGTCCTCGCCATCCCTATACCCAGGTGCTGCTGGGCAGTCGTCCCAAAGACGGCTTGAAAAAAGGCGACGCGCTGCACTGCATTCCCGGTTCGCCGCCGGATCTTTCCCGCTTGCCGCCGGGCTGCGCGTTCGCCGACCGTTGCCCGCATGCGAGAGCCGTTTGTACGCAAACTCAACCTGTGACCGAACAGGTTGGCCAGCGTCATGTGGTGAGTTGTCATCGCTGGCGAGAACTGACGACGGCCGTCGAAAAGCCGGCGCTGTATGCCTGAACGGTCGGCCGAATAAAAGAGGTGATACGCATGCAGGATGATAATCACGCATTTATGCCTTACCCGCCGCAGCCGGTACCTCACGCGCTGAGCGGGCCGCTCAGCGGGATGACCTTTGCCGTCAAAGATCTGTTTGATGTTGCGGGCTATCCCACCGGCGGCGGTAACCCGCATTTACTGGCGCTCTCCGGCATTAAACGCCGCACTGCTCCGGTGGTGCAGCGCCTGCTGGATAACGGCGCACGTTTTATCGGTAAAACCCACACCAGCGAGCTGGCCTACTCGATGAGCGGCCACAATGTGCATTACGGGACGCCGCGCAACGGCGCCGCGCCGAACCATATTCCCGGCGGCTCGTCATCCGGGTCGGCGTCGGCGGTGTCGAACGGCGTGTGCGATTTTGCGCTGGGTACCGATACCGGCGGTTCGGTGCGTACCCCGGCAAGCTACTGCGGCTTGTTTGGTCTGCGCCCCACGCACGGGCGCATTTCGCTCGACGGCTGCCAGCCGCTGTGTGCCACGATGGACACCTGCGGTTTCTTCGCCCAAACGCCGGAGGTCTTTCGGGCGGTCGCTGATTGCCTGCTGGACGCGAAGCCTCCGGCAATTGCCGGCGTGGCGCTGGCGTGCCATGACACCCTCTTTTCCCGCCTGCCGTTGCGCAGCCAGCAGGCATTGTTGCCCGTTCGGCAGCGGCTTGAGCGCGCGTTTGGCGCCATCACGCCGCTGAATGCGCCGCTGCCGGACATCGATGAGATCTATCTCGCCTTCCGGCAGATTCAGGGATTCGAGGCCTGGCAGGCGCAGGGGGAGACGATAGAACGCTATGGCCTGCAGTTGGGACCGGATGTGCGTGAACGCTTCTTATGGGGAAAAGCGGTGACGCCGGCGCAGTATGAGGCCGCCTGCCAGCGGCGGGAGCACGTTACCCACTGGTGGGATGCGCTGTTGGGCGACGCGATACTGGTTCTGCCCACCGTGCCCGACGGCGCGCCGCTGTTGACGGCGCAGGCTGAGGAGATTGAGACCACCCGGCGCCTTTCCCACGATTTATTGTTGATTTCGGTGATGACCCGGCGCCCGCAGGTGACGCTGCCGGTCGCCCAGGCCGGCGGTCTGCCGCTGGGCATCTCTTTTTTAGGGCCGCGCGGCAGCGATCGTCTGCTGGTGGAGCTGGCCGTTGCCTTCGCGCAAGGAGACAAAAATGAGCAGTGAGATTCTTTTCACCCCGGTTGCCGAGGCGACGGGTTGGCGTATTAACGGTGAGCGGTTATGGGATTCATTGATGGCGCTGGCGGAAATCGGCGCGACGCCGAAAGGAGGCTGCTGTCGCCTGACGCTCACCGATCTCGACCGACAGGGACGAGATTTAGTCATCGGCTGGGCGCAAGCGGCGGGGATGAGCGTTACCGTTGATAAAATCGGTAACGTGTTTATGCGCCGGGAAGGGCGCAATCCGCTGCTGCCGCCGATTGTCTCCGGCAGCCATATCGATACTCAGCCTACCGGCGGGAAATTTGACGGCAACTACGGGGTGCTGGCGGCGCTGGAGGTCGTGCGTACGCTGAACGACCTCGATATTGAAACCGAAGCGCCGATTGAAGTGGTGTTCTGGACCAATGAAGAAGGTTCGCGTTTTGTGCCGGTGATGATGGGGTCCGGCGTTTTTGCCGGCGTATTCCCGCTGGAAACCATCTATGCCGCGCAGGATGCGCAGGGAAAAACGGTGGGCGAGGAGCTGGCGCGTATCGGCTATATCGGCAGCCAGACTCCCGGCGATCATCCGATCGGCGCCTACTTTGAAGCCCATATCGAGCAGGGACCGATCCTTGAAGATGAAGAGAAAATCATCGGCGTGGTGCAGGGCGTGCTGGGGATCCGCTGGTACGATTGCGTGGTGACGGGGCAGGAGTCACATGCCGGGCCGACGCCGATGCGTCTGCGTCAGGATGCCTTGCAGGTGGCGACGCGGATTATGCAGGAGGTGGTGGCGATTGCCGGGCGGAGCGAAGAGGGCCGCGGCACCGTCGGGATGGTGCAGGTCTATCCCAATAGTCGCAACGTGGTGCCGGGCGAGGTGACGTTCTCTATTGATATGCGCAATCTCAGCGACGCGGCAGTGGATGATATGGATCGCCAGCTGCGCGCCTTTATCGCGCGCGTGCAGCAGGAGAGCGGGCTGACGGTACAGTTGAAAGAGGTCAGCCACTATCCGGCGGCGCCGTTTCATCCCGATTGCCGGCAGGCCATTGCCGAGGCGGCGGCACAGCTTGGCTATCCATCGCGGGAGATTGTCTCCGGTGCCGGGCATGATGCGGTGTATATGAGCTATCTGGCGCCGACGGGAATGATCTTTATTCCCTGCAAAGACGGGATTAGCCATAACGAAATCGAATATGCCTCGCCGGAACACGTTGCTGCCGGCGCAAACGTGCTGCTGCAGGTCATGCTGCAATACGCGCAGGTGGCGTAACCCGGAAGCGGGATTCCCCGGCTGGCGCTACGCTTAGCCGGGCTACGGCGTTGTGCTGCCCCAGACCACGGACCGGTGGGGATGGTAGCCCGGATAAGGCGTAAGCGGCGCTACCCGGGGGAGGGCAGGCCATGGAGCCTGCCTATTCCAGCTGCGCCAGCTGGTGGCACAGCACTTCGACGCCGGGCGCAATCGCATCGGGATTGATGGCGTGAAAGCCCATGCGGAAAAAGTTTTCCGGCGGCGTGGCGTTGAGGAAATGGCGCGCGCCGGGTTCAATCAGCACCCCGGCATGGGCGGCACGCCAGGTCAGCTGCTGCGTATTGATCTGTTTCGGTGTCGACAGCCAGAAAGCATTGGCATGTTCGCTCCCGGGAATAATTCGGCACTCCGGCAGGTAGCGGTGCAGCGCATTATTCAGCCGCTCCCAGCGCTGGGCGGAGTCATAGTGGTAGCGGCGCAGGTGGGTTTCATAGTGCCCCTGGGCGAGAAAATGGGCCATCTGATACTGAATATTGGTGGGCGGGTGGCGGTAAATCAGCCGCCGCAGCGCGCGGGCTTCATCAATCAGGTCCGGGTCGGCCACCATAAATCCCAGCCGCAGGCCGGGAGAGAGCGCCTTCGACAGGCTGCTGACGTAAATCACCCGCCCGCTACGGTCGCTGGCTTTCAGTGCCGGTAGCGGGTTGAGGGTAAAGTTACTTTCCGAGTCGTAATCATCTTCAACGATCACCGCATCGTAGCGGGCCGCATGTTCCAGCAGCTGGCTGCGCCGCGCCTGGCTCATCGCCACCCCCGTCGGCACCTGGTGGCCGGGGGTGACGTAGTAGTAATCGCAGGGAGCATCGTCGAGCACGATCCCTTCTTCGTCCACCGGGTGCGGCACGATGTCGGCGTCCGCCAGCAGGAAGGTATTAATCGCTTCGCGGAAGCAGGGATTCTCCACGCCGACCCGGGTTCTGGACGACATCAGCAGGCGGGTGAGCAGGTAGAGCGCGTTCTGCGAGCCGAGCGTAATCAGGATCTCATCCGCTGCGGCGACGATGCCGCGCTTGGGCAGAACCCGGGTGCGGATCTGCTCAATCAGCATCGGGACGTCCTGGTCGATATGATCGACGACCCAGGCCGGATCGCGCACGCCGCCGTGCAGCCAGTTGGCCGCCGAACGCCAGGTGGTCAGCGGGAACTGGCGGGTATCCGGCTGGCCATAGATAAACGGATAGCGATAGTTCATCCAGCCGGCGGGTTTCAGTATCGACTCCTGCTGGCTGGGGGTGATTTGCAGTCGTGCGCCCCAGCGTGGTGCAGTACGCTCGTCATCCGGTGCACCCTGCACGGCAACCGTCGCGGCGGAATGCTGATAGTCGGGATGCAGATAGTATCCGCTGCGCGGGCGGCTGATGAGATACCCTTCGCTGACCAGACTCTCAAAAACCAGCGCCGTGGTATTGCGCGACACCCGCAGCTGGCTGGCCAGCTGACGACAGGATGGCAGCGGCGTGTCGGCGGAAAAGATACCGCTCAGAATGGCGTTAACCAACGTCTCCCGCACCTGTTCCTGTAAACCGCGACGTTGGTCGAACTCGACGTGCAAAAGGTGACGGATCATGCGGGGCTCCTTAGGTGAATACTCTGACTACCTTGCAGCAAATTCCATACCACCCTGAAAAAGTCTGACACACGGACGCAACGAAACTGGCTCTATCCGGAAAACAAAAACGCTCCCTACAGTAAAAACGCATTCATCAGTCGCGGAACGGAACTTCCGTCGGCACAAGTTTTGCAAAACCTTTTCATGTTCGGGAATGAACACGTCTGGCGAATTAATTAGGGGTGGCTTGATGAACAAATCGTTGGCTTCAATGTGTCTGGGCGCCGTTATGGCACTGGCTTTCTCTTATCACGCAGCGGCAGCAGATCTCCCGGAAATTGAAAAATCCGGCACCCTGAAAGTCGCGACCGAAGATGATTACGCGCCGTTTAACTTTATGAGTAACGGCCAGGCCGATGGCTTTAACAAAGATATGCTGGAGGAGCTACGCAAGTATGCGAAATTCCACGTCGACCAGAGCATCCTGCCGTGGACCGGCCTGTTAGCGGCGGTCTCCACCGGCCAGTACGATATGGCGTTAACCGGCGCGGTGATCACCGATGACCGTCTGAAGGTCTTTGACTTCACGCCGCCATGGGCTTCGGCGCAGCACTACTTCGTAAAACGCGCCGGGGATAATTCACTCGATACCATCGCCGACCTGAGCGGCAAAAAAGTGGGCGTCCAGGCGGGCAGCGCGCTGCTGGCGCGACTGCCTGAGCTGAAAGCGATGCTGGAAAAAACCGGCGGCAAGCTCGGGCCGGTGGTGGAGTATCCCTCCTACCCGGAAGCCTACGCCGACCTTGCCAATAAGCGCCTCGATTACGTGATTAACGTGGTGATTTCAGTCAACGACCTGGCGAAAGCCAAACCGAAGGTCTTTGCCAAAGGGCTGGCGGTGTCCGGTCCGGGCTATATGGCGTGGCCGATTCCGAAAAACTCCCCGCAGCTTTTGGCCTACATGACCAAGTTTATCAACCATATGCGTGAAACCGGCAAGCTTGCGGAGCTGCAGAAAAAATGGTTTGGCGAAACCTACGATAACCTCCCGACGGAAGCGATTACCAGCCCGGAACAGTTCCATAAACTGGCTGGTTTGTAACAGTTTGCGGCGGGTCACCGCCGCGTTTTTAATCCACAGGAGGGCCATATGGATGCAATTTCCTGGCAGTTATTGATTGAAGGCGCATGGACGACCCTCTGGATTTCGGCTATCGCTATCGCCTTTGGGGTGGTGATTGGCCTGCTGATCGCGCTGGTGAGGATGCTGCGTCTCCCGATTGTCGACCAGCTGCTGGTGGTCTATATCAGCCTGGCGCGCGCCACGCCGCTGGTGACGCTGGTGCTGTTTCTGTTTCTCTCGCTGCCCACGGTGGGGATTAATCTTGATAAAAACGTGGCGGCAATCGTGGCGCTGACCCTCAACACCTCGGCTTTTAACGCCGAAATCTGGCGCAATGCGTTTCGCACCTTCCCGCGCGAGCAGCGCGAGGCGGCAGAATCCGTGGGGATGCGCCGCTGGACCTATTTTCGCTACATCATGCTGCCGCAAATGTGGATCGAAAGCCTGCCGGCGCTGGTGAACGAAATGTCTTTCCTGATTAAAGGCAGCCCGGCGATTGCGGTGATCGGCGTGGTCGATTTGACCCGCGTGACCAACCGTATCTCATCCGTCACCTATGAGCCCCTGTCGCCGATTCTCGCGGCGGGTCTGCTTTATGTCGTGATCATCGGCATGCTGCTGAAGCTGCAGGGACTGGCGGAACGTAAAGCAAAACGCCTGGCACGATAACAACAGGAGGATCTATGAATCAGTGGGCCATTATCTGGTCAGCGCGCGACAGCTTTATTGCCGGCCTGATTGCCACTCTTGAGCTATTCATTGTGGCCGCCGTTGTGGGGTTAGCCATTGGCATTGTGCTGTGCTATTTGACCGAATATCAAAAGCGCTGGCTTAACCGCGTGATTATCGGTTTTGTCAGCCTGATGCGTGCAATTCCGTTCTTAATCCTCGCCTATCTGCTCTATTACGGCCTGCCGGAAGTGGGGATCAGTATGGACGCCTGGAGCGCAGGTCTGGTAGCGCTGATGATCTACCACGGCGCCTATTTCTTTGAAATCCTGCGCAGCCAGCGCCGGGTCTTCTCCGCCGGATATATCGAGGCCGCGGTGGCGCAGGGTTTTTCTCGCTACCAGATATACCGGCGGATTATTTTGCCGAATATCGTCTCATCGGCGCTGCCGCTGCTCGGCAACCAGCTGATTATTTGCCTGAAGGATACCGCTTTTCTCAGCATTATCACCGTTCAGGAAATTACCGCCGCGGCCAACAGCGTGCAGGCGACCTGGTTCATCCCGTTTAACGCTTTTATCGTCGCGATTGCACTCTACTGGGCGATCAGCATTTTGCTGGAGTTGCTGATTAAGCGACTGAGCGCCCTCGGAGCTAAAAGAGGAATGAGTCATGCCTGATACCACCGCAGTAAGCATTAAAAACGTCTCTAAACAGTTTGATAATATTGAAGTTCTGCGAGACATCAATCTGACCGTCGAAAAGGGGTCGGTGGTCAGTATCCTGGGGTCGTCAGGTTCCGGTAAATCGACGCTGCTGCGTTGCATGAACTGGCTGGAACAGCCGGACCGCGGGGAGATTCATATCGGCGGCCAGCGGCTGGGGATTGATGAACAGAACGGCAAAGCCATGTCCCACCGCCAGCTGTCGAAGATTCGTGAGCGGGTGGGGATGGTGTTCCAGAGTTTTAACCTGTGGCCGCACCTGACCGTGCAGCAGAATGTCAGCGAAGCGCTGCTCCACGTCAAAGGGATGAAGCGCGATGCAGCCTCTGTAATAGCCATACAGCAGCTGGAAAAGGTCGGGATGGCGCACAAAGCCGACGCCTGGCCGATTACCCTCTCCGGCGGGCAGAAGCAGCGGGTGGCGATAGCCCGTTCGCTGGCGATGTCGCCGGAGGTGATTCTGTTTGATGAGCCGACGTCGGCGCTGGATCCCGAACTGGTCAACGAAGTGTTGGGGGTGATGAAGGCGCTGGCGGCGGAGGGCTACACCATGGTGGTGGTGACTCATGAGATGGACTTTGCCCGCCAGGTATCGGATGAAGT
Organism: Klebsiella planticola ATCC 33531; assembly: GCF_000735435.1. Taxonomy (GTDB): domain Bacteria; phylum Pseudomonadota; class Gammaproteobacteria; order Enterobacterales; family Enterobacteriaceae; genus Klebsiella; species Klebsiella planticola. The sequence goes on along the minus strand of NZ_JMPP01000066.1, from coordinate 352 downwards.
GGTGTTTCTCGAAAAAGGGTTGTTGATTGAGAAAGCGCCGCCGGAGAAATTTTTCACCAACCCCGACTCTGAACGCGTACGCCAGTTTCTGCAGAGCCGCCGCTAATAAGAGGGGGCCCGCTCGCCTGCTGCCGCTCTCCCCGGTGGCGCTGCGCTTACCGGGGCTACGGGGTCGTGCGATCGGATAGACCGCATAAGGCGCTGGTGCCGCTAGCCGGGAAAATCCCCGGTGGCGCTGCACTTACCGGGGCTACGGGGTCGTGCGGTCAGGTAGCCCGCATAAGGCGCTGGTGCCGCTAGCCGGGAAAATCCCCGCTGGCGCTGCGCTTACCGGGGCTACGGGGGCATGCGG
>NZ_JMPP01000065.1 GCF_000735435.1 Klebsiella planticola ATCC 33531 | reverse complement strand
TGCTGCGCTTACCGGGGCTACGGGGGGCGTGCGGTCGGGTAGCCCGCATAACGCGCTGGCGCCGCTAGCCGGGAAAATCCCCGGTGGCGCTGCGCTTACCGGGGCTACGGGGGGCGTGGGATCGGATAGACCGCATAACGCGCTGGTGCCGCTAGCCGGGAAAATCCCCCGCTGGTGCTGCGACCCGGGGAGATGTTCCGGCAGCAAGGTACATGGTTCCGTTCGCTATCAATCGGCAAAACAGGTTTGTGGCACATCAACGGAAACAGGGGGCGTCCTCTTTACAATCCCCGCTTGCGCGCAAAGAAATCGGCCGCCCGGCGCTCAGCCTGCGGTCGGCATCAACTCGATGCTACTGGTCCCGTCCCTGGCGTCCAGCCCCTGCTTTCCGACCTCCGTTTCGCCGATTTCAGCGGATACCAGAGCATCGCTTAAGTCTTGTTGTTGCCGAATGACTACAGCTGCCGTCAGCGCTTTTCCCTGGCCGCAGACGGCTGGAAACAGGTAGCCCCGGTAAGCGCAGCGCCACCGGGGAGGGGGAGATAAATCGCGTTGGTCTACAATCAATCCCGGTCAATCGCGAACGGCTGCCAGGCCTGGCGCACCGGCATTACTTCTACGCGGTTGATATTCATATGATCCGGCAGGGTGGCGATGTAGAACATCTGCCCGGCGATATCCTGCGCGCTCAGAGGAGTGGTGCCGCGATACAGATTATCGGATGCCGCCTGGTCGCCTTTAGTGCGCACGAGAGTGAATTCGGTCTCGGCAATGCCCGGCGCCAGATCGGTCACCCGCACCCCGGTACCGAGTAGATCGCAGCGCAGGTTGTAGCTGAACTGCTTCACAAATGCTTTGCTGGCACCGTAGACGTGGCTGCCCGGATAGGGCCACTGACCGGCAATGGAACCGACATTGATGATACTGGCGCCGGCGCCGTGCTGAATGAGCGTCGGCAGCAGCGCGTGGGTGACGTTAACCAGACCGGTAACGTTGGTGTCGATCATCGTTTTCCAGTCCTGCAGGTCCACCTTCTGCGCCGGCTGCGGCGCCAGCGCCAGCCCGGCGTTGTTAATCAGCGTTTTGATATCGGCAAAGGCGGCAGGCAGCTCTGCCACCGCGGCGGCAACGGCCTCGCTGTCACGCACGTCCAGCTCGATAATATGTACCGGCACCAGCAGGTTCAGCCGGTCATACAATTTTTGCAGGCGCGCCAGGCGACGCCCGCTCAGCACCAGCGACCAGCCCGCCTCGGCAAACACCTGTGCCGCTGCCTCCCCAAAACCGGAGGTGGCCCCGGTAATAAATACTACGTTGTTGGTGGTCATTTCACTCTCCTGTGCGCATTGTTGCCCTCACTATAAAAACGCCGTGCACGACCACACAGGGCCAGTTGTCAGGTGGCGTTGTGACACGGTGTCACAACTTTTTCGACCGACTGGCTCTATCCCTTTTTCCGCCGGGCGACCAATGATGGGGGGAACAACAATGACATCAGAGGGCAGGGTATGAAGCTGGCAATACAGAATGATGTAACGGTAAGCAACGATGACGTTCGCCAACTGGATCGCGCTTATGTTTTCCATTCGTGGTCGGTACAGGGCAACATCAACCCGCTGGTGATTGCCGGGGCCAGGGGCTGTGAACTGTGGGATTATGAAGGCAAAACCTACCTTGATTTCAGCAGTCAGCTGGTTAACGTCAATATCGGCTATCAGCACCCGCGCGTGCTGGCGGCGATGAAAGCGCAGCTGGAGGAGCTGGTGACGATTGCGCCGGCGACCGCCAACCTCGCCCGCGGCGAAGCGGCGAAACGCATCGTCGAGCTGGCGCCGGAAGGCTTCAGCAAAGTGTTCTTTACCAATGCCGGAGCCGACGCCAACGAGAATGCCATTCGCATGGCGCGGCTGTACACCGGACGCGATAAGGTGCTGTCGGCCTATCGTTCATACCACGGCAATACCGGCAGCGCGATTGCCGCCACCGGCGACTGGCGCCGCGTGCCGAATGAGTACTCCCGCGGCCACGTGCACTTTTTCAACCCCTACCTCTATCGCAGCGAATTTAATGCGGTGACGGAAGAGGAGGAGTGTCTGCGCGCGCTGGCGCATCTACGCAGAATCATTGAGTGTGAAGGCCCTGGCGCGATTGCCGCCATTCTGCTGGAGTCGATTCCCGGTACCGCGGGTATTCTGGTGCCGCCTGACGGCTATATGCAGGGCGTACGGGCGCTGGCCGATGAGTTTGGTATTGTGCTGATCCTCGATGAGGTGATGGCCGGGTTTGGCCGTACCGGCAGCTGGTTTGCCTTCGAGCAAGATGGCGTGGTGCCGGATCTGGTGACCTTTGCCAAAGGGGTTAACGCCGGGTATGTGCCTGCGGGCGGGGTGCTGATTAGCGATCCGATTGCCCGTTATTTTGACGACCATTTCTTTGCCGGTGGCCTGACCTACTCCGGCCATCCGCTGGCGATGGCGGCGATTGTGGCGACGATCGATGCCATGAAAGAGGAAAACATCGTCGAAAACGCGGCGCAGATGGGGAATCACGTCCTGCGTCCGGGGCTGGAGGCGCTGGCGGAAAAACATGCGATTATCGGTCATGTCCGCGGCCGTGGCCTGTTCCAGGCGCTGGAACTGGTCAGCGACCGCGAAGCTAAAACGCCGTTAACCGCGGCGGATATGGCGGCGATTAAGGGGGCGTTAACCGAAGCGGGTCTGCTGGCCTTTGTGGTGGAAAACCGCATTCACGTGGTGCCGCCATGCACCATCAGCGCTGAGCAGATTGCGAAAGGGCTGGCGATTTTTGACAGCGTATTCGCCCGCTTCGCCACTCTGGCGAAATAAACCAACCTTATTCCCGGATAGCGGCGCCAGCGCCTTATCCGGGCTATCCGACCGCACGACCCGGTAGCCCCGGTAAGCACAGCGCCAGCGGGGATTTTCCCGGCTGGCGGCGCCAGCGTCTTATGCGGGCTACCTGACCGCACGACCCCGTAGCCCCGGTAAGCGCAGCGCCAGCGGGGTACTTTTCCCGGCTGGCGGCGCCAGCGCCTTATGCGGGCTACCTGACCGCACGACCCCGTAGCCCCGGTAAGCGCAGCG
>NZ_JMPP01000064.1 GCF_000735435.1 Klebsiella planticola ATCC 33531 | reverse complement strand
ACGACCCCGTAGCCCCGGTAAGCGCAGCGCCAGCGGGGATTTTCCCGGCTGGCGGCGCCAGCGCCTTATGCGGGCTACCTGACCGCACGACCCCGTAGCCCCGGTAAGCGCAGCGCCACCGGGGATTTTCCCGGTTGGCTGGCTATCACGCCATCCGGTGTTCGCCCTGTATCAGCGCTTCACGGTCGAAGAAGTGCTGAATTACCCCCTCGGCCATAAACGCCGCCCGATCCGACATATGCGCAATCACATCGGCATCATGACTGACCAGCAGATAGGTCATACCGTGCTCCTGTTTCAATCGGTTCAACAGATTGAGAATTTCCGCCTGCACCGACATATCCAGCGCCGAGGTGGGCTCATCTAACAGCAGGATCTGCGGGCGCAGCAGCAGCGCGCGCGCGATTGCCACCCGCTGACGCTGGCCGCCGGAAAGCTGATGCGGATAACGACGCGCGGCGTCGGCGGGGAGCCCCACCTGTTCCAGCGCGGTGTCGACCCGCTGCCGGATGGCGTCGAGGCCGTGGATTTTCAGCGGTTCGGCCAGGGTACGCCACAGCGTATGGTTGGGGTGCAGAGAGGCATAGGGATCCTGAAACACCATCTGCACGTTGCGGCGCAGCTCGCCCTGAAAACGAACTCCGGGAGCTATCGCTGTGCCAAACAGCTGAACGCCGCCGCGCCACTCGCGCTGTAGCCCGGCGAGAACCCGCAAAATCGTCGATTTTCCGCAGCCGGAGGCGCCGATCAGACTGAAAGTTTCCCCGGCCTCAACGCTGAAGCTGGCGGCGGAAACCGCCGTTTTTTCCGCAAAAATGACCTGTAATGCATCGAGATTAACGACTGCCATGCGCCGCCTCCGTAAAGTCCTGGGTTCTGTCGAGAGTGGGCAGCATCTGGCCGTAGGTGCTCGCATCGGGACGACAGGTCCACAGCGTACGGGTGTAGGGATGCGTGGCCTGAGGCAGCTCGCGGGCGGGCATCTCATCGACCTGCGCGCCCTGATACATCACCAGCACCCGGTGGCAATGCTCCGCCACCAGCGGCAGATCGTGGCTAATCAGCAGCATCGCCATTTGCCGCTGCTCGCACTGTTCCACCAGCAGTTCGAGGATCTGATTGCGCAGGCGGGAATCGAGCGCCGAGGTCGGCTCGTCGGCAATCAGCACCTTCGGGTTGTTCAACAGCGCAATGGCGATCATCACCCGTTGCCCCATCCCGCCGGAGAGTTCGCCGGGGTAGCGGCTGAGTACGGGTAAATCGAGACCGACGGCAGCAACGGCGGCTTTCACCGCCTCCAGTCGCGCGCGGCGGCTCAGGCGCTGATGCAGCGTTAATGCCTCTTCCAGCTGTGCCTGAATGTTCTGTACCGGATTCAGCGCATAGCGCGGATCCTGCAACACCATGGCGATATCGTTGCCGCGCAGCGCGCGCCAGCGGCGTTCGTTGAGGGTCAGAAGATCGTGGCCCAGCACGTTCAGCGTTTCTGCGCTGACCACGCCCGGACGACGCACCAGCCCCATCAGCGCGCGGGCGGTCATCGATTTGCCGGAACCGGATTCGCCCACCAGCGCCAGCCGCTCGTTGCCGAGCGTAAAGTTGACGTTATTCACCACCCGGGCAGAGGGGTAGTCGATGCACAGCCCTTGAACGGCGAGTCGGGTATCAGTCATGTTGCGGCTCCAGAACATCGCGCAGGCCGTCGCCCAGCAGGTTAAAGGCAAGGCTGGCTATCAGGATCACCGCTCCGGGCGCGGCGGCAATCCACCACTGATCGAAAATGACCTGCATTCCGTCGGCGATCATCGCGCCCCATTCCGCCATCGGCGGACGTGCGCCGAGGCCAAGGAAGCCCAGTCCGGCGGCGGCGAGAATAATGCCGGCCAAATCCAGCGCCAGGCGCACGATGGCGGAAGGCAGGCACAGCGGCAAAATATGGCCAATCAGCAGCCGCCAGCCGCGAATGCCCATCATCTCCGCCGCGGCCAGATAATCGCTATGACGCAGACGCTGAATTTCGCTCCGCGCCTGGCGAGCGTAGGCGGGCCAGGTGGTGAGCGCCAGCGCCAGAGCACCGTTGACCAGCCCAGGCCCCAGCATGGCGACAAAGGCAAAGGCGAGGATCAGGCGCGGCATTGACATCACCACGTCGGTAAACCGCATCAGAATACGCTCCAGCCAGCCGCCGTAATAGCCGGAAAGAATCCCCACCAGCAGGCCGGCGGGGAGCGTAATCAGAGTGACTAACGCCACCAGCCCCAGCGCCGGGCGCGCGCCGTAAATCAGGCGGGAGAGCAGGTCACGGCCATAGCTGTCGGTGCCGAGCCAGTGCCGGGCATCGGGGCTTTGCAGGCGAGCCGCCGCATCCTGCCAGTTGGGATCGAGCGGCGCCAGCCACGGCGCGAACAGCGCCACCAGCAGGAGCAGCGCGATAACGATCAGCCCGCAAAAGGCGGCGGGGGAGCGACGCAGACGACGCAAAAACAGATAAGCCGGCATCAGCGCACCCTCGGGTCGGTCAACCGCACCAGCAGGTCGGTGAGGTTATTAATGAAAACAAAGCTGGCGCCAATCAGCAGCGTACCGCCCATGATCGCCGTGGTATCCCCGGCAAACAGCGCGGTAGTCAGATAGCGGCCAATTCCCGGCCACGAGAAGACGGTTTCCGTCAACACCGCGCCTTCCAGCATCGAGGTCCAGGCCAGGGCGATGACCGTCAGCAGAGTGCCGCGAATGTTGGGGAGCACATGACGCAGCAGAATCGTCATTTCGCTGGCGCCTTTGGCGCGCGCCAGCAGGATGTACTCTTTGTTCATCTCGCTGAGGCAGGCGGAGCGGGTCAGGCGGGTGATGCTGGCCAGTGAATAGTATCCCAGTAGCAGCACCGGCAGCAGCAGATGGCCGATGGCGTTTTTGAAGGCCTCTTTATCGCCGGAGAGCCAGGTATCAATCAGCACGAAGCCGGTTCGCGGTTCGACGGTATATTGATAGATATCGTCCAGTCGCCCGGGGCCCGGCGTCCACTGCAATTTGGCATAGAACAGCGCCAGCATCAGCAGCCCGAGCCAGAAGATGGGAACCGAGTTGCCGATCAAGGTCAAGGTGCGTACCGCCAGATCCCACGGGGAACCGGCGTAGCGGGCGCACAGCACGCCGGCAATCACCCCGAACAGCGCCCCGACGATCAGCGCCAGGGTGGCCAGTTCGAGGGTGGCGGGAAAGGTAGCGAGCAGGTCGTGCAGCACCGGCTGGCCGGTGGAGCTGGCCGTGCCGAGGTCGCCGTGGGCAAGGTTAACCAGATAGTGCCAGAACTGCACCGGCAGCGGGCGATCGAGCCCGAGCTGGTGGCGAACCTGATCGTAGGTCGACTGGCTGGCATGATCGCCGACGATTTGTAGCACCCGATCGACAGGTGAAAACGCGGAGAGCGCGAACGTGACGAGCAAGAGCCCGAAGAGCGTGAGTAGCAGGGTAAGCAGCCCCTGAAGCACGCGCGTGGAAAGATGTGGCATGGGAAGTCTCTTCATGCCGGGGGGCGGCTTCGCCTTACCCGGCCTACAAAAAACGAGAACCCGTGCCGGGTAAGCGTAACGCCACCCGGCAACAAGGGAAATTACTTGGTGACGTTATCGTACCAGACCATATCGGCGTTGAGGCCCTGCTGATAGCCTTTGACGTTATCGCGGACCACGATCTGCGTTTTCCCCTGATCAACAAACACATACGGCGAACTGCGCTGCAGCTCTTCCTGCATTTTTTTGTACAGTTCGAGGCGTTTTGCCGGATCCGCTTCGGCGACCGCCGCCTGGGTTTCTTTATTCAGCTGCGGGATCTGCCAGCCGTTCAGACCGGCGACGGTGCTGGATTTGCCATCATTCCACGCGAAGGCGCTGGCGTTGGAGTGGGCGTCAAAATAGTCCGGGATCCACAGGCGAATAGCTGCCTGGTGCTGCCTGGCACGCACGCGGGCATACACCTGGCTGCCCGCTGCCGGCAGCAGGTCAATCTTCACGCCGCCCTGGGCAAAGCTGGCCTGCATCGACTGGGCGATAGTAATGAACGGCGGTTTGTTCTCGACATCAAGAGTGAAGTGCGCGTCCTTAATCCCCGCTTTGGCGAGAATCGCTTTGGCCTTCGCCGGGTCAAATTTGAACGGATTATTATCCAGCGCGCCCGGCAGACCAACCGGCAGGAAGCTCTGATGCACAAAATACTGGCCTTTAAGCAGATCTTTGGTGATCCCGTCGTAGTCCACCAGCCAGCGCGCGGCTTCCCACAGGGCCGGGTTTTTCAGCAGCGGGTTCGCGCTGTTGCCGGTGTTGAAGGCCAGGTAATTCTGCTCGGCGGAGGGAATGCTCAGCACGTTAACGCCGGGTTTCCCCTGCAGGGCGGCTATCTGATCGGCGCCGAGATCGCGGGCGATATCGGCATCACCCTGTTGAATCAGCAGGCGGCGAGAGGCCGGATCGGGGACGTTTTTAATAATGATGCTTTTCAGCTTCGGCGCACCGGTAGGCGAGCTGTCGTTGGCCTCCAGCACGATGGCCTGATGCGGTTGATAGACGCGCATTTTGAACGCGCCGCTGCCCGCGGAGTGCATTTTCAGCCAGCTGTTACCGAAATCGTTGTCTTTGACGTTCGGCGCCACCAGCTTTTCATCCACGATGGAGGCGATCGGCGTGGAGAGGATATTCAGCGCCACCGCCGGACTGACGTCAGCGGTCCAGTGCAGCTGCAGCGTATGATCATCGACCTTTTTCAGCTGGCTGGCGATGTTGTCCGGCTGCCAGCCGAGGACGTTGAGGATAAAAGCGGGGGACTTATTCAGCGTCACCGCGCGGGTATAGGAGAAAATAATATCTTCCGGACGCAGCGGATTGCCCGAGGCGAATTTGGCATCAGGCTTTAGCTTGATGGTCAAGGTTTTCGCCGCCGGGTCGGCCTGCCAGCTTTCAGCCAGAATCGGGGTGATTTTTTCAGGGTTGTCGCGATCTGGCTGAACCAGGCGCTGGTAGAGGCTTGGTACCGTCTGAATACTGGAAAGCTCATTGGCTTCTGCCGGGTCGAGGCTGACGATGTCGTCAAGGCCCTGGGCAACGACCAGGGTGGAGGGCGGCGTCGCGGCATGGACGGCGGCGGAGAGTGCGGTCAGCACCAGTAAAGACAGCAGTTTTTTGGTCATGTGCAATCCCTGAAAAAATGTTGTTTTGATTATTTATGCTTCGCTACGTTAGGCCGCTTCCCCGCAGTCGTAAAGTCAAAATACGGATAAGCTTATGCATAAAAAGAATAATTCATAGCGCTGGGTTATTAATGAAAAAAAGCGGCGGCGCGCTTTCTGTCCGCTGCGCTTCTTGATATAACAATTTCATTACAATTCAACGGGGTGCGGGCATGCCGGAAATCAATCAATATGGTCAGGTGGTGAATGATGTTGTCGCAGACTGGCAGGGGGCCAGGATCCTGAAACGCACGCCGTTAAGCGGACGCTTTTGTCGGCTTGAGCCGCTGGAGGTGCAGCGCCATGCCGCCGATCTGTTCGCCGCCTACGCGTTGGGAGATGAGAGCGACTGGACATGGCTGGCCAGCACCTGCCCGGCAAGCGTGGAAGCGACGACCCACTGGGTGGCCGGTAAAGTCAACGATGATGCGCTGGTGCCGTTTGCGGTTATCGATCTGCGGACCGAGCGGGCGGTTGGGTTGGTCAGCTATATGGCCATCGATCGGGCAATGGGGACCGTTGAAATCGGCCATGTTACCTGGTCGCGGAAGATGAAGAATACGCCGCTGGGTACGGAAGCGGTGTGGCTGTTGCTGAAAAACGCCTTCGAGCAGGGCTATCGCCGGCTGGAGTGGAAATGTGATTCGATGAATATCGCCTCACGGCGGGCGGCGGAGCGTCTGGGTTTTACCTGGGAAGGGTGTCTGCGGCAAAAAATGGTGCGCAAAGGACGCACCCGCGATAGCGACCAGCTGTCGATCATTGATAGCGAATGGCCGCAGCGTGATGCGGCGCTGCGCGCATGGCTGGCGGCGGAGAATTTTGATGGTGACGGGAGACAGGTGAAGCGGCTGGAGGATTTTCGCTAATTGCAGCCTGCTGACAAAGTGCGTGCATCCGGAATTATCTGCGTTGCTCCGTGATTTGCCCGGCGGCGCTTCGCTTGCGCGGGCCTACGGGACTGGTGCCGGTTTGCAGAGCGGGTTCTATGGGGCAGACTCGCTATCGTAGGCCGGGCAAGGCGTCAGCCGCCGCCCGGCAGAGATGTCAGGACACTAGCCAGAGCAGGCTTGCTATCGGACCTTATATTTGTGGTGCTCCGGGATTTGCCCGGCGGCGCTTCGCTTGCGCGGGCCTACGGGACTGATGTCGGTTTGCAGAGCGGGCCTACGGGACTGATGTCGGTTTGCAAACCGGATTCTACGGGATAGCTTCCGGTTTGCAGAGCGGGTTCTATGGGGCAGACTCGCTATCGTAGGCCGGGCAAGGCGTCAGCCGCCGCCCGGCGGCAGAGATGTCAGGACACTAGCCAGAGCAGGCTTGCTATCCAGCAGCCTGACGACGCACCGGCGCGCCGTTGGCCACATAATAGCGCGCCGTGCTGCGCGGCAGCGGCTGGCGGCCGCGAATGGCATCGGCTATTTTCTCGCCAATCATGATGGTGGTGGCGTTGAGGTTGCCGGTGATGATCTGCGGCATAATTGACGCATCCACTACCCGCAGACCTTCCAGACCGTGCACCCGGCCTTCGCCATCCACTACAGCCATCTCGTCGTCGCCCATTTTACAGGTGCCGCACGGGTGGAAAGCGGTCTCGGCGTGATTACGCACGAACTCATCCAGCTCGGCATCGCTCTGGCAGTCGAGTCCCGGGCTGATTTCGCGTCCGCGATATTTATCCAGCGCCGGCTGGTTCATGATGTCGCGAGTGATGCGTATCGCATCGCGAAACTCCTGCCAGTCCTGCTCGCTGGACATATAGTTGAACAGAATCGCCGGATGCTCGTGCGGGTCGCGTGATTTCAGGCGCACGTGGCCGCGGCTGGGCGAACGCATGGAGCCGACGTGGCACTGGAAGCCGTGCTCTTTCACCGCATTCGAACCGTTGTAGTTAATCGCCACCGGCAGGAAGTGGTACTGAATATTTGGCCAGGCGAACTCTTCCCGGCTGCGGATAAACCCGCCGGCTTCAAACTGATTGCTGGCGCCAATACCGGTGCCGCCGAACAGCCATTCGGCACCGATTTTCGGCTGATTCCACCACTGCAGCGCTGGATAGAGCGACACCGGCTCTTTGCATTCATACTGCAGATACATCTCGAGATGGTCCTGCAGGTTTTCGCCGACGCCGGGCAGGGCGTGAACCAGCGGGATATCAAACTGGCGTAGCAGATCCGGGTTGCCGACACCGGAACGTTGCAGGATCTGCGGTGAAGCGATGGCTCCCGCGCACAGCAGTACTTCTTTACTGGCCGTCGCTTTTGACGGCGCGGTGCTGTCGCCCTCCAGCCATTCGACCCCAACCGCGCGCTTACCGGCAAAAATAATATGGTCGGTCAGCGCATGGGTGCGAATCGTCAGATTTGGGCGCCCGCGGGCCTGGTCAAGATAGCCGCGGGCGGTGCTGGCCCGGCGCCCCTGGGGAGTGACGGTACGATCCATCGGCCCGAACCCTTCCTGCTGATAGCCATTCAGGTCGTCGGTGCGCGGATAGCCGGCCTGCACACCCGCTTCCACCATCGCATGGAACAGCGGATTATTATTCTGCTTCGGCGTGGCGACGCTCACCGGGCCATCGCCGCCGTGATAATCATTCGCGCCGATGTCGCGGGTTTCCGCTTTACGGTAGTAGGGCAGGCAGTCGAGATAGCTCCAGCTCTCCAGGCCTGGCGCGGTGGCCCAGTTGTCGAGGTCCATTGCATTACCGCGGATGTAGCACATGCCGTTAATCAGCGACGAGCCGCCGAGACCTTTGCCGCGGCCGCACTCCATGCGGCGGTTATTCATATACGGCTCAGGTTCGGTCTCGTAGGCCCAGTTATAGCGTCGGCCCTGTAATGGAAAAGCCAGCGCGGCGGGCATCTGGGTGCGGAAATCAAAACGATAATCCGGGCCGCCGGCTTCCAGCAGCAGGACGGTGGTGTGCGGATCTTCCGTCAGTCGTGTCGCCAGTACGTTGCCGGCAGAGCCGGCGCCAATAATGATGTAGTCAAATTGCAAACATGACCTCCTGGTTAAAATATGGAGTGAAACTGAGCCATCTCAACCTGGATGGATTTTACCTGGGTGTAGCTCTGGAGCGTCATCACGCCGTTTTCGCGGCCGATACCGGAGTGCTTATAGCCGCCGACCGGCATCTCCGCCGGGGATTCGCCCCAGCTGTTGATCCAGCAGATCCCGGCTTCAAGCTGATGAATCACGCGGTGGGCGCGATTTAAGTCCGGGGTGACCACGCCTGCCGCCAGACCGTATTCGGTGGCGTTGGCGCGGCGAATCACTTCCGCCTCGTCTTCATAGGTCAGAATCGACATCACCGGGCCAAAGATCTCTTCGCGCACGATGGTCATCTCGTCATGGCAGTCGCTAAAGACGGTCGGGGCCACCCACGCGCCGCTGGCGAAGGCGTCACCTTGCAGCACCCCGCCGCCGCACAGCAGACGCGCACCTTCCTGCTTACCGCTCTCGATATAGCGCAGGACGTTGTCGCGATGCGGGAAGCTCACCAGCGGGCCGAAGTTGGTCGTTTCATCAAACAGGTCGCCGGGACGAATTCGCGCCACGCGGGCGAGGATTTTCTCTTCGAACGCCGCTTTCGCGCGCGCCGGGATAAACACCCGGGTGCCGTTGGTGCAGACCTGGCCGGAGCTGTAGAAGTTGGCCATCATCGCGATATCGGCGGCGAGGTCGAGGTCGGCATCGTCGCAGACGATCAGCGGCGACTTGCCGCCCAGCTCCATGGTGACTTCCTTCAGCGACGAAGCGGCGGAGTTAGCCATCACTTTTTTGCCGCTGGCGACGCCGCCGGTGAACGAGACTTTGGCGATATCCGGGTGTTCAGTCAGATACCGTCCGGTTTCGGCGCCGATCCCCGGCAGGACGTTAAAGACGCCGTCCGGCAGGCCGGCTTCGCGGTAGATCTCCGCCAGTTTGACGGCGGTCAGCGGGGTCACTTCGCTTGGCTTAAAAATCATCGCGTTTCCGGCGGCCAGCGCCGGCGCTGATTTCCACAGCGCGATCTGGATCGGGTAGTTCCACGCGCCGATCCCGGCAACCACGCCGAGTGGTTCGCGGCGGGTATAGATGAATGAACTGTCGCGCAGCGGGATCTGGCTGCCTTCCAGCGCCGGGATCAGGCCGGCGTAATACTCCAGCACGTCGGCGCCGGTAACGATATCGACAGCGGCGGTTTCGCTCAGCGGTTTACCGGTATCCAGCGTCTCCAGACGCGCCAGCTCGTCGTTACGCTGGCGCAGAATATCCACCGCTTTACGCAGGATCCGCGAACGCGCCATGGCGCTCATCGCCGCCCACACCTTTTGCCCCTGTTGGGCGCTTTTTACCGCCCGGTCGACGTCTTCGCGACCCGCGGCCTGGACTGTCGCCAGCACTTCCCCGGTGGCAGGGTTGAGTGTCTCGAAGGTTTTCCCGCTGGTGGCAGGGACGTAACCACCGTGGATATAAAGCTGCTGTTCGGCCATTCGGGACATGGTTTCCTCCATTATTGAGAAGTCGGTGGCAGATACTGGCTGATGAAATGGTCGGCGAGCGTTTCGGCGCGGGCTTTGTCGAGCGGTTTACCGCTCAGCGCCGCGCGTAGCCACAGTCCGTCGATTAAGGCGGCGAGACCATAACCGGCCTCCTGCGCCTGCTGGCGCGGCAGCTCGCGCTGAAATTCATAGACGATGTTCGACAGCAGACGCCGGCTGCTGACCTGCTGCAGGCGATAGAGCATCGGTTGATGCATGCTGCTGGCCCAGAAGGCAAGCCAGGCTTTCATCGCCGCGCTGCTTATCTGGCTGTCATCGAAATTACCCGCCACGATGGCCCGCAGCCGCCGTTCGGCGCTGGCGCCCGGCAGCGCGTGCAAACGGCTCAGTACCGCCAGCCGCAGCTGGCCGGTGATATCGCGCATCGTCGCTTCCAGCAGACCGTTCTTATCCTTGAAATAGTGACTAATGATGCCGGTCGATACGCCCGCCCGTCGGGCAATTTGCGCGATGGTGGCATCGTGCATTCCCACCGCGTTTATCGCCTCGAGGGTCGCGTCAATGAGCTGCCGCTGGCGTATCGGTTGCATCCCCAGTTTGGGCATTTCGTTGGTTCCATTCATCAGATTTGTTTATCTATTAAAGCGGTTTTTGATTGGACGTTCAATATAAAATGTGTCTTAATTGTTGCGGTTTTGGATTTTAATAGTTACAAAAACAGTGGGGATACTGGATGACAGACCTTTCGCCGAGCAGAGAAAAGGACAAAATCAATCCGGTGGTTTTTTATACTTCCGCCGGACTGATTTTGTTGTTTTCCCTGATGACTATCTTCTTCAGCGATTTTTCAGCGGCCTGGATTGGCCGTACCCTGAACTGGGTTTCGACGACTTTTGGCTGGTATTATTTGCTGGCGGCCACGCTGTATATCGTGTTTGTGGTCTGCATCGCCTGCTCGCGCTTCGGTTCGGTGAAGCTCGGGCCTGAGCACTCCAAACCGGAGTTCAGCATGCTGAGCTGGGCGGCGATGCTGTTTGCCGCCGGTATCGGTATCGACCTGATGTTCTTCTCGGTCGCCGAACCGGTCACCCAGTATATGCAGCCGCCGGAAGGGGCCGGGCAGACCATGGAGGCCGCGCGCCAGTCGATGGTCTGGACCTTGTTCCACTACGGGCTGACCGGCTGGTCGATGTATGCTCTGATGGGCATGGCGCTGGGATACTTTAGCTATCGTTATAATTTGCCGCTCACCATACGTTCCGCCCTCTATCCCATCTTCGGTAAAAAAATCGATGGTCCAATTGGCCATAGCGTCGATATCGCGGCGGTGGTCGGGACAATTTTTGGGATTGCCACCACGCTGGGGATCGGGGTCGTGCAGCTTAATTATGGCCTGAACGTGCTGTTTGATATTCCGGATTCGCTGGGGGCGAAAGCGGCGCTGATTGTCCTGTCGGTGATTATCGCCACGATTTCGGTGACCTCCGGGGTCGATAAAGGGATTCGTATTCTCTCCGAGCTGAACGTGGTGCTGGCGCTGGGGCTGATTCTGTTCATCTTGTTTATGGGCGATACCGAGTTTCTGATGAACGCGCTGGTGCTGAACGTTGGCGACTACGTGAACCGCTTTATGGGCATGACCCTCAACAGCTTCGCTTTCGATCGCCCGGTCGAGTGGATGAACAACTGGACGCTGTTTTTCTGGGCCTGGTGGGTGGCCTGGTCACCGTTCGTGGGGCTGTTCCTGGCGCGTATCTCGCGCGGGCGCACCATTCGTCAGTTTGTGCTGGGGACGCTGATTATTCCGTTTACCTTCACCTTACTCTGGCTGTCGGTGTTCGGTAACAGTGCGCTGTACGAGATTATTCATGGCAATGTCGCCTTTGCCGAAGAGGCGATGGCCCATCCGGAGCGCGGCTTCTATAATCTGCTGGCGCAGTACCCGGCCTTTACCTTCAGCGCCTCGGTCGCCACCATCACCGGGTTACTGTTCTATGTGACCTCCGCTGACTCAGGGGCGCTGGTGCTGGGGAACTTCACCTCGAAACTCAAAGATATCAACAGCGATGCGCCGAACTGGCTACGGATCTTCTGGTCGGTCGCTATCGGTCTGCTGACCATCGGAATGCTGATGACCAACGGGATTTCGGCGCTGCAGAACACCACGGTGATCATGGGGCTGCCGTTTAGCTTCGTGATCTTTTTTGTGATGGCAGGGTTGTATAAATCATTGAAGGTCGAAGACTATCGCCGCGAGAGCGCCAGTCGCGATACCGCCCCGCGCCCGCTCGGCGTGCAGGATCGGTTGAGCTGGAAGAAGCGTCTGTCGCGGTTGATGAACTATCCGGGAACCCGCTATACGCGCCAGATGATGGAGACGGTGTGCTACCCGGCAATGGAGGAGGTGGCGCAGGAGCTTAAATTGCGCGGCGCCTATGTGGATCTGAAAAGTTTACCGCCGGAAGAGGGGGATAATCTGGGTCATCTCGAACTGCTGGTGCATATGGGCGATGAACAGAATTTTGTCTATCAGATCTGGCCGCAGCAGTATTCGATTCCGGGCTTCACCTACCGGGCGCGCAGCGGTAAATCAACCTACTATCGTCTGGAGACCTTCCTGCTGGAGGGCAGCCAGGGCAATGACCTGATGGACTACAGCAAGGAGCAGGTGATCACCGATATTCTCGATCAGTACGAGCGTCACCTGAACTTTATCCACCTGCACCGGGAAGCGCCGGGGAACAGCGTGATGTTTCCGGGGATG
This sequence comes from Klebsiella planticola ATCC 33531, assembly GCF_000735435.1. Classification (GTDB taxonomy): domain Bacteria; phylum Pseudomonadota; class Gammaproteobacteria; order Enterobacterales; family Enterobacteriaceae; genus Klebsiella; species Klebsiella planticola. The sequence goes on along the minus strand of NZ_JMPP01000064.1, from coordinate 19,939 downwards.
TAGGGAGCAGAAGGCTGCATGAGTAAAAGGCGCCCCGTGGGCGCCTTTTTTCGAACGAACGTCGCCATGCGCTCCGCTTACCAGCAGATAAATCCGCCATCAACGACCAAATCAACGCCGGTACAAAATGAGGCGGCGTCGCTGGCGAGAAACAGAGCCGGTCCCGCCATCTCTTCAACTTTTGCCATGCGCTGAATGGGCGTCTGGTTTTCAAACTCGCGGGTCTGATGGACCATTTCAGGACGGGTATTCATCGGCGTTGCGGTGTAACCCGGGCTAATTGAGTTGACGCGAATCCCTTTGCCGACCCACTCCATGGCAAGGCTTTTAGAGAGATGAATCACGCCGGCTTTGGCGCTGTTGTAATGCGCCTGTTCCAGCCCGCGGTTAACGATAATTCCGGACATCGAGGCAATATTAATAATCGAGCCGCCGCCGGATTCCAGCATCAGTTCCGCTTCCGCTTTACAGGAATTCCACACGCCGGTGAGGTTGATATCAATAACCCGCTGCCACTGTTCCGTCTCCATCTCCAGCGCCGGGTTGGCGTTGGCGATACCGGCGGCATTGACGGCGATATCGAGACGACCGAAGCGGCTTTTGGCCAGCGCGACGCCGGCGCGAAGATCGCTTAGCTGGCGCACATCCCCGGTGTAAAAGCAGGCTTCGCCGCCTATCGCTTCAATATGACTCACGGTTTCGGCCAGTCCCCCGTCTTCGCGCAAATCAAAACCGACGACGCGCGCGCCCGCGCTGGCGAGCCCGTAGGCGATCATCTGGCCAATACCACTGCCCGCGCCGGTGACAAAGGCAACGCGGTCCTGCAGGTTAAACAACTGTTGAGCAAAATCTTTTGCGATCATAGTGATTACTCTTGTGGTCAAAACCCTGGCGGGCATTAAGACATAATTAAGCCGCCGTCGATGTTAATCGTCTGTCCGGTGAGATAGCGCGCATCGTCAGAGGCGAGAAAGGCCACCAGCCCGGCAACATCTTCCGGTTTTCCTGCCCGTTTCATCGGTATTCCTTCTACCCATTCCGCCATCAGCTCGCCTTTGCCATAGCGCTTTTGTTCACTGCTGAGGATTTCGCCCCACACCCGGTCGTTGTAGTCCCACATTTCACTTTCGATAATCCCGGGGCAGAAGGCGTTGACGGTGATGTTCCATGGCGCCAGCTCATGAGCCAGGCTTTGCGTAATGCCGATAACGCCCATTTTGCTGGCGGCGTAATGCGGGGTGTAGATAAAGCCCTGGCGCCCCTGGCCCGACGAGGTATTGATCAAACTTCCGTAGTTCTGTTTGACCATATATTTGGCCGCTTCGCGACAGCACAGCCAGACGCCGGTTGTATTCACGGCCAGCACTTTTTCGAAATCGGCTTTTGGCATGCGATCGAAATAATCGATGGTGATCACGCCGGCGTTTTGAATTGAAACATCAATGGTGCCGAAACGGGCTGCGGCCTGTTGGTACAGGGACTGAACCTGGGCTTCATCGGTGACATCAATCTCCAGCGACAGAATATCGGCCTGATAACGCTGGCGTAAGGTTTCTGCGGTTTCATGGACGCGCGGTGCGTTTGAGACCATCACCAGCCTGGCGCCATCGCGGGCAAAGCGTTCGGCGATGCCGGCGCCAATACCCCGGCAGGCTCCGGTAATGACGATGGTTTTATTGTGAAAATTTCTGTGCATACTTTTTTCCCTTTAGCGAAGCCGGGCGGTGACGCCCGGCGGAAGAATCGGTGCTATGCGTGAATTAACGGGATGCCGCGCCGCTGGGATGAACCGTCGCCAGCTTTTCTTCATGGCGGCGCATGAGAATGACCTTGTTCTGTAGTTTCTGCTGGAACTGATCGACGACGACGGCGGTGACAATGACCACGCCTTTAATCACCATCTGCCAGAAATCGCTGACCCCCATCATCACCATGCCGTCGGCGAGGAAGACGATCACGAAGGCGCCAATAATCGAACCGGTCACCCGGCCCCGGCCGCCCGCCAGCGCGGTCCCGCCGAGAACGGTGGCGCCGATCGCATCCATTTCGAACATGTTGCCGGTCATCGGGTGCGCGGTTTGCAGCTGTGAGGCGACTATCAGCCCGACGAACGCGGCGCAGAGGCCGGAGAAGGCATAAACAAAGATTTTGGCCTTAACAATCGGGACGCCGGCCAGACGGGCCGCGGATTCGTTGCCTCCAATGGCGTAGATATAGCGGCCCAGCGGGGTTTTCGTGGTCAGCCAGTATCCCAGTAGCAGAAAAGCGATCATCAACCAGATCGGCAGATAAATTCCCAGGACGGTACCGGAGCCGAGGGTGGAGAAACCGGTGTTGCCCAGCGCTTCCATGCCGTTGAGATTGGGGTAAGTGCTGCCGTCGTTAAACAGCAGGGCAGAACCGCGGGCGACGTACATCATTCCGAGGGTACAAATAAAGGGCGCCACGCCAAAACGGGTAATCACGGCGCCATTAACCAGACCCACCAACACGCCAAAGACAGCCACGCACAAGATAACTTCCGGTACGTTGAAGAAGATGACGCTACCGTTCCATAAGGGCAGGCCATTGGTTAGCAGGGCACCGGCCACCATGCCGCAAATCCCGGCCACCGCACCGACTGAAAGGTCAATTCCCCCGGTCAGAATGACCAGCGTCATCCCGATGGCCAGCAGGCCGGTAATGGCCACATGCTGGGTCATGATCAGCAGATTTGAGGTAGTCAGGAAATTCGGTACCATCACGCTGAAAAACGCAACAACCAGCAGCAGAGCGATAAACGTTCTGGCCTTCAGCAGGTACATATAGATCATATATTTCTGGTTCATGATGGATTCCAGCCTGATTAATCTTGAGGTGTTGAAGCCGCGATTAATTTTTCGCGGGTGACCGCATGACGCGGTAGGTCGGCGGTAATACGGCCATCGGCCATCACCAAAATACGATCTGCCAGAGCCATCACTTCATCCAGCTCTGAGGAGGAGAACATCACGGCCAGCCCCTGTTGCGCCATTTTGCCAATCAGGTGATACACGTCCGTTTTGGCACCCACGTCGATGCCGCGCGTGGGTTCATCGAGGAAAACGACCTGCGGCTGCGTCATTAACGCCTTCCCCAGCACCACTTTTTGTTGGTTGCCGCCGCTCAGAGAGGTGATGGGAAGCTCGGGATCGCTCACTTTGATGGCAAGCTGCTGAATCATCTCTTTAACGCTGGCATGCTCTTTATGCGGATTCAGCCATTGCCAGGCGCGGCGAAACCCCTGAAGACTGAAATCGGAGAGCGTCATATTGGATTGAATGGACATCATCTGCACCACGCCTTCGCCCTGTCGGTCTTCCGGTACCAGCGCCAGCCCTTTTTTGAGTCTGGCCTGAAAAGGGGCCCTGCCGATATTTTCACCGTTGAGATGGATACTGCCATTCTGGCACGGCATCAGGCCGACCAGCCCTTTAAATAGCTCGGTACGCCCGGCGCCCAGCAGGCCGTAAATGCCGATGACTTCCCCTTTACATAAGGTAAAGGTCACATCATTAAGCTTGTAACCGCCGCTATGGTGCAGCGCGGTCAGACCGTCCACCGCCAGCACCGCTTCGCCTTTGGGGGCCGGTTGATAGTCGAAATGCTTTTTCTTATCGCCGACCATCTGTTCAATGATCCAGGGGATACTGGCATCGCTGACGGTCCGTTCGCTGATAAAACGGCCATCGCGGAAAATGGTAATGTGGTCGCCAATTTCCATCAGTTCTTCCAGACGATGAGAGATATAAATGATGGTGACGCCGCGCCGTTTAAGTTGTCCGATAACATTGAACAGGACTTTGACTTCAGACTGGCTGAGGGCGGAGGTGGGCTCATCCATAATCAATACGCGAGTATCTTTGGACAGGGCGCGCGCAATTTCGACCAGCTGCTGATGGCCAATACCCAGTTCGCCAAGCGGAGTGTAGGGATCAACATCGAGCTCCAGCCGTTCCAGCAGTGATTTAGCCAGTTCGTATTGGTATTTTTCGTTGATTCTTCCTTTCTGGAAAAACTCATTAGCCATGAAAATATTATCCATGACATTCATATTCGGGAATAAATTCAGCTCCTGGAAAATAATGCTGATACCCTGTTTTTCAGCCTGGTGAGTCGAGTTTAATGAAACGGGAGAACCCTCGAGAATAATTTGTCCGGAGGAAGGGGTTTCGACACCGGCAAGCATTTTCATCATGGTGGATTTGCCCGCACCATTTTCTCCGATCAGAACGTTGACTTTATTTCGATACACCCGATAGTCGACGTTATCTAAGGCGATAACGCCTGGGTAAACGCGAGATAATCCGCGGGTTTCGATAATAACTTCAGCTTCGACTGGTTGGGGAGTGACGATTTCTTGCGCTGACATCTTATTGTCCTCCGGGGTGAATAATTTTCGCTGGTGTAATATCAGGGAAGGTTTGCGGTATATCCCAGGCGGAAAATACGCCATAGACCTCAACCATTTCGCCGGATTTTAGCTGTGCGCTGTGGATCATTTTTACGGCCTGTTCATTAATGGCCCGACCGTATTCACCAAACAGCACCTGGTCGTTAAAGTCTGCATAACTGGCACCGCTATAGCCATCGCGTAGCTGGGTCCCGCGTAGCGTCGGGCCAATTTGCACCACGATAGCGCCGCCGTTTTGCTCCTGAACGGTCATTTTTCCGCTGCGCGAGGTGGCGTCAAGCTTGATGACCTTGCCTTCAACCTTGACGAAGAAAATGCACGGATTTTCTTCCTGAGCGCGATAGCCCAATGTTTTGCAAGCGCTGTCGAAATCTTTGGCCGCATGCAGCGCGGTCATTAACGCTTCCGTGGAGCGAGCCTGCGCCACTACCTGCGGCACAATTTTCTCCTGCCACGTCCGATCGATATTCGCCATGTGCGGATTGGGCGGGGATTTAAGATCGGCCAGCTCTTGCTGAGAGACAATGCGGCAGCCTCCCAGTGCGACGATGGCCAATGCCAGCCAGGTTTTTTTATACATGAGACTCTCCTGTGCGCCCCGCAAGGGGCGCAACAACCCGAACTCAGGACTTGATATTGAAGTCCTGAACTTTGTCTGCGTTATCTTTAGTGATCAGGATGCCGCGGAACATGACGCGCTGTTTCGCCGGTTTCACCCCTTTTTGCAGGAAGTTATCGAGGTCGGTCACCCCTTGCGCGGCGATGGACTGGGCCTGCAGCATCACGGTGGCCTGTAGGGTTCCCGCTTTAACCGCATCACGCTCGTCATTGCTGCCGTCGATGCCGACCACCACCACGTCCGTACGGTTCGCTGCTTTTAGCGCGGCGATAGCGCCCAGAGCGACGGGGCCATTACCGCAAATCACCCCTTTAACGTCCGGATGAGCCTGCAGGATGCTGTCCATAATGCGTTTGCCGTCGATTAACGTTCCTTTGGCATCCTGTCTGGCGACGCTGACCATGTCTGGATACTGGTCGATAACCTGATGGAAAGATTTAGAGCGGGTCACGCAGTTATTATCGGCAAGATTGCAGGTGAGCTCTGCGTATTTTCCTTTCTCCGCCATTTTCTCAACAAATACGTTGGCGACTTCCGAACCCGCCTGGAAGTTATTGTGCGTAATTTGCTCAAGTGCCACATCATCGACAGGAATTTCCCTGTTGATTAATACCACGGGAATGCCTGCTGTTTTGGCTTTTTCAATGGCGGCGACGCTGGCGGTTGAGTCGGCATTATCGAGAATAATACCCTGAACTTTTTTACCAATGGCGGTATCAATAAGTTCGTTCTGTTTTTTGACATCTTCGCCATGTGACAGAACCGTCGTTTTATATCCCAGCTGTTTGGCTTTTTCACTGGCGCCTTTGGCTTCAGAGGCGTAATACGGATTATCCAGCGAGTTGACCATAATCATAATGGTGCCTTTTTCTACCGCCTGAGCGGAAAATGAAAAAGCGGTCAGGGTTGCAGCAGTTAACAACGTTAAACGTAATTTCATGACAATGTTCTCTCTATGTTGTTATTGTCGGGTACGGTGAAACAACGCAAGGCCTGAAAATCAGTTGTATGGTCCGGAGCTCTCCTTATGTTGATGATTCAGGTTCGTCGCGCAGCAGGATCCCTGGTGGGGCGTCAGGCGGACGGGGCCGGTTTCCATAATGTTCTGTCCACCGCATGGCGCCATTCCTGCCATCTTTTCTGTAAACGCAGATGGCGCGCCATATCGGGGCGAAATTCGCTGTGTTCGGTTAAGAACGCGCTTAAATCAGTCAGCGTACCGGGATGAATCGCTTTGCGGGCCAGCAGGGCCGCGCCAATTGCCGACAGCTCGGGGACATCGCTGCGCATCACCGGGCAACCCAGCAGATCGGCCTGGTATTGCATCAGCCAATCATTTTTTGTCGGCCCGCCATCGACCATCAGTGCTGCCAGGTGGAAGTCGTCATGCTGGCGCATGGCAACCACCACATCAGCAATCTGATAAGTGATGGATTCCAGCGCGGCGCGAATCAGGTGGGCGCGCTTGACGCCGCGGCTGAGTCCGCAGATAACCCCGCGCGCGCTGTCGTCCCACCAGGGAGCGCCAAGACCGGTCAGCGCGGGGACAAAATAGACGCCCAGCGTGGAATCGACGGAAGCCGGCAGGGTATTGAGCTCGTGGGCCAGTTCGCGCTCGGAGAGCTCGCTTAATCCCGTACTATCAGCCATCCAGGCCACCGCATCGCCGGTATGGGGAATGTTGCCTTCCAGGCCATAGATGATGCTGTCGCCATCGTGCCAGGCGATGGTGGTGGCCAGTGCGGCAATATCGCATTGGGCTGACTTCACCGGCGCCATGACCGACGATCCCGTGCCATAAGTGGCCTTAACGCAGCCCAGTTCACCGAGCGCGTGACCGAACAGCGCGGCATGTGAATCGCCGACCATCGCCATCACCGGGATGCCGTCAGGAATGGCGGCCAGACCGCGGGTATAACCGAATAACCCGCTGGAGGGTTTAATCTCAGGCAGCGCGGCGCGAGGGATCTGGAACAGCGCCAGCATTTCGTCATCCCATTGACCGGTATGTAAATTAAGTAACTGCGTCCGCGCGGCGTTGGAGTAGTCGCAGCGGAATGCTGCGCCTTGCGTCAGGTTCCACAGCAGCCAGCTATCGATGGTACCGAGGCAAATCTCGCCGCGCTCTGCCATCGCCCGGCCTTCCGGCAGCGACTCCAGCAGCCAGCGCATTTTTGAGGCGGAAAACAGCGGGGCAATCGGTAGCCCGGTGGTGGATTTAATTTGGGATTCTTTACGATCGCGGCGCAGCGCCTCACAGAAACCCGCGCTACGGGTACATTGCCAGGTGATGGCTGCGTTAATCGGTTTGCCGCTCTGACGATACCAGCCGATGGCGGTTTCACGTTGGTTGCTGATGGCTAATGCCGCCACGTTTTCTGCGCCAACGTGGTCGATAGCGTTGGCTATCACCTCCAGTGAGGCCTCGACTAACGCCTCTCCGGATTGCTCTACCCAGCCATCGCGCGGTGTCTGGATAGCTAACGGTTGAGAAAACTTCACAATAACGTTGCCATGGCCGTCAAGCACCACCGCTTTGGCGTTCGTGGTACCTTCATCGAGCGCAATGATGAACTCTTTCTGTGTTGCCAGCATTAGATAGTCTCCTGAGTCACACGTCGTCCTGGCGCGAAGGGAAGGGCGAGCATTCCTCGTTATCGCATTGCTGCTTAGCAGGCCATGATGTGACATTTCGTTATCACTTTTTTAATCACTGAATATATATTCGATAGTGATTATTTATTTAATACCTTAGCCAGAAAGTTTCTCTGGGGCCAGAGGGAAAGTTATCAATTGTGCTGGCAATCACACTTATCTGGATCGTGAAATGTGCAGGGGATGTTGAGGGGGTACGGCGCTTTAACTATTTATTAAATTGAAATATAAGCATTTATTTGATGTGCCTTTGCGTCTTCCTGAAGGGCGCAAAGGCATGAGAAAAGATGTTTTAGCGGCTGATTACGCGGTGACGAGCAGCCGGGCGGTAGGATAATCGGTGATTAAAATGTCAATATAACCGCCGGAGAGGGCGCCCTTGATGGCGGCGACTTTATCACTACCGCCGGCCAGCGCGACGACATTGGGGCATTTTTTGACTTTCTCCAGCGCCATGCCGATAACAGGATCTTCATCATCACGTAACACCGCCTGCCCGTTTTTATCGTAGTAGTGCAGGCAAATATCCCCGACTGCTCCGCGCTCCGCCAGCACCTGCAGCATATCTTCGTGGTAATAGTTGCCTGATGTTTTGAGCAACTGCGAAGGTTCGAGAATACCAATCCCGACGATAGCGATATCGACTTCATCAAAACGTGAAATCACATCGGCCACATCCTGGCTGGCAATCAGCCGGTTTTTCTCTTCCACCGAGCCTTCAATGCTTTGCGAAGGTAGCAGCCAGGCTTCACAGTTCAGCCGTTGCGCCAGCGTCTGAGTGAGGATCGTTGCCTGCACATTGCCATTAGGACCCACACCGCCCAGCAGTTGAATCACGCCGCTGGCTTTCAGGTTCTGCGCGTGAACCTCATCAACCATGGCCCGAATGGTCGAGCTCCAGGAGGAGACGCCAATCAGATCTTTTGGTCGTAGCCGCGTTTCAAGATAGTGGGCCGCCGCTGAACCGATGGCGCGTTTAATGGTGTGGTCGCTGGCATCCTCTTCGGTGTCCACCACGATGGCCTGCTTGATGCCGTAGCGATCCTCAATGCCTTTTTCGAGATTCAGGAAAATATTTGAGGGCTGTACGACGCTAATTTTGACCACCCCTTCTTTTTGGCAGCGGGTGATAGCGCGGGAGACAAATGACTGAGAAAGCGAGAGAAGTTGAGCAATGTCGGACTGCTTGCGTCCTTCAAGGTAGTAAAGAGTGGCAATCTTAACTAATAGCCGTTGTTCATCCTGCTTAGCCATATATATCCCCGAAAATCATTAACGTGCAGCCATTATGTTAGAGCCTGTAATCATACGCGAAAAAAAAAGACATTTAAGTGTGATGAGACTCTAACTTTTATCAATCCTCTAAAACAGCTATGGACAAAAACAGAACAGTGGTTGCATAATTGAATAAAGAATCATGCATGAATATATATTCATTGTGGTTTCGGATCAACTGAAAAATTATCCAGGCGCAGGTATGCCTGATGGTGAGGAGGCAGAATGTTCCTGAGTCTGGTGCAGTGGCGAAAGCGCTGCGATGCGCTGCCAGGGGATATCTGGTTTTTTTAGTCCCTTACGGAATAAATATTCCAAGTTGAAATTAAATTCAGAGGTATTAAATGAATCCCTATAACTACGATGTTCAGGCACTTGAGCGTCAGGCTCGCGCGGTACGCCGCCACATTATCAGATTGAACGCCAACAGCCCTGCCGGCGGTCATACCGGCGCTGACCTGTCGCAGGTGGAACTCTTAACCGCGCTGTACTTCCGCATTTTGAACGTTGCGCCGGACCGCATTGCCGATGAAGGGCGTGACATCTATATCCAGTCGAAAGGTCATGCGGTGGGCTGCTACTACTGCGTGCTGGCCGAGGCGGGATTCTTCCCGGTCGACTGGCTGAGCACCTATCAGCATGCCAACTCCCACCTGCCTGGCCATCCGGTTCGCCAGAAGACGCCGGGCATCGAGTTGAATACCGGGGCTTTAGGACACGGTTTGCCCGTGGCGGTGGGACTGGCGTTGGCCGCGAAAAAGAACCACAGCGCCCGCCGCGTCTTCCTGATCACCGGCGATGGTGAACTGGCTGAGGGGAGTAACTGGGAGGCCGCACTGGCCGCAGCACATTACGGTCTTGATAATCTGATCATTATTAATGACAAAAACAACCTGCAGCTGGCCGGGCCAACCCGCGAAATCATGAATACCGATCCGCTTGCCGAAAAATGGAAGGCCTTTGGTATGACCGTCACCGAATGTCAGGGAAATAATATGGCCTCGGTTGTCGCGACGCTTGAAGGATTAAAGCAGGAAGGAAAACCCAACGTCATTATTGCGAATACCACGAAAGGCGCCGGCATCTCCTTTATCCAGGGGCGTCCGGAATGGCACCACCGGGTGCCGAAAGGTGAGGAGATTGCGCTGGCGCTGGAGGAACTGAAAGATGAGTAATGCAGAACACCTGGCAAACGTGATGGTTCAGGCGTTTATCGATGCCGTAGAAAATGGAGTTGATCTGGTGCCTGTTGTCGCCGACTCAACATCAACCGCAAAAATAGCGCCGTTTATTAAACAGTTCCCTGACCGGCTGGTTAACGTCGGCATTGCCGAGCAAAGCATGGTCGGGATGGCAGCCGGGCTGGCGCTGGGGGGGAAAGTGGCGGTGACCTGCAATGCCGCGCCATTTTTGATTTCCCGCGCCAATGAACAAATCAAAGTCGATGTCTGTTACAACAACACCAACGTCAAATTATTTGGTCTGAACGCGGGAGCCAGCTATGGCCCGTTGGCGAGCACGCACCACGCGATTGATGACCTTGCGGTGATGCGGGGATTCGGCAACATTGAGATTTATGCGCCGTCATCGCCACGGGAATGTCGACAGATAATCGACTACGCCCTGCAACATCAGGGGCCGGTTTACATCCGTCTCGACGGCAAAGCGTTGCCGGAGCTGTATGCTGAAAACTATCGCTTTGTCCCCGGAGCCGTAAACACGCTGCGTGAAGGCCACGATCTGGCGCTGGTCGCTACCGGTTCGACGGTGCATGAAATTGTCGAGGCTGCCCAAACGCTGGCAGAATCAGGGATTCAGGCGCAGGTGGTCAGCGTACCTTCGATTCGCCCTTGCGACACGCCAGCGTTACTGGCCGCGCTGAAGGGATGCAACGCGGTGATTACGGTTGAAGAGCATAATGTGAACGGTGGTCTGGGAAGCCTGGTCGCAGAGGTTATGGCGGAGGCTGGTATCGGTATTCCGCTGAAACGGCTGGGTATTCCTGATGGCGAATATGCGGCGGCGGCGGATCGTGGCTGGATGCGCCAGCACCACGGTTTTGATGCCCAGGCTATTATCGCCCTCGCGAAAACGATGTGTTGAGCCAGCATGGCGTTTCCCCCGTGCGGCTCTGACCGCGCGGGTTCTTCCTTTATTACCGGTATTGCGTTTGGCAAAGCGTGATGACGCGGGGCTCAACCGCCATCCAATGCACCTGGTACATCTGCTGCTCAGTCCACAAAGTGACGACCTCGCCCTGAATGTCGGTTATCCGAAAGTGCATAAACCCTGTCCCTGACTGTTGCGTGAGAGGCAGGGCCTTAAACCCGCTCTCTTTCGCCGAAAAAGCCAGCGTCAGAGCCAATTCGAAGGGCAGTCCGCTCGCCTTCAGCACCGTGCGTTCGGTCGGGCTGATAATACTGCTCTCCAGCTCCGTCGCCAGCGCGGGGGTGAGCACGTTTTCGATGTCGATACCAACCGGTCGGGCGGCGACGACGGCCAGCGCGCGGGTGTCGCAGTGGCTGATGCTGCCAGACCAGGGGACAGGCCACAGCGGCTGCCGCTGGTCACCTGTTCCGGGAACGCCTTTCACGCCAACAGCTTTCAGGGCGCAGGCCGCCGCGATACGCCCGGCAAGATGTTCCATCTGCCGTTTCCGGCCGCAATTTTCGAGCTGCTGATGGTGGGGGAGCCACAGGATATCGTGAGGCGCAAAGGTGGCCGGGTCGAAATCAATCTGATGCAGCCGATGGCCGGCAAAAAGAAAAGTCGAGTGTGTCGTTTGCATAGGGTCATCCTACGTCAGGATGCAGGCGAGGGGATAGCTTTGTCGTGGTCCTGTCAGGAGGCCAGATAGCCAGGCCGTCCTCCGGGGGAGAGAACGGCCTGGTCTTCAGGCGCGTAATCAGAACTGCGTGTTGACGCTCATATACCAGGTCCGGCCCGATTCGTTATAAGTCTCGGCGCCCGCGCCGTACATATAACCGGTATCGCCGCCGGTGGTCTGGGCATTACCCGCGCGCCAGTGGCGCTTGTCGAAGACGTTATCCACGCCGCCGGTCAGGCTGACGTATTTGGTGACGTCCCAGGTCGCGCTCAGGCCGAGGATGCTGTACGGACTCACCTCGTTCTTCTCGCTGCCGGTTACCGGCTGACCTTTGTAGTTATACTTCTTCGGTTCCTGCTTGCCGTACCAGGTGAAGGTCGACTGCACGGAAACATCCTGGTATATCTGCCAGCTCAGCGTTGAGTTCAGCGTATACTCCGGAATAATCGACAGACGATCGCCGGTCTCTTTGTTCTTACTCTGCAGCATATAGGTGATGTTGTTGGTCCAGTTAACGGTTTCGCTAACCGGGACGTTCAATGTCCCTTCCAGGCCTTCTACCACCGCTTTCGGTACGTTTTCCCACTGGTAAATATCGGTTTTCACTTTACCGGTACCGGTCTGGGAGATCGGCGCATAGCCGGCTTCAATCTTGTTGCGGTAGTCGTTACGGAACCAGGTCACCCCGGCCAGCCAGCCGTCGCGTTTAAACTCAAGGCCGATCTCTTTGTTGATGCTGGTTTCCGCTTTCAGGTCTTCGTTACCCATCATATAGCAACCGGTGCCGGTTGCACTGGCGTAACAGCCCTGGCCTTTACTGTACAGAATGTAGTTCGGGTTGGTCTGGTACAGGCTTGGCGCTTTATAGGCGCGGCCGATGCCCATTTTCAGGGTGAAGTCATCCCCGAGCCCCTGGGACAGGTTAAGCGACGGGCTCCAGTTGTTCCCCACAATGCTGTGGTGGTCAAAGCGCAGCGCCGGGGTCAGCATGGTGGAGTCGGTCAGCTCGATGTTGTCTTCGGCAAACAGCGAGAAGATCTCCGCCTGAGAATACGGGCTGCGGCCAGTGCTGGTTGAACCCGGAATGTCGCCGCCCATAAAGGTCTGGGTGTTGGAGGCCAGATCCTTCATCCGCTGCTGGTTCCATTCGGTACCCAGCGTCAGGTTCTGATTGACCCACAGGTCGAACGGAACGCTGACTTCACTGTGCAGCATCACGTCGGACAGGTCGATATCAGAGAATTGATCGCTGCTGAAAATCCCTTCCGTACCCCCGGCCAGGCCTTCGCCTTTACGCGAGTTGCGGGTGTGCTCGTACTGCGCCCAGTTGCTGGTGGTGATGCCGTTATCCCAGCCGCCGTTCCAGGTCACCGAGTAGGTCTGGCGATAGAGACGGTTGGTCTCTTTGCCGTAGTTCTTTTTCACCAGATCGTTAGTATTGGTGTTCTGCGTATCCCCGGCGTACAGGTTGCCCTGGCGGCTGTAGCCCGCCTCAAACTCCAGCGAGTTCATCGGCGCAAAATCCCAGCGCACGACGCCGTTGATATTTTTGTTCTCTACCCCTTCACGGCCGGCCGGTAGCGTATCGGCGTAAATACCGGTACGTTCTGACTGATGGCCCTGGTTGATATCCCAGGCATCGGCCTGGGTTTTATCGAGGTTGCCCAACAGGCGGAAGCTGAAATCGCCGCCCAGCGGGCCGTTCAGACTGAAGTTGGTGCGTTTGGTGGAGCCTTCATCTTTGTGCTCCGGGGCGTTCATGTAGGTGTTCCACGAACCGTGCCACTCGTTATCACCTTTTTTGGTGATGATATTGACCACGCCGCCCGCGGCGCCGTTGCCGTAGCGGACCGCCGCCGGTCCACGAATGACTTCAATGCGCTCAATCAGCTCCGGTGGGACCCAGTTGGTATCGCCGCGGGTATCGCGCTCGCCGCGCCAGCCCAGGCGGATGGAGTTACGGCTGGTGACCGGTTTGCCATCAATCAGGATCAGGGTATTTTCCGGGCCCATGCCGCGGATATCAATCTGGCGGTTATTCCCGCGCTGGCCGCTGGTGGAGTTGCCGGTCAGGTTAACGCCCGGCATGGTGCGGATAATTTCGGAGACATCGCGAGCGGGGGGACGTTTACGAATTTCCTCGGCGGTGATCGTCGATACGCCCGGCGCCTGCAGGTTTTGTTCGGCGGCAGTGACCACCATCGTCTCTTCGGTGGCCGCTTTTTTACTGTCGAGGGTCTCTTCCGCACACAGCGGGAAGGCAACCCCATAAATTCCCAGATTGACCAGCAAGGTCAAAGATTTGATCTTGTTATTCATTTTACGTCCTGCTTTCCGTTGCCGCATGCCCCTGGAACCCCTTCCCACCGGGAGGGGAGGCGGCAGAAATGTGGTCAGTAGAGGGCGAAGGCATTCCATCGCTGACCAAATGGCCCTTTCTGACATGTGTAATTAGAAGTGACTCTTCCCAAAGTGCGGTAATACGCTATTGCAAATGCAAATAGTTATCAATAATATTATCAATAAAAATTACGTTTATTGAGAAAAATCACGGTAAACATAGGGTTAATGACGGAATGTTAATGACAGGAAGTGATGACTGGTGGCAGGGGATCTTCGGTCCGCAGGCCGAGGCCGTTGGCGATAGCTACCGGGTGACCTTCTGGTGGCGGGATCCGGCGGGCAGCGAAGAGACCTCGTTGACGAAGCGGGTGTGGATTTACATCACCGGCGTCACCGACCATCATCAAAATGCCGTACCGCAAACCCTCAAGCGCGTGCCCGGCACCGATGCCTGGCAATGGCAAACCACGCTGTCTCCCGCCTGGCGCGGCAGCTACTGCTTTATTCCCTCCGATCGCGATGACGATTTTGCTCCTGAGATTTTCAACGGCGGCAGCCCGGACCGCACGCTGCTGCGGGAAGGCTGGCGCAGACTGCTGCCGCGGGCGATAGCCGATCCGTTAAACCCACAAAGCTGGAAAGGCGGGCGCGGCCACGCCGTTTCGGCGCTGGAGCTGCCGCTGGCACCGGAACAACCGGGCTGGTCGCTGCGTAATGCACCTTATCAACCGCCGGTGTGCATTGAATGGCACAGCGCCCGACTGGGTAATACGCGGCGGATATGGGTTTACACCACCGGAGAGGCCGTTGCCGCAGAGCGTCCGCTGGCGGTGCTGCTTGATGGCCAGTTCTGGGCCGAGAGTATGCCGGTTTGGTCCGCACTGGCCGGGCTGACGCGCGAGGCAAAGCTGCCGCCAGCGGTCTACCTGCTGATTGATGTCATCGATAACGAACACCGGAGTCGGGAGCTGCCCTGTAACGCCGATTTCTGGCTGGCGGTGCAGGAAGAACTATTGCCTCGGGTACAGCAAATCGCGCCTTTTAGCGACCGCGCCGATCGTACCGTGGTCGCCGGTCAGAGTTTTGGCGGCCTGGCGGCGATGTTTGCCGCGCTCTACTGGCCGCAGCGCTTTGGCTGCGTGCTGAGCCAGTCTGGCTCCTACTGGTGGCCGCATCGCGGCGGCGCGCAAACCGGCCTGCTGATCGAACGCCTGAGCCAGGGAGTGCTCCGCCCCCACGGGCTGCGAATCTGGCTGGAAGCCGGGGAGCGTGAGCCGCTTATTTTTCGCGCCAATCAGGCGCTTTTAACACAACTACAGCAGACACAGCAGACGATTTTCTGGCGTCAGGTTGACGGCGGGCACGATGCGCTTTGCTGGCGCGGTGGGCTGACGGCTGGGCTCATCCAGCTCTGGCAGCCGTTGAGCCGCGCGCAATAACAAAGTGCGCTTCAGACTCAACATCCTTCCGCATACCCCGAGGCGCTAGCCAGGGCGAAAGCCGACAGGAGGATGGCGAGTAAAGACAGGAGTTTGGTATGCAATTCAGCAACCCCTTCGATAATCCGCAAGGGCAGTTTTACATTTTGCGCAACGAACAACAGCAGTACAGCCTGTGGCCGCACCACTGCGCGCTGCCGCAAGGCTGGGTAGTGGAATGTCCGCCGCAGTCCTTAGAGGCGTGCAACAGCTGGCTGGCGGCGAACTGGTCAACCCTTACCCCTGCCCACTATGCAACCTCAAGGAGCCGGACATGAGCACTCGTTTACCGCTGGTCGCGGCGCAGCCTGGGATCTGGATGGCGGAGCGCCTCTCTACGCTGCCCGGCGCATGGAGTGTCGCCCACTATGTCGAGCTGCGCGGCAACCTGGACCCGGCGCTGTTGGGACGGGCGATCGTCACCGGTCTGACGCAGGCCGACACCCTCAGCATGCGCTTTTGCGAAGATAACGGCGAAGCCTGGCAATGGGTCGATGAGCAGCGCGCTTTTGCCGAACCTGACTATTGCGATCTGCGCGAGGCGCGCGATCCGCACGACGCCGCGCTGGCGATAATGCAGGCCGACCTCGGGCAGAATTTACGCGTGGACGGAGGCAATCCGCTGGTTTGTCACCAGCTGCTGCGCGTGGCGGATGACTGCTGGTACTGGTATCAGCGTTATCATCATTTGCTGGTAGATGGCTTCAGTTTCCCCGCTATTACCCGCCAGATCGCGGCAATTTATCGCGCCTGGCAACGTGGGGAGGCGACGCCGGCGTCGCCATTTACCCCTTTCGCTGAGGTTGTTGAAGAGTATCAGCGCTACTACGGCAGTGAGGCCTGGCAGCGCGATAAAGCGTTCTGGATGGAACAGCGCAAAGCCCTGCCGTCACCGGCGTCGCTCTCTGCTGTGCCGCTGGCGGGGCGGGCGACCAGTAGCGATATCTGGCGTCTGAAGCTGGATCTGGATGCCAGTCTGTTCAGCCGCCTGGCCGCCGGCGCACCGCAGTGCCAGCGAGCCGATCTGGCGTTGGCGCTGACCACCCTGTGGCTCGGCCGTTTATGCAGCCGCATGGACTATGCGGCGGGCTTTATCTTTATGCGGCGGATGGGATCGGCGGCATTGACCGCAACCGGTCCGGTACTGAACGTCCTGCCGCTGGCGATACATATCGATGGGCAAGAAACCCTGGCGGAGCTGGCGCTGCGTCTCAGCGCCCAGCTGAAAAAGATGCGCCGCCACCAGCGCTACGATGCCGAACAAATCGTGCGCGATAGCGGCAAAGCGGCGGGCGATGAACCGCTGTTTGGCCCGGTGCTCAATGTGAAAGTTTTTGATTATGTTCTCGATATTGACGGTATCGACGCGGTGACCCACACCCTGGCGACCGGTCCGGTCAACGATCTGGAACTGGCGCTATTTCCGGATGAGTCCGGCGGACTGTCGCTGGAGGTGCTGGCGAACAAAGCGCGCTATGACGAAGCAACGTTGCGCGCACACGTGGCGCGTTTATCCGCGCTGCTGACCCAGTTTGCCGCCGATCCGGCGCTACGCTGCGCAGAGGCCAATCTGCTTTCGGCCGACGAGACGGCGCAGCTGGCGCAGGTCAATGATACCGGCGTGGCGCTGCCGACGACGACGCTCAGCGCCCTGGTGGCTGAACAGGCGGCGAAAACGCCGGATGCCCCGGCGCTGGCGGATGCCACCCGGCAGTTCAGCTATCGGGAGATGCGTCAGCAGGTGGTGGCGCTGGCGCGGCTACTGCGTGAGCGCGGCGTCAAGCCCGGCGACAGCGTGGCAGTGGCGTTGCCGCGCTCGGTGTTCCTCACCCTCGCGCTGCACGGCATCGTCGAGGCCGGCGCGGCCTGGCTGCCGCTGGATACCGGGTATCCGGACGACCGCCTGCGGATGATGCTGGAGGACGCGCGTCCTACGCTGCTGATTACTGCAGAGGATCAGCTGGCCCGCTTCAGCGATATTCCGGGTCTTGAAACCCTGTGTTATCAGCAGCCGCTTGCGGCGGATGATGACACGCCGCTGGCGCTCTCACAGCCGGAGCATACGGCGTACATCATCTTTACCTCCGGCTCCACCGGGCGCCCGAAAGGGGTGATGGTCGGGCAAACCGCGATCGTTAACCGTCTGCTGTGGATGCAAAATCACTATCCGCTTACCGCCGGGGATGTGGTGGCGCAGAAAACGCCGTGCAGCTTTGATGTGTCGGTATGGGAGTTCTGGTGGCCGTTTATCACCGGCGCACAGCTGGTGATGGCCGAACCGGAAGCCCATCGCGATCCGCAGGCGATGCAGCAGTTCTTTGCCCGCTACGGAGTGACCACCACCCACTTTGTGCCATCAATGCTGGCGGCGTTCGTGGCTTCGCTGGATGCTGAAAACGTAACGACCTGCCGGACGCTGAAGCGCGTCTTCTGCAGCGGGGAAGCACTGCCAACCGACCTGTGCCGCGAGTGGGAAGCGTTGACCGGCGCGCCGCTGCATAACCTCTATGGCCCGACCGAAGCGGCGGTGGATGTGAGCTGGTATCCGGCCTGCGGGGCGGAGCTGGCGGCGGTCACCGGCAACAGCGTGCCTATCGGCTGGCCGGTATGGAATACCGGGCTGCGTATTCTCGATGCCACTCTGCGGCCGGTTCCGCCGGGCGTCGCCGGGGATTTATATCTGACCGGCATACAGTTGGCTCAGGGGTATCTGGGCCGCCCGGATCTGACCGCTTCGCGCTTTATCGCCGACCCGTTTGCCGCCGGTGAGCGGATGTATCGCACCGGCGACGTGGCGCGCTGGCTGGATAACGGCGCGGTGGAGTACCTCGGGCGCAGCGATGACCAGCTGAAAATTCGCGGACAGCGTATTGAGCTGGGCGAAATCGACCGCGTCATGTCCGCGCTAGCGGACGTTTCCCTGGCGGTAACCCACGCCTGCGTTTTCAATCAGGCAGCGGCGACCGGTGGCGATGCCCGCCAGTTGGTCGGCTACCTGGTGTCAGAGTCCGGCCTGCCGCTGGATACGGCAGCGCTGAAAACGCGCCTGGCCGAACAGCTGCCGCCGCATATGGTGCCGGTGGTGTTGATTCAGCTAGCGGAACTGCCGCTGAGCGCCAACGGCAAACTGGATCGCAAAGCGCTGCCGCTGCCGACGTTGGGCACCGCGCGCGGCGGTCGTCCGCCGGAGCCGGGTATTGAAGCCACGGTCGCGGAGGCCTTCAGCCGGCTGCTGGGCTGCGAAGTGAACGACATTGAAGCCGATTTCTTCGCCCTCGGCGGTCATTCTCTGCTGGCAATGCGCCTGGCGGCGCAGCTTAGCCGCGAGCTGGGACGTCAGGTGACGCCCGGGCAGGTGATGGTGGCCTCGACGGTGGGGAAACTGAGTGCGCTGCTGGCGTCCGATCTCAGCGATGAGCAAGCGCAGCGCCTGGGCTTTGATGCGATTCTGCCGCTGCGCGTCAGCGACGGACCAACGCTGTTCTGTTTCCATCCGGCATCGGGTTTTGCCTGGCAGTTCAGCGTGCTGGCCCGCTATCTCAGCCCGCGCTGGTCGATTACCGGCATCCAGTCGCCGCGACCGGAAGGGCCGATGATGAGCGCGGCAAACCTCGATGAAGTGTGCGAGCAGCATCTGCAGACCTTGCTGGCGCAGCAGCCGCACGGGCCCTATTACCTGTTTGGCTATTCCCTCGGCGGGACGCTGGCGCAGGGCATTGCTGCCCGTTTGCGTCAGCGCGGCGAAGCGGTGGCGTTCCTCGGCTTGCTGGACACCTGGCCGCCGGAGACGCAGAACTGGGCGGAGAAAGAGGCTAACGGTCTGGACCCGGAGGTACTGGCCGAGATAGAACGTGAACGAGAGGCCTTCCTTGCCGCCCAGCAGGGGCAGGCTTCCGGGGAACTGTTCCGTGTCATCGAGGGCAACTATGCCGATGCGGTACGCCTGCTGACCACCGCGCATAGCGCGAAGTTTGATGGCAAAGCGACGCTGTTTGTGGCTGAAAAAACGCGCCAGGCGGGGATGGATCCGCAGGCGGCGTGGGGACCGTGGGTGGGTGAGCTGGAGGTCTTTAGCCAGAACTGCGCCCACGTGGATATTATCTCCCCGCAGGCCTTCGAATCGATTGGTCCGGTAGTGCGGGAGATTTTGGGGTAGCCCGGAGAAGATTGCCGGGTGGCGGCTGCCGCCTTACCCGGCCTACGGGACATGCAGAGCCCGCGGAAGGAGACAGAACGGTAGGCCCGGTAAGCGTAGCGCCACCGGGCGAATCCCCGATGGTCCGGTAGTGCGGGAGATTTGGGGTCGCTGC
>NZ_JMPP01000063.1 GCF_000735435.1 Klebsiella planticola ATCC 33531 | reverse complement strand
AGGCCCGGTAAGCGTAGCGCCACCGGGCGAATCCCCGATGGTCCGGTAGTGCGGGAGATTTGGGGTCGCTGCGGGGAATATTACCGGGGTGGCGGCTGCGGCCTTACCCGGCCTACGGGACTATGCAGGGCCCGCGGAAGGAGACAGAACGGTAGGCCCGGTAAGCGTAGCGCCACCGGGCGAAGTCCGCAGTGAGGGGATTTACCGGCGCCCCAGCGGCACGACCAGCGGCGTATGGGCGACCGGATCGTCAATGATCATGCAGCGCAGGCCGTAAATCTGCTCGATCAATTCGGCGGTGACAATCTCTTTCGGCGCCCCCTCGGCAATGATTTTACCCTCGCGCAAGGCAATCAAATGCGTTGCGTAGCGGCAGGCCTGGTTGAGGTCGTGCAGTACCGCCGCCAGGGTATACCCCTTTTCGCGGTTGAGCTCGCTCAGCAGCTCCAGCAGATCGATTTGATGGCTGATATCCAGCCAGGTAGTGGGCTCATCGAGCAGCATAATGGCCGTTTCCTGCGCCAGCACCATGGCAATCCAGGCCCGCTGCCGTTGGCCGCCGGAGAGCGTATCGACGCTTTGTCGTGCCAGATCGGTTATTCCGGTCGCCCTCATGGCGCTGTTGACCGCGTCATCATCCTCTTTACGCCAGCGGGTAAACAGCGGCTGATGCGGATAGCGGCCGCGCGCCACCAGCTCCTGAACGGTAATATCCCCCGGGGTGGTGGCATTTTGCGCCAGCAGACCGATGCGTTTCGCCACCTCTTTGCTGGCATAGCGCTGGATCTGCTCACCGTCGAGATAAACATGGCCGCTGGCCGGCGTCATCAGGCGACTCAGGGTTCGCAGCAGCGTCGATTTCCCGCAGCCGTTAGGGCCAATGATTGCGGTGAAATGGCCATCAGGAATGGTCACATTCAGCGATTCGGCGATGGTCTTTTTGCCGTACGCCAGGGTTAGCTGGTCGCCGCGCAAACGGGTCGTTTCGGCGGTCATTTTTTGCGGGACTCCTGAATTAACAGCGCGATGAGATAGATGCCGCCGAGGCTGACGGTCACCACTCCCACCGGTAATTGATAAGGCATAAACAGGCGCTGGGCGCTGTAGTCAGCCAGCGCCAGCAGCAGCGCGCCGCAGAGCGCCGATTGGGTTAATCCCCAGCGCGCGGTGCCGCTCAGGCGGCGGGCGATATGCGGCGCGACCAGGGCGATAAACGAGATCGGTCCGGCTAACGCGGTGGCGGCGGCGGTCAGTACCACGCCCACCAGCATCATCAGCAGGCGCGAACGTTCCACCCGCACGCCGAGCGCGCAGGCGGTATCGTCGCCCATCTCCAGCAGGCGCATGCGCCGGGCAAGCAGTGCCGCCGCTATCAGCATCAGCACAATCAGCGGCGCGGAGGGCCAGGTTTTTCCCCAGGTCAGGCCATTGAGCGAGCCGGCATTCCACAACCCGGCGGAGAGAGCGGTCTCCAGCGAGGCGCGCAGCAGCAGCCAGGTATTGAAGGCCACCAGCATGGCGCGAACGCCGATGCCGATAATAATCAGGCGAAACGTTTCAATGCCGTTGCGCCAGGCCAGCAGCCAGACCACCAGCGCGGTCAACACGCCGCCGGTCATCGCCGCCAGCGCAATCGCCGTCAGGTTCTGGCCGAACATCACCATCGCCACCAGCACGCCACTCCAGGCGCCGGTGTTGAAGCCCATTACATCGGGGCTGCCCAGCGGGTTGCGCATCAGCGACTGAAAAATGGCGCCGCTGACGCCAAGTCCCGCACCGATCAGCAGGGCCATCAGCACCCGCGGCAGTCGCCATTCGGTGACCACCATGGTGATATTACGCGGCGCATCGCCCAGCAGAGCGGAAAGCACCTGCTCGACGCTTAACGGCACCAGACCGCTGCCGAGGCCCCAGAGGGAGACCAGCAGGCTGGTAGCCAGCAGAATCAGACAGCTGAGCAACAGTCGGCGAGAAGGGGCTATCATATTGCACCTCCGCGCGGCTGACGGCGCACCAGCCAAATCAGCACCGGCGCGCCGATAAAGGCGCTGACCACCGATACTCGCAGTTCACCGGGGACCAGCAGGCGACCCAATACATCGGCAAACAGCAGCAGAGCAGGGGTTGCCAGTAAGGTGACCGGCAACGACCAGCGATGGTCAGCGCCCACCAGCCAGCGCGACATATGCGGCATCATCAGGCCGATAAAGGCGATGGGGCCAACTACCGCCGTGGCACTACCGCAGAGCACGGTAATCGCCAGCAGGCCGATAACCTGAGTGCGGGCGACCCGGCTGCCGAGCGCGGTGGCGGTATCATTGCCGAGACTCAGACTGTTCAACGCCCGGCTTAACAACAGCGTCACGGCGGCGGCAATCACCACCGGCAGGAGGACGATTTTCAGCGTCTGCAGCGTGCGAATATCCAGCGAACCGGCCTGCCAGAAGCGCAGCTGGTCGTAAACATCGGGGTTGAGCAGCGCAATGCCGTTGGAGAGCCCTTCCAGCACGGCCGCCAGCGCCACGCCGGCTAGCGTCAGACGTACCGGACTGAGCTGACCGCCGCCCTGACTGCCGGTAAAGGCCACCAGCAGCGAGGCGCCAAACGCGCCGCAAAACGACATCAGCAGCTGTTCCTGCGGGGAGTGGATGCCAAACAGCGCGGCACCCAGCACAATCGCGAAGCTGGCGCCGGAGTTCACGCCGAGAATGCCGGGATCGGCAAGGGGATTACGCGTCAGAGTCTGCATCAGCGATCCTGCCAGGCCCAGCGCGGCGCCGGCCAGTAGTCCCG
The DNA here is from genome assembly GCF_000735435.1 of Klebsiella planticola ATCC 33531. Taxonomy (GTDB): domain Bacteria; phylum Pseudomonadota; class Gammaproteobacteria; order Enterobacterales; family Enterobacteriaceae; genus Klebsiella; species Klebsiella planticola. The sequence continues at coordinate 7,924 of NZ_JMPP01000063.1, read as the reverse complement.
CCAGGGTTCGCGGCAGCCGGGCGTCCAGCACGATAGTACAGTCGGCGCTCTGACAGGTACCGGAAAAAGCCTCCACGACGACGCTCACTGGAAGAGGTTTGGCGCCAATCAGCAGGCTGAGAGCGATAGCAAAGGCTAAAACGAGTAACAGACCAGGTACGGCAACGGCGCGCACCGTGGTCGTAGAAAACGACATAATTCACATCCCTGACATGATAATGATAGTAATTATCGTTATCGATTCTATTCAGTTATGTTAGCATGGCGGCCCACAAGAATGGTATACGCAAAATCATTCAGAATGCATCGCGGCGGCAAACGCACGCTTGCCTGGAAGTATCGCTAACCGTATGACCGGGTTAAGGAAGTGCAGCCAATAAGTACGCTGCCTGAACGATCGCGCGTTGATGGAAAATAATAACAAGGCGCTGTAATGAACCGACAATCCCGGCTGCTGAACCTCAGTCTGCTGCAAACCCATCCGGCGTTTCGCGCCGTCTTTATCGCCCGTTTTATCTCGATCCTGTCGCTTGGCCTGCTGGGCGTGGCGATTCCGGTACAAATCCAGATGATGACCCACTCCACCTGGCAGGTCGGGCTCTCGGTCACGTTGACCGGCTGCTCAATGTTTGTTGGCCTGATGGTCGGCGGCGTGCTGGCGGATCGCTATGAGCGGAAACGTTTGATTCTGCTGGCGCGGGGAACCTGCGGCGTGGGGTTTGTCGGTCTGTGCCTCAACGCGCTGCTGCCTGAACCGTCGCTCATCGCTATCTATCTGCTGGGTATCTGGGACGGTTTTTTTGCTTCGCTGGGCGTGACGGCGCTGCTGGCGGCGACGCCGGCGCTGGTCGGGCGTGAAAACCTGATGCAGGCCGGGGCGATCACCATGCTGACGGTGCGCCTGGGATCGGTGATTTCGCCGATGATCGGCGGTCTGCTGCTGGCCACCGGCGGCGTGGCCTGGAACTATGGCCTGGCGGCGGCGGGCACCTTTATCACCACCCTGACCCTGCTGCGCTTGCCGCTGCTACCGCCGCCACCGCAGCCGCGGGAACACCCGCTGAAGTCGCTGCTGGCGGGGCTGAAGTTCCTCTTCAACAGCCCGCTGATTGGCGGGATTGCTCTGCTGGGCGGTCTGCTGACGATGGCAAGCGCGGTACGGGTGCTTTATCCGGCGCTGGCCGACGGCTGGCGGATGTCGGCCTCGCAGATTGGCTTGCTATATGCCGCTATTCCGCTGGGGGCAGCGCTTGGGGCGTTGACCAGCGGTCAGCTGGCGCAAACGGCAAAACCGGGCGCTCTGATGCTGATGACGACGGTCGGCTCATTTGTGGCCATCGCGCTATTTAGCCTGATGCCGTTCTGGGCATTGGGCGCGCTGTGTCTGGCGCTGTTTGGCTGGCTGAGCGCGATCAGCTCGCTGTTGCAGTACACCCTGATTCAGACCCAGACGCCGGAAGCGATGCTCGGGCGGATTAACGGTCTGTGGACCGCGCAGAACGTTACTGGCGATGCCATTGGCGCCGCGTTGCTGGGTGGGCTGGGGGCGATAATGACGCCGGTCGCGTCGGCGAGCGCCAGCGGTTGGGTGCTGGTGATTGTCGGCGTAATTCTGATTGGGCTGCTGGGGGAGCTGCGTCGTTTCCAGCGTCCTGAAACGGTCAGCGAGGTCTGAAACCGCTAGCCCGGATAGCGGCGTCAACGCCTTATCCGGGCCACAGAGCGATGATTGGCGGCAGGGCGCAGCGCCTGCCGGGCATGAAGGTTAGCCGAAGAGGGTGGCGAGACGCTGCAGTACCAGCATGGCGCTGTAGTAATCGAGACGGAATGTTTCTGTACCGAGCGGATAGACGCGCTTGTTCTCTACCGCCGGGAGGTGCGCCAGCAGTGGGTTGGCGTAAATCGCATCGGCATCTTTTCCGTCACCGGCGAACAGGAACAGGCTGTTGCCATTGAGGCCTGCGGCTAAATTTTCGCCGCCCAGCTGGATAATGTCATGGCGTTTCCCCTGGCTCTGGCTGGCATGCAGACCGGCGGGTAAGGTCGCCAGTTTAAAGCCCAGCTGTTCAAGCATCTGACCTTGAGCGGATTCCGGCGTCCACAGGTTGGCGCTGTGGGCGGCGGCGGTATAGACCAGCGCGCTGACCGGCTGCGGCGGGAGTTTCATCTGTTGCTTCAGGGTGGCGAGCTGCTTATCAAACTCAGCAATACGCGCGGTCGCCTGTTTTTCCTGGCCGGTGATGTGCCCCAGTTCGGTCAACAGCGCCTGCCAGCTTTTGTCATCGTAATTAATGATAAGCGTTGGAGCGATGGTGGAGAGCTGGTCATACAGCGCGAGGGCGGAATCCCCGCCGGTAGCGCTAATCAGAATCAGATCCGGCATTTGTGCGGCTACGGCCTCGGCGCTGGGTTCGCCGATGTACAGGCGCGCGAGCTTACGTTCTTTCGCGACGGCGCTCCACTGACGCAGAAATCCCCGATCGTCGGCCACGCGGTTGTTCGGCGTGGTTGCGCCGCTGGCGACCACCGGCGCGTCAATCGCCAGTAAGGATCCGGTGAGGGTGACACTGGTGGAGACGATGCGCAGGGGTTTGCTTTCCAGCGTATGTGCGCCGCGGCTATCGGTCACCTGACGAGGCCAGTCGGCTGCCAGAGCTGAGGTAATTCCTAAAAGCACCAGCCCGCAGGCCAGCAGGGTACGGCGACATAATGTGGACAAATTCACGAATTCGCATCCTGATTCAGTTGGGATAAATGCGTCTCATTTTCAACTTTGTCGTGCGCGGATGCAAGCCTAAGTCGCACAACATGCCGTTTGTACGGTTGACATGGCAGGCAATACCTTTTAGGTTAGCCAACCAAAATATAAATGATAATTATTCGTAATATCTTTATCGTTTTTGGAGGATGATATGGAAACGTCACTGGCCGAGGATGTACAGGAACAAAAAATGACCCTGTTGCCGGAAAGCTTCTTCTTTATGTCGCCGTACCGCAGTTTTCGTACCGCGGGCTGTTTTAGCCGTTTTTCCCACTCTGCCGCCGATGGCGCGCTGCTCGATGGGGAGTTTCAGCGGAATATGGCGGCCGCGTTCACTGACGCGAAGGCTGCCGGGATCCGTAAGCCGGTGATGGTCGGCGCTATCCCGTTTGATACCAACCAGCCTTCCGAACTGTTTATTCCAGAGAGCTGGGAGAATTTCTCCCGCACCGGTAAACAGCAGTCGGCGCGCTACTTCACCGCCCAGACGCCAATGGATGTCGTGGAGCGTCAGGAGATTCCTCAACAGGATGCGTTTATGGCGATGGTTGAGCGGGCCGCCGGGCTGACCGCGACGCCGGAAGTGGACAAGGTTGTCCTGTCACGCCTGATCGATATTACCACCCGCGAGCGCGTGGACAGCGGCGCGCTGCTCGAGCGCCTGATCGCGCAGAACCCTGCCAGCTTTAACTTCCACGTGCCGCTCTCCGACGGCGGCGTGCTGCTGGGCGCCAGCCCGGAGCTGCTGCTGCGCAAAGAGGGCGATCATTTCAGCTCCCTGCCGCTGGCCGGCTCGGCCCGCCGCCAGCCGGATGACGTACTGGATCGCGAAGCGGGTAACAAGCTACTGGCTTCCGGAAAAGATCGCCACGAGCACGAACTGGTGACCCAGGCGATGAAGGCGGTGCTGACGCCGCGCTGCCGTGAACTGTCGCTGCCGGATTCCCCACAGCTGGTCACCACGCCAACGCTATGGCACCTGGCGACGCCGATTGAAGGTACCGCGCTGGCGCAGGAGAACGCGATGTCGCTGGCCTGCCTGCTGCATCCTACCCCGGCTCTGAGCGGTTTCCCACATCAGGTGGCGAAACGACTGATTGCCGAGCTTGAACCGTTCGACCGCCAGCTGTTTGGCGGCATTGTTGGCTGGTGCGATGACGAAGGTAACGGCGAATGGGTGGTGACGATTCGCTGCGCTCGCCTGCATCAGCGTACGCTGCGTCTGTTTGCCGGCGCGGGGATTGTTCCGGCCTCCTCTCCGCTGGGAGAGTGGCGTGAAACCGGCGTCAAACTGACGACCATGCTGAATGTGTTTGGCTTGAATTAAGAGGCAATGATGATTGCATTTAACCGCTGGCCGGAAAGTTTTGCCGCCCGCTACCGCGAAAAGGGCTACTGGCAGGATTTGCCGCTAACCAACCTGATTACCCGTCACGCCGACAGCGACGCCATCGCCATTATCGACGGTGATAAGCAGCACAGCTATCGTCAGTTCAATCAGCAGGTGGATAACCTGGCCTCGTCGCTCCAGCGTCTGGGGCTGAAGCGCGGTGAAACCGCGCTGGTGCAGCTGGGCAACGTCGCCGAATTCTACATCACCCTGTTTGCGCTGCTGCGTATCGGGGTGGCGCCGGTGAATGCGTTGTTCAGCCATCAGCGCAGCGAGCTGAATGCCTACGCGACGCAAATTGAGCCCGCGCTGCTGATTGCCGATCGCGAGCATGCGCTGTTTGCCGATGATCATTTCCTGAATGGCTTTGTTGAGCAGCATGCGTCAGTACGGGTTGTGCTGCTGCGCAACGATTGCGGTGAATACGATCTGGCGGCGGCGATCGCGCGGCCGGCGGAGAACTTTATCGCGAATCCGACACCTGCCGATGAAGTGGCCTTTTTCCAGCTCTCCGGCGGCAGTACCGGGACGCCGAAGCTGATACCTCGCACCCATAACGACTACGACTACAGCATCCGTCGCAGTAACGAAATTTGCGGCATCAGCGCGGAAACTCGCTACCTCAACGCGCTGCCCGCCGCCCACAACTACGCGATGAGCTCGCCGGGTTCCCTCGGCGTGTTCCTCGCCGGTGGTCGGGTGATTCTGGCCGCCGATCCGAGCGCGACGCTCTGCTTCCCGCTGATTGAACAACATCAGATTAACGTCGCTTCACTGGTACCGCCGGCGGTCAGCCTGTGGCTACAGGCGATCCGCGAAGGGGCCGGGAATGCGCAGCTGCGTTCGCTGACGCTGCTGCAGGTTGGCGGCGCGCGCCTGTCGGCAACGCTGGCGGCGCGGATTCCGGCGGAGATTGGCTGCCAGCTTCAGCAGGTCTTCGGCATGGCGGAAGGGCTGGTGAACTACACCCGCCTCAACGACAGCCCGGAGCGCATCATCAATACCCAGGGTTGCCCGATGTGCCCGGACGATGAGGTCTGGGTGGCAGATGCCGACGGCAACCCGCTACCACGTGGCGAGGTGGGACGTCTGATGACCCGGGGTCCATACACCTTCCGCGGCTACTACAAAAGTCCACAGCATAACGCCGAAGCGTTTGATGCCGACGGTTTTTACTGTTCCGGCGATCTGATCTCGATCGACGAAGACGGGTACATCACCGTGCAGGGGCGTGAAAAAGATCAGATCAACCGCGGCGGCGAGAAGATCGCGGCGGAGGAAGTTGAAAACCTGCTGCTGCGCCATCCAGCGGTGATCCATGCCGCGCTGGTCAGCATGGAAGATAGCCTGCTGGGCGAGAAAAGCTGCGCGTATCTGGTGGTGAAAGAGCCGCTGCGTGCGGTAGCGGTACGCCGTTTCCTGCGCGAACAGGGCGTCGCGGAATTTAAACTGCCGGACCGTGTGGAGTGCCTGGATGCGCTGCCGCTGACGCCGGTGGGCAAAGTCGATAAAAAACAATTACGCCAGTGGCTGGCCTCACGCGAGCCGGGCTGAAGGAGAAGAGAGAATGGCCATCCCGAAATTACAGGCTTACACGCTGCCGGAAGCCAGCGACATCCCGGCGAACAAAGTGAACTGGGCTTTTGAGCCATCCCGCGCTGCGCTGCTGATCCACGATATGCAGGAATATTTCCTCAACTTCTGGGGCGAAGACAGCGCCATGATGGCGAAAGTCGTTGCCAATATTGCCGCGCTGCGTGATTTCTGCAAACAGAATAACATTCCGGTGTTTTACACCGCGCAACCGAAAGAGCAAAGCGATGAAGATCGCGCCCTGCTTAATGATATGTGGGGGCCGGGCCTGACCCGTTCGCCGGAGCAGCAGCGCGTGATTGCCGCGCTGGCGCCGGATGAACACGACACCGTACTGGTGAAGTGGCGCTACAGTGCGTTTCACCGATCGCCGCTGGAAGAGATGCTCAAAGAGAGCGGCCGCGATCAGCTGATTATCACCGGCGTCTATGCCCATATCGGCTGTATGACCACCGCTACCGACGCCTTTATGCGCGATATTAAGCCGTTCTTCGTCGCCGATGCGCTGGCTGACTTTAGCCGTGAAGAACATCTGATGTCGCTGAAATATGTTGCCGGTCGTAGTGGCCGGGTAGTGATGACCGAAGAGCTGCTGCCGCTGCCGGCATCAAAAACGGCGCTGCGTGCGCTGGTGCTGCCGCTGCTCGATGAATCCGACGAGCCTATGGATGACGAAAATCTGATCGACTACGGTCTGGACTCGGTACGTATGATGGCGCTGGCCGCCCGCTGGCGCAAAGTGCACGGCGATATTGACTTCGTGATGCTGGCGAAAAACCCGACCATTGACGCCTGGTGGGCGCTGCTCTCCCGTGAGGTGAAATAATGGCCGCGCTGGATTTTCAGGGGCAAACCGTTTGGGTCACCGGCGCCGGCAAAGGGATTGGTTATGCAACGGCGCTGGCGTTTGTTGAAGCCGGCGCCCGGGTGAGCGGTTTCGATCTCGCTTTTGAGGGCGATGACTATCCGTTTGCCACCCACACCCTGGATGTTGCCAATGCGCAGCAGGTGGCCGAGGTGTGCGGGCATCTGCTGAAAGGCATCGATCGGCTGGATGTGCTGGTTAACGCCGCGGGGATTCTGCGCATGGGCGCGACCGATGAGCTGAGTCTGGAGGCATGGCAGCAGACTTTCGCCGTCAACGTCGGCGGCGCGTTTAACCTGTTCCAGCAGACGATGGGCCAGTTCCGTCGCCAGCAGGGCGGGGCCATTGTCACCGTTGCCTCCGATGCCGCGCATACGCCGCGCATCGGCATGAGCGCCTACGGCGCCTCAAAGGCGGCGCTGAAAAGTCTGGCGCTGACCGTGGGCCTCGAGCTGGCGGGCAGCGGCGTACGCTGCAACCTGGTTTCGCCGGGCTCCACCGACACCGATATGCAGCGCACGCTGTGGGTGAGTGAGGATGCCGAGCAGCGCCGTATCCGCGGTTTCGGCGAGCAGTTTAAGCTCGGGATCCCGCTGGGTAAAATTGCGCGTCCGCAGGAGATTGCCAGCACGATTCTGTTCCTCGCTTCCGATCACGCCAGTCATATCACGCTGCAGGATATCGTGGTGGACGGCGGCTCGACGCTGGGGGCGTAAATGGCCTGGAAACGTCAGCTGACGCTGGAGGCGCTTAATGCCACCAGCGAGAATACGATGGTCGCTCACCTGGGGATTGTCTACACCCGGCTGGAAGAAGGGCTGCTGGAGGCGAGTATGCCGGTTGATGCGCGTACGCATCAACCGTTTGGTCTGCTGCACGGCGGCGCCTCCGCGGCGCTGGCGGAGACGCTGGGGTCGATGGCCGGCTGGCTGATGACCGAAGAGGGGCAGTGCGTGGTGGGGACCGAGCTGAATGCAACCCACCATCGGGCGGTCTCGAGCGGTCGCGTGCGCGGCGAGTGTCGCCCTCTGCACCTCGGGCGTCAGAACCAGAGCTGGGAGATTGCGGTGTTTGACGAGCGGGGCCGCCGCTGCTGTACCTGCCGCCTGGGGACCGCGGTCCTCGGCTGAAGCGCTCTGCTCCCGGCTGGCGGCGTGAACGCCTTAGCCGGGCTACGGATTAACAACCGTCTGTGATTTTGTCGCCCGGGAGGCGCAATATTCCATCTCCGGGAGCGGCCTCCGTGTGGCAATACTCTGCGGCCGACTCCCCGGTGGCGCTGCGCTTACCGGGGCTACGGGACCCGGGCTAAGCT
>NZ_JMPP01000062.1 GCF_000735435.1 Klebsiella planticola ATCC 33531 | reverse complement strand
CCCTGTTTTCCCGGCTGGCGCTATGCTTAGCCGGGCGACGGGTCGGTGCACTAAGGTTGCCTGGAGCAGGCGTTTACGCCGCGATCCGGGGGTTGTCTGACCACGTATCATGTAGCGCTTTCTTGCTGACGATACATTCCATTTTCCCCCCAGAAGTGATCTCGCTAGCAATGTGAGATAAATCCCTGTCTTTGTACGACATCTGTACGGTTTCAATGTTGTTAAACCCGGCGTTGTGTTCTAGAAACAAAATGTAACATCCTGATTACCTTACCGGTGGAACGCAACGATGAATCATTCAGGGAAATACCTCATCTGGACATTGCTCTCGGTTGTCGGAGCCTTTGCCCTCGGCTACATCGCCTTAAACCGAGGTGAACAGATTAATGCGTTATGGATTGTCGTCGCGGCAGTCTGCATTTATCTGATCGCCTATCGTTTCTACGGTCTCTACATCGCCAAAAATGTGCTGGCGGTTGACCCGACGCGCATGACCCCCGCCGTACGGCATAACGACGGCCTTGATTATGTCCCGACCGATAAAAAAGTGCTGTTCGGTCATCATTTTGCGGCGATTGCCGGTGCGGGGCCGCTGGTAGGACCGGTGCTGGCGGCGCAGATGGGCTATCTGCCGGGGATGATCTGGATCCTCGCCGGGGTGGTGCTGGCCGGCGCGGTGCAGGACTTTATGGTGCTGTTCGTCTCTACGCGCCGCGACGGGCGTTCTCTCGGTGAGCTGGTGAAAGAAGAGATGGGGCCAACCGCCGGAGTGCTGGCGCTGGTGGCCTGCTTTATGATTATGGTGATTATCCTCGCCGTACTGGCGATGATCGTGGTGAAAGCGTTGACCCACAGCCCGTGGGGCACCTATACCGTGGCCTTCACTATTCCGCTGGCGATCTTTATGGGGATCTACATTCGCTACCTGCGTCCGGGACGCATCGGCGAAGTGTCGGTGATTGGCCTGGTGATGCTGGTGTTCGCGATTGTCTCCGGCGGATGGGTGGCGGAAAGCCCGACCTGGGCGCCGTGGTTTGATTATACCGGCGTACAGCTGACCTGGATTCTGGTGGGCTATGGTTTTATTGCCGCCGTTCTTCCGGTGTGGCTGCTGCTGGCGCCGCGTGATTACCTGTCGACCTTCCTGAAAATCGGCACCATCGTCGGGCTGGCGATTGGTATTCTGATTATGCGCCCTACGCTGACCATGCCGGCGCTGACCAAATTTATTGACGGCACAGGCCCGGTGTGGTCCGGCAGCATGTTCCCGTTCCTGTTTATCACCATCGCCTGCGGTGCGGTCTCCGGCTTCCATGCGCTGATTTCATCCGGAACCACGCCTAAGATGCTGGCGAATGAGGGCCAGGCCTGCTTTATCGGCTATGGCGGTATGCTGATGGAGTCCTTTGTCGCCATCATGGCGCTGGTGGCGGCCTGCGTTATCGATCCGGGCGTCTACTTTGCGATGAACAGCCCGATGGCGGTGCTGGCGCCGGCTGGCACCACCGATGTGGTGGCCTCTGCCGCGCAGGTGGTCAGCAGCTGGGGCTTTAGCATTACGCCGGACACGCTGCGCCAGATAGCCAGCGAAGTGGGTGAGCAGTCGATCATCTCGCGAGCCGGCGGCGCACCGACGCTGGCGGTGGGGATGGCCTACATCCTGCACGGCTCGTTGGGCGGTCTGATGGATGTCGCCTTCTGGTACCACTTCGCCATTCTGTTTGAAGCCCTGTTCATCCTGACGGCGGTAGATGCGGGCACCCGTGCGGCGCGCTTTATGCTGCAGGATTTACTGGGCGTGCTCAGCCCGGGCCTGAAGAAAACCAACTCGCTGCCGGCCAACCTGCTGGCAACCGGGCTTTGCGTGCTGGCATGGGGATACTTCCTGCATCAAGGGGTTGTTGACCCGCTCGGCGGCATTAACACGCTGTGGCCGCTGTTTGGTATCGCTAACCAGATGCTGGCGGGGATGGCATTGATGCTGTGTGCGGTGGTACTGTTTAAAATGAAGCGCGAACGCTATGCCTGGGTCGCGCTGCTGCCGACGGCCTGGCTGTTGATTTGTACCCTGACCGCCGGCTGGCAAAAGTCGTTCAGTCCGGATACCAAAGTCGGCTTCCTGGCGATTGCCAATAAGTTCCAGGCGATGATCGATAGCGGCAATATTCCTGCCCAGTACACCGAATCACAGCTGGCGCAGCTGGTCTTTAACAACCGGCTGGATGCGGGATTAACCATCTTCTTTATGGTGGTCGTGGTGGTGCTGGCGTTCTTCTCCATCAAAACCGCGCTGGCGGCGTTGAAAGAGGACAAACCGACGGCGAAAGAGACGCCTTATGAGGCGTTACCTACCGCTGCACAGCCGATGGCGGCTCAGGCGAAGCGCGCACATTAAACCCCACCCCCTTTCCGCATGCCGGAAAGGGGGACCATGAGAGAGCACTATGTTTGATACCCTTTCGAAAGCCGGGAAGTATCTGGGTCAGGCGGCGAAAATGATGATTGGCGTGCCCGATTACGATAATTATGTCGAGCATATTCGCCAGACGCATCCTGAGCAAACGCCGATGACCTATGAAGAGTTCTTCCGCGAGCGACAGGATGCACGCTACGGCGGAAAAGGCGGCGCGAAATGTTGTTAAGCCCTTCCTTCAGGCATTAAGTCCCCCATCAACATCCAGACCGGTGCCGGAGATTTGTCCGGCCGCCGGGCTGGCCAGAAAGGTCACTGCGGCGGCAACGTCATCCGGCTGACCGTAATGTCCGACGGCAATAAGCTGACGCTGCGAGTCGGCCTGCTCCCCGTTCGCCGGGTTCATATCGCTATCGGTCGGCCCGGGATGCACCAGGTTTACGGTAATACCGCGCGGCCCGAGATCGCGGGCGAGGCCACGGGTCAGCGAGTTGAGCGCAGATTTGGTCATGGCGTAGACCGCGATGCCCGGCGAGGCGACGCGGTTGGCGAGGCAACTGCCGATATTAATAATGCGCCCTCCTGCGGGTAGGTGCGGCAGCGCTGCCTGGATGGCGATCACCACGCCACGGATATTGACGTTGATCAGCGCGTCGATATCTTCCAGCGACAGCGACTCCAGCGGGCCGCCGCGGGCAATCCCGGCGTTATTTACCAGAATATCCAGCCCACCCAGGGTCTCGACCGTGCGCGTGACGGCCTGCTGAATCGCCTGGGCGTTCGCGCTGTCGGCCTGAATCGCCGCGCCGCGGCGGCCGAGTGCCACAATCTCGTCGGCAACCGCCTGTGCTTTATCGGCGGATTTTTCATAAGTGATAACCACATCGGCGCCCGCCTGCGCCAGCGACAGCGCAATGGCGCGGCCAATTCCGCGACTGGCTCCGGTAACCAACGCTCTTTTACCCGTTAACTCGATCTGCATGATGACCTCGTACTGTGAGTGGGAGATGCATCATTAGGTATAGAGCGAGATTCCTGTCCGTCAATGCACCTGTCTGCGGAAGTTTTCCACTTTCTCAAACGCGGCGGCCAGGCTTTGCGGCGTCAGTTCCACCGGCAGGAAGTGGATCGACTCCACCGGACGCAGGGTATGGGCAATGACCCGCTCCAGTTCGTCGCGGTTGTGGATATCCACGTCAAGTTCCGCCAGGGTGGTGGGCAGGTTGAAACGCTGCCAGGCGTTGATCAACTGGGCCAGCACGTCGTCCTGACCCAGCAGGGCGCTTTGCACCAGAATGCCGTAGGCAACCTTGGTGCCATGAAGGAATTTATCAGTCTGCGGCAGGATCGTCAGGCCGTTATGCACCGCATGGGCGGCGGCGACGCGGGTATAGCGCTCACCTAAGCCGCCGACCATCCCGCCGCCGGCGATAATGGCATCCGTCACATCGCGGAACGCCTGCGACAGTTCGCCGCGCTGTTGATCCGCCAGCGCGGTTTCACTGCTTTGCAGCAGAACGTCGCGAATGGCCAGCGCGCCGTTAATCCCCAGACGCACGGTCAGCGGCAGCGTTTCCGGCTGCGGTGCCAGCACCACTGCTTCATACCATTTCGCCAGCGTATCGCCGATTCCCGCCAGCAGATATTCCGCCGGCGCGTTGAGGATGATTTGCGGTTCCACCAGCACCAGGAAGTTGGCGTCATCAAAGATTTCAAAATGCAGCGCCTGCCCGGCGTCGTTGTACCACACCGACAGCGGGGTCCACGCGGCGCAGGTGGCGGCGATGGTCGGGATGGCCACCACCGGCAGACCCAGCCGCCGGGCCACGGCCTTGGCGGTATCCAGCAGCGCGCCGCCGCCGACGCCAATCACCACGGCGCGGTCATCTCCGGCTTCCGCGACCAGCTGCGCGACGTCGCTTTCGCTGCAGTGCCCGCTAAACAGCACTTTTTTGGCGCCGACGGCATGAAACGCCTCCGGCAGGAAGGGCTGCGCACCGGCGATGGCGCGCTCGCCGTAGATCCAGATGGCGCGGGCAAGCTGCTCGTCGCTGTAAAAATCGTGCAGGTGGGCAAGGCTGCCGTTATGGGAAAAATAGTTAGCCGGGCCGGGTACCACGCGGATATCGCTGTTGCTCATGAACGCTGTCCTTATTTCGTTTCGCTAACCTGATGTTATGTCTGGACATCCGGATGGCTAATATTATTTCGTTTTATCTTATGCCTTTTACGCAGTTGTCAGTCAAGGTCGGCTGTGAAAAATTCGTTAAATCAGAATATTAATCGTAAAGGTCCCGGCGGATGACAGCGAATCGTCTTGAGATGAACAACATTAATCTGGCCTTTTCCGGTTTCAGGGCGCTGAGCAATGTGGCGTTCACCCTGCGGGGAGGGTCGGTACACGCGCTGACCGGTGCTAACGGGGCGGGGAAATCGACGCTGATGGCGGTGCTGTGCGGAACGCACGCCCATTATGAGGGCGAGATTGTCATCAATAATCAGCCGGTGAGCGTTCGCTCGCCGCGGGATGCGAAACAGCTGGGCATTCATCTGGTGCAGCAGGAAGTCGATGTGGCGCTGGTGCCCGGCCTGTCCATTGCGGAAAACATTATGCTGGATCGTCTGGCGGAGCCGGGGCTGGGCTTTAGCTGGCGCGCAGTGCGCGAGCAGGCGCGCGAGGCCCTGGCCCAGCTGGATATTACGCTCGATGTGCGTCGCCCCATCGACAGCTGTACCCTGGCGGAGAAACAGCAGATTCTGCTGGCCCGCGCGCTGTCGCACCATTGCCGGTTTTTGATTCTGGATGAACCCACCGCGCCGTTGGATCAGCATGAAAGTGAGCGCCTGTTTACGGTGGTGCGCCGCCTGCAACAGCAGGGGATCGGCGTGGTGTTCATCTCCCACCGTATTCATGAGCTGAAGGCTATTTGCGACACCCTGACGGTATTGCGCGACGGCAAGCTGATTGAAAGCAGCCCGATGAACGATCTGAGCGGCGAGCAGATCGTCGAGAAGATGCTCGGCCATGAGCTGAGCGATATCTTCCCGCCGCAACGTCCGCCGCACGGCGAAGAGATTCTGTTACAGGTTGACGGTCTGCACGATGAGGGGCTGCTGCAGGATATTTCGCTGCGTCTGCGCAAAGGCGAAATTCTTGGTATCGCCGGCCTGGCCGGCGCGGGAAAAACTGAACTGTGCAAAGCGCTGTTTGGCGCCAGCAAAAGCCGCCTGACGCGCGGGGAGTTGAACAGCCAGCCGTGGCGGCCTCGCGACCCGGCAGATTCCGTGCTGCGCGGGCTGGCGCTGGTGCCGGAAGAGCGGCGCAAAGAGGGCATTTTTATCGAAGAAGCGATCGGCATGAATCTGGCGGTCAGCGCCGATAACAGCTTTTCGCGCTGGAGCCTGTTCGGCCATCGCCAGGCGTGGCGCTGGGCGGAAGAGGTGATCGCCCGGATCGGGATTCGTACCACCGGCCCGGCCCAGACCCTGCGCCGGCTTTCCGGCGGTAACCAGCAGAAAGTGGCGATCGGCAAATGGCTGCGCGGCAACGCCAACGTCTTGATATTCGACGAGCCGACCAAGGGCGTCGATGTGAAAGCCAAAACCGACCTGTTCACCCTGATCGACGGCCTGGCGCGAGACGGGAAGGGGATTATCTATGCCTCGGGCGAATTCTCTGAGCTGGTGGGATTGTGCGATCGTATTTGCGTGTTGTGGGACGGCCGTATCGTCGCAGAAATTCCGGGCGCTGAGGCCCGGGAAGAGACACTTCTTTATTACTCCACCGGAGGAGCAGCAGCGTGAGTAAGGCCCTGGCAGTTAACGCGACGGCATCGGGTCGTCAGCGATTTTTTGATTTTCTTTATAAATGGGGCATGTTGCTGACCGTGGTGGCGCTGATTGCCGTTTTTGGCCTCGCCTCGGACAACTTCCTCGACCCGTTCAACATCATCAACATTTTGCGCTCCATCGCTATCGTGACGGTGATTGCGATTGGCGTCTCTGTTTCGTTGACCATTGGCGGCTTTGACCTGTCGGTGGGGTCCACGGCTTCACTGGCAAACGCGCTGGTGATTTCGCTGTTTGTCTGGCACGGCTTCGGCACTACCGAGGCGATCCTTGTCACCCTGGCGCTCTGTACGCTGGTGGGGCTGTTCAACGCTTTTTTGATTGTCGTACTGCGCATTCCCGACATGCTGGCCACCCTCGCCAGCCTGTTTGTGATTCAGGGCGTGGCAATGACCTACAGCTACGGCGGCTCGATTACCGAGAACATGGTATTGCCGAGCGGTGACATGGCGGAAGGCGTGATTCCGGCCGCCTTCGGTTCGCTGGGACAGGTGCCTACGATTGTGATCGTGATGCTGGTGGTGACCGTGGTGGCCCAGCTGGCGCTCTCGTTCACCACGCACGGGCGGAGAATGTACGCCATCGGCGGAAACCCAGAGGCCGCACGGCTCTCGGGGCTGCGCATCACCCGCTATAAAGTGGCGGCCTATGTTATCGCCTCGCTGCTGGCCGGACTGGGCGGCATTTTACTGGCCTCGCGCATCGGTTCCTCGCAGGTTAATGCCGGCAGCGGCTACCTGATGGATGCGGTGGCGGCGGCGTGGATTGGCTTTTCGCTGGCGGGTTCCGGCAAACCGAACGCGCTGGGGACGCTGGTGGGGGCGGTGATTCTTGGCGTGCTCTCCAACGGCCTGGTGATGCTGTCGGTGCCGTACTACGCCATGGACATTATTAAAGGGCTGGTGCTGGCTGGCGCGCTCGCACTGACCTACTTTCAGCGCCGCACATAACATTTTACAGGGTAAACACCATGAAAAAGATAACGCTTTCACTCATCGCATTGGGGTTGTTCAACTCTGCGGCGGCCTTTGCTGAAACCCCGACGCCGATCCCGGCGGCGATTGCCGAACATAGCGGCCCGATTCGTATCGCGGTGATCCGCAATCTTGGATCCGACGATAACACCACCCAGTTTGTCTCCGGGGCCATCCAGGAGGGTAAAAAGCTCGGTTTTAAAATCAGCACCTTCCTGAGCAACGGCGATGATGCCAAATTCCAGGACTTCGTTAACCAGGCGATTAGCCAGAAATACGACGGCATTATTCTCTCCCAGGGACGCGATCCGTACTCGACCGCGCTGGTGAAAAAAGCGGTGGATGCCGGAATTAAAGTCGCCGTATTCGATACGGCGGTCAACGGTGAGATCCCGGGCGTCACCGTCACCCAGCAGGACGATGCTTCGCTGACCGAGCTCTCCTTTGGCCAACTGGTGAAAGACTTCAACGGCAAAGCCAACATCATCAAACTGTGGGTCGCCGGCTTCCCGCCGATGGAGCGCCGCCAGGCCGCTTACCAGACGCTGCTTAAGCAAAACCCGGGGATTAAAGAGCTGGAGTCGATTGGCGCCGTCTCGTCCGACGTGCAGGGCGATACCGCCAATAAAGTGGGTGCGATTCTGGCTAAATACCCGAAAGGCAAGATCGATGCGATTTGGGGAACCTGGGATGCGTTCAGCCAGGGAGCCTATAAAGCGCTGAAGGAGAACGGTCGCAGCGAAATCAAACTCTACAGCATTGATATTTCTAACCAGGATCTGCAGCTGATGCGTGAATCCGGCAGCCCGTGGAAGGTGAGCGTGGCGGTGGATCCGAAGCTTATCGGCGCCACTAACGTGCGCCTGATCGCCAATAAGATTGCCGGTGAACCGACCCCTGCAACCTATGACTTCAAAGCGGCGGCTATTCCGCAGGCGCTGCTGGCGGCGCAGCCGGGGGCAGTTAACGTTGCCTCGCTGGGTAAAATCATTCCGGGCTGGGGCCAGACGGAAGACTTTATCGCCCCGTGGTTCGCCACGCTGGAAGCAAAAAACAAGTAACGCCCGCTGGCGCTGCGCTTACCGGGTCTGTGGTCTGGCAGGTCGGATAAGGCGCCGCCACCATCCGGCAAAAGGAGCTCAAGGTGATTGAATTACCGCGCCCCGACTACAGCCGCAATATGCGGCTGATTGGGCATAGCGATCAGGGAGGACGCCCGGACGGCGTCCAGCTCATGGTGCACCGTGGCTTTGCGTATATCGGCCATATGGTGTCGCAGGGTTTTTCGGTGGTGGATGTGCGCGATCCGGCGCGTCCGCAAGCGGTAAACTACATTGCCGCGCCGCCGGGGACCTGGAACGTGCATTTGCAGGCGCATGATGATCTGCTGCTGGTTATTAATGCCCGCGATCTGTTTGCCGACACCCGTTTTGCCGACGAGAAGGTTTACTACACGCGTTCGGTGGGTGAAACGGTGAGCGACGTGCAGGATAAGGGCTGGAGCGCCGGGCTGCGGATTTTTGATATTTCACGTCCGGAGCATCCGCGCGAGATTGGCTTTTTGTCACTCAGCGGTATCGGCATTCATCGGATCTGGTACGTTGGCGGGCGTTGGGCCTACGTTTCCGCGCTGATTGACGGTTTTAGCGATTATATCTTCCTGACTATCGATCTGGCGGATCCGCGCAAGCCGGAAGTGGGCGGACGCTGGTGGTTGCCGGGGATGAACCTGGCGGCAGGGGAGACGGCGGACTGGCCGCAGGGCAAGCGCTACGCGTTGCATCACGCCATTATCGCCGGGGACACCGCTTACGGCAGTTGGCGCGACGGTGGCCTGACGCTGCTCGACGTGAAGGACAGAACTCAGCCGAAGCTGGTTAGCCATCGTAACTGGAGCCCGCCGTTTGGCGGCGGAACCCATACGGCGCTGCCGCTGCCGGACAGAAATCTGCTGGTCGTGCTGGATGAAGCGGTGCTTGATAATCAGCAGGATGGCGAGAAGCTGATCTGGCTTTTTGATATCCGCGAACCGACAAACCCGGTGAGTATCGCCACATTCCCGCAGCCGGATGAAGCCGACTACGTGGCGAAAGGGGCGCACTTTGGTCCGCATAATCTGCATGAGAATCGCCCCGGCAGCTTTATCAGCTCAACGCTGATTTTTGCCACTTACCAGAATGCGGGCGTTCGCGCCTACGATATTTCCAACCCTTATCGCCCGGTGGAGACCGGGGCGCTGGTCCCGGCCGCGCCGGCAAAAATGATGGATACCCGTCCGGGTCGCCCGCAGGTCATTCAGTCCTGCGATGTGTTTGTCGATGCGCAGGGGATTATCTACAGCACGGATTACAACGGCGGGTTGTCGGTGATTGAGTATCTCGGGTAGGTTTTTTGCCGGGTGGCGCTGCGCTTACCCGGCCTACAAAACCCCGGACGATATGCCGGATAAGGCATCAGGAGCGTAGACGGGGTAAGGCGTCAGGACGATATTCCGGATAAGGCATCAGGAGTGTAGGCCGGATAAGGCGTCATGACGATGTGTTGGATAAGGTATCAGGACCGTAGGCCGGGTAAGGCGTAAGCCGCCACCCGGCATACAGGCCGCACTTAGCTGTACTGGCGCACTCGCGCCACCAGCTCTTCGACGCTATCGATACGGTCGGCAATCACAATCAGCGCTTTACCCAGGGCGATCGCGTGGCGCAGGCATTCGTGGCGCATGGCCTCATCCTGAATCGTCTCTATATCGGCGACATGGGACAGGCCGATGCTACGGCGAATCAGCTCGGTGCCGCAGAAGCCAATCGCGTCGTTCCAGACTTTTTTCAGGAACGCGCAGGCATAGCCGGGGTAGGCCAGCGCCGCATCGCGCGTTTTCTCCGCTGCCAGAGACTGGAAGCGTTCGGCAAACGTATTCCACAGCGACTGAATATCGTGCAGACGCTGTTCGCGAGCCGCGGCCGCATCGCGAATGCCCAGATGCCCCGGCAGGCCGCAGTAGTTCAGCAGCAGGTTGCCGATGGCGGTACCGATATCAAAACCTATCGGGCCGAAATAGCCGAACTCCGCATCGATGGCTTTAAAACTGTCCTCGGCAACAAAAATGGAACCGCTGTGAATATCGCCGTGTAGCAATGCTTCGGCATGCGAGAAGAAGCGATGTTTCAGCGATGCGACTGCCAGCCTGAGCGACGCGTCGTCACGCAGGGCGGCCACTTCAGCTTCCAGTTCGGCCGGGTAGTTATTGCGTTCGTGAACCTGGTACGGGTCGTTGAAAAACAGGTCTTCGGTGATTTCGCACATCTCCGGATTGATAAACCGGGCGACCTGAGCCTTTTTCTCATGCGGATGGAGGTAGAAATCACTGGTATGAAACAGCGCCTGGGCCAGATATTCTCCCAGCTGGCTGGCGGCCTGCGGATAGTAAACGTTGTTAATCAGCTCGCCGCGCCAGATACGATGATCGGAAAGATCTTCCATCACCATCACCGCCAGCTCGGGGTCGAAGTGGTGGATTTTCACCGTGTGCTGCGGAGCGTGCTGGTAGTGCGCCACCAGGGTTTGCGCCTCGAGACGAGCGCGGTCGAGGGTCAGCGGCCAGGATTCCCCTACGCAGCGAACGTAGGGCAGGGCCTGCTTCACGACAACGCGGCTCACGCCGTGAGTATCATAAATCTTAAAGACCAGGTTGAGGTTACCGTCCCCCACTTCCTGCGCGGACACCAGCTCCGACGGGTCATCGATGCCGCCAAATTGTTGTGCGTATGCCACGGCATCGCCGGGGGTGAAGGTATGGTATTGCGACATTGCCTCGATCCTCAAAAGTTCTGATTAAGCCGTTCAGACGTCTATACTTCTGGATTTCATCCTGACACAATGTGATACAACAACGCAACAGGGATTTAACGATATGCAGACACTACAGACCACCAGCCTGCGGGTAAGCGAAAATCAGCTTTTTATTCTTGATCAGCAGGCATTGCCGCAGGAAAAACGCTGGCTGGCGGCGGATAACGTTTCGTTGCTGGTGGACCATATTCACGCCCTGCGGGTACGCGGGGCGCCGTTAATCGGCCTGTCGGCCAGTCTGCTGCTGGCGCTGCTGGCCCGGCGCGGCCTCAGCCGGGATGAACTGGCTCAGGCGCTGGAAACGCTGCGCGCCGCGCGCCCGACGGCGGTAAATCTGATGAATAATCTCGATCGCATGAAGCTGGCGCTGGCGGAAGAGAACTATGCCCAGGCGCTGGAAGAGGAAGCGCTGCGCCTGATCGCAGAAGATAAACAGCTGTGCGCCAGCATCGCCGAAGCGGGAAGCGCGCTGGTGAAGCCGGGCAGCCGCCTGCTGACGCATTGTAATACCGGCGGTCTGGCCACGGCGGGCGTAGGGACGGCGCTGGGAGTGATTGCGCTGGCCCATCAGCGCGGGCTGGTGGAAAACGTCTGGGTCGACGAGACGCGCCCGCTGCTGCAGGGCGGTCGGTTGACCGCCTGGGAGCTGGGTGAACTGGGAGTGCCTTATCGGCTGATTACCGATTCGATGGCCGCCAGCCTGATGGCCAAAGGGCAGGTTGACGCCGTATGGGTCGGGGCTGACCGTATCGCAGCTAACGGCGATGTGGCGAATAAGATAGGCACCTATTCCCTGGCGGTACTGGCGAAGTATCACGCTATTCCGTTCTACGTGGCGGCACCGCAAACCACACTCGATCGCCACTGTCCCAACGGCGAGGCGATTCCGATTGAGCAGCGGGCGGCAGCGGAAGTGACCGGCGTCGCCGGCAGCTTTGGCGCGGTACAGTGGGCGCCGAAAGATGCCGCCGTTTACAATCCGGCATTTGACGTCACTCCCGCGGCGTTAATTAGCGGCTGGGTGCTGGATAGCGGCGTGGTCACCCCGGAGCAGGTGGCGGCCGGGGCGTTTTCGCCGAAAAAGGCCTGAGTCAAAGCGCAGTTATTCCCCTCTGGTTATGGGTAAAGTGCACCTTGTAAAATTGCCCGGTGGCGGCTGACACCTTACCGGGCCTTCGGGACGGGCTCAGATCGGGTTTTGTAGGTCAGGTAAGGCGCCAGCCGCCACCTGACAAGCGTGCGGGCACGATCGCCCAATCACGGCAGAACCATATCGACCTCCGGAGCAGAGTGCGGGTCGATATGCCGGCCGAGGGTTGTCAGCGCCGCCTGGTAAGGGCACAGGGTCCCGACGGCGGTCGTCTGGCAGCCCGGCTGACGCCACTCCTGGCGCAGCAGCGGATGCTGGCTGTCCGGTATTTGCAGACGACGTAAATCGTCCAGACTTTGCGCCTGGAAGTAGACGCGCAGGTAGCGTTTACCGCTATGGGTATCGCGCCAGCGTTCCAGTACCAGGCTGCTGCCCGGC
Source organism: Klebsiella planticola ATCC 33531 (assembly GCF_000735435.1). Taxonomy (GTDB): domain Bacteria; phylum Pseudomonadota; class Gammaproteobacteria; order Enterobacterales; family Enterobacteriaceae; genus Klebsiella; species Klebsiella planticola. The sequence continues at coordinate 20,847 of NZ_JMPP01000062.1, read as the reverse complement.
GGGATATTGCCGCGGCTGTATCCCGGCAACTGCCAGCTAAAATCCATTAACGTACGCACCATGGCGATATTGGTATCGTGCGCCACCAGCAGCAGCCAGCGCACGTCAGGCGTGGCGCCTTCTTTTACCCCCTCCAGCATGGCGTTGAGCAGAATCGAACCGCGTTTTTGCGCGGTATAAAACACGTCGTTGCTCAGATCGTAGTTCTCCGTCAGCAGCGGCAGCAGGGCGGTGATCTGGCTGGAGCGGGTGATGTTGCCCCATGCCAGCTGGCTGAGAGGCAGGTTTTCGCTCCAGCCCAGGCGCAGCGTCTCAACCATATTGGCCATCACGCTCAGTCCGCTAATCGACGTTTTGCCGCTTTTGCTCTGCTCGACCTGCCACGGCTGGTCGAACGCCGGACAGGGCTTGCCGGGCACGCAGACCGCATTTTTCAGCAGCTGAATCACCGGAGCCAGCGCCTGCCGACGCAGTGCCAGATCGCCGGCTTTTTCCTCCACTGCCGCCAGCTGGCGGGCGGGATCGGTTTGCGTGGCGGCAAATTTCTCGGTCTGAAACAGCGGATCGGCGTCGCCGCTGACGTGATGAATGGCTACGCCACAGCCGGGAAAGGCGCCGTCCACCAGCGCCTGGGCGGTGGCCCGCGTGCGCTGCAAGGGACTGGCGCGAACGTAAATCTCGCCGTTCGCCGGGCAGCCCGCCGTCAGCAGGCCGAGCTGGCGAAAGCGCAGGCCCTCTTCGCGCCCTTTATTGACCACCGCGGCATAACCATGGCCGGTCAGCTCGCCGTCGTGGGTGGTCCACTGGGGCCACGAACGCTGAGTCGCGGCGTCGATGGCTTCCCGGTTGCCCGGTGTCGGCGGGCGAATGCCGTGGCGGCTGAGTTCAACCACTTTTTCCAGCTCAAACTGCGCGGCGGCATGCCCCGGTGCGGCCAGCAGCGGCAGGGCGCAGGCAAACAGCAAGCGTAGCAAAACCTGATGTCGTACAGGCATCATAAAATCTTCCTTATCGGTTAAAGTGTTATGACGAGAATGAGGTCTGACGTTCTATCGCGTGTCGCCTGGCGACAATAGCAGCGGTGGTAAAACAGAATAGCGCGGACATCAGGCCGGCGCCTACCCAAAACAGCGACAGCGTACTGAAGTCGTACAGCGTTTTGCCATTTTCGATAATCGACGTTTTATCGATGATGATGCCGGTGAGAAACTCGCCGAGTCCCGCCCCCGCGTAGCTGGCGATACCGATGGTGCCGAGCGCTGCGCCCGCGGCTTTGCGCGACGAAATATCGACCGCAATCAGTCCGCCAAGGAAGCAGGTCAATGCGCCAATGGTGGCGCCGAAGATAATCATCGCCAGAATGTCGGTGTAGTAGCCGTGCGGCGACCAGAGCATCAGCGCAAAGCCGGCGGTGTTGAGCAGGCTGATAAACCCGGCCATCACGCTGCGGTTACGCGGGAAGAGGCGGTCGGAGAGCATGCCGGCGAGAATGGTGCCGGCAATACCCGCGATGGCGTTAACCCCGATAATCCCGGAGGCTTCAAGGGTAGAGTAGGCTTTATCCTGCTCGAGAAAGAAGATCCCCCACGAGTTCACCGCGTAGCGGTCGATATACATAAACGCCGAGGCCATCGCCAGCGTCCACAGGGCCGGGTTGCGCAGCGCCAGCAGCTGATTTTTAAACACCGAGCCGCGGGCCTCCGCCTCTTCCTGCGGTTCGTCGCGAATCACGTTGATTGACGGGAAGCCGCAGCTTTGCGGTGAATCGCGCATAAACAGCAGCAACAGCGCCACCCCGACGGCGCCGAGCGCTGCCGTTGATAAATAGCCCATTTGCCAGCCAAAGGCCGCAATGACGGCGGCGATCACGATGTAGGTCAGCGCTTCGCCGATGTTGTGGGCGGTTGACCAGATACCATAAAAGGTGCCGCGCTCTTTATATCCGTACCAGCGTGCCAGCGATACCGCACAGGGACCGACCCCCATCGATTGCGCCCAGCCGTTGATTCCCCAGAAAACCGCCAGCAGCAGGGCATTGCTGGTCATCCCCATCATCAGATTCATCCCGGCGCTCAGCAGCAGGCCGAGACTCATATAGCGAACCACATTGGCATGATCGGCAACGAAGCCATTAACCAGTTTGCCGATGGCGTAGCTGAAAAACAGCGCCGAGCCGATCATTCCCAGCTCGGTAGGAGAAATACCCAGCTCGACGAGCGCGCTTTTGGCGACGGTAAATGACAGTCGGCAGACGTAAAAGGTCACGTAGGCGACGGTCATGGCTAAAAAAGTTTGCCAGCGCACGCGGCGAAAGCGTTGTTCATCGAACTGCACGCCTGCCTTGGGCGGAGAAGCGCGAAAAAATGCGATAATTCTTCCAGACATAATGGTATCTCCGAAGGTCGGAGGCCTGACTGATTAGTGTGGTTCGTCCGTGAGGTTTAACCCGTCATACTTCAAGTTGCAGATGCGTTGGCTGCGTTCGCTCATCCCAGTCACTTACCAGAGTAAGCTGCTGGGGATTAATGAGAGGCTCCTGCCTCTCACCGGAGGCCAGCCTTCGGCTGGTCAAATTCGTTCCCGACGAATTTGTCACGCACTTGCCGCCTTTCTGTAATTCGAATTATTTAGGGTATGTTGTCGTTGTGTAGAGTACATAATCAGATAAAGCCTGACCCGATACGGTTAAGGTAATGGGTGACAAAGCATGGTTTTTAATTGTGGATAGAGCCTCTTGCTGGCCAGCAGCAGCGGGTTGCCATGACGAATCCCATCCTCCGCCAGATAGTCATTGCTCAGGCCGCCGGCTTCGCGCATCAGCACCAGCCCCGGCAGCGCGTCCCATGGGTTCATATGCGGTTCGTAGTAACCGATGAGCCTGCCTGCCGCCGCCCAGGCACTCATCAGCGCCCCGGAGCCGTTGCGGATAAACATGCCGCCATCGCTGAGCAGCGCATCGAGAAAGGGCAGAAAGATCGCCGGCGTCACGCGGTGCGAGGTCCCGACGCCCATCACTCCCTCTTTGACCGTCGCCGCCGGATGTGGGGCGATGGGCGCATCGTTGAGCCATGCGCCCTGGCCTTTCAGGGCGTGGAACAGCTCGCGATGGTTGGGGTCGTACACCACGCCGATAACCGGTTCGCCGTCGGCGACGATGGCCATCGACAGGCACCAGGTGTGCAGGCCGTTAAGAAAACAGCTGGTGCCGTCGATAGGGTCGACAACCCACAGCACGCGGGCGTCAGGCATCTGTGTTCCGCTTTCCTCGCCGAGAAAACCATCCTGCGGAAAGGCGCTGATAATGCGCTGTTTAACAAACTCCTCGACCCGCTTATCGGCGACGCTAACCACGTCCTGCAGGTCGTCGCCTTTATGATCTACCGCCAGCCGGTCACGCTGCTGGTAGTATTCGAATGCCAGTTCAGCACCGGCTTGCGCCAGCTCGCAGGCCAGGCGATAGCGGGCCTGCAGCGCATCTGATTCCAGGGATTTCATGCTTATTCTCCTTTTTGCACACGTGTGCATTGTGCGTAAAAAAAACAGCCCCGAAGGGCGAAGTGAGTGTGGATGGATTAAAAAAATTATTCTGTGATCGTTCTGGCATAAAATGAATATTTCATTTTGTGCTCTGACGAACAATCAGTTTCACCGGCACTTCGCGATGACGTGACGGCAGGTTGAATTTAGCGATCCTCGTGACCAGCAAATCCACCGCATGGTGGGCGAGCAGGGCGGTATTCTGCTGCACGGTGGTCAGCTGGTAGGGCTGCCAGTCCGCCTGCGGGATATCATCAAAGCCGATAATGGCAGGTAGCGGAGCGGCAGGATTGTCGGCCCGCAGACCGTCCAGCGCGCCGAGCGCCAGCATATCGGTGGCGCAGAACAGCGCCTGCAGCTGCGGATGCGCGGCAAGCAGCTGCCTGGCGGCGCGAAAGCCCGCCTGATAGCCGCTGCTTTCGCAGAAGTGCGCGGCAACGTCTATGCCTTGCGTATGGGCAACGAACGCGTCGTAGCGCTGTCGGGTGCTGAAGTTATCCAGACTTTCACCGATAAACCCGGCCTGTCGCCACTGGCGCTGAACAAACAGGTCGGCCACCAGCTTCGCCCCCTGCGCGTTGTCGCTGCATACGCGATCGCAGCCGGCCAGATCGGCGTGGCGGTTGATCAGCGTCACCGGGATTTTCCGCTCCAGATACTCCTCCGCCAGCGACAGCGGCGGCGCTCCGGAGGTGATAATGACTCCTGCGACGTGATAGCTCAGCAGCTGCTTGAGCGACGGGGCGAGCTGCTGCGGATCGTCGGCGTTCATCAGCAGCGGCATAAACCCGTTGAGCGCCAGTTGGTGGACCAGCGGCGACAATAGCTTGCTGCGGAACGGGTTATCAAACCCGGCGGTGACGATGCCGATAAAGTTGCTGCTGCCGGTATTCATCGCGCGGGCGATGATATTGACCTGATAGCCCAGCGTTTCCGCCGCGGCGAGGACCTTCTGCCGGGTTTTTTCCGCCACCGATGCGCCGGGCGTAAAGGTGCGGGAAACCGCGGAACGGGAGACGCCGGCGAGTCGGGCAACATCCTCAGCCTTAATCCATTTTTTTTCGCTCATAGTGTCAGGGTACGGGTTGTTCTTAGTGAGCCCATGCCGACGCATGGAGCCCATGGCCGGCACAAAAAAGTAGTAAGAAGGTATCACATAAATCCCTGCGCGAGCAGCGGGTTGACGCGGGATGCGTACCGCGTCAACGTCACGCTTATACCGGGTAGTGAATCTGTTCCGCCTGGCGCTGCAAAATGATCTTGCCGTGACGAATGGAGGTCAGCACTTTGGCCTGGCGGCGCAGCGCATCATAGTCGTTTTGCGCATCAAGGATCAGCAGGTTTGCCGGGCGACCTTCGGCAATGCCGTAGTTGTCGCCGAGACACAGCGTGCGGGCGCTATTGTCGGTAATGAGATCGAGGCAGCGCTGCAAATCTTCATAGCCCAGCATATGGCAGATATGCAGGCCGGCGTCGAGAATGCGCATGATGTTGCCGTTGCCCAGCGGGTACCACGGATCCTGAATCGAGTCCTGAGCAAAACAGACGTTGATCCCGGCGCGGTCCAGCTCCGCCACCCGCGTCACGCCGCGGCGTTTCGGCCAACTGTCGAAGCGCCCCTGCAGGTGAATGCTTTCCGTCGGGCAGGAGATAAAGTTGATGCCGGAGGCCTTGAGCAGTCGGAACAGTTTTGAGCAGTAGGCGTTATCGTAGGAGCCCATCGCGCAGGTATGGCTGGCGGTGACCTGTGCGCCCATGCCGCGAACCCGGGCCTCTTCCGCCAGCACTTCGAGGAAGCGCGACTGCGGGTCGTCGGTTTCATCGCAGTGCACGTCCACCAGGCAGCCGTGGCGCTGGGCCAGGTCCATCAAAAAGCTCAGAGAGCTGACGCCCTTATCACGGGTGTTTTCGTAGTGCGGAATGCCGCCCACCACGTCGGCGCCCATTTCAATGGCGCGAGTCATCAGTTCGCGTCCGCCGGGGAAGGACTCAATGCCCTCCTGCGGAAAGGCGACGATCTGCAGGTCGATAAGATGGGCCGCCTCTTTTTTCACCCTCAGCATCGCTTCAAGCGCCGTCAGGGAGGGGTCGGTGACATCGATGTGGGTGCGCACATGCTGTACGCCGTTATCGCGCAGCATACCGATAGTTTTCAGCGCCCGCTGGCGCGTATCTTCAACGGTGACGCTCTCTTTACGCTGGCTCCAGCGGGCGATCCCCTCGAACAGCGTACCGCTCATATTCCACTCCGGCTCGCCCGCCGTCAGGGTGGCATCGAGGTGGATATGCGGCTCGACGAACGGCGGGATAACCAGCTTTTGCTGTGCGTCGATATCGCTGGCTGCAGCCGCCTGCGCGGCGGCCTGCGGGGTGATGCTGTTAATCAGACCGTCTTGTAACTCAAGGGTATAGAGCGCTTCTTGATGGCGCAGACGCGCGTTGATAATTTTCATGGTTGTTCCCGTAAATGGTTTTGCGACATACGCCAGATAGCCAGGGCGACCGAGGCGTTGAGATGAAATTGCGGATGGCTGACCGGATTGCGAGTCAGCTTTTCAATACGTTGAATACGCTGATGCAGCGTGTTGCGATGAATGCCCAGCCGCTCGGCGGCTCTGACCACGTTACCGCTCTCCTGCAGCAGCGTTTCCAGCGTCTCCAGCAACAGCCATGGGCTTTTGCGATCGGGTTCGATCAGGCAGCCGAGGGTGTCGTGCATAAAATCGCTCAGCAGGGTGGGATCGCTGACGGCGGAGAGCAGCTTGATAAAGCCCAGCTGCTGGTAGTCGCTGATGCGCTGGGCTGGACGCAGGCTATCGCTGAGGTCCAGCGCCTGACGCGCCTGCGACAGCGCGCGCGGATATCCCTGCAGCTGTTGCACCGGCGCCGAAAGACCGCACAGCAGCGATAACCCGTCGTCGCCTTCCGCCAGCGCATGCAGCCACGCCTGGAGCCACTTTTTCTGCTGATAAAACTCGCCTTCTTCATCCGGGAGCAGGAAGAGAAACATATTGCTGCGTTCGACCAGCGGAAAGGGGTTGCCCTGCTGATTGAGCTGCTGCTGCAGGCGCTGGCGCACGGTGCGGCGGGCCTGCTGGAGCCAGGCTTCGGCCTGCTCCGGAGGAAGCTGGCGAAACAGGCGCTGGATTCCTTCAAGGCGCAGCGCCGCCACCCGCAGCGGGCGGGTAAAATCCAGCTGCTGGTGGAGCGCGCGTTGATGCAGGATTTGCAGGTCGGGATAGTCGCCGGTTAACAGCTGTAGCAGAATATCGCGCTGCGATTGCAGGGCATTCTCGCTGCGCACCAGCGCGGTACCGATGCGTTCGGTCACAATCACCATCTTCAGTAGATAGGGCTGTTCGATCAGCGGAATACCCAGCTCGTCGGCCAGCGCGATCAGGCGCGGCGGGATCGCCTGAATATATTGGTCACCGGTGAGGATCACCATCCCGGCGATCCCGCGCTGCTTACCTTCCATCAGCAAATGGATCAGGTTGTCTTCATCGCGGGGATGGTTGATCCCGGTGATAAACACCAGTTCCCCGCCCATGATCCATTCGGCGATGTTTTCATTTTCCGCTACGTAGTACCAGCGCACCGCCAGCTGTAGTCCCTGTTGACCCGCGCGCAGGCGCAGGGCGGAGAGTCCCTCGAGGGCGAGGATTTCGCTGACCGTCAGGCTCATGACTACTGCTCCGCGACCGAATCAGCGGCGGGCTGACGTTTGCTCAGACGTGTCAGCGCGATATAGACCAGCGCAGAAACGGTAATGCCAACCAGCGGGGCGATCCACGGCGACAGGTAAGCCACCACCGCACCCACGGCGTAGGCGCTAAGCCCCAGCCAGTTAAAGCGTGGTAAGCGGGCGGTGTGCAGCAGCGGATAGCGGCCGCCGCGATAAAACCAGTAGTCGGCGAGGATAACGCCGCCGATGGGCGGAATAATGCTGCCCAGCAGCACCAGGAAAGGGATCAGCATTTCATACATCCCGCCAATGGCCAGCAGAATACCGACGCCGGCGGCGACCACGGTCAGAGTGCGGCGGCGCTCGCTGCGCAGCAGATGGCAGGCGGCCGCCGAGACGTTATAAATCGTCGGCCCCTGAATGGTCAGCAGGTTGAGACACAGCATCACCACCGCGGCGACCGACAGCCCCTGCAAAATCAGCACTTCCACAATATCGGCCTGCTGGTAGACGATGGCGCACCAGGCGCCGGCCACAATCATCAGCCCGTTACCGATAAGGAAACTGCTCATGCTGGCGACGATAGCGGTGCGGCTGGAGTTGGCCAGCCGCGTCCAGTTGGTCGCCTGGGTCGCGCCGCTGGCGAAGGTGCCGAAGACCATAGTGATCGCCGCCGACCAGGTCATGGTCTCGCCCGGTTCGATTTTGGTCATTGCCTGCCAGCCGCCGGCGTGGTGGGCGGCAAGGTACATCGAGACCACCAGCAGAATGAACATCAGCGGCACCGACACGCGTGACAGCGCATCCAGCCCTTTGTAGCCCACCAGCGCGGTGACGCAGAACAGGATACCGAACAGGATCATCAGCGGGATGGTCATGGCGGCGGGCAGAGCGAGGATTTTGACCAGCGAGATGGCGACCGTCGCAGTACCCCAGGCGTACCAGCCCAGTTCGGCGAAGCCGAGAATAAAATCGGCGAGCTTGCTGCCGATTTCACCGAAACAAAAACGTCCCATCAGCACGGTATTCAGCCCGCTTCGTGCGGCAATCCAGCCGAGGGAGGCGGCATACAGAGCCAGCAGAAAGTTACCGATCGCCGCAATCCACAGGAGATTGACGATGGAAAAAGAGACGCCTAGTTTGCCACCGGCGAACATCGTGCCGGTAAAAAAGGTAAAGCTGAACAAAACCATGGAGATCGAAAACAGGCCCTTACGCCCGGAGGCGGGCGCTTCGACGAGCGGAAAATCATTGCTGTTTGACATTGTGGAACCTCTGAGTGGCTATCCGAATGGCGATGGCAGAGAGGTAGCAAGAGATATGCCAACAAAATCAAGGCAGGGGTGACACAATGTAATGGGCAGTATGCACATAAAAAGTCGTTTATCAGCCGATGTTTGCCAGAAGAGTGTGCACGGTGCAAAGTTTTGCCCCGCGATGGGGCAGCGGCTGACAGATTACGCAGGCAGGCGCTGAGATTTAGCGATTGTGTCCGCATTTCTGTCGGGTGGCGGCTGGCGCCTTACCCGACCTACGGGGCGGATTGGGGCCGGGATTGCTCTGACGGGTTGCGGGCTTGATATGAAGGGCGGATCTCGTAGGCCCGGTAAGGCGTCAGCCGCCACCGGGCAATGCCCGAGACGCGCACTTTATCAACAATCAGACAGGGACTGGCGGCGCGGGGTTGCCATGCCTGCAATCCCGCAAATCACGATCTTGTCGGGCATAATCGTCTCTACGCATTTTGCGCCCGGTTTCTGCAGGCGCATCGCACTTCTTTCCTACAGAACGATCCCCCGTCTTTTTGAACCCGGATAGTCGGTAATAGGGGCTTCATGAAAACCGCCGGTTATATCATTGTTAAAAACAGTAATTTCATATGCATTTCTGATATAACCATTATCAATGTAAGCCTTTCCTGAAATATTGTTCACTTAAGCTAGCGGTGTTAGTATCGGGTAAATAGCCATTTAGACGGCTAAAGAACCTTTGACCAGGCTATTTTATGGGCCATTTTGGACCCGGGTAGTGCTCACACAAACGCGTAGAGTTTTGAACGCCTTTGATGGCGGCCCGAAGGGTGAGCGTAGCGAATACTCCTCACGTACTTCCTGTACGCTCCGGGTGTTCCGCGCTGCTCGTGTCCAGACTGCCTGCAACAATAGCGCCTGCCCGTAAAGGTTCTCAAATTAACATCGCTAAACTAAGGAACTGCTATGTGGCAAGAAAGACTCGCGCAACTGGTCACCACCTGTCATTGGATCGGCGCGAAAGGCTGGGCGCCGGCAACCGGCGGCAATATGTCGGTGCGTCAGGATGAGACCTGGTGCTGGCTTAGCGAGTCGGGACGCGATAAAGGCAGCCTGACGACGGAAGATTTCCTGCAGGTCGAGATCGCCAGCAATAAAGCGCCTTCCGGGCGTAAACCTTCTGCTGAAACCGGTCTGCATACCCTGGTGTATCGTCTGTTCCCGGAAGCGAACGTCGTGCTGCACGTCCATACCGTCAACGCCACCGTACTGTCGCGGATTGAAAAAAGCGCCACCCTCGCGCTGCAGGGCTATGAGATGCAGAAAACCCTGACCGGCCAGCACAGCCATCTCGATACCGTACCGGTGGCGATTTTCGATAACGACCAGGATATCGACGCCCTGGCGGCGCGCATTGAAGATTATGCGCAGACCAACCCGCTGCGCTACGGCTTCCTGCTGCGCGGCCACGGCCTGACCTGCTGGGGCAAAGATATTAACGAGGCCCGCCGTCAGCTGGAAGGTCTGGAGTTTCTGTTCGAGTGCGAGCTGATGCGCCGCCGCTACGAGCGCGACTAAATTTCACTCCACTAACGGGTCAGGCATGGATTTTTATCTCGGAATCGATATCGGCACCTCGCGCGTTAAGGCGGTGCTGTTTGATGAGCACTTTCAGGCTCGAGCCAGCGCGGCGGAGAGTACCGGCCCGCGCCTGTCGGCGAACGGTCATGCCGAGCAGGATATGGCGCAGCTGTGGCAGTCGGTGATGGCCATTTTGCAACAAATTGCCCGACAGCCGGAGCTGAAGACCGGACGTCTGCGGGCGATCGGCCTTGCCGGGCAGGGCGAAGGCGTCTGGCTGAGCGATGCCGAGGGCGAACCGGTTGGCCCGGGGATCCTGTGGAGCGATACCCGCAGCCGCGAGCTGATGAGCGAGCTATTACGCCGTCCGGGCTTCGACCGGCGCTTTTTCTCTGACACCGGCACTCACCTGCAACCGTGCAATACCAGCATGCAGCTGAGCTGGCTCCGGCACTATCAACCGGAGCGGCTGGCGCAGGCTCATTATCTGTTTTTCGCCAAAGACTGGGTGCGTTTTCGCTTAACCGGGGTGGCGGCGCTGGATTTTACCGACGCCAGCACCTCGCTGCTCAATCAGCACAGCGGCGAGCTGTCGGAGGTGGTGCTTAACGAAATGGGGCTGGCCGATCTTCAGCACCTGTTCCCGCCGCGGCTGGCCCCCGATGCGCCGGCCGGCACGCTGCGCGATGAGGTCGCCGCCCTTACCGGACTCCCCGCCGCCACGCCGGTGGCCGCCGGGGCGCTCGACGTGTGCAGCGCCGCGCTGGGCTGCGGAGCGGTCAACGATGGCGATATCTACACCATTCTCGGTACCACCTGCTGTACCGGGATTGTCTGCCACGGTCGCCAGGCGGTGAATGAGGGGACACGCTATGTCACCCACACCGAGTCGGGGAGCTTTATCAATCTCTTCCCGATGCAGGCCGGCACGCCGAATATTGACTGGCTGCAACAGCATATTTCCCTGACGCCGGACCTCCAGTTGCTGGAGCAGTCTATCGCCGATGTCGAACCGGGCAGCGGCGGCGTCTTCTGGCAACCCTATCTCAACGGCGAACGCGCGCCGTTTTTCAGCCCCGATGCGCGGGCCGGGTATTTTGGCATCAGCCAGCACACGACCCGCGCGGAGCTGCAGCGGGCGGTGTTTGAAGGACTGGCTTACGCCATCGTCGACTCGCTTCAGGGCTACCCGCAGGGCGGCGAACTGTACCTGACCGGCGGCGGCGCGGCCTCGGCGACCTGGCTACAAATTATTGCCGACTGTAGCGGGCGCACGGTGGTCTCCAGCACCTTTAATGAACTCAGCGCTCGCGGGGCGGCGATTCTGGCGGCCCGTAGCGTCGGCGCGCTGGCGCACTATCCAACGCTGGAGCAGACCCGCTATCAGCCCGATCCGCAGGCCCACGCCCGCTACGCTGCCCTGTACCCGGTTTACCGGCTGCTGCGCGAGCAGATGCTGCCCGTCTGGCAGGCCCGACAGGATGCCCTCCACCGTCTTTCTCAGGAACAACATTCATGAAAATCGTTTTTACCGCCGAACATTCCGGCGATCTCACAGCCTTTCAGCAACTCGGCGAGCTGCTGGTGGAAGGCTGGGCGCTGGGCAAACCGAAACTGAGCGCGGGCCAGCTGATTGAGCTGGCGCATGATGCCGATGTTCTGGTCACCAGCTATGACGATGTGACGCAAGAGGTGATCGCCGCCTGCCCGCGACTGCAGGTCATCGCCTGCACCCGCGCCAATCCGGTGAACATTGACACCAAAGCCGCTCAGGCCCGCGGTATCCGCGTGCTCTATACGCCGGGGCGCAATGCGGACGCCGCGGCGGAGCTGACCATCGGGCTGATGCTGAGCCTGGCGCGGCATATTCCGCAGTCCCATGCGGCGCTGAAACGCGGTGAATTTACCCGTGCTGAGAACGCCACCCAGGCTACTCAGAGCGGACTGCGCCGCGATGTGGTGTGGGACGTGAGCCCGGAGAGTCCCTATGAAGTGTTTAAAGGCAGCGAGCTGCGCAACAAAACCCTGGGGCTGATTGGCTATGGCAATATCGGTCGCCGCGTGGCGCGTATTGCGCGGGCGTTTGGCATGGCGGTGCTGGTGGTGGATCCGTTTGTCGCCGCGGAAGATATCAACGAACCGGGTCTACAGAAAACGACGCTTGAGGGACTGTTCCGCGAGGCGGATATCGTCAGCCTGCATCTGAGCAGCGGCCCGCACAGCGATGGTCTGGTGAGCGCGGCGTTGTTGAATAGCATGAAGCCCGGCGCGCTGTTGATTAACACCTCGCGGGCCGCGGTAGTGGATGAAGAGGCGTTGATTCACGCGCTGCGTCATGGCCCGCTCGGCGGCGCGGCGCTGGATGTCTATCACCGCGAACCGCTGTGGCGCGACCATCCGTTTATCACCGAGTTTGATAACGTGATCATCACGCCGCATATTGCCGGCGCGACGCGGGAGAGCATCGCTAAGCATACGGCGATGATTGCCGCCGACCTCCAGCGCTATGTCGCTGGCGAGCCGCTACTCTATCAGTGGCGCTAAGCCGCTCTTGCCGCCGCGCGATGCGGCGGCGAAGCTTTTTATCCGCGCCGGTTTGCCGCCATAAAGTCCTGCGTATGCTGCCAGTCCACCACGCCGGCATCCGATCCCATCCCGGTCGCCACCAGCGCGGCGACGGCGGAAGCCACCTCGCACGCCTCTTTGATGCTTAACCCGCGGGCCAGCGCGGCAATAAAGCCGCCGCAGTAGCTGTCGCCGCAACCGGTGGTATCCACGGCATTGACCCGATACGCCGCGATATGTTCGATGCCACCGTCGCCGGTCAGCAGCCACGAGCCGTTTTCGCCATCCTTCAGAATGCAGGTCCCGACGCCCAGTTCGAAGAAGAAGCGGGCGATGTCGGCGGGGTCGGTGCGCCCGCTGAGGTAGCTTGCCTCTTCCAGCGAAGGCATAAAGTAGTCGACCGACGGCAGCAACGAGCGCAGCAGTTCCAGCGTGTTCTCATTCGGGGCGATCAAATCAAAACTGGTGACAACACCCCGGGCCTTCGCCGCCCGCAGCAGAAGGGCGCTTTGCCCGCGATCCATCGCCGCCAGCAGGCCGCTGCCGCCGTGGTGCAGGAAGCGGCAGTCGAGAATCGCGTCAAACTCTTCTTCGCTGACGAAAAGGGCATCGGAAGCGCCCCGGCAGTGCAGCGCCGGGCGCTCGCCGTTGGGACGGATCGGCAGGATCGTCGCCGACGTTTCCTGCTGCGCCGTGCGCTGGATCAGCGAGCAGTCGATCCCCAGCCGCGCATAGCTGGCAAGGATAAAATCGGCTTTTTCATCTTCGCCAAGGCAGGCGACCGCGGCGGTACGAATGCCCAGCTTTGCGGCGTTAATATTGGCTCCGGCGGCGGTACCGGCGGGGTTAAGGCGAATTTGTTCGATAAAGGCCACCCCGCCGCGCGGCGGGATGTCAATCACCGGGCGACCGGCGATATCAAGAATAGTCAGGCCGACAAAGACGGCGTCAAAGGCTGCCATAGGTGCTCCACTTAACGATGGGTTTGGCGCAGACGCGCCTGCCAGAAGGAGAGGGCCAGCGCTACCACCAGAATCACGCCAACCAGCGCATCTTTCACCAGGTAGTTGAGTCCCATCAGGTTCAGGCCGTTATCAATAATGGCGAGGAACAGCACGCCGCCGAGAGTGCCGGCGATGCTGACCCGACCCAGTCGGTTAAAGGCGGTGCCGATAAATACCGCGGCGATAGCGTCCATCAAATAGGCCTGACCGGCCAGCGGGGTAAACTGGCGCAGGTTGGCGGAAAGAATAACGCCGCCGACGGCGCACAGCGCGGAGGCCGCCACCAGAACCCACAGCAAAGTCCGGCGATCGCGGATCCCGGCGATTCGCGCCGCTTCACCGTTCTGGCCGATGGCGCGGACATATTTGCCAAACAGCGTGCGTTCGGTAATCAGCCAGGCCGCCAGCCACAGCGCGAGGACAATCACCACCGGCGTTGGAATGCCGGCGATATTGCCGACCGCCAGGTCATGATATTCAGGCGCCATTCTGCGGTAGGAGATAGAGCCGCCGCCGTCGGTATAGATGCGCTCGGCGCTGCTGGCGATAAACCAGGTGCCGAGGGTGGCGAGGAACGGACGAATCTGGCAGATAAGGATCAGGAAGGCATTCAGCAGGCCAATCATCACTCCGCCAAGCAGGGCGCAGCCCACCGCCGCCTGCCACGGCAGGTGCCAGGTTTTTAAGGCGACCAGCGCAAAGGCGGCGCCGAAATCGAGCGCTACGCCTACCGACAGGTCGATGGCGCCGGCGCTGACGATTAAGGTCATCGCCATCGCCACAATCAGCAGAATGGCGCTGCCCTGGAGTAGATTCGCCCAGTTATCGAGGGTCAGAAAGACCGGGTTGGCCCAGCCGAACAGGGCGACCGCCAGCAGGGTGATAATGCCGAATCCGGCCCGCGACAGCCATGCCAGCGGGCTGCTGCCCGACCGGTTGGCTGAGGATTTGAGCGTCAGCTGACTCATCAGCGGCCTCCTTGATGCCTGACCGCCGAGGCCGCCAGAACGATGAGGATCAGGCCGCCCTTGATGGCGCCCATCCAGAAGATATTCACCCCCAGCAGGCCAAGGCCGTTAGAGAGCGCGTTGACCAGCACCGCGCCGAGCAGCGCGCCCCAGATGGTGACCACGCGACGCCGCGAGAACGCCGCGCCGATAAAGGTGGCGAGGACGGTTTCCAGCAGCAGCGGCGTCGCCGTGCCGCTGGAGCTACCGGAGCCCTGGCTGAGCAGCGGCAAAATCGCCAGCCCGGCGGTGATTCCGGCCAGTAGCCAGACCATAATCGTCAGACGACGGACGTTGAGACCGCTCATCTGCGCCATATCGCGGTTACCGCCTACCGCCTGTAAATGCTGGCCGAAGCGGGAGTGATGGAGCAAGAACTGAAACAGCACGAATACCGCCAGCAGGTAGATCAGCGGCCAGGGAACCCCGAACACCGCGTTGTCGCGAAAAGCGACCATTAGCGGGTCGTTGACCGCGATGCGCCGCTGGCCGGTCAGCAGATCCGTCAGGCCGGTAAAGGCGACGGAGGTAGACAGCGTCGCCAGCAGCGGCGGCAAGCCGGCGGCGAGCACCAGTATCGCGTTCACCGCTCCGCAGGCGAGAGATACCGCGATCAGCAGCAGCAACAGCAGCAGATACGGGGTGTTCCATTCGACCATACCGAGGCTCAGCAGGGCGACGCCGAGCACGGCGATAGCGGGAAGCGAGAGGTCGATACCACCGGAGACCACGTCATCGCCGCCGACGGCAATCACGCACACCAGGCCGAAACAGAGAATCGCCAGCGGCACGCTCTGCACCAGCATCATGCTGATATTCTGCCAGCTTAAAAAGAAAGGCGACTGGAGGCTAAGCCAGACCAGCAGCGCAAAAAAGAGAATCAGCGGGAATTTTTCGATAAGCGTCGTTATGCCCGGAAGCGGGCGGCGCTGGATACCTGCACTCATACCTGTTGTTCCTGTCCACCGTTAATCGTCGCCAGCAGCGCGTCGAGCGTCAGCCCCCGGGTCGGGAGATTGGCCACCAGCTCGCCGCGCCACATCACCAGGATGCGGTCGCAAAGGCCCAGTAGCTCCGGCGCATCGCTGGAGGAGACCAGTACCGCGCGTCCGCGATCCGCGAGCTCGCGGGTGCGCTGATAAATATCGCTGCGGGCGCCGATATCGACCCCGAGAGTGGGTTCATCGAGAATAAAGAGCCGTGCGTCGGTACCCAGCCAGCGGGCCAGAATGGCTTTTTGCTGATTGCCGCCGCTCATAAAACGCACCGGCAGTTCCGGACGACCCGGGCGGATAGAGAGTTGGTCTATCCAGCTGCGCGCTTTTTCCAGCGCCCGACCGCGATGCTCCCAGCCGAGGGTGGCGGTCTCCGGCAGGGAGGCGAGATTAATATTGTCGGCGGTGGAGAAGGGAAGAATCAGCCCCTGATGGCGGCGGTCGCGCGGCACCAGCGCCATCCCGGCGCGGGTGGCCTGATGCGGCGTACGCAGCCGCTTCGGCTGGCCGTCGATGCTAATCGTGCCGCTGCGGGCGCGGCGTAGCCCGTAAAGCAGATCGACCAGCACGTCGCGGCCGGCGCCCAGCAGACCGGCGACGCCGACGATCTCTCCCGGCTGAATATCAAAGGTCATCGCGTTTAATTGCGCGCCGTCGCTGAGCTGGCGTACCGACAGGACCGGTACGGCGGCATCGACCTGATGAGCGCTACTCTGGCGCGGAGTATAGAGCTGTTCGATATCGCGCCCGACCATCATTTTAATCAGCGCGTCGGTGTTTTGCAGGAGCTCCCGGTCGGGATAGCCGACGACTTCGCCGTTACGCAGTACCGTGCCGCGATCGCACAGGGCGGCGATTTCATTGAGATAGTGAGAAATATAGAGAATCGCGATCCCCTGCTGCCGCAGGCGCAGAATCGCTGAGGAGACCAGGCTGGCTTCCTGCGCTTCCAGCGGCGCGGTAGGCTCATCGAATACCACCAGCTTTGCCGCGCCGTCGATCAGCGCGCGGGCTATTTGCACCAGCTTGCGTTCAGCGAGGCTGAGGTCGCGGATCAGGCGGCGGGGATTGATGTCCAGCTGCCAGCTGTCGCGGAAAAACGCTTCGGTGGCGGCATTCATTCGCCGCCGGTCCAGCGCCCCCCAGCGGGTACGGTACTCCTGGCCGAGGAACACCGATTCCGCCACCGTAAAGTGGGGGATCAGGTTGAGCTCCTGGTGAATGACGCGAATGCCCAGCGCTTCAATCGCCGCCGGATGACCAAGCGGCAGCGGCGCGCCGTCCAGGGTGGCGTTGCCGCTATCGGCCTGGTAGACGCCGGCGAGGATTTTGATCAGCGTCGATTTTCCGGCGCCATTCTCGCCGATCAGACCGTGAATTTCGCCGGGATTCAGAAGCAGCGTGACCGCATTTAATGCAGTCACGTTGGCAAAGCTTTTGCTGATCTGGTTCATCGCCAGACCAGCGGCGGGGTTAGCCCCGCCGAAGGATTGAGTGATCACTGCAGTTCGCCATATCCCAGCTGTTTGTAGACTGCTTTCGCCTCCTGCGGCCCTTTAACCGGGACCACCGGAATAAAGGTCTGCAGCGGCAGTTTCTCTTTGGCGAAGTAGCGCGCGACGTTGTCGGCGGAGGTCTGGCCAATCAGATGCGGCTGCTGAGCCACGTTGGCGACGAACGGGCTATTCGGCTCGGCCATGATCTCCAGCGTTTCCGGACCGGCATCGATAGCGGTAACCTTCACGTCTTTATCGCGACCGGTCTCTTCCAGCGCCTGGACAATGCCGATAGCCGGCTGATCCCAACAGGCGACATGAATGGCATCGAGTTTGCCTTTAGGATACTGGCTGAGTAATTCGAGGGTTTTCTTACGCGCGTCTTCCGGGGAATTGGCAAACTGTTCGGCCAGCTCCGGCTGGATAATATGAATATCCGGATAATCCTTAAGGACATATTTCCACTGATCGTAGCGAATGCCACAAATACGCAAGGAGCTGGAGAACGCATTGAATACGGCAACGTTGCCTATACCGCCTAATTCATCCGCCATATAGCGGCCAATGGTCGAGCCCAGGGTGTAGTTGTCGGAAGTGGTGTTATTGACCGAATATTTTGATACATGGTCAACGGTAAATACCGGAATGCCGGCATCGCGCAGGGCTTTAAATTTAGGTTCGACAGCGCTGTCGCCGAGAATACTAATTACCGCATCGACTTTACGTGACAGTAAAATATCATGGTTGTTGGCATGGACCTGATTATCACGGCCGCCGTCGACGCCAATGACCTTGCCACCGAGTTTCTCCACCTCCTCCGTTGCGCCTTTGTAGGCTTCACGATCCCAGAAGTGCTGAGTGCCAACCACGGCGACGCCGATGGTTTTCCCCTGAAGCGACAGGGCTTCGGCGGCTGATGCGCTAATGGAGACGAGCGAGAGCAGACCCAGTGCGGCGGGTAATAATTTTTTTCTCTGCGACATTCTTATTATGATCCTGTGATGAAGGTGGCTGCGGAGTCGTAGCATGACAATAACGAGCACGCAACCTCAAATACGAAATATGTCTAAGTTATTCCAACAATGTTATATCGCAGGATTAGCCGAGGAAAACGTAATTTTATCATTAGTAAGCTGAAAATATTTCATGATGCATAATTTAATCCTCTTTTATATTGTGGATATTAAAACTGATGCGTTATTTTTAGTGCAAATAATCATTGCTGCTTAATTATTATGGTTTAGTTGACGGGAAATCTGGTAAATAACCCGGAGGACCGCGAAGTGTGAGGGGGTAATTGCTATATATGCAGCATATTATATGGCGGGTGGCGTTTTATCTTGCCGAGGATCGCGCTCTATTATAGCGCTCTTTAGCGGGTGAGAAGAAAACAGGCACTATGAGAAAACAGCATAATCTGACCGTGATGCACTGGGGAACCTGGCAGGTTCAGGCCCGCGATGGCCATATCGCTGCGGTCACGCCGGTCCCCTGGGATAAGTCTCCTTCACGTATCGGTCAATCACTCCCCGATGCGGTCACCGGCAATGCGCGTATTCGCCGTCCGGCGGTGCGAGAAGGCTATCTGAAAAATGGTCCGGCTTCCCGCGAGGGGCGGGGCACAGAGCCTTTCGTGGAGGTGAGCTGGGAGGTCGCGCTTGACCTGCTGGCCCGCGAGCTGACTTCGCTGAAGACGCGCTGCGGCAACGAGGCGATTTTTGGTGGCTCTTACGGCTGGGCCAGCGCCGGACGTTTTCACCATGCCCAGAGCCAGCTGCATCGTTTCCTGAAAACCTTCGGCGGCTACACCGCCAGCACCAATACCTACAGCAGCGCCGCCGGGGAGCGCATTTTGCCGCATGTGCTCGGGCCGCTCAGTCCGCTGCATCGCCAGCATACTCACTTCTCTGAGCTGGCGCGCGAGTGCCAGCTGTTTGTCGCCATCGGCGGTTTACCGCTGCGTAATGCGCAGGTCAACGGCGGCGGCGCCAATGACCATATGCTGAAGCACTGGCTGGATAAAATGCAGGAGGGGGGAACGCGCTTTGTCAACATCAGCCCGGTGCGTAACGATCTCAGCGCCGTGGAGAGCGCGCAGTGGCTGGCGATTCGTCCGGGCACCGATACGGCCCTGCTGCTGGCGCTGTGCCACGTGCTGATAGTGGAATCTTTGTACGATGCGCAATTTGTCGCCAGCCATACGGTAGGCTTTGAACCGTATCGCGCTTATCTGCTCGGCGAGAGCGACGGGATAGCGAAAACGCCGCGCTGGGCGGCGGCGATTACCGGTATTGCTGAACAAGAAATTGTCTCTCTGGCGCGGATGATGGCCAGCCAGCGTACGATGGTGAATATCTCGTGGTCCATTCAACGCGCGCGCCAGGGGGAACAGGCCTACTGGGCCACGGTAGCGCTGACCGCGCTGCTGGGGCAAATCGGTACGCCGGGCGGCGGGTTGGGCTTCGGTTACGCCTGCACCAACCTGGCGGGAGCCTCGCGTAAAGCGTTCTCCGGCCCGCGCTTACCGGCCGGAGAAAATGCGGTCAGCAGCGTGATCCCGGTGGCGCGACTGGCGGATATGCTGCTGCATCCCGGCGAGGAGTACGAGTTTGACGGCCAGCATCTGCGCTATCCCGATATCCGCCTGGTGTACTGGGCGGGGGGGAACGCGTTCCATCACCATCAGGATCTCAACCAGCTGTGTGAAGCGTGGCGGCGGCCGGAAACGGTGGTGGTCCACGAGCAGTACTGGACCGCGCAGGCTAAATTCTCCGATATCGTGTTGCCGGTAACCACCTCGCTGGAGCGTGAAGATATCGGCAGCGGTGGTCACGACGGTTTTATGATAGCCATGAGCGCCCAGATCCCGCCGGTGGGTGAGGCGCGCGATGATTACGCGATTTTCTGCGATCTCGCGGCGCGGCTGGGCATTGGCGAGCAGTTTAGTGAAGGGCGGGACGCCGGCCAGTGGCTGCGGCAGATTTATGAAGCCTCCCGGCCGCGGGCGCAGGAAGAGGGGATTGAGCTGCCTTCGTTCGATGAGTTCTGGCAGCAGGGCGTGCTGGAATATCGTGCCCCGGAAAAACCGCAGGTCTTTCTGGCGGAGTTCCGCGCCGACCCGCAGCGCTATCCGCTATCCACTCCCTCCGGCAAAATTGAACTCTACTCGGCAACGATTGCCGCTTTTGGCTATCGCGAATGCCCAGGCCACCCGTGGTGGGATACAGAAGAGGCGGCCCGGCAGCAGGCGGAGGCCGGGCGCTGGCCGCTGCATCTGCTCTCCAGCCAGCCACGCACCCGTCTGCACAGCCAGTACGATCACGGCAGCGTCAGCCGGGCGACGAAAATTCAGGGCCGCGAGCCGCTGTGGATGCATCCGCAGGATGCGCAGGCGCGGGGCATTGTCGAAGGCAGCGTGGTGAAGGTGTATAACGCCCGCGGGGCGATTCTCGCCGGGGTGCATCTTAGCGAGCAGATCCTCAAGGGGGTGGTGCAGATGTCAACGGGAGCCTGGTACGACCCGCTGGATCCGAAGGTCAAAGGTTCGCTGGACAAGCATGGCAATCCGAACGTATTGACCGAAGATCGCGGCAGTTCGCGCCTGGGTCAGGGCTGTAGCGCCCAGACCTGCCGGGTGGAGATCGAACCATGGCGTGAACCGTTACCGCCGATTACCGCCTTCGATCCGCCGAGGTTTATTAGGGGTTAGGGAGTGGGTGTTGCCGGC
>NZ_JMPP01000061.1 GCF_000735435.1 Klebsiella planticola ATCC 33531 | reverse complement strand
ATTAGGGGTTAGGGAGTGGGTGTTGCCCGGCGGCGCTTCGCTTGCACGGGCCTACGGGAAGCTGCGGACGTTGTCGGTCAGGTCAGGCGTAACCGCCAGCTGGGACAGGGCTGTAGCGCCCAGACCTGCCGGGTGGAGATCGAACCATGGCGCGAACCGTTACCGCCGATTACTGCCTTCGATCCGCCGAGGTTTATTAGGAGTTAGAGAGTGGGTGTTGCCCGGCGGCGCTTCGCTTGCACGGGCCTACGGGAAGCTGTGGCTGTTGTCGGTCGGGTCAGGCGTAGCCGCCAGCTGGGACAGGGTCGGTTTATCGCCCGCCCAGGCTGCGGAGCAAACCCGGCTGCACGGGCCTACGGAAAGCTGGGGACGTTGTAGGCCGGGTCAGGCGTAGCCGCCACCCGGCATTATTGCATTGCGGCGTTATGCCAGCCGTGGGTAGGCGTCGGCGATATCGTCGCCGGTAAATTTCGCTACCCAGCCTTCCGGGTTGTCGAAAATGCGGATAGCGGTGAAGTTGGGTTCCGAGCCCATATCAAACCAGTGTGGCGTGTCAGCCGGTACCGAAATCAAATCGTTCTTCTCGCACAGTACCTGAAACACCTCGTTGCCGATATGCAGGCAGAACAGCCCGGCGCCTTCAACAAAAAAGCGGACCTCGTCTTCACCGTGGGTGTGTTCGTTGAGAAACTTCGCGCGTAGCGCCTCTTTTTGCGGATTATCGGCGCGCAGGCTGATCACGTCCCAGCTCTGGTAGCCTTTTTCAGCGACCAGTTTGTCAATGGCGTGCTGATAGGCCTCAATCACCGTTTCCGGCGTCGGGGAGACACCCAGATCGCGGTCGGCCTGCCAGCGTTCGAAGCGCACGCCTTTGGCGTTGAGCTGCTGCTGGATTTCATCGCCGTCGGTGCTTTGCCAGAGAGGGGTACCGGCGTCTTTTTCTGAATAAATCGTTAATGCGCTCATGCTGGGATCTGCTCCGGATGAATGTCGTCAAAACGCTGAACTTGCGGGTGATGGCTGGCAGGATCGCGGTCGCCGCGCACCAGCTGGATCGTACGAAAACCGGCGGCTTCTGCCGCATCCAGCTCCTGATGAATATCGGAGAGGAACAGAATCGTTGCCGGATGATGCCCCAGCTGTTCGGCAATATTGCGATAGGACTGCGTTTCTCGCTTGGCTCCCGTCAAGGTATCGAAATAGCCACTGAACAGATGAGTAATATCACCTTCGTCGCTGTAGCCAAATAACAATTTCTGCGCCGCGATGGAGCCAGAGGAATATATATATAAATCAATTCCCTGGGACTTCCATTTTTCCAGCGCGGGCAGAACGTCCGGATAGAGATGGCCGGTAAAGTCGCCATTAACATAGCCTTCGCGCCAGATAATACCCTGCAGCGCCTTGAGCGCCGTTGACTTGCGGTCTTCGTCCATAAAGGCCAGTAGGGTATCAATCAGTTCGGCGGTGCTGGCGGCGGGGTTACCGATTTCCGCTCGCAGATTATCAAGGATCGTCTTCACCGGATCGGCGTACTGTTGCGCGGTGACAAAGGCCGCTAGCCGCTCGCGGGCGTACGGAAACAGAACGTTGTGGACAAAAGAAATGTCGCTGGTGGTGCCTTCAATATCGGTCACGATAGCGCGGATCATGGTTTCTCCAGAGTGGGCGGTGCGCCGTGATGGGCTGCTTCAGGCGAGAACCGGCATAACATTATCATTTAGACGTCTAAGCGTCTTGATTGCCAAATATTAACATCGTGTTATAGTGGCTTCAACAACAGCATTACAATCGGTAATTATAAAATGAGTAATAAGCCACTGATTCCTGAAAGTAAACTTCCTTCTCTTGGCACCACCATATTTACACAAATGAGCGCGCTGGCGCAGGAACACCGGGCGATCAATCTGTCGCAGGGGTTCCCGGATTTTGACGGGCCGCGCTACCTGCAGGAGCGCCTGGCGTATCATGTCGCTCAGGGGGCTAACCAGTACGCGCCGATGACCGGTGTCCCGGCATTACGTGAAGCGATCGCCGATAAAACCGCCGAACTGTACGGCCATCGCCCGGATGCAAACAGCGATATTACCGTCACGGCGGGGGCGACCGAAGCGCTCTACGCGGCGATCACCGCGCTGGTACGCGCCGGCGACGAGGTCATCTGTTTTGACCCCAGCTACGACAGCTACGCGCCGGCCGTAGAGTTATCCGGCGGCGTATTGAGACGTATCGCTCTGCAGCCGCCGCATTTTCGCGTTGACTGGCAAGAATTTGCCGCAGCGCTTAGCGAGCGCACCCGGCTGGTGATTCTCAATACGCCACATAACCCGTCGGCGACGGTCTGGCAGCGCGAGGATTTTGCCGCGCTGTGGCAGGCGATTACCGATCGCGAAATTTATGTGATCAGCGATGAGGTCTATGAGCATATCTGCTTTGCGCCCCACGGGCATGCCAGCGTACTGGCACACCCTCAGCTGCGCGAGCGGGCGGTGGCAGTCTCTTCATTTGGCAAAACCTTCCACATGACCGGCTGGAAAGTGGGGTACTGCGTGGCGCCGGCGGCAATAAGCGCCGAGCTGCGCAAGGTTCATCAGTATCTGACCTTCGCGGTGAATACGCCCGCCCAGCTGGCTATCGCCGACATGCTGCGCCATGAGCCGGAGCACTATCGCCAGCTGCCGGAATTCTACCGCGAGCGGCGAGATCTGTTTGTCGATGCCCTGCGCAGTAGCCGTCTGGAGATTCTGCCCTGCGAGGGCACCTACTTCCTGCTGGCTGACTACAGCGCGATTTCCGATCTCGACGATGTGAGCTTCTGCCGTTGGCTGACGACCGAGGTGGGCGTCGCGGCGATCCCGCTGTCGGTGTTCTGCGCCGATCCGTTCCCGCACAAACTCATACGCCTGTGCTTTGCAAAACAGCCGGCAACTTTGCTGGCCGCAGCGGAACGTCTCTGCCAGCTGTAGCTATTTTACGGTCCACGCCTGAGAAAATTGCCGGTCGCCAAACAGTTCGGCAAGACCATTAATTTGTTTCAGGCGTAACACTTCGTCAGCATCCATACCCAGCTCTTGACTGATTTTAGCGTCAGACCAGCCAAGATTCGCCAGTTCATGGACGATACTCGACATGGCCGGGATCTGGTGGCGGCCCCGCGCGCGGTTATGGCGGATAGTGGCGGCCATCAGCGTATCGCGAGTGGCTGAATGGTTTTCCAGGCAGGTGACCGGGAGATAGCCGTTCAACTGCTGTTTTAACGGCGCTTTGTTGCTGGCCAGCTCGTGACGATGGAATCCGTCAACGATGGTGTAGCGCGCCTCATCTTGTCTGAGCACCACGATGGGTTGCGTAAAACCGTCCGTTTCCAGCGAAGTGAGCAGCAGACGTTTTTCCGGCGGGGCGAGGTTGTTGGGGTTGTAATCATTTGGCGCAACGCTTTCCTGTTTTACCCATAGCACACAGTCAACGGGATGCGATTTGAACGGACTGTAATCGTGCAAAAGCTGGCGAAAAGCGTTCAGCGCCTCAATGCGTTCTGCCTGCGAAAGCGTGTTCAGATAGCGCTCAAGATCCTGCATTATTTGTTGTTGCATAGGATTCCCCACTGCTGGCGTTTTTGACTCATTCGTTCGCGGTAGCGCCGGTAATGGCTGGATTTGGTTGGACTGAAAGAGAGCATGCGGCACCAGTAATCGTTATTCAGTAGCACCTTGCAGATACGTCGCCAGGACGGAATATCCTTCGCGCCGGTATCGGCCTTCTGGAGGTCAGGTATCTCCTCCATCCCCTGCTTTTGATACCAGCGCAGATAGACGGCAATTTTATTCCGGTAATGCTCGGCCGTTTTTTCCGGCATGCTGTCGAGTAAAAACAGGGCGTAGCTCTTCCAGCTATGATGTCCGGGCTTCTCCAGCTTGCGATGCCCGTAGAACTGGTTATCCTGGCCGGCGTAGATGCCGCCGCCGCACGCGCCGCTCACCCGCTGACACATGGCGGCCCAGCGTTCAGGTTCCAGTACGTGATAAAGCCAAAGCCCCTGGCGTTGTTCCGGACCGAAAGGTTCACAGATACGCATGTAGCGCAGCGGTACGCCGGCCTGATACATCAGATTATAGAGTGGGTTACAGGCGAGTCCGCTTTTGGCAAACCAGGTCCAGATATCAGCGGTTTTCCAGTCATAAATAGGGTAGGCGTACCACGCGTGGCCCCCCGGCGCTGCGGTGGTCCAGGGCTTGTCATCGGCAAAGCGCTGTTTGCGGCGCGACGAGATGGTGATGAATCGGTTAAGGGATTCATCCGCGCG
This sequence comes from Klebsiella planticola ATCC 33531, assembly GCF_000735435.1. Classification (GTDB taxonomy): domain Bacteria; phylum Pseudomonadota; class Gammaproteobacteria; order Enterobacterales; family Enterobacteriaceae; genus Klebsiella; species Klebsiella planticola. The sequence continues at coordinate 39,051 of NZ_JMPP01000061.1, read as the reverse complement.
GATGCCGACTAAGACCGCCGCGGGACGGTTAGCGGAAAACCAGTCGGCGAATTCGCGAACAAAGTTTTCGAAGCTCATCCCCGGGGTGTAAAAAGAAAAATAGCCGGGGTCGGTAATGGCATGTGGAGGAGGCTGGCGTACCCATGGGGTGCCTGGTTCCCAGCATTGCCATTCCGGAGCGAACTGGCTGAGTGAGTTCTGCGTGGTTAGCGGCAGAGCAACCCAAAAAAATCGTTCGATGACATCCTGATACGTTTCCCGCAGCGCTTCACAATGGGTAATGGTGCAGGAAAACTGCGCTTCCCAGTCGATAAACAGCACGCTAATTTTGCGGCCCGTACGTCGCGCGTGAAGCGCGGTCAGATGTAACATCAGGGTGGAATCCTTGCCCCCGGAAAAAGAGACACAGATACGTGGGAAATTATCCATCACCCATTCAATGCGTTTCTGCGCGGCCTGCAGAACGGAATCGGGTAACGGAAGTTTTATTAATGTCACGGTCTCTGTTCCTTAACTGCAGTTGACGATCTGATTGCATATCATGCTACGACAGAAAGCCATCATCGTCATTCTTTATGCTGTGCATTTGTGTGGTGTATTGGTTTTTATTAAACCATTCAAGTTATGAATTATTTATCTGAGGTTGCGGCTGGATTATCTTGTCGATCAGCGAGGAGAATATGGGCGTATTTATCTGCGTCTGGTGATAAATCATGTAGATCATAATAGATGGCGCCGGAACGGGCAGCGGTATTAATTTCAGATTGAAAAGCGGGTGGTTAAATAGAGCTTTAGGGACAAAGCCGATAAGGTCGGTCTGGTTAATCATATTGACAATCGCTATCAGAGAATCGCTGCGAAAGGCAATCATTCGCTCCGGCAAACTTTTTTTCATGTGCGCATGAAAGTTCTTTATGCCGACCTCACTGGAAAGATAGGCGGCGAAACTTTCCCGCATGATGGCCTGCCGATCGTTGAGTTCGTCGGCCCGCGGATGGTGTTGGCCACAGACCAGTACCATCTCAGCCTCCCGGAAGGGCTGACAGAGTGTCTCCGCGCTTTTACAGGGGGACAAACTGAGTATCAGGTCCGCCTTGCGCTGTGAGAGTAGACTCTCCACCGACCCGCTGGTGAGCTGCAGGTCATGGTGTTCCACCTGCATATTGCCGCTCTGGTAGAGGGCGTGGATGAATTGTGACGCATCGGGGGTAATAAATAACTGTGGGCTATAAATGACAAAACGTTTTTTAAAGTTGGCCGGGTTGGCCATAGAAATCGTTTTCTCAAGCTGGCTTAAGTTTTTTTCGAGGAGATAATGCAAGTTGACGCTCGTTTTGGTGGGCGTAATTCCTTTCCCCGAACGAATAAACAGAGGATCGTTAAGCTGAGTGCGCAGGCGTTGCAGTGACTGGCTGACGGCGGAGGGGGTAATAAACAATGTTTCCGCCGCCCGACTGATGCTCAGATGTTGATAGATGCATTCAAAAATAACCAGCAAGTTAAGATCGAATTTTTTCAGGCCGTAAAGATTCGCCATGGCTAATGTCCGGATTAAGTCGTGGTGATAAAAATGATTAATATTTTGTATTTTATTTTTTGTAATTATTGATTTGGTGAATTCATGCTGGCGTTTATTCTTCGCCATTACTGAATGTATATGACTGGAGAGGCGTAAGCCAGGTTCTTTTTGCTCAGGAACCTGGCCAGAAAGCAGAGCTGAGGGGTTACTTTTCTCCCATCATGACCTGCAGCTTGTCGGCTTCAGGCAGCCCGACCACCTGCTGCAGCATATTATCTTTGTTCATGTAGTAAATGGCCGGCGTTGCGTTCGCGCCGAGTTCATCCATTAGCTGCTGATTCTCGCTGACGATCTTCATTTTTTCCGGGGAGAGATGAGCCGGGAGCTTAATAGGCATTTTACCGGCGGATTGTTCGTAATCACGCCAGGTTTTCGCCGGATCCTGAGTGGCGAGAATTGCGGCGGCCGTTGCCGGGCTTTCGGGTTTGATGACGCCAACCAACAGCGTGCGAATCTGTACTTTGCCTGACTCTACCCACGGACGCGCCTGTTGCCAGAATTGCAGGCAGTACGGGCAGAAGGGATCGGCAAAGACATACAGAATGATCGGCGCCTCCTTTTTCCCTTCCTGTAGCCAGCTGGCGGCCTCCATTTTCTTCCACATCGCCTGGCCTGCCGGCGTATAGAGCTCTTTCTGGAACAGCTGTTCGCTCAGGTTATTGCCATTTTCATCGTACATATAGCCGGAAATGGCGTGCTTGCCGTCGGGGGTCAGATAGATAGCGACCCCCATATCCTGATACTTCCCCAGCCATCCCTTCACTCCACCCGGCGCTTCAAAGGGCTTAATAATGGTAATTCCCTGTTTTTCTATCGCTTTTACGGGAGCCGGGAGATCTTCAGCCTGGCAGAAAAAGGGTAAAAAACTCAGAAAAAACAGACGCTTTAACATGATTATTCCTTTTAAATCAATGTATAAGGTGAAAAGATGATGAAGCCTATCACAGCTATAGGTAAGACCTGCTCGCGGGCGGATTGCCCTTTAATACTGCGGATGGTGTAATCGGCCTTGCTGTTACATTAAGGTAATGTAGAGCGCAACACATAGCCAGCTTGTCTGGCACTGAACCTACCTGCGGGTATTTCAGGTAACGGGGCCGCCTGAACAGGGCGGCCTTTTTACTTTCAGCGCCACGGGATGCAAAAGTAACGAAACGCGGCGATTGTCGCGACGGGTTCACAAAGCTGTCTTGTTCCGGTTGTTAGATATCGCTTATTGATTTGATAATGCAAACGCATTGGTCGAATCAGGAAAAGTTCGTTAACTTAGACCTCAACGAAAACACGGAGGAAGTATAGATGTCCTTGATTAACACTAAAATCAAACCTTTTAAAAACCAGGCATTCAAAAACGGTGAATTCATCGAAGTTACCGAAAAAGACACCGAAGGCCGTTGGAGCGTATTCTTCTTCTATCCGGCAGACTTCACCTTCGTATGCCCGACTGAACTGGGCGACGTTGCAGACCATTACGAAGAACTGCAGAAACTGGGCGTAGACGTGTACTCCGTTTCTACCGATACCCACTTCACCCACAAAGCATGGCACAGCAGCTCTGACACTATCGCGAAAATCAAATATGCGATGATCGGCGACCCGACTGGCGCCCTGACCCGTAACTTCGACAACATGCGTGAAGACGAAGGTCTGGCAGACCGCGCAACCTTCGTTGTTGACCCGCAGGGTATCATCCAGGCTATCGAAGTTACCGCTGAAGGTATCGGCCGCGACGCATCTGACCTGCTGCGTAAAATCAAAGCTGCTCAGTACGTTGCTTCTCACCCAGGTGAAGTTTGCCCGGCGAAATGGAAAGAAGGTGAAGCGACTCTGGCTCCGTCTCTGGACCTGGTCGGTAAAATCTAAAAATTCCGGCGTCTTTCATGCCACAGGTGTGTTGGCAACGCTTAATTACCCCGGTCACTTACTTATGTAAGCTCCCGGGGCTTCATAAGCTTGCCGCCTTCCTGTAACACGAAATGCTTGCGAATTTATCCTCAAGCGGGTGCATCTGCGCCCGTTTTATTCCAACACCATGATGCAAGCCGCATTCAGGCCGCCCGCAAGGCAGCTTGCATGATGATGTTTTTTAAGCAGGAGATTAAAAATGCTCGACACCAACATGAAAACCCAGCTCAAGGCCTACCTTGAGAAACTGACCAAACCTGTTGAGCTGGTTGCCACGCTGGATGACAGCGCAAAATCGGCAGAAATCAAGGAACTGCTGGCTGAAATCGCCGAACTGTCGGAAAAAGTGACCTTCAGAGAAGATAACAGCTTGCCTGTCCGCAAGCCCTCGTTCCTGATTGCCAATCCTGGATCCCTCCAGGGGCCGCGCTTTGCCGGTTCTCCGCTGGGACATGAATTTACCTCTTTGGTGCTGGCGCTGCTGTGGACCGGCGGTCATCCCTCTAAAGAGACCCAGTCACTGCTCGAACAGATCCGCGATCTGGACGGTGATTTTGAGTTTGAAACCTATTACTCGCTCTCTTGTCATAACTGCCCGGATGTCGTGCAGGCGCTGAACCTGATGGCGGTACTGAATCCGCGTATCAAACATACGGCGATTGACGGCGGGACTTTCCAGAATGAGATTACCGACCGCAACGTGATGGGCGTTCCGGCTGTCTTTATGAATGGCCAGGAGTTCGGTCAGGGTCGTATGACGCTGGCGGAAATCGTCGCTAAAGTCGATACCGGCGCCGAAAAACGGGCGGCGGAAGAGCTGAATAAACGCGATGCTTACGATGTGCTGATCGTCGGTTCCGGCCCGTCAGGCGCCGCAGCGGCGGTCTATTCTGCGCGTAAAGGCATTCGTACCGGCCTGATGGGTGAACGTTTCGGTGGCCAGGTGCTGGATACCGTGGATATCGAAAACTACATCTCTGTACCGAAAACGGAAGGGCAGAAGCTGGCCGGGGCGTTAAAAGCGCACGTCAGCGACTATGCTGTGGATGTGATTGACTCTCAGAGCGCATCGAAACTGATTCCGGCTTCGGTAGAAGGCGGCCTGCACCAAATTGAAACGGCCTCCGGCGCGGTGCTGAAAGCACGCAGCGTGATCATCGCCACCGGGGCAAAATGGCGCAACATGAACGTGCCGGGTGAGGATCAGTACCGCACCAAAGGGGTGACCTATTGCCCACACTGCGACGGCCCGCTGTTTAAAGGTAAACGCGTGGCGGTTATCGGCGGCGGTAACTCCGGCGTTGAAGCGGCCATCGATCTGGCTGGTCTGGTAGAACATGTGACCCTGCTGGAGTTCGCGCCGGAAATGAAAGCCGACCAGGTCCTGCAGGATAAAGTCCGCAGCCTGAAAAATGTCGATATCATTCTCAATGCGCAGACCACTGAAGTGACGGGCGATGGTAGCAAAGTGACCGGCCTGCAGTATCGTGACCGGGTTAGCGGTGATGAACACCATATCGAGCTGGCGGGGATTTTCGTGCAGATTGGACTGCTGCCGAACACCAACTGGCTGGAAGGCACCATCGAGCGTAACCGGATGGGTGAAATTATCATCGACGCGAAATGTGAAACCAACGTCAAGGGCGTGTTTGCCGCCGGCGACTGCACAACCGTACCGTACAAACAGATCATTATCGCCGCGGGCGAGGGGGCGAAAGCTTCCCTGAGTTCGTTCGATTATCTGATTCGTACCAAAACCGCATAATAAAGTAAGACTACACCTGCATATAAAAGAGGCTACCCCAGGGTAGCCTCTTCTTTTATCGTTCGGTGTTACCGAACGACCATCACCGGAATATGGGCGTGGCGGATGACGCTTGAGGCATTAGAGCCAAGTAAGTGCGTGCTGATAGATGGGTTGCGCGAACCAATCACCACCACATCGGCTTTAATTTCGTTCGCCAGTTCATTCACCATGTCCCGCACGTTACCAAAGCGGACGTGCATTTTAATCCGCGAAGGGTCGATGCTGAAATGACCGGCCATTGTTTTCAGACGCGTTTCCGCCTCGTGCTGTAGATGCTCTTCAAAACGGCGCAGATCGGCGGTAAAGCGGCTCATTGTGAAGCTGGACGATCCGGGTAATACGTGGAGCAGGTGAATAATCCCATCCTGCTGGGCCAAAAATTCCGCGTGGCGGACGGCCTTGTCGCTCAACTCCATCTCAAAAACATCAACGGGCATAATGATAGTTTTATACATATGCATTCCTCCTTGTTCGACTGTTTCTATATCAACACATTATAGGAAGATATAGTGTCATTCAGCTCGCAAAACTGTCAGCTCAGACGAAGAGAGGGGTAAAATTTTGTCAGCGCCAGGAGAGAGGGTGGGGGGCAGAAAGAGGATGCGAAGACATCCTCTGAATAAAGCGTGAAACGCCTCAGGCAGCGGGATAATTAACGATGAAACTCACCTGCGGCTTCCGGCTGGTAAAGCAGCTCCAGTACTTCGAGATGGGCCGATGCCCCGCCCGGTAATTCCCAGTGGATCGCACTGCCGACTTTCAGGCCGAGCAGCGCGGCACCAACGGGGGCGAGCACGGAAAGTTGGGTTGCGCTGTCGGTCACCTGCGAGGGAAACACCAGTGTCCGCACGCGTTCTTCACCGCTGGTCAAATCGCGAAATCTGACTTTACTGTTCATGCTGACAACATCATGCGGCATCGCTTCGGGCGCCAGCATTTGTGCACGATCCAGTTCGTCGTTCAGCGCATCTGCCACCGGGGAATTCGCGAAAGCCGGCTGTTCGAGCAGCCTGTCGATGCGTTCTGCATCGAGCTCATTAATGATGATTGCGGGTCTGGTCATCGCATACTCCGTGTTATCCAGGAACCTGTCCGTAAAAGAAAACCCTCACCGAAAAGGCAAGGGTTAATGTCGTCCCATCATACTGAGACTTGTCGGCGGTTTGAAGTGATTAAACGCACATTAAGTGATGATCGCCGAAAGGGACATATGAAATTTATGATACTGCCGTCGCAAGTGAAAAATCTGTCTTATCCTTTTTAAGCGGTATCAGGTAGTACCCTTCCAGTACAGGAGACTGAAATGAGCGGTTTTGACAAACTTACTCTTAACGACGGTAGTTATCTGTATTTTAAAGACTGGGGCAGCGGGCAACCGGTGGTGTTCAGCCACGGCTGGCCGTTAACGGCTGATGCTTTTGAAGATCAAATGTTGTTTCTTGGATCGCATGGATTCCGTGTGATTGCTCACGATCGTCGGGGGCATGGTCGTTCGGCGCAGCCCTGGGATGGCCACAACATGGATCGCTATGCCGACGATCTGGCTCAGCTCACCGCCCATCTGAACTTACGTGATGCCATTCATGTCGGACACTCAACCGGCGGCGGAGAAGTCGCGCGTTATATCGGCCGGCACGGGACTGACCGAGTGGCGAAAGCGGTGCTGATTGGCGCCGTGACGCCGATTATGATTCAGACGGATTTTAACCCGAACGGCGTACCCAAAGCGGTCTTCGACAGTATCAGAGAGGGCGTTATCGAGGATCGCGGGGCGTTCTTCTATGAGCTGAGCGCAGCTTTCTACGGCTACAATCGGGACGGCGCCAAAGAGTCAAAAGCGGTACGCGAAGGGTTTGTCGAGCAGGGGTTGCAGGGGTCAATCAAAGCGCTTTATGACTGTATTAAAGCGTTTTCTGAAACCGATCTCCGTGAGGACCTGCGTAAGATGACAATCCCGACGCTGGTGATTCATGGTGATGATGACCAGATTGTCCCGTTTGAAACCTGCGGTAAAGTGGCGGCGCAGCTACTGCCTGACGGCGAATTAAAGGTCTATCAGGGTGGGTCTCACGGGATCTGTACAACCCATAAACACCAGATTAACCAGGATTTGCTCGATTTTATTCGCGCATAATCTACCGGCGGCTTACGCCGCCGAATCATCAGTTGCCGGCTTTATCAATGATAAATTGTTTGCCGCAATTCCCCGGATGAGGCTGGGGCAAGAGGCTATTGGCTGAAAGCGGCTGATTGATGGCCTCCGCTTTGATGGCGATTTGCATTTCGGTTAAATAAGCCGGATTGCCGTTACAGGTCAGCTTAAATGCTTTCACGCTCTGCTGACCATATGCCTGCGCGACCGCGGTATCGAACTCATCGCGGCTGACGCTCTGCCCGTAGTGTTTCGCCAGAAAGAGGCCCAGCGGGCTCTGCTTCACTTCACTATCAAGACGCACCATCGTGCCAAAGTAGCTATCGGGATCGAAGCCAAAGCAGACGCCGTGTTTCGCATACTCATAACGCTCGAGACACGAATTGCCGCCGGCTCCTGGCATTACGCTATTGAGTTTATTCGCCATCTCGAGCGACAGCCCGGTTTCAGCGGCCTGGCATTTACGCCCGGCTTTAACTTCAGGCATGTTGGGGACAGGGCGGGTGGCACAGCCAAAACGTATCCAGCGCCGATCGTCGACGCCCCGGGCAGCAATGGATTTTGGCAAGCCAGGCCAGAGGCCATGTACCGTCAGGAAATCCGCTTTATTCGGTAATTCCTGCTGCAAGCGACACTCTTCCGGCTCGCTACGGTTTCTGTCATGCATGCTCTGGCAGAATCCCGTTTGCCATGACAAAGCCAGTACATAACGGTCGAAATCGCCATACTGCGTTGCGGTGAGTGGTTCAGCGCCGGCCTGGGTTGCCGTCAGTAAAAGGGCAATGGCGACGAAATCCTTCCTGAACATTTTTAATCCTGATAGTGGGTGACAATGATTTACAGGAAATGATTAAAGCATAAAAAAGGCGCCTGCTGGCGCCTTTTCGCGTTTATTAAAGTGCGCTACCGGGCACCAGAACTTCGGTGGCGATAATCACCACCAGCAGACCGACGATAACCGGAACAGAGGTCCGTTTCACTACTTCAAAGGGGGAGATTTTGGCCATCCCGGCAACGGCTACCACCACGCCCGAGACCGGCGAAATAGTCCGACCCAGGTTTGAAGCCTGTAGCATAGGAATGGACAGATAGGCCGGGTTGATGCCTGAAGAGTGGGCTAATTTCGGGATCATCTCGACGAAGGCGTAAAACGGCGCGTTACCGGAACCGGTGGTCATTGCCGCCAGCATGGTCAGAATCACCAGCACCAGCATTAAAATGATGCTCGCCGAGCCAAATGATGTGGCGATTGAGATCAGGCTATTGATAAAGCCAATGGTGCTCAGGCCCTGAGCAAAGACGCCTGCGGCCACTAACAGCATGACGACGCCGGCGAAGGCATCGGCCATGCCGCGGTAGGCGACTTCCAGCCCGGCGAAAACATTTTTGGTATTAAAGCCGCGAACAAACTCCAGCACGGCCGCCAGCAGCATACAGAGGACGAGGATGGCAATAATATGCAGCTCCGGGCCCCATTTCCCGTCGAAAATCAGTACGCCGATAATCGGCGTAAAGGGCAGAAGGGCGTAGAAGGAGGGGGCGGTAGTGGTGATCTCATTCACATCAAGCATTTCGTGAACGACATTCTCTTTTTTATCCAGATAGCGCTGCCAGAAGTAGTGGGCAATGGCCATGCTGATAATCGCGACGATGGAGATCGGCAGCGTGGTTTTAAACGCGAAGTCGATGAGCGGCATTTCTGCGGCTTTGGCGGCCAGCACCACGTCGCCGGAGGTCGGAGAGAGGATAATCGCGGCCGGCGAGGCACAAATTGCCGCCGCGGCGCCGCGGCTGATACCGACGTTCACCATCACCGGGAACAGCGTGGCCATCAGCAGAACGCCCAGACCGGTTGCCGAGGAGACGGCCAGCGACATCAGACAGGCCACGAAATAGGCGGCGATCATCAGCAGATAGGGGGAGTTAATATAGCGCAGCGGCTTTGAGGCCAGCTTTACCACCATATCGTTAGCGCCAATATGGGTCATATAGGTGGCGAAGCCGCAGAGCATCATAATCATCATGCCCAAATCGCCGCCGCGGCTCATCAGGAGGATTTTGACGTATTCGATGATATCGGTCGCGGAATACCCCGTGCTTTTCGTATCGCCGGGTAAAATCTTGTGCCCCATCAACGCGCTGACGATGAGTAACGCCAAACCGCCGACGAACAGCACGCCGGTGGCGGAATACCCTTTTATGATATAGCGGGCAACACCCACAATGACCACAACCCCGATCAGGATCTCAACTAGCGTAAGCATTTTTTACCCCTAAGCCTTTTACCCAAAGAATCTGCTAATAAATAAAGTGAAGAGAAAATTAAGTGAGCGAATGTGCCTAATTAATGGGCGAAACATGCTGACGCAAATCAATAAACCGATGAGAACCCTGCAATCATCAGCGGAGGGGCGGCCGCTATCACAAAACGACAAGGTGAAAAGGTTGCTGTTTTTCCGATCATAAATCAGAAACTTACCTAATTTCGTTAAGGTAATATTAAGATTATACTTGTTAACTTATTGCGCTTTAAAATCGATATTGGTAAGAGATAAGTGTTGAGACAACGTCATTTCGTATTGTTTTTTCTTGGTTTTTTGGGGTTAATGCTCTCTTGTGGCGCGGCTAACGCGTCGTTTACGTCGACGATTCGCGATGGGTATAACACCTTAAGTGATAACGTCGTGCAAACCTGGCAGGAACCTGAACACTACGATCTGTATGTTCCCGCGATTACCTGGCATGCCCGCTTTGCCTATGACAAAGAAAAGACCGATGGGTATAACGAGCGTCCGTGGGGGGCTGGATTCGGGGTTTCGCGCTGGGATGATAAAGGCAACTGGCATGGCCTGTACCTGATGGCTTTTAAGGACTCTTTTAACAAATGGGAGCCGATTGGCGGCTACGGCTGGGAGAAAACCTGGCGTCCGTTAGCAGACGACAATTTTCATCTTGGTCTGGGGTACACGCTGGGCGTGACGGCGCGAGATAACTGGAATTACATTCCCATTCCGGTCATTTTGCCACTGGCATCCATTGGTTATGGGCCTGCAACCTTCCAGATGACCTATATCCCCGGGACCTACAACAACGGTAACGTCTACTTTGCCTGGGCCCGTTTTCAGTTTTAGAACCGGCATAACTTAGCAACAAATGAGCTAAGTCGTTTGTCCCGTGAAAAAACAACAACTAAGGCGCGACCTCCTAAAAAAGATAGCGATATTTGTCACTTTTTAATAAAGTTGCACTGGACAAAAGGCATCACAATTGATGTACTGGTGTCCGACACAGTATCAGTGTCGTTTTTTCATATAAAGGTAATTTTGATGTCTAAGATTAAAGGTAACGTTAAGTGGTTTAATGAATCCAAAGGATTCGGTTTCATTACTCCGGAAGATGGCAGCAAAGATGTATTCGTACATTTCTCTGCAATCCAGTCCAACGGTTTCAAAACTCTGGCTGAAGGTCAGCGCGTAGAGTTCGAAATCACTAACGGTGCCAAAGGCCCTTCTGCTGCAAACGTAAACGCTATCTAAGCATTGCGTCAGTAGAATATAAAAACCCGCTAAACGCGGGTTTTTTTTTGCCTGCCGTTAGCGACTGGCTGCGTGGGAAAAGAGCCAGAATGCCGTTGCCGTCATGGCGAATGAGCCTAACAGATTGACCAGAATATTCAGCAGCGCCCAGCTGAAACGGCCCTGTTGCAGCAGGAAAACGACCTCCGATGAGAAGGTTGAAAACGTCGTCAGCCCGCCGCAAAATCCGGTCGTGATCAGCAGTTTCCACATTGGGTCAATGTTTGTCAGGCGGTTAAACCATGCCAGCCCGGCGCCAATGATGAATGCGCCCAGCAGGTTTGCCGCGAGTGTGCCGATGGGAATAGCGTGATGCATTGGATTGAACTTCATTCCAAGCCACCAGCGCAATACGCTGCCGGTACCGCCACCAACAAAAACGGCTAAAAGTAGTTGTGACACTCTCATTCCCTGCTATTTGGTTAATACAGGGGTTTGAGTGTAGCGCGTCAAACACGTCGCTGGCTACGAAATACCTGACGGGAGAAGAGAATGCGGGTTGCTGCGGGACAATTTGCCGTTACGGCGGACTGGCGAGTCAATGCGCGTACCTGCGTGGCGTTGATGAACCAGGCGGCCGGGCAGGGAGTATCATTGCTGGTATTACCGGAAGCGTTGCTGGCGCGCGACGACAGCGATCCGGATCTCTCGGTAAAGTCGGCGCAGGAGATTGATGGCGGTTTTCTGCAGCTGTTGCGTGATGAAAGCCGGAATTATAGTTTAACCACGGTGCTGACGCTGCATGTGCCTTCGGGTGAGGGGAGAGCGACGAATACGCTGGTGGCAATACGCCAGGGCGAGGTTATTGCCCAATATCAGAAGCTCCATTTGTATGACGCGTTTGCGATGCAGGAGTCGCGACTTGTTGATGCCGGGCAACAGATCCCGCCGCTGATTGATGTCGACGGGGTGCGCGTGGGCCTGATGACCTGTTACGATTTACGCTTTCCTGAATTGGCGTTAACGCTGGCACTTAACGGTGCTGAAGTGCTGGTTTTACCCACCGCGTGGGTAAAAGGGCCGATGAAGGAGTATCATTGGGCCACGCTACTGGCGGCCAGGGCTCTGGATACGACCTGCTATATTGTGGCGGCAGGTGAATGCGGAACCCGCAATATTGGCCAGAGCCGCATTATCGACCCGATGGGAACGATAATGGCGGGGGCAGGGGACGGGCCGCAGATGATTACTGCCGACATTTCGACAGCGTCGCTGCGCCAGGTTCGCGAGCGTTTGCCGGTGCTGAAGAACCGCCGCTTTGCGCCACCGCAATTATTGTGATGTTTTTTTAAACAAGGCTTGATTCACCTTGTTACAGATTGCTATTGTGTCCGCGCGTCAAATAGCCGTTAATTGTTCGCGTGTATGATGGCGTATTCGCAGCTTGTTTTAGAGAAGAAGGTTAGCTATGGGTGAGATTAGTATTACCAAACTGCTGGTTGTCGCAGCACTGATTATTTTAGTGTTTGGTACCAAAAAATTACGTACGCTGGGTGGAGACCTGGGTTCCGCTATCAAAGGCTTCAAGAAAGCCATGAACGACGATGACGATAGCGCAAAGAAAACCAGTGCGGAAGAAGACGCTCCGGCACAAAAGCTCTCTCATAAAGAGTAATTAAAGGCGCGTTCCCCGACAGCGGGAGGGCGTAACCGACAGGCGAAAGTCTGGACGTTGAAGAGGCTGCAGCGATAAGCGTTGCGGCCTCTTTTTATTGCTTGTTCGCGAAGATGCGGAAAAAATGCAACCAGTTGTTACCAGTGGTCAGGGAAACGTCAGACGGGCGGGGTAAAAACAGATCGCCGCGCGAAAGCGTTCACGCGGCGATTGCCGGGCAGTGAGTTTTACTTCACTTCCATCCCTTTGGCTTGCAGGTCGGCATGATAAGACGAACGAACGAACGGACCGCAGGCGGCGTGGGTGAAGCCCATCGCCATCGCTTCGGCTTTCATCTCTTCAAACTCGTCCGGGCTAACGTAGCGCTGAACCGGCAGGTGATGGCGGCTTGGCTGCAGATACTGGCCCAGGGTGAGCATGGTCACGCCATGGCGACGCAGGTCGCGCATGACTTCGATGATCTCTTCGTTGGTCTCGCCGAGACCGACCATCAAACCTGATTTAGTCGGGATCTCCGGATGCGCTTCTTTAAAGCGCTCCAGCAGTTTCAGCGACCAGTTGTAGTCGGCGCCCGGGCGAACCTGACGATACAGACGCGGCACGTTTTCCAGGTTGTGGTTAAACACATCCGGCGGAGTCACCGTGAGGATATCCAGCGCGCGATCCATACGGCCACGGAAGTCAGGGACCAGGGTCTCAATCTTTATTGTCGGGTTTTTCTCACGAATAGCGCTGATGCAATCGGCAAAGTGCTGAGCGCCGCCGTCGCGAAGATCGTCGCGGTCAACGGAGGTCACGACGACGTAACGCAGGCCCATATCGGCGATAGTTTGCGCGAGTTTCTGCGGTTCGTTGGCATCCGGGGTCACCGGACGACCGTGCGCAACGTCACAGAACGGGCAGCGGCGGGTACAAATCGCGCCGAGGATCATAAAGGTGGCCGTTCCGTGGTTGAAGCATTCCGCAAGGTTTGGGCAAGAAGCTTCTTCGCACACGGAGTGCAAACCGTTCTTACGCATCGCTGCTTTGATTCCCTGGATACGGGACGAGTCAGCCGGAAGTTTGATTTTCATCCATTCCGGTTTTCTGAGCAGAGCTTCACGCTCAGTTGCCACGTTTTTCACCGGGATAAGGGCCATTTTATCGGCGTCGCGGTACTTAACACCGCGTTCCATCACAATGGGTTTACTCATAGCGTGCGTGTTCCAGTTGCGAGTCACGAAGGAAAGCGAATCAATTCAAGGAAATGTTGTAATTATCAACTATTTTTGAATTAAGGACAGGCAGTATACCATTGATATGGGACAGAAAGCAGCCTACCTGTTCGGCAAATTGTAAAATAGTTGTTGTTTTATGCTTATCCTCACGTGCTTTATTGTTTAAACGACTGGCAAACCACCGCGATGACCTGATTCAGCAACGGTTCCTGCGCATTAAGCCGGTAACATCTCAATGCGCTCTTCGGGTCATTCAGCGTCTCGAGCCTTGCCAGCGACCCCGTTCGCGCCAGTAAAGAAAACATCCGCTCCGGCATCAGCCCGAACATATCGCTTTGGCTCACCAGCGGCGCCGCGCATGACATTTAATTGCAGAGATAAGGGCTTAACTCGCGATAATGCGGATGTCGCGCCCCTGTGACAGGGGCGCGAGCCGGCGGGAGTTAAGCGGCGGCAATCATCTCGTGAGGCGGGTTGCCGAGTAGGGTCAGCAGGTTGGCTACCAGATGAGGCGCCACCATCTGCGGTTGAATATCCGGCTGCCACTGGCGCATTTGGGCCATCTCCATTCCGGCATAGCCGCAGGGGTTGATCCGCAGGAACGGCGACAGGTCCATCGCAATATTCAGCGCCAGCCCGTGAAACGAACAACCTTTCCGGATACGCAAACCCAGAGAGCAGATTTTTTGCTCGCCGACATAGACACCGGGCGCATCGGCGCGTGGATGTGATTCAATCGCGTATTCCGCCAGCGTATTAACCACGGTCTGTTCCAGCAGTGTCACCAGTTCGCGCACGCCCAGTTTCCGGCGCTTGAGGTTCAGCAGAACATACATCACCTGTTGCCCTGGCCCGTGGTAGGTCACCTGGCCGCCGCGATCGCTTTGAATGACCGGAATATCTCCCGGAACCAGCACGTGTTCGGCTTTTCCCGCCTGGCCTTGAGTAAAGACCGGAGGGTGTTCTACCAGCCAGATTTCGTCCAGCGTGCTGTCGTCGCGGGTATCGGTAAATTCATGCATCGCCTGCGAGACCGGTTCGTAAGGTTGCAGGCCAAGTTGACGGATAAGGATTTTGTTATGCTGCAAAACAACGTCTCCGCAGAGAGAGAAGTGACTTGAGGGGGGAGTATATCACAGCACAGCGGGGAGAGATGACCCGGCGCAGGACCGGGTCTGGGAATGGGTTACAGCACCATCCGGACGATATCGATATTGCCCAGCTCTTCGTACAGGGTTTCGACCTGCTCGATATGGGTTGCGTTGATGGTGATAGAAACTGAGTGGTAGTTCCCTTTGCTGCTCGGTTTTACCTGTGGAGAGTAATCACCCGGCGCATGGCGCTGTACCACTTCCACCACCTGATCAACCAGCTCAGGCAACGCCTGCCCCATTACTTTGTAAGTAAATGGAGTAGGGAATTCAAGCAGTTCGTTAAGTTTGGTTTTCATGTCAGCTCCGGTGTTACGACAAAAAATAATAACTCCCACGAAGGGTGGGAGTTATCAGGTTACTTTGATGATTAGTATATGGGGATGTAAATCACACTTTCAAGCGTTCGATTTTTAACCAAACCAGTGGTGGAACATTAACTTGATGTAATCAATCATTTTTCCGAAGAAATTGCCTTCAGGAATTTCTTGCAGGACCACCAGAGGGCGCTGATCGATGGTTTTACCATCCAGCTGGAAGTTAATGGTGCCGACAACCTGGTTTTTCTGCAGCGGGGCGTGCAGTTCGGTATTGTTCAGCACATAGCTGGCTTTCAGATCTTTCATGCGGCCACGAGGGATAGTCAGATAAACGTCTTTATCGACACCCAGCGAAGCGCGATCGCTGTCGCCAAACCAGGCCGGTTCGGAAGAGAACTCTTTCCCGGCTTTTAGCGGATTGACGGTTTCGAAGAAGCGGAAGCCCCAGGTCAGCAGCTTTTTGCTTTCGGATTCGCGACCTTTATAGGTGCGGCCGCCCATGACGGCGGAGATCAGACGCATCTGGCCTTCGGTCGCCGAGGCCACGAGGTTATAGCCCGCTTTGTCGGTATGCCCGGTTTTAATCCCGTCGACGTTCAGGCTGTTATCCCACAGCAGACCATTACGGTTCAACTGACGAATGCCGTTAAAGGTGAACTCTTTTTCTTTATAGATGGTGTATTCGTTCGGTACATCGCGGATCAGCGCCTGGCCAATCAGCGCCATATCGCGCGCAGAGCTGTACTGGCCGTCGGCATCGAGACCGTGAACGGTCTGGAAGTGGCTGTTTTTCAGGCCCAGCGCATTGACGTAGCTGTTCATCAGGCTGACGAAGGCATCCTGGCTGCCAGCAACATAGTCGGCCATGGCGACGCAGGCATCGTTACCTGACTGCAGGTTGATGCCGCGGATCAGCTGAGAAACCGGAACCTGCATACCCGGCTTGAGGAACATCAGTGAAGAGCCTTTAAACACCGGGTTACCGGTTGCCCACGCATCGTTACCCACCGTCACCAGGTCGGTTTCTTTAAATTTTCCCGCTTTCATGGCCTGACCGATGACGTAGCTGGTCATCATTTTGGTCAGACTCGCCGGGTCGCGGCGAGAATCAGCGTTATTCTCCGCCAGCACTTTGCCCGAATTGTAATCAATAAGAATCCAGGATTCGGCATCAATCTGCGGCGCGCCTGGGATCATGGTTTTGAGATTCAGGTCATCGGCGTGGGCAGCGGAGGAGAGCGCTGCAACGGAGAGGGCCGTAACGAGTAAACGTGCGGTGAAAGAGGTCTTCATGGTCAGAACAACGGCATCCGTGATGGAGTTAAAAAAAGTGCCTTACTATAACAAATGCTCTGTGGACCGGCATCCGACATTGCGCATGACTTTGTTAATGACTTTTTCATGCGCATCACAGTACGGACCACGACCCTGGCTGTTTAGTTGGCGTGAGTAATAAATGATTGCAGCTGAGCTTCGCTTTGCAGGCGCTGTTGTACCGTGCTGGCCTGCGATTTACTGGCGAACGGCCCGAGCTGAATGCGCCACACTGCGCCGTTCTGCACGACGCGGCCAGGCACGGAAAACTGCTGGCTCAGACGCTGCTGATATTGCTGCGCGCGGGCCCGATCGCTGACGGCACCGACCTGGACGACAAAATCGCCGCTGGCGCTTGCCGAAGAGGCGGCGACAGCCGCGGTCGCAGCAGCCGCCGGCGCTGCCGGCGTGACGCTGCCTTGTACAGAACCAGGCGCGGTAACCGGCGCGCTTTGGGTAGCAGTCTGCACCGCAGGCTCGCTGCTTTCCAGCACGCCGCTATTCAGGGGCGTCGGCGCGCCGAGGAAGCCGCTGCTGTTCACCGGGGCGCCAACGTTGTCTTCCGGTTTCAGCGTGGCATTGCTGATCGGGCGAACGTCGGTTTGTGCCGTCGGTTCGCTGGAAACACCCGCGCCGCCGTCAAGATCCGGACGGGCAGGTAGCGCATAGGTTTGTTTGGCGACGGTAGTACAGGCCATACCCGGGCCGGAAAGCGACCCGTCCGCTGCGACGATGATCGGATCGATACGCACTTTGGTGTTATTGGAGGTGTTAAGGCGATCGGCAGAGGCGCGAGAAAGCGAAATCACGCGATCGGTGCCGTACGGGCCGCGATCGTTAATACGCACGACGATCATGCGGCCATTCGCCACGTTCGTCACGCGCACGTAGCTCGGAATCGGCAGCGTCGGGTGCGCTGCGGTAAGCTGCGTCGGGTCGAAGGCTTCGCCGGATGCCGTCAGGTTGCTGTTGGGTTCCGCATCATAAATGGCGGCCAGACCGGTCTGAGTAAAGTTAGACGGATCCTGGACGATTTTATAACTTTTACCATCGCGCTCGTAATCCTGATTCGCCGTGGCATTTGGCGTCTCATAATGCGGATCGGCGCCGCTGATTTCCACGCTTGGGCCATTACAGACGCCCGGCTGTGGAGTGCTGACCGTCTTCTGTTGCACGTCTTCACCCGAACATGCCGCCAGCAGCCCCGCTGCTATGCAGATCCCCAGCCATTGCTTACGCATCGCGAACCCCTTAAACGCTTTTCGACAACATTTTTCTGTGGGTGTGGATCGACATCACGATACCAAACCCGGCCATCAATACGATCAGGGCTGAGCCCCCGTAGCTGACCAGCGGCAACGGTACCCCCACCACTGGTAAAATACCACTCACCATACCAATATTTACGAAGACATAAACGAATAAAATCAACATTAAACCACCGGCCATCACGCGACCGAAGGTGGTCTGCGCCTGGGCGGCGATCCACAGCCCGCGCATGATGAGCAAAATATAGAGCGCCAGCAGAATCAGCACGCCAATCAGGCCGAGCTCTTCTGCCAGGACCGCAAAGATAAAGTCGGTATGGCGTTCCGGCAGGAATTCCAGCTGCGACTGGGTGCCGTGCAGCCAGCCTTTACCGCGTAATCCGCCGGAGCCAATGGCGATTTTCGACTGGATAATATGATAGCCGGCGCCCAGCGGATCGGTCTCCGGATCGAGCAACATCATGACGCGCTGACGCTGATAATCATGCATCAGGAAGAACCATAAAATCGGAATAAACGCCGCAACCAGCACCACCGCCACGCCGATAAGACGCCAGCTCAGCCCGGAAAGGAACAGCACGAACAGGCCAGACAACGCAATCAGAATCGATGTCCCGAGGTCGGGCTGGGCGGCAACCAGCAGGGTTGGCAGGAAAATCAGCACCAGCGCAATGGCGGTATTCTTCAGCGAGGGTGGGCAAACGTCGCGGTTGATAAAGCGCGCGACCATCAGCGGGACGGCGATTTTGGCAATTTCCGACGGCTGAAAGCGCACGACGCCAAGATCCAGCCAGCGCTGGGCGCCTTTGGAAATCGCGCCGAAAGCGTCAACCGCCACCAGCAAAATGATACAGAAGATATAGAGATAGGGCGCCCAGCCTTCATACACCCGCGGCGGGATTTGCGCCATCACGATCATGATCACCACGCCCATGGCGATCTGGCCTATTTTGCGCTCCATCATCCCGATGTCCTGGCCGCTGGCGCTCCAGATAACCAGCGCGCTGTAGGTCAGCAGCGCCAGCAGAATCAGCACCATGGTCGGATCGAGATGGATTTTATCCCATAGTGATTTTTTATTCGGATTATCGGTCATTATTGATCCTCACCCGCCGTGACCGCCGGGTTCTCACTCGGCAGGTTTGTGTTGTTATCACCCAGCATAATGTGGTCGAGAATCTGGCGCATAATCGTGCCGACCGCCGGGCCAGCTCCGCCGTTCTCAAGAATGATGGCAACAGCAACCTGGGGATTGTTATAAGGGGCAAACGCCGTCATGAGTTTATGGTCACGCAGACGTTCTGCGATTCGGTGCGCGTTATAGGTTTCATTGGCTTTCAGACCAAACACCTGGGCCGTACCGGATTTCGCCGCAATTTTATACGGCGCGCTGGCGAAGTATTTATGCGCGGTCCCGTTGCCACGGTTGGCGACGCCGAACATCCCGTCCTTGGCGATTTCCCAGAAGCCGGAGTGAATATCGCCGACCGGCGGCTCGTGCGGTTGAACCCAGGGAACCTGCTTACCATCTTCGACGGTGCTTTGCAGCAGATGCGGCACTTTTACCAGACCGTCGTTTATCAGGATCATCAGCGCTTTGTTCATCTGAATCGGCGTTGCGGTCCAGTAGCCCTGTCCGATGCCGACCGGGATGGTGTCACCCTGGTACCAGGGCTTCTTAAAGCGTTTCAGCTTCCATTCGCGGGTCGGCATATTCCCGGAACGCTCTTCCGACAGATCGATACCGGTATAGTGGCCGTAACCGAATTTGCTCATCCACTCAGAGAGGCGGTCGATCCCCATATCATAGGCGACCTGATAGAAGTAGGTATCCGCAGACTCTTCGAGCGCTTTGGTCACATTCAGGTGCCCGTGGCCCCATTTTTTCCAGTCGCGGTAGCGTTTGTCAGAGCCCGGCAGCTGCCACCAACCCGGGTCGAACAGGCTGGTATTGCGGGTGATGACGTTCGCGCTGAGGGCCGATACGGCGACATAAGGCTTGACCGTCGACGCCGGCGGGTAGACCCCCTGGGTCGCGCGATTGACCAGCGGAGTATTCGGGTCGTTCAGCAGGGCGGAGTAGTCTTTACTGGAGATGCCGTCCACAAACAGGTTCGGGTCGTAGCTCGGCGTGGAGACCAGCGCGAGTATGCTGCCGGTACGCGGGTCGGTGACGACCACGGCAGCGCGGCTGCCGGCGAGCAGGGTCTCAATGTACTGCTGAAGCTTGAGATCGAGGGTCAAATAGATATCGCGCCCGGCCTGCGGCGGCACCTCTTTGAGCTGGCGAATGACGCGGCCGCGGTTATTGACCTCGACCTCTTCATAGCCGGTCTGACCGTGCAGTACGTCTTCGTAATAGCGCTCGATTCCCAGCTTGCCAATGTCATGCGTGGAGGCATAGTTGGCCAGCTTGCCCTCTTTATCGAGGCGATCGACGTCTTTATCGTTAATTTTCGAGACGTAGCCGATAACGTGGGTCAGCGCGGAATTATAGGGGTAGTAGCGGCGTTTATAGCCTTTCACTTCGACACCGGGGAAGCGGTACTGGTTAACCGCAAAACGAGCCACCTGGACTTCGCTCAGGTTGACCTTGACGGGAATCGAGGTGAAGCGATGGGAACGCGAGCGTTCTTTCTTGAAGTTTGCAATGTCATCATCGGTCAGATCGATGACGTCGCGTAACGCATCCAGCGTTTGCTGCACGTTATCGACTTTCTCCGGCATCATCTCCAGCTGGTAGATGGTGCGGTTCAGCGCCAGCGGCGTACCGTTGCGGTCATAGATAATGCCGCGACTGGGCGGAATGGGAACCAGCTTGATACGGTTTTCGTTGGAACGCGTTTGATAGTCGGTGTAGCGAACGATCTGCACGTTATAAAGATTGGCAACCAGTATGCCGGTAAGCAGCAAAATCCCCAAAAAAGCGACCAGCGCCCGGCGCACGAACAGCGAGGATTCAGCCGTATAGTCGCGGAAAGAATTCTGTAATTTCATTCGCTGCTTAGTCTACCCTGGTCATCATTATTCACGGTGGTAAGGGTGGTTGGTGGTAATACTCCACGCACGATACAGGCTCTCAGCGACCAGTACGCGTACCAGCGGGTGAGGCAACGTGAGGGTGGAGAGCGACCAACTCTGTTCCGCTGCTGCTTTACAAGCCGGAGAGAGCCCCTCGGGACCGCCGATGAGCAGGCTGACGTCGCGGCCATCCTGTTTCCAGCGCTCCAGCTCTCGTGCCAGCTGCGGCGTATCCCACGGTTTTCCCGGAATATCCAGGGTCACGATGCGATTTTTGCCTGCGGCTGCCAGCATCATTTCCCCTTCTTTGTCGAGGATTCGTTTGATGTCGGCATTTTTACCGCGTTTACCGGCAGGGATTTCCAGCAGCTCGAACGGCATATCTTTTGGAAAACGGCGCAAATATTCACTAAAGCCGGTCTGAACCCAGTCCGGCATTTTGGTGCCAACGGCCACCAGCTGCAGCTTCACGCATTAACTCCAGAGTTTTTCCAGCTCGTACAGACGACGGCTCTCTTCCTGCATCACGTGAACCATGACGTCGCCAAGATCGACAACAATCCAGTCGGCGGCGCTTTCACCTTCAACGCCAAGCGGCAGCATGCCTGCGGCGCGAGACTCTTGTACTACGTGGTCGGCGATGGACATTACATGGCGCGTAGAGGTGCCGGTGCAAATAATCATGCAATCTGTAATGCTGGATTTGCCATGAACGTCAATGGCAACGATGTCCTGACCTTTCAGGTCATCAATTTTGTCGATAACAAAATCCTGGAGTGCTTTACCCTGCAAGAGTTCCCCCTGGGTGAGTGAAGATTGATAATAATAAACAGCCTGACAGTATACCTGAACTCGTCGAAAAGTCGGGATAAATGTCGGTCAGCAAGCGATGGCGGCGGCTATCATCCCATCCATCGCCCGTGATTGCATCGCCATTTTTGTAAAACAATTTCTGGAAACATCGTTTAGCCGATACGTCCAGGCTGCGGAGAATAACAGCCTGCTCTGACCTGTCAATGGTCTGCACGGAATTCTTGTTCCTTCTGCCAGCGCGCCTGGCTATTTAATACCCGCAGCGTGGCAAAATCAGCGTGCAGTTCGAGTTCACTCCATGTGCCATGGGCGACGGGAAAATGCCACATGGCTTCCGCCGGCAGCTTCAGCAACAGCGCGATGAGCAGACTCAGTCCACCTTTATGGCCCACGATCAGCAGATGGTCTGGCTGCGGATGGTGCGTCAGCTTCTCCGCAAACATACGGACGCGGTGGGTGAAGTGCTGAAAATTTTCGCCGTTGGTGGGCGCCGCATGCTGCCAGTCCGCGCACCAGGCGGCATAGTTTTCGGCGTCTTCGAGCCGTAAGTCCCGATGATGGCGCATTTCCCAGTCGCCAAAAAACATCTCGTTGAGTTCGGGGACAATCTGCCGGGGGATATTCCGTGTGCCGAGCAGCAGGTCGGCGGTGATGTGGGTACGTTCCAGCTCACTGCAAAGCACGCGATCGAACGCTACCGCCTGCAGCAGCTGGCCGAGCGTTTGCGCCTGCATCATGCCGCGCTCGGTTAGCGGGGTCGGAGCGTGTCCGCTGTAAAGGCCGGCAACATTGGCCTCAGTTTCACCATGTCGAACTAACCATAATTTCACTGAATATACGCCTTCTGACATCGTCAAGGGATGGGGGGAGTATAAGCGAATCGGCGCTCTGCTATCGCATCCGGCGTCACGAACGTTGGGGCAACGGCCGGTTAACAGTAGAGTTTTTGCTGATGGATATACGTCAGTACCGCGGCCGGCAGCATGTCAGCGCAGGATTCCCCGCGTTCAAGGCGCTGGCGGATAAGCGTTGCCGAAATATCAAACCACGGAGTTTCCGCCAGATAGATGACCCCGGCGGGACGGCTGTGCAGCTGTTCGGCGTCGTGCGTTAAATGTTTGTCCAGCCACCGCTGATCCTCTTCCCGTTTCATCACCAGCGGATATCCCGGGCGTCGGCAGACGATCAGATGCGCATTATCGAGAATCGTGGCGTAATTGTGCCAGGTCGGGAAGGTGAGCAGCGAGTCCTGACCAATAATGAACGCCAGCGGCTGGTCAGGCCCTTGTTCCTGTCGCCACTCTTCAAGGGTTTGCGCGGTCCAGGAGGGCGTCTGCCGCTGCAGCTCGCGCTCATCAAGCACGAACAGGGGTTTATCGGCGATGGCCAGTTCCAGCATCTGTTTGCGCTGGGCGCTGGTGGCCTCAGGCTGCGGGCGGTGTGGCGGAACATTGTTTGGGACGATAATGACTTTGCCAAGGCCTATCTGATTCGCCAGAACCTCAACCGGTTTGAGGTGACCATAGTGCACCGGATCGAAGGTGCCACCGTACATTGCCTGCAACTGAGTCATATCAACCATCAATAAACACGTCTGCCAGCGCTTTATGGCAGAGCAACAAAGAAAGGCTCTCTAATTCCGGCCAGATGGCGCTGCCGTAATCCTGCTTAAAGGTGAGCTCCGCTCGGGTCAGCAGAGTGACGGCCTGGCGTAACTGATCCGTGCTGAGGCGCGCGAGCGCATCGCTTAACAGCTGTCGACGGTTCTGCCATACCCGATGCTTATCGAAGAGCGTACGCAGCGGCGTATGGACCGACTGGCGTTTCAGGTTAACCAGCAGCAGCAACTCCCGCTGGAGCGTACGCAGCAGAATCGCCGGTTCGCTTCCTTCCAGACGTAACTGCTGCAGGATATGCAGCACCCGTTTGCTTTTACCAGCCAGCAGCGCATCCACCCAGTGATAGGGAGTGAAGTGGGCGGCATCGTTTACCGCCTGCTCGACGCGTGGCAGCGTGAGCTTGCCGTCCGGCCACAGCAGAGAGAGACGCTCCAGTGCCTGCGCCAGCGCCAGCAGGTTGCCTTCGTAGCAGTAGCACAGCAGCTGACTGGCGGCGTCATCAAGCTGCAAATGGTGCTGTTTTGCTCGCGCCGCCAGCCAGCGCGGCAGCTGCGCATATTCCGGCGTCTGACAGCTCACCTGAACCGCGCGGCTGGCCAGGGCGGTTACCCAGGCGGCATTTTCCTGCGCTTTGGTGAGCTTATTACCGCGAACGATTAACAGCAGGTCGTCATGGAGCATGCTGACCAGGGTGGCAAGCTGTTCGTTAATCGCCGCGTTAGGGCCGTTTTCCGGCAGGACCAGAAGCAGCGTCTGACGGCTGGCGAACAGGCTCATGGCCTGGCTGAGTGAGAAGAGGGCGGGCCAGTCGGTGCTGGCGTCGAGGGTCGCGGTATGGTGTTCGGTAAAGCCCTGGGTAGCAGCGGCTTCGCGAATCGCGTCCTGACTTTCCTGCAACAGCAACGGATCGCTGCCGAGTAATAAATAGGCCGCGCGCAGCCCTTCGGTGAGCTGCGCGCGGAGTTGTTCTGGGTACAGCCGAATCATCAGTTACCCAGCGTGGTGGAGACGCGATTGCCAGAGGTTGCGGAAGCGGGGGTCGGCGTGACCGTCTGCTCTTCCCCTTTCGTGGCTTCGACATCAGCAACGTGGACGCTTGGCAGCTTACGAATCAGCTGTTCAGCGGCTTTGTCATACATCTCCTGGACGATCATATCCTGCTCGGCGTCTTTCGCTAACGCTGCCTGCGGGTTATCGAAGAACGAGCGGTAGACTTTCGTCGAGATCGGATAGATATCATGACCCGGGATTAGCACGCTTGCCTGCACCGTCAGCACCATCTGATATTCAGCCGTACGACCATCCTGGAAAATAGAGGCCGTATCTTTCTGAATGGATGACGCATCCAGACGCAGGGACGGAATATCCTTGCGCAGCGTGCTGCCGTCGACGATCTCGACGCCATTCAGACGCAGCTGATTACGCACCGAACGACTTAACGGACCATTCGGATCGCTCGACTGAAAGATCATGGTTTTCATCGCGGTGGGAACTTGAGTGGTACTCCGCAGATGCCAACCGCATCCGGCGGTGATGAGCACCGCCAGAGATAACAACAATGTTGCCAGATATCGCACGCTTCCTCCTGCGCTTAGCCAACGACCAGGTTGAGCAGTTTACCCGGGACGTAAATCACTTTACGTACGGTGACACCGTCGAGATACTTCGCGACCAGATGTTCCTGACCCGCACGTGCACGAACCTGTTCTTCGGTTGCATCGACCGGAACGGTAATTTTACCACGGACTTTACCATTAACCTGAACAACAACCAGGGTGGTATTTTCAACCATGGCGCTTTCATCGGCGACCGGCCACGGCGCGTTGTCGATATCGCCTTCGCCGCCCAGCTCCTGCCACAGCGTGAAGCAGGCGTGCGGGGTGAACGGATTGAGCATACGCACAACCGCCAGCAGAGCCTCACGCATCAGCGCGCGATCCTGTTCGTTTTCCTGCGGCGCTTTCGCCAGTTTGTTCATCAGCTCCATGATCGCGGCGATCGCGGTGTTGAAGGTCTGACGACGACCGATATCATCGGTCACTTTGGCGATCGTTTTGTGCACATCGCGACGCAGCGCCTGCTGATCTTCGCTCAGGCTGGCAACGTCCAGTGCGGCAACCGGGCCCTGAGTCGTGTGCTCATAAACCAGTTTCCAGACACGTTTCAGGAAGCGGTTTGCCCCTTCAACGCCGGACTCCTGCCATTCCAGAGTCATATCTGCCGGAGAGGCGAACATCATGAACAGACGAACGGTATCCGCGCCGTAGCGTTCAACCATCACCTGCGGGTCGATGCCGTTGTTCTTCGACTTGGACATTTTGCTCATGCCGGTATACACCAGCTCGCGACCCTGCGGATCGTAGGCTTTGACGATACGGCCTTTTTCATCGCGCTCCACGGTGGCATCAACCGGAGAAACCCAGTTGCGCTCGCCGTTTTCACCAACGTAATAGAAGGCGTCAGCCAGTACCATCCCCTGGCACAGCAGCTGTTTCGCCGGCTCGTCGGAGTTAACCATACCCGCGTCGCGCATCAGCTTATGGAAGAAGCGGAAGTACAGCAGGTGCATAATCGCATGTTCGATCCCGCCGATGTAAATATCGACCGGCAGCCAGTAGTTGGCGGCGTCTGGATCCAGCATTCCGTCATTGTACTGCGGGCAGGTATAGCGCGCGTAGTACCAGGAGGATTCCATAAAGGTATCGAAAGTGTCGGTTTCGCGCAGCGCAGGCTGACCGTTAACGGTGGTTTTTGCCCACTCCGGATCGGCCTTGATTGGGCTGGTGATGCCGTCCATGACCACATCTTCCGGCAGAATGACCGGCAGCTGATCTTCCGGTGTCGGCATGACGGTACCGTCTTCGAGGGTGACCATTGGAATCGGTGCGCCCCAGTAACGCTGACGGGAAACGCCCCAGTCGCGAAGGCGATAGTTAATTTTGCGTTCGCCAACGCCCATGGCCGCCAGTTTGTCGGCAATAGCGTTGAAGCCCGCTTCGTGGCTCAGGCCGTCGAACTCGCCGGAGTTGAACAGGGTGCCTTTTTCAGTCAGCGCCTGCTCGGACAGATCCGGTGCTGAGCCGTCTGCCGCCAGAATAACCGGCTTAATGTTCAGACCATATTTGCTGGCAAATTCGTAGTCGCGTTGATCGTGACCCGGAACGGCCATGACGGCGCCGGTGCCGTATTCCATCAGCACGAAGTTTGCCGCCCAGACCGGAATCTCTTCGCCGGTCAGCGGGTGAATCGCTTTGTAGCCGGTATCGACGCCTTTTTTCTCCATCGTCGCCATTTCTGCTTCGGCGACTTTGGTGTTACGGCATTCGTCGATAAACGCAGCCAGCTCCGGGTTGTTCGCTGCCGCCTGCTGCGCCAGCGGATGACCCGCGGCTACGGCCAGGTAGGTACAGCCCATGAAGGTGTCCGGACGGGTGGTGTAGACGGTCAGCTTGTCGGCATACTCGTTAACGTTGAAGGAGATTTCTACCCCTTCAGAACGGCCGATCCAGTTGCGCTGCATGGTCTTAACGGTATCAGGCCAGTGATCCAGCTTATCCAGATCGTTGAGCAGCTCGTCGGCGTAGGCGGTGATTTTGATAAACCACTGCGGGATTTCTTTACGCTCAACTTTGGTATCGCAGCGCCAGCAGCAACCGTCAATAACCTGTTCGTTGGCGAGAACGGTCTGGTCGTTAGGGCACCAGTTCACCGCAGACGTTTTTTTGTACACCAGGCCTTTTTTATACAGCTCGGTGAAGAACTTTTGCTCCCAGCGGTAGTATTCCGGGGTGCAGGTCGCCACTTCACGGCTCCAGTCATAGCCAAAGCCCAGCTTTTTCAGCTGGTTTTTCATGTAGGCAATATTGTCGTAGGTCCACGGGGCCGGCGCGGTGTTATTTTTTACCGCGGCGCCTTCCGCCGGCAGACCAAACGCATCCCAGCCGATCGGCTGCAGAACGTTTTTGCCGAGCATACGCTGGTAGCGGGCAATGACGTCGCCGATGGTGTAGTTACGCACGTGACCCATGTGTAGTCGACCAGAAGGATAAGGAAGCATCGACAGGCAGTAATACTTCTCTTTGCTCTCGTCTTCAGTTACTTCAAATGTACGATGATCGTCCCAGTGAAGCTGGACTTTCGATTCTATCTCTTCCGGGCGGTATTGCTCTTGCATGGCAGCCAGTGGTCCTGTTTTCAATACAGCTACAAAATGTAGCCAATGGATGTGTTATCAGATCGGCATAGCATAGCCCAAACGCCCACGTCAAAACAGCCTTTCGCACATTAACATCGGCAAAAGCGGCGGAGATTATTTCGCGACTCTGTGGGCTAACTGGCAAAGCAGATGGCAAATAAGGTCTATTATTAGAAGAAGTTAACCACACCGGAGGCGAAATGATGAACAAGGTTGCTCAATTCTACCGTGAACTGGTGTCGACGCTCAGTGAACGGCTGCGCAATGGAGAACGCGATATTGACGCGCTGGTGGAACAGGCGCGGGTGAAAATTAGCCAGTCTGGTGAGTTAACGCAGCGCGAAGTGGAGTCGCTGACCACCGCGGTCAGACGCGATCTCGAAGAGTTCGCGCGCAGTTATGAAGAGAGTCAGGACGAACTGACGGACAGCGTGTTTATGCGGGTGATAAAAGAGAGCCTGTGGCAGGAGCTGGCGGATATTACCGATAAAACCCAGCTGGAATGGCGCGAAGTGTTCCAGGATCTCAACCACCACGGGGTTTACCATAGTGGCGAAGTGGTGGGGCTGGGAAACCTGGTGTGCGAACACTGCCATTATCACCTGGCGGTCTATACCCCGGATATTCTGCCGCGTTGCCCGAAATGCGGCCACGACCAGTTCCAGCGTCGTCCCTTTGAGCCTTGATACGCCGCGCTGAGGTGGCTGAATGAAACCCGACGCGCACCTGCTGATGCGCGTCGGCAAGGCGACCGTTAATGCAGAATTTTGGCGAGGAAGTCTTTTGCGCGATCGGATTGCGGATTGGCGAAAAAGGCTTCTTTGTCAGAGTCTTCGACAATTTTCCCTTCATCCATAAAGATCACCCGGTTGGCGACCTTCCGGGCAAAGCCCATTTCGTGCGTCACCACCATCATCGTCATGCCTTCGTTGGCCAGTTCGACCATGACATCCAGCACTTCGTTGATCATTTCCGGATCCAGCGCGGAAGTCGGTTCGTCAAACAGCATAGCAATCGGATCCATACAGAGCGCACGGGCGATAGCCACGCGCTGCTGCTGACCGCCGGAGAGCTGGGCCGGGTATTTATCGGCATGGGCGGAGAGCCCCACGCGTTCCAGCAGCTTCAGGCCTTTTGCCCGGGAAGCGGCTTTGTCGCGGTTAAGCACTTTGACCTGCGCCAGCGTCAGGTTATCGATAATCGACAGATGCGGAAACAGTTCAAAGTGCTGGAACACCATCCCGACGCGGGAGCGCAGTTTGGCAAGGTTGGTTTTTTTATCGTTGACCCGGGTACCATCTACGGTGATCTCACCCTGTTGAATAGGCTCCAGGCCGTTGACGGTTTTAATCAACGTTGATTTGCCTGAGCCGGAAGGCCCGCACACCACCACCACTTCACCTTTTTTCACTTCCGTGGAGCAATCGGTCAGCACCTGAAAGTGACCATACCATTTTGAAACGTTTTTCAGGGTAATCATTACACAGTCCTTTTCTTCAACCAGCTGACCAACAGCGATGCGCTGAGACTAATGACAAAATAAACGGCGCCTGCGAACAGGATCATCTCGACCTGGGTTCCGTCGCGCTCGCCGATGGTGGAGGCGGTACGGAAGAAGTCGGCCAGGCTCAGAACGTAAACCAGAGAGGTGTCCTGGAACAGAACGATCCCCTGGGTGAGCAGCAGCGGCACCATGGCGCGAAACGCCTGCGGCAGAATAATCAGCTTCATGGATTGCCACTGGGTCATCCCCAGCGCCAGCGCGGCGCTCGACTGGCCGCGAGAGATACTCTGGATACCCGCGCGGATAATTTCCGAATAGTACGCCGCTTCAAACATCGAAAAGGCCACCATCGCGGAGATCAAGCGGATATCGCTCTTCGGCGACAGGCCAAGGACGTTCTGCAGGAAGCCGGGAACAATCAGATAAAACCACAGCAGGACCATCACCAGCGGGATCGAGCGGAACACGTTGACGTAGGTCTTCGCAAACCACGCCAGCGGCAGGAAGCTGGACAGACGCATAACCGCCAGCAGGGTGCCCCAGACGATACCAAAAATGATGGCGGTCACGGTGATTTTCAGGGTGATAACCAGCCCGGCCAGCAGGTAGGGCATCGATGGAACGATAGAACTCCAGTCAAAATCGTACATGATTATTTGCCTCCCATATTGCCCGGCAGGCGGACCTTGCGTTCAACCACATACATCACCAGCATAATCACCGCATTAATAAACACATAGGCGAGGGTAATCGCGGTAAAGGATTCCCAGGCGTGGGCCGAGTAATCCAGCAGCTTGCCTGCCTGTGCCGCCATATCCGCCAGCCCGATGGTTGAGGCGATGGCCGAGTTTTTCACCAGGTTCATCATCTCAGAGGTCATCGGCGGCACAATCACCCGATAGGCGTTAGGCAGCAGGACGTAACGATAGGTCTGCGGCAGCGTCAGGCCCATCGCCAGCCCGGCGTTTTTCTGTCCGCGCGGCAGTGACTGAATGGCGGCGCGCACCTGTTCGCATACGCGAGCGGCGGTAAACAGCCCCAGACACATCATCGAAGAGAGGAAGAACTGAATATTCGGATCGAGCTCGGATTTAAACCACATGCCGATGTTTTCCGGCAGCAGCTCCGGCACCACCAGGTACCAGGTGAAGAACTGAACGATCAGCGGGACATTACGGAACAGTTCGACGTAGCAGGTCCCGATGCTGGATAACCAGCGGTTGGGGGCGGTGCGTAAGATGCCGAACAGCGAGCCGACGAAAAAAGCGATAATCCAGGCGCTAATCGACAGGGCGATGGTGACCTGAAAGCCGCTCCAGAGCCAACCCAGATAGGTGGTATTGCCGAACGGGGCCTGTTGCAGGAAGATTCCCCAGTTCCAGTCTATTGACATAAATGACTCCTGGAAAAAAAAGGGTAGCATCGCTACCCTCGAAGATCATTGTGCAGCCTGTTTCGGTATTCGCGGCGGCTGGGGAACGACCAGCCACCGTATAGTCTGTCCGTGCTGTCACAACAATCGGGAGGGCAGGGTGTCCTGCCCCTTGTTTTTTTAATTAGTTCAGAGCTTTGTCGTTAGGGGTCTTGAACAGCGTCTTCATGTCGTCGGAGAGTTCGAAGTTCATATTCAGATTTTTTGGCGGAATTGGGTTTTTGAACCATTTATCAAACCATTTTTCCGCTTCGCCGGAGGTCTGGGCCGTGGCGACGGTGTCATCAATCAGCTTTTTAAACTGCGGATCATCTTTACGCAGCATACAGCCGTAGGCTTCTTTCGACTGTGCCGTACCGACGATCTCCCAGTTATCCGGTTTCTTCGCTTTCGCGCGTTCGCCGGCCAGCAGCGCATCGTCCATCATAAAGGCCACCGCGCGACCGCTTTCCAGAGTACGGAAGGAGTCGCCGTGGTCTTTGGCGCTGATAATGCGCATGTTCATTTTCTTCTCGTCATTCAACTTATGCAGCAGAACTTCGGAAGTGGTACCGGAAGTGACGACAACCGCTTTGTCTTTCAGATCCGGGAAATCTTTAATCGCCCCGCCTTTTTTCACCAGCAGGCGGGTACCCACGACGAAAATGGTATCGGAGAAGGCGGCTTGCTTCTGACGTTCAAGGTTATTGGTCGTGGAGCCGCACTCGAAGTCATAAGTCCCGTTCTGCAGCAGCGGAATACGGTTTTGCGAGGTCACCGGAACCAGTTTTACCTGCAGGTCAGGCTTATTCAGCTGTTTCTTGATAGCGTCAACGATAGCGTTGGAGTAGTCCTGAGAGTAACCGACCACTTTTTGTTGATTGTCGTAGTAAGAGAACGGTACGGAGGATTCACGGTGGCCGACGACGATAACGCCGTTTTTAGCGATTTTGTCCAGTGTGCTGCCTGCTGCCGGGGCGGCATCTTCCGCATGCGCCAGACCGGCGGTCATGCCCATGACCAGCATCGCTGTGGCCAGTTTACGTAATTGCATATCCAACTCCTTATCCTCAGCGTCACTGACGCTTTTGATACCCATTGTGAATGTGTGTGTGCGTTATTATGGCTGCGACGCTGACGCGCAGCATTTGTATGTGTTTGTTAGCATTTAGTTTGGCTTAATGTAAAGATTTTGCTGCTTTATTGTTTATTTTTGCGAAGTGCTCCGCACCATTTAAAGGCAAAAATCGTCCATTGCACCAGGTTAGTGCTTGAGGCGAGCGATGCTGGTGCAACCGGGTTATACCAGCAATAAATGTCGCCGCGACCTGAGAATATTAAGCAATGGGCGTGCCAGGTTGGCGAGTGGCGAGAAGGAAGCATGGAGAGAAAGGCGGCCCCGGCGACGGCTGCCGGCCGGGGCTATGCGGATCGACACTTAGATCCGCAGGCTGTAACGATTAGCGACGACGCTGGCGCAGACTCATGATCAGCGCGCCAAAACCCAACAGCGCGGTCAGCGCCCACAGCGGCCAGTTACCGGTACGGGCGTACGGGGTCAGGCCGGACGTCGGAGTGACTTTGGTGGTCAGCACTGCGCGGGTAAACTGCGGGATCATATCCTGAATTTCCCCACGCGGACCGATGACGGCGGTAATACCGTTATTGGTGCTGCGCAGCAGCGGACGCGCCAGCTCCAGGGCACGCATCCGCGCCATCTGGAAGTGCTGCCACGGACCGATGGACTTGCCAAACCAGGCATCGTTGGAGATGGTCAGCAGGTAGTCGGTATCCGGGCGGAAGTTATCCCGCACCTGCTCGCCGAGAATAATCTCGTAGCAGATAGCCGCCGTCAGCTTCATGTTATGTGCCACCAGCTGCGGCTGGACGTACGGACCGCGGCTGAATGAGGACATCGGTAAATCGAAGAACGGAGCCAGCGGGCGCAGAATGGACTCCAGCGGCACGAATTCACCAAACGGCACCAGATGATTCTTGTTGTAGCGATCTTTGGAATCGTAGCTGTAGGGATTATCTTTGCCCAGCGTAATGATGGTGTTGTAGGTATTGTAACGGTTTTGCTTGTTAAGCCGGGCGTCGACAATACCGGTAATCAACGAGCTGTCTTTCGCGCGCAGCAGGTCGTCCATCATACTCAGGAAATTCTGCTGGTTGATTTCCAGATCCGGGATCGCCGATTCTGGCCAGACGATCAGCTGGGAGGAACCCATATGCGGCTGCGTCAAATCCAGATAGGTTTTCAGCGTATTCACCAGCTGGTTTTCATCCCATTTCAGCGCCTGGGGAATATCGCCCTGCACCAAAGATACCTGGGTTGCCCGCTCCGGCAGCAGCTGATACCACTGGATGTAGCGCAGCGGGAAGGGCAGCGCAAACAGCACGATGGCGGCAACCAACGGTTTCCAGCTGCGTTGAATGAGCGCAAGAACCAGCAGGCCGCTAACCACCATCAACAGGAAGTTAATGGCTTCAACGCCCATCACGGGCGCCAGCCCTTTCAACGGGCCGTCAATCTGGCTGTAGCCAAACTGCAGCCACGGGAAGCCGGTCAGCACCCAGCCGCGCAGGAATTCGCTGATTTGCCAGACGACCGGGGCGGCGACGGCGACACGTATCCAGTTTGTTCTGGGCCACAGGCGCGACAGCAGACCGGCGAACAGTCCGGTATACAGCGACATATATGCCGCCAGCAGTACCACAAGGAATACGTTGACCGGGCCGGGCATGCCGCCGAACTGGGCAATGCTGACATAGACCCAGTTGATGCCGGAACCGAACAGCCCCATCCCCCAGAAAAAGCCGATCCAGGCGCTTTGCAGCGGACGTCGGTTAAGGGTCAACCCCTGCAGGCCGATTAACGAAACAATCGCCGCCGGCCAGATGTCATAAGGAGAAAAAGCCAGCGTTCCGCTGGCTCCGAATAATAGCGCCAGCAGCAGACGTACGCGCTGGCGTTCGATTAGAGAGGCAAATACCATTTAGGTTAATCGTCCCGTGTAATTAATCTTCCAGCTTCGGCTGCGGTGCGTCATCAGGAAGTTTGACATGTACCTGGATGATACGTCGGCTATCGGCCATGGCGACTTTGAATTGGTAACCATCGATGTCAATAGACTCACCGCGCGCCGGCAGATGGCCAAAGGCCTGCATCACCAGCCCGCCAATGGTATCCACCTCCTCATCGCTGAAGTGAGTGCCATAGGCTTCGTTGAAGTCTTCAATGGAGGCCAGGGCGCGCACCGTCCAGGTGTGGCGGCTCAGTTGACGAAAATCGATATCTTCTTCTTCATCGTATTCGTCTTCTATCTCGCCGACGATAAGCTCGAGAATGTCTTCAATGGTCACCAGACCGGAGACGCCGCCGAACTCATCGATCACGATAGCCATATGGTAACGCTGGGAGCGGAACTCTTTCAGCATGCGGTCAACCCGCTTACTTTCAGGCACGACAACCGCCGGGCGTAACACTTTTTCCATGCTGAATGCCTCGGAATCGCTGCGCATAAACGGCAGCAGGTCCTTGGCCATCAGAATCCCTTCAATGTGATCTTTATCTTCGCTGATGACCGGGAAACGCGAGTGGGCGGACTCGATGATCACATCGAGGCATTCGTCCAGGGTCTGATTGCGTTTCAGGGTAATCATCTGCGAGCGGGGGATCATGATATCGCGGACGCGCTGGTCGGCGATGTCCATTACCCCTTCGAGCATATCGCGCGTATCTTCGTCGATAAGGTCGTTTTGCCCGGAATCACGGATCAGCTCCAGCAGTTCATCACGGTTTTTCGGTTCTCCGTGAAAAAGCTGGCTGAGTAACAGGGAGAAGAATCCCTTTTTGCTGTTTACTGTGTCACTACTGTGTGAATTGTCGTCGCTCATGGCGTCGTGTGGGTTCTCATGTCAGTTAATTTGTCGCTCGTCGCGCGTGTGTTCAGCGCCGGACGGCATGGGGGCCGCTCGCCGGTTAAACCGGCGGCAGGCTATTCCTTCTCGGCAATGTACGGATCCTCATAGCCCAGAGCAAGCATTA
The DNA here is from genome assembly GCF_000735435.1 of Klebsiella planticola ATCC 33531. Taxonomy (GTDB): domain Bacteria; phylum Pseudomonadota; class Gammaproteobacteria; order Enterobacterales; family Enterobacteriaceae; genus Klebsiella; species Klebsiella planticola. Next base: position 4,534 of record NZ_JMPP01000061.1, on the reverse strand, counting down.
TCTCTGTTTCGAGGCCTTCCATCTCTTCCGCTTCTTCATCAATGATATGGTCATAGCCCAGCAGGTGCAGGCTGCCGTGAATCACCATATGCGCCCAGTGCGCTTCCAGCGGTTTGTCTTGCTCTTTGGCTTCCTGTTCAACGACCTGACGGCAGATGATCAGGTCGCCAAGCAGCGGCAGTTCGATACCCGGCGGCGCTTCAAACGGGAACGACAGCACGTTTGTCGGCTTATCCTTGCCGCGATAGGTCAGATTCAGCTCATGGCTTTCGGCTTCGTCTACCAGGCGTACGGTCACTTCTGACTCCTCCTGGAACTGAGGAATGACGGCATCGACCCAGCGTTGAAACTGGGCTTCATCCGGCAACCCCGCGTTATCTTCGCAAGCCAGCTGTAAATCGAGAATAACCTGACTCATTTCTGCTCCTGTTCCTGGGCTTCGCGTTTGCGCTCGGCGGCCAGTTCTGCTTTACGTTTTTGGTCAGCTTCTTCCCACGCTTCATACGCATTCACGATGCGAGCTACCACCGGGTGGCGTACCACATCTTCGCTATGGAAGAAATTGAAGCTGATTTCATCAACTTCCGCCAGCACCTCAATGGCGTGGCGCAGGCCGGATTTGGTGCTGCGCGGCAGGTCTATCTGAGTGACGTCGCCGGTGATCACCGCTTTTGAGTTAAAACCGATACGGGTCAGGAACATCTTCATCTGTTCGATGGTGGTGTTCTGGCTTTCATCGAGAATAATAAACGCATCGTTCAGCGTACGGCCGCGCATATAGGCCAGCGGTGCGACTTCGATAACGTTGCGCTCAATCAGCTTCTCGACCTTCTCAAAGCCGAGCATTTCGAACAGCGCATCGTACAGCGGGCGCAGGTACGGATCGACTTTCTGACTCAGGTCGCCGGGCAGGAAACCGAGCTTTTCCCCGGCTTCGACGGCAGGGCGGGTCAGCAGAATACGGCGTACGTCCTGGCGTTCGAGCGCGTCGACCGCCGCGGCAACCGCCAGATAGGTTTTCCCGGTCCCGGCAGGGCCGACGCCGAAGGTAATATCATGATCGAGAATGTTGGCGATGTACTGCGCCTGGTTTGGCGTACGCGGCTTAATCACGCCACGCCTGGTCTTAATATTGACGGCCTTACCGTACTCCGGCACGCTCTCGGCGCTTTGTTCCAGCACCCGCGCCTCTTTAATGGCCAGATGAATCTGTTCCGGTTCAATATCCTGAATCTGTCCGCGCATCGGCGCAGTATCGACGTACAGGCTGCGCAGGATATCGGCTGCCGCGTTCACGCATATCATGCGCCCGGTCAGTTTAAAGTGATTGTCACGGCGATTAATTTCGATGCCTAATCGGCGTTCCAGCTGTTTGATGTTGTCGTCAAACGGGCCACACAGCCCCAGCAGGCGTGCGTTATCCGCTGGCTCCAGGGTAATTTCACGGGTTTCTATGTTCAAGCTGTTCCTCTTTACACGTTTTGCCGGACAGCGAACGTCTCCGGCCAGTAAGGAAATTATTCACGTCATGGGAATATGGCGCAAGCATTGCGATGAATATTGGGCCGGGGAGAGGAAATACAAGGCCTGCCGGGGGCGGCAGGCCTGAACGGATCACGGCTGATAGGTTCCGACGCCGAGGTCGTTTTCTTTGCGGGTGCGGGCGATAACGGATTCCGGAGATTCCGCGATACGCAGTCCCATTTCCTCTTCGGTACGCACAATTTTACCGCGCAGCGAGTTGGTGTAGACGTCAACGATTTCGACATCGACAAACTTACCGACCATATCCGGGGTGCCTTCGAAGTTGACTACCCGATTGTTCTCGGTGCGCCCTGAGAGCTCCATGATGCTTTTGCGGGAGGTGCCTTCAACCAGAATGCGTTGGGTAGTGCCAAGCATGCGGCGGCTCCAGGCCATAGCCTGCTGGTTGATGCGCTCCTGCAGAATATACAGGCGCTGCTTCTTGTCCTTTTCCGGGACGTCGTCGACCATATCCGCCGCCGGCGTTCCCGGACGGGCAGAGAAGATAAAGCTGTAGCTCATATCGAGATTCACATCGGCAATCAGCTTCATGGTCTTCTCGAAATCTTCGTTGGTTTCGCCAGGGAAGCCGACGATAAAGTCGGAGCTAATCTGGATATTCGGGCGCGCTTCGTACAGCTTGCGGATAATCGCTTTGTATTCCAGCGCCGTGTGGGTACGTCCCATCAGGTTCAGCACCCGGTCGGAACCGCTCTGCACCGGTAAATGCAGGAAGCTCACCAGCTCCGGCGTATCGCGATAGACATCAATGATGTCATCGGTAAACTCGATCGGGTGGCTGGTGGTAAAGCGAATGCGGTCGATACCGTCGATCGCCGCGACCAGACGCAGCAGATCGGCAAAACTGCCGGTCGTTCCGTCGTAGTTCTCGCCGCGCCAGGCATTGACGTTTTGACCCAGCAGGTTAACTTCACGGACCCCCTGAGCGGCCAGCTGAGCGATTTCAAACAGAATATCGTCGCAGGGGCGGCTGACTTCTTCACCGCGGGTGTAAGGCACCACGCAGTAAGTACAGTATTTATTGCAGCCTTCCATAATCGAGACGAATGCCGTTGGGCCTTCGGCGCGCGGTTCCGGCAGACGATCGAATTTTTCGATTTCGGGGAAACTGACGTCCACTACCGGACTGCGGTTGCCGCGAACGGAGTTGATCATCTCCGGCAGACGATGCAGCGTCTGCGGCCCGAAAATAATATCGACGTAGTGGGCGCGTTGGCGAATATGGTGGCCTTCCTGAGAGGCGACACAACCGCCGACGCCAATAATCAGGTCGGGGTTCTTCTCTTTCAGTAGCTTCCAGCGGCCTAACTGATGGAAGACTTTTTCCTGAGCCTTCTCACGGATTGAGCAGGTATTGAGCAGCAGCACATCCGCTTCTTCCGCCACTTCGGTCAGTTGATACCCGTGCGTGGCATCCAGCAGATCGGCCATCTTTGATGAATCATATTCGTTCATCTGACAGCCCCAGGTTTTAATATGGAGTTTTTTTGTCATCGACTTGCTCATGCTTAAGTATATATACCCAAAGCTATTTTCTTCACCGGGAATGACTCTGCAATGTGAAGGATAGCGGGTATAAAGCCAGGATTGCAGGGCGCGTATTGTAATGCTTTGGTCGCGCCCTGACCAGTGCGAGCGTTATCACCCCGAGGTGGGGAAAAATCCGGTAAACTTAACGGATTCAGGTTTAAGGATAATTGCCATGACAATTCATGCAACAGATGTCGCCATTGTGGGTGGCGGAATGGTTGGCGGAGCCCTGGCGCTGGGGCTGGCGCAGCACGGTTTTACGGTAACGGTCATCGAGCCATCGGCACCGCCGGCATTTGCGCCTTCAGCGCCGCCGGATGTCCGTATTTCGGCGATTAGCGCCGCTTCCGTCGGGTTACTGAAAAGCCTTGGCGTCTGGGATGCGGTGCGCGCCATGCGTGCGCATCCCTATCGCCGGCTGGAGACCTGGGAATGGGAGGACGCGCATGTGACCTTTGATGCCGTCGAGCTGAAGCTGCCTGAGCTGGGTTATATGGTGGAGAACAATGTTCTGCAGCTCGCCCTATGGCAGGCGCTGACGGCGCATGAGGCCGTCACGCTGCAGGTTGGCGCCTCGTTACAGGAGATGCAGCGGGGGGAGACCTGCACGACGTTGCGTCTGACCAATGGCGGCGAGTGTGCGGCCAGCCTGGTTATCGGCGCGGATGGCGCCAACTCGCAGGTGCGCCAGTTGGCAGGCATTGGCGTTCACGCGTGGCAGTATCAGCAATCCTGCATGTTGATTAGCGTGCAGTGCGTGCAGGAGCCTGGCAACAGCACCTGGCAGCAGTTTACGCCATCGGGCCCGCGCGCGTTTCTGCCGCTGTTCGACAAGTGGGCATCGCTGGTGTGGTATGACACGCCCGCGCGTATTCGCCAGCTGCAGGGCATGAGTATGCCGCAGCTACAGCAGGAGATTGCGCGCCACTTCCCGTCCCGACTGGGTCAGGTCACGCCGCTGAGTGCCGGGGCGTTTCCACTGACCCGTCGCCATGCGCTGCAGTATGTACAGCCGGGACTGGCGCTGGTGGGGGATGCCGCGCATACCATTCATCCGCTGGCGGGGCAGGGGGTGAATCTGGGTTATCGCGATGTTGACGCGCTGCTGGATATTTTGAGCGAGGCGAAAAGCCAGGGGGAAGCATGGGCAAGCCTGCCGGTGCTGAAACGCTACCAGGCGCGACGCAGAGCGGATAATTTTATTATGCAGTCGGGTATGGATCTGTTTTATGCCGGTTTCAGCAACGATCTGGCGCCGGTGCGCGTGCTGCGCAATATCGGCTTAATGGCTGCGGCACATGCGGGCGTTTTAAAGCGCCAGGCGCTGAAATACGCCTTGGGATTGTAAACCCGGTTCCCGGCTGGCGCGCCGCTTAGCCGGGATATCACCGCAGCGCCTTGTACATCGCCTGAATATGACGTTAACACCGTGATGCGAATTGAAGCGAATGCAGAAAAC
>NZ_JMPP01000060.1 GCF_000735435.1 Klebsiella planticola ATCC 33531 | reverse complement strand
CGAAGCGAGCTTTTTTGTTATTAAGTGGCTGGGGTACGAGGATTCGAACCTCGGAATGCTGGTATCAGAAACCAGAGCCTTACCGCTTGGCGATACCCCAACGGGTGCGTCCACAGTGTGAACGACTTTTTAAAATTGGCTGGGGTACGAGGATTCGAACCTCGGAATGCCGGAATCAGAATCCGGTGCCTTACCGCTTGGCGATACCCCAACAATTCTTTCTGGATTTATCGAAATGAATCAATAAGTCCTTTATATGGTGGCTACGACGGGATTCGAACCTGTGACCCCATCATTATGAGTGATGTGCTCTAACCAGCTGAGCTACGTAGCCAAGTTTATCATGTTCTTCGATGGCTGGGGTACCTGGATTCGAACCAGGGAATGCCGGTATCAAAAACCGGTGCCTTACCGCTTGGCGATACCCCAATAACCGTCGCGGTGAACCGCAAACATCGAAGAAAATGGCTGGGGTACCTGGATTCGAACCAGGGAATGCCGGTATCAAAAACCGGTGCCTTACCGCTTGGCGATACCCCAACAAAAAAATCTTTTACTTCCAGATGAGGTTATCTACAAACTTATTACGGCAGCCTTAATGGCTATCTTACAGCCTGGATATACCCCATCCGTGCAACGCTTTGGGTGAATGGTGCGGGAGGCGAGACTTGAACTCGCACACCTTGCGGCGCCAGAACCTAAATCTGGTGCGTCTACCAATTTCGCCACTCCCGCAAAAAAAGATGGTGGCTACGACGGGATTCGAACCTGTGACCCCATCATTATGAGTGATGTGCTCTAACCAGCTGAGCTACGTAGCCATCTTTTTTTCGCGTTACCTTATCGGCGTTGCGGGGCGCATTATGCGTATTGGGCCTGCGAGCGTCAACCCCTTTTTCAATGAAAATCGCCGGAATGTGACTGTTTGGTTAGGTTGCGAACAGCGTGATGGAATAATCGGCAATTATTGGTTATTTATCGCTTTTCTGCGGTAAAAAAAGCAATAAAAAAACGGACCCCGAGGGGTCCGCCGATCGTACAAAGTGATTATTTATAAGCTGACTGGTGAACGCCCACGGCGCGTCCTGACGGATCGTTCATGGTTTTGAACGCTTCGTCCCACTCAATCGCCTTAGCCGATGAACAGGCGACTGACGGGCCGCCAGGTACGCATTCGGCAGCGCTAGGAACCGGGAACAGCTCCTCGAAGATTTCACGATACAGATACGCTTCTTTGGAAGACGGCGTGTTGTACGGGAAACGGAAGCTGGCGGTTTCCAGCTGCTGGTCGGAGACCTGTTTTGCCGCCACCTCTTTTAACGTATCGATCCAGCTGTAGCCTACGCCGTCAGAGAACTGCTCTTTCTGGCGCCATGCGACGCTGGCCGGCAGATAGGATTCAAAACATTCACGCAGGATATGTTTTTCCATTTTGCCGTTACCACACATTTTGTCCTGCGGGTTAATACGCATCGCAACGTCAAGGAACTGCTTGTCGAGGAACGGGACGCGCGCTTCCACACCCCAGGCTGACATGGCTTTGTTTGCCCGGGCGCAGTCAAACATATGCAGCGCCTGCAGCTTACGAACGGTCTCTTCATGCAGCTCTTTAGCGTTTGGCGCTTTATGGAAATAGAGATAGCCGCCGAACACCTCATCAGAACCTTCGCCTGACAACACCATTTTGATGCCCATCGCTTTGATTTTACGCGACATTAAATACATCGGCGTCGAGGCGCGGATGGTGGTCACATCGTAGGTTTCGATGTGATAGATAACGTCGCGGATGGCATCAAGGCCTTCCTGCACGGTGAAATGGATCTCGTGGTGGACGGTACCCAGATGGTTCGCCACTTCCTGCGCGGCTTTCAGATCCGGCGAGCCCTGCAGGCCGACGGCAAAAGAGTGCAGCTGCGGCCACCAGGCTTCACTGCGTTCCTGATCTTCAACCCGGCGAGCGGCGAATTTTTTGGTGATGGCGGAGATAACCGACGAATCGAGACCACCGGACAGCAGCACGCCATAAGGCACATCAGACATCAGATGGCTTTTGACGGACTCTTCCAGCGCCTGACGCAGTTCGTTTTTATCCGTGACGTTGTCTTTAACCGCATCATAGTCGAACCAGTCACGCTGATAGTACTGACGGATCTCGCCGTCTTTGCTCCACAGGTAGCTACCTGCCGGGAATTCTTTGATTGTGCGGCAGACCGGTACCAGCGCTTTCATTTCTGAGGCGACGTAGAAGTTGCCGTGCTCATCGTGACCCATATACAGCGGAATGATGCCGATATGGTCGCGACCAATCAGATACGCGTCCTGCTCGCTATCGTACAGGGCGAAGGCGAACATCCCCTGCAGATCGTCGAGGAATGCCGGGCCTTTTTCCTGGTACAGGGCGAGGATAACTTCGCAGTCGGAGCCGGTCTGGAAGGTATAGCGGTCGCCATATTCCGCACGCAGTGCCTGATGGTTGTAAATTTCGCCGTTTACCGCCAGCGCGTGGGTTTTTTGCGCGTTGTACAATGGCTGGGCTCCGGCGTTCACGTCAACGATAGACAGACGCTCATGGACCAAAATGGCTTTATCGCTGGCGTAGACGCCGGACCAGTCCGGACCGCGGTGGCGCATCAGGCGGGAAAGTTCCAGTGCCTTTTTACGCAGCTCGACCGCGTCAGTTTTAATATCCAGTACGCCGAAAATTGAACACATAACCTTCTCCATTACCCTGTCGTGTTGTGATGTTGTGCAGACGTCGTCTTATCGCGAGGTCTCAGTGCATGTCTAAGAAAATGCCGCAAAGGAGAGGGAGGCGCAAGAGATTTACGGTCAGTAAAAGAAAAAACGCAATGGCGATTGCTGAATATTAAAAAAAGAACATGTTTTGAGCATCTTTATTGATGAATATGCAGTGACATGGCGTTTTTATTAGATGTGTCTCTTTTTTGAAGTGCGATAAATGAAAAACCACGTCCTGGGACGTGGTTTTGTTCAGAAAATATCAATTTCGGCAACGGACGGATAGATCCACGAAGGGCGGAACGGCAGGCTGTCGATATCGTCGAGCGTCGACACGCCGGAGAGAACCAAAATGGTTTCCAGACCGGCCTGGAAACCGGCCAGGATATCGGTACGCAGGTTGTCGCCGACGATAACCGTCTGCTCGGAGTGCGCCTGCATCTTATTCAGCGCAGAACGGATAATCCACGGGCTGGGTTTTCCCACGTAGAACGGCTTGCGGCCGGAGATCTTCTCAATTCCGGCACAGAGAGCGCCGCAGGCCGGATAGAAGCCGCGGCCGTGAGTATCCGGATTGGTGGCAATGAAGCGCGCGCCGTTGGCGACAAAGAAGGCCGCTTTATGCATCATCTCCCAGTTAAAGGAGCGGGTTTCACCGACGATAACAAAATCCGGGTTGACGTCGGTAATGGTAAAGCCGGCTTTATAAAGCTCGTGAATCAGCGCGCCTTCCCCGACCACGTAGGCTTTCTTGCCTTCCTGGCGGCGCAGGAAATCAGCGGTGGCCATCGCGGAGGTATAAAAGGCGCTATCCGGCACGTCGATCCCGGCGGTCGCAAAGCGGTTTGCCAGGTCCTGCCCGGTCTGGGAAGGGTAGTTGGTCAACATCACCAACGGCATATCTTTCTCAAGAATGCGTTTGATAAATTCAGCAGCGCCCGGCACGGCCACATTGTCGTGCATCAGCACGCCGTCAATATCACAGATTACGTTTTGAATGGTCATGGACAGTCCGACATCGTTGAAGAAAGGCGAAACTATATAGCCGCGTTAGCTTTCCAGCAAACGCTGGAGCAGTATACCGTTGAGCATGGCGCGTTTCACCAGCGCAAAAGCGCCGATTGCGGAGCGGTGATCTAACGTGGAGCGAACGACCGGCAGATTCTTGCGAAACGCCTTCAGTGCCTGAGCGTTAATGCAGCCTTCAATCGCCGGTAACAGCACCTTCTCTGCTTCGACAATTTCGCCGGCGATCACCACTTTTTGTGGATTAAACAGGTTAATGGCGATAGCAATGGTTTTACCCAGGTGACGTCCCACATATTCGATGACCTCGCAGGCCAGGGCGTCGCCTTTGTTAGCGGCTTTGCAGATAGCTTTGATCGTGCACTCATCCGCAGTCAGTTTACTCTGGTAGCCCTGTTCAAGAAGGTGGCGCACGCGTTGTTCGATGGCGGCGTTCGCCGCGACGGTCTCCAGGCAGCCAAAATTCCCGCAGTGACAGCGTTCGCCCAGCGGATCGACCTGAATATGACCTATCTCGCCGACGTTGCCGTTACGACCGATAAAAATGCGTCCGTTGGAGATGATTCCCGCGCCGGTACCGCGATGGACGCGCACCAGAATAGAGTCTTCGCAATCCTGACTTGCACCAAAATAGTGCTCTGCCAGCGCAAGGCTGCGAATATCGTGGCCAACAAAGCAGGTGACTTTAAAGCGTTTTTCCAACGCTTCAACCAGCCCCCAGTTCTCGACCTGAATATGCGGCATATAGCGAATCACACCGCTTTCCGGGTCAACGAGTCCGGGTAAGATCACGGAGATGGCGATAAGTTCGCGGATCTTGCGCTGGCAGCGTTCAGTAAAGGCCGCAATGATATTCAGCAGCGCATGTTCCAGCGTCTCCTGGGTACGTTCCGGCAGCGGAAAATGTTCTTCTTCCAGCGTCTTGCTGCTTAAATCATACAGGGTCAGGGTCGCGTCATAGCGACCAAGGCGCACGCCGATAGCATGGAAGTTGCGGGTTTCCGCAATAATAGAGATGGCGCGGCGGCCCCCGGTGGAGGCCTGCTGATCGACTTCTTTGATCAGCCCGCGTTCAATCAGTTGACGCGTGATTTTAGTCACGCTGGCAGGGGCAAGCTGGCTTTGTTCCGCGATCTGAATGCGCGAAATGGGGCCGTGCTGGTCAATGAGCCGATACACGGCCGCGCTGTTCAGCTGTTTTACGAGATCAACGTTACCAATTTGAGCATGTCCGCCTGCTGTCATTCTTTACTTACTCAGTGACGACCTCGTTACCATTAACGATGGTCTTGATGATTTTATAATCGCGGGTAAAGGCGGTCAGGTTAGCGACCATTCCCGGTGCGATGCTGCCGAGCTGTTTCTCTACGCCAATGGCGCGCGCGGGGTAGAGGGTTGCCATACGCAACACTTCGTCCAGTGCGATACCGCAATGCTCGACGAGATTGCGAACGCCTTCAATCATGGTCAGCGAAGAACCGCTGAGGGTACCATTTTCATCCACGCACAGCCCGTTACGGTAGTATATTGTTTTACCAGCAAAAATGAACTGGTCAATATGCGCGCCAGCCGGGGCGGTTGCGTCAGTGACGAGGCACAGCTTGTCGCCTTTCAGGCGTTTTGCATTCCGCACGTTAGCATAATCGACATGCATGCCGTCGACGATAATACCGCAGTAAACGTCCGGTTCGTCGAAAATCGCGCCTGCCAGGCCCGGTTCACGCCCGGTGATGTACGGCATGGCGTTGTACAGATGGGTGGCGAAGGTAATGCCCGCGCGAAAACCGATTTTCGCTTCTTTCAGCGTGGCATTGGAGTGGCCTGCGGAAACCACGATCCCGGCAGCCACCAGTTTACGAATCACTTCGGTACTGACGCGCTCAGGGGCGAGAGTCACTTTGGTTATTACATCCGCGTTTTCACACAGGAAATCGACCAGCGCAGCGTCCGGCTTACGCACGTAGTCCGGGTTGTGCGTGCCTTTTTTCACGATGTTCAGCCACGGGCCTTCAAGGTGCAGACCCAGCGCCTGGTTGGGATGTTTTTGCAGGTACTCGCGCATGACGCGCACGCCCTGTTTCATCAAATCATCGCTGGAGGTAATCAGCGTCGGCAGATAGCTGGTGCAGCCGGAACGTTCGTTGGCCTTCTGCATAATTTCCAGCGTTTCGACGGTAACTGCGTCAGGGCTGTCGTTAAACTGCACGCCGCCACAACCGTTCAGCTGGACGTCGATAAAACCGGGGGCCAGAATGGCGCCATTGACCGAGCGTTGCTCAATCTCAGACGGTAAATCAGCCAGTGAACAGATACGTTCGATAAGGCCATCAGCGATGATAATCGCATGGTCATCCAGAATTTCATGACCGGTATAAATCCGGCCTTGGGTTAATGCATACATTACGACCCCCGGTTCACACGCGCTCTGCTGCAGGCTGGCTTCTGTATGGTTGCTCTGATGCCGCCTGGCGGAGCTGGTGTAGCAAAAAAATGAAATGTCCTGCGGACAGGCCGCAGGACGAGACTACCTTACAGCCCTTTGACGTTTTCGGCTTCTAATTCATTGAAGTATTTCAACGTCTTCACTTTCAGCTCCATGGTGGACGGCTCGTCGCAGACGATCACCGCTTTCGGGTGCAGCTGCAGACAGGTAATGGTCCACATATGGTTGACGTTGCCTTCAACCGCTGCCTGCAGCGCCAGCGCTTTCTGGTGACCCAGTACCAGAATCATCACTTCTTCCGCATCCAGCAGGGTGCCCACGCCCACGGTCAGCGCATATTTCGGCACCAGATCCACGTCGCCGTCGAAGAAACGGGAGTTTGCCACGCGGGTTTCATGGGTCAGGGTTTTAATACGGGTACGGGAGGCCAGTGAAGAGGCCGGTTCGTTGAAGGCGATATGCCCGTCGTTGCCAACGCCGCCCATAAACAGGTTGATTTTGCCGTAGGAGCGGATTTTTTCTTCATAACGGCGGCATTCTTCATCGATATCTGGCGCATTGCCGTTCAGCAGGTTAATGTTTTCCGCCGGAATATCAACGTGATCAAAGAAATTACGATGCATGAAGCTATGATAGCTTTCCGGATGCTCTTTCGGCAGACCGACATATTCGTCCATGTTGAAGGTCACAACATGTTTAAAGCTAACCTGGCCTGATTTGTGCATTTCAACCAGCGCTTTGTAAGCGGTCAGAGGCGTACCACCGGTAGGCAGACCCAGGACAAACGGACGGTCCGCCGTCGGTTTGAACGCGTTAATGCGGTTAACGATGTGGCGAGCGGCCCATTTGCCGACTTGTTCAGCGGTTACCAGGGGGATCAGTCTCATTCTTCACCTCTATAGTTAAATTAGAACCTGGCGGATTGGCGCCGGCATACTATTAAGAGTATTACAGTCACTACGACGAGCGGGGTCAATCCGTGTTGATTTTTTGAATGATAAAATAAGTTTTCGATGTTAGCCAGTCGCAGGGAGGGGTTAATACGATATTTGGTGATTATAGTCACAAAAAATACGCATTTAATTTGCGATACGAATTAATTTTCCACACACTTTGCAAGTAAGTTAAAAAACCAACCTGGTTACACAATAAAAAAGTGGCTTTGAATGAGCCTTATCGGGGTCTCATAGGGGGAATAAAGTGAGTATTCTAGGTTATCTACAAAAGGTTGGCCGCGCGCTTATGGTGCCGGTCGCCACGCTGCCGGCGGCAGCGATATTAATGGGTGTCGGTTACTGGATTGACCCGGTAGGCTGGGGTGGAGACAACGCGCTGGCGGCGTTCTTCATTAAATCCGGTTCCGCGATCATCGACAACATGTCCGTACTATTTGCCATTGGTGTGGCTTATGGTATGTCCAAAGATAAAGACGGCGCTGCGGCGCTTACCGGTTTTGTGGGCTTCCTCGTGTTGACCACGCTCTGCTCTCCGGCTGCGGTTTCCATGATCCAGAAGATTCCGGCGGATCAGGTTCCGGCTGCATTCGGGAAAATCAGCAACCAGTTCGTGGGGATCCTCGTAGGGATCATTTCCGCGGAGCTGTATAACCGCTTTAGCAGCGTTGAACTGCCGAAAGCGCTCTCCTTCTTCAGCGGCCGCCGACTGGTGCCGATCCTCACCTCTTTTGTGATGATTGTTGTCGCGTTCATCATGATGTACATCTGGCCGGTTATCTTCGACGGTCTGGTGAACTTCGGTGAGCATATCCAGAAACTGGGTTCCGTCGGTGCGGGCGTGTATGCGTTCTTCAACCGTCTGCTCATTCCGGTCGGTCTGCACCACGCGCTGAACTCCGTGTTCTGGTTTGACGTTGCCGGTATTAACGATATCCCTAACTTCCTCGGCGGCGCTCAGTCCATCGAAGCAGGTAAAGCGGTTGTGGGAATCACCGGTCGTTACCAGGCGGGCTTCTTCCCGATCATGATGTTTGGTTTACCGGGTGCGGCGCTGGCTATCTACCACTGCGCGCGTCCTGAGAACAAGGCAAAAGTGCTGGGTATTATGATGGCGGGCGCCTTTGCCGCCTTCTTTACCGGGATCACTGAACCGCTGGAGTTCTCCTTCATGTTCGTGGCGCCGGTGCTGTATGTCATTCACGCCGTGCTGACCGGTATCTCCGTGTTCATCGCTGCCAGCATGCACTGGATTGCCGGTTTCGGCTTCAGCGCCGGTCTGGTGGATATGGTGCTGTCGTCCCGTAACCCGCTGGCGGTCCACTGGTGGATGCTGATCCCGCAGGGTCTGGTCTTCTTTGTTATTTACTACGTGGTCTTCCGCTTCACCATCACCAAATTCAACCTGATGACCCCGGGTCGCGAACTGGCCGTTGCCGGTAGCGAAGCGGATGGCCAGGATGTGAATGTCAGCAGCGGCAGCGAGCAGGATGTTGCAGGGCTGGCACGTCAGTATATCGCTGCAGTCGGCGGTTCTGACAACCTGACCGGTATCGATGCGTGCATCACCCGTTTGCGTCTGAACGTTAAGGACTCTTCACTGGTGAACGAAGCGCTGGCGAAACGTCTGGGCGCGTCTGGCGTTATTCGCCTGAACAAAACCAGCGTACAGATCATTGTCGGCTTCGTGGCGGAAAAAATCGCTAACGCGATGAAAACGACGGGACCCGTGGCGGCGGCAGAAGCCAACGCGGCACCGGCCGCGGCCGCTCCGACTGCAAAACCGCAGGCCGTGGCTAACGCCAAAACCATCGCCGCGCTGGTATCGCCGATTACCGGTGATATCGTTGCGCTGGAGCAGGTGCCTGATGAAGCCTTCGCCAGCAAAGCGGTCGGCGATGGTGTGGCGGTGAAACCGACCGACAAAACCGTCGTGGCTCCGGCTGCCGGTACTGTCGTGAAGATCTTCAACACCAACCACGCGTTCTGTCTGGAAACGGAAAATGGCGCGGAAATCGTCGTCCATATGGGCATCGATACCGTGGCGCTGAACGGCCAGGGCTTCAAACGTCTGGTTGAAGAAGGCGCGGAAGTGCAGGCTGGCCAGCCGATTCTGGAAATGGATCTGGACTTCCTGAATGCCAATGCCCGTTCCATGATCAGCCCGGTCGTGTGCAGCAACAGCGACGATTACAGTGCGCTGGTGATTCTGGCAACCGGTAAGGTTGTGGCAGGTCAGACGCCGCTGTATGAGATTAAAGGCAAGTAAGGCTCCTGAGTAGCGTTTATGCCTGAGCGGCGGGGGGAAACCTCCGCCGCTTTTTTTTCGCCCATCTGACCCCATAATCTTCTTCAGATACGTATTTTCAGTAACTAATAGTTGTCTCTACGCCCCGCTTGTAAGATCATGTGCCGTTATACGTTGTTTACGCTTTGAGGAACCCACGATGAGTGAGGCAGAAGCCCGCCCGACTAACTTTATTCGTCAGATCATCGATGAAGATCTGGCTACTGGTAAGCACACCACCGTTCATACTCGTTTCCCGCCGGAACCGAACGGTTATCTGCACATTGGCCATGCGAAGTCTATTTGCCTGAACTTTGGTATTGCTCAGGATTATCAAGGCCAATGCAACCTGCGTTTCGATGACACCAACCCGGTGAAAGAAGATATCGAATACGTGGAGTCGATTAAAAACGACGTGCAGTGGTTAGGTTTCCACTGGTCCGGGGATGTTTGCTACTCGTCTGATTATTTTGACCAGCTGCACCAGTATGCCGTTGAGCTGATTAACAAAGGCCTGGCCTATGTTGACGAACTGTCGGCGGATGAAATTCGCGAATATCGCGGTTCGCTGAAAGCGCCGGGTAAAAACAGCCCGTATCGCGATCGCAGCGTGGAAGAGAACCTGGCGCTGTTTGAAAAAATGCGTGCCGGTGGTTTTGAAGAGGGGAAGGCCTGCCTGCGTGCGAAAATCGATATGGCCTCGCCGTTTATCGTCATGCGCGATCCGGTACTGTACCGCATTAAATTTGCCGATCATCATCAGACCGGCAGCAAGTGGTGCATCTATCCGATGTACGACTTCACGCACTGCATTAGCGATGCGCTGGAAGGCATTACGCACTCCCTGTGTACCCTGGAGTTCCAGGACAACCGTCGCCTGTATGACTGGGTACTGGACAACATCAGCATCCCGGTTCACCCGCGTCAGTACGAATTCTCGCGTCTGAATCTCGAATATACCGTGATGTCCAAGCGTAAACTGAACCAGCTGGTTACCGAGAAGCACGTAGAAGGCTGGGATGACCCGCGTATGCCGACCATTTCCGGTCTGCGTCGTCGCGGCTATACCGCCAGTTCTATTCGTGAATTCTGCAAACGCATTGGCGTGACCAAGCAGGACAACACCATTGAGATGGCGTCACTGGAATCCTGCATCCGCGAAGATCTCAACGAAAACGCTCCGCGCGCCATGGCCGTTATCGACCCGGTTAAGCTGGTCATCGAAAACTACCCGCAGGATGCAAGCGAGATGGTGACGATGCCGAATCATCCGAATAAACCGGAGATGGGCAGCCGTGAAGTTCCGTTCAGCGCGGAGATCTGGATCGACCGTGCCGACTTCCGTGAAGAAGCGAATAAGCAGTACAAGCGTCTGGTGCTGGGTAAAGAAGTTCGCCTGCGTAATGCCTACGTGATCAAGGCCGAGCGCGTAGAGAAGGATGAAGAGGGCACGATCACCACCATCTTCTGTACCTATGACGCCGATACGCTGAGCAAAGATCCTGCCGATGGTCGCAAGGTGAAGGGCGTTATCCATTGGGTCAGCGCGGCGCACGCGCTGCCGGTGGAAATCCGTCTGTACGATCGCCTGTTCAGCGTGCCGAATCCAGGAGCGGAAGAAGACTTCCTGACGGTGATGAACCCTGAATCGTTGGTGATCAAGCAGGGCTTCGCTGAGCCGAGCCTGGCCGCAGCGGAGGCCAGCAAAGCCTATCAGTTTGAGCGTGAAGGCTATTTCTGTCTCGATAGCCGCTATGCAACCGCAACGCATCTGGTGTTTAACCGCACCGTTGGTCTGCGTGATACCTGGGCTAAAGTCGGCGAGTAAATTTTTCGTCGCGGCCTGGCCGTCGTCTCTGTGTAAAAACGCCGCATGTAGCGGCGTTTTTTTTTATTTTGGAATCAGTGAATTAAGTTCGTTATTTTCGCGATGCGAATTAATCTTGTTTGCTGTTTGTCATATCTGCCAGACCTGCCACTCCTCCCGCCGGTACCTAAAACGGCTGTAAGCGCTTTCATTCGTTATTTTCTTTCGATTTAGTAATTACTTACGCGTAAAAAGTATGAGACCTGATATTGTTACAAAAAGAAATAGAATATGTGCGCTTTGTCATAATCTTAAGCTTTGATCGGCGAAAGAGATTGATAATTCGCGTCACGAAAAATAGTCTATCAGCAGTGGTTACGCGGCTTTTACCGCTCCACCTTTTTAGCAGTCTTATTTATTTTTTCGCGGCTTGCCTTTGGCTCCGCGTTTTTAAAACGTCAAAGAGGATATGCACATGCGTACGTTTAGTGGCAAACGTAGTACGCTGGCGCTGGCTATTGCCGCCGTCACCGCGATGTCGGGCTGGATCGTTGTTCCGCAGGCCAGCGCAGCAGGTTTTATTGATGATTCCACCTTAACCGGCGGCATTTACTACTGGCAGCGTGAGCGCGACCGGAAAGATGTGACCGACGGCGATAAATACAAAACCAACCTTTCCCATTCGACCTGGAACGCCAATCTGGATTTCCAGTCCGGCTATGCCGCTGATATGTTTGGTATTGACGTGGCTGCCTTCACCGCAATTGAAATGGCGGAAAGCAGCGAAAGCGGTCACCCGAACGAAATTGCCTTCTCCTCAAAAAATAAAGCCTACGACGAAGATTACTCTGGCGATAAGAGCGGGATCAGCCTGTATAAAGCTGCGGCGAAATTTAAATATGGCCCGGTATGGGCTCGCGGCGGTTATATCCAGCCAACCGGGCAAACGCTGCTGGCTCCGCACTGGAGCTTTATGCCGGGTACTTACCAGGGTGCTGAAGCCGGCGCCAATTTTGATTATGGCGATGCCGGCGCGCTGAGTTTCTCCTATATGTGGACGAACGAATACAAAGCGCCATGGCACATTGAGATGGATAAGTTCTACCAGAACGACAAGAAAACCAAAGTCGATTATCTGCACTCACTGGGTGCCAAATACGATTTTAAAAATGACCTCGTGCTGGAAGCGGCGTTTGGTCAGGCTGAAGGCTATATCGACCAGTATTTTGCCAAAGCCAGCTATAAATTTGATATTGCCGGAACGCCGTTAAATACCAGCTACCAGTTCTACGGCACCCGCGACAAAGTCAGTAACGGCGGTACGAACGATATCTACGACGGTACCGCCTGGCTGCAGGCGCTGACCTTTGGCTACAAGGTTGCTGATGTCCTCGATCTGCGTCTGGAAGGCACCTGGGTGAAAGCTGAAGGCCAGCAGGGCTACTTCCTGCAGCGTATGACTCCGACCTATGCTTCCTCCAACGGTCGTCTTGATATCTGGTGGGATAACCGCTCTGACTTCAACGCCAACGGTGAAAAAGCGGTGTTCTTCGGTGCGATGTATGACATGAAGAACTGGAATATGCCGGGCTGGGCGTTCGGCGCGTCATACGTGTACGCGTGGGATGCTAAACCGGGCAAAATGTCCACGCCGGACGCTTACTACAACCCGGACAAACGTCTGGAAGAGTCCGCCTATAGCCTCGATGCCATGTACACCGTCCAGGACGGCCGCGCGAAAGGGACATTGTTCAAACTGCACTTTACCCAATACGACAACCACTCCGATATCCCGAGCTGGAGCGGTGGCTATGGCAACATCTTCCAGGACGAGCGTGACGTGAAGTTCATGGTTATTGCCCCGTTCACTATTTTCTGATGCCGCAGCGGCAGGCGTAAACCTGCCGCAAGCCTGAGAGGTCGAATATGAAGAAGCTATTACTCATCGCGGTTATGGCATCGGGCCTGGTAGCCTGCACGCAGTCCCCCGCACCGAAGGAAGATACGAAGTTAAAAGATGCTTATAGCGCCTGTATCAATACGGCGGAAGGGAACCCGGACAAAGTGGAGGCCTGCCAGAGCGTGCTGGACGTGCTGAAAGAAGAGAAACAGCATCAAGCGTTTGCCAACCAGGAAAGCGTGCGCGTTCTGGATTACCAACAATGTATTCAGGCGACCCGTACCGGCAATGACCAGGCGGTGAAAGCACGTTGCGATCGCATCTGGAAGGAGATTCGCAGCAACAACACGCAGCCCTGATCGCAGGCGCCAGACATCGTCAATAAAAACGCCTGATGGTTAACATCAGGCGTTTTTCATGGCGCGCGATCCTGTTTACAGCGGCGCGACCGGAGCAGGGGACTGATCGTAACCGCCCCAGACGGACTGATCGAACTCAATCACCGATCCGGTCATTAACCCGGACTCATCGCTGGCGAGGAAGGCGACCGCGCGCGCAACCTCTTCCGGCTGAATCAGACGGCCAAAGGGCTGTGAGGCGGCGGCTTTTTCCAGCCAGTCATCCTGCGCACCGTGATAGGTCTTCATGATGCGGTCTTCACCTTCCGAGGCCATCCAGCCGATATTCAGCCCGTTTACGCGGATCCGGTTGCGTAACAGCGCGTAGGCGGTGTTGCGGGTTAACGTCGCGAGGGCGCCTTTTGATGAGCAATAGGCGGCAATAAACGGCTGGCCGGCCAATGATGACATGGAGCAGATATTGACGATGCTACCGGTAATGTTTTCCCGGCGCATAATTTTGATCGTCTCCTGCATCAGAAAGAACGGGCCGCGTACATTGGTGGCGAAAATGCTGTCAAAGCGCTCCGGCGTGGTATCAAGAATCGATCCCCGGTCGGTCATTCCGCCTGCGTTGACCAACACATCCACCCGCTTGAATAACTCATCTGCTTTGGCGATCACCGCGCGACAATCGTCTACCGAAGAGAGATCGGCACGCACAAACGTCACCTGGGCTGCCGTACGGCTCATAATCTCGTCGGCGACGAGACGTCCTTTTTCCTGGTTTCGACCACAGATGATGATGCCGCTGGCACCATTTTCGGCCAGCTGACGAGCGATAGCAGCACCCACACCCTGGGTGCCACCGGTGATAACGGCGACTTTGCCGGCGAAATTATTCATGGTTATGCCTCTTTATCTACGTGTTGTGTTGTGGTCAGAAGCCGAAACGTTGCTGCTGGCGTCCGGTAAGATGTTCGGTGTAAGCCTGGTTCACGGATTCACGGGCGCTGACTTCCGGCACCCCGACATCCCACCAGGCATCCCCTGGTGTCCAGCTACAGGGATGAGTGGCGATAGAGATGACGGTCGTACGGTCATTTCCTTTCGCCCACTGAATGGCCGCTTCCAGCTCTGTCAGCGTATTAACCTTGCGGGCGCAGGCACCCATCGATTGCGCGTGAGCGACAAAATCAACATGAAAAGGCTCCTGCACCCGGCAATCTTTCAGCAGGTTATTAAACGATGCGCCGCCCTTGGCGTTTTGCAGGCGGTTGATCACCGCATATCCCCCGTTATCGCAGACGATCAGGATGAATTTATGCCCGGAGAGGACGCTGGAGTAGATATCCGAGTTCATCATCATGTAGGTGCCGTCGCCGATCATCACGATGACATCGCGATCGAGCCCCGCCATTGCGACCCCCCAGCCCGCGGAAAGCTCGTAACCCATGCAGGAGAAGCCGAACTCACAGTCGAAGGTACCCGGATTTTTCACCCGCCAGCCTTTGACCAGCTCGCCCGGCAGCCCGCCGGCGGCGCTGATGATGTAGTCTTCCGGCGCCGCCTGCGCATTGACGATACCCACGACCTGGGCGTAGGTCGGGTCACCTTCCGCCGGAGTCGGCTCCTGTTTTTCGGCGATCAGCGCATTCCACTTCACGAAAGCCTGACGTCCTCTCTCCAGCCACGCGGCGTCTGCCCGCCAGTTGCCCAGCGCCGCGTGTAAATCATTGAGCCCTTCGCGAGCGTCGCACACCAGCGGCAGAGACAGGTGCTTATGCGCGTCGAAACGCGCGGCGTTGAGGGTAATAAACTGCGCGTCATGGCTGAATACGGTCCATGAGCCGGTGACAAAATCCATCAGCCGGGTGCCGATAGCGAGGATCACATCGGCATTGGCCGCCAGCTCATTGGCGGAAGTGGAGCCGAGAATACCGATCGGGCCCATATGCAGCGGATGGTGATGAGTGAAAGTGCCTTTGCCGGCAATGGTTTCCACCACCGGGATCCCATGTTCTGTGGCGAAATTTTCCAGCGCGCTTTCTGCCTGCGAATAACGTACTCCGCCACCGGCGATAATCAACGGACGTTGCGCCCGCAGCAGTCGTTCTGCGGCGAGGGCCAGCTGTACCCGATCGGCCCGTGGGCGCGCCGTCAGATGTACCCGCGGCTGAAAGAAAGCGTCCGGATAGTCATATGCCATCTCCTGCACATCCTGGCAGATACCGATAAACGCCGGACCACAGTCGCCGGGATCGAGCATGGTGGCGACCGCCTGCGGCAGAGAGGAGAGGAGCTGCTCCGGGTAGGTAATGCGATCCCAGTAGCGGCTGACGGCTTTGAACGCGTCGTTAACCGTTTGGGTTGGGTCGTTAAAGTGTTCCACCTGCTGCATCACCGGATCCGGACGACGGCGGGCGAAGCTATCACCACAGATCATCAGCAGGGGTAAGCGGCTGGTATGGGCGACACCTGCCGCCGTCAACAGGTTAGTCGTGCCCGGTCCGATGGACGCGGTGACTACCATAATCTGCCGCCGAACCATCGCTTTAGCAAAACCGACGGCGGCAAAAGCCATGGACTGTTCATTCTGTCCACGCCAGGTCGGGAGGGTTTCCTGTGCGGCTTCCAGGGCTTCACCTAAGCAGGTGACGTTACCATGACCAAAAATGCCATAGACCCCCGGAAAGAGAGGAACCTGTTTCCCGTCCACCTCTGTAAACTGATTGCTCAGATAACGGACGATTGCCTGAGCCGCCGTACAACGAACAGTAGCCATGCTTTTACTCACTCTAAAAGGGGATGCCGTCTAAGGACATCCTGGTTACGGGTGACAGCTTTTATTGCTTTATGTGCCTGGCTAGCAATAAAAGTTGCAAAAAAAGGCTGTGGTTACCCCTTCCCGGCAGACCGGGAGAGGGGGATATCTCATTCTCCATCAGTCGCGCTGGCGTTTACGTCCCATGCTCGCGTGCTGGGCTTGCTCAGTCAGCGTTTCTAGTCGTGGTTCTGCTTCCTCAGGCGAGAGCGCCGACGCTAATGCCATCGCAATGCTTTGCGCCAGGCACACCGGGGCCGCCAGCGACCGCGAGAAGCTGTACTCTTCTTCGGGGATGGTAAACAGAACCCGGGCATTTTTGGCCAACGGCGAAAGCGGGCTATCGGTCATGGCGATGACAGGGATCTGCCGGATAGCCGCTTCATCGGCGATGGCAATCACCTCTTTGGCGTAATGGCGAAAAGAGATGGCAAGCAGTACGTCGCCTTCACGCATATTGCTGGCTATCTGTTGGGCCAGCCCCCCGGAGGAGTCCAGCAGGCAAACCCGGCGATTCAGCATGGTCAGCAGATAGCGCATGAGCTGCGCTACCGGTTCCGAACGTAACTGACCGGCGATAAAAATCGTATCTGCCTCTTTTAACAACCGGGCGGTAACATCCAGGTCCCGCTCGCTGACATTGCTTAATAGCTCCTGCAGGGTGGCGATATCACGGATCACCAGGCTTTGCAGAAAACCCAGATTGCCCTGGTGCTGATTTTTTTTCAGGTCGTTTTCCAGCGCGGTAATCCGCTCATTATATCCCGGTGCCGCCGTCGCCAGCCGGGTCTGGAAGACGCTCTGCATCTGTTTAAATCCGCTGTAGCCGAACGCCTGGGCAAAACGGACCAGCACCGAAGGGTGCATACCGCATTTCGCGGCTATGGCGTTAATCGACTCCAGCGCCACGGTATTGGGGTTTTGCGTAATGTAACGCGCGGCCTGTTGAAAGCGCTCCGACAGCTGGGGATAGCGGCGGGTGATTTCATTCACGATCTGCTCATAGTTGCGATGAGGGATCGTGTTATCCGGCAGCTGGTTGTGTTTTTTCTGACTCATTTGATGGTCTTCCTGGACAGTACACCGTTATGCCTGCACGTTACTGCAATAAAAATTGTGAGTAAAAGCTCATCTGCAATTATTTCTATCCGATCGTTCGGCTGCAGGGAAAAAACTTGGATGAAATTTGTGATTGCTATCGTAAAAATAAATTTTCATTTTTATTTATTTTGAAATAAACGTTGCGATTTTGTTTTTTATCTCACTGATTTTTATTGATTAAATACACATCCCCTTCGTTTGTTTTGTCATAAATCCCCTTATTGCAATTTTTATTGCTTATAACCTATGTTTGCAATTAATGGTGATTTTAAGGCAGGAAAGCAGCCGGAGGCATGACGACAATGTACGACGATTATGGGCAGTTTATTGCGGGAGAGTGGCGTCGGGGGAGCGGTCCGCAATCGATCGCGGTATGCGATCCGGGCAATGGGCAGATTATCGGCCAGATTACGGCGGCGGCAGAAAGCGATACTCAGGATGCGCTGCGTAGTGCCGGGCAGGGACTGGCGCTTTGGCGAGAAACCCTTGCCTGGCAACGTGCCGATATCCTGCAGGCCGTGGCGCGAGAAATGGTGGCGATGGCGCCGGAGGCCGCGCTGACGATCTCCCGGGAAAGCGGTAAACCGTTGGCACAAGCGAAACGTGAGTGGGAGCTGTCGGTCGATCAGTTTGTCTGGTATGCCGAAGAGGCGCGGCGTATCTACGGTCGCATTATTGAAAGCCGCGTACCGGGCGGGCGTCTGGAGGTACACCATGAGCCGGTGGGGATCGTTGCTGCGTTCACCGCCTGGAATTTTCCGGTGGTGCTGGTGGCGCGTAAGCTGGCTCCTGCCCTGGCGGCCGGTTGTGCGGTGGTGCTGCGTCCCTCCAGCGAAGTTCCTGGTTCGGCGATGATGATTTTTGAGTGCTTACGCCGGGCGGGTCTGCCCGCCGGCGTGGCGAATCTGGTGATCGGGCCGACCTCTGCTACCTACGAGCCGCTGGTCAGTTCGCCGCTGGTGAAGAAGATCTCGCTCACCGGGTCGACCCGGCTGGGGCAGCAGATGATCCGCGACTCCGCCGCCACAATCAAACGCCTGAGTATGGAGCTGGGGGGGAACGCACCGGTGATCGTCTGGCCGGATGCCGACATCGATAAGGCGCTGGATCTCTCGGTAGCCACCAAATTTGCCAACAGCGGCCAGGTGTGTGTGACCTGCGATCGTTTCTATGTCCATGAGAGCTGCTATGCCGCGTTTGTCGACGGCTTTGCCGCGCGCGCCAGCAGACTGAAGGTCGGCTATGGTCTGGAGCCGGATACGCAAATGGGGCCGTTGATTCATCCCCGCCGTCTGGAGGAGATGGCAAGCATCGTTGAGGATGCCAGGCGTAAAGGCGGCCGGGTGGTGACCGGTGGACGGCGTATCGAGTGCAATGGCGGCTATTTCTTCGAACCGACGGTGATTGCCGACCTGCCGGATGAGGCGCGGGCGCTGGCCGAAGAAAACTTTGGCCCGATTGCCGCCATCACCTCTTTTGGCGATGACGATGATCTGTGGGCGCGGGTCAACAATAGCGGCTTTGCGCTTTCCGCCTATGCCTTCACTCGTGACCCGGCCAGGATGCGTGAAACCGTCGCCCGTTTCGAATCCGGTATGGTGGGGATCAACAGCTATGCGCTGGCGGCGGCTGAAGCGCCGTTTGGCGGGATTAAAGCCAGTGGCATGGGGCGGGAAGGGGGAAGCGAAGGTCTCCTCGACTATATGAATGTCAAGCTGGCACAAATTGTGGTGTAAGGAGCAGCGATGAAAACGAATAACATCAAAGCCTGCTGGGCGGCGGGGATACCGGTGCTGAACGGGTGGCTGAGTATCGCCAGCGCTTTCAGTGCCGAAATCATGGCGGAGCAGGGTTACGACGCGTTGACGATCGATCTGCAGCACGGTTTTGTCGGGTATGACGATGCCAGGCCGATGCTGCAGGCGATGCGCGCCAGCGGCGTGGCGCCGATGGTACGCGTGCCGTGGCTGGATCCTGGGATGATTATGAAGGCGCTGGACGCCGGCGCCTGGGGGATCATCTGCCCGATGATTAACACCGCGGAGCAGGCGCGCGAGCTGGTCTCCTGCGTACGCTACCCGCCTGCCGGTAGCCGCAGCTTTGGCCCAACGCGCGTGACGTTTTCCGCCGGCCAGGATTACGGCCAGCATGCCGATGAGCAGGTCGTCTGCTTCGCCATGATTGAGACCGCAGAAGCCGTACGCAATCTTGACGCGATTCTCGATACCCCCGGTCTGGATGGCGTTTACATCGGCCCGGCGGATTTAACCCTCGGTCTGACCGGACGTCGATACCGCACCGGCTTCGATCGTGAAGAACCGGAGATCGTCGCGGCAATCCAGCAAATTCTCGCGGCGGCCCACCGCGCCGGGAAGCGCACCGGTTTGCATAACGGCACGCCAGAGTACGCGGCGAAGGCCGTCAGCTGGGGATTCGATCTGGTCACCGTCTCTAATGATGTCCAGCTGCTGCGTTCCGCGGCCGCCGCCAGCGTTCAACGCTTTCACCAGCTGCAGGGGAACACCTCGCCGGCCGGGAGCGTTTCGCCGAAGGGAGGTTACTGATGCCGCATGTTCTGGTGGCCGGGAAAATTCATCCCGCAGGAATTGAGCTGTTGCGTAGTGCGCCGGGATTTACCGTCGAACTGATTTCGCCGGTGAGCGTCGACAGCTATGCGCCGTTTTTGCCGCAGGCCGATGCCTTATTGATCCGTACCCAGCCGCTGACCGCCGTAGAGATTGCGAGCGCCCGGCAGTTGAAGATCGTCTCACGTCACGGCGTAGGTTATGACTCGGTCGATATCGCAGCGCTGAGCGCCCGGCACATTCCGCTGGCGGTGGTGGGCGATGTGAATTCGCGTTCGGTGGCGGAGCATACCCTCGCGCTGCTGCTCGCGTTGGCGAAGCGGGTCTGTTACTTCGATCAGGCGATTCGTGCAGGAGACTGGAACAGTCGGAACACCTTTTCTGCCGTCGAACTGGCGGAGAGAACGCTGTTTATCCTCGGATTCGGCCGTATTGGCAGGGAGGTTGCCCGACTGGCGCAGGCTTTTCGCATGAAGGTGGTGGCCTGGGATCCTTATGTGGCCGACAGCGCGTTTGCCGATCTCGGCGTTGCCCGGGTTCGGGATATCGACGCCGGACTGCAGCAGGCGGATGCCGTCACTATTCATCTGCCGCGGGTGGGCGATCGGCCGCTGATCGGCCGGGCGGAACTGGTGCTGCTCAAACCCGGGGCATTGATTATTAATACCGCCCGGGGGGGAATTATTGATGAGGACGCGCTGGCCGGCGCGCTGGCCGCTAATCATCTCGGCGGGGCGGCGCTGGATGTTCTGGAATGCGAACCGGCGGATCTGGCCTCCGCGCTGCTGGAACAAAAAGAACGCCTGATCCTGACGCCGCACAGCGCCGGGTTGACCGGCGAAGCGGCGATGCGCATGTCGGTGTCGGCGGCGCAGAATATTATCGATTATTTCAACGAATGCCTGGAACCGTCGCTGGTCGTCAACCCTGAAGTGCTGGCGATCAATGCGGTGATGAACCCATTACCTTGAAGCCTGAAGATCCTGTGGAGAATACCATGATAAACGTTGCAGTCCTTGGCGCCGGGCGTATCGGCCATGTCCATGCGGCTAATGTAGCCGGTCATTGCGATGCTGTGCTGGCGGTGGTTGCCGATCCCTTTATTGAGAATGCGCAGAAACTGACGGCGGCATATGGCGGAAGAGCGATAAGCGATCCGCTGGAGGCTATCGCCGACCCGACCATCGACGCGGTGGTGATCGGGACGCCGACGGATACCCACGTGAGCCTGATGCTGGCGGCAGCCCAGGCTGGGAAGGCGGTGTTATGTGAAAAGCCGGTCGATCTGGATATTCAAAAAGCGCGTGAAGCCCAGCGGGTGCTTGGAGAACGCGCCTCCCGGGTGATGTTGGGGTTTAACCGCCGTTTTGACCCGGGTTTTAGCGAAATTCACCAGCGTCTGCGGGCGGGAGAGATTGGCGAGCTACATCAGCTGCTGATTACCAGCCGCGATCCTGGCCTGGCCCCGATGAACTACCTCAAACATTCCGGGGGCATATTTCGCGATATGGCGATCCATGATTTCGATCTTGCGCGCTGGATCCTTGGCGAGGAGCCGGTGGAAGTCTTTGCCAGCGGTAGCCGGCTGTTTGCGCCCGAACTGGAGGCGTTGGGCGACTACGATACCGTGATGGTGCAGCTGCGTACCGCTTCCGGCAAGCAGTGTCAGATTAACTGCAGCCGACAGGCGGTATATGGCTACGACCAGAGGATTGAAGCCTTTGGCGCCGGCGGCATGTTGCTTAACGACAATCAGCGTGAGACCAGCGTACGCCGCTACGGCGCACAAGAGACGGAAGTTCGTGGCCCGCTGCTTAATTTCTTTATGCAACGCTATACCGACGCCTATCGTCTGGAGATGGCGGCATTTATCCGTGCGGTAAAACAAGGGGGAGATGTACCGGTGAATATTCACGATGGCTGTGCGGCATTAGCGCTGGCAGACGCTGCACAATTATCGGCGGATACCCGGCAGGTCGTACAATTGAATTAACAGTTTTCTACAAAATATATCTGGATGAGTTGATGCCGCTGGCTATTTCCCCATGGTGGGACGGTGAACGCTTTGCTGAATATAGCCATTCAACGTAACCTGCCGGAAATTTTATTTATATTTTCGGCACACATTTAAAGCTAATCATTTATCTGGAAGATGAACATGAAAAAAATAACCTTACTGTGCCTTGCCTCGTTATTAGCCAGTCCTGCCGCCATGGCTCTTCAGGTTGGCGTAACGATGGCGCAAATGGATGATGTTTTCCTTTCACGGCTGCGCGGTTATATTGCCGAACGGGCAAAAACCTATCCCGATATGAAGGTGCAATTTGAAGATGCTCAGGGGGCGGTCGATAAATCGCTTGGCCAGGTGCAAAGTTTTATTAATGCGAAAGTCGACGTCATTATCGTTAATCCGGTCGATACTCAGGGGACAAAGAATATTACCGATGCGGCTCGCGCCGCGAAAATCCCGCTCATCTATCTCAACCGTATGCCCTCTGATTCGAAAATGGGCGATGGCGTAAGCTATATCGGCAGCGACGAGATCGAAGCCGGACGCATGCAGATGCAGTATCTCGCTGACATGGTGAAGGATCGCAAAAGCGTCAACGTCGCGATTATGAAAGGGCTGTTAAACAATGACGCTACCCGTTTCAGAACCCAGGGGGCGAAAGAGGTGATTGCTAAACACCCGAATATGCATGTGGTGCTCGAGGATACCGCGAAATGGATGCGCGAAGATGGTATGAATCTGATGAATAACTGGATACTTACCGGCGAGAAAATCGATATTCTTTCTGCTAACGCTGATGAAATGGCCATCGGCGCGGCGATGGCCATTAAAAGTAATGGCATGAAGGTGGGTAAAGATATTCTGGTGGGTGGGACCGATGGCGGAAATAATGGCCTGCAGGCCATGAAAACCGGCATGATGACCGTGACCGTATTTCAGGATGCCAAAGCCCAGGCCTTCGGGGCCGTCGATATGGCTGAGAAAATATCGAAAGGGGAAAAGGTAAAAGATATTGAATTTATCCCCTTCCAGTTAATTACCCCAGAAAATTATCAAAAATTCATGAACCATTAATAATGGATTGTCCGACGGTCAATGAGTGCACTGGTGATATTCACAAGTGCACATTTTATGACGGAGTTTTTATGCTTACGATGAAAGGTCCAGGCGTTTTTCTTGCGCAGTTTGCTCGCGATGAAGCGCCTTTTCATTCTCTGAACGCGATCGCCGGTTGGGCGGCGGAAAAAGGGTTTAAAGGGGTGGAGATTCCCAGCTGGGATGCGCGCCTGATTAACCTTGAGCGCGCGGCGGAGAGCCAGACCTATGCCGATGAAGTGCTGGGCATCCTCGATGAACACGGGCTGGCGTTGACCGACCTCGCCAGCCACCTGCAGGGACAGCTGGTGGCGCTGCATCCGGCCTTCGATCTGCCTGCCGATAGCTTTGCCCCGGCGGCGCTGCGCAATAATCCCCGGGAGCGCCAGCAGTGGGCAAGCGAGCAGCTGCTGCTGGCGGCAAAAGCTTCACGGCGGCTGGGCCTGACGAAGCATGTCACCTTTTCCGGTACCCTGCTGTGGCCCTATCTCTACCCCTATCCGCAGTGGCCGGAAGGGTTGATTGAAGAGGGGTTTACCGAGCTGGCCCGCCGCTGGACGCCGATCCTCAATGCCTTTGACCAACAAGGCATCGATCTGTGCTACGAAATTCATCCCACCGAAGACCTTCATGATGGGCTGACCTTTGAGCGCTTTCTGGAAAAAACCGGCAACCACCCGCGCTGCAACATCATGTACGACCCGAGCCATCTGATCTTGCAGGGAATGGATTACCTGACCTACATCGACCATTACCACGAGCGCATTAAAGCATTTCACGTTAAGGATGCCGAGTTTCGCCCGGACGGCAAAACCGGCGCCTACGGCGGCTATCAGCCGTGGAGTCGCCGGGCGGGACGCTTTCGTTCACCGGGAGACGGGCAGATCGACTTCGGGGCGATCTTTTCAAAACTGACCGGTTATGACTTTGACGGCTGGGCGGTTCTGGAATGGGAGTGCTGTTTTAAGAATCCGGAAGATGGCGCCCGGGAAGGGGCGCAGTTTATCGCGGAACACATCATCAAGGTGACCGATCAATCCTTTGATGATTTCTGTAAATCCTATGCCGATCGTTCGGTAAACCGAAGCATTCTCGGACTATAAGAGGGCAAAATGAGCAGACAAACTTTGCAGGGACGGCGTATTCGCTTAGGAATGGTGGGCGGCGGAGAGGGGGCTTATATCGGCGGAATTCATCGCTTTGCCGCCCGGCTTGACGATCGCTACGAGCTGGTGGCTGGCGCATTTGACGTCGATGCGGAAAGGGGACGGGCGTTTGCTCTCGACAATTTGATCGCCGAGGATCGTGCCTATACCGACTATCAGAGCATGGTTGCCGCCGAAGCGGCCCGCGAGGACGGTGTCGATATCATCGCTATCTGTACGCCGAATTTTACCCATTTCCCGATAGCCCGCGCCTGCCTTGAAGCGGGGATAGATGTCATTTGCGAAAAGCCGCTCACCACCACCCTGGCGGAAGCGGAGGCGCTGCAGGAGATCGTGGCGCGAACCGGGCGCTTCCTCGGCGTGACCTATACCTATTCGGGTTACCCGATGGTTGTGGAGGCGCGTGCGCGGATCGCGGCAGGTCTGCTGGGCAAGGTACGTACTGTACAGGTGGAATATCCGCTGGAGTGGATGGCCACCGGCGTGGAAATGAAGAATAATCAGCAGGCGGCCTGGCGGGTCGATCCGCTGAAAAACGGCCGCGGCGGATCGATTGGCGATATCGGTACCCACGCCTATCATCTGGCGGGCTATGTCACAGGGTTGAAGGCGCAGAGCGTGCTGGCTGACTTAGCCACTTTCGTTGAAGGCCGTGCTCTGGATGATAATGCCCATGTGCTGATCCGCTATGAAGGCGGCGCGCGTGGAATGCTGTGGTCTTCGCAGGTGGCGATCGGCTGCGCCAACGCGCTGCGTCTGCGGGTATTTGGCGAAAAAGGCAGTTTGATCTGGTCCCAGGAGCAGCCCAACGAACTGGTTTTCACTCCGTTAGAAGGGGTGACGCAAATCATTAAGCGCGGGCGCGCGGATCTGGATGCGCTCACGCAAGCGCGTACCCGCACGCCGCCGGGCCATCCTGAAGGCTATATCGAGGCGTTCAGCAACCTCTACAGCGGCTTCGCCGCAGCCTTGCATAGCCGTGAGGCGCAGCAGGCGCTCAGCCTGACGGGTGCCGCGGTACCGCAGGTGTATGATGGTCTTAAAGGCGTGGCGTTTGTCGAGGCGGTTGTCGACAGCCATGAGCAGGGGTCGCTGTGGGTCACGCCAGCATACCGCTGAGGCGATGTGGATGCGCACTCTTCACCGACTGCGCATCTTCCTTTCAGGTATACATATTGAACCGGGTGATGATGTTGATCCGTGAATAGGGTTTGAGCGAGTCGCCCTCAGGGATAAAACCGTGGAAGGCCAGCAAAGAGCGGAATGCGGTCTGCGCATCCAGCTGCAGATTGTGTTCTATCAGCGCATCGATTTTCCCCGCCTGCATCAGTGCCCGGTTTTCCCGGTCAAAATCATGGCCGATAAAGGTCTTTATGCGTCGGTTTCTCTCGGCGAAGGCGCGGATAATCCCCGCGTTACCGCCGCCGACGGTATAGACCGCTTCGGTATGCGGATGAGCATCAAGGTACTGGCACAGACAGGCGTACATCTGATGGTCAATGCCCAGTCCGCCGGCGACGACATTGATGCTGTTGCGCGGGGCAAACTGTTCAATTCCCGAGATAAATCCGGCAATACGCTCCCGCTCTCCGATGAAATCATTGCTGCCGGTGACGGCGGCGATTTGAGTGCTGTCGGCGCCCAGCCACTTTGACATCAAAAATGCCGCGGCTTTGCCCGCATCAACATTATCCATGCCGATGTAGCGCAGACGGGCGCTGGACGGAATGTCGGTGACGATGGTGACAACCGGCACGCGGCGTTTGAGCAAAGCGTCGATGGTGGAAACCAGCGAGGGGGAGTTCATGGCCTTTAAAATCACGCCGTGGCTGCTGAGCGCGCATTTTTTCAGCAGCGCGTTCATCTCTCGCTCGCTGATGTCCTCGTAACAGTGGAAGCGGAGCTGAATGCGAAAGGGGTTAAAGCTGGCTAACTGGCTGCTGAGCGCCTCCCTGACCAGCTCGCTAAAGCGTTCAGGGGTATGCATGATGACATCGAAATAGATCGTTCTTCCCTGGGCGAGCCCGGACTTTTGCAGCAGTTCCAGATCGGCCAGAGCCTGCTGAATGCGATGCAGCGTTTGCGGGTGTACCTGCCCCCGATGATGTAGCGCCCGGTCGATCGTGGCGAGACTCAGTCCTGACTGAGCGGCTATCTGCTTTTGGGTAAATTTTGCCATCGATCACATGAGGTTTTTATGAGGTTTTTTTGAGGTTCTTGATGTGGAGTCTAGCTGCTAAGTTATTTCTTAACAACGTTCGTTTTCGAGACGTTGAACAAAAAAATAACCGCCGTCTGGCACCCTTACCCCGTGGAGCTACTCATGACATCGCAATATTTTGTCCGACCCGATCGGGCCTCAGTTGAGGATTTCAACATCTTCTGTCAGCAGCAGGTGAACAAACAAGACTATCCGCTGGTCAGCGAAGTCGCTGAGGAAGTTCTGATTTACGACCATGACGTGTTAGCGCAGGCCGCGGCGACCAATAAACATGCGGTATTAAGCGAGCTACATCAGGGGCTCTCTTACGGTCCCGGCGTGCTGGTGGTACGCGGGCTTTATCAGGATATGGATGTCATCGACCGCGCTTCGGCGGTGTTTGAAACCATCATGGCCGATGAGTCTCGCACCCGGGTTCAGGCTGACCACTTTTCTCGCGCGGGGAACAATGGCCGGATCTGGAATGCGTTACAAAAGCTGGCGGAGCGTAGCCCGCAGACCTTCTGCGACTACTATGCTAATGAAATGCTTGGGTTAATTTGTCAGGCGTGGTTGGGACCTGCGTGGCGAATGACCGCTCAGGTTAACCAGGTACGCCCTGGCGGCGAAGCGCAGCAGCCCCATCGCGATTATCATCTCGGCTTTCAGCAGGGCGAGTTTGTTGCCGAGTTTCCCATCCCTGCGCAGATTCTGTCGCAGTATTTGACGTTACAAGGGGCGGTTGCGCACAGCGATATGCCGCTGGCGTCAGGGCCTACGCGCCTGCTGCCGTTTTCGCATCAGTATGAGCTCGGCTACATGGCCTACCGCCAGCCGGAGTTCGTCGACTACTTTAACCAGCACTATGTTCAGTTGCCGCTGCAAAAAGGCGACGGGCTGTTTTTTAACCCGGCGTTGTTTCATGCCGCCGGGAACAACACGACGACTGATCATGTTCGCACCGCTAATCTTTTGCAGATCTCCTCGGCGTTCGGCGTCCCGATGGAAGATGTGAACCATGAGCTGGTGTTGAAAAAAATCTATCCCCAGCTTCAGGACGGGCAATATCGCGCGGGCGATTTTCAGGCACTGATTGCCGTGGCTGCCCGGGGCTACTCATTCCCCACCAATCTTGATACCGACCCGCCATTAGGTGGAATGGTCCCGAAAACCCAACAGACTCTGGTGCGGGAAGCGCTGGCAAACCGGTGGGATGAGGAACAGTTTACCCGTGCTCTCGACGAGCATACCGCGCGCAGAAAAGGGTAGGCGTTTGCACATAAAAAAAGCCAACCGTCAGGTTGGCTTTTTGTGGTCCGCGCGGTGGGAAATTACTTTTCCAGCGCGTCGTGTGCATGTTCATCTTCGCGGCAGTCGCCTTCCGCACAGTGGCCGTAAAGATACAGGCTGTGGTTGGTCAGACGGATGCCATGGCGGTGGGCGATTTCACGCTGACGCGCTTCGATAGACTCATCGCTGAATTCGATCACTTTGCCACAATCGAGGCAAATAAGGTGATCGTGATGGTGCTGCTGGGTCAGTTCGAAAACAGACTTACCGCCTTCGAAGTTGTGACGAGTCACAATGCCAGCATCATCAAACTGGTTCAGCACGCGATAAACAGTAGCGAGACCAATTTCTTCACCCATGTCGATCAGGCGCTTGTATAAATCTTCCGCACTGACGTGATGGTTATCCGGTTCCTGCAGGACTTCCAGGATCTTTAATCGTGGAAGTGTGACTTTCAGGCCAGCCTTCTTTAATGCGGTATTGTTGTCAGTCATGCGGAATCTGTCCTGTTGCTAAACGATCTACTTCCATCAGCGGAAGTAATACAGAGAATCACCCGATGCAATGCGTCTCATTATAGAACTGCCATCGTTAAATGAAAACTGCAAGTATCGGGCCTTGTATGCTGTCAAAAACGAGGTCCCAGCTACAAACTGCGTCACCTGACCTCGTTAAATCAGAGGACATTGTACAGATATGTGATTAAAAGTTAAAAACTTGTAGCTATTAGTTTGATTGCTTCTATCTATTAATGCGGCGAAATTTAACGGTAACGCCGCACAATCATCAGGCGTTTTTGATTTCTTCGAGATGCAGCTCTTCAGAGACCTGCTTAACCCACTTAGTCACGCGTTCGTTGGTCAGCTCCGGCTGGCGGTCTTCATCGATAGCCAGACCGACGAAGTGATCGTCATCCGCCAGGCCTTTAGAAGCTTCAAAATGATAGCCCGCAGTCGGCCAGTGGCCAACGATGGTGGCGCCGCGCGGTTCAATGATGTCGCGGATGGTGCCCAGCGCGTCACAGAAGTATTCCGCGTAGTCTTCCTGATCGCCGCAGCCAAACAGCGCAACCAGTTTACCGTTAAAGTCGACCTCTTCCAGCGTCGGGAAAAAGTCATCCCAGTCGCACTGAGCTTCACCGTAGTACCAGGTCGGAATGCCGAGCAGCAGGATGTCGTAGGCTTCCAGATCTTCTTTGCTGCTCTTGGCAATGTCGTGAACATCAGCAACATCTTTACCAAGCTGCTTCTGAATCATTTTTGCAATATTCTCGGTGTTGCCCGTGTCGCTGCCAAAAAAGATGCCGATGATTGCCATGAGTAAAATAACCTCTTGAAACTTAATGATGTGGTAGTGGCGTAATGCCCGCAGATAACGGCAATCATAGCAGAACAGGAGAGGGCGCGGAAACAGCAATCACGCCCGACTGCACACTCTGCTACATGAAAGTGTTTTTTTGAGGATTTTCAGGCTTTATCCCGGCTGTGCAGGGTTGCCAGCTGGTTCATCAGCATCTCTTCGATCAAATCGCTGCGGTTCATATTGCGAGCTTCCGCCAGTTCGTTGAGCGCATCAACCGCTTCAGCGTTGAGTTTTAACTCCACACGCTTCAGGCCGCGAACTTTATCGCGTTTGAGCTGATTGCGTTTATTTATGCGCAGTTGTTCATCGCGCGAAAGCGGATTGGTCTTTGGTCTACCCGGGCGACGCTCGGTTGCGAACAAATCTAATGTCGTACGGTCCGTTTGTTCTTTTGCCATGATTCAGAGTGACTTCGGGGAAACAAGTTGCCGGGCTATAGCCGACACAGATAGCGCGCCATAATACATCAGGCGAACCGCTGCGCCAACGACCGCGGGCATTCTGCAGCGCGGTCGGGCAGTTTTTAGCCAGTTAAGCCTGCAAAGCGGTCAGATAGCGACGAATGGCGCGCAGGACGGCTTCCGGTTTCTCCGCATGTACCCAGTGGCCGGCGCCGGCGATGACGTGCGCCCGCGCCTGTGGGAACTGGGCGAGCAGGGTATCGCGATAGTCATCGGTGACGTAGGGGGAGTTGCCTCCCGGGATGAACAGGGTTGGATGAGGCCAGGCAGGAACCGTTTGCCAGCCCACGATGTGCGGATATTGATCCCATAACACCGGCACGTTGAAGCGCCACTGGCCATCAACGAAGGATTTCAGCAGAAACTGAATCACGCCTTCTTCCTGTAGATGTTCGCGCATCACCGTGGCCGCCTGCTGACGGGACGCGGCGCCGGCGTCGGTGACGGCATTGATGGCGTTGAAAATTTCATCATGACGGCGCACGTGATAGTCCACCGGAGCAATATCAATGGCGACCAGGCCTGCGATGCGCTCCGGCGCCAGCGCGGTGAGCGCCATGACCGCTTTTCCGCCCATCGAATGACCAATAAAGGTGGCTTTCTCTATCTGCCGATCGTCAAGAGTATCGAGCAGATCCTGCGCCATCGCCGCGTAGGTCATCTCCGGCGAACGGGGAGAAAGACCGTGGTTACGCATATCAACCTGCAAAATATCGTAGTCGTTCACCAGGTCGCGGGCGAGGATGCCCAGGTTGTCGAGACTGCCAAACAGACCGTGGACCAGGACAACCGGGGAATTATTGTGCGGATTTTGTGCAGATTGCGTGCGGCTATTTAATTTCATGGCAAAGTTCTTTTTTTCGCTTCGTCGGGTTAGGGTATTATGTTGGACATTCTGCCATCCGGCTGCAAGACCCAGAGCTATCTGAGTTTTACCGCCATCCTGGTTTGACGCTATCCGCGGTCAGGATTTGTCCTTATAATCCTGACAACTTGTATTCAGAATAAGATATCGCACTGGATTAAGATGAAAACAATTGAAGTTGATGATGATCTCTATCGCTATATTGCCAGCCACACCCAGCATATTGGCGAGAGTGCATCCGACATTTTACGGCGCATGCTGAAATTTTCCGCCGTTTCCCAGACTGCCGCACCGGCTGTAAAAACCGCTCCGGCGCCGGCAGCGACGCCTGCCGTCGAAGCGAAGCCCGTGAATCCGGCGAAAGATAAAGTCCGCGCGATGCGCGAGCTGCTGTTATCTGATGAATACGCCGAACAAAAACGCGCGGTGAACCGCTTCATGCTGGTCCTGACCACGCTGTACTCCTTAGATAACAAAGCGTTTGCTGAGGCCACCGAGTCTCTGCACGGGCGCACCCGCGTTTACTTTGCCGAAGATTCGCGGATCCTGCTAAAAAGTGGTAACCAGACCAAACCCAAACAGGTTCCTGGTACACCGTGGTGGGTTATCACCAATACGAATACCGGTCGTAAGTGCAGCATGATCGAACACATCATGCAGTCGATGCAGTTCCCAGCGGAATTAATTGAGAAGGTCTGCGGCACGATCTAGTTTTATTCACCTTGCATCAGAAGGATCAGGCAATGGCAATCGATAAGCGTGCGGGTCAGCCTGCACAACAGAGTGATTTGATTAACGTCGCTCAGCTGACCGCGCAGTACTACGTACTGAAGCCGGAAGCGGGCAACGCGGAGCATGCGGTGAAGTTTGGCACCTCTGGCCATCGTGGCAGCGCAGGGCGCCATAACTTCAATGAGCAGCATATTCTGGCGATCGCTCAGGCGATTGCGGAAGACCGCGCGAAGAACGGGATTACCGGTCCCTGCTACGTAGGTAAAGATACCCACGCGCTCTCCGAGCCGGCCTTTATTTCGGTTCTGGAAGTGCTGGCAGCCAACGGCGTTGATGTTATCGTGCAGGAAAACAACGGTTTCACCCCGACGCCGGCCATTTCCAATGCCATCCTGGTGCACAACAAAAAAGGCGGTCCGCTGGCGGACGGCATCGTGATTACGCCGTCGCATAACCCGCCGGAAGATGGCGGTATCAAGTACAACCCGCCGAACGGCGGTCCGGCGGATACCAACGTCACCAAAGTGGTCGAAAATCGCGCCAACGAACTGCTGGCCTCGGGTCTGCAGGGCGTCAGGCGCCTCTCCCTCGATGCGGCACTGGCATCCGGTCATGTCAAAGAGCAGGATCTGGTGCAGCCGTTTATCGAAGGACTGGCGGATATCGTCGAC
>NZ_JMPP01000059.1 GCF_000735435.1 Klebsiella planticola ATCC 33531 | reverse complement strand
CCGTGGTCGACCGACAAAGACGGGATCATCATGTGCCTGCTGGCGGCAGAAATCACCGCCGTCACCGGTAAAAACCCCCAGGAGCACTACGACGAACTGGCTGCCCGCTTCGGCGCGCCAAGCTATAACCGTCTGCAGGCTTCGGCCACTTCCGCACAGAAAGCGGCGCTGTCGAAGCTGTCGCCGGAAATGGTCAGCGCCAGCCAGCTGGCCGGCGACCCGATCACCGCACGTCTGACCGCCGCGCCGGGCAACGGCGCATCGATTGGCGGTCTGAAAGTGATGACCGACAACGGCTGGTTCGCCGCACGTCCGTCAGGTACGGAAGACGCTTACAAGATCTACTGCGAGAGCTTCCTCGGTGAAGCACATCGTAAGCAGATCGAGAAAGAAGCGGTGGAAATCGTCAGCGAAGTGCTGAAAAACGCCTGAGTCAGGTGAAACGAACAGGCATTCTCAGGGGATTGTCGCCCTTTTAAAGGGCGGTTGATCCGCGGAGTGACGTAGAAGGGTTCCATGGTCATCATGGGACCCTTTTTTATGGCGCCATTCCGCCGTTCGCAGAGGTTTTCCTGCTTTATCGGTGGAGCCCGCAGGATGGCGACAGGAGTCGCGCTACGGCATAAACCGATAGCCGATCCCCGTTTCGGTCAGTAAATGCTGCGGGCGCGCCGGATCGACCTCCAGCTTTTGCCGCAGATGCCCCATGTAAATGCGTAAATAATGGCTGTGTTCCACCGCATTTGGCCCCCACACCTGATTGAGCAACTGGCGCTGGGTGAGGACCTTACCGGGATTATTTAACAGCACCACCAGCAGACGAAATTCAATCGGCGTCAGGTGGAGCTCTTCGTCACCGCGTACGATGCGGCGGGCGGGAATATCGACTTCAATATCGGCGAAGCGCACCAGCGGCTCGTCGGCTTGCGCGCCGGCATGCCGGCGCATCGCAACTCTCAAGCGCGCCTGCAGCTCGCCAATGCCAAAGGGCTTACTAAGATAGTCATCGGCGCCGGCGTCCAGCGCGGCAATTTTATCGTGCTCCTCAGTACGGGCCGACAGCACGATAATTGGCATCTGACTCCACTGGCGCACGTCGCGAATAAACTCATTGCCGTCGCCATCGGGTAGCCCGAGATCGAGGATGACTACATCAGGTTTGCGGGTTGCAGCTTCAATAAGGCCCCGTTGCAGGGTATCGGCTTCAAATACGCGCATACCGTCGGCTTCCAGCGCGGTGCGCAGAAAGCGACGGATAGCATGTTCATCTTCAATAATCAGTACGTTTATCACCCGTTATTCCCGTTCAGACAGATAGAACCCTCTCCTTCAGAAGCGCCCGGAACGCGGCTAACGCCTTGCTCAGGATACTCTCGCCGGCGCTAGTCCGGGCAGGCGCGCAGCAGCGCCTCGCGGGCATTCGGCCGGGGCAGCGTTATGCCGCTCCGGTCCATTCATCCAGTTCCGGGGCCGTTTCCCTGGGGAGTGTAACACGGAAGCAGGCACCGCCCTCTGGTCGCGTATGAGCGCTAATCGTACCGCCGTGCACTTCAACAATCGCACGACAGATGGCCAGACCCAACCCGACGCCAGGGATCGCCGACTCTTTATGTCCGCGGGAGAACTTATCAAAGATAGCCTGTTCCTGACCCGTTGGGATCCCGGGACCATTATCCCACACCTCTAAGCGCAGCTGCTGCTCATCAGCCTGCGCCGTAATGCCGATCTGCGCCTTCGAGCCGGCATATTTCAACGCATTCTCCAGCAGGTTAATCAGCACCCGTTCAAACAGCGGGCCGTCGACGTGAACCAGTAGCAGCGGATCGGGCAGCGCCAGCTGAATATGCTGCCCGCCGAGCCCCGGTTCCAGCATGCGCAGGGCGCTGCCGATCACCTCTTCGAGCGTCAGCCACTCTTTATGTAAGTTAAATCCGCCGGACTGAATGCGTGCCATATCCAGCAGATTATTGACCAGCCGGGTCGTATTCAGCACGTGTTGACGAATTTCATTGGCCTGCGGAGCATGTTTCGAGCCTTCGCTGGCGAGGTCGAGCGTCAGAATTTCCGCCTGCCCGAAGAGAACGGTCAACGGCGTGCGCAAATCATGGGAGAGTGCCGCCAGCAGCGAGTTGCGCAGGCTCTCCCGCTCACTGTTGAGTCGGGCCTGCTCTTCGCTGGCGGTGAGCGTCAGCCGCTCCAGCGCGCTGGCGACCAGTAGCGTAAAGGTTTCCAGCAGGCGCTGCTGCTCAGGAATCATCAGCTGACGCAGGTTTTCGGGTTCCACTACCAGCAGTCCCCAGGTCCGGGCGGCGCTTTTCAGCGGCAAGATTTGATAGGGAACGCCGGGCAGCGTATCGGTACCAGCACCGGCGGGCTGGCCCTTATCGAAGCTCCAGCGGGCGATGGCATCGTCCCACGAGGTCAGCCCCGGCTGGTGGGTGAGCGGGTGCAGTTTGCCGCTACTGTCCGGGAGCAGCAGCTGCCCGCGGGCCTGGAACGTGGAGGCGATAAAGCGCTCGCTGGTCGAGGCAATGTCATCCTCGCTGCGCCCGACCGCCAGCGCTTTTGACATCTCATACAGATGGCGGGTGCGCTGCTCACGATAACGCGCCACGCGGGCCTGATAGCGGACGCCGGCAGTGAGATTCCCAATCAGCAGACCGACGGTCAGCATGACGCCAAAGGTCAGCAGGTATTGTACGTCGGAAACCGCCAGCGTGCCGCGCGGCGAAACAAAGAACAGGTCGAAGCTGACCACGTTGATAACCGTCGCCAGCACCGACGGCCAGCGGCCGTATAGCAGCGCGATAATCACCACGCCAAGCAGGTAGAGCATGACCAGGTTGGCCGCTTCAAAGGCCACCAGCCACTGCATCGCCACCAGCGTAATGACCGCGCAGAGCGCCAGCGCCACCAGGCAGCCCTGGATTTGCAAGCGCCACTTCTCCATGGTGGTACGACTGTCGCTGGCCCGCGAGGGCAGCGGGGCGCTTTTCTCATCAAGGGCGATGACCACCAGATCGAGGTCGGGCGCGTCACGCGCCAGGCGATCGGCGAATCCGCTGCGGTTCCACCAGCGGCGTTTTCCCTGACGGCCAATCACGATTTTGCCCAGATTGTGCTCGCGGGCGTAGTGCAGTACGGCTTTCTCTTCGGACGGGTCGGAGAGCGTGGCTGTTTCCGCCCCTAACTCCTGCGCGAGGCGCAGGGCAGCCAGAATGGCCCGCCGTTTCGCTTCCGGCAGACGGTGCAGGGAAGGCGTTTCGACGTAAACCGCATGCCAGATACTGCCAAATCGTGCGGCCAGTCGCGCGGCGGCGCGCACCAGTTTTTCACTGCCGGTATTATGGCCGATGCACAGCAGAAGGGTGTCGCGGGTATGCCAGACCTTCTCCTGCCCCTGGCGGTCGCGCCAGGCGCGCATCTGTTCATCGACCCGATCGGCGGTCCGGCGCAAAGCCAGCTCACGCAGGGCAATCAGGTTTCCTTTGCGGAAAAAGTTTTCAATAGCCCGCTCCGCCTGGCCGCCGATATAGACCTTGCCTTCATTCAGGCGCTGACGAAGATCGTCAGGAGGCAGGTCGACCAGCACAACATCGTCGGCGGCGTCAAAAAAGGGATCGGGGACGGTTTCGCGCACCTGAACGCCGGTAATGCCGCTGACGACATCGTTCAGGCTTTCGAGGTGCTGGACGTTCACGGTGGTAAAAACATCGATACCGGCATCGAGAAGCTCGTCGACATCCTGCCAGCGTTTGGGGTGGCGCGAGCCTGGCGCATTGCTGTGCGCCAGTTCATCAACCAGGATCAGCGCCGGCCGGCGCGCCAGCGCGGCGTCGAGATCGAATTCGTGGACGTAACGCCCACGATGAGAGAAGCGGCGCTGGGGGAGGGTGCTGAGCCCTTCCAGCATCGCCGCGGTCTCTTTCCGCCCGTGGGTTTCCGCCACGCCGATCAGAATATCCAGCCCCTGGGCGCGCAGCCGCTGCGCTTCCGCCAACATAGCCCAGGTTTTACCGACGCCTGCGCAGGCGCCAAAGAACACTTTTAGCTTGCCGCGATGCGGCTCGCTGGTATGTTGCAGCAGGCGGTCCGGGTCCGGGCGCAGCGGCTCGTCACTCATTTTACTTATCCTTCAGGGCATCCAGCGCCATATTCAGTTGCACTATATTTACCACAGGCTGGCCGAGAAAACTGGCCAGCGGCGTTTGCGTCGCCTCATTCACCAGGCGAGTGACTTGCTCAATACGCAGATTACGGGCCTTCGCGACGCGCGGTACCTGCCAGAGCGCTGCCGTCGGCGTGAGGTTATTATCCAGCCCGCTTGCCGACGTTGTCACCAGTTCTACCGGCACGCGCGGGTCAGCTTCCGGGTTGGCGAGACGTAGCGCCTGCACGCGTTCGCTGACGGCCTTATCCAGCGCCGGGTTGCTGGCGGCCAGATTACTGCCGCCGGAGGCGAGCGGATTGTACGGTGTTTCAGCGGTCGCCGAAGGGCGCCCCTGGAAATAACCCGCCGCGGTAAAATTCTGGCCAATCAGGCTGGAACCGCGGACTTCGCCGCCGATCCGGATCAGTGAGCCGTTTGCCTGCTGCGGGAACCACCACTGCCCAAGAGCCGTCGTCAGCAGCGGATAGACGCCACCGGTGAGGAGCGTTAACAGAATAAATAGCACAAGTGCCGGTCGAATGAATGACATGGTATTTTCCTCACAGCAGCCCGGTCAGGGTCAGTAACAGATCGATAGCTTTAATACCGATAAATGGCACCAGCAGCCCACCCAGGCCATAGACCCACAGATTACGGCGCAGCATCGCCGAAGCCGACAGCGGGCGATAGCTCACGCCCTTCAGCGCCAGCGGGATCAGGAAGACGATAATCAGCGCGTTAAAGATAACCGCGCTCAGAATCGCCGAGGAAGGCGAATGCAGGTGCATGACGTTGAGCATGGCCAGCTGTGGATAGACGGCGGCAAAGGCGGCCGGAATAATGGCAAAGTACTTCGCCACGTCGTTGGCAATACTGAAGGTAGTCAACGACCCACGGGTCATCAGCATCTGCTTACCGATATGCACCACTTCGATCAGTTTGGTCGGGTTGGAGTCGAGGTCCACCATGTTGCCCGCCTCTTTTGCCGCCTGGGTACCGGAGTTCATCGCCACCGCGACATCGGCCTGAGCCAGCGCCGGGGCATCATTGGTACCGTCGCCGGTCATCGCCACCAGACGGCCTTCGGACTGGTACTGACGGATCAGCGCCAGTTTGGCTTCCGGCGTCGCTTCGGCAAGGAAATCATCGACGCCCGCTTCAGCGGCAATCGCCGCTGCGGTGAGGCGGTTATCGCCGGTAATCATTACCGTTTTAATGCCCATCTTCCGCAGTTGAGCGAAGCGCTCCTTAATCCCGCCTTTAACGATATCTTTCAGCGAAATAACCCCCAGCACGCGTTCGCCTTCCGCGACCACCAGCGGTGTCGCCCCCTGACGGGCAACATCTTCCACCTGTTGGTCGACATCCGCCGGGAAGTGGCCGCCGTTGGCCTCGACATGGCGACGAATGGCGTCGACGGAGCCTTTGCGGATCATCCGCCGATCGATATTAATCCCGCTCATACGCGTCTGGGCGGTGAAGGGGACGAAGGTCGCGTGCAGCGACTGCAGATCCCGCTCGCGCAGGTTGAAGCGCTGTTTTGCCAGTACCACGATGCTGCGGCCTTCCGGCGTTTCATCGGCCAGAGATGAGAGCTGGGCGGCATCGGCAAGGGTTTTTTCTTCTACGCCTTCAGCGGGTAAAAACGCGGAGGCCTGGCGGTTACCGAGGGTAATCGTACCGGTTTTATCCAGCAGTAAGACATCAACGTCGCCCGCGGCTTCTACCGCGCGTCCGCTGGTGGCGATGACGTTGGCGCCCAGCATGCGGCTCATCCCGGCCACGCCGATGGCCGACAGCAGGCCGCCGATGGTGGTCGGAATCAGGCACACCAGCAGTGCGACCAGCACCGTCACGCTGACCGCATTGCCGCTCCAGGCGGAGAACGGCCAGATGGTGGCGGTAGCCAGCAGGAACACCAGCGTGAGGGCGATCAGCAGGATCGTCAGCGCAATTTCATTCGGCGTTTTGCGGCGCTGGGCGCCTTCGACCATAGCGATCATTCGATCAAGGAAGGTTTCACCGGGGTTGACACTACAGCGGATCACCAGCCAGTCAGAAAGAATGCGCGTCCCGCCGGTGACTGATGCAAAGTCGCCGCCGGATTCACGGATCACCGGAGCGGATTCACCGGTGATGGCGCTTTCGTCCACCGAGGCGCCGCCTTCAATGACTTCCCCGTCGCAGGGAATAATATCGCCTGCTTCCACCAGCACCACATCGCCTTTGCGTAAATCCTCGGCCGGAATATGGTCGACAGGCGCATCATGCTGCGGCGCGCGCAGCTTGCGAGCAAAAGCGGTTTTTTTCACCCCTTTCAGACTGTTGGCCTGCGCTTTGCTGCGGCCTTCTGCCATCGCTTCGGCGAAGTTGGCGAACAGCACGGTAAACCACAGCCAGATACTCACGGCGGCGGTAAAAGCGGCGCTGCCGGCGAGATGCCCGCTGGCCATCGCCACGGCCAGCAGCGTGGTTATCAGGCTACCGATCCAGACGATGAACATCACCGGGTTGCGCCACTGTACCGTCGGGCTCAGTTTTTTCACTGCATCCAGCAGCGCCTGGCGCACCAGCGTCGGCTCGAGCAGGGCTAATTGTTTGCGACTCATAACAGGGTGCTCCGCATCACTTAAAGTAAGGAGAAGTGTTCCGCCAACGGGCCGAGCGCCAGGGCAGGAATAAAGGTCAGGGCGCCAACCAGCAGCACGGTACCGATCAGCAGACCGATAAACAGCACATCGTGGGTGGCCAGAGTGCCGGAACTGGTCGGCTGGATCTTTTTACTCACCAGAGAACCGGCGATAGCCATCACCGGCACGATGACCGCGAAAC
Source organism: Klebsiella planticola ATCC 33531 (assembly GCF_000735435.1). Classification (GTDB taxonomy): domain Bacteria; phylum Pseudomonadota; class Gammaproteobacteria; order Enterobacterales; family Enterobacteriaceae; genus Klebsiella; species Klebsiella planticola. The sequence continues at coordinate 31,780 of NZ_JMPP01000059.1, read as the reverse complement.
GGCCGAGCAGCATGCAAAACGCCAGCAGCAGGTTCCAGAATGGCGTAGCTGCACCGAGGCCGGCGAAGGCGCTGCCGTTGTTATTGGCGGCGGAAGTGACGGCATACAGTACTTCGCTAAAGCCGTGCGGTCCCGGGTTAAACATCCCCGCGCGTCCGGCATCGGTCATCATCGCCAGCGCGGTACCCAGCAGGACCAGAGTGGGCGTCACGAGGATAGCCAGGGCGATCATTTTCATTTCGCGCACATCGATCTTCTTACCGAGATATTCCGGCGTCCGGCCGATCATCAGCCCGGCGATAAATACCGCCAGCATGACGAACAGCAGCATGCCGTAGAGGCCCGATCCTACGCCGCCGAAGACCACTTCGCCGATCTGCATCAGCCACATGGGAACCATGCCGCCCAGCGCAGTAAAGGAGTCGTGCATGGCGTTGACCGCGCCGCAGGAGGCGGCGGTGGTGACCACCGCGAACAGGCTGCTGGCCAGAATGCCAAAGCGACTCTCTTTGCCTTCCATATTCAGGCTGCTGTCCGCCCCCAGCTGCAGCAGGTGCGGGTTACCGTGGGTTTCTGCCCACATCACCACCGCGACGCAGACGATAAAGATCAGCGTCATTGCCCACAAAATCGCGTGTCCCTGGCGGCGATCGCCGACGACGTCGCCAAAGGCAAAGCACAGCGCCGCCGGGATCAAAAAGATCGCCAGCATTTGCACCATGTTGCTCAGCGCCGTAGGGTTTTCAAACGGGTGCGATGAGTTGGCGTTAAAGAATCCACCGCCGTTGGTACCGAGCATTTTGATCGCTTCCTGCGAAGCGACCGGCCCCATTGGCAGCGACTGACGCACGCCTTCCAGCGAGGTGAAGGCCTGATACGGCAGGAAGTTTTGCGGCACGCCTTGCTGAATAAAGAACACGGCAATCAGCAGTGAAATCGGCAGCAGCAGCCATAGGGTAATGCGGGTGAGATCGACCCAGGCGTTACCAAGGGTGCTGACCTGCTGACGCGACCAGGCGCGGGTGAAGGCAAAAATCACCGCGATGCCGGTTGCCGCCGACAGGAAGTTTTGCACCGTCAGACCGGCCATCTGGCTGAGGTAGCTCAGGGTACTTTCTCCGGCATAGGCCTGCCAGTTAGTATTGCTGACAAAACTCACCGCCGTATTCAGCGCCAGATCCCATGAGAGGCCGGGAAGATGTTGAGGGTTGAGCGGCAGCGCGCCCTGAGACATCAGCAGCGCCAACAGCACCACCAGCCCAACGCCATTGAACAGCAGAATGGCAAGCAGATACTGGCACCAGTTCATCTCCTGGGTACGAATCCCCGAGAGCCGCCAGATGCCGCGCTCAATGCCGGCAACCACCGGCAGCGGGGTATCGTTGATCATTCTGGCCAGCAACGTCCCCGTCAGGCGAGCCAGTACCATTAGCAGCAGAAGAAAACTGGCGATAAGTAAAAATCCTTGTGCGGCCATCAGAATGCCTCCGCATTTATCAGGGCATAGACCAAATAGGCCAGCAACAGGAATACCAGCGCCACGCCAGCAATTACGCCTGCACTCACAATCCACCTCCGGGTGTTTTTACGATTTACCCGGAGGATAGAAATTCTGGTGCAAAGATTTTGCAAAAATCAGAACGGGCGGTGTAAAAAAAATATAAAAATCACCAAAACCACAAATTAACCAATGATTAGTATTAATTTAACTTTTATGTAACTCAATTACCGGATGAATGTAAATAAAGGCGAAATGAGCCGTTTTTAGTGGTCGGATGAGTAGTAAAATTACATACAAAGCGGTATTATTTTAGCCAGAGAGACATTGACACTTTACCGGCGTCGCTTGCCGGCCTGACTAAGGGAGAGAAATTATGGCGTTGTATAAAACTTATCCTGCTCACGTTATCTTTTTACGTCGTGCTTTCGCCGTCGTGGCTGGCGTAGCAGCACTTCCGGTGATGCTGTTCTGGAAAGACCGGGCCCGCTATTACAGCTGGCTACATCGCGTATGGGCAAAAACCAGCGAACAGCCGGTATGGATGGCGCAGGCTGAAAAGGCCGCCGCTGACTTTTACTGACAGCCATCGCCAGAGTGCATAACCGCCGGTTCTCCGGCGGTTTTTTTTTGCCCGGGTCGACGACCTCTGCTTGCGCCTGCGCGCCTCCTGCAACACTCTATATCTGAATTTCCTGATACGTACCCCGCGGACTACGGGTTTCTTACGCGGCCTGGTGGTATCGAATCCATGAATGTTACTGATTGCAGGAGTTTTATGGCCACTCATCTGGTTTGGTTTCGCGCTGACTTACGTATCCATGACAACCAGGCGCTTGCCGCCGCCTGTCGCGATCCGCATGCCCGCGTGCTGGCGCTGTTTATCGCCACGCCGGGCCAGTGGCATCAGCACGGTATGGCGCCGCGGCAGGCGGCTTTTATCGTCCGCCATCTGCGTAGCCTGCAGTCAGCCCTCGCCGAGCGAGGAATTGCGTTGCAGGTGGCGGAGGCGGAGGATTTTTCGGCCAGCGTCCAGCTGCTGGCTGACTATTGCGCGCAGCAGCAGGTCAGCCACCTGTTTTATAACTATCAGTACGAAATTAACGAGCGGCAGCGCGATGCCGCGGTGGAAAAGCGGCTGAGCGGCGTGGTGTGTCACGGGTTTGACGATGCGCTTTTACTGTCTCCTGGCAGCGTGCTGACCGGGAATCACGAAATGTATAAGGTGTTTACTCCCTTTAAAAACGCCTTTCTCCGTCGACTGCGTGAGGCGCTGCCGGAGTGCGTGGCCGCACCAACGGTGCGCGGCCACGGCCCGCTGACGCCAGCGCCGCTGCCGGAGATTGGCTATCCGCAGGAGGCTTTTGATCCCCACCTTTTTGCTGAGGATGAGAAAACGGCTATCGCCCGACTGCGCCGTTTCTGCCAGCAGCAAGCCGCCGATTATGACCTGCAGCGTGATTTTCCCGCCACGGAAGGCACCAGTCGGCTGTCGCCATGTCTGGCCGTGGGGGTACTTTCCCCGCGCCAGTGCCTGCATCGACTGCTGGCTGAGCAGCCCGCAGCGCTCGACGGTGAAGCAGGCTCCGTCTGGCTGAACGAACTGATCTGGCGGGAGTTTTACCGGCATTTGATGGTGTTCTACCCGGACTTATGCAAAGGGCGCCCGTTTATTGCCTGGACCGATAACGTGACATGGCGGGACGATGTGCAAGGATTAGAGGCGTGGCAAGCCGGGAAAACGGGTTTTCCGATCGTCGATGCCGCTATGCGCCAGCTCAATGCCACGGGGTGGATGCATAATCGGCTGCGGATGATTGCCGCCAGTTTTCTGGTCAAGGACCTGCGCATCGACTGGCGCGCGGGCGAGCGCTATTTTATCAACCGGCTGATTGACGGCGACCTGGCGGCGAATAACGGCGGCTGGCAGTGGGCAGCTTCGACAGGCACCGACGCCGCCCCTTATTTTCGTATATTTAATCCGACCACCCAGGGAGAGAAGTTTGATAAGGGCGGGGCGTTTATTCGGCAATGGCTGCCTGAGCTGGCAGATGTCCCTGATAAGGCGCTGCATCAGCCGTGGATTTGGGCCGATAAACAGAGGGTGAGCCTGAACTATCCGCGTCCGCTGGTCGATCACAAGCAGGCGCGGCTGGAGACGCTGGCGGCCTGGGAGGCCGCCAGTAAAAGCCTTACTCCACGGCCAGGGCGCGGGTCCTGACCCGCAGGGCGTGATACAGCCAGATGACCAGCACCAGGCCGACGCAGGCTAAAGCCCCCCAGGTGATTTGGCTGAACAGGTTAATATAGGCATCAATGGCGTAGCTGGTCGCACCGGCTTCATCGAACGCGCCCTGCGCCGTCTGGTCGGCAATCACGCCGGCCAGATAGTTGGCGATGGCGCCGGAGAGCAGCATATAGATGCCGGTCAGCACGCCGGTCACGCCGGGGATTTCGATGCGGGTGATTTGCGACATCGCTACCGGGTCGATAAACAGTTCGGCAAAGCCCATCACCGCCAGACCCAGTACCATCAGCGGCATCGACGAGTGCCCGTAGGCGGCCGACCAGCGCGCGCTCAGGGTCAGAATGCAGAAGCCGGCGCTCATCAGCCCCAGACCCAGCGCAAATTTACCCCAGATCCGCACGGTACGATTGCCGTTGATATTCTCTTTCACCACCCAGGCCAGCACCATTCCGCAGAGCATGACCGCAAAGGCGTTCACCGACTGGAACATCGCGGTCGGGACCTCATAACTCATAATATGCCGGTTCACGAAGCGGTCGATATACAGGCTGATGGAGCTGCCGCCCTGTTGAGCGAAAGCCCAGAACAGCAGGCTGAATCCGGTCAGGACAATAATGAGTCGCAGGTCTCTACGTTGTTTGGCCGTCTCTGCCCGCAGATAAATTCTGGCCAGGACCACCAGGCCGACAATGGTCGCCACGATCAGCGCATAGACCGACCACTCTTTCCAGAACAGCACGGTGATCAGCAGCGGGGCCACGATCAGCAGAACCAGCAGCCAGCCCCAGTTAGGCAGCATAAAGCGGCGCGCGCAGAGCGCCTGGCGATTGACGCCCGAGGTGTGACGAAAATGGCGGCTGCCGCAGAGGAAAATCACCAGCCCGGCAATCATCCCGACGGCGGCGAGGGCGAAGCCCATTGCCCAGCTGTACTCTTCCTGCACATATCCGCAGGCGATGGGGGCGACGATTGAACCGATATTCCCCGCCGCATACATCAGCGAGAAGCCGCCATCGCGGCGTGGATCGGTGGGTTCGTACAGCTCTCCCAACAGGCAGCTGACGTTGGATTTAAACAATCCGTAACCGCAGACGATGATGGCGAGCGACAGATAGAGGAAGGTCGGCGCAATTTCGCTGGCGCCCAACACCAGATGGCCAATGGCCATCAACAACGCGCCGAGCATCACCGCCATTCGGTTGCCGAGGAGTTTATCGGCCAGGAAACCGCCGAGAATCGGCGTGACGTACACCAGAGAGCAGTATGCGCTGAAGAGGGCGTAGGCGTGACTATCGTCGTACTTAAGCTGATTGGTGAGATACAAAATCAGCAGCGCCCGCATGCCGTAAAAACTGAAATATTCCCAAATTTGCAGCGCGACGACGTAATAGATGGCGCGCGGTTGCGATGATTGTCTGTTCATGTAACGCCTGGTTCCTGCCGTAAAACGAAAGTCGATATTTCTGCATGAATAGCGGTTTGGTAGTGTTATTCATGGCCTTAAAGGCTTTCTGGTTATTTAATATGCTTTAATAGTGCATAAATATACACGAATGCATCACGGGGTGGGTAGACAAATTGCGGGATTAAGCTAAAAGTCAAACTAGCCCCTCTCGCGCAGAGGCTATCGACGATCTACGCGGATACCGCTATGTTATGCCTGTGCACAAAATGATGACCTGATGGAGCGGCAATGAAAAATAGCGAACTGGAACAACTGATTAACGAAAAGCTCAATAGCGCGACATTCAGCGACTACGCGCCAAATGGCCTTCAGGTGGAAGGGCGTGAGACGGTGCAAAAAATTGTCACCGGCGTCACCGCCAGCCAGGCGCTGTTGGATGAGGCCGTGCGCCTGCAGGCGGATGCGGTGATAGTTCATCATGGTTATTTCTGGAAAGGCGAATCGACGGTGATTCGCGGCATTAAACGCCAGCGCCTGAAGACGCTGCTGGCAAATGATATCAATCTCTATGGCTGGCATCTGCCGCTGGATGCCCACCCGGAACTGGGGAATAACGTCCAGCTGGCGCAGCTGCTGGGGATCACCGTCATGGGTGAAATTGAGCCGCTGGTCCCGTGGGGAGAGCTGTCGATGCCGGTTTCCGGGCTGGAGCTGGCTTCGTGGATTGAGGCGCGCCTGGGACGCAAGCCGCTGTGGTGCGGCGATACCGGGGCAGAAAAAGTGGCCCGTGTCGCCTGGTGTACCGGCGGTGGCCAGAGCTTTATTGACAGCGCCGCTCGCTTTGGCGTCGATGCGTTTATTACCGGTGAAGTCTCGGAGCAAACTATCCACTCCGCGCGCGAGCAGTCCCTGCATTTTTATGCTGCCGGGCATCATGCCACCGAACGCGGCGGTATTCGCGCGTTGAGCGAATGGCTGACCGAAAATACCGATCTGGATGTGACCTTCATTGATATCCCTAACCCGGCCTGATGAGAGAGAGAAAAGTGCAGCGAGCGCGTTGTTACATGTTAGGCGAAACCGCCGTGGTTCTGGAGCTCGAACCCCCGGTCACGCTGGAAAGTCAAAAGCGTATCTGGCGCCTGGCTCAGAGACTGGCGGATCACGAAGAGGCCCTGGATGCGATACCGGGGATGAACAATATTACCGTGGTGCTGCGCCATCCGCAGGAGATGGCATGGGATGCGATTGAGCAGTTGCAGCGCTGGTGGGAGGAGAGCGAGGCGCTGGAGCCACCGTCACGGCTGATGACTATTCCGGTTATCTACGGCGGCGAAGACGGCCCCGATCTGGCGAACGTAGCGCGGCACAGCGGGTTGACTGAAAAGCAGGTGGTCGAACTGCACGCCTCCGTCGAGTACGTGGTGTGGTTTCTTGGTTTCCAGCCGGGATTTCCTTATCTCGGCGGACTGCCGGCGCGTTTAGCGATGCCGCGACATGCGGAACCGCGTCTGCGGGTCCCCGCCGGTTCTGTCGGCATCGGCGGCGCCCAGACCGGCGTATATCCGCTGGCGACACCGGGCGGATGGCAGCTGCTGGGCCGTACGCCGCTGGCGCTCTTTGATCCCCTGCGTCAGGAGCCCGTGCTGCTGCGTTCCGGAGATCGAGTCCGCTTTGTGCCGCAAAAGGAGGGGGTATGTTGAAGATGATCCGCGCCGGAATGTACTCCTCGGTACAGGATGGCGGACGTGAAGGACAGCGGCAGTCGGGGATCAGTCTCTGCGGTGCGCTGGATAAACCCTCGCTGGTGATTGCCAACCTGCTGGTCGGCAACGCGGCGAATGCCGCCGCGCTGGAGATTACGCTCGGCCAGGTGGATATTCAGTTTGAACGTGACTGCTGGTTTGCGCTGACCGGTGCTGCCTGTGAAGCTATGCTGGACGACAAGCCGGTATGGGTTGGCTGGCGAATGGCGGCGAAGGCCGGGCAGCATCTGGTGCTTAAAACCCCGCAGTACGGGATCCGCAGCTATCTGGCGGTGGCCGGGGGCATTGATGTCCCGGTGGTGCTCGGTTCGCGCTGTACCGATCTGAAAGTCGGCATTGGCGGCCTTGAAGGGCGGCGCCTGCAGGATGGCGATCGGCTGAAGCTGGGGAAAGCGTCGCGACGATTCAGTACGTCGCGCGGCGTTAAGTCACTGCCGATCGGCAACCGCATCCGCGCGTTGCCAGGACCGGAGTACCATGAATTTGATCGGGCCTCGCAGGGGGCGTTCTGGCGTTCCCCCTGGCAGCTTAGCGCCCAGAGCAACCGAATGGGATATCGCCTGCAGGGCCAACCGCTTACGCGCACCACCGATCGCGAAATGTTTTCGCACGGCCTGCTGCCGGGGGTGGTACAGGTTCCGCATAACGGTCAGCCGATTGTCTTGATGAACGATGCGCAGACCACCGGCGGCTATCCGCGTATTGCCTGCATTATCGACGCTGATATGTACCAGCTGGCGCAAATTCCGCTGGGCCAACCGATTCATTTTGTTCCGTGCACGCTGGAAGAGGCGTTGAAGGCGCGTTCGGATCAGCAGCGTTATCTGCAACAACTGGCATGGAGACTGAGCGATGATCATTGATTTAAATGCCGATCTGGGGGAAGGCTGCGCGAGCGATAGCGCGTTGTTACAGCTGGTCTCCTCCGCCAATATCGCCTGCGGTTTTCATGCCGGCGATGCGTTATTGATGCATAAATGCGTGCGCGAGGCGTTGAAAAACAGCGTGGCCGTCGGGGCGCACCCCAGCTTTCCCGATCGGGAAAATTTTGGCCGCACCGCGATGCAGCTACCGCCGGAGACGGTTTATGCCCAGATGCTGTATCAGATTGGCGCGCTGGCGGCGATCGTGCGCGCGGAAGGCGGCGAACTGAAGCACGTGAAGCCGCACGGTATGCTCTACAACCAGGCGGCAAAAGAGGCGCCGCTGGCCGATGCGATTGCCCGGGCGGTGCGAGATTTCGATCCTGCGCTGATCCTGGTCGGACTGGCCGGGAGCGAATTAATTCGCGCCGGGCAGCATTACAAGTTGATTACGCGGCAGGAGGTATTTGCCGATCGCGGGTATCTGGCTGACGGTAGCCTGGTGCCGCGTTCACAGCCCGGGGCGCTTATCGACAGCGAAGAGCAGGCGTTGGCGCAGACGCTGGAAATGGTGCAGCATCATCGGGTACGCAGTATCACCGGTGAATGGGCGCATGTTATTGCCGACACCGTGTGTCTTCACGGTGACGGTGAACATGCGCTGGATTTTGCACGCCGTTTGCGCGCGGCTTTTGCCGGACGCAATATTCAGGTTAGTGCGCAGACAGAAGAATAAAACAATAATTATTAAGGCATTACAACACTCACAACAACACTCACAACTAACAGGACGTTATCATGGGAGAAGCGATATCTCTCTGGCCGCTGATCGGCATTGCCGTGATTGTGGTCGGATTTATTTTGCGTTTTAATCCGGTTTTAGTGGTCATTATCTCTGGAATTGTTACCGGCGTGGCGGCACAAATGCCCATCGCCACCATTCTGGAAAAGCTGGGGGAGGGGTTTCTTAACACCCGCAACCTGCCATTTATTCTCTTGCTGCCGCTGGCGGTCATTGGGCTGCTCGAACGGCACGGCCTGAAAGAGCGCGCCCAGGCGTGGATCGCGAAGATCCACAGCGCCACCGCCGGACGTCTGCTGATCGTCTACCTGTTCGTACGCGAAGCGACGGCTGCGCTGGGGTTAACCAGCCTGGGGGGCCATCCGCAAATGGTGCGTCCGCTGCTGGCGCCGATGGCGGAAGGGGCGGCGGAAAAAACGTTAGGTCCGCTGCCCGGGAGCATTCGCTATCGCTTACGCGCGATGTCGGCGGCGACGGACAACGTCGGCCTGTTCTTTGGCGAAGACATTTTCGTCGCCTTCGGCGCCATCATCTTTATGCACAACTTTATGCTGGAGTCCGGTGGGATCCAGACTGAACCGCTGCATATTGCCCTGTGGGGGATCCCGACGGCGATTTGCGCCTTCGCGATCCATTCAGCGCGTCTGTGGCGACTCGATCGTCATCTGCAGCGCGAGCTGGATAAAGTGAACGCCGCCGCGCAGGCGAAAGGCGGTGTGGCATGAATTTTCAACAAACCTGGCTCTACTGGCTGGCGGGCGTCGTTCTGCTGGTGGTCGCGGTCATGTCATGGCGCGACAAAAGCAACCCTCGTCGCCTGACCACCGGCCTGTTCTGGGGGCTCTATGGTCTGCTGTTCCTGCTTGGCGACTGGACTTATCAGTGGGTGGACGACAAGCGCTCGGTCAATATTGCCGTCGGCGTTGCCGTCGTCGCGCTGGCGCTGATTGCCGGTTTTGGCGGCGTCAGGCTGGGTAGCTATCACCAGCGCACCCAGCAAGAGCGAACCGCCAGCGCGACCCGCCTGGGTAACCGGCTGTTTTATCCGGCGCTGGCCATTCCGGTTGTCACGGTGATCGGGGTGCTGCTGTTTAATAATCTGCCATCGTGGCAAGTCCGGGTGTTTGGCCCGGGTAATCATGCCACGCTGATTACGCTGTTCTCGATGACCGCCGGGACGCTGATTGGCCTGATGATGGCGATTCGCATGACCCGGGAAAATGTCGCACAGCCGCTACAGGAGGCGCGTCGTCTGCTGGATTCGGTGGGCTGGGCGTTTATTTTGCCGCAGATCCTGGCGGTACTGGGGCTGCTGTTTACCAGCGCCGGAGTAGGTAGCAGTATTGCCTGGCTCACCGAGCATTATCTGGCGGTAGACAGCCGTTTTGTCGCGGTGGCGGTCTATACCATTGGCATGGCGCTGCTGACGATGATCATGGGCAATGCGTTTGCCGCCTTCCCGATTGTCACGGCGGGGATTGGTATTCCGATTCTGGTGCTTCAGCACGGCGGGAATCCGGCGGTGATGGCGGCGATCGGTATGTTCTCCGGCTACTGCGGGACCCTGATGACGCCGATGGCGGCAAACTTCAACATCGTGCCGGCGGCGCTGCTGGAATTGCCGGATAAAAACGCGGTGATTAAGGCGCAGATTCCAACCGGCGTACTGCTGCTGATCGTCAACGTATTTCTACTCTATTTCCTGATGTTCCTGTAAGGAGGAAAGATGGCGGGCGTATTAATCACCGGATTTGAACCCTTTGGCGGTGAGGCGGTGAACCCTTCGTGGGAAGTGGTGAAGCAGCTCGATGGTATGATAATTGGCGGTGAGCGCGTGGTCGCACGACAGCTGCCCTGTGTATTTGGTGAGGCCCTGACGGCGCTGTATGCGGCGCTGGATGAGTATCAACCGCTGTTAACGATAGCGGTCGGGCAGGCGGGTGGTCGTGTCGATATTACCGTCGAACGTGTAGCGATAAATGTCGATGATGCGCGTATTGCCGATAATAAAGGCCAACAGCCGGTTGACGTGCCGGTGGTGGCCGGCGGCCCGGCGGCCTGGTTCAGCAGTCTGCCGGTGAAAGCGATCGTCGCGGCGCTGCGCGAGCAGGGCATACCGGCATCGGTGTCGCAAACGGCGGGGACATTCGTCTGCAACCACGTGATGTATGGTCTGCTGCATGCATTGAACGGGAGAGCCGGGGTGAAAGGCGGCTTTATCCATATTCCGTACCTCCCGGAGCAGGCGGCCGCCCATCCGGGTGAGGCGAGTATGGCGCTCCAAACCGTCCGTGCGGCGCTGGAGACGGCGATTGCCATCTCCCTGCGCCAGGAGGGAGATGTGAAAATTGTCGGCGGTGCAACGCACTAACAGAAGGACGCTACTATGCCGGAAGGTCCGGAGATCCGCCGCGCGGCGGATAGCCTGGAGGCGGCGGTCAAAGGCGAACCCCTTACCGATGTCTGGTTCGCTTTTCCGCAGCTACATGTGTATCAGGCTCCGCTGGTGGGCCAGCGGGTAACTCAGATAGAAACCCGCGGTAAAGCGCTGCTGACGCATTTCTCCGGCGGGTTGACGCTCTACAGTCATAATCAGCTGTACGGCGTCTGGCGCGTGGTGGAGGCTGGCGCACAGCCGGTCAGCAACCGCGTGCTGCGGGTCAGACTGCAGACGGCGGAGAAGGCGATTTTGCTCTATAGCGCGTCGGATATCGACATTCTGACGCCGGAGCAGCTGGCTACGCATCCGTTTTTATTGCGGGTAGGACCCGATGTGCTGGATATGACGCTGACCGAGGAATCGGTCAAAGCCCGCCTGCTGTCGGCCAGATTCCGCCGACGGCAGTTATCCGCTTTGCTGCTGGATCAGGCGTTTCTGGCCGGACTGGGAAACTATTTACGCGTGGAGATTCTCTGGCAGGTCGGGTTGAGCGGGCGGCATCACGCATCGGCGCTCGATGATAAGCAGCTCGACGCCCTGGCCCATGCGCTGCTGGATATTCCACGCCTGTCGTACCGCACCCGCGGTACGGTGGATGAGAATAAACATCATGGCGCGCTGTTCCGCTTTAAAGTTTTCCATCGCGATGGCGAAATCTGCGAGCGCTGCGGCGGGATTATCGAGAAAACAATGCTCGCGTCGCGGCCATTTTACTGGTGTCCGGGATGTCAGCATTAGCGATACGTTGAGTCATCCCATCGCTCTTTTTTAGACATTGTGCCCGTATTTCGTGCCGGGTGGCGGCTGACGCCCGACCCGGCCTACGGTATCCACCGGCCTGGTATCTGACTCGTGCAAGCGGCTGCGCTATCGACCCGCTTTTGTCGGCCTGCACAAGCGAAACGCCGCCGGTTAATTCCGGCAGAATGCACGTTGTTAACAATAAAAAACGCGCCCGCAGGCGCGTTTTTTGTCTTCAGGATCGAACTTAGCTTTTGGCCACGTCGGATTTGAAGTCGCGTTTTTCGTAGCCGGTATACAGCTGACGCGGACGCGCGATTTTCATGCCGTCGCTGTGCATTTCGTTCCAGTGAGCAATCCAGCCTACGGTACGCGCCATCGCGAAGATAACGGTAAACATGGAGGACGGAATGCCCATCGCTTTCAGAATGATACCGGAGTAGAAATCGACGTTCGGGTAGAGTTTCTTCTCGATGAAGTACGGGTCGTTGAGCGCGATGTGCTCAAGTTCCATGGCCACTTCCAGCAGATCGTCTTTGGTGCCCAGTTCTTTCAGCACTTCATGGCAGGTTTCACGCATCACGGTGGCGCGCGGGTCGTAGTTTTTGTACACGCGGTGGCCGAAGCCCATCAGACGGAAAGAGTCGTTTTTGTCTTTCGCGCGACGGACAAATTCCGGAATGTGCTCAACGGAACTGATCTCTTCCAGCATCTTCAGCGCAGCTTCGTTCGCGCCACCGTGCGCCGGTCCCCACAGGGAGGCGATGCCCGCAGCGATACAGGCGAACGGATTCGCGCCAGAAGAACCTGCGGTACGGACGGTGGAGGTGGATGCGTTCTGTTCGTGGTCAGCGTGCAGGATCAGAATACGGTCCATGGCGCGTTCCAGTACCGGGTTAACCTCGTAGGTTTCACACGGCGTGGAGAACATCATATTCAGGAAGTTGCCCGCGTAGGAGAGGTCATTGCGCGGATAAACGAAAGGCTGGCCGATTGAATATTTGTAACACATTGCTGCCATTGTCGGCATTTTGGACAGCAGGCGATAGGCGGCGATTTCACGGTGGCGTGGATTGTTGACATCCAGGGAGTCGTGATAGAACGCGGCCAGCGCGCCGGTGATACCGCACATGACCGCCATCGGGTGGGAGTCACGGCGAAACGCGTGGAACAGACGGGTAATCTGCTCGTGGATCATGGTATGGCGGGTAACGATGGTCTTGAATTCGTTGTACTGTTCCTGGTTCGGCTTTTCACCGTTCAGCAGGATGTAGCACACTTCGAGGTAGTTGGACTCGGTCGCTAACTGATCGATCGGGAAACCACGGTGGAGCAGGATACCTTCATCACCATCGATAAACGTGATTTTAGATTCACAGGATGCGGTGGAAGTGAAACCAGGGTCAAAGGTGAATACGCCTTTTGATCCAAGACTACGAATATCAATAACATCCTGACCGAGCGTGCCCTTTAGCACATCCAGTTCAATAGCAGTATCACCGCCTAGGGTGATTTTTGCTTTAGCATCAGACATTTATGGTCTCCTTAGCGCCTTTATTGCGTAAGACTGCCGGGTGTGGATTTGCCTTCGGCCCGTGCCTGACTACGTTACCAGTTTGTTATGTTGCACACAGCTCTGCGTCAGCGGAAATTGCAGGGTACAGAGCAAAGGCGCTTGATGGTACGTCTTCAGCCTACGACGAAACAGCAGCAAATCAGCGTTTTAGCAGTCCGAATTTAAAAATCTGTATACCACTAATAACTGTCCTGATTACATCGGTCAATACCATCACACTGTTGCATAACTTATTCTCAGGTGAAAGAGTGACCCCATAACTTTTGAGCATTATTGCATTTATCTGGTAATGGTTGTAACAAGAATGTTTAATATTTGTCAAATCAGGTGATTAAAATTTAAAATAATGTTGTTATCGTGACATCGATCACTGTTCCGGACAAAACCCGACAAACTATATGTAGGTTAATTGTAATGATTTTGTGAACGGCCTATACTGCCGCCAGGTCTCCGGAACACCCTGCAATCCCGAGCCACCCAGCGTTGTCTGGTCACGTTTTAGCTCTTGAAAAGGGGTTTTATCATGACCACAGGTTATAGAAAGGACGCTGTCTGACCCGCAAGCAGACCGGAGGAAGGAAACAATAAGAACAGCATGTGGGCGTTATTCATGGTAAGAAATGTGAAAAAACAAAGACCTGTCAATCTGGATCTGCAAACGATCCGGTTCCCAATCACAGCGATAGCGTCCATTCTCCATCGCGTTTCCGGTGTGATCACCTTCGTGGCGGTCGGGATTCTGCTTTGGTTGCTGGGCACCAGCCTTTCCTCTCCAGAAGGTTTCCTCGTTGCGTCTTCCATCATGGATAGCTTCTTTGTGAAGTTCATCATGTGGGGCATCCTGACCGCGCTGGCATACCACGCCGTTGTCGGTATCCGCCACCTGTTGATGGATTTTGGCTACCTGGAAGAAACCCTCGAAGTAGGGACACGCTCCGCTAAGATCTCTTTTGTTATTACTGTCGTGCTTTCACTTCTCGCAGGAGTCCTCGTATGGTAAGCAACGCCTCAGCACTGGGACGCAACGGCGTACATGACTTCATTCTGGTTCGTGCTACCGCCATCGTTCTGACCCTTTACATCATCTACATGGTCGGCTTTTTTGCCACCACCGGTGAAATTTCCTGGGAAGTCTGGACGGGCTTTTTCTCCTCCGCATTCACTAAAGTCTTCACCCTGTTAGCCCTCGTTTCCATTCTGATTCACGCCTGGATCGGGATGTGGCAGGTGTTGACGGACTACGTTAAACCGCTGGCTGTACGCTTAATTCTGCAACTGGTTATCGTTGTTGCGCTGGTGGCTTACGTTCTTTATGGATTTGTTGTGGTGTGGGGTGTGTGATGAAATTGCCTGTCAGAGAATTTGATGCAGTTGTGATTGGTGCCGGTGGCGCAGGTATGCGCGCGGCGCTGCAAATTTCCCAGAGCGGCCAGACCTGTGCGCTGCTCTCTAAAGTGTTCCCTACCCGTTCCCATACCGTTTCCGCGCAGGGTGGCATCACCGTGGCGCTCGGTAATACCCATGAAGATAACTGGGAATGGCATATGTATGACACGGTGAAGGGCTCCGATTATATCGGTGACCAGGACGCCATCGAATATATGTGTAAGACCGGCCCGGAAGCGATTCTGGAGCTTGACCATATGGGTCTGCCGTTCTCCCGCCTGGAGAATGGCACCATTTATCAGCGTCCGTTTGGCGGCCAGTCGAAAAACTTCGGCGGCGAACAGGCGGCACGTACCGCTGCGGCGGCTGACCGTACCGGTCACGCGCTGCTGCATACCCTTTATCAGCAGAACCTGAAAAACCACACCACCATTTTCTCCGAGTGGTATGCGCTGGATCTGGTGAAAAACGCCGATGGCGCGGTGGTCGGTTGTACCGCATTGTGCATCGAGACCGGTGAAGTGGTTTACTTCAAAGCGCGTGCGACCGTGCTGGCAACCGGCGGCGCAGGCCGTATCTACCAGTCTACAACTAACGCCCACATCAACACCGGTGACGGCGTCGGTATGGCGATTCGCGCCGGCGTGCCGGTGCAGGATATGGAAATGTGGCAGTTCCACCCGACCGGTATCGCCGGTGCGGGCGTTCTGGTGACAGAAGGCTGCCGCGGTGAAGGCGGTTATCTGCTGAATAAACACGGCGAGCGCTTTATGGAGCGTTATGCCCCGAATGCGAAAGACCTGGCGGGTCGTGACGTGGTGGCGCGTTCCATCATGATCGAAATCCGTGAAGGTCGCGGCTGTGACGGCCCGTGGGGCCCGCATGCGAAGCTGAAACTGGACCATCTGGGTAAAGAGGTTCTGGAATCCCGTCTGCCGGGTATCCTGGAGCTTTCGCGTACCTTCGCCCACGTCGACCCGGTGAAAGAGCCGATTCCGGTTATCCCAACCTGCCACTACATGATGGGCGGTATTCCGACCAAAGTGACCGGTCAGGCGCTGACCGTGAACGAGCAGGGCGAAGACGTGGTGATTCCTGGCCTGTTCGCCGTCGGCGAAATTGCCTGCGTATCAGTCCACGGTGCCAACCGTCTGGGCGGCAACTCCCTGCTTGACCTGGTGGTGTTCGGTCGTGCGGTCGGTCTGCATCTGCAGGAGTCGATTGCCGAGCAGGGCGATCTGCTTGACGCTACCGAAGCCGAAATCGACGCGTCCCTTGAGCGTCTGAACCGCTGGAACGGTAACCGTAACGGTGAAGATCCGGTGGAAATCCGCAAAGCGCTGCAAGAGTGTATGCAGCATAACTTCTCGGTATTCCGCGAAGGCGATGCGATGGCCAAAGGGCTTGAGCAGCTGAAAGCGATCCGCGAGCGCCTGAAAAATGCGCGCCTGGATGACACCTCCAGCGAGTTCAACACCCAGCGCGTTGAGTGCCTGGAGCTGGATAACCTGATGGAAACTGCCTATGCCACCGCGGTTTCTGCAAACTTCCGTACCGAAAGCCGCGGCGCGCATAGCCGCTTCGACTTCCCGGATCGTGATGACGAAAACTGGCTGTGCCATTCCCTGTATCTGCCAGAGTCGGAATCCATGACGCGTCGTAGCGTCAACATGGAACCGAAACTGCGTCCGGCATTCCCGCCGAAGATTCGTACTTATTAATGCGGAGACAGGAAAATGAAACTAGAGTTTTCAATTTATCGTTATAACCCGGACGTTGACGATGCTCCGCGCATGCAGGATTACACCCTCGAAGCGGAAGAAGGTCGTGACATGATGCTGCTGGATGCCCTGATGCAGCTGAAAGAAAAAGACCCGTCGCTCTCATTTCGTCGTTCCTGCCGTGAAGGGGTCTGTGGCTCCGATGGTCTGAACATGAACGGTAAAAACGGTCTGGCGTGTATCACGCCGATCTCCGCGCTGAATCAGCCGGGTAAGAAAATTGTCATCCGTCCGCTGCCCGGTTTGCCGGTTATCCGCGATTTGGTTGTAGACATGGGGCAATTCTATGCACAATATGAGAAGATTAAGCCTTACTTGTTGAATAATGGGCAAAATCCTCCGGCTCGCGAGCATCTGCAGAAGCCAGAGCAGCGCGAAAAACTCGACGGTCTGTACGAGTGTATTCTTTGCGCATGTTGTTCAACCTCTTGCCCGTCGTTCTGGTGGAACCCGGACAAGTTTATCGGCCCGGCAGGTCTGCTGGCGGCGTATCGTTTCCTGATTGACAGTCGCGATACCGAAACCGACAGCCGTCTCGAAGGGTTAAGCGATGCTTTCAGCGTATTCCGCTGTCACAGCATCATGAACTGCGTCAGTGTATGTCCGAAGGGGCTTAACCCGACGCGCGCCATCGGCCATATTAAGTCGATGCTGCTGCAACGTAGTGCGTAAGTAACCCGGTCTGTCCCGGATGGCGCTATCGCTTATCCGGGCTACCCGAAGCAGTAGCCCCGGCAGCGTTCGCGCCGCCGGGAAATGAATACCCTAAATAATTCGAGTTACAGGAAGGCGGCGACGCCGCGAATCCCCAGGAGCTTACTCAAGTAAGTGACTGGGGTGAGTGAGGGAAGGCAACGCACATGTAACTTGAAGTATGAAGGGGATGGCAGGAAATCTTTAAAAACCGCCAAATATGTACCAGTAATCAAGGCGTTCAGCGCGAGGTAAGGCGGCAACTGAACGCATCCCCGGGAGCAGAGTGAACTATGTGACCGGGGTAAGTGAAGGCAGCTAACGCAACCGCAGCCTGAACGCCGAAGATTAATGGCAGTTTTTAAAGGTTCCTTCGCGGACGCAGAAGCCACAACTCGTCCGCAACAAGTGAACCCCGGCACGTACACTTGCTGTGCGTGGTAGTTTCTACGGCGAAATAAGCATATAAATGCTTAAGGGATCACGATGCAGAACGGCGCAATGAAAGCCTGGCTGGACTCTTCTTACCTCTCTGGTTCGAACCAGAGCTGGATAGAACAGCTCTATGAAGACTTCTTAACCGATCCTGACTCTGTTGACGCCAACTGGCGTTCTATGTTCCAGCAGTTACCTGGCACCGGAGTCAAACCGGATCAATTTCATTCGAAAACGCGTGATTATTTCCGTCGACTGGCGAAGGATGCCTCACGTTACACTTCTTCGATTTCCGACCCTGATACCAATGTGAAGCAGGTTAAAGTCCTGCAGCTCATCAACGCATATCGCTTCCGTGGTCACCAGCATGCGAATCTCGATCCGCTGGGACTGTGGAAGCAAGAGAGAGTGGCGGATCTCGATCCTGCATACCACGATCTGACCGAGGCCGATTTCCAGGAAAGCTATAACGTAGGTTCATTTGCTATCGGCAAAGATACGATGAAACTGGGCGAGCTGATTGCCGCGCTCAAACAAACCTACTGCGGCGCTATCGGCGCGGAATACATGCACATCACCTCTACCGAAGAAAAACGCTGGATTCAGCAGCGTATTGAGTCGGTAGCAGGGAAAGCCAGCTTTACCGCTGACGAGAAGAAACGTTTCCTGACCGAGCTGACAGCAGCCGAAGGCCTGGAACGTTACCTCGGCGCGAAATTCCCGGGCGCCAAACGCTTCTCGCTGGAAGGCGGCGATGCGCTGATCCCGATGCTCAAAGAGATGATCCGTCACGCAGGCAAAAGCGGCACCCGTGAAGTGGTGCTCGGCATGGCGCACCGCGGTCGTCTGAACGTGCTGGTTAACGTTCTGGGTAAAAAACCGCAGGATCTGTTCGACGAA
This sequence comes from Klebsiella planticola ATCC 33531, assembly GCF_000735435.1. Taxonomy (GTDB): domain Bacteria; phylum Pseudomonadota; class Gammaproteobacteria; order Enterobacterales; family Enterobacteriaceae; genus Klebsiella; species Klebsiella planticola. The sequence continues at coordinate 13,246 of NZ_JMPP01000059.1, read as the reverse complement.
TTCGCCGGCAAGCATAAAGAACACCTCGGCACCGGTGACGTGAAGTACCACATGGGCTTCTCTTCTGACATGGAAACCGAAGGCGGCCTGGTGCACCTGGCGCTGGCGTTTAACCCGTCGCACCTCGAAATCGTCAGCCCGGTGGTTATCGGGTCGGTTCGCGCGCGTCTCGATCGCCTCGACGAGCCGAGCAGCAATAAAGTGCTGCCGATTACTATCCACGGCGACGCCGCGGTGACGGGTCAGGGCGTGGTTCAGGAAACCCTGAACATGTCCAAGGCGCGTGGCTACGAAGTGGGCGGTACCGTACGTATCGTTATCAACAACCAGGTGGGCTTCACCACCTCGAACCCGCTGGATGCGCGCTCCACGCCATACTGCACCGATATCGGTAAAATGGTTCAGGCGCCGATCTTCCACGTGAACGCGGATGACCCGGAAGCCGTTGCTTTCGTTACCCGCCTGGCGCTGGATTTCCGTAATACCTTCAAACGCGATGTCTTCATCGACCTGGTGTGCTACCGCCGTCACGGCCATAACGAAGCCGACGAGCCGAGCGCAACGCAGCCGCTGATGTATCAGAAAATCAAAAAACATCCGACTCCGCGCAAAATCTACGCCGACAAACTTGAGCAGGACAAAGTGTCGACCCTGGAAGATGCGACCGAACTGGTTAACCTCTATCGTGATGCGCTGGATGCCGGCGAATGCGTGGTTGAGGAATGGCGTCCGATGAATCTGCACTCCTTTACCTGGTCGCCGTACCTCAACCACGAGTGGGATGAGAGCTACCCGAGTAAAGTCGAGATGAAACGTCTGCAGGAGCTGGCTAAACGCATCAGCACCGTGCCGGACAGTATTGAAATGCAGTCTCGTGTGGCGAAGATTTATGGCGATCGCCAGGCGATGGCTGCCGGCGAGAAGCTGTTCGACTGGGGCGCGGCGGAAAACCTGGCCTACGCCACGCTGGTTGATGAAGGTATTCCGATTCGTCTCTCCGGTGAAGACTCCGGCCGCGGTACCTTCTTCCACCGCCATTCCGTGATTCATAACCAGGTGAACGGCTCGACCTACACCCCGCTGCAGCATGTGCATAACGGCCAGGAGCATTTCAAAGTCTGGGACTCCGTGCTGTCTGAAGAAGCGGTGCTGGCGTTCGAATACGGCTACGCCACTGCGGAACCGCGCACCCTGACTATCTGGGAAGCGCAGTTTGGTGACTTTGCTAACGGCGCTCAGGTGGTGATCGATCAGTTCATCAGCTCCGGCGAGCAGAAGTGGGGCCGGATGTGTGGTCTGGTCATGCTGCTGCCGCACGGCTACGAAGGCCAGGGCCCGGAGCACTCCTCCGCGCGTCTGGAACGCTATCTGCAGCTGTGCGCTGAGCAGAATATGCAGGTTTGTGTGCCATCAACTCCGGCTCAGGTTTACCACATGCTGCGTCGTCAGGCGCTGCGCGGTATGCGTCGTCCGCTGGTGGTGATGTCGCCGAAATCTCTGCTGCGTCATCCGCTGGCGGTCTCCAGCCTGGACGAACTGGCGAACGGCACCTTCCTGCCGGCCATCGGTGAAATTGATGATCTCGACCCGAAAGCGGTGAAGCGTGTTGTCCTGTGCTCTGGTAAGGTTTATTACGATCTGCTGGAACAACGCCGTAAGAACGACCAAAAAGATGTCGCTATCGTGCGTATAGAGCAGCTCTATCCGTTCCCGCATCAGGCGGTACAGGAAGCGCTGAAGCCTTACGCTCACGTGCATGATTTTGTCTGGTGCCAGGAAGAACCGCTCAACCAGGGCGCGTGGTACTGCAGCCAGCATCACTTCCGCGAAGTGATTCCGTTTGGGGCCTCTCTGCGTTACGCAGGCCGCCCGGCCTCCGCCTCTCCGGCGGTAGGGTATATGTCCGTTCACCAGAAACAGCAACAAGATCTGGTCAATGACGCGCTGAACGTCGATTAATTAAAGGATACATAATGAGTAGCGTAGATATTCTGGTTCCCGATCTGCCTGAGTCCGTAGCTGACGCGACGGTTGCGACCTGGCATAAAAAACCGGGCGATAGCGTCCAGCGTGATGAAGTGCTGGTGGAAATCGAAACTGACAAAGTGGTACTGGAAGTACCGGCTTCAGCGGACGGCATTCTGGATGCAGTGCTGGAAGACGAAGGTGCCACCGTACTTTCTCGCCAGATCCTCGGTCGCCTGCGTGAAGGCAACAGCGCGGGTAAAGAGTCCGCGGCGAAAGCCGATGCGAAAGAGTCTACCCCGGCTCAGCGTCAGCAGGCGTCTCTGGAAGAGCAGAGCAATGATGCCCTCAGCCCGGCGATTCGCCGTCTGCTGGCTGAACACAACCTCGATGCGGCTGCCATCAAAGGCACCGGCGTCGGCGGCCGCCTGACCCGTGAAGATGTGGAGAAACATCTGGCGGCGGCACCGGCTAAAGCCGAAGCCAAAGCACCTGCCGCAGCGGCAGCACCGGTTGCACAACTGGGCCACCGTTCTGAAAAACGCGTTCCGATGACCCGCCTGCGCAAACGCGTTGCCGAGCGTCTGCTGGAAGCGAAGAACTCCACCGCCATGCTGACGACCTTCAACGAAGTCAACATGAAGCCGATTATGGATCTGCGTAAGCAGTACGGCGATGCCTTCGAAAAACGTCACGGTATCCGTCTGGGCTTTATGTCCTTCTACGTGAAAGCCGTGGTTGAAGCGCTGAAACGCTATCCGGAAGTGAACGCCTCTATCGATGGCGATGATGTGGTGTATCACAACTACTTCGACGTCAGCATGGCGGTCTCTACGCCGCGCGGTCTGGTGACTCCGGTTCTGCGTGATGTTGACCTGCTGGGCATGGCGGATATCGAAAAGAATATTAAAGAGCTGGCAGTGAAAGGCCGTGACGGCAAGCTGACCGTAGATGACCTGACCGGCGGTAACTTCACCATTACCAACGGCGGCGTATTCGGTTCTCTGATGTCCACGCCAATCATCAACCCACCGCAGAGCGCGATTCTGGGTATGCATGCCATTAAAGATCGCCCGATGGCGGTCAATGGTAAGGTAGAAATTCTGCCAATGATGTACCTGGCGCTCTCTTACGACCACCGTCTGATCGATGGACGTGAATCGGTAGGCTTCCTGGTTGCTATCAAAGAGCTGCTGGAAGACCCGACTCGTCTGCTGCTGGACGTGTAGTCAGCAAGAGTATTACCTACCGTAGGCCGGATAAGGCGTTTACGCCGCCATCCGGCGTTGATGAGATGCCTGATGGCGACGCAGCCGCGTCTTATCAGGCCTACAGGTTTAAAGATAATTATTCCCTGAAGGATGGACTGAACACATGAACTTACATGAATATCAGGCAAAACAACTGTTTGCCCGCTATGGCTTACCGGCGCCGGTGGGTTATGCCTGTACTACTCCGCGCGAAGCAGAAGAAGCCGCATCAAAAATCGGCGCGGGTCCGTGGGTAGTGAAATGTCAGGTTCACGCTGGTGGCCGCGGTAAAGCGGGCGGTGTGAAAGTAGTTAACAGTAAAGAAGACATTCGCGCATTTGCTGAGCACTGGCTGGGCAAACGCCTTGTGACCTACCAGACAGACGCCAACGGCCAGCCGGTTAACCAGATTCTGGTTGAAGCAGCGACAGATATCGCCAAAGAGCTGTATCTGGGTGCGGTTGTTGACCGTAGCTCCCGTCGCGTCGTGTTCATGGCCTCCACCGAAGGCGGCGTGGAAATCGAAAAAGTGGCGGAAGAAACCCCGCACCTGATCCACAAAATTGCGATCGATCCGCTGGCAGGCCCGATGCCTTACCAGGGTCGTGAGCTGGCGTTCAAACTGGGTCTGGAAGGTAAGCAGGTTCAGCAGTTCACCAAAATCTTTATGGGTCTGGCGACCATCTTCCTGGAGCGCGACCTGGCGCTGATCGAAATTAACCCGCTGGTTATCACTAAGCAGGGCGATCTGATCTGCCTCGACGGCAAACTGGGCGCCGATGGCAATGCGCTGTTCCGCCAGCCGGATCTGCGTGAAATGCGCGACCAGTCTCAGGAAGACCCGCGTGAAGCGCAGGCTGCGCAGTGGGAGCTGAACTACGTTGCGCTGGACGGCAACATCGGTTGTATGGTTAACGGCGCGGGCCTGGCAATGGGCACCATGGACATCGTTAAGCTGCACGGCGGCGAACCGGCTAACTTCCTCGACGTTGGCGGCGGCGCAACCAAAGAGCGCGTGACTGAAGCGTTCAAAATCATTCTTTCCGACAGCAATGTTAAAGCCGTACTGGTTAACATCTTCGGCGGTATCGTTCGTTGCGACCTGATCGCTGACGGCATCATCGGCGCGGTAGCAGAAGTTGGCGTAAACGTACCGGTTGTCGTACGTCTGGAAGGGAACAACGCCGAACTGGGCGCGAAGAAACTGGCTGACAGCGGCCTGAATATTATTGCAGCGAAAAGTCTGACGGACGCAGCACAGCAGGTTGTTGCCGCAGTGGAGGGGAAATAATGTCCATTTTAATTGATAAAAACACCAAGGTTATCTGCCAGGGCTTCACCGGTAGCCAGGGGACTTTCCACTCTGAACAAGCAATTGCTTACGGTACCCAAATGGTCGGCGGCGTTACGCCAGGCAAAGGCGGCACCACTCACCTGGGTCTGCCGGTGTTCAACACCGTACGCGAAGCCGTTGAAGCGACCGGCGCGACCGCGACCGTTATCTACGTTCCGGCGCCGTTCTGCAAAGACTCCATTCTGGAAGCTATCGATGCCGGCATTAAGCTTATCATTACCATCACCGAGGGTATTCCGACGCTGGATATGCTGACGGTGAAAGTGAAGCTGGATGAAGCAGGCGTGCGGATGATCGGCCCGAACTGCCCGGGCGTTATCACCCCAGGCGCTTGCAAAATCGGCATCATGCCGGGCCACATTCATCAGCCGGGTAAAGTGGGTATCGTTTCCCGTTCCGGTACGCTGACCTATGAAGCGGTTAAGCAGACCACCGATTACGGTTTCGGCCAGTCTACCTGTGTCGGTATCGGCGGCGACCCGATCCCGGGCTCTAACTTCATCGACATCCTGAAACTGTTCGAGGAAGATCCGCAGACCGAAGCGATCGTAATGATCGGTGAGATCGGCGGTAGCGCGGAAGAAGAAGCGGCTGCCTACATCAAAGATCACGTCACCAAGCCGGTTGTCGGTTACATCGCCGGTGTGACCGCGCCGAAAGGCAAGCGTATGGGCCACGCGGGCGCCATTATTGCAGGCGGTAAAGGCACGGCTGATGAGAAATTTGCTGCGCTGGAAGCGGCGGGCGTGAAAACCGTTCGTAGCCTCGCGGATATCGGCGAAGCGCTGAAATCAATCATTAAGTAAACCCTCTCTGCTCAAGCTGAGCAGTTAAATGTCCGATTTCGACATGGTTGGCCACCGTCAGGTGGCCTTTTTTATGCCTGTTTTGGCCACCGTTTCAAGAGGGGCCGCGACCTGGTTTTGCCGTGGCAGACCGCAGTTATTGAGAAAAACCATTTCTATTGTATTGATTTAACACCTTTTTTTCATAAATAATAACAAGCTATTTTCGGCAGGGGAGGGAATGATTCTCACTGCTATTTTTTGCCAGAAAATGAAAAGATAAAAATGATGATTTAATTGATGCTGTCTATCAGGAAAAAATACTGTGAAGCGTCTAACATTAATCAGATCGCTATTTTTTTTCACACGATACGCCTTAAAGTTAAATCATATTACCTATACTTCTCATATCTCTCTTTTTAGTAACCATTACTGGCATGCTTTAAACATATATTTAACATTACTTTCACCATTATTCTTTGTTGGGATACATAATTAACATGGGTGAGAAAAATTGATTTATATCAATACTTAAAGCTTGGAAAAAACCACAAAAAAACGTTAAATTGTCGCCAATCAAATTGGCCTAATTCAGGCATTTTCGCTATATATTGATCACCGTCGTAAATGTAAAACGGATTCAATAAAATCCTGTTTATTGTAAGGTTATTGCGGCGTAATATATTGGGGAATCAATTGGGTTTTTCGTTAACGTATTTGTAACCTTTGCGAGGAGCTGTTTCATCTGGCGACGAAACGGTAACGAAGCGGGAAGCAAGTTATTTTGTATTGGGGCATGCGTATGAACCCGGTGTGCAGGGTTCATTCTCGGAGTCTTCATGCGATGAGCAAGGAGTCATGATGTTAGATATAGTCGAACTGTCGCGCTTACAGTTTGCCTTGACCGCGATGTACCACTTCCTTTTTGTGCCACTGACGCTCGGTATGGCGTTCCTGCTGGCCATCATGGAAACGGTTTACGTCCTTTCCGGCAAACAGATTTATAAAGATATGACCAAATTCTGGGGCAAGTTGTTTGGTATCAACTTTGCGCTGGGTGTAGCAACCGGGTTGACCATGGAGTTCCAGTTCGGGACAAACTGGTCTTATTACTCTCACTACGTGGGCGATATCTTCGGTGCGCCTCTGGCCATTGAAGGTCTGATGGCCTTCTTCCTCGAATCTACCTTTGTAGGTCTGTTCTTCTTCGGTTGGGATCGTCTGGGCAAAGTTCAGCACATGGCGGTGACCTGGCTGGTGGCACTGGGTTCCAACTTGTCTGCATTGTGGATCCTCGTGGCCAACGGCTGGATGCAAAACCCGATCGCCTCGGATTTCAACTTTGAAACCATGCGTATGGAGATGGTCAGTTTCTCCGAACTGGTTCTGAACCCGGTTGCTCAGGTGAAATTTGTCCATACCGTCGCATCCGGCTACGTCTGCGGCGCGATGTTCGTTCTGGGTATCAGCTCCTACTATATGCTGCGCGGTCGCGACTTCGCTTTCGCTAAACGCTCCTTTGCCATTGCTGCCAGCTTCGGTATGGCGGCGATTCTCTCCGTTATCGTACTCGGTGATGAATCCGGTTACGAAATGGGTGACGTGCAGAAAACTAAACTTGCGGCCATCGAAGCCGAATGGGAAACCCAGCCAGCTCCGGCTGCCTTTACCCTGTTTGGTATTCCGGACCAGGATGCGCAAACCAACCACTTCGCCATCCAGATTCCTTATGCGTTGGGTATTATTGCCACTCGTTCCGTGGACACGCCGGTTATTGGTCTGAAAGACCTGCTGGCACAGCACGAAGCGCGTATTCGTAACGGGATGAAAGCTTACACCCTGCTGGAAGAGCTGCGCGCAGGCTCAACCGATCAGGCTGTACGTGATGAATTCAACAACGTGAAGAAAGATCTGGGCTACGGTCTGCTGCTGAAACGCTATACCCCGAACGTCTCTGACGCGACGGAAGCGCAGATTGCTATGGCGACGAAAGACTCTATTCCTCGCGTTGCGCCGCTGTACTTCGCGTTCCGTATCATGGTGGCCTGCGGCATCCTGATGCTCGGTATCATCGCGGCATCGTTCTGGACCGTTATTCGTAACCAGATTGGCGAGAAGAAATGGCTGCTGCGCATTGCGCTGTACGCAATTCCTCTGCCGTGGATCGCTATCGAGTCCGGTTGGTTCGTAGCGGAATATGGTCGTCAGCCGTGGGCGATAGGTGAGGTACTGCCTACTGCGGTAGCCAACTCGTCCCTGACCGCGGGCGACCTGATCTTCTCGATGCTGCTGATTTGCGGTCTGTACACCCTGTTCCTGGTCGCGGAGCTGTATCTGATGTTCAAATTCGCACGCCGTGGACCAAGCAGCCTGAAAACCGGTCGCTACCACTACGAGCAGTCTTCCACGACTACTCAGCCGGCACGCTAAGACAGGAGTCGTCAAATGATCGATTATGAAGTATTGCGTTTTATCTGGTGGCTACTGATCGGTGTTCTGCTGATTGGTTTCGCCGTCACCGATGGCTTCGACATGGGGGTGGGCATGCTCACCCGTTTCCTCGGTCGTAATGACACCGAGCGTCGAATCATGATTAACTCCATCGCTCCGCACTGGGACGGAAACCAGGTGTGGCTGATCACCGCCGGCGGCGCGCTGTTTGCTGCCTGGCCGACGGTCTATGCCGCCGCGTTCTCCGGCTTCTATGTGGCGATGATTCTGGTGCTGGCCTCTTTGTTCTTCCGTCCGGTTGGTTTTGACTACCGCTCGAAGATTGAAGACACCCGCTGGCGCAACATGTGGGACTGGGGCATCTTCATCGGTAGCTTCGTACCGCCGCTGGTGATTGGCGTCGCGTTCGGTAACCTGCTGCAGGGCGTACCGTTCCATATGGATGAATATATGCGTCTGTACTACACCGGCAATTTCTTCCAGCTGCTGAACCCGTTTGGTCTGCTGGCCGGTATTGTTAGCGTGGCGATGATTCTGACGCAGGGGGCTACCTACCTGCAGATGCGTACCGTGGGTGAGCTGCACCTGCGTGCTCGCGCGACCTCTCAGGTTGCGGCACTGGTGACGCTGGTTTGCTTCCTGCTGGCCGGTGTCTGGGTGGTATACGGGATCGACGGTTATGTGGTCACCTCGGCTATCGACCACTCTGCGCCATCTAACCCGCTGACTAAAGAAGTGACTCGTCAGGCTGGTGCATGGTTGGTGAACTTCAATAATATGCCTTCGCTGTGGGCTATCCCGGCACTGGGCGTAGTATTGCCGCTGCTGACTATCCTGACTTCGCGGATGGAGAAGGGCGCTCTGGCGTTTATCTTCTCTTCTCTGACGCTGGCCTGCATCATTCTGACCGCCGGGATTGCGATGTTCCCGTTCATCATGCCGTCCAGCACGATGATGAACGTTAGCCTGACCATGTGGGATTCAACCTCCAGCCAAAGAACGCTGAACCTGATGACCTACGTGGCGATTGTCTTCGTGCCGATTATTCTGGGCTACACCACCTGGTGTTACTGGAAGATGTTCGGTCGCATTACCCGCGAAGACATCGAAAAGAACACCCACTCGTTGTATTAAGGTAAGGAGCTAGATATGTGGTATTTCGCATGGATTTTGGGAACGCTTCTTGCCTGTGCCTTTGGGGTTATCACCGCGTTAGCGCTTGAGCACGTGGAAAGCACCAAAGCAGGTAAAGAAGAACACCGATGAGTAAAATTATCGCAACGCTGTATGCGATAATGGATAAGCGCCCGTTAAGGGCGCTTTCCTTATTGATGGCACTGCTGCTGGCCGGCTGCATTTTCTGGGATCCGTCGCGCTTTGCGGCAAAGACCAGCGAGCTGGAGATCTGGCACGGCTTCCTGCTGATGTGGGCCGTGTGCGCCGGGGTTATCCACGGCGTGGGCTTTCGCCCGCAGGCCATTCACTGGCAAGGGATTTTTTGTCCACTTATCGCTGATATTGTACTCATCACGGGGCTGTTTTTTTTCTTCTTTTGAAAGAGAAGAGAATAAGAGAACTCTGTTAACCTCATGGGCTTGCATAAGCCCATAAAAATTTACTCGCTGTTTACTTTCCCCCATTCCAAACCACGTTCCCCGCGCGTATAGTAGCGAAGTTTGAAAGCACTAATCTTTTTTTGCATTACCGGGATGTAAAGTGAATACAACGCTGTTTCGATGGCCGGTTCGTGTCTACTATGAAGATACCGATGCCGGTGGTGTGGTTTACCACGCCAGTTACGTCGCTTTTTATGAAAGAGCACGCACAGAGATGCTGCGCCACCACCACTTCAGTCAGCAGGTTTTGCTGGCTGAGCGAGTTGCCTTCGTGGTTCGCAAAATGACGCTGGAATATTTTGCGCCCGCCAGACTCGACGACATGCTCGAAATCCAGACGGAAATCACCTCGATGAGAGGTACCTCTTTGGTTTTCACGCAGCGAATCGTCAACGCAGAGAATACAGTTTTGAACGAAGCTGAGGTTCTCATTGTGTGCGTTGATCCACTCTTAATGAAGCCTCGTGCGCTTCCCAAGTCTATTGTCGCGGAGTTTAAGCAGTGACTGACATGAATATCCTTGATTTGTTCCTGAAGGCGAGCCTTCTGGTTAAACTTATCATGTTGATTTTGATTGGTTTTTCTATCGCTTCCTGGGCCATTATTATTCAGAGAACGCGCATCCTCAACACGGCAAGCCGCGAAGCGGAAGCCTTTGAAGACAAGTTCTGGTCGGGCATTGAGCTTTCTCGCCTGTATCAGGAGAGCCAGGGGCGTCGCGATAACCTGGTGGGGTCGGAACAAATTTTCTACAGCGGTTTCAAAGAGTTTGCTCGTCTGCATCGCGCAAACAGCCATGCGCCAGAAGCGGTGGTTGAAGGGGCGTCGCGCGCCATGCGCATCTCGATGAACCGTGAGATCGAGACGCTGGAAACGCACATTCCGTTCCTTGGAACCGTGGGTTCCATCAGCCCGTATATCGGTCTGTTCGGTACCGTCTGGGGGATCATGCACGCTTTTATCGCACTCGGTGCGGTGAAACAGGCTACTCTGCAGATGGTTGCTCCGGGTATCGCAGAAGCGCTGATCGCCACGGCAATCGGTCTGTTTGCGGCAATTCCGGCGGTTATGGCCTACAACCGTTTGAACCAGCGTGTGAACAAACTTGAACTGAACTATGACAACTTTATGGAAGAGTTCACCGCGATTCTGCACCGTCAGGCGTTTACCAGCAGCGAAAGCAATAAGGGGTAAGCCATGGCCAGAGCACGTGGACGCGGACGTCGCGAACTGAAGTCCGAGATCAACATCGTTCCGCTGCTGGATGTCTTGTTGGTGCTGTTGCTGATCTTTATGGCGACCGCGCCGATCATTACGCAGAGCGTAGAGGTCGACCTGCCGGATGCGACGGAATCACAAGCGGTCAAAAGTAATGATGAGCCGCCGGTGATTGTTGAAGTTTCCGGAGTCGGGCAGTACAGCGTAAAAGTGGGTCCGGAGACGCTGTCGCAGCTGCCGCCAGAGCAGGTTGTTGCCGAAGCGAAACGCCGCCTCGAAGCGAACGAGAAAACGGTGTTCCTGATCGGCGGTGCGAAAGACGTACCTTACGATGAAATTATTAAAGCGCTTAACCTGTTGCATAGCGCAGGGGTTAAATCGGTTGGCTTAATGACCAAGCCTATTTAATCGCTTCGGATATGTGCGCCCGCCGGACCGCTGGCTGCGAGAATAACAGACTCGTGGCCGGCGAGAGTAGCGGGGACAGGCGAACAGTTTTTGGGAACCGATAGTGTCAAAGGCAACCGAACAAAACGACAAGCTTAAACGAGCGATCATAGTTTCAGTCGCGCTGCACATCATTCTGATCGCGCTGCTGATCTGGAGTTCGTTCGATGAGCATCTGGATGCCTCAGCCGGTGGCGGCGGAGGTTCTTCCATTGATGCGGTGATGGTTGATCCTGGGGCGGTGGTGAATAATTACAACCGCCAACAGCAGCAGCAGGCCAGCTCGCGCCGCGCCGCCGAGCAGCGCGAAAAGCAGGCTCAGCAGCAGGCTGAAGAACTGCGTGAAAAGCAGGCCGCCGAGCAGGAGCGTCTGAAGCAGCTTGAGCAGGATCGTCTGCAGGCGCAGGAAGCGGCTAAGCAAGCGAAGGAAGAGCAGAAGCTGGCTGAAGAAGCGGCGGCGAAAGCGGCGGCAGCGGCGAAAGCCAAAGCGGATTCTCAGGCGAAAGAAGCACAGGAAGCGGCAGCAAAAGCCGCTGCTGACGCGAAAGCGAAGGCAGATGCGCAGGCTAAAGCAGCGGAAGCTGCGGCAGCGAAAGCCGCAGCCGATGCGAAGAAACAGGCGGAAGCTGAAGCGGCGAAAGCCGCAGCGGATGCCCAGAAGAAAGCCGAAGCCGAGGCAGCGAAGAAAGCGCAGCAGCAGGCTGAGAAGAAAGCCCAGCAGGAAGCCGCGAAGCAGGCAGCGGCTGAGAAAGCTGCTGCGGAAAAAGCCGCTGAGAAAGCAGCAGAAAAAGCAGCGGCGCAAAAAGCAGCCTCTGAGAAAGCGGCAGCAGAAAAGGCCGCCGCAGCAGAGAAAGCCGCCGCGGAGAAAGCGGAAAAAGCTGCCGCAGCGAAAGCCGCTGCAGCGGAAAAAGCCGCAGCCGATAAAGCCGCCAAGGCTGCTGCCGCTAAGGCCGCCGCAGCCAAAGCCGCCGCCGCGAAAAAAGCCGCGGCAGCGAAAGATGCGGATGGCGTTGACGACCTGCTCGGCGATCTGAGTTCAGGTAAGAATGCGCCTAAAGGTAACACCAGCGGTAGCAATGGAGGCTCATCTCCTGCTAAAGGAAGTAAACCTGGGCAGGGGGGCGCGTCTCAGGCTGAGATTGCCAGTTATATTTCGCAGGTTCAGGCGGCGATTAAAGGGCATCTCTATGACTGGGACACGTACAAAGGTAAAACATGTACGTTACGCGTGAACCTGGCTCAGGACGGGACGTTATTGAGCGTGAAGTCGGAGGGGGGCGATCCTGCTTTCTGTCAGCAGATGCTGGCGGCAACCAGCCGGATGAGCAAGTTCCCGAAACCGCCTTCTCAGGCTGTGTATGAGACGTTCAAAAATGCGCCACTGGACTTCAAACCGCAGTGATGTGTTTCCCCGCGTGAGCGGGGGAAACACAATCCAGGGCTGAGGCCGGGTTTTGGTAGTTTTGTGTATTTGAGTTTGTTAACATTCTGCTAAATTATCGTGGGCTTTCCGTCCGGATAAGGGAGATATGATGAAGCAGGCATTACGAGTAGCGTTTGGTTTTTTAATGCTGTGGGCGGCGGTGCTGCACGCAGAAGTACGTATCGAGATCACCCAGGGGGTGGACTCGGCGCGCCCGATCGGTGTTGTACCGTTCCAGTGGGCAGGGCCGGGTGCTGCGCCTGAAGATATTGGCGGTGTCGTAGCGGCTGACTTGCGTAACAGCGGTAAGTTCAACCCACTGGATCGCTCGCGTCTGCCTCAGCAACCGGGGACGGCACAAGAGGTTCAACCTGCGGCGTGGTCTGCGCTGGGTATTGATGCGGTGGTTGTCGGTCAGGTGACCGGGAACCCTGACGGATCGTACAACGTGGCTTACCAGTTGGTTGATACCGGCGGTGCTCCGGGGACGATTCTGGCGCAGAACTCTTATAAGGTGACTAAACAGTACCTGCGCTATGCGGCTCACACCGCCAGCGATGCGGTATTCGAGAAGCTGACCTCTATTAAGGGCGCCTTCCGTACCCGTATTGCCTACGTTGTGCAGACTAACGGCGGCCAGTTCCCGTATGAACTGCGCGTCTCCGACTACGATGGTTATAACCAGTTTGTGGTCCACCGTTCACCACAGCCGCTGATGTCTCCGGCATGGTCTCCGG
>NZ_JMPP01000058.1 GCF_000735435.1 Klebsiella planticola ATCC 33531 | reverse complement strand
TCTGGCAAATGGCGCGGTGCGTCAGATTGCTTCCTTCCCGCAGCATAACGGGGCTCCGGCCTTCTCGCCGGATGGCAGTAAACTGGCGTTCGCATTGTCGAAAACCGGTAGCCTGAACCTGTATGTGATGGATCTGGGCTCGGGTCAGATTCGTCAGGTGACCAATGGTCGCAGCAACAACACCGAACCAAGCTGGTTCCCGGATAGTCAGAATCTGGCCTTTACTTCTGACCAGGCCGGTCGTCCGCAGGTGTATAAAGTCAGCGTCGGCGGCGGTACTCCGCAGCGTATCTCCTGGGAAGGTTCTCAGAACCAGGATGCGGATGTCAGCAGTGACGGTAAATTTATGGTAATGGTCAGCTCGGCCAACGGTCAGCAGCACATTGCCAAACAAGATCTGGTAGCGGGTGGCGTACAAGTTCTGTCGTCAACGTTCCTGGATGAAACGCCAAGTCTGGCACCTAACGGCACTATGGTAATCTACAGCTCTTCTCAGGGGATGGGATCCGTGCTGAATCTGGTTTCTACAGATGGGCGTTTCAAAGCGCGTCTTCCGGCGACTGATGGACAGGTAAAATTCCCTGCCTGGTCTCCGTATCTGTGATAATAAATAATTGATTATTAAAGGAATCAAAGAAATGCAACTGAACAAAGTGCTGAAAGGGCTGATGATCGCTCTGCCGGTTATGGCAATCGCGGCGTGTTCTTCTAACAAGAACGCCAGCAACGACCAGAGCGGTGAAGGCATGCTGGGTGCCGGCACTGGTATGGATGCTAACGCTAACGGCGGCAACATGTCTTCCGAAGAGCAAGCTCGTCTGCAAATGCAGCAGCTGCAGCAGAACAACATCGTGTACTTCGATCTCGACAAGTACGATATCCGTTCTGACTTCGCTGCAATGCTGGATGCGCACGCTAACTTCCTGCGTAGCAACCCATCCTATAAAGTGACTGTTGAAGGTCACGCGGATGAGCGCGGTACTCCGGAATACAACATCGCTCTGGGTGAGCGTCGTGCTAACGCCGTTAAGATGTATCTGCAGGGCAAAGGTGTTTCTGCTGACCAGATCTCCATCGTTTCTTACGGTAAAGAAAAACCTGCAGTACTGGGTCACGACGAAGCGGCTTACGCTAAAAACCGTCGCGCCGTACTGGTTTACTAAGAGAATTGCATGAGCAGTAACTTCAGACATCATCTGTTGAGTCTGTCGTTACTGGTTGGCATAGCGGCCCCCTGGGCCGCTTTTGCTCAGGCGCCAATCAGTAGTGTCGGCTCAGGCTCGGTCGAAGACCGCGTCACTCAACTCGAGCGTATTTCTAACGCTCACAGTCAGCTTTTAACCCAACTTCAGCAACAGCTCTCCGATAACCAGAATGATATTGATTCCCTGCGCGGCCAGATTCAGGAAAGCCAGTATCAGCTCAATCAGGTTGTTGAACGCCAGAAGCAAATTCTGTTACAGATCGACGGTCTGAGCAGCGGTGGGGCGGCGGCAGGTGCACAGCCATCGTCTTCGGCAGGCGATCAGGGTGCGGCGGCTACCGCGGCGCCAGCGGCCACTTCTGGCGCTCCTGCCTCGACCGGAGATGCCAATACTGACTACAATGCGGCTATTGCGCTGGTGAAGGATCCCTCCCGCCAGGATGACGCGCTGGCAGCATTTCAGAATTTCGTCAAAAAGTACCCGGATTCAACCTATCAGCCGAACGCGAACTACTGGCTCGGTCAGTTGAATTACAATAAGGGGAAAAAAGATGATGCCGCTTACTATTTTGCTTCCGTGGTGAAGAATTACCCTAAATCCCCGAAAGCGCCTGATGCCATGTTTAAGGTCGGCGTGATTATGCAGGATAAAGGTGATACCGCGAAGGCGAAGGCTGTTTACCAACAGGTGGTCAGTAAATTTCCTGGCACCGATGGCGCGAAACAGGCTCAGAAACGTCTTAATGCCCTTGGGTGATTATGGCATGACCAGAAATCGCATTATTTCTGGTCTTGTCGCGTGAATCCTAAGCAGTCAGATGTTTTTTATCGAAATACTTGTTGCGCTGAATTCTTAAATCAGTAATATATGCCGCCGTTGCCACGGGATATCGAACAAGCCTGAAGCGACGAAAAAAGTGGGTCGTTAGCTCAGTTGGTAGAGCAGTTGACTTTTAATCAATTGGTCGCAGGTTCGAATCCTGCACGACCCACC
>NZ_JMPP01000057.1 GCF_000735435.1 Klebsiella planticola ATCC 33531 | reverse complement strand
ACCATTGAAGTTAATGTTAAACGTGAGGATAACGTTGCGTAGCAATGCCCCACAGGGCGAGCGAAGGCGAGTCATCCTGCACGACCCACCAATGTAAAAGGGCGCCTTTTTGCTATCTGTTGTTTTTCCTCCATAAATATTAATCCCCCTTTTTTTGCCTTCAGACGACAATAAATTCCACACGACATTTTCTGTACAATCCGCTATCTTGTTTAGCATATAAAACATCATGACCGCCGCTATGCCGTCTGAAGGCATATTAACGGTATTTGAGTTAAGCCAGTAAAACGAGATTGCAAGATGAGCGTAATGTTTGACCCTGAAACGGTGATTTATCCTTTCCCGCCGAAACCATTGCCATTAAGTCGCGATGAAAAGCACTTTTATCGTGAAAAGATTAAACGTCTGCTGCGCGAGCGCGATGCGGTGATGGTGGCTCATTACTATACCGACCCTGAAATTCAGCAACTGGCCGAAGAGACTGGCGGCTGTATCGCTGATTCTCTGGAAATGGCCCGTTTCGGCGCCCGCCATTCCGCTTCGACGTTACTGGTGGCCGGAGTACGCTTCATGGGGGAAACGGCAAAAATTCTCAGTCCGGAAAAGACCATCCTGATGCCAACGCTGAATGCCGAGTGCTCTCTGGATCTGGGCTGCCCGATTGAGGAGTTTAATGCGTTTTGCGATGCCCACCCGGATCGTACCGTCGTCGTTTATGCCAACACCTCAGCGGCGGTCAAAGCGCGCGCCGATTGGGTTGTGACCTCCAGTATTGCCGTTGAGCTTATTGAGCATCTCGACAGCCTCGGGGAAAAAATTCTCTGGGCACCCGACCGTCACTTAGGCCGGTACGTACAGCGGCAAACCGGCGCAGATGTTTTGTGCTGGCAGGGCGCCTGTATTGTCCACGATGAGTTTAAAACCCAGGCGTTAACGCGGATGAAAGCCCTCTATCCCGATGCCGCCATTCTGGTGCATCCTGAATCACCGCAGTCCATTGTAGATATGGCGGATGCGGTAGGGTCTACCAGCCAGCTGATTGCTGCGGCTAAAACGCTCCCGGCGCGCCAGCTCATTGTCGCCACCGATCGCGGGATCTTCTACAAAATGCAGCAGGCGGTACCGGAAAAAGAGCTGCTGGAAGCACCGACGGCGGGAGAGGGGGCAACCTGTCGTAGCTGTGCCCACTGCCCGTGGATGGCGATGAACGGCCTGCAAGCGATTGCAGAGGGACTGGAAAACGGTGGACCCGAACACGAAATTAAGGTCGATGCGCAGCTGCGTACCGGCGCATTAGTCCCGCTGAACAGAATGCTGGATTTTGCGGCTACACTTCGGGGATAGTGGTTAATTACGCAATCAATACAGTGCGGGGAAAATATGGATTTTTTTAGTACGCAGAATATCCTGGTGCATATACCCATCGGTGCCGGCGGATACGACTTATCATGGATCGAGGCGGTCGGCACGCTTGCCGGGCTGCTGTGTATCTGGCTGGCGAGTCTGGAAAAGATCAGCAACTATGCGTTTGGGCTGGTCAACGTCACCTTGTTTGCCATTATTTTCTTTCAGATTCAGCTCTATGCCAGCCTGCTGCTGCAGGTCTTTTTCTTTGCCGCCAACGTTTATGGCTGGTACGCCTGGTCCCGGCAAACCAGCAGCCATGAAGCCGAACTGCGTATTCGGTGGTTGCCATTGCCGAAGGCGCTGGGCTGGCTGACGGCTTGTATTGTGGCAATTGCGCTGATGACGGTCTTCATTAATCCGGTCTTCGCCTTCCTGACGCGGATCGCGGTCACGCTGATGCAGAGCCTGGGACTGCGGGTGACGATGCCGGAACTGCAGCCGGATGCCTTCCCGTTCTGGGACTCCTGCATGATGGTGCTGTCGATCGCCGCCATGATTCTGATGACCCGCAAATATGTCGAAAACTGGCTGCTTTGGGTGATCATCAACGTCATCAGCGTGGTGATTTTTGCCCTTCAGGGAGTCTATGCGATGTCGCTGGAATATCTGCTTTTGACCTTTATTGCTCTTAACGGCAGTCGGATGTGGATCAACAGCGCGCGTGAGCGAGGTTCTCACGCGTTTTCTCGCTAATGGTGGTGATGATGGTCGTGCCCGGCGTGCGTCATGTTGAGACGGCATTCCGGGCCGTTACAGGGCTGGTACTCCATCTGCACGGTCACATGCCCGATATTATATTTATGCTGTAAAAAGGCCTGGATGCGATTCAGCAAGGCATCGTGATCGTGCGGCGGGACAACCTGAACATGCAGCGTCATGACCGTTTTTTCGCCAACCAGCCAGACGTGGACGTGATGCACGTCGCGGACTTCCGCCACCGAACGGCGTAAATCGCGCTTTAACCCCTCGACATCTAACGACCGCGGCGCTCCTTCCAACAGTTCGTTCAAACTTTCCTGCAACAGCCGCCAGGCGCTACGCAGTACCAGACATGAAACCAGCACCGACAAAATCGGGTCAATTGGCGTCCAGCCGGTGGTGAGAATCACGATAGCGGCAATGATCGCCCCGACCGAACCCAGCAGGTCGCCCAGAACGTGTAAGGCGGCCGCGCGGACGTTAAGATTGCTTGCTTCACTGCCGCGGTGCAGGATCCAGAATGCCAGTATGTTCGCCAGTAGCCCGGCAACGGCAATCACCATCATTGTGGTACCGGCAACGGGCTGAGGATGGTTAAAGCGTTGAATCGCTTCCCAGACAATCAGAATCGTGATGACAACCAGCGCAATGGCGTTGACGAAGGCCGCCAGGGTGGTCAGGCGCAGCCAGCCGAACGTGTGGCGGGTGTTGGGGGGACGGCTGGCGAAGCGGACCGCGAGTAGAGCGAATAACAGAGCGGCTGAATCGGTGAGCATGTGACCGGCATCAGCCAGCAGGGCCAGCGAGCCTGAAACGACGCCGCCGATGGCTTCAACAAGCATAAAGCCGGCGGTGACGATAAAAGCCTGCAACAGGCGCTTTTCGTTACCGCGATCGGTGGTTTCTGACGGAGTGTGAGCATGGGCCATTACAGAATCCTGTCATTATTTTATCAATTAGTCTCTGACCTTATTACAGATTAACCACAATCGGGCGTCTGTTCCATTAGCCAATGTCGATAGGGCAAGGTGCCGCGGCATTTATCTTCAACAAGGCGCAAATGAGGCAACAATAGGGTGAAAACGCGGGGAGGTGGAGTAATGTCGAGCTGCTTCCCTTTTGTGGCGATATATAATATTTATATATGATTTATTTGTAGGGTTTATAACTATTCTTGAGGCTTTATTTTTTACTGTTCTTATGGTTTGTATTGTTTTTATCTATTTAATCAGTGAATTACCCTTGAGACTGTAAAAGTCTGTTTACACTTTTCTGACGGCGAGTTAGATTGAAAGCATTGCACACAATTGATTAAGTATGGCAACGCTGGAAAGAAAATGAATTATCAGAACGACGATTTACGTATTAAAGAGATCAACGAATTATTACCTCCCGTTGCACTCCTGGAAAAGTTCCCCGCGACCGAAAATGCTGCTAACACCGTGGCGCACGCTCGTAAAGCGATCCATCAGATCCTTAAAGGCAACGACGATCGTCTGCTGGTGGTGATTGGCCCATGTTCTATCCACGATCCTGCCGCAGCGAAAGAGTATGCTGAGCGCCTGCTGACGCTTCGTGAAGAGCTGCAGGGCGAGCTGGAAGTGGTGATGCGCGTTTACTTTGAAAAACCGCGTACCACCGTTGGCTGGAAGGGGTTAATCAACGACCCGCATATGGATAACAGCTTCCGCATCAACGACGGCCTGCGCATTGCGCGTAAGCTGCTGCTGGAGATTAACGACAGCGGACTGCCTGCGGCGGGTGAATTCCTTGATATGATCACCCCGCAGTACGTTGCTGACCTGATGAGCTGGGGCGCCATCGGCGCGCGCACCACCGAATCCCAGGTGCATCGCGAGCTTTCATCTGGCCTTTCTTGTCCGGTAGGTTTTAAAAACGGGACCGACGGGACAATAAAAGTGGCTATTGACGCGATCAACGCCGCTGGCGCACCGCACTGCTTCCTGTCAGTGACCAAATGGGGCCATTCGGCGATTGTGAATACCAGCGGCAACAGCGACTGTCATATCATTTTGCGCGGTGGCAAAGAGCCGAACTACAGTGCGAAGCACGTTGCTGAAGTGAAGGTTGGGCTGGCGAAAGCGGGCCTGCCGGCGCAGATCATGATTGATTTCAGCCACGCAAATTCCAGCAAGCAGTTTAAAAAACAGATGGAAGTGGGTGCCGATGTTTGCCGGCAGATTGCCAGCGGCGAGCAGGCGATTATGGGCGTGATGATTGAAAGCCATCTGGTGGAGGGTAGCCAGAGTCTGGAGAGCGGCGTGCCGCTGGCCTATGGCAAAAGCATCACCGATGCCTGTATCGGCTGGGAAGATACCGATACCATCCTGCGCCAGCTGGCGGATGCGGTAAAAGCCCGTCGCGGTTAATCCGCAGCCTGGCCCGGCAGAGCGTCGCGACGCCGGGATTCAGAGCCAATAAAAAAGCGTGGACGAATCCACGCTTTTTTTATGGCTGGCGAAAATTATTTCGCTTTACCCTGGTTTGCTACCGCGGCGGCTTTTGCGGCGATTTCATCCGCATTGCCCAGATAGTAGTGTTTGATCGGTTTGAAGTTTTCGTCGAACTCATAAACCAGCGGTACGCCGGTCGGGATGTTCAGTTCAAGGATTTCGTCTTCGCCCATATTGTCCAGGTACTTCACCAGTGCACGCAGGGAGTTACCGTGAGCGGCAATAATCACGCGCTCACCGCTTTTCAGACGCGGCAGAATGGTTTCGTTCCAGTAAGGCACAACGCGCTCGATGGTCAGCGCCAGGCTTTCGGTAACCGGCAGCTCTTTATCGGTCAGTTTTGCATAACGCGGATCGTGGCCCGGGTAGCGCTCGTCGTCTTTGGTCAGCTCCGGCGGAGTAATGGCAAAGCCACGGCGCCACTGTTTAACCTGCTCATCGCCGTACTTCTCAGCGGTTTCAGCTTTGTTCAGACCCTGCAATGCCCCGTAGTGACGCTCGTTCAGTTTCCAGGATTTCTCAACCGGCAGCCAGGCCTGATCCAGTTCATCCAGGACGTTCCACAGAGTATGGATGGCACGTTTCAGCACAGAGGTATAAGCAAAATCGAAGCTGAAGCCTTCGTCTTTCAGCAGTTTGCCTGCCGCTTTTGCTTCACCTACGCCTTTCTCGGACAGATCGACGTCGTACCAACCGGTGAAACGGTTTTCATTGTTCCATTGGCTTTCGCCATGACGGACCAGTACCAGCTTAGTTACAGCCATACACTTACTCCTCAAGCTTTGTTTGAATGATAACAATTCTCATTATATTGCCGCAATTTGAGTCACGGCAACGCTTATCCCTAACCATAGCGAAAATAGTGGCTCAGTGTAAGATGCTTGTAAATCGGCGGTTATATTTTTGTCTGTAAGTGGCGTAATTTGCAGCAAAATGACGAAAAAAAGCCCTCCGTCAGGAGGGCCGGGGGCTTATCGGGCAATAAACTGATATTCCGTCAGACTGACGTACTCCTCGCCCGGGCGCAATATGCAGTCGGGCTGGGGCCATTCCGGGTGATTTGGTGAGTCCGGCAGAAATTCACTCTCCAGCGCCAGACCCTGCCAGTCGGCGTACGGCTGTTCCGTACGCGACGGTGTACCGCCCAGGTAGTTACCAGAATAAAACTGCAGGGCAGGGGCGGAGGTATACACCGCCATCTGCAGTTGACCATCCTGAGACCAGACATGGGCCGCCGCCTTGCGGGCATCGCCTTTTGCCTGTAGCAGGAAAGCATGATCATACCCTTTTACTTTCTGCTGATCGGCATCGCGAAGAAAATCGACCGCTACGGTTTTCGGCGTGCGGAAATCGAAGCTGGTCCGGGTGACGTCCTGTAATTCGCCGCCCGGAATACCGTCGCTCTCCACCGGCAGGTAGCTGTCGGCGAAAATTTGCAGCTGGTGGTTGCGGACGTCCGTCTGCCCGCCGTCAAGGTTGAAGTAGACGTGGTTGGTCAGGTTGACCGGACAGGGCCTGTCAACCGTCGCCCGATACTCGATAGCGATGCGGTTATCTTCAGTAAGACGGTAGTGCGCCGTGGCTTTCAGGTTGCCGGGAAACCCCTGGTCGCCGTCATCGGAAGCGAGGGCAAACAGCGCCTGGTGTTCGTCGGCGCTAACTATCTGCCAGCGACGTTTGTCGAAACCGTCTGGCCCGCCGTGCAGCTGATGACCGGCTTCGTTAGAAGGGGTCAGTTGGACCGTCTGGCCATCCAGAGTAAACCGGCTGTTGGCGATACGGTTGGCATAGCGGCCTACGGAGGCGCCGAGATAGGCCGCCTGGCGGGTATAGTTTTCCGGCGCCGCGCAACCGAGCAGCGCTTCGCGTACTTCGCCGTTGGCCAGCGGGACCTGAGCAGATAATAACGTCGCGCCCCAGTCCATCAGCGTAACCACCATCCCGGCATTATTCCGCAGGGTGATCAGGTTCCACGGCTGGCCGTCCGGCGCCAGGTCTGTCGTTTGGTTTAGCACTGGCCGGCCCCCTGTGACGGTTTGCAAACGTAGAAGGTCTCTTTAATGCCGGTTTTCGCTTCATACTGCTGCGCGACGGCTTGCTTAACGGTATCTACGCACTCTTCCGGCACCAGCGCCACGACGCAGCCGCCAAATCCGCCGCCGGTCATGCGTACGCCGCCTTTATCGCCGATGGTGGCTTTGACGATCTCCACCAGCGTGTCAATTTGCGGAACGGTAATTTCAAAATCATCGCGCATCGAGGCATGGGATTCCGCCATCAGTTCACCCATACGCTTCAGGTCGCCTTTTTCCAGCGCGGTGGCGGCTTCGAGGGTACGCGCATTTTCGGTCAGGACATGGCGGACGCGTTTCGCAACTACCGGATCCAGCTCATGGGCAACGGCATTGAACTCGGCGATTTTGACATCGCGCAGCGCAGGCTGCTGGAAGAAACGTGCGCCGGTCTCGCACTGTTCGCGACGGGTGTTGTATTCGCTGCCGACCAGAGTACGTTTAAAATTACTGTTGATGATCACCACCGCGACGCCTTTTGGCATGGAGACGGCCTTGGTTCCTAATGTGCGGCAGTCAAGCAGCAGCGCGTGATCTTTCTTACCCAGCGCTGAGATAAGCTGGTCCATGATGCCGCAGTTACAGCCGACGAACTGGTTCTCCGCTTCCTGGCCATTAAGGGCAATTTGCGCCCCGTCCAGCGGCAGATGGTACAGCTGCTGGAACACGGTTCCGACGGCCACTTCCAGCGAAGCGGAAGAGCTTAAACCCGCCCCCTGCGGTACGTTACCGCTGATCACCAGATCGGCGCCGCCAAAATGGTTATTGCGCTTCTGCAGGTGTTTCACCACGCCGCGAACATAGTTTGACCACTGCTGGGTCTCGTGGCTGACAATCGGCTTATCAAGGGAGAACTCGTCGCTCTGATTGTCATAATCGGCGGCAATCACCCGGACAATACGGTCCGTGCGCGGCGCGCAGCTGATCACCGTCTGATAATCAATTGCGCAGGGCAGCACGAAGCCGTCGTTATAGTCGGTGTGTTCGCCGATCAGATTGACGCGGCCCGGTGCCTGAATAACGTGGGTGGCAGGGTAGCCGAACTTTTCAGCAAACAGGGTTTGGGTTTTCTCTTTCAGACTCATTGTTATTCTCCGGATTCGCGAAAATGGACGTCGCTCACTGCCCGCAGGCGTTCGGCGGCTTGTTCGGCCGTCAAATCGCGCTGAGTTTCAGCCAGCATTTCGTAGCCGACCATAAATTTACGCACCGTCGCCGAGCGCAGCAGCGGCGGATAAAAGTGAGCGTGTAGCTGCCAGTGATTATTCTCGTGGTTATTAAACGGTGCTCCGTGCCAGCCCATGGAATAAGGGAATGAGCACTGGAACAGGTTGTCGTAACGGCTGGTCAGCTTTTTCAGCGCCAGCGCAAGGTCGCTACGCTGGGCTGCGGTTAAATCGGTAAGGCGCTGAATGTGTGCTTTCGGCAGCAGCAGCGTCTCAAAAGGCCAGGCCGCCCAGTAAGGTACGACGGCCAGCCAATGTTCAGTCTCGACGACCGTCCGGCTACCGTCGGCTAATTCGCGCTGAACGTAATCCACCAGCATCGGCGAACCCTCAGCGGCGAAATACTCTTTTTGCAAACGATCTTCGCGTTCCGCCTCATTCGGCAGGAAGCTGTTGGCCCAGACCTGGCCGTGCGGGTGCGGGTTGGAGCAGCCCATCGCCGCGCCTTTATTCTCAAACACCTGCACCCACGGATACGTTTGGCCCAGCTCCGCCGTCTGTTCCTGCCACGTATTAACCACGCCTTCCAGCGCTTCAACGCTCAGCTCAGGCAGCGTTTTGCTGTGATCCGGCGAGAAGCAGATGACCCGGCTGGTGCCGCGCGCGCTTTGACAGCGCATCAGCGGATCGTCGCTATTCGGGGCATCGGGGGTGTCGGTCATCAATGCCGCAAAGTCATTGGTAAACACGTAGGTACCGGTGTAATTCGGGTTCGTGTCGCCGGTGACGCGGGTGTTACCCGGACACAGAAAACAATCCGCATCGTGCGCCGGCAAGGTTGATTTTGCCGGCGTTTCCTGCGCCCCCTGCCAGGGGCGCTTGGCGCGATGCGGTGATACCAGAATCCACTGCCCGGTTAACGGGTTATAACGACGATGCGGATGGTCGACGGGGTTAAATACGGTCATGACGGTTCCTTAGTCTGGGTAACCCTGCGGATGACGGGACTGCCAGTGCCAGGTGTCCTGCGCCATCTCGTCAAGGTCGCGCGTAACGCGCCAGTTCAGCTCGCGGTCGGCCTTTTCGGCATCCGCCCAGTAGGCCGGGAGGTCGCCATCGCGGCGCGGCGCGAAGTGGTAATTAACAGGTTTGCCGCAGGCTTTACTGAAGGCATTGATCACGTCGAGGACGCTGCTGCCGACGCCTGCGCCGAGGTTATAAATGTGTACGCCTTCGCGGCCCGCCAGTTTTTCCATCGCCGCAACGTGGCCATCGGCGAGGTCCATGACGTGGATATAGTCGCGTACGCCGGTACCGTCAGGGGTCGGATAATCATTGCCGAAAACGGCCAGCGATTCGCGACGACCCACGGCCACCTGCGCGATATAAGGCATCAGGTTGTTCGGGATACCCTGCGGATCTTCGCCCATGTCGCCTGATGGATGCGCGCCGACCGGGTTGAAGTAACGCAGCAGCGCAATGCTCCAGTCCGGCTGGGCTTTTTGCAGGTCGGTCAGGATTTGCTCGACCATCAGCTTGCTTTTGCCATACGGGCTCTGCGGCGTGCCGGTCGGGAAGCTTTCGACATAAGGGATCTTCGGCTGATCGCCGTAGACGGTCGCGGAGGAGCTAAAAATAAAGTTCTTCACGCCAGCGGCGCGCATGGCGGAAACTAATTTAAGTGTACCGGTGACGTTATTGTCGTAGTATTCCAGCGGCCTGGCGACGGATTCGCCGACGGCTTTCAGGCCGGCAAAGTGGATCACCGCCTCAATAGCGTGATCGTGCAGAATTTCCGTCATCAGCGCCTCATTACGAATATCGCCTTCAACAAAGGTGGCCGTTTTCCCGCCGAGACGTTCAATGACCGGCAATACGCTGCGCTTACTGTTGCAGAGATTGTCGAGAATAATCACTTCATGTCCCTGCAGCAGCAGTTGAACGCAGGTATGACTTCCAATGTAACCGCTACCACCTGTAACCAGTACTTTCATGATTCGCTCCAATAGGCTTATCGTGTGTGATGAAGATAGCATATCAAAGAAGTGTAAAGTGTGACACAGGCCAAATTGGTGGAATCGCTTACACTAAAAGGCATAATGCGATATTTTTCCATTTTTATGTTTAAAAACAGATTGTTGATGGTCTTTCTGGTTATTTCTCTGAAAAAAAACAGGGGGGCGTGGCCCCCTGTTTTGGCTCAGTCCGTGAGTGGACCGACCTGATAAGTGTAACCGTCTCCACTGCGCACAAACTCCAGACGATGGGTAATGCAGTCCGGCGCATCTTCGGCGTGATGGGAGACAAACAGCAGCTGAGTGGCGCCTTCGCTAATCAAAACATCCACGAAGCGCCGCACCAACTGACGGTTAAGCGGATCCAGTCCCTGCAGGGGCTCGTCAAGAATCAGCAGCGTCGGATGCTTCACCAGCGCCCGGACGATCAGCGCCAGCCGTTGTTGTCCCCAGGAGAGACTGTGGAACGGCGCATCGGCGGTACGCTTGTCGATTCCCAGAATATCCAGCCAGTTCTGCACCAGATGGCGTTGCTTATCAGAAACGGCCTGATAAATGCCGATAGAGTCGAAATAGCCCGACAGAATCACGTTGCGTACCGTGGTGCTGACGCGGTATTCAAGGTGCAGGCTACTGCTGACGTAGCCAATATGTTTTTTGATATCCCAGATGGTTTCACCGCTGCCGCGACGGCGGCCAAACAGGGTAAGATCGTTACTATAACCCTGCGGATGATCGCCGGTGACCAGGCTAAGCAGGGTCGATTTTCCGGCGCCGTTGGGACCGACTATCTGCCAGTGTTCACCGGGGTTAACGGTCCAGCTCAGGTGCTCGATGATCGGCCGGTCGTTGTATGACACCACGCCCTCACGCAGGATGATGCGCGGGGCCCCGGCTTCGAGAGCATGGCGGGCGGCGGGGGCATCCGGTTCCGGTAAGCTCATGCCAGCCAGTTTTTCGCTGTGCGCCAGTTGAGCAATCAGCGCCTGTTGCAGCAGCGCCTGCTTTTCTCCGGTTTCGCTCAGAGTACAGTCGGCCAGCACGCCGGCAAACTGGACAAACGACGGGATTTCGTCGAAGCGGTTGAGTACCAGTACCAGCGTGAGCCCTTCGAGGTGCAGTCTCTCCAGCAGCCCGGCAAGCTGCAGACGGGAAGCGACGTCCAGGCCATCAAAAGGCTCGTCAAGAATCAACAGCTCCGGCTGCGTCATCAGCGCCTGACAGAGCAGCGTTTTACGCGTTTCTCCGGTGGAGAGATATTTAAAGCGGCGCTGGAGCAGAGACGTAATACCGAACAATTCTGCCAGGCGCGCGCAGCGAGCGGCATCTTTGGACTCTTCCTGGATAATCTCTTCCGTCGTGCGGCCGGTGTCCTCTTCGCCTGGGCTAAGTAGGTCCGTATTGTTTCGTTGCCATTCATCGCTGACCAGCTTCTGCAGCTGTTCGAAGGAGAGGCGGGTTACCCGGGAAAAGCGGTTTTCATACTGGCCGGACAGCAGGGTAAGCTCACCGGACAGCGCGCGAGCCAGCGCCGACTTCCCGCTGCCGTTGCTGCCGACGAAGGCCCAGCTTTCGCCAGCGTCAACGGTGAGGTGCTCGATTTTTAACGTTTTTGTGTCGCTCAGGCGAAACGTGCCTTGCGAAATTTGCAATGATGACATTGTGTATCCCACTTTTTGCAGCGATTTGCCACAGGGATACGACGTCACGCGCGCAATGTCAATGCCGTCAGCATAACGTGGCGAGAATGATTCGATCAGCATTAAAATATGCTATCGCCTCAGCACCTTCTGCCAGTTTTCGGGTCTGTTCCAGCGGGAGGGTCGCGCACAAACTCTGGCCGTCAGGCAGCGCCATCAGCACTTCACACTGCTCCGGGCCGTATTCGATATGGCTGATTCGCCCGGCGAGTTGGTTATCGGCCTCTTTGGCAACCGCCGGATCCTGAGTCATCCCCACCCAGGGGGCCTTCAGTAGTACCAGCACTTCCTGGCCCTCATCCAGGCCAAGGCGCTCTGCGCTCTGCGCGGTGATAGCGACTTTTAAGCGGGTCTGGCGATCGGCAAGCAACACCTCGACATGCTGCTGTACCTGCTGGTGGTCGCGACCGGTGATGGAGCCAAACCACTGGTTACGTGCGCTGGTCTGCAGCGAGAAACGCGAAATAGCGGCCAGCAGGCTATCGAGAGGCAGGGCATCGTCGTCGCTCAGCACATCGAAGGCTTTTTGCTGAATTTGCGCCAGCAGATCGTACAGCTGGATCAGCCGCTGACCGTAGCGGGTCAGTACGGCGCCGCCGCCGCCTTTACCGCCGGTAGCCCTGTCCACCAGCGTCTGTTCGCTGAGCTGGTTCATTTCATTGATGGCGTCCCATGCGCTTTTATAGCTAATACCCGCGTTTTTTGCCCCCTGGCTAATCGAACCGGTGGAATCGATCTGTTTTAACAGGGCGATACGACGAGGATCGGCGAACAGGCGCTGCTGTAGCTTGAGGGTCAGAAGAATTTCAGCCTGCATAATGATATCCTGGCAAAAAAGAGTATTGTGACCGATAGCGGTCATCTTGCAAGATGCATCTGTCGCCGTTATCGGCCAGCCACCGCACAAATGGGGCGTGTTTTTCCAGCTGAAGCGGTTACAATAAAGCATTCGTACTTTCTGGAGCCAACCATGTTAGAGCTATTGAAAAGTCTGGTTTTTGCCGTTGTCATGGTCCCGGTGGTGATGGCTATCATCCTCGGTCTGATTTACGGTCTGGGCGAAGTGTTTAACATCTTCTCCGGCGTAGGTCACAAAGATCGCGGCCAGCAGAACAACTGATTTCTCAACGCCCGGCTTTCCGGGCGTTTTCATTTCCTCTTTCTTTTTCACTTTTCCATCCTCTTTTCCTCTCTCTTTTGATCCTCCTCTACCTACCACCAATTCGCGCTGGGAAAACCCTGACCTTATCGTTATATTGTCATCTACATAACGCAACTACAGGAGTTTCAGATGGCACGTCAATGGTTACGCTTGTTTGCCGGAGCGACGCTAACACTTTCCGTCGCGGGTCACGCGCTGGCAGAAGAAGGGAAGATTACGGTGTTTGCCGCGGCGTCGTTAACGAATGCGATGCAGGATATTGCGAAGGCCTATAAGAAAGAGAAAAACGTCGATGTGGTCTCCTCGTTTGCCTCTTCATCAACGCTGGCACGGCAAATCGAAGCGGGCGCGCCTGCGGACCTGTTTATCTCTGCCGACCAGAAATGGATGGATTACGCGGTCGAGAAAAAAGCGATTGATACCGCCTCGCGCGCAACGCTGCTTGGCAACAGCCTGGTCGTTGTCGCGCCTAAAGCCAGCGCGCAGGGCGATATTGCGATTAACAATAAAACCGACTGGACCAGCCTGCTGAAAGGCGGCCGCCTGGCCGTTGGCGACCCGGAGCATGTACCGGCAGGGATCTACGCGAAAGAAGCGCTGCAAAAACTGGGGGCCTGGGAGACGCTGGCGCCGAAACTGGCACCGGCTGAAGACGTGCGCGGAGCGCTGGCGCTGGTCGAACGTAACGAAGCCCCGCTGGGTATCGTCTACGGTTCCGATGCGGTGGCGAGCAAAGGTGTGAAGGTGGTCGGGACGTTCCCGGAAGATTCGCACAAGAAAGTTGAATACCCGCTGGCTATCGTCGACGGGCATAAAAATGCCACCGTCACCGGATTTTACGACTACCTGAAAGGACCGCAGGCGGCCGCCATCTTCAAACAATACGGATTTACCACCCGCTAATGATTTTAAGCGATCCCGAATGGCAGGCGGTACTGCTGAGCCTGAAAGTCTCATCCCTGGCGGTGGTGTTAAGCTTACCTTTTGGGATTTTTATCTCATGGCTGCTGGTGCGGCGCAATTTCCCCGGAAAGGCGCTGCTCGACAGTATTATTCACCTGCCGCTGGTACTGCCGCCGGTGGTGGTGGGGTACCTGCTGTTGATTGCCATGGGGAGGCGTGGTTTTATCGGCAGCTGGCTATATGACTGGTTCGGTTTGACCTTTGCCTTCAGCTGGCGCGGGGCGGTGCTGGCGGCGGCGGTCATGTCCTTTCCGCTGATGGTGCGGGCCATTCGTCTGGCGCTGGAAGGGGTGGACGTGAAGCTGGAACAGGCGGCGCGAACCCTGGGGGCTGGCCGTTGGCGGGTGTTTTTTACGATAACGCTGCCGCTGACGCTGCCGGGCATTATCGTCGGTACCGTTCTGGCCTTCGCCCGTTCACTAGGGGAGTTTGGCGCCACCATTACCTTTGTCTCCAATATCCCGGGGGAGACGCGCACTATTCCTTCGGCGATGTATACCCTGATTCAAACCCCTGGCGGCGAAGGGGCTGCCGCGCGCTTATGTTTGATTTCCATCGTGCTGGCGCTGGTTTCGCTGCTGATTTCTGAATGGCTGGCGCGCCTTAGCCGCGTGCGGACAGGGAAATAACAATGCTTGAACTCCATTTTACCCAGACGCTGGGCAACCACTGCCTGAGTATCAATGAAACGCTGCCTGCCAGCGGCATCACCGCCGTTTTTGGCGTCTCCGGCGCGGGAAAAACCTCCCTGATTAATGCGATCAGCGGCCTGACCCGGCCGCAGAAAGGGCGCATTGTGCTCAACGGCAGGGTCTTAAATGACACGGAAAAACGCATCTGCCTGGCCCCGGAAAAGCGGCGGGTGGGCTATGTATTTCAGGACGCGCGCCTGTTTCCGCACTATAAGGTACGCGGCAATCTGAAGTACGGCATGGCGAAAAGTATGGCGGGGCAGTTTGATAAGCTGGTGGCGTTGCTCGGTATTGAACCGCTGCTGGATCGCCTGCCGGGCGGCCTGTCCGGTGGAGAAAAGCAGCGTGTGGCGATTGGCAGAGCGCTGCTCACCGCGCCTGAACTTTTGCTGCTTGATGAACCGCTGGCCTCGCTGGATATTCCTCGTAAACGTGAGCTTCTGCCGTACCTGCAGCGGCTGGCGCGCGAAATACATATTCCGATGCTCTACGTCAGCCACTCGCTTGATGAGATTCAACATCTGGCGGATAAGGTGCTGGTGCTGGAGGAGGGGAGCGTCAAAGCCTTTGGCTGCCTGGAGGAGGTATGGAGCAGCAGCGTGATGCATCCGTGGCTGCCGCCGGATCAGCAGAGCACAATACTCAACGTGTCGGTCGCCGCACAGCATCCCCGTTATGCCATGACCGCGCTGGCGCTGGGCGAGCAGCAGATCTGGGTGAACTATCTCGACCGGCCAGTCGGCGAGGCGACGCGAATTCGCATCCAGGCCTCCGACGTATCGCTGGTGCTTGAGCCGCCGCAGCAGACCAGTATTCGCAATGTTTTGCCGGCCCAGGTGGTGCAGTGTCTTGAAACACACGGACAGATTGAAGTGCAGCTGAACGTCAGCGGCCGCACGCTGTGGGCGCGCATCAGCCCGTGGGCCAGAGATGACCTGGGGATCACGCCAGGTCAATGGCTGTATGCGCAGATTAAAAGCGTATCGATTGCCGCCTGATTACAGCAGGTTGCGGTTGATGAAGTCGGCAATACTGTTGCTTTCGTTTTCGCCAATGACCACGTTGGCGCGCGCTTTGACTTCCTCAACCGCATTGCCCATCGCCACGCCGGTTCCGGCGGCTTCCAGCATGCTGAGGTCATTATAGTTATCGCCAAAGGCCACCACGTCCTGCATGGACAGGCCCTGTGCTTCCACCCACTGCGTCAGGCGCTTGCCTTTGCTGTTGCCCGCGCGGGCGATATCGACCTGATCGTGCCACGACCATTCGCACTCCAGTCCCAGCGTCTGGCCCACATCAAGGGCAAACTGCTGCAGCTTAGGAATATCTTCATCGGTGAGGGCAAACTTCCACACCGACTGGACGTCGCGGGCGGCCTGCGCCAGCGAATCGACCTGGGTGAACACCGGACGCTGCTCGACGGGCAGCGACTGTGCCCAGCGGCTAGTACGGATAACGTGCCCGGTCGGGCGTTCATAGAGCATGGCGTCGTCAACATACATCAGACCGTGAATATCGTGCGCGGCGAGCATATCGGTCAGGCTCAACGCTTTATCAACCGGCATCGGATCGGACTGCAGAACCTTTTTTGCCTGATAATCATACAAATAAGTGCCATTACAACAAATTGCAGGTGTATCCAGAGCCAGTGCCTGATAAAAAGGATGGATAGCGACGTGATGTCGGCCAGTGACGACGATCACCTGGAACCCAGCCGCTCTGGCGCGGGCCAGGGCTTCCAGCGAGGCGGGCAGGATAGTTTTGTTGGAGGTGAGCAGGGTGCCGTCTAAATCCAGTGCAATCACGCGTGATGTCATGTGTTGTTTCCGGTTAATGATGAAAAAATTGCCTGACATGATGGTACACCGCTATGCCAGCGGGGCAAATTTTTCAGCATCTACCGTTAAAAGAGTCTATACATTGCATCAGCTCAGCAGCTTGATGAATGAAATGTATACGTTTTCCCTGTGCAGTGAGGAAAGGAGCAGTCATGAAACAAACCGTTTATACCGCCAGCCCGGAAAGCCAGCAGATTCATGTCTGGAGTCTCGATCTTGAGGGTAACCTGAAGCTTGTTCAGGTTGTGGATGCCCCGGGTCAGGTTCAGCCGATGGTGGTGAGCCCGAATAAAGAGTATCTCTACGTTGGCGTACGTCCGGAGTTTCGCGTCCTGGCTTACCGCATTGCGCCCGATAACGGCGCGCTGACTTTCGCCGGCGAAGCGGCGCTGCCGGGCAGCCCGACGCATATTTCGACCGATCATCAGGGCCGTTTTGTCTTCAGCGCGTCCTATAACGCCGGCTGCGTGAGCGTGACTCCGCTGATCGATGGCCTGCCGGGTGAAACGGTGGCCGTTGTGGAAGGACTGGAAGGGTGCCACTCGGCCAATATTTCTCCCGACAACCGCACCCTGTGGGTCCCGGCGCTGAAACAGGATCGTATTTGCCTGTTTACCCTCAGCGATGATGGATTCCTTGCCGCGCAAGAACCGGCGGAAGTGACCACCGTTGAAGGGGCCGGTCCGCGTCACATGGTGTTCCATCCGAATCAACAATACGGCTACTGCGTGAATGAACTGAACAGCTCCGTTGACGTCTGGGCGCTGAAAGATCCGCATGGCAAAATTGAGTGCGTCCAGACGCTGGATATGATGCCTGCCGATTTTACCGGCGTACGTTGGGCGGCGGATATTCATCTGACGCCGGATGGCCGTCATCTGTACGCCTGTGACCGCACCGCCAGCCTTATCACCATTTTCAGCGTATCCGAAGATGGCAGCGTGCTGTCGATTGAAGGGTATCAGCCGACGGAGGCGCAGCCGCGCGGTTTCAATCTCGATCACAGCGGTAAATATCTGATCGCTGCGGGGCAGAAATCACACCATATTGCGGTCTATGAGATCGCCGGTGAGCAGGGGCTGCTGACCGAGAAAGGGCGCTACGCCGTCGGTCAGGGGCCAATGTGGGTGGTGGTTAACGCTTACTAAGTTGCTGAGAAAAAAACCTCGCTGCGGCGAGGTTTTTTTTATCGGTTAGCGCAGCCTGAGGCGCTGGCAAACAAAGAGCCATCAACCTGACGGATGCCCCGTCCCGATCGGTAGCGGAGAACGCCCCTTAATCCAGCGCCACCCAGCGTCTGCCAACCAACACCGTCAGCGCCACGATCGTGACTATCGCCGCCAGATGCATGACAAAATCTATCGCGTGCAGATGTACCGGATGGCAAAACGCCAGCAGACTGACCGCCATGCTGGCAATGCCCAGTCCTGCCATCCCCAAGCTGCGCACCGGATGCAGCGTTCGGGTGCGGCGCAGGCTGGCAATCATCAGTACCATCATTGGCGTGCTGACCACCAGCAAAAAGGTAAAGCAGGGCGTGCTGTCGCTCTCCGGCACCCGCAGCGCCGGATAGGGAATGCTGCTGATACTCAGCCCCAGCCACATCAGGCCAATCGGCAGCAGGGCTTTCCAGCTGAGAGAACGCCGACCGGCAATACTCATCGTGAAGGCGCTACGAATCGCCAGCGCGCCGAGCACAAAAGCCAGCAGCAGCTGCACCACCGCCAGAGAGGCGCCAGGCTGTGACCAGTCGGTCGGGCTGCGTTGCACAAGGAAACTGGCGGCCGCCGCGCACGGCAGAGCCGCTGCCAGCCAGCTCAGAACCCGCCTGCCGGTCGATGGCAGGCGTTTCACCGGCCGCATGTCGCGCCCCAGCTTGTCTATTAACAGGTCATGATTCGTCATGATGAGCTCCAAAACGGCGCAGGTTTTTCAGCGCCCGATGCAGCAGCGATTTCACTGCGGCGACACTCAGATTATTATGTGCAGCGGCTTCCGTCAGGCTCATTTCGCGTAGATGGACATGCTCCACAATGGCTCGTTGGCGGGAGGGGAGCTGGCGCAAATAGCCTGCCAGCTCCTCCCGGCTATCCCGTTTTTGCGGATCCGCTAACGTTGCCGCTTCCGGCAACGTCTCTTCGGGGATCTCCCACTGCTGATAGCGACCGCGACGGCGCAACGCATCAACGGCCCGCGCCGAGATAATCGCCATCAGCCAGGGCAAAAAAGGGTAGGTCGGATCGTAGGTATGGCGTACCCGATGCACCGTCAGCAGCACATCCTGAATGACATCTTCGACTAACGCGTCGTCGGCGATTCGCTTACGTATCTGCGAACGAATGACCGGGACCAGCGCTTTTAACAGCCGGGTGTAGGCGAGCCGATCGCCCGCCTGCGCCTGCGCCATTAGCGCGGGCCAGCTTTCGCGCGCGCTATCGTTTATTTCCATAATCCGCCTTGTTGCGTTTATGCTTTTTTGCCGGTGGCCTGGTTCAGCGCGTTCACGACGATGCCCGGCGTCAGGAGCTGCGGCAGTACTTTTGGCGGCCCGCCATCGGCAGGATAGACCACGTACAGCGGCAGACCGCCCTGGCCAAACTGATTCAGCGCATCATCGACATCCGGATTAAATTTAGTCGAGTCTGCCACCATATACAGCGTCCCGGTTTTTGCCAGCGCGTCTTTTACGGCCTGGGTTGAAAGCGATGTCTTTTCGTTAACCTGGCAAGTGATACACCAGGAGGCGGTGAAGTTAACAAAGATCGCTTTGCCGTGGCCGCGCTGCGCCTCGACGGCCTGCGGTGTCCATTTTTCCGCAGCGCTCCCGGCGGTCGCGACAGTCTGTGCGCCGGGCGGCACGGAATCGGCCTGAATCAGACCGGCCAGCGGAGCAATAACCGCGACGGCGAGCACCCCGGTGACGGCGAACAGGCTCCTGTGCCCTTTGCCCTGAAAGCGGCGCTGCTGGGCTATACCATAGAGCCAGGCAGCAAAGCCCAGCACCACCGAGACCGCCAGTAGCGTCGCCAGCGCGCTGCTACCGGCCTGCTGCGCCAGTACCCATACCAGCCAGGCGTAAGCGCCGAACATCGGAAAGGCCAGCGCACGTTTAAGCATATCCATCCACCTGCCAGGACGGGGGAGGAGAGAAGCCAGCGCCGGAAACAGCGAAACGAGGGTGAATGGCGCGGAAAAACCGAGCGCGAGGGCAAAAAACACGGCCAGCGCGGTGGCCGGCGGCTGCACCAGCGCATAGCCAATCGCACTGGCCATAAACGGCGCCGCGCACGGGGTTGCAACGACGATCGCCAGCGCCCCGGTCATCGCCGAGCGTACAAAGGCGCCGCGACCAATATCCAGAGCGCCGACGCGCTGCGCCGATAGCCCGACCTCAAACACCCCCAGCAGGTTCAGCGCGGCGGCGAGCATCACCAGCGAAAGCAGGGCAATCACCAGCGGCGATTGCAGCTGGAATCCCCAGCCGACAGCGACGCCGCCGGCGCGGGCGGCCAGCAGAACGGCGGCCAGCAGCATCATGGTGACCATCACACCAAGTAAAAAAGCCAGCCCTTCGCGACGAGCGCCCACGGCGTTATCCGTATGGCGCAGAAGCCCGAGCGCTTTCAGGGAGATAACCGGAAAAACGCAGGGCATAAAGTTGAGTATGATGCCGCCAATAAAGGCGGCCAGCATGGCGGTGAGCATCGCTGGCCTCTTTGTTTAGTGGGTTTGCGGGTGGGCGGCGTCGTACTGCTTGACGGCGGCCAGGGTTTTCTCAATATGGGCATCCGGATTTCGATCGGTGTAGCTGAGCAGAATCGTGTTGTCCGGCGCAATGACAAATGAAGTCCGGTCGGAAACGGTCTTGCCCTTCATCTCCATCAGCGTTTGATACTGCGCGGCCACTTTGGCCCCCGGATCCGCGGCGACGGCGAACTTATCGCGGCACTCCAGTTTAGAGAAATCGCTAACCTGATCGGTGTTACCGGCGGTGACGCCGATGACGGTGGCACCCATTTTGTTAAATTCATCGCTGGCTTCGGCGAAGTCGTGGGCCTCAATGGTGCAGCCAGCGGTAAATGCCGCCGGGAAGAAATAGAGCACCACCGGCCCCTTTTGCAAAGCCTGCTGCAGGGAGAAGGCGATCGGTTTACCGGCTAAGGCGCCCTGCAGTTCGAAAGCAGGGGCTTTCGCGCCGACGGGCAGCGCCGCGCCGGCGTTAAACGCGGTGGCGGACAGGCCAAGCGCGACGGTCAGGGTCAAAGAACGAGCAAGGTTTTTCATCAGTTTCATTATTAGCTCCAGCGATGTCAGGGCGTTCTGGTCAGGTGACTCTGCTATACAGTTCGCCGGAGTGAGAAAGAAAGTTTCGCCGGGTGAAAAATATTTAGCGGCCGGATGCGATGGCCGGCGGCAATTCTCAGCGAAACATCGCCCGCGATCGCTGGTCATCGCCCCGAACGGCGACGTTGGCTATGACAGTAAGTCCTGCAACTGGCGGGCGTTATCGTGCAATTGCGCGCCAGGATTGCGACCAATCAGCACAAACTGATACCCGTTAGCGCGCCACCAGGCGAGATTCATGCCGTGTCGCCGTTCCGCGGCTATCCTGGTATCGTTTTGCGGGCTGTCCGGAGAGATGCACAGCGCCATCGGCCCATACGCCGCGTGAATCCAGGCGATCTGCGCAATGGTGGTGCGCTCATAGCGCAGAATACGCACCATTTTTAGCTCGGCGCCCGGTAGCGCGAGCTGCTGCGGCTTGAGCGCTAAACCGATATCCTCGGCGGTACGCGCCAGGCCGCGCTGTAATATCGCCGGTGAACTGTCCATATCGAGCAGGGTTTCCGCGCTGTAGAGCGACATGTAACGGGCTTCAAGATCGCGAATGTTTTCGCTCTCATCAGGTTCACCGGCATCGGGACGGGCCAGATAGCCTAAGCCGCTGCCGATGAGTAAAAAAGTGAGCGAGGCGGCAATCATGGCGCGGCGACTAAAGGCCGGGAGAGGTGCAGAGCTCTTCGGCGCGGGCATTGCTGCCAGATGGGCATCAAGCCGGCTCCGCATGCGCGCGACGGGAGCCTGCTCCAGCAGCGGGGCAAACGCCTGCTGATAATTCTGCGCGATGCTCTTCAGTTCGGCGGTGCGTGCGGCCAGCTGCCGATCCTCTCTGAAGGCGGCTTCAAAGCGGAGGGCGTCGGGAGCGCTCATTTCGCCATCCAGCCAGGCAATAATGGCCTCATCGCCATAGGGGGGAGTAAAAAAGGATGATTTCACAAGCGTTTCTCCCTGGCTGCAGCGGCGGTAGCGGGGGCTTTTGCCAGCGTCGATCGCGCCGCCGCCAGCCGGCTCATCACCGTACCGATGGGGACCGATAGCGTGTCTGCCGCCTCTTGATAGGTAAAACCTTCAACATACACTAAAAACACCGCGTTGCGCTGGGCTTCCGGCAGGGCGCTGACCTGACGCATAAGTTGCTGATACTGGCGATGATCCTCATTCAGCTCGCGATCGTCTGTGGCGAGCTGCGGGTCGTTTTCGACGAAGCCTTGCCCCCTTCGGACGTGACGCGCCCGCAGCTCGGAAATCCAGATGGAGTGGAGAATAGTGAACAGCCACCGGTCGATACGGGTGCCCGGCGTAAACTGCGCGCTCCGTTCGAGCGCGCGAACACAGGTTGACTGAACCAGCTCTTCGGCAATATCGCGATTGTGCGACAGAATTAGCCCGTAGCGCCAAAGACGGGCCAGATGTGCGGCAAGCTGTGAGCGAACGTCGCTGGTAGTAATTTTTTTACCCTCGCGATGAGCTTCAGGATTCCGGATGTCCGTTAATGGCGGCCTGCAAATCGCGATACTCCTCGCAGCTTTGACCGCAAATCCCGGAAATCACTTTGAGCTGTTCCTGCGCCAAATCCCGGCGGCCTTTTACCATCCACGCTTCGCCAAGATACTCACGCGCTTTGGCGTAGTTGGGCTCAAGCGCCAGCGCGCGCTGATAATAGCCAATCCCTTCATCCGTACGTCCGAGCTTACGGGTGGCATAGCCGCGATAGTTCCAGGCTTCGGCGGTATTACCGTTTTTCAGCGAATCCAGCAGGTTCAGTGCCGCCTGATATTCCCCTTTTTTCGCCAGATGATAGGCGTAGTTGGTTTTATCCTGGTCGCTAAGACTGCTGGTTTTATCCGGGACGCACCGTTTGCTGACGCTGTCATACACCTGTCCGCTGGGGCAGTCCGGCGTTTTGCTCTGGGTGCTGTTATCGCCCATGGCGAATGACGGCGATGCATATAACAAACATAGCAGTGCCGGAACCATTAAGCGGCGTGAAGCCGGCACAATCGATGAGATAAGAGTGTTCATTTTTCGTCTCCAGGGGCAACGATGCGGGTAACCCGGCGGTATCCCTTTCGCGGGGAAGCGTGCCGGAAGGCCGTTGTGTTGTTACAGAGAGTAAACGCATCAGCGCAGATATTTATTCGCCAGAAAACGCTATTTTTTGCACGCGCAAGAGAAGCGGCTGCGGTAGCGATCAATTGAGGGGGCGCAGCGGAGGAAAAAAGCAGAAGAGAAAGTCGCGAAAGAGCACGGCGCTAAGGAAAAGAGGGGGAAAAGAGAGGAAAAAGGGGGAGACGCGCTCCCCCTCGCGAAGATTTACTGCTTCGGCTCTGCGACAACCACGCTGCCCACGCCGCGGTTATTGTATTCCCACATGCGGTTGAAGCTGCTGTCGTTGAGATTACGCTGCGGCACGCCTTTCGCATCCGCGGCGCCGGTGTTGCCGCTGAACGCGCGGTTGGAAATTGCCGCGTCGGCCCACGGTTTCGCCACGTTGAAGCCTTCATTGATGGCGCTGTCGCGGATCACCACCTGGCCACTGGTGGCGCTGTCGACATCAAGAGAGCGTCCCAGTTGCGCCACGCCGTCGCCGGAGGCGGTAAAGCGGCTGTTCACGGCCAGGAAGCCGTAGGTGACGCTTTTCAGCGTTGCCGGTGCAAAGACGTAGGCTTCTTTCTGAGTGCGTGAATTCACGACGCGGAAATCGGTGTTATCAAACACCACGGCACCGCGGCCGGAAACGATATCAACATCGCCTTCAATGTAGCTGTTGCTCACCAGAGTACGGGTCTGGCGATCGTTTTGCAGACGGTTCTGCACGCCGCTGTTGGTGACGAAGAAGGTGTTCTGGCGACCCAGAATGTTGACGTTGTTAATCTGGACCTGGTCGCCATCGCTGCGCAGCGCAACGGCCTGGTGAGTCCCGGCATCCACGCTGTCGCCGAGGTTGTTGGCGATGGTCAGGTTTTGCAGCTGCAGGCCATTGTTCTGCGACCAGAATACCGCTGAACACATCACCCCGACGGTGGCGGCGCGTTTGCTCTGGCAGCTGTCAAACATATACCACGCCGGTTTACCTGGCATATATTTGCCGGCCGGGTTGACCAGGTGGCGCCAGGTGTTCACGTCCATCTCCGAGTCAATGGCCTGGCTGATTTTCACATCCAGAGGCTTCTCGCCGGTACCGTACAGCGTCAGCGCCCCGGGTGCCGCAGGGACATAAACGGTACCCGTATATTCACCCGGCATAATCGCAATAAACTGACGACGATCGGAGTGGCGGGCGATAGCCGCATCAACCGCAGCCTGAATGGTGGTATGGGTTACGCCCTGAGCGCCCGCCGGGCCGACGACGAAGTCAGGCTGAGACGGTATGCTGATGGCCGCCGGGGTCCACGCCGCGGCGTTTGGATCCAGGGACTGGAAATAGCTTGCCGGAGTGAAGTTTTTCGCTTCATCAGCGGTTAACACAGGGCGAGAGGCGGTGCCCGGCGCAGTCTGCGTCGAGGGCTGTTGATCGGCAGGGGTTGAGCTACAGGCGGATAACGTCACGCCAAAAGCCAGTGCCAGCGTCAGGCGGGAAACTGAGAATGTGTTCATGTTGCTCCGGGCAAGAATCAATTAACAAGACCTGTCATTCTTCAGGCTGCCTCTCTGTTGGCGTATTTGTTGATTTCCGCCGCAAAGCAACCCGAATGATTTGGGCAGGGCATTATACAAAAAACATGCAAGCGGCGTCAGGCCGGCAAGGTATGAATTACGCGTATAACGTCCTTTAAAACCTGCTTTTTATACTAAGTTGAGCGAAACGGGAAGACGCTGCGCGAAAAAGTTCGCCTGAACAGGTCAGATGGCCGCAGCGTCGCTCGCGTTCGGTCACAAAAAAATAACAATTACCTCTGCTTTTATTGACATTCCGCGTGGAATGAAAATAAATGTCTATACAACCCATGACAAGTTGACTGGTATGACTGAAGCCACCTCCGATCGCGTTATCTGGCGAAATGCTCGCCTCGCCACTCTGAACCCTGATGATTCGCAACCTTATGGCCTGCGGGAGGGTCATGCGCTGCTGGTGCGCAATGGCCGGATTGAAGCCATTGTGCCTGAAAACGATGCCCCTGCCGGGCGGAGCATTGACCTTGGCGGCAGGCTGCTGACGCCGGGACTGATTGATTGCCACACCCATCTGGTCTTCGGCGGCAGCCGGGCGCAGGAGTGGGAGCAACGTCTGAACGGCGTCTCCTACCAGACGATCAGCGCCAACGGCGGCGGCATCAACTCCACGGTGCGCGCCACCCGTGAAAGCAGCGAAGCGCAGCTGTTAGCGCTGGCCCAGCAGCGACTGGACCGTCTGCTTCGCGAGGGAGTGACTACGCTGGAAATTAAATCCGGCTACGGGCTGGATCTGGAAAACGAACGCAAAATGCTGCGCGTGGCGCGCCAGCTTGCGCAGAACAATGCGGTCGAGCTGTCGCCGACGCTGCTCTCGGCTCACGCCACGCCGCCGGAATATAAAGACCGCCCGGATGCCTATATTACGCTGGTGTGTGAAACCCTGCTGCCGACGCTGTGGGAAGAGGGGCTGTTTGAAAGCGTCGATGTTTTCTGCGAAAACGTCGGCTTCAGCCCGCAGCAGACTGAACGCGTATTCCAGGCCGCGCAGGCACGCGGTATTCCGGTCAGAGGGCACGTTGAACAGCTCTCTTCGCTGGGAGGCGCGCAGCTGGTGAGCCGTTATCAGGGGCTCTCGGCCGATCATATCGAATATTTAACGGAAGAGGGGGTTGCGGCGATGAGCCGCAGCGCGACGGTGGCGGTGCTGCTGCCCGGCGCGTTCTATTTCCTCAATGAAACCCGCAAACCGCCGGTCGGGCTGCTGCGTCAGTATCAGGTGCCGATGGCGGTGGCGACGGATTACAATCCGGGCACCAGCCCCTTTGCCAGCCTGCATCTGGCGATGAACATGGCCTGCGTCAAGTTTGGCTTGACCCCGGAGGAGGCGTGGGCGGGCGTGACGCGTCATGCCGCGCAGGCGCTGGGACGCCAGAATAGCCACGGCCAGCTGGCGGCGGGGTTTGTTGCCGATTTTGCTATCTGGGATGCTGAACATCCGGTTGAAATGGTCTATGAACCGGGGCGTAGTCCGCTCTGGCATCGCGTGGTGCGAGGAGAAATGCAATGACATTGTGGCAACCGACCCCCGCCGACATCTGGCAAGGGCGTGACGACAGCGCGGAAGCCGCCAATGCGCTGCGCCTGTTTCAGACTATCGTGCGGGCCGAACGCTTTGCGCCACAGGCGCTGCCGGGGGATATTGCCCTGCTGGGGTTCGCCTGCGATGAAGGCGTTCGCCGCAACCGCGGACGCACCGGGGCCGAAAAGGGGCCGGAAACCCTGCGTCGGGCGCTGGCGAACATGGCCAGCCACAGCGGTCACGAGCGCTGTGTCGATATGGGCACCATCAGCGTCGCCGGTGAAGGGCTGGAGGCAGCCCAGCAGGCGCTGCGCAAAGCGGTGGCAGCCTGCCAGCGCGCAGGCAAACGCACGCTGGTTCTCGGCGGCGGGCATGAGACGGCATTCGGTCATGGCGCGGGT
This sequence comes from Klebsiella planticola ATCC 33531, assembly GCF_000735435.1. Lineage (GTDB taxonomy): Bacteria > Pseudomonadota > Gammaproteobacteria > Enterobacterales > Enterobacteriaceae > Klebsiella > Klebsiella planticola. Next base: position 47,102 of record NZ_JMPP01000057.1, on the reverse strand, counting down.
GTGCTCGATGCTTTCCCCGGTGAAAAGGTCGGGATCATTAACCTCGATGCGCACCTGGATTTGCGGATAGCTGACCAGGCCAGCTCCGGTACGCCGTTCCGCCAGCTGGCGCTGGAGTGCGACGCGCAGCAGCGCGGCTTTCACTATACCTGTATCGGCGCCAGCCGTGCGGCGAACACCCTGGCGCTGTGGGATGAGGCCGCGCGTCGTCAGGTGCGGGTTATCGAAGATCTGGAGGTGCTGGACGCCTTTGAATTACGCGTTGCGCCGGAAATCGCGCGTCATATTGCCCTCTATGACAGGCTCTATTTGACCATCGACCTGGATGTGCTGCCGGCGCGCGAAATGCCGGCGGTCTCGGCGCCTGCCGCGCTGGGCATTACGCTGGCGACCCTGTTGCGCATCGTTGAACCATTATGCCGCAGCGGAAAACTGCAGGCGGTGGATCTGGTGGAGTTTAATCCGCGGTTTGACATTGACAGTCAGGGGGCCCGTGCGGCGGCCCGACTGGCATGGCAAATCGCCCATTGGTGGCGCTGACGATTCAGTATATTCTGACCGTTTCGCCGCCCATTGCGTATAAGGAAAGACAGGCTATGTTTTCACAGCAACCTCGAACCGCGCCTGCCCCGTTTTATGAAAAGGTGAAGCAGGCGATCAGCGAAAAGATTCAGCGCGGCGTCTGGCGTCCCCACGACCGCATTCCTTCCGAGGCGGAACTGGTAGCCCAGTTTGGTTTCAGTCGCATGACTATCAATCGGGCGCTGCGTGAACTCACGGATGAAGGTTTACTGGTACGTTTGCAGGGCGTCGGTACCTTTGTGGCGGAGCCGAAAGGGCAGTCGGCGCTGTTCGAAGTGCGTAGCATCGCCGACGAGATTATCTCCCGTCGCCATCAGCACCGCTGCGAGGTGCTGCTGCTGGAAGAGACCGAAGCCGATCTTATTCAGTCGGCGGCGCTGAATGTCGCTGAAGGGACGCGGATTTTTCACTCTCTGATGGTGCATTTCGAAAACGACATTCCGGTACAGATCGAAGACCGCTGCGTCAATGCGGCGGTGGTGCCGGCGTATTTAGATCAGGACTATACCGTCACCACGCCGCATGATTATCTGTCGCTGATTGCGCCGTTAACCGAAGGCGAGCATATCGTCGAAGCGGTACAGGCCAGCGCCAAAGAGTGCGAACTGCTGCATATCCATGCCCACGATCCTTGCCTGCTAATCCGGCGCCGTACCTGGTCTACCACGCATATTGTTTCCCACGCCCGTCTTCTGTTCCCGGGTAGCCGCTACCGGCTGCAGGGCCACTTCACGTCCTGACGATCGCTTGCGTCGGCAAAAGCGTGATTGCTGACGCAATATAACAAAATTGTATCATTTCTGTTAAATCCTGGCTTGCGTAGAGTTGTATAGACAAGTATATGTATCTACGTAAACAACGTTAATTGTCAGGAGAAACCCCGATGTCGCAAAGCAAATATCGCCAGCAAGACGTACGTGCACCGCGAGGCACGACGTTGAATGCCAAGAGCTGGTTGACCGAAGCCCCGCTGCGTATGTTAATGAACAACCTCGATCCCGATGTTGCCGAGAACCCACATGAGCTGGTGGTCTACGGCGGGATTGGACGCGCGGCGCGTAACTGGGAATGCTATGACGCTATCGTGAAGGCGCTGAAAAACCTGGAAAGCGACGAGACGCTGCTGGTGCAGTCCGGTAAACCGGTCGGCGTATTTAAAACCCACGAAAATTCACCGCGCGTACTGATTGCCAACTCCAACCTGGTCCCGCACTGGGCGACCTGGGAACATTTCAACGAGCTGGACGCAAAAGGTCTGGCGATGTACGGCCAGATGACCGCGGGCAGCTGGATCTATATCGGTAGCCAGGGCATCGTGCAGGGTACCTACGAAACGTTCGTCGAAGCCGGACGTCAGCACTATCAGGGCAGCCTGAAGGGGCGCTGGGTGTTAACCGCCGGTCTGGGCGGTATGGGCGGGGCACAGCCGCTGGCGGCGACGCTGGCAGGCGCCTGCTCGCTGAACATCGAATGTCAGCAGAGCCGGATCGATTTTCGTCTGCGTACCCGCTACGTTGACGAGCAGGCCACCTCGCTGGACGACGCGCTGGCGCGGATCAAGAAATACACTGCGGAAGGCCGGGCTATCTCTATCGCTCTGTGCGGCAATGCCGCCGATATCGTGCCGGAGATGGTGAAACGCGGCGTGCGCCCGGATATGGTCACCGACCAGACCAGCGCCCACGATCCGCTGCATGGCTATCTGCCGAAAGGCTGGAGCTGGGAAGAGTACCAGGCGAAAGCCGAATCTGACCCGCAGGGGACGATTCTGGCGGCCAAGCGTTCGATGGCCGACCATGTTCAGGCGATGCTGGCCTTCAACGAAATGGGCGTACCGACCTTCGACTACGGCAACAATATCCGCCAGATGGCGCAGGAGATGGGCGTCGACAACGCATTCGACTTCCCGGGTTTTGTCCCGGCCTATATTCGTCCGCTGTTCTGCCGCGGCATCGGTCCGTTCCGCTGGGTGGCCCTCTCCGGCGATCCGCAGGATATCTACAAAACCGACGCCAAAGTGAAAGAGATCATCAAAGATGATAAGCACCTGCACCACTGGCTGGATATGGCGCGTGAGCGCATTAGCTTCCAGGGGCTGCCGGCGCGTATTTGCTGGGTAGGGCTGGAGTGGCGCCAGAAGCTGGGGCTGGCCTTTAACGAAATGGTCCGCAGCGGTGAAGTGTCTGCGCCGATCGTCATTGGTCGTGACCACCTTGATTCTGGCTCGGTCGCCAGCCCGAATCGCGAAACGGAATCCATGCGTGACGGCTCCGATGCGGTGTCCGACTGGCCGCTGCTGAACGCCTTGCTGAATACCGCCAGCGGCGCGACCTGGGTGTCGCTGCATCACGGCGGCGGCGTCGGGATGGGCTTCTCGCAGCACTCCGGGATGGTTATCGTCTGTGACGGTACCGACGAAGCGGCCGCGCGTATAGCCCGCGTGCTGCATAACGATCCGGCGACCGGGGTGATGCGTCACGCCGATGCGGGTTACGACATCGCGATTGAGTGCGCGGCGGAACAAGGACTGAATCTTCCTATGGTGGCAGCAACGCAGGGGCAACGCTGAGATGAAAAACTTAACTCTGATTCCAGGTCAGCTGAGTCTGGCGCAGCTACGCGAGGTGTTCCAACAGCCGCTGACCATCACTCTCGACGAGCAGGCTTTTGCCGCCATTAACGAGAGCGTCGCCTGCGTTAACGCCATTCTGGCCGAAGGACGCACCGCCTACGGCATTAACACCGGTTTTGGCCTGCTGGCGTCAACGCGCATCTCTACGGACGATCTGGAAAACCTGCAGCGTTCTCTGGTGCTGTCTCATGCGGCGGGTATTGGTGAGCCGCTGGATGATGCCATGGCGCGTCTGATCATGGTGCTGAAGATTAACAGCCTTTCCCGCGGCTTCTCCGGGATTCGTCTGAGCGTCATTCAGGCGCTGATTCAACTGGTGAATAAAGGCGTCACGCCGTGGATCCCGGCCAAAGGTTCCGTCGGCGCATCCGGTGATCTGGCGCCGCTGGCGCACATGTCCCTGACGTTGCTGGGTGAGGGCAAAGCCCGCGTTGACGGCGAATGGATGCCGGCGCTGCAGGCGTTGAAAAAAGTCGGCCTCGAGCCGATTACCCTGGCGGCGAAAGAGGGGCTGGCGCTGCTGAACGGCACGCAGGCATCGACGGCGTTTGCGCTGCGCGGCCTGTTTGACGCGGAAGATCTGTTTGCTTCCGCGGTGGTATGCGGCGCGCTTACCACTGAAGCCGCGCTGGGATCGCGTCGTCCGTTTGATTCGCGTATTCACGAAGCGCGCGGCCAGCGCGGGCAGATTGACGCTGCGGCGCTGTACCGTCATGTGCTGACCGACAGCAGCGAGATTTCGCAGTCGCATCACAACTGTAGCAAAGTGCAGGACCCATACTCTCTGCGCTGTCAGCCGCAGGTGATGGGCGCCTGTCTGACCCAGATTCGCCAGGCCGCTGAGGTCCTGCTGATTGAGGCCAATGCGGTGTCGGATAACCCGCTGGTCTTCGCCGCCGAGAACGAGGTGATTTCCGGCGGTAACTTCCACGCCGAACCGGTGGCGATGGCGGCGGATAATATTGCGCTGGCGATTGCCGAAATCGGTTCGCTGTCCGAACGTCGTATTGCGCTGATGATGGACAGTCATATGTCGCAGCTGCCGCCTTTCCTCGTGAAAAACGGCGGCGTCAACTCCGGCTTTATGATTGCGCAGGTGACCGCGGCGGCGTTAGCCAGCGAGAACAAAGCGCTGGCGCACCCGCACAGCGTTGACAGCCTGCCGACGTCGGCAAACCAGGAAGATCACGTTTCAATGGCGCCGGCTGCCGGTCGTCGTCTGTGGGCGATGGCGGAAAACACCCGCGGCGTACTGGCCGTGGAGTGGCTGGCCGCCGTCCAGGGGCTGGATATGCGCGAAGGGCTGGCCAGCAGTCCGCTGCTGGAAGAGGCTCGTCATCTGCTGCGCGAGCGGGTTTCGCATTACACCCAGGATCGCTTCTTTGCCCCGGATATCGATAACGCTATTGAGCTTCTGGCAGCGCGCCATCTGACGCGACTGCTCCCTGCCGTCTTGCCTGGTCAGATCTGACCCTCGTTGTTTTCTGTACCCGTGTCGGGGGGATAACCTCCCCCCGGCCGTCCTACACGCATATTTGTCGTCATACAAAAATTATCAGGACACTTGCATATGCAACAACAACCACAATCGCCACAAAAGCCCCACCTGCTGCGCGGGCTGAATGCCCGACATATTCGCTTCATCGCGCTCGGTTCCGCCATCGGTACCGGGCTGTTTTATGGTTCTGCCGCCGCCATTAAGGCCGCGGGACCGGCGGTTCTGCTGGCCTATCTGATCGGCGGCGCGGCGGTATTTATCGTCATGCGCGCGCTGGGCGAAATGGCGGTACGCAACCCGGTGTCCGGCTCCTTCGGCAGCTATGCCCGCCAGTATCTCGGGCCGCTGGCCGGGTTTATCACCGGCTGGACCTACACCTTTGAGATGGTGATTGTCGCCCTGGCGGATGTCACCGCGTTTGGTATCTATATGGGGCTCTGGTACCCCGATGTACCGCGCTGGATTTGGGTACTGAGTATTATCTTCTTCATCGGCGCGATGAACCTGTGCCACGTGCGCATTTTCGGCGAAATGGAGTTCTGGCTGTCGCTGATTAAAGTGGTGGCGATTATTGCGATGATCGTCGCCGGCGGCAGCATTATTTTCTTCGGCTTTGGTCATGCCTTCCCGGCGACGGGGCTGGAAAACCTGTGGAGCCACGGCGGGTTCGCGCCGAACGGCTGGCAGGGAATTATTGCGTCGCTGGGTATTGTGATGTTTGCCTTTGGCGGGGTCGAAATTATCGGCGTTACCGCAGCGGAAGCGCAGAATCCGAAGAAAGTGATTCCGCAGGCGATTAATACCATCCCGCTGCGCATCGTGCTGTTCTATGTCTGCACGCTGGCGATCCTGATGGCCATTTTCCCGTGGAACAGTTTTGGCGAGCAGGGCAGTCCGTTCGTCCTTATTTTTAGCGGTCTGGGGATTCCGGCGGCGGCGACAATCCTCAATATTATCGTGATCAGCGCCAGTATTTCGGCCATCAATAGCGATATTTTTGGCGCCGGTCGCATGATGTACGGCATGGCAAAAGAGGGGATGGCGCCTAAAAGCTTCCAGCGCATTGCCAGCAACGGCGTGCCGTGGATGACGGTCGTGGTGATGGGCGTGGCGCTGCTGGTGGCGGTGGTGCTGAACTATCTGATGCCGGAACAGGTCTTTGTGCTGATTGCCTCCCTGGCGGCATTTGCCACGGTGTGGGTGTGGCTGATGATCCTGCTGGCCCATTTCGCCATGCGTCGCGGTTTGTCGGCGGAAGAGCGTCGCCAGATTGCGTTCCCGGTGCCGTTCTGGCCGGTTGCGCCGCTGTTGACCCTGCTGTTTATGGGACTGGTGATTGCGGTGCTCGGGATGGTAGAAGAGACGCGAATTGCGCTGATTGCCGGTCTGGTCTGGCTCGGGCTGCTGACGATTATCTGGTATGCGAAAGTCAAAAAAACCGTGCGGATGTCGGTGGCTGAGCAGTCATCTTCGAGCTGAATGAATCCCCGGTGGCGCTGCGCTTACCGGGGCTACAAAGGAGCTGTCGGGTCGCCTGGGTAAGATGTAAGCCGCGACCCGGGATGTTCCCCGGTGGCGCTGCGCTTACCGGGGCTACAAAGGTGCTGTCGGATCGCCCGGGTAAGACGTAAGCCGCGACCCGGGATGTTCCCCGGTGGCGCTGCGCTTACCGGGGCTACAGAGGTGCTGTCGGGTCGCCCGGGTAAGGCGTAAGCCGCCACCCGGAGAGGGACTGACGAGAGAAAGTCAGATAAACAGGGCGGTGATGGATGCGCTGCCCAACGAATGAAAATGGACGTTAAAGCCTACCATCGCACCGCTTGCCCCTTCATCGACCTCGATCTTCTCGACATCCAGCGCATGCACCGTAAAGATGTAGCGATGGCTTTCCCCTTTTGGCGGCGCCGCGCCGCCGTAGCCGGGCAGGCCGAAATCGGTGCGGGTCTGGACTGCGCTGGCCGGCAGCGGGGCCAGACCGGACCCGGCTCCCTGCGGCAGTTCGCGCGTTTCCGCCGGCAGATTGGCGACCAGCCAGTGCCACCAGCCGGAGCCGGTGGGCGCGTCGGGATCGTAACAGGTCACCACAAAGCTTTTAGTCCCCTCGGGCACCTCGTCCCACGCCAGATGCGGCGAGATATTGTCGCCATCGTAGCCCATGCCGTTAAATACATGGCGGTGGGGCAATTTCCCGCCATCCTGCAGATCGTGACTGATTACGTTCATGCCGTCTCGTCTCCTCTGGGATAATCGACTGATTAACAAAGAAGTATAGTCCTGTTGACGATCGGTTTCCGCTGCTTATTGGCGAAAAAATGTTTCGTTCAGCACCGCCGCGTTAACCGCCTGGGTCAGGCGCGTCAGCTGCTGCGGGGTAATCACATACGGTGGCATCAGGTAAATCAGGCGGCCGAACGGGCGAATCCATACGCCTTGTTCGACGAAGAAGCGCTGCAGCGCGGCCATATTGACAGGGCGGCAAGTTTCCACCACGCCGATGGCGCCCAGCACGCGGACATCGGCGACCAGCGGGGATTCGCGTGCCGGAGCCAGCTCCACATTAAGCTGCGCTTCAATCGCGGCGACCTGGCCTTGCCATTCGCCGCTTTCCAGCAGCCGCAGGCTTTCTGTCGCCACCGCGCAGGCCAGCGGGTTGCCCATAAAGGTCGGACCGTGCATAAAGCAGCCGGCTTCGCCGTTGCTGATGGTCTCTGCCACCGGCCGGGTGGTGAGGGTGGCCGACAGCGTCATCGTTCCGCCGGTCAGCGCTTTACCGAGACACAAAATATCCGGGGCGATATCCGCGTGTTCGCAGGCAAACAGCTTGCCGGTCCGGCCAAATCCGGTGGCAATCTCATCGGCAATCAGCAGAATGCCTTCCCGGTCGCACATCTTGCGGATGCGCTTCAGCCATTCCGGATGATACATCCTCATGCCGCCGGCGCCCTGCACGACGGGCTCGAGAATGACCGCCGCGATCTCATCCCGATGGGCCGCCATCAGGCGGGCAAACGGCACCATATCCCGTTCATCCCACTCGCCGCCAAAGCGGCTTTGCGGCGCCGGGGCGAACAGATTATCCGGCAAATAGCCTTGCCACAGGCTGTGCATGGAGTTATCCGGATCGCAGACCGACATCGCGCCAAAGGTATCGCCGTGGTAGCCATTGCGGAAAGTGAGAAAACGCCGCCGCGGTTCGCCTTTTGCCTGCCAGTACTGCAGGGCCATCTTCATGGCCACTTCCACCGCGACCGAACCGGAGTCGGCGAGGAATACGCACTCCAGCGACGCCGGGGTCATCGCCACCAGCTGGCGGCACAACGCCACCGCCGAAGGGTGGGTGATACCGCCAAACATCACGTGCGACATCTGGTCAATCTGCGCTTTCATCGCGGCGTTCAGGCGAGGGTGATTGTAACCGTGGATTGCCGCCCACCATGAAGACATCCCGTCAATCAACTGCTCGCCGCTGGCGAGGGACAGCTCGCAGCCGTGGGCGGCAACCACCGGATATACCGGCAGAGGGGAGGTCATGGAGGTGTAGGGGTGCCAAATGTGGCGCCGATCGAAGGCGAGATCGTCCGTTGTCATAAGTGACTTGTAAACCATTTTGAAAACATTTAGGTTTACGAGTATAAACCGAACCGACAATTAACAAAACCCTTTGGAGAGGCCAATGGCTCACCACGCACGCTGGACAATGTCGCAAGTTACTGAGTTGTTTAATAAACCATTGTTAGATCTGCTGTTTGAAGCGCAGCAGACCCACCGCCAGCACTTTGATCCGCGCCAGGTCCAGGTCAGCACGCTGCTGTCGATTAAAACCGGCGCCTGCCCGGAAGACTGTAAATACTGCCCGCAAAGCGCGCGCTATAAAACCGGTCTGGAATCGGAGCGCCTGATGGAAGTGGAACAGGTGCTGGAGTCCGCGCGGCAGGCAAAAAATGCCGGATCAACGCGCTTCTGCATGGGGGCCGCCTGGAAGAACCCCAACGATCGCGATATGCCGTATCTGGAGCAAATGGTCAAAGGCGTCAAGGCGTTGGGGCTCGAATCCTGCATGACGCTCGGTACCTTGACCGACAGCCAGGCGCAGCGTCTCGCGGGAGCCGGGCTGGACTACTACAACCATAACCTGGACACCTCGCCGGAATTCTACGGCAATATCATCACCACCCGCACCTACCAGGAGCGGCTGGATACCCTCGACAAAGTGCGTGACGCCGGGATTAAGGTCTGTTCCGGCGGGATAGTCGGCTTAGGCGAAACCGAGAAAGATCGCGCCGGCCTGCTGCTACAGCTGGCTAACCTGCCGACGCCGCCGGAGAGCGTGCCTATCAACATGCTGGTCAAAGTGAAAGGCACGCCGCTGGCCGATAACGACGATGTCGATGCTTTCGATTTTATCCGCACCATTGCCGTGGCGCGCATCATGATGCCGACCTCGTACGTGCGTCTTTCCGCCGGCCGCGAGCAGATGAACGAACAGACCCAGGCGATGTGCTTTATGGCCGGGGCGAACTCGATTTTCTACGGCTGCAAGCTGCTGACCACGCCGAACCCGGAAGAGGACAAAGACCTGCAGCTGTTCCGCAAGCTGGGCCTTAACCCGCAGCAGACGGCGGTGCTGGAAGGGGATAACGAACAGCAGCAGCGTCTGGAACAGGCACTGCTCAACCCGGATACCGAGGAATATTACAACGCGGCGGCGCTATGAGCTGGTCGCAACGCATCGACCAGGCGCTGAACGAGCGGCGGGAGGCGGATGCATTCCGCCGCCGTCAGCCGGTGGCGCAGGGGGCCGGGCGTTGGCTTATCCGTGAAGATCGGCGCTGGCTGAATTTCTCCAGCAATGATTATCTCGGGCTGAGCCAGCATCCGCCGATTATCGCCGCCTGGCAGCAGGGGGCGGCGCGTTATGGCGTGGGCTCCGGCGGCTCCGGTCACGTCAGCGGTTACAGCGAGGCGCATCGTGAACTGGAAGAGAGCCTGGCGGACTGGTTGGGGTATCCGCGCGCGCTGCTGTTTATTTCCGGGTTCGCTGCCAACCAGGCGCTGATTGCCGCGTTGCTCGCCGGGGACGATCGCATCGTCGCGGATCGCCTGAGCCACGCTTCGCTGCTCGAGGCGGCCAGCCTGAGTCCGGCGCAGCTCAGACGCTTTGCGCACAATGATGTGCAGCAGTTGGACGCCCTGCTGGGCAAACCGCTGGTGGGTCAGCAACTGGTGGTGACGGAAGGGGTCTTCAGCATGGATGGCGACAGCGCCCCGCTCGGCGCCATCTCCCGAACCACCCGGGCTGCCGGCGGCTGGCTGCTGGTGGATGATGCGCACGGCATTGGCGTGGTGGGCGAAGAGGGGCGCGGCAGCTGCTACGCGCAGCATGTCCGTCCTGAGCTGCTGGTGGTGACCTTTGGTAAAGCCTTTGGCGTCAGCGGCGCGGCAGTCCTGTGCGACGAGGCGCTGGCGGACTATCTGCTGCAGTTTGCCCGCCATCTGATTTACAGCACCGCCATGCCGCCGGCCCAGGCGGTAGCGCTGAGCGCCGCACTGGCGGTGATCCGCAGCGACGACGGCCAGCAGCGGCGGGAAAAACTGGCCAGCCGCGTGGCGCAATTTCGCGCCGGCATGGCTGGTTTTCCGGGGGAACTGAGCGCCTCGACCAGCGCGATTCAGCCGCTGATCGTTGGCGACAATACGCGGGCGTTGCAGCTGGCGGCGCGCCTGCGTGAGCAGGGCTGCTGGGCAACGGCCATTCGTCCGCCGACGGTGCCGGCAGGCAGCGCGCGGCTGCGCCTGACGCTGACCGCAGCCCATGAGTCGACTGATATTACCCGTCTGCTGGAGGTGCTGCATGGCGGCGGTGAATAAACGGGCGGTGGCTGCGGCCTTTGGCCGGGCGGCCAGCCACTATTCGCAACACGATGCGCTGCAGCGGTACAGCGCCGAACTGCTGCTGCGTCAGCTCCATGGCCGCGCCTTTTCAGCGGTGCTCGACGCCGGCTGCGGACCTGGCAGCATGAGTCGCTACTGGCGTGAGGCCGGCAGTCATGTGACGGCGCTCGATCTCTCGGTTGAGATGCTGGCGCAGGCCCAGCGCGACGAGTGCGCGCATCGTTATCTTGCTGGGGATATTGAGTCGCTGCCGCTGGCCGATGCCTGCGTCGATCTGGCGTGGAGCAATCTGGCGGTGCAGTGGTGCGAGAGTCTGGCCGGCGCGCTCGACGAGCTGTGCCGGGTGGTGCGCCCCGGCGGTCGGGTGGCGTTCAGCACCTTGCTGGCCGATTCGCTTCCCGAGCTGAATCAGGCCTGGTGCGCCATCGACAGACATCCCCATGCCAACCGTTTTCTCAGCGAACAGGCGGTGCGCGAGGCGCTGGCCGGGCGGCGAGCCGTTGGCGAGGTTCACGCCGTCAGCCTGCCCTTTGCCGATGCCCTGAGCGCGATGCGTTCGCTCAAAGGGATTGGGGCAACACACTTGCATCAGGGGCGCAGCGCGGTGCCGTTGAGCCGGGGAAAGCTGCGTCAGCTGCAGCTGGCCTGGCCAAAACAGCAGGGCCAGTGCCCGCTGACGTACCATCTTTTTACAGGAGTCATTGCACGTGACTAAACGTTTTTTCGTCACCGGAACCGACACTGAAGTCGGTAAGACGGTCGCCAGCTGCGCCCTGTTGCAGGCGGCAAGGCTGTCAGGCCTGAAGTGCGCGGGCTATAAACCGGTCGCTTCCGGAAGTGAGTTGACGGCGCTCGGGCTGCGTAACGATGATGCGCTGGCACTCCAGCGTAATAGCGGGGTGGCGCTGAGCTATGCGCAGGTTAACCCCTTTACCTTCGCCGAACCGACCTCACCGCATATCGTGAGCGCGGAGGAGGGGTGGCCGATTACGGGCGATGCGCTTTCTGCCGGGCTTCGTGAACTGGAGACGCTGGCGGAATGGGTGCTGGTGGAGGGGGCGGGGGGCTGGTTTACGCCGCTCTCCGCGACGCTGAGTTTTGCCGACTGGGTTCGCGACGAACAGCTGCCGGTCATTCTGGTGGTCGGCATTAAACTCGGCTGCATCAACCACGCGCTGCTGACGGCCCAGGCGGTACGTCAGGCCGGGCTGCCGCTGGTGGGCTGGATTGCAAACGACATCCAGCCGCCGGGTAAACGCCATGCAGAATATTTGGTGACCCTCAACGATCGACTTGCGGCTCCGTTGCTGGGTGAGATCCCATGGCTGGCGGACGCGTCGCGGCGTGAGGATCTCGGCCAGTATCTGGATCTCAGCGCGCTGGATCGGGCGTCATCCACTGTGCCAGCAGCGGTTCATCCAGCTGGATAACGCGGCCTTGCGCCACGTTACGCCCGCGATGCAGCAGGCAAAAACGGTCCGCTACCCGGCGAATAAACGGCAGGTGCTGTTCGGCAAGCAGCACCGTTAAGCCGATGTCGCGGTTCAGGCGCACCAGCAGGTCACCCAACTTATGCACGAAGTGCTGTCCGCTGCCGCGCGAAGGCTCATCAAGAATCAGCAGACGCGGCCGGACAACCAGCGCTCTCGCCAGCGCCAGCTGGTACTGGTCATCTTCTGACAACATGGCGGCTTTATGCTGACGTCGTCCGTAGAGATCCGGAAAAAAATCGTAAATCTCCCCCTTGACGGCGACGCCCGGGTTTCCTCCGGCGGCCAGCGCAATATGCAGATTCTCCTCGACGCTCAGTTGAGAAAAGATCCGCCTGTCCTGCGGGACATAGCCGATGCCAATAATCGAACGGGAATGGGCGGAGAGCGGCGTGATATCGCAGGGCGGCGAACCGACGTCATGCCAGGTCATACTGCCGCTGGCGACCGGAAGATGCCCGGTAATGCAGTTCACCAGCGTGGTTTTGCCCATCCCCTGGAGTCCCATCACACAGGTGCACTCCCCCGGCTGAAGTTCAAGGTCGACATTCCATAGCGTGTGCTGATTTCCGTAGTACTGATTGACTGCGCGTAGACTCAACATAGACGTTTTCTCCTGTTTGGGGATAGCGGGCGACATGAAGATTCTGCAAATCTCTTGCCAGGAAAAAGAAGTTTCGGTTTTTTCCCGTATGGGCAGCTGCGGCGGGGCGGGGTGAAGGCGGGCCAGCGAGGCGGTTGCACTCTCCCGGTGCTAACGGGTATGAAAAATGGTGCAGAAAGCAACAAAAAGGCAGGCACCCTTAGCTGATAAATATCAAAAATAATTCGATAATTTTTTTAGGCGGTCGATTTTCACCGCCGGTCGATTTCTGCGGGGTGGCAGAAGCCATGGCCTGCAGACACTTATCCACTATTCCTGTGGATAACCTTGTGTATTAGAGTTAGAGAACTTGCGGTAAGCTAGAGATTACGCGGCCTGCGGCTGAATTGGCGCGAAACCCATCTTTTGTTTAATATCATTAAATATCAATTAGTTGAATAAAAGCAATGGCTGTAAGGAAAGTGTCACCTGATGCCATAAAAGATTCACCACCTTGCTTGACAAATGTTAAATGATAAATTTTTTTGGGGATAACCCTACTGTCTGGCGGATTATTCTGCAGGATGGTCTTTTTTTACCCCAAAACGACGCGCATGCCGACCATTTCAGGAACAAACGATAATCGAACACTGTTTTTATATCCAGTATTATTTATTGGCAAAAATGAGCGTGAAGGGTAGAATTAAACACCTGCCGCATATCACCAGGCGCTTCATCCTTCTTCAGGGCCAGACATATGAGTAAAACGTTCACGCTGCATTCCGCATTCCGTCCTTCTGGCGACCAGCCGGAAGCTATCCGACGCCTGGAAGAGGGGCTGGAAGATGGTCTGGCGCACCAAACGCTGCTGGGGGTGACCGGGTCGGGTAAGACGTTCACCATTGCTAACGTTATCGCCGATCTCCAGCGTCCGACGATGGTGCTGGCGCCGAATAAGACCCTGGCGGCGCAGCTGTACGGCGAAATGAAAGAGTTCTTCCCGGACAATGCGGTGGAATATTTCGTCTCCTACTACGATTACTATCAGCCTGAAGCCTACGTGCCGAGCTCAGACACCTTCATCGAGAAGGATGCGTCGGTGAACGAGCATATCGAGCAGATGCGTCTGTCGGCGACCAAAGCGCTGCTTGAGCGGCGCGATGTGGTGGTGGTGGCTTCAGTATCGGCTATCTACGGTCTGGGCGACCCGGATCTCTACCTGAAGATGATGCTGCACCTGACCACCGGCATGCTGATCGACCAGCGGGCGATTTTGCGCCGCCTGGCGGAGCTGCAGTATACCCGTAACGATCAGGCCTTCCAGCGCGGCACCTTCCGCGTGCGCGGTGAAGTGATCGACGTCTTCCCGGCGGAATCCGACGATATTGCGCTGCGTATCGAGCTGTTCGATGAAGAGGTTGAGCGGCTGTCGCTGTTCGATCCGCTTACCGGTCAGGTTGAATCGACGATTCCGCGCTATACCATCTACCCGAAAACGCACTACGTGACGCCACGCGAGCGCATCGTGCAGGCGATGGAAGAGATTAAAGTCGAGCTCGCCGACAGGCGGAAGGTGCTGCTGGAGAACAACAAGCTGCTGGAAGAGCAGCGTCTGAGCCAGCGTACGCAGTTCGACCTCGAAATGATGAACGAGCTCGGCTACTGCTCCGGTATCGAAAACTACTCGCGCTATCTTTCCGGGCGCGGGCCGGGCGAGCCGCCGCCGACGCTGTTTGATTACCTGCCGGCGGATGGACTGCTGGTGATCGACGAATCCCACGTCACCATTCCGCAAATCGGCGGCATGTACCGCGGCGACCGGGCGCGTAAAGAGACGCTGGTGGAGTACGGCTTCCGTCTGCCGTCGGCGCTGGATAACCGCCCGCTGAAGTTCGAAGAGTTTGAGGCGCTGGCGCCGCAGACCATTTACGTCTCAGCGACGCCGGGTCCTTATGAGCTGGATAAATCCGGCGATGAGGTGGTCGATCAGGTGGTACGTCCGACCGGGCTGCTTGACCCGCTGATCGAAGTGCGTCCGGTGGCGACTCAGGTCGATGACCTGCTGTCGGAAATTCGCATCCGCGTCGCCATCAACGAGCGGGTGCTGGTCACCACCCTGACCAAACGCATGGCGGAAGATTTAACCGAGTATCTGGAAGAGCACGGCGAACGCGTGCGCTACCTGCACTCCGATATCGATACCGTGGAGCGTATGGAGATCATCCGCGACCTGCGGCTGGGCGAGTTCGATGTTCTGGTCGGTATCAACCTGCTGCGTGAAGGGCTGGATATGCCGGAAGTGTCGCTGGTGGCAATTCTGGATGCCGATAAAGAGGGCTTCCTGCGTTCCGAACGCTCGCTGATTCAGACCATCGGCCGCGCCGCGCGTAATATCAACGGTAAAGCGATTCTGTATGGCGATAAAATTACGGCTTCGATGGCGAAAGCCATCAGCGAGACCGAGCGTCGCCGTGAGAAGCAGCAGCGCTATAACGAAGAGCACGGCATCACCCCGCAGGGGCTGAATAAAAAAGTGGTCGACATTCTGCAGCTGGGCAGCAATCTGGCGAAGACGAAAACCAAGGGCCGCGGAAAATCACGTTCGCCGGTTGAGGCGGATACGCCTGAGGTGGTGCTGACGCCAAAAGCGCTGCAGCAGAGAATTCACGAGCTGGAAGGGCAGATGATGCAGCATGCGCAGAATCTGGAGTTTGAAGAAGCCGCGCAAATTCGTGACCAGCTGCATCAGCTGCGCGAGCTGTTTATTGCGGCGTCCTGATCCCGCAGGAGGCGATGCGCCGCGCGTGGAGCCAGGCAGTGTGACGGGACGCCGATTTTTTGTTATTCCGCAGCGTTTTCCGCTTGGCTTAATGTCTGCTTAATCTTGCCAGGCGACACTATCTTCATTCTGATGAGGATAGTGTCATGCAAAAATTAACCTTCCGTGAGTCTCTGGCCGTTATCTGCGCTGTTGTTGTGGTTGTCGCTTTTGTCCATCAGTGGGTGCTGACTTTCTAACGCGAAGGCTTAGGAAACAGAATCCAGCCGCGAACGCCGGGGCCAGGCTGGCGGTTATGTAAGAAGAACTGGGCATCGTGCAGCTGAACGATGCGCGTCACAATGCTTAATCCCAGACCGATTCCTCCGTAGCGGCTGTCCATACGGACAAACGCCTTGCTCAGTTCGCCGCTTTTCGCTTCATCAATCCCCGGACCTTCATCTTCCACGGCCATAACCGGCGTTGTACCGGCCTGTATGGCGATTTTTATCTTCGACCCTGCCGGGCTATAGCGATGCGCATTCTCCACCAGATTACGCAGCACAACGCGCAGCAGCGTGGCATCGCCGGAGACGACAACATCTTTGGCATCATCTCCGTCGGGGAGGGCGAGCTCCAGCGTCTGCTGGCGTTGTTCCAGCATGCTCTCCAGCTCACCGCGAATCGGTTCGACCACATCCTCTTGCAGCAGCACGCGCTGGTAGCTCCCGGCGGAAAATGACTGCCCGACGCGCGCCAGCTGCAGCAGCTGTGAGATGCTGTTGGTCATCTGATCCAGACGCTGGATCAGCGGACCCACCTCCACATGGTGCACTTTCGCCATCAGCTCCAGATGCAGGCGCAGTCCCGCCAGCGGGGTACGCAGCTCGTGCGCGACGTCAGCGGTGAACAGACGTTCGCGATCGAGGGTTAAGTTAAGGCGAGAAACCAGCTGATTAATCGCTGTCGTCACCGCCGTCACTTCCGGAACGGACTCCGTCAGCGTAATCGGCTGCAGGTTATCCGGCGTGCGGCTCTCCAGCTCAGTTTGCAGATTCGACAGCGGTCGGGTGATTTTTCTCACCGCCACCAGACTGATATACAGCGCCAGGCCGACGATCAGCAGGCTGGGTATTAACAGACTGGCGACCGCCTCGCGCACTTCGTGTTCAACGTGCTTTTGGTTGTTATGTCCTTCGATGGCGCTCGCCACCAGCAGCTGAATCTGCTCTTTGCTTTCATGCCATAACCAGAAAACGCTGATCAGCTGACAGACCACCAGAATGGAGCCGATCGTCAGCAGCAGGCGGTGACGCATGGTCCAGGTTTCACTTGCGAACAGTGCCATGGCGTTATTCCGTTCCTGAATTATTCACCAGCATATAGCCAAACCCCCTGACGGTACGAATGCGGGCTTTGCCCACTTTTTCGCGCAGGTTATGGATATGAACCTCCAGCGTATTGGTGGCGGGTTCATTGTCCCAGCTGTAGATATCGTTGTAGAGAATTTCACGGTGTACCGGGCTGCCTGCTTTCATCATCAGGCGAGAGAGCAAGGCGTACTCTTTCGGCGTCAGGTCCAGCGCATCGCCGCCCAGCCACACCAGGCGACGGGTAATGTTCAGCCGCAGGTTGCCCACGGCCATTTCGTTGTCGCCCTGGTTATTATGGCGGCGGAGCAGCGCGCGGATGCGGGCGTTCAGCTCTTCCAGCGCGAAAGGTTTCACCAGATAATCATCCGCGCCGGTGTCGAGACCGCTGATGCGATCTTCAACGGTATCGCGGGCGGTCAGGATCAGAACCGGCTGGCTGAATTTTTCCCGGCGCATGCGCGTCAGGAAGTGCAGACCATCTTCATCCGGCAGGCCGAGGTCGAGTACGATCAGGCTGTAATGGTTGCTGGCGAGGGACAGGGCGGCCTCGTGAGCAGTGGCGACGCCATCACAGACATATCCCTCGCTTTGCATTGCCAGGATCAGGCCTTGTAACAGGAGTGCGTCGTCTTCAATGACTAAGATTTTCATCTGGCGGTCTCGCTTCTGCACGGCGTTAAAATATCATCGGTTGCCTGGTATTCGTGGGTATCAACCCCAAGAAGCCCGAGCAAGGTAGAAAACAGATTATCCTGAGAATAAGGGTCTGTTTTAGCTCTTTGTTGCAGACACTGGCTGGAAACGCCATAGCGCTGCTGGTAATCCTGGGACAACCACAGCAGCATCGGTACGTGCTTTTGCGTTTCCGGGGCGATTGACCACGGCAGCCCGTGTAAATAGACGCCATCTTCGCCCAGCGACTCGCCGTGATCGGAGAGGTAAACCAGGCTGGTGGTGAATTTATCCTGCTTTGACTGCAGTAATTTTATCGTCTTATCAACTACATAGTCGATATACAGAATTGTATTATCGTAGGTGTTGGTCAACTGCTGCTGGCTGCAGCTCTGGATTTCGTTGGTATCGCAGGTTGGGGTGAATTTTCTGAATTCAGCAGGGTAGCGATTGTAATACGTCGGACCGTGGCTGCCGATGGTGTGCAGCACGATAATTCCGTCCTGTTGCAGATTGTCGATGTAGCTCTCCAGATTATGGAACAGCACTTCATCGTAACATTCCCCCTCGATGCACTGACCGGTCAGGTTCAGGTCGGTCACGTTCTGATGCGGGACGCGATCGCAGGCGCCCTTACAGCCCCCGTCGTTGTCGTTCCACAACACCCGAATGCCGGCGCGTTGCAGGATATCGAGAACGCCTTCCTGATGGTGGGCCAGTTCTTCATCGTAATGCGCACGCGGCATGTTGGAGAACATGCAGGGTACCGACACCGCGGTGGCCGTGCCGCACGAGGTGGTGTTCGCAAAGTAGATGACATCATCTTGTTTGAGTCGCGGATTGGTCTCGCGTTCGTAGCCGCCCAGCGAGAAATTCTGCGCGCGCGATGTCTCTCCCAGCACCAGAATGGTCAGGTTTTTGCGCGGACCGCTGTGCATTTCGGGTTTTTGCACGGCATCTTCGCCAATTTTTACCAGCGGCAGGTTGTCCATCTTGTTGTGCGCATACCATGAGTTGATGGCGACGATGCTGTTGGAGGGGCTCAGGGATTTCACCAGCTCTTTATTGTTGCGAAAGACCGAGGCGTAATCTTTATAAAACAGCGCAGCGACCAGAACGATCAGCAGGGCCGATACGAGGATATTCAGCAGACGTACCGCGATGCTGCGCCACACCGTTTTGGCTTTACTGATTTTTATCCACCAGGCGAAGGCGACCATCAGAACACCGGACAGTCCCAGCGTCAGCACCATCTTACCGGACATCAGGGCGAAGCTTTCCGCCGGCGTGGTATCCAGAATGTTGGTAATCATGGCGCGGTCGATGACGACGCCGAAGGTCCAGATAAAATACTGGGCCGAGGCGCTTAGCAGAATAAACAGGCTAATAACGAGGCGGTCGAGCTTGAGGAACGAGGCGAGCGTGGTGAGAATATTCATCACGCTGAAGGCAACCACCGGCATGCTGAGGAATACCAGCCAGTTGTGCAGGCTGTTTACCGGCAGCAGGGTGAACACCTGACGATAGAACGCGAGATTGAGCAGCAGCCCGACATAGAGGGCAAAAATTATCAGATAAACCGTACGGCTCATGACCGGCCGACGTAAAGTGAATAACGACATAGCAACAATCCTGGGACTAAGATAGTTGCCATGGTGCCACCTTTATTTTAAGACAACCTTAATATTTTAATATAAAGGTCTGGCGCGTCGTTACCCGCGCCTTCTCGTCTCTCGCGAGCTAACCTAAAGCCTGGATCGCTTTTTCCAGCGCGTTACGTAACAGCACCCGGTCGTGGCGATAGGGAACATCTGCGGCATCCAGCGGCGTTTGCACAATCGCCCGGTTTTCCAGACCGGTAGTATCGGTTTTCGGCCCAACAACGATGGCATCGATCACTCGCTTGCCAACATAGTGCTCCATAATCCCGACCCTGTCCGCCAGCGTCAGATTCGCGGCCGGGCTGTGTTCTTTGCCGAGATTGTCGATAAAGACCATGGTCGCCGGCGTTCGGCGCAGCGCCTGCGCCATCTCATCGAGCAACAGAATCGGCAGCAGGCTGGTATAGAAACTTCCGGGGCCAATCAGGATTAAATCGGCTTCTGCGATAGCCTCTACCGCTTCGCGGGTCGCCGGCACCGGTGGGGAGAGCATCAGCTCCTTCGGGACGCAGGGCAACTGGTCGATATTGACTTCGCCGTAGACTTCATGGCCTTCGTGGTCAATGGCCATCAGATCCACCGGTTGTTCCGACATCGGAATCAGGAATGCGTCCACTTTTAGCAGATTTCTGATTAAATTGATCGCCTCTAAAGGCCGTACGCTCAGGTGATCCAGAGCCTTTAACATCAGATTTCCGAGGTTATGCCCGGATAGTTCGCCATTACCGGAGAAACGGTACTCAAACATCGCCGAAGCAATGCTGGGTTCGGCGATCAGCTGGTTAAGGCAGTTGCGCATATCGCCCCAGGCGATGCCGCCTTCGGAACGGCGAATTCGCCCCGTCGAGCCGCCGTTATCGGTAGTCGTGACGATCCCGGTAAGACGTGAGCCGAGCGATGAGAGTGATGACATCACCCGGCCCAGACCGTGTCCTCCGCCAAGTGCCACTACGCGATCCAGATCGGCGAACGTACGAGTGCGCATACATATTCCTTATCTCAATTAAACGGGCTCACAGTAACCGATCTACCCCTAAAAGACGATGCCCGGATCCTGACAAAATGACCGATATCAATGCAAAAGCCTGGTTTTTGGCTATTCTGTACCGAAAATGCACGATTGTGTCGATATATACATAATTATATAACGAAAGTGAGAATGGCGAAACTGTCGTTTCCGCGCTACTATCGGCATAAACCAGTTAACACTCTAGCCTCTGTGCCTGTGTCGCAAGATATGGTGCTTTGGCCGTGACAGCCTCGCTTGTCACCAGGGCGTGGGAAGAAATGACCGCGTCTCCCGTACTTGGAAAGGTGTATATGGCTTCACAGCTTACCGATGCATTTGCGCGTAAGTTTTATTACTTGCGCCTGTCAATTACCGATGTGTGTAACTTTCGTTGCACCTATTGCCTGCCGGATGGTTACAAACCCGGCGCGGTCACCAACAAAGGCTTTCTCAGCGTTGATGAAGTACGCCGCGTCACGCGCGCTTTCTCTGCCCTCGGCACCGAGAAGGTGCGGCTGACCGGCGGCGAACCCTCTTTACGCCGCGACTTTGCCGATATCATCGCCGCCGTACGTGAAAACAGCGCGATTCGCCAGATAGCGGTCACCACCAATGGCTATCGTCTGGCCCGCGACGTCAGCCAGTGGCGTGATGCCGGACTGACGGCGATTAACGTCAGCGTTGACAGCCTCGACGCGCGCCAGTTTCACGCCATTACCGGGCAGGATAAATTTCACCAGGTCATGGACGGCATTGATGCCGCCTTTGCCGCCGGTTTTGAGAAGGTGAAGGTCAATACCGTGCTGATGCGCGATGTGAACCATCATCAGCTCGACACCTTCCTCGCGTGGATCCAACCTCGACGCATTCAGCTGCGTTTCATCGAGCTGATGGAAACCGGCGAGGGCAGCGACCTGTTCCGGCGTCACCATATTTCCGGCATGGTGCTGCGCGACGAGCTACTGCGTCGCGGCTGGATCCACCAGATCAGCCAGCGCAGCGACGGCCCGGCCCAGGTCTTTTGTCACCCGGATTACGCCGGGGAAATTGGCTTAATCATGCCGTACGAGAAAGATTTCTGCGCCAGCTGCAACCGTCTCCGCGTCTCCTCCGTGGGCAAACTGCATCTGTGTCTGTTCGGCGACGGCGGCGTGGATCTGCGCGACCTGCTTGTCGAGGACCAGCAGCAGGCGGCGCTGGAAGCGCGCATCTCCGAAGCATTAACCCATAAAAAACAAACCCATTTCCTGCATCAGGGCAACACCGGTATTACGCAAAACCTGTCGTATATTGGCGGATAATTGATTCTAAAGGAGCGAACAGATGAGTCAGGCCAGCGCTGAGTTTAACCCGACCCGTATTGCTATTCTCACCGTCTCCAGCCGGCGTGGCGAAGAGGATGATACCTCAGGCCACTGGCTGCGTGATGCGGCGCAGGAAGCGGGCCACCGTATTGTTGATAAGGCGATTGTTAAAGAGAACCGCTATGACATCCGCGCCCGGGTCTCGGCGTGGATAGCCAGCGATGATGTGCAGGTGGTGCTGATCACCGGTGGAACCGGGTTTACCGACGGGGATCAGGCCCCGGAGGCGCTGCGGCCGCTGTTTGACCGTGAAGTCGAAGGGTTTGGCGAAGTTTTCCGCATGCTTTCCTTTGAAGAAATCGGCACCTCGACGCTGCAGTCCCGGGCCATTGCCGGCATGGCGAATCGCACGCTGATTTTTGCCATGCCGGGCTCAACCAAAGCCTGTCGCACCGCGTGGGAAAATATCATTGCTCCGCAGCTGGATGCCCGTACGCGGCCATGTAACTTTATCTCTCATCTTAAGAAATAAGCGATGTCACAACTCACCCATATTAACGCCGCCGGCGAGGCGCACATGGTCGATGTTTCTGCCAAGGCCGAGACGGTACGCGAAGCCCGGGCTGAAGCCTATGTTGAAATGCGGCCGGAGACGCTGGCGATGATCATCGACGGCAGCCACCATAAAGGCGATGTCTTCGCCACCGCCCGCATTGCCGGTATCCAGGCGGCAAAACGCACCTGGGAGCTGATCCCGCTGTGTCACCCGCTGATGCTGAGTAAAGTCGAGGTCAATTTGCAGGCCCAGCCGGAACACAACCGGGTACGCATCGAATCGCTGTGCCGTCTGACCGGCAAAACCGGCGTGGAGATGGAAGCGCTGACCGCTGCTTCCGTGGCGGCGCTGACGATTTACGATATGTGCAAAGCGGTGCAAAAAGATATGGTGATTGGCCCGGTGCGTCTGCTGGCGAAAAGCGGCGGCAAATCCGGGGATTTCAAGGCGGACGAGACTCATGATTAAGGTTCTGTTTTTTGCCCAGGTGCGTGAACTGGTTGGCACTGAATCCCTGACCCTTGAGGTCGATGCGCTGTCGACGGTCGAAACCGTACGGCGTCAGCTTTCCGGCCGCAGCGAACGTTGGGCGCTGGCGCTGGAAGAGGGCAAACTGCTGGCGGCGGTAAACCAGACGCTGGCCCCCTTTGACCATCCGCTGGTGGCCGGCGACGAAGTGGCGTTCTTTCCGCCGGTTACGGGAGGTTAAATGACGCAGACTCGCATTATCGTCAGCCACGATCGTTTTTGCGTCGGCGACGAATATCCGTGGCTGGCCGAACGCGATGAAGACGGCGCGGTGGTCACTTTTACCGGAAAAGTACGTAATCACAATCTCGGGGACAGCGTTAAGGCGCTGACCCTCGAACACTACCCGGGAATGACGGAAAAATCGCTGGCGGAAATCGTTGAGCTGGCGCGCGAACGTTGGCCGCTCGGCCGGGTGACGGTGATTCACCGCATCGGCGAAATGTGGCCAGGCGAAGAGATTGTGTTCGTTGGCGTGACCAGCGCGCACCGCAGCAGCGCTTTTGCCGCCGGAGAGTTCATTATGGATTACCTGAAAACCCGCGCGCCGTTCTGGAAGCGGGAAGCGACACCGGAAGGCGAACGCTGGGTGGATGCACGCGATAGCGATCGCCAGGCGGCAGAGCGCTGGTAGTGTGGTACGCTTACTAAGAGAAAACGTGTTAATCAGGAGACAGTCATGGACAGATTCCCTCGTTCAGATTCCATTATTCAGGCGCGCAGCGGCCTGCAAACCTATATGGCCCAGGTTTACGGCTGGATGACGGTCGGGCTGCTGTTGACGGCATTCATTGCGTGGTTTGCCGCCAATACGCCGGCGGTCATGATGTTTGTCTTTTCCAGCAAAATAACCTTTTTTGGTTTGATTATCGCCCAGCTGGCGCTGGTATTCGTGCTTTCCGGGATGGTGCAGCGCCTGAGCGCAGGGATGGCGACCACGCTGTTTATGCTCTATTCGGCGCTGACCGGACTGACGCTATCCAGTATCTTCCTTGTCTATACCTATTCGTCGATTGCCAGCACCTTTGTGGTCAGCGGCGGGATGTTTGGGATAATGAGCCTCTATGGCTATACCACGAAGCGCGATCTCAGCGGTTTCGGCAACATGCTGTTTATGGCCTTAATTGGTATTGTCCTGGCTTCGCTGGTCAACTTCTGGCTGAAGAGTGAAGCGCTGATGTGGGCGATTACCTATATCGGGGTGATCGTGTTTGTCGGCCTGACCGCTTATGACACGCAGAAACTGAAAAACATCGGCGAGCAGATCGATACGCGAGACACCTCCACGCTGCGTAAGTACTCCATTCTCGGCGCGCTGACGCTGTATCTGGACTTTATCAACCTGTTCCTGATGCTGCTGCGTATTTTCGGCAACCGCCGTTAACGCCTTTGATCCCCGGGCCGCGCCTGGCCCGGGGAGCGCGGATTATCCCGGCCCTCTCTCTTATCCGTCCGCCAGCTTACGCTGATTCTTTTCGCGTAATGTTTTCGCCCGACTCTCCAGCAGCAGATAGCCGACGGTAGCGATAAGCAGCGGCAAAAAGTAATACAGCGCGCGCCAGGCCAGCAGGGCGGCAATAATCGCCCCGCGGCTAATCGACTCGGCGGAAAGCATGGCGATAAAAACGGCTTCCAGCACGCCGATCCCGGCAGGAATATGCACAATGACGCCGGCAATACTGCTGACCAGCAGCACGCCCAGTACGAGGAAATAATCGACCTGCTGCGCCATCAGCAGCCAGATAATCGCGCCCATCACCATCCAGTTTGCCACCGAAAGCGCCATCTGCAGCAGAGCGAACCGCCATGACGGCAGCACCAGCCGTTGGCCTTTAATCGTCAGATGGCGCCGACGGGCGAAGGCGCAGGCCCACAGATAAACTGCGGACATCGCCAGCAGTCCGCCCCCGATGAGCCGCAGCGTGTCCTGGCTGATATACCAGTGCGCCGGTAACGCCACCAGATTGGCACTGAAAATCACGCCGCCCAGCAGAATAAAGCCCAGCCAGTTGGTGGTGATGCTCAAGGAGAAAATGCGCGTAATGGTCCCGCCGCTCAAACCGAGACGCGAATAGAGGCGGTAGCGCATACCGATACCGCCGACCCAGGTACTGAGGGTCAGATTAAAGGCGTAGCAGATAAACGACACCAGCATCACCTGCCGTTTAGCCAGTTTATGTCCGCACCAGGCGCGCCCCAGCAGATCGTAGCAGCCATAAATCAGGTAGCTCGCTATCGTCAGCCCCACCGCGCCGAGCAGGGCGGTGCGATCGTAGTGACGAATCACCTTCCAGACCGCCGGCCAGTCTACTTTTTGCGCATAAACCACCAGCAGGGCCGTCACGGCGAGGAAGAAAATGACGGTAAAGATCTTTTTCGCCATCCGCCTGCGAGGGTGTGATTTTGCCATCAGGGTTTTACCTCCTGATTGGTCGCATCCAGCCGATCCTGGGTTTCAATTTCTGGCTGCACAGGCGGTCGGACCCGCGCCAGATGCGGCGTGTGGGCAGGCAGCCAGCCTATCCACGCCGGGAAGTGGCGCAGAAAGTGGAAGGCCAGCACGCTGGTACCCACATTCCACCAGCTGCGCTTTGGCAACATCGACTTGTCCACTTGCATGCAGTCCTCGGCGATCAGTCCGTTGAGGTTATCGCGCAAGGTCTGGTTAAACTGACGATCGTGGATAATCAGGTTAGCTTCCAGATTTAATGAGAGGCTCAGCGGGTCGAGATTGCTCGAGCCGACGGTGGCCCAATGGTCGTCGGCGAGGGCAACTTTGCCGTGTAGCGGCCGGCGGCGATACTCAAATATCTGTACGCCCCCGTTGACCAGATAGCGATACAGCAGGCGGGCGCCGACTTTAACGATTGGGATATCCGGCTCGCCCTGCACGATCAGCTTAACCCGTACGCCGCGGCGGGCGGCGTTACGCATCGCATGCAGCAGCCGGTAGCCGGGGAAAAAGTAGGCGTTGGCAATGATCACTTCCCGGCGGGCGTTAGCCAGCATCTTGAGATAATGGCGTTCAATATCATCGCGATGTTCTTGATTATCCCGCCAGACAAACAGCGCCTGCGCTTCTCCGGGGCTGCGGTTGATCGCCGGCTGGTGTCGACGCCGGAGCCACCAGCGGCGTGTCTCTTCGCTGGCCGGGAGATTTTCCAGCTCAAATTGCAGGATATCCTGCACCACCGGTCCCTCCACCTGAACGGCATAATCCTGCTTTGCCTCCGGGCCGTAGTCGGTCATGTGCTCGGCGGAGTAATTGATGCCCCCGACGAAGGCCGTCGTCTCATCGATCACCACGATTTTGCGGTGCATGCGGCGGAACAGATTGGTGCGCATGCCGAACAGGCGAGGGCGCGGATCGTAGTAGCGAAAAATCACGCCGGCGGCACTCAGCTCATTGACGAAACGCTCACTCAGGTCGGGAGAACCGTAGCCGTCGAGCAGTACTTCGACCCGTATCCCGCGGCGTGCGGCTTTTAACAGCACGGCGTGCAGCTGCCAGCCCACGTCATCTTCAAACCAGATAAACGTTTCGAGGATCACTTTGCGCTGCGCGCGGGCGATGGCGGCAAACAGTGCCGGATAGTAGTTATCGCCGTTCTCCAGGAGCTGGATGCGGTTTCCTTCCTGCCAGCTGCATTTCATAGATGAATCTCCACGCTCAGCGGGGCATGATCAGAGAGGTGACGCCAGGGCCGAAGTGGCAACGCCGTCGGGTGGCTGGCATGGGCATTTTTCACGTAGATCCGGTCAAGGCGCAGGAGCGGAAGACGCGCCGGGAAGGTTCTCGCCGGGCGGCCATGGGCGCGGGTAAAGATCTCCTCCAGCCCGGCCTGCGACTTTAGCACCCGGTTGGCCTGCTGGCGCCAGTCGTTAAAATCGCCGGCCACCACCACCGGCTGCCGGGCGGGCAGGTCGTTGACCCGCCTGGCGAGCATTGCCAGCTGAGCCGATCGTTGCCGCGCACTCAGGCCGAGGTGCACACAAATCAGGTGTAGCGCCGCGCTTTGCGGCGGAACGATTCGGCAGTAGAGCAGACCGCGCTTTTCGCTGTTGCCAACGGAGATATCGATATTTTCATTATATTCAATAGGAAAGCGGGAGAGCACGGCATTACCGTGATGGCCTTCCGGGTAGACCGCGTTGCGTCCGTAGGCGTATTCGCTCCATAGGGTATCGGCAAGAAACTCATAATGGCTGCGGTCCGGCCAGTTTTCGATCTGCAGCGAATGAATCTCATGCGCCCCGGTAACCTCCTGCAGACAGACGATGTCGGCGCTGACGCTGCGGATGGCGTCGCGCAGTGCCGGCAACATGAAGCGTCGATTAAACGTCGTAAAGCCTTTATGGATGTTAATTGTCAGCACGTTTAACGAAAATCTGCACGTTTGCTCAGCCATATTTCCCCGGTCAATGTCACTTTCCTGAATGAAATAGTGTAGTAGGTGTCACAAAAAGATGCGGTGTTCCGGAATTTTCCGTAAAGTGCGGTACTCTGAGTTACAGATAAAGATCCTTCAGGAGAGAAGCCATGAAGTGGCAACAACGTGTACGCGTCGCAACTGGCCTCAGTTGCTGGCAGATTATGTTGCATCTACTGGTCGTGGCAGTACTGGTGATGGGTTGGATGAGTGGCGCGCTGGTTCGCGTCGGATTAGGGCTGTGCGTACTGTACGGCGTCACGTTACTGTCGATGCTGTTTTTACAGCGTCACCACGAAGCACGCTGGCGCGATGTCGGTGACTTCCTTGAGGAACTCACCACCACCTGGTACTTTGGCGTAGCGGTTATCGTGCTGTGGCTGCTGTCGCGCGTGCTGCACAATAATCTGCTGCTGGCTGTCGCCGGGGTGGCGATTCTGGCTGGCCCGGCCGTGGTCTCCTTGCTGGCGAAAGATAAGCACCGAGCGTTCGGGCTGCAGCAAGGCGGTAACGCTGCCAATCCCCAGAAGCACAGATAGCTGTGCGAACGGGGCCGTTCAAATCCGTTGGCAGCAGATTTGAACGATAGCGGCGATTAGGCGATCTTTCTGCGGAACATCGCATACGCCGCTGAACCCGTCGTGGCCGCTATGACCAGTAGCGGCCACAAACTTCCCCAAACAATCTCCAGACTTGCATCCTTCAAATAAATCTGCTTGGTGATGTCAGTAAAGTGACGAATCGGGTTTATCCATGTCACGTCCTGCAGCCACTGCGGCATATTTTCAACCGGCGAGACGTAGCCGGAGAGCAGGATCGCCGGCATCATAAAGACGAAAACGCCGATGAAAGCCTGCTGCTGGGTTGAGCACAAAGACGAAATCAGCAGACCGAATCCCACCAGCGACAAACCGTAAATGACCATCGTAAAGTAAAACAGCAGCAGCGAACCGGCGAAGGGGATTTGATACGCCCAGATGCCGATAGCCAGCACGATGCTCGCCTGCAGCGTGGCGACAATCAGCGCCGGGACCGCTTTGCCAACGAAAATTTGCCAGGTGGCCAGCGGCGAAACCAGTAGCTGATCGAGCGTGCCTTGCTCCCGCTCGCGGGCCACCGAGAGAGACGTGACGATCATCACCCCGATGGTGGTGATCATCGCGATCAGCGACGGGACCACAAACCATTTGTAATCGAGATTCGGGTTATACCAGTTGCGCACGATCAGCTCGCTGTTGTTCGGCTTCGCTTTCCCTTCCAGCAGCTCCTGCTGATAGTTTTTGACGATCTGCTGGAGATAGTTGGCGGCGATTTGCGCGCTGTTCGAGTTGCGTCCGTCCAGTAAGAGCTGGAGCGGGGCGGGCTGGTTGGTGTCGAGATTGCGCGAGAAGTCCGCCGGGAAGCGGATGAGCAACAGCGCTTTTTGCTCATCAATCGTCGGGCGGATCTCCTGCGGGCTCTTGAGGAGCATCACATGGGTGAAGGCCTTAGCCCGGGCGAAACGCTGGGTCAGTTCGACCGCGTGACGGCCGTTGTCTTCGTTGTAGATGGCGATGGTGGCGTTGGTCACTTCCAGCGTTGCGGCGAAGGGAAACAGCAGCACCTGAATCAGAACCGGCATAATCAAAATGGCGCGCGTTTGCGGTTCGCGCAGCAGCGATTGCAGCTCTTTACGAATCAAGGTCCATAAGCGATGAAACATAGTACTTTCCTCATGTCGGGTGGCGCTGCGCTTACCCGACCAACATCATTACCGAAACTGCGCCCAGGTAGCCCGGGCAAGGCGTTCACGCCGCAACCCGGGGAAAGCGCGCAGGGGAATTAATCCAGACGCCGTTTGGTTTTCAGCCAGGTCAGGCCGATAAACATCACCGCCGAGGCGATTAAAAACAGCGTGTTCACCAGCAGCACCAGCGGAATATTACCGGCGAGAAACAGGCTTTGCAGCGTGCTGACGAAATAGCGCGCCGGGATGATGTAGGTCACCGCACGGATCACCGCCGGCATACTGTCAATCTGGAAAATAAACCCGGAGAGCATAATTGAGGGCAGAAAGGCGGCGTTCAGAGCGACCTGCGCGGCGTTAAACTGGTTGCGGGTGATGGTCGAAATGAGCAGCCCCATCCCGAGGGTGCTGAGCAAAAACAGGCTGGTTATCAAGAACAGAATCACCAGCGAACCGCGAAACGGCACGCCGAGGATGAACACCGCCACCAGCATGCACAGCAGCATCGCCAGCATGCCGAGGAAATAGTAGGGAATCAGCTTACACAGCAGCAGCTCCGCGCGGGTGATTTCCGTCGACAGCAGCGCCTCCATGGTCCCGCGCTCCCATTCGCGGGCCACCACCAGCGAGGTCAGAATCGCGCCGACCACCGTCATAATGATGGTAATAGCGCCGGGAATAATAAAGTGCTGGCTGATGGCCGCTGGGTTAAACCAGTAGCGCATCTGTACATCAATCAGCGGTTCGAAGGTTTCCCCGCGATCTTCCGCGCGCTGCTGCTGCCAGATTTGCCAGATGCCCTCCACGTAGCCCTGGGCAAAGTTGGCGGTATTGGGTTCGCTGCCGTCGGTAATCAGCTGGATGGGAGCATTATCGCCGGGGCGCGCCATCTTCTGATCGAAGTCTACCGGGATGACCACCAGCCCACGAATGCGCCCGGCCTGCATCATCTCAATCAGCTGCTGGCGATTGTCGCTGACCGTGGCGTCAATATAGGGTGAGCCGGTCATGGCGTGGACGAAATCCAGCGCCTCTTCGCTTTGTTGCTCCAGCAGTACGCCGACTTTGAGCTTGCTGGAGTCGAGATTGATCCCGTAGCCGAAGATAAACAGCAGCAGCAGCGGAATGACCACCGCAATCAGCCAGCTGCTGGGGTCACGGACGATCTGCCGCGTCTCTTTGACGCACAGGGCGCGCACGCGTCGCCATGAGAGAATTTTAGCGCTCACCGGCATTCTCCTTATCCCAGTCGTGGATCAGGGTGATAAAGGCCTGCTCCATCGTGGGATCGGGCTGTTGATCATTTGCCGCCAGCGCTTTTAGCGCATCCGGCGTGCCGCTGGCGATCAGCTTGCCGTGATACACCAGACCAATACGATCGCAATATTCGGCTTCATCCATAAAGTGGGTCGTCACCATCACCGTCACCCCTTTATCCACCATGCTATTAATATGCAGCCAGAACTCGCGGCGGGTAATGGGGTCGACGCCTGACGTCGGCTCATCGAGAAACAGAATATCGGGTTCATGCATCAGCGAGCAGGCCAGCGCCAGACGCTGCTTATACCCTAGCGGTAGCTCATCGGCCGCATGGCTGGCGATGCTTTTCAGACCAAAAGCGTCGCTCATCCGGGCGATTTTCTCGTTCTGGACCCGACCACGCAGGCCATAAACGCCCGAGAAGAAGCGCAGGTTTTGCTCAACGGTCAGGTTACCGTACAGCGAAAACTTCTGCGCCATATAGCCGAGATGCTGGCGCGCTTTCCCGGAACTGACTTTCAGATCCATTCCCAGAACCAGCGCCTTGCCGGAGGTCGGCACCAGCAGGCCGCACATCATTTTAAAGGTCGTGGATTTGCCGGCGCCGTTGGGGCCAAGCAGGCCGAAAATCTCCCCACGTTTGACGCGAAAATCTACGTGGTCGGTAGCGGCGAAGTCGCCGAATTTTTTGGTCAGGCTCTGCGCTTCAATCACCGTCTCATCGGCCGTGCCCTCTACGCGATGGATAATTTCGCCCAGCGGCGATTCCGCGGTCGCGGCGCCGCCCAGCAGATCGATGAATGCATCTTCAAAGCGCGGTGCGGTTTCGGCAATCTCCAGCGTCGGCATGCTAGCGTTGCGCTGCACCTCTTCAACGGTGGCCTCTTTTTTCAGGATCAGGCGTACCGATTTCCCCTGAATGACGCCATCGCTGATCTGCGGCAGCTTCAGCGCTCGTTGCAGGAGGCGACGGTTATTTTCCTCGCGGCTGGAGACGAGGAAACTGCGACCGGCCATGGTTTGGGTCAACGCTTTCGGCTCGCCCTGATAAAGCAGCTGGCCTTCATTCATCAGCAGGACGTCGCGGCACTGTTCTGCTTCATCAAGGTAGGAGGTGCTCCAGAGGATCAGCATCCCGTCACCGGCCAGTTCATGCACCATTTGCCACAGTTCACGGCGGGAGATAGGGTCAACCCCGACCCCTGGCTCATCAAGCAGCAGGACTTTTGGCTCACCCACCAGGGTGCAGGCGAGCCCCAGTTTCTGCTTCATCCCGCCGGAAAGTTTCCCCGCCAGGCGATCGGTAAAGGGGCCGAGGGAGGTAAATTCCAGCAGGCGAGCGAAGGTGTTCCTGCGCGTTTCGCCGGTAACGCTGCGCAGGTCGGCATACAGCGAGAGGTTTTCCATGACCGTCAGGTCTTCGTACAGGCCGAATTTTTGCGGCATATAGCCGAGCACCGCGTGCAGCGCGCTATCGTCGGCAATCGGGTCGAAACCGATCACCCTGGCGGTGCCGTCATCGGCCTTCAGTAGCCCGGCGAGCATGCGCATCAAGGTGGTTTTCCCGGCGCCGTCAGGGCCGACCAGACCAGTAACATAGCCGGCGCGGATAGTGCAGTTGAGCGGCGCAACGGCGGGCCGATCCATGCCGGCGAAGCGGCGGGTTAGCCCGCTGAGCGTGATAACGTCCTCACTCATGTCCGTTCCCGCTGCTGAAGGTGACGGTCACCGGCATTCCCTGGCGCAGCGAATCATCCGCATCGGTGACGACAATACGCAGGCGATAGACGAGGTCAGTACGTAAATCTGGCGTCTCAACGGTCTTCGGCGTAAATTCGGCGACTGGCGACACAAAGCCAATCTTGCCGTGCCAGGGCTGATTCGGGCGACTATCGGTATAGAGCAGCACTTCTCGTCCGGGCACCGCCTGGCCGAGATTTTTTTCATCAATGTAGGCCCGGACCCATACCGGGTGAGTCAGCGACAGCGTCATGACCGTGCCGCCGGCGCTGAGCATGCTACCCGGTTCGACGGCGCGGGTCATCAGCGTGCCGTCGGAAGGGGCGATAAGCGTGGTATCGTGCAGGTCGAGTTTAGCCTGCGCCAGGGCCGCCTGCGCCTGTTCAAGGCTGGCTTTGGCCTGGGCGATTTCCTGCGGCCGGTTGCCGGCGCGATACTGGCGCAGCTTGTCCTGCGCGGACTTTAGCGTCGCCTGAGCCTGGTCGCGGGAGGAGCGCGCGTTTTCCAAATCGTTCACCGAGATGGCGCTGTTCTGACGTAGCCCCAGTTGGCGCTGGTAAAAGTTCTGCGCGTAATCGTACGCGGCCTGCGCCTGTTTGACGGCGGCGGCGGCCTGGGCTATCTCTTCTGCCCGGTAGCCAGCCATCATCAGATCATACTGCGCCTGAGCGGTGGAGACATTCGCCTGAGCCTGCTGTAAGGCGTTCTCATACGGGGCGCGATCCAGCTGGCCGAGTATTTGCCCGGCCTGAATCTTATCGCCCTCATCAACGTTCAGCGATGCCAGTCGTCCGCCGACGCGGAAGCTCATGTTCACGGTACGAATATCGACGTTGCCATACAGAGTCAGCTCCCTTTGCTGGCTGCTTTGATACCACCACCAGCCGCCGCCGAATGCGGCAATCAGCAGCAGTATGAACAAAACGATGATGACGGGTTTTTTCATGATCCCTGGCTCCTTTGCAATAACCCTTGCAGAACGAAATCAATATGGCAGGCGATAACCTGATAAATTTGCTCAGTTTTTTCTTCGTCGAACTGCGTCCATCCGGTGCGCAGCAAAATGGTTTCCCGCCCAAGGCGGAAGGCCAGAATCTCTCCCAGCAGCGCGTGGGTGTGCAGAATCATTGCCGTGTCATCGGCATCGAGGCCGGTAAAGGCGCCGATTAAACGGGTCAGGTAGCGATGGAGCGGCGCAATCACCTGCCCGTGGATGAGCTGGTAGGCCGGGGTAGGAGAAAGCTGCTCGCGGGAGATGAATTTGCTCAAATTGACCGTGTCATCCTGGGTCAGCAGCAAAATCATATTCTGACAGGCGCGCAGAATCAGAACCCGAATCGCCGCCTTATCCGGAGAAGCTGTCGCCAGCAGCGTTTCCGCCGCTTCGGCATGCGGACGAAAATTATGGCTGATAAAATCGGCAATCCACTGGGCGCAGGCGAGATAGAGATCGTCCTTGGAACCAAAATAGTAGGGGATCGCCGCGATATTTTGCCCGGCCTGCGCGGCAATATCGCGGGTGGTGGCGTGCAGGCCGTATTCGCCGAACTGGGCGATGGCTGCGGCAATGAGCTGGCTTTTGGCTTGTTCGCCTTTGGTTGTCACAGGAGTCGTCGTCATCGCACGATAAAAATTAATCAATCGATTGATTAAGAGTATGACCAATTCGCGTCACTGTCCAGAATAGTGGATACTCTCTTTTGCGTATTTCGCATCACTCTTTACAAGCGGCGCGTGACGAGGATTAGCCGGCGCAGCGGCCCTGAGGGGATATTTATGCGCTGCGTCACAAAATCTGCTAGACTGCGCCACTTCATGGCATTGTGGTTTTTGCCATCTCTATTCGCAATAATCTCCCCGAAAACTACGCCTGTCACGGGCCGGGGTGGTTTGGAGTTGTTATGTCTTTTGATTCCCTTGGCCTGAACCCTGATATCCTGCGCGCTGTCGCCGAGCAGGGTTACCTTGAGCCAACCCCAATTCAGCAGCAGGCTATCCCTGCGGTGTTGCAGGGACGCGATCTGATGGCCAGCGCCCAGACCGGCACCGGCAAAACGGCAGGCTTTACCCTGCCGCTCCTGCAGCATCTGATTCAGAAAGAGCCGCATGCTAAAGGCCGTCGTCCGGTGCGCGCGCTGATCCTCACGCCAACGCGTGAACTGGCGGCACAAATCGGCGAAAACGTTCGCGATTACAGCAAATACCTGAATATTCGCTCGCTGGTGGTTTTCGGCGGGGTGAGCATTAACCCGCAGATGATGAAGCTGCGCAGCGGCGTCGATGTTCTGGTGGCCACCCCTGGGCGCCTGCTGGATCTTGAACATCAGAATGCCGTCAGCCTGGACAAGGTTGAAATCCTGGTGCTTGATGAAGCCGACCGCATGCTGGATATGGGCTTTATTCATGATATTCGCCGCGTGCTGGCGAAGCTTCCGGCGAAGCGCCAGAACCTGCTGTTCTCCGCGACCTTCTCCGACGACATTAAAGCGCTGGCGGAAAAGCTGCTGCATAACCCGCTGGAAATCGAAGTGGCTCGCCGCAATACCGCTTCCGAGCAGGTGACGCAACACGTCCATTTCGTTGATAAGAAACGTAAGCGGGAACTGCTGTCGCAGATGATCGGTGAAGGTAACTGGCAGCAGGTGCTGGTCTTTACCCGCACCAAACATGGCGCCAACCACCTGGCCGAGCAGCTGAATAAAGACGGCATCCGCAGCGCGGCTATCCATGGCAACAAGAGCCAGGGGGCGCGTACCCGGGCATTAGCCGACTTTAAATCCGGCGGTATTCGCGTGCTGGTGGCGACGGATATCGCCGCGCGTGGTCTGGATATCGAAGAACTGCCGCACGTCGTCAACTACGAGCTGCCTAACGTACCGGAAGATTACGTTCACCGGATCGGCCGTACCGGTCGCGCAGCCGCCACCGGTGAAGCGCTGTCGCTGGTCTGCGTGGACGAGCATAAACTGCTGCATGATATCGAACGTCTGCTGAAAAAAGAGATTCCACGCATCGCCGTCGATGGCTATGCGCCGGATCCGTCTATCAGAGCGGAGCCGATTCAAAACGGTCGTCAGCAGCGTAGCGGTGGCGGCGGTCGCGGCCAGAGCCAGGGCCGCAGCGGTCAGGGACAAGGACGTAACGCCCAGGGGCAGGGGCGCAGCCAGCAGTCGGCGCCGCGGCGTAACGACGGCGAAGCGCCGAAAGCCGGGGCAAAGCCTTCACGCCGTATCGGCGAGGCGAAACCGGCCGGCGAGCAACAGCGCCGCCGTCGTCCGCGTAAACCTGCGGCCGCTGAGTAACCGCCTCCCGCCATATATGCGTCATCCGGGCAAGACGTTTTGCCCGAATGACGCAACGATACCCGGAAGCAGCAAGCATGCTGTCTCCGGGTTCCTCCCTCGCGTGCCCTGTGATTCCCGGCCGGTACATTGATAAATCCCGAGCATCATTCCACATTGCTCAGAAAGTAATTCCTCCTGCCAGGCAAAAAGTGTCACAATAGTGGCTGTTTATACAGTATTCAGGTTTTCTCATGGCTTTGACCGCTGCGCTAAAAGCGCAAATCGCCGCCTGGTATAAGGCGCTTCAGGAACAGATTCCGGATTTCATTCCCCGTCCGCCACAGCGGCAGATGATTGCCGATGTGGCAAAAACGCTTGCCGGGGAAGAAGGCCGACACCTGGCCATTGAGGCGCCCACCGGCGTCGGGAAGACGCTGTCATACCTGATTCCCGGCATCGCCATCGCCCGTGAGCAGCAGAAAACCCTGGTGGTGAGCACCGCCAACGTTGCGCTACAGGATCAGATCTACAGCAAGGATCTGCCGCTGCTGCGCAAAATTATTCCCGATCTGCGTTTTACCGCCGCGTTTGGCCGCGGGCGCTACGTTTGCCCACGCAACCTTACGGCGCTGGCCAGCACCGAACCGACGCAGCAGGATCTGCTGGCGTTTCTCGATGACGATCTCACGCCGAATAATCAGGCTGAACAGAAGCTGTGCGCGACGCTGAAAACCGACCTCGACAGCTACCGCTGGGACGGTCTGCGCGATCACACCGATAAACCTGTCGATGATGCGCTCTGGAGCCGCCTGAGCACCGACAAAGCCAGCTGCCTCAACCGCAACTGCCACTACTATCGCGAATGTCCGTTCTTCGTTGCCCGGCGAGAAATTCAGGAGGCGGAAGTGGTGGTGGCGAACCATGCGCTGGTGATGGCGGCGATGGAGAGCGAAGCCGTGTTGCCCGAGCCGAAAAACCTGCTGCTGGTGCTCGATGAAGGCCATCATCTGCCGGACGTGGCCCGCGATGCGCTGGAAATGAGCGCGGAAATGACCGCCCCATGGTACCGGCTACAGCTGGATCTGTTCAGTAAGCTGGTGGCGACCTGTATGGAGCAGTTTCGGCCGAAAACCACGCCGCCGCTGGCCAATCCCGAGCGCCTGAGTGGCCACTGTGAGGAGCTGTATGAGCTGATCGCCTCGCTGAACGCTATCCTTAATCTCTATATGCCGGCCGGCCAGGAAGCCGAGCATCGTTTCCCGATGGGCGAGTTGCCGCAGGAGGTGATGGATATCTGCCAGCGTCTGGCGAAACTGACCGAGATGCTGCGCGGGCTGGCGGAGCTCTTTCTTAACGACCTCGGGGAAAAAACCGGTAGCCACGACGTGGTACGTCTGCATCGGGTTCTGCTGCAAATGAACCGTGCGCTGGGGATGTTTGAAAGCCAGAGCAAGCTGTGGCGGCTGGCATCGCTGGCGCAGTCATCCGGCGCGCCGGTCACCAAATGGGTGACGCGCGATATGCGCGACGGTCAAACGCATATCTGGTTTCACTGCGTCGGCATTCGCGTCAGCGACCAGCTGGAAAGGCTGCTGTGGCGCAGCGTGCCGCATATTGTCGTCACCTCCGCCACCCTGCGATCATTGAACAGCTTTTCACGCCTGCAGGAGATGAGCGGGTTGAAAGAAAAGGCCGGCGATCGTTTCGTGGCGCTGGATTCCCCCTTTAACCATGTTGAGCAGGGCAAAATCGTTATTCCACAGATGCACTATGAACCGCTAATCGATAACGAAGAGCAGCATATTGCTGAAATGGCGGCTTATTTCCGCGAGCAGGTTGAAAGTAAAAAGCACCTCGGGATGCTGGTGCTGTTCGCCAGCGGGCGGGCGATGCAGCGTTTCCTGGAACACGTTCCCGATCTGCGACTGCTATTGCTGGTACAGGGCGATAAGCCGCGCTACCGGCTGGTGGAACTGCACCGCAAGCGCGTCGAAGGAGGGGAGCGTAGCGTACTGGTGGGGCTACAATCCTTTGCCGAAGGGCTGGATCTCAAAGGTGAGCTGCTCAGCCAGGTACATATTCATAAAATCGCCTTCCCACCAATCGACAGTCCGGTGGTGATTACCGAAGGCGAATGGCTCAAGAGCCTGAATCGCTATCCGTTTGAAGTGCAGAGCCTGCCAAGCGCCTCCTTTAACCTGATTCAGCAGGTCGGACGCCTGATTCGCAGCCACAGCTGCTGGGGCGAAGTGGTGATTTATGATAAGCGTTTGTTGACCAAAAATTATGGTAAGCGTCTACTGAATGCATTGCCCGTTTTTCCAATAGAACAGCCTGCCGTTCCTGAGGTTATCGTCAAAACGAAAGTAAAACAGGCGCGTCGTAAACGGCGTTAACGGTGTAATGTCGACGATGTGAGCAGCTAACAGGAGTCTTCGATGGACTACAGCAAGATCATTAAAGAAGTCGGGCGCGGGAAAAATCACGCGCGTGACCTGGATGTGGATACTGCCCGCGCGCTTTACTCGCGGATGCTTGACGGCGAGGTGGCTGAGCTGGAGCTGGGCGGGATTTTAATTGCCCTGCGTATTAAGGGCGAAGGCGAAGCGGAAATGAAAGGTTTCTATGAAGCCATGCAGCAGAAGACTCTGCGTCTGACGCCGCCTGTCGCCAGACCAATGCCGATTGTGATCCCCAGCTATAACGGCGCGCGTAAGCAGGCTAATTTGACCCCTCTGCTGGCCGTTTTGCTGCATAAGCTCGGTTTTCCGGTGGTGGTGCATGGTGTCAGTCACGATCCGACCCGGGTGCTGACGGAAACGATTTTTGAGCTGATGGGGATCCCCGCCACCCGACATGCGGGCCAGGCTCAGGCGCGGCTCGACGGCCACGAGCCGGTGTATATTCCGGTTGGCGTACTCTGTCCGCCGCTGGAAAAACAGCTTGCCCTGCGCTGGCGTATGGGCGTACGCAACAGCGCACATACACTGGCAAAGCTGGCGACGCCATTTGCTGAAGATGCGGCGCTACGTTTATCGAGCGTTTCTCACCCGGAATATGTGGGCAAGGTTGCAAAATTCTTTGTCGAGATCGGCGGACGGGCGCTGTTAATGCACGGGACGGAAGGTGAAGTGTATGCCAATCCGCAGCGATACCCGCAAATTAGCCTGATTGACGCTTCAGGGACGCGGGTAGTGCATGAACGCCAGAGCGAGTTGCCGGAGGAGGGAGGGGGACTACCGGAGTCAAAAGATCCTCAGGTCACCGCCCGCTGGATTGAGCGCTGCGTAGCGGGGAGTGAACCGCTGCCGACCTCGCTGAGAATTCAGCTGGCTTGCTGCCTGGTGGCGACTGGTGAGGTTGCGACCCTGGAGCAGGGGCTAAGCCGGGTTGCTGAACACTGGTAGCCACCCGTTTCCCCTGAAAAAAGCTCACGTCAGACAGTGACGTATAAAAAAAAAAAGCCCGTCCGGTGGCACGGACGGGCAAAACAAGGGTATTAAAGGGTCGTTCAGGGTTAATACAGGTCGTGCAGCGGTTATTTATAGATAACCGCGGTACCGCTAATTTTGTTGTTGGTGTTGGCGGAGGTGATGCTGTAACCAGTCGCACCAGCGGCTTGCGCTTTTTCAGCCAGTTTGGCTTCCAGACCATCCAGAGTCGTTGCGCCTTCAGCAGAGACCACGCCAATTTTGTTCATGCTTTCAGCCTGAGACGGGCTAACCGGCTGAGCGGCGAAAGCGCCAAAGGACAGAGTAGTAAGGGCAATAGCAGCGGCAGCATATTTAATGGTTTTCATAGTTAATCTCTCGCAGGTTATTTTGTTAAGAGGACGATGTTCCGTCGATGTGATAAGTATCACGCTTTTTTGCGAGAGATAAAATCGAAGGAAATTAACAGTCTTCATCGATTTTTTTGAATGATTATTAATTTATTGAATATTAATAAATTATTTCGTGGTGGGATGGCCGGAGAGACCCCAGCGGGGTACAGAACGTATTCAGGGCACATTTTGCCACTTTTTTGGCCGAAAAACGTGCGCGAAAAGATAATGCTTTCTGTGGTAATGAACGGTAAAGGAAGGTCAGCGTAGCTGGCTGTCCTTGGAGCCACGGCGATTATATCCTGAAAATGTATTGTTATGTAAATCTTTCTCCTGTTGGCACTTCACGCAGTATCTGACCCCCGGGATCGCCTTTCTTCGGGCCTCGGGAATCGGCTCTCCGCATTCATCACAAAATTTGTGGCTCTCTCCGCTGGGGAGGGCGTTTCTCGCCCGTGCGACCGCATCGTCAACGGTGCTGTCGATCTGATCCTGAACTGCGCCATCATTTGCCCAACCTGATGCCATGATGCACCTCCTCACTGTTGTTACTGTCATTATATACCCTGACTTATGCGAGTTGCAGAAAGGCGACGCCGCCGAGCCCTCCGGGCGCTTACTTTGCTAAATGGCTGGGGCGAGCGGCCAATCTGTCCGGAACAGATTTGAACGCTGCTCTGCGGCGGCTCGTATGGGTGAGGCTTATTGGGGAGTCGAGTCACGAAGCCAACGTGCAGGCAACTTGAGTATGACGGGTAGAGTGAAGATGGGGGCAAAAATGAGTCTGGCAAGGGCTCAGATTTCCGACCAGTCCCGCAGCAAGTTATGGTACAGATTAAGTAGCGATAGCACCTCGTCACTCTCGCCGTGGCGGCTCTTCAGAGTCTGAATATTCCGATCCAGCTCGAACAGCATGCTGCGGCGTTTGTCATCGCGGATCATCGACTGGACCCACAGGAAAGAAGCCACGCGCACGCCCTGGGTCACCGGCGTCACGCAGTGCAGGCTGCTTGACGGGTAGAGTACCAGGTCGCCCGCCGGCAGCTTGACCGTATGCTGACCATAGGTGTCGTTTACCACCAGCTCACCGCCTTCATAACTCTCAGGCGCGCTGAGGAACAGGGTGGCAGAAAGGTCGGTACGCATCCAGCCGCCCTGGGCCTGACTGCGCACCGCGCCGTCAACGTGAAAACCGTAGGTCTCACTCTGCTGATAGCGGTTAAACAGCGGGCTGGAGAGGGTTTTAGGCAGTGCGGCGGCGAAGAACAGTGAACTGCGGTTGAGCGCCGCGAGGACTCTGTTCTGCAGTTCGCCGTACAGCGGACTGCGGGTATCGACCTGCTGATTTTTTTTCACCAGCGCGCCCTGATCGCCGGTGGTGGCTCGCCCGTCAACCCAGTCGGCCTGCTGCAGCTGCGCGCGAAAATCGTCAACTTCCTGCGGGCTGAGAACGGTGGGGA
This sequence comes from Klebsiella planticola ATCC 33531, assembly GCF_000735435.1. Lineage (GTDB taxonomy): Bacteria > Pseudomonadota > Gammaproteobacteria > Enterobacterales > Enterobacteriaceae > Klebsiella > Klebsiella planticola. Next base: position 6,841 of record NZ_JMPP01000057.1, on the reverse strand, counting down.
TATGGTACATCATCGTTGTTTCTCCTCAAGAAACGGGGCGTTGCCGCCCCGCTGTGGATTAGAAATGCACGTTGGCAGTCAGCAGGAAAGTACGCGGTTCGCCTGGATGATAACGGTAGCCGCTCTTGTTGATTGAGGCGACATAATGGGTATCGAACAGGTTATAGACGTTCAGCTGCAGATCGACGTTACGGTTGATACGATAGCCCACTTTCGCATCAGCCACCCAGTAGCCTTCGGTGGAGGACGGCGTACCGACGGCGCCGTCGCTGCCGCGATGCATGCTGCCGATATAGCGAGCGCCTGCGCCAAGGGCGATAGCATCGGTTGCCTGGTACTGGCTCCAGAGGGTAAAGGCGTGTTCCGGCGTGTACGGCAGCGCGCTGGTGCCGTCCTGGGAGATGTTGCTGCCTTCACGGACGCTGGCGTGCTGCTGGGTATATCCGCCGATGACCTGCCAGTCCGGGGTGATATTACCGGCCAGAGACAGCTCATAACCTTCAACGCGTTTTTTACCGTACTGCGAATAGGTGCCGTCGTCGTTTTGCTCGACTTCGTTCTCAATATCGGTACGGAAAAGCGCAGCCGTCAGCAGCAGACGTTTATCCATCAGCTCCCACTTGGTACCGACTTCGCTGGTCTTCGCTTTCTGCGGTTTAAAATCGGTACGGTTGGCGCTATTCCCGGTACCGCTTTGGGCCAGGGCAAAGTTATTGCCGCCCGGAGGCTGCTGGGAGATCGCATAGTTGACGTAAACGTTGCCGCTGTCGGTCAGGTGGTACAGCGCCCCGGCTTTCCAGTTCACCAGATTGCCGCTGGTGGAGGTATCAACCGTGGTGACCGGGCTGTTTTTCACCACGCCGTCCGGGCAGGCAACCGCACCGCGGCCGGTGCCGCCGCACAGGCTGGCGCTGTCATATTTTGTCTGGTAGTTATCCAGACGGATGCCGCCGTTCAGCTCGAAATCATGGGTAATCTGCAGAGTATCGAAGGCATAAACGCCGAAGGTATCCGTCTGCCCGTTGGCGTTGGCGCCGCTGCGGTCCAGACCGCCAATAGAGATGTTGCTATTGGGATGGTAAATATTGACCGCCGGAGGCGTAATGGGATAAACGCCGTAGTTGGTCTGCGTTTCCCGGGTCAGCTCGAAACCGGTGCTGATGTCATGCCCGATCGAACCGGTATAGAACTTTGAGGTCAGGTTGGTCTGGTTGGTCAGAATTTTATTACTGACGTCTTTGGTGTTCGCCAGACGCGACCAGGTCCAGGTGCCGACATCGTTCGGGTCCGGCTGGGTGATGTTGGTTGCGCCGCCCATCACTGCGGTTAGCAGATAATCCTGTTTCACGCGCGACCAGCGGGTGGTGTTGCGAAGGGTGGTGTTATCGCTCAGGTCGTGCTCGAAGCGCATGGTCACCGTATCGGTGGTGGAGTCGTCGTAGTCGGAATCCGTCCCGTAGAAGTTGCTGGTGGCGACCTTACCCGAGTGATTGAGCGCCGCGGTGCCAGGAGTTGGCGCGGAGTACCCCGGCAGACCAATGGTCGGGATACCTCCGTCCGGCGTGTTGTGCTGGGTCACATGCAGATAGTTCAGGTACAGACGGTTCTCAGTACCGAGACCAAACGCGGCCGATGGCGCGATACCGTAACGCTCATTTTTGACGTTATCGCGGCCGGCATCATGGGTTTTTTCGCCCATCAGGTTCAGACGCACGGCGCTGGTTTCGCCGATGGCTTCATTGATATCGAGCGTACCGCGACGGAACCAGGCGCTGCCAGCGCTGACGGAGGCATCGATACCGGAGTCCAGACGCGGCTGTTTGCTGATCATATTGATTGAGCCGGTTGGAGCGCTACGGCCGTAGTCAGAACCCGACGGGCCTTTAATCACTTCCACTTGTTCGGTGTTAAAGGTATCGCGGGTCACGCTGCCGATATCGCGGACACCATCGACATAGATGCTGTTAGAGGTATCGGCTCCACGCATATAAATGGTGTCGCCGGTCGACGAGCTGCCGTTTTCCCCGGCATAGAAGGCTCCGACGCCGGGAACGTTTTTCAACGCATCGGTCAAATTAGTCACGCCCTGATCTTTCATCACCTGCTCGGAGACCACGGTGACCGTGCGGGTGGTATCGGCAATCGGGCGGGAAAATTTGGGGTCGGCAGATTGCGTAGGGGCATACAGAGAGGGAGCCTGCGCTTCCACCACCAGCGTTTCACCGCCATTTTGTTCAGTGCCGTCTGCGGCCAGAGCCAGGCCTGTCGGCGACAGACTCAGACACATGCCGGTAAAGATCGTCAGCGAGCTAAAACTGCTGAACGGTAAATTTTGTTTTTTGTCCATTTCAATAAGCAACTTATAGTTTTAATTAAAGCCATCACAACCGCAGGCACAGCGATGCCGGGCCCCGACCGCTGCAGGTGATTTGTTAAAATAGCAATGCGTTTGATAATGATTTTGATAACTATTATCAAATGAAGGCAAATTTTTATCACTCGTTGATAAAAAAATAAATACATTTCTTTACGTGAACTGCATTTTTTCTACATAAACGGCAGCCGTCAGGCCATCGGGCGGGACCCTGATGGGTTCCGACCCGTGCAGAGCGGTGGATTATTTATAGATAATGGCGGTACCGGACATTTTATTCGCGCTGCTGGCGGAGTTGATTCGCCAGGCTATCGCCCCTTTTTGGTGGGCTTTTTCCGCCAGTTTCGCCTGCAGATCATCCAGATTGCTGGCGCCGGAGGCGGAGACGGTGCCTGCCGGGCGTAGCGGACCGCTCTCGGCGATAGACGGCGGAGGTGAGATCCCGGCCTGGGCAATAAAAGAGGTGGCGGCAATCGTGATTACGGTGAGTAACAGCAGCGTTCTTTTCATGAGCATATCCTCATTAACCGCATGGGACATACTTTAAGTTTAGGCCTTTACGGCAGGATAGACAGGGTAAAAAACTGAAGACAAACAACATCTTTTTTGAATAAACGGCGGCCCGACCAGGCGCGCGCCGTGGGCCGGGCAGAAGAACAAACGGCTTAGCGAGCGTCCGGGCGGATCAGGTCGAAACGCAGATTTTCATCGATAGTGTAATAGGCGCTCGGCCCACCGGCGCGGAGAATCGGCCTGGCCTTAGCGGTCTGATAGACGCCATTTTCCAGTAACGACTCATCGATATGGACTGCGACCACTTCACCCAGCACCAGCCAGCTATCGACAGGCTCGCCATCGGCACGGGTCAGGCGAATACATTGGGAGAGCCGACATTCGAAGTTCACCGGGCTTTCCGCGACCCGCGGGGCGGCGACCATCCGGCTGGCGGCGGGAGTCAGCCCGGCACGGGCAAATTCATCTTCGTCGCGAGGGATGCTGGCGGAGGTTTCGTTCATCGCTTCAGCCAAAGGGCGGGTGGCCAGATTCCAGACAAACTCTTTGGTTTCGATAATATTCTGTACACTGTCTTTCCAGCCGCTGCTGGCAAAACCGATAATCGGCGGCCGATAGTTAAAACAGTTAAAGAAGCTATAGGGGGCAAGATTGCGATGACCTGCGGCGTCCAGAGAGGCGATCCAGCCGATCGGGCGTGGGCCGATAATCGCGTTAAGCGGGTCGTGCGGCAGGCCATGTCCCTGTGAAGGTTGATAGAAATACATAGAGCACCCGTAACCGAATGAGAGATATCCAGACTCCCTTATTTACCGCGCCGCCGTCAACGGGTATCTTACGCGGCTGTTCAAAGGAGATTGCCATGAAAGCCCAGAAACCGGGGTTACACCCGCGTAACCGTCATCATCAACGTTATGATTTGCCCGCGCTATGCCAGGCTCACCCTGAGCTGCAAGGCTTTATCACCCTTAATCCGGTGGGCGAGCAGACCATCGATTTTGCTAACCCGCTGGCGGTGAAGGCGCTGAATAAGGCGCTGCTGGCGCATTTTTACGCGGTGAAACACTGGGATATTCCGGACGGCTTCTTATGCCCGCCGGTACCGGGAAGAGCGGATTATATTCACCACCTGGCCGACCTGCTGGCGCTGGATACCGGCACCATTCCTGAAAATGCCAGCATTCTGGATGTCGGCAGCGGCGCAAACTTAATCTATCCGCTGATTGGTGCGCATGAGTACGGCTGGCGTTTTACCGGTAGCGAAATTAGCCCGGAAGCGATCGCCAGCGCCCAGGCGATCATCAACGCTAACCCGGGACTCAGCCGCCAGATTCGCCTGCGTCGACAGAAAGAGAGTGGGGCTATCTTTAGCGGCATTATTCATAAAAATGAGTGTTTTGATGCGACGCTGTGCAACCCGCCATTCCACGATTCTGCTGCCAGCGCGCAGGCCGGCGGCGAGCGTAAGCGTCGGAACCTGGGGCTGGGGGCGGACAGCGTGATGAACTTCGGCGGTCAACAGCAGGAGCTGTGGTGCGAAGGCGGTGAAGTGGCGTTCATTACGCAGATGATCCGCGAAAGCCAGCAGTTTGGTCGCCAGGTGAAATGGTTCACCTCACTGGTGTCGCGCGGCGATAATCTGCCGCCGCTTTATCGTGCGCTGACCGAAGCCGGCGCGGTGAAGGTGGTGAAAAAAGAGATGGCCCAGGGACAGAAGCAGAGTCGCTTTATCGCCTGGACCTTCATGGATGAGGCTAAACGCCGCCGTCCGCTGGCACGCTAAGAATGATGCGTCCGGGCGGGTCTGGCCCGCCCGGAATGTGCTCTGCGCCGTGGCTATAGCGTCGGTTCTGCGGGTGCCGCTGGTGGTGCGGCGATGGGCGCAGGAGCCGGCAGAACCTGGTAGGTTTGCACGGGCGCCCGTACTCCGGCGAGATCGAAATGTTTCTTCACCTGCGTATCGAGCGCAAAGCGTACCGTCCACTGCTTCAGCGGCAGAGTGGTGAAGGTGACTCGCAGGGTAAATGCCGTATTGCTCAGGCCGACCAGCCCGGCAAATGACGGCTCGCCAATCACCAGCCCGCGAATCTCCTCCTGATCCATCACGTCGGCAACCGCGTTTTTCAGCGCCTGACCGGCTTTATCCAGATCCTCCTGTCTGTCGACATCGTAGTTGGCAACCACTGAGCCGATGCCGCGCACGAAGTTGGCGAAGGTGGTAATCGAGGACCACGGGATAATATGGTAAGCGCCGGTGTCCTGGCGCACGCCCACGGAACGGATCGACATCCGTTCCACCGTGCCGGTTAACGGGCCGATGGTCACCAGGTCACCGGTATTCATCCCGTTCTCAAACTGGATAAAAATACCGGTGATAATATCTTTTACTAGCGTCTGGGCGCCGAACGAAATGGCCAGCCCCAGCGCACCGGCGCCGGCCAGCAGCGGCGCAATGTTCACCCCCACTTCGGAGAGCAGGATCATCGCCGTGATGGTGCTGATAATGACCGCCAGCGCGTTACGGAATAACGTCAGCAGCGTACGGGCACGAGCGCCCGGTAGCGGGCGGCCGTGAATGTCTGAGGCCAGGCGGTTTTCTATCAGGCTGGCGAGCAGCGTCCAGCCGATGGCGGAGAAGAACAGAATCAGCGCGATGCGAATCAGCACATCCACCGCTTTTTGCCCGGCGCCGTGTTGCATCCAGTTCCAGAAATCAAACAGTCCCCAGGCGCTTAGCAGCAGCATAATCGCCACGCAGACCACTAAAATTCGCGCCACTTTGAGCGCGACGGAGATCCAGCCGTTTAGCCGCTTCTGCAGCTCGGGATAGTTACGCTGGGTCTGCGGCGACAGGGTAATGGTTTTCGCTATCCAGCGTGACAAGATGCCGGAGAGCAGCGCGGCGGCGCCGATAATCGCCAGACTGCGTACCGTGGCCCCCATCATAAACTTCAGGCTGTTGCCGGGGTCGAAAAGGGAAAAGAAAAACAGCACGATAAAGTAGAGGCAGGCCAGCCAGTGCCAGATAAGCGCAAAGGCGCGGATAAACAGACTGAAGAAGGCCAGCGAGCGGTCTGCCAGGTGCAGCAGTCCCTGAGTAATCCGCGTTTTATTACGGAAGATCAGATACAGCGCCCAGAGGGTGATACACAGCATAATGACCACATTCGCCAGTGCGCCGACCTGAACGTTGACCTGATTGGAGATAATCGGCACTGCGACGATCAGGCCGTAGCCAATCAGACTGCTCAGCGCGCTCAGGCGCAGGTTCCAGTACTTCGCGCTCTCATCGCTGAGGTTAAACGGCCTCAGCTCCGTTACCCGCGGACAGAAAATCAGCCGCAGAATCGCTTTAAAAAACTCAATCAAGGCGAAGGCATTCAGAAACAGGCTTTGCTGAAAGGCGATAGTCCGGCTCCCGCCATTAAACCGATCGCTGAGCATCTGGCCAACAAACAGCGTCAACGCCAGCAGGAGGAGATCGAAGATAAACGCGCCGGCGATGGTGGCCGGGAGCTGTAGCCAGTTACCGCGATCGTGATTTTTGCGCCGTCCCCACTGACCCATTTTGCGATACAGCGGCAGCGCGGCGAGGCGGACCAGCCACCAGAAGGCGAATACCAGCACGGCCAGCAGCAGGAAATGGCCGGCGGCGTTGCGAAAGGTTTCGGCATGAAACGGCTTATGCGCAGAGGCGGTAATATTGCGCCACAGCTGAGAAAAACGCGCAGCAAAGCGTTCACCGTACTCGCGGCTCACCTGGGTGACGTTTTCCAGTACCGTCCGTTCATCTTTCTCTTCCGGCGGCGTCAGCTTTGGCGCGCTGGCCGGCGGCGGCGTGGCGGCGGCAGAACGCAGCTGGTCGATTAATTCCTTACGGGCGGCCTCGTTATCCAGCACGTCAGCCAGCGCCGCATAGGCGGCCTTTTTTTTCTCGAGGTCTGGTTCACTGCT
>NZ_JMPP01000056.1 GCF_000735435.1 Klebsiella planticola ATCC 33531 | reverse complement strand
TAACAGGATCCACGGCACGGCGCCTCCATCTCATTCCAAAACCATTAAGTATAGAGGCTGATAGCGAGAGAAGCGGCGTGGGATGTGTCTGGAAAGCGAAAGCGGCTCCCCGTATACGGGGAGCCTGGAGGGATATCAGGCGACGTGCTGCAGGAATTCGCGTAGACGCGGGCTCGGTGGGTTTTTCACCAGTACCTGCGGATCGCCATCTTCGGCGATACGCCCTTTGTCGATAAAGATCAGCCGCGATGCCACTTTCTCAGCAAAGCCGATCTCATGGGTAACGATGACCATCGTCATCCCTTCTTCCGCCAGATCCTGCATCACTTTCAGCACTTCGTGGCGCAGTTCCGGATCCAGCGCTGAAGTCGGTTCGTCAAACAGCATCATTTTGGGTTTTACCGCCAGGGCGCGAGCGATTGCCACGCGCTGCTGCTGGCCGCCGGAGAGCTCGGAAGGGTAGTGGTGCGCGCGTTCGGCGAGCCCCACTTTTTCCAGCAGATCTTTCGCCAGTTTTTCGGCGGCCTCTTTTTTAGCACCGCGCACGCGTAACGGCCCGAACATGACGTTCTCCAGCGCCGTCAGATGCGGGAACAGATAGAACTGTTGGAACACCATCCCGGCTTCCTGACGGATCAGGCGCTCGTCGACTTTCGGGTCATTAACCTTCAGACCATCGACGATAAGCTCGCCGCTGGTTATCTCTTCCAGTTTGTTAATACAGCGCAGCAGCGTCGATTTCCCGGAGCCGGACGGCCCGATAATCACCACAACTTCGCCTTTATTGATCTTCAGATCGATATCGTGCAGCACCTTGGTCGGGCCAAAGTGCTTGGAAACATTTTTAAATTCAATCACAGGATTTTCATCCTTCTTTCAAGACGACGCAGAATAAAGCTCAACACCAGGGTGATGATCAGGTAAATCACGGCCACGGCGCTCCAGATTTCCAGCGCGCGGAAGTTACCGGCAATAATCTCCTGACCCTGACGGGTCAGCTCGGCGACGCCGATGACGATAAAGAGTGAGGTATCTTTGATGCTAATGATCCACTGATTACCCAGCGGCGGCAGCATGCGACGCAGCGCCAGCGGCAGAATCACGTGGCGGATGGTTTCACGACGGGACAGGCCAAGCGCCAGGCCAGCTTCACGGAAGCCCTTGTGAATTGAGAGTACCGCCCCGCGGGTAATTTCTGCGATATAGGCGCCGGAGTTGATCATGATGGTCACGACCGCCGCCGAGAAGGGATCAATGCGAAGATCATTGAACGCCATCGGCAGGGCGAAGTAGATAAACATGACCTGAACCACAATCGGGGTTCCGCGAATGATCTCGATAAAGACTAACGCAATGTGGTTAGCAATCCAGCCGCCAAAGCAGCGGGCGAAACCGGCGACGAGGCCGATTATCAGGCCGCCAGCCAGGCCGAGGACGGAAATCCACAGCGTCATTTTGGCGCCTTCCAGCAAAATTGGAATGGCAGGCCAGATGGCACTCCAGTCAAACTGCATAGTTCGTTCCTGTTACCGTGTCGAAAAACAGAGGCGTGCCTCTGAGAAAAAATGACTCAGGTCTGCGGCAAAGTGATACCCGGATAGTGGTCAGGGGCCCTGTCCGGGCGATCGGCATTCAGCAGACCTGTAAGCGATCAAGGCTGATTATTATTTTGGCTCAGTACCGAACCATTTTTTATAAATTTCGTTGTAGGTGCCGTTTTCACGCAGCGTTTTCAGCGCGCCGTTCACTTTCTCGCGCAGCTCGTCGCTGCCTTTCGGGAAGGCGATACCGTAGTTTTGCGCTTCCAGCGATTCCCCTACCGCCTTGAACTGACCGTGGCCGGCCGTTTTGATGAAGTACAGGATGTTTGGCGTGTCGTGCAGAACGGCATCGGCGCGGCCGGTACCCAGCTCCATATAGGCGTTATCGATATTCGGGAACTGACGCAGGTCTTTGGTTTTGATATTGGCTTTCGCGTAGTCAACGGAGCCGGTACCGCCTTTCACCGCCACGACTTTACCGTTCAGGTCCTTCACATCTTTGATATCGTTGTTATTGGCTTTCACCATCACCAGCAGGCCGCTCTTATAGTAGCCATCGGAGAACTCGATCGCTTTCTTGCGTTCTTCAGTAATGGTAATCCCCGCCAGCGCGAGGTCGATGTTTTTGGTTTGCAGCGCAGGAATGATGCCGCTGAAATCCATCGGCTTCAGGGTATAGTTCAGTTTCAGCTCTTTCGCGATGGCGTCCCACAGGTCGACATCAAAACCGACATACTTATCACCTTGCTTAAATTCAAACGGAACAAACGCCGTATCGGTCGCAACAATCAGTTGTTTTTCAGCGGCCTGAGAAGAAACCGCAAAAGCCAGGGTCAGTGCAGCCAGTGAAACTTTAAATACAGACTTCATAGCATTTCCTTTTTTATCCACGGGACGATCCCCTGCGAGAACGTGTAACCATATGAAAAAATCGTGCCAGTTTTACAACTTGTTGTTTTATAACAAACGAAGTCTATCCTGTTGCACGGTTTCGGTTATAGGTCACGGCAAATGCACCGCAATGGGGCGTCATTTTGGTGCGTCATAAACACGCCGAATAACAAGTGCATTTTTAACGCAAACACTGATGGTAAAACAATCTTGCTGTAACGATTGTGTGAGGTGATTATTACAATTGTTTTACTTTTGTACGTATTTTGCCCATTGTCGCGCACTGAAATGGTGCGGATGAAGATCAGGGAAAAAATCAGGCGGCAGAGGTCAGGATAATCTGAAAAAAACCGCCAGCCAGGCTGACGGTGATTGTGCAGGATTATGCGATGTTGGCTTCGATGAACCACAGGAATTTATCGAGGTCGCGGGAGGCGGCGGTAAAGATATCGGCCGTGTCTTCATCTTTTGCTTCGCCGATCGCTTTACGCACATCGTTGGCCACAATCGCGTAGCGGTCAGCCAGCTCTTTCAGGTGATCCTGAACGCTATGAATATCCAGCGGGTAGCTTTTCAGCGGGGTTTTGCTGTTGATCACCTGAGTGGTGCCCAGCGCGACGCCGCCCAGCTGTACGGCGCGTTCAGCCATCGTGTCGAGATGGTCGGTCAGGGCGGTGCGGAAGCCATCCAGCATTTCATGAACGGCAATAAAATTGGCACCGCGCATATTCCAGTGAGCCTGCTTGGTCATCAGCGACAGGTCAATGAACTGGATCACCTGACGATTCAGCAGCTCGACGGTTTCCTTCTTCTCATTGTCTGCAACATCGTTGCGGGTATAGAGCAGATCGGATGCTTTCGTTTTAACCAGTTTTGCGGTACTCATAGTTTCATATCCTCTTGATATTTATACTCGTCATACATCAAATTTGAATCAAATGGAGCGCTTGTCCCCGGTAACTAATGTGACTAAGTATAGCAACGGATCGCAGTATGGGCAGGGCGGTTGTCCCTATTGGTTCGATAGTGCGGGGGGGTTGGCTATTTTGAAAAGGGCATGAAATTGCGTAAAAAGTCAGCGTGAGAGCGCGGTTCTGCACGATGCGATTGCCTCGTGCAGAACGGGTTACGTTGGCTAGCTGATATCCACTTTTTCGATTTTACTTTCCCGGCGCATTGTCAGCGTAGAGCCCATCGAGGCGAGGATAATCGCCCCGAGCGCCAGGGTTTGCGTAAAGGTCAGCGTCTCGCCCAGAAATATCATGCCCGATAGCGCGGCGAGCGCCGGCTCCATGCTCATCAGCGTGCCGAATGTGCGGGTGGGCATACGGGTGAGGGCAATCATTTCCAGCGAGTAAGGTAGCGCCGTAGAGAGGACGGCGATGGCCAGTCCCAGCGGCAGCAGCGACCACTGGAACAGCGTGTCGGTTGCCTGCAGCATGCCCAGCGGAACAAAGACCACGGCGGCAATAAGCGACCCCATCGCCACCGTTGCCGGACCGTGTTCTTCTCCGGCACGCTGGCCGGTCAGAATATAGACGGCCCAGCAGGCCCCGGCGCCCAGCGCCAGCAGCGCACCGGTCAGATCGACCTGCGCGACGTCTTGCCCCAGCGGCAGCAGGAACCACAGCCCGAGTACGGCGAGGATCACCCAGACGAAATCGAGCGGACGCCGCGAACCAAACAGCGCCACCGCCAGCGGCCCGGTGAACTCCAGCGCCACCGCAATCCCCAGCGGAATGCGCTGAATCGATAAGTAAAAGAGATAGTTCATTGCCCCCAACGCCAGACCATACAAGAGGAGCGGCAGGCGCTGCTCAGCGGTAAAGCGCAGGCGCCAGGGCTTGAAGATGATCACCAGAATCAAGGTGCCTAACGCCAGGCGCAGCGCGGTCACCCCGGGGGCGCCGACCAACGGGAACAGCGATTTCGCCAGCGAAGCGCCGCTCTGGATAGAGACCATGGCGATTAAAATGACCAGTATCGGCAGCCATGCCGGTATTTTGCGGGACGAGCCGGGCATCCTTTCTCCTGTCAGGGTTTGTCAAATGCGGTAAAGGTTCCAGTGTAAATGAATTACCTGGCTACGGTTTATCTATTGTTGAAAAAAACGCGTTCGGGAGGCGTACAATGGGGCGAGACGCGAAGAGAAATTAACCTGTTGATTAGGATTAATCTGGATGCACGTGCGGGGCCTTATCGGCCTTAATAGTAGGGTATTCACCAAAAACGGTTGTTTTCCAGTTTGTTATAGAATTATGGAAACTTTTGGTTACATGAAAAGCTATGTTAGACAGTGTAAAGTCAAAAGAGTTTCCTGAAAGTTTTTGATATATTTAAGACTTAGGACTTATTAGAAACACATTTGAGGTGGTTATGAATAAAATTGCACGTTTTTCAGCACTGGCCGTTGTTCTGGCTGCATCCGTAGGTACCGCTTTCGCTGCAACTTCTACCGTTACCGGTGGTTATGCTCAGAGCGACATGCAGGGTGAAGCTAACAAAGCTGGCGGTTTCAACCTGAAGTACCGTTACGAGCAAGACAATAGCCCGCTGGGTGTTATCGGTTCTTTCACCTACACCGAAAAAGACCGTACTGAATCTGGCGTATACCAGAAAGGCCAGTACTACGGCATCACCGCAGGTCCGGCTTACCGTCTGAACGACTGGGCTAGCATCTACGGCGTAGTGGGTGTCGGTCACGGCAAATTCCAGGACAACAGCTACCCGAACAAGCACGACATGAGCGACTACGGTTTCTCTTACGGTGCAGGTATGCAGTTCAACCCGATCGAAAACGTTGCTCTGGACTTCTCCTACGAGCAGTCTCGTATTCGTAACGTTGACGTTGGCACCTGGATCGCTGGCGTTGGTTACAGCTTCTAATCGCTTCGGTGATATAAAAAATCCGCCTCACTGGGGCGGATTTTTTTTTTGCCTGTAACGCGCGGCGTTCGCTCGGGTTAGCCGCCGCGGTTTCCCGGCGGCGGGCCCTGTTAGTGGGTGGTGAACAGATCGGTACCCAGATGGGTATAGTCCACTTTCTGTAGCTGGAAGTTGGTGATATAGGCCGGCCCGGCGGCTTGTTCAGAGATGAAACGGTAGCGAGGCGTAATCTCGGCGGCGCGGATCCCGGTCCACTGGGAGAAGAACCCGAGGAAATCGTTGGCAGAACGCCGCGCTTTAATCACTTTATGCGCTTTATCATCACTGGACAGCACCATAAACGGCACCTGGAAATTCTGCTGGTACTTATCGTCGTGCGCCAGGTACTGCACCTCTTTACCGCGCTCTTTAAAGGCCAGACCGTGATCGGAAAAATAGGTCATCGAGAAACTTTCGCCGGAATTCTGCAGCTGATGATAGAGCTTGCCGAGCAGCGTATCGGTTTGCGTCATGCTGTAGAGGTAGCAGGACGTCTCTTTCGATTGTACAAAGACAGTATATTTTCCCTTGGTACGATCGCAGGCCTGCGGGTGAGATCCCATCAGATGCAGGACGATCAGCTGCGGCTGGGTCCGCTGCACGGAGAGCACCTGCTCGGTTAGCTTCAACAGCTGCTCATCCTGAGTATTTTTGTTGGCCTCAAAGTCGCCATTTTTGAGAAACTGCACCTCATCCGCACGCTTTGCGATGCTGGCTATCGCCGTATCGTATTCGCCGATTTGCCCTTGATTGGAAAACCACCATGTCTGGAAGCCGGCACGGTTCGCCAGCGTGACGAAGTTATCCTGGTATTGCGGCTTGCCGTCCACCACCCGGTTGAGCGTTAAGCCGAGAGATTTTTGCGTTGAACCGCTGGCGGAAATGTAGTCATTAAACAGATAGCCGTTGACTGAGCTGGCGAACGGCGTGTTGTCCCAGTGGCCGCCAAAAGCTCCAAGCGCATCGCGGCGCGCGCTCTCTCCGATGACCACGACGTAAAGCTGATATTTGGGTTTGACCGCCAGCACATGCCAGCTGTCTTTCATATTGGCCAGCTGAGCCATCCGCGCCTGCTCGTCGAGCACTTCATTATTGTTGACCACCACGTCTTTCACGAAACGGAAGGCGGGATAGCCGGTATCAATCACTTTGAAGACGCCGCCCCAGGCCAGATTCTGCACCGGCTGCAGGAAGAAGATGCCGATGCTGAACAACAGCCCCAGCAGCTCCATTTTGCTCCACGGCTTACGCTCTTCCCTTTTACGACGTACGGCAATCACGCCCAGCGCAAAAATAAAGACCGCCAGCAGGTAGTTGTACCAGGGAAAGATGGTCAGAATTTCCGTGGACTCTTCGACGTTAGTGGCATGCAGCGCCAGCAGAGTGTTGAAGTTGGGGGCGCCATACGCCTGGCCAAACGGGTAATAGAAGGCGGCAAGCAGCGAGTAGCCTCCCGCCACGACTTTTTGCATCCGCGGGGCATGACGCCACAGCAGATGTAACACGCATGTAAATGCGACGGTGTAGAGCAGGCTAAATTCATAGCCGAGTGCGAGGTTAATCAGCAGAGACTGGAGAAAATAAAATCCTGTCCACGGGTTAGGGACTAATCCGCGAGCGACCAGCGTTTCTTTCAGGGTGACATTCATAGTAATTAATCAAAAAGACGCCATGTGCATCCCCTGGCATCAAGGGGTAAAACCTGCTGGACAGTGCCTGAAGAGGGTCTCTGCGAGCCGCAGTAGTGGCAGGGCTGACAAAAGATAGGGCTTGCAAATGATAAGGTCAACCGGACATAACGGATTGTTTTGAGAGAAAGCTTACAAAACTTGAAAAAAGCGGCGAGAACGTGGCGAAACGGGTCAGTTTGACAGGGTATTGTGACGGAAAAATGAAGCGGCGTACCGCGACGCCGCATTTAGTGATGGGGTTTTTCCTGGCGATTCTTGCCGTTCATCATGTCGCACAGCATGTTAATCAGCATTAAGCGGACTTTAAAAGGAGAATGAGTAAACACGCGTAAGCACCTCTTGAATTCGTTCATGGGACCTCCTGTAATTTCGCCCTTCGCTCCTTGAAGGATGTCTGTATTACATACAGATATAGCACAGGCTATATTTTATAGCTATGGCTAAAACGTTAATTTTTTGTGCTACGGGCCCAATCATTTACAATGGGGATCTTTTGAGATGATGCTTGATGCGTCACACGTATGAGGAAGCACAATGAACCGTCGCGCCGGAAGACCTATAACAAAAAAAGTGACGCAGCTTGTTAATGTTGAAGAACACGTTGAGGGGTTTCGCCAGGTACGCGAAGCCCACCGCCGGGAGCTGATTGACGACTACGTCGAATTGATTTCAGATCTGATTCGCGAAGTGGGAGAGGCGCGTCAGGTTGATATGGCCGCGCGTCTGGGGGTCTCCCAGCCAACGGTGGCCAAAATGTTAAAACGCCTGGCCAGCGTCGGACTGATTGAGCAGATCCCATGGCGCGGAGTCTTTTTAACTCCGGAAGGCGAGAAACTGGCGCATGAGAGCCGCGAACGCCACCAGATCGTCGAGAATTTCTTACTGGTTCTGGGCGTGAGTCCGGAGATAGCCCGTCGTGACGCGGAAGGGATGGAACATCACGTCAGTGAAGAGACGCTGGCGGCATTTAATCAGTTCACCCTTAAATACGGGCAGCAAGGAGAATGAATCTTCCCTTTGTTCACTCCCTGGCTCGCGATCGTTTTCTGCATTTACTGTTGATCATCGCCTGCGGTTTAAGTTTCTTTGTCCCGTTTGCGCCAAAAAGCTGGCCCCAGGCTATCGACTGGCACACGATCATCACCCTGAGCGGCTTGATGCTGCTGACGAAAGGGATTGAACTGAGCGGCTACTTTGATGTGCTTGGCCGCAAAATGGTGCGTCGGTTTGCCACCGAGCGTCAGCTGGCCATTTTTATGGTCCTTGCGGCGGCGCTGCTCTCGACGTTTCTGACCAATGATGTGGCGCTGTTTATCGTCGTACCGCTCACGCTGACGTTGAAAAAATGGTGCGCGTTACCGGTTAACCGGCTGATTATTTTCGAGGCGCTGGCGGTCAACGCCGGATCCTTGTTAACACCTATCGGTAATCCTCAAAATATCCTGCTGTGGGGGCGATCCGGCCTCAGCTTCCTTGGGTTTATCGGGCAAATGCTGCCGCTGGCGGCGGCGATGATGTTGACGCTGCTGGTACTGTGCTGGTGCTGTTTCTCCGCCACCCGTCTGCACTTTCAAAGCGCGGACCGGGCGCCATCGTGGCAGCCGAAGCTGGTGTGGGGCTGTCTGGCGTTTTATCTGATCTTCCTGACGGCTTTAGAAATGAAGCTTGAACTGTGGGGGCTGGGGCTGATTATTCTCGGCTTTCTGCTGCTGGCGCGGGCGGTGATTATCCATGTGGACTGGTCGCTGCTGCTGGTCTTTATGGTGATGTTTATTGACGTTCATCTGTTGACGCAACTTCCCGCGCTGCATCAGGTTTTAAGCGGGGTGGGCCAGCTTTCTGCCGGCGGCTTGTGGCTGTCGACGATTGGCCTGTCGCAGTTCATCAGTAACGTACCGGCCACCATTCTACTGCTCAACTATGTTCCTCCTTCGACGCTGCTGGCCTGGGCGGTCAACGTCGGCGGCTTTGGCCTGCTTCCCGGCTCGCTGGCTAATTTAATTGCCCTGCGTATGGCATCAGATCGCCGCATCTGGTGGCGCTTCCATCTTTACTCTCTGCCGCTGCTGCTGTGGGCGGCGCTGGTCGGCTACGCCTTGCTGCTATTCATCGCCTGATTTTCAGAGGATTGGGCAAGAAACAGACAGAATCACCCCATTCGCCGGTTCCGTCGCGGGCGTATAACGTTAACGCTGAGGTTTAATATCCTGATGAGGAGAGTCCAATGCGTTATCAAAAACTCGGAAACACCGGTCTGTTTGTCTCCCGACTGTGCCTGGGCACCATGACCTTTGGCGGCGAAGGCGGCATGTGGGGCAAAATTGGTCAGTTGCGCCAGGCTGAGGCCGAACAGCTGGTGGGCAGTGCGCTGGATGCGGGCATTAACTTTATCGACACCGCAGATGTCTATTCTGAAGGCCGTTCGGAAATGTTAACCGGCCAGGCGCTAAAAAACCTGAAGGTTCCGCGCGAGAACGTGGTGGTGGCTACCAAAGTCTTTGGCGAAACCGGTACGGCCGGCGTCAATTCCCGCGGCAGTTCGCGTTTTCATATCATGGAGAGCGTCAAAGAGAGTCTGCGACGGCTGCAGCTCGATCACATCGATCTTTATCAGCTCCACGGTTTCGATCCGGCGACGCCCATCGAGGAGACGCTCTACGCGCTGGATAATCTGGTGCAGCAGGGACATGTTCGCTACATCGGTGTGTCAAACTGGGCGGCCTGGCAAATCGTGAAAGCGCTGGGGATTTCCGCGCGTCTGGGGCTGTCGCGCTTCGCTTCCCTACAGGCTTACTACACGATCGCCGGGCGCGATCTGGAGCGTGAGCTGATTCCGATGATGCAGAGTGAAGGGGTCGGTTTGATGGTCTGGAGTCCGCTGGCCGGCGGTCTGCTGAGCGGGAAATACGATCGTGAGGGTCAGACTGCCGAGGGCGGACGCCGGCAGGCGTTTGATTTCCCGCCGGTAAATAAAGATCGCGCTTTCGACTGCATCGATGTCATGCGCGTCATTGCGGAGGCCAAAGGTGTTTCGGTCGCGCAGATTGCTCTTGCCTGGCTGCTGCATCAGTCTGCGGTCAGCAGCGTGATTATCGGCGCCAAACGTCCCGAGCAGCTGGCGGACAACCTCGCCGCCGTCGATATTCAACTGAGCGAGGTGGAGCTGGCCCAGCTGGATGCCGTCAGCGCACTGCCGCGCGAATACCCCGGCTGGATGCTGGAGCGTCAGGGTGAATATCGCCGCGATCAGCTCGCACAGCAATAACTACAGGTCGCTCTCTCTGGCCGGATCTGTGCCCCCGATCCGGATTTTTTTATTTGCTGCGCTCACAAAAAACGATCCTTTGTTTTGCCTGGGCGATGAATATCGTTTATATGACTAGTCATGAAATTTAAATGACTAGTCATATAGGGGCGTGAGATGAACAATAGACTACCGGCGGACTTTTTGTGGGGTAATTCGGTCTCCAGCATGCAAACGGAAGGGGCCTGGAATGAAGGGGGAAAGGGGATGTCGGTGTACGACATTCGCGAGCCTGCGGAATTCGCCTCCGACTGGAAAGTTGCCACGGACTCTTACCATCGTTACCGGGAGGATTTCGATCTGATGCAGGATCTGGGGATGAACTGCTATCGCTTCCAGATTGCCTGGAGTCGGGTGTGTCCGCTGGGCGACGGCGAATTTAATGAAGAGGGGATCGCCTTCTACCACCAGTTTATTGATGAACTGATCGCCCGCGGTATTGAGCCGATGATCTGCCTGTATCATTTCGATATGCCGCTTTCACTGGCGGAACGCTATAACGGTTTCACCGACCGTCGCGTGATGGAGGCCTTTATTCGTTACGGCCAGAAGATGATCGCCTGCTACGGTGATAAGGTGAAGTACTGGCTGACCTTCAACGAGCAGAATCTCTACCATATGCCGGAGGCGTTCCTCATTACGGGCTATCTGCGCGGTGAGAAAACCCTGCGCGAGCTGTACCAGATCCAGCACCACGTGATGATGGCCCATGTTCACCTGACCGACTATCTGCATCGGGAGAAACCGCACTGCCTGATGGGCGGCATGCTGGCGCACGCGCTGGTCTATCCGGCGACCTGTAAGCCGCGCGATATTCTCTGCGCCCAGCAGCTTGATGAGTTCTTTAACCAGAATCTGCTCCGCGCCTTTGCCGGTGAAGGCTACAGCCCGGAAGTCATGCACTTCGTGGCGCGGGAAGGTTTTAGCGAGATCTATCGGCAAGAGGATCTGGCGATGATGGCGACGGTAAAAGTCGACTATCTGGCCTTCAGCTACTATGCCAGCCGGACTCTGGACAGCGATCCCGTTCCTCCCGGTACGCCGGTGAACAACTATATGCTGTTCGGTGATAAACCGAATAGCTGGCTGAAAGCGACGGAATGGAACTGGCAGATTGACCCGCTCGGTTTCCGCATGATCATCACGCGCTACTACAACGACTGGCGTTTGCCGGTATTCCCGATTGAAAACGGCATTGGCGTCATTGAGTCATGGGATGGTGAGACGCCAGTGGCCGATGATTACCGTATTGCCTATCATCGCGATCATATCAATGCCATGAAAGAGGCGATATTTGAAGATGGTGCGCAGGTGATGGGCTACCTCGGCTGGGGACTGATTGATATCCTCAGTTCTCAGGGCGATATGCGTAAGCGCTACGGCGTGGTGTATGTGAATCGCGAAAACCACGATCTGAAAGACCTTAAGCGCGTGCCGAAGAAAAGCTACGCCTGGTTAAAGCAGGCTATTCGCAGCAATGGTGCACAGATGTAGCGGTGCGAGCGGCGGGCGTTTGGTGTATTCTTAGGCCCGCCAGCACTGGTGCAACAGAGTACATCCAGAGACAACCATCATAAAAAGGACGGGGAATGACGGCGAAGTATCTTTCGATCGCGCGGGAAATAAAAAAACGCATTATCAGCCAGCAGTACCCCGCCAGCGCCCCGTTACCCGACCAGTTTGCGCTGGCGGCGGAATTTAACACCAGCAGGATGACCATCCAGCAGGCGATGCGCCAGCTTATTGTCGAGGGGCTTATCTATACCCGCAAAGGGCAGGGTACCTTCGTGCGTAAGAACTTTCTGCAGCTCTCGCAGTGGGAACTGCCGGGTAGCGATTACTTCGGCGCCACCAAAACCTGGGAGCATCTGGGGGAAGTGACCAGTCAGGTTATCCGCTTTGAACTGCGCTTTGCCACGGAAAAAGAGCAAACCTCGCTGCTTATCGACGCCGATGCCCCAGTCTATGATTTTGTCCGCCTGCGGGTGCTCAATGGCGAACCGGTCTCGCTGGATATGACGGTGATGCCCGTGGCGCTGGTGCCGGGGCTGAATAAAACGCATCTGGAAAGTTCGGTGTTTCGCTACGTGCAGGAGACGCTGGGGCTGAAGCTGATGGGCTCGTATCGCGTGGTGCGGGCGATGAAGCCGGATGCGCTGGACCAGCTGCACCTCAACTGCGGCGAGAGTGACCCGGTGCTGGAAGTCGAGCAGGTTATCTATCTGGAAGACGGGACGCCGCTGGAGTATGCCCGCTGCCACTATCGCTACGATCATGGCGGCATTATCCTGGTCAATAACGGATAAAAAAAGGCGGGCACCGGGCCCGCCTTTTTCATACTGTTACGTCAGAAGATTAGTTCAGACGAACCGGCATACCGGAACGGTTCTGGACAGCCTGCTCGACCACGGTCTGATCGACGTCGGACTGGCTGGTGACCGCCTGGACTTCTTTGGTCAGCGTAATCGGCACGATTTCACCGCCCTGGAACTGGGCTTCGGTGGTGGACAGCGGGTTATGTACTTCGACATAACGGCTACCGTCCGGCTCGGTGGTGGCTTTCACCGGCTCATCGATAAACTCGACGCGGGTGCCGACCGGCACATTCTCAAACAGGAATTTGATGTCTTCGTTACGCAGACGGACGCAGCCGTGGCTGACGCGCAGTCCGATACCGAAGTTAGCGTTGGTGCCGTGGATCGCGTACAGACGACCAATATACAGCGCATACAGACCCATCGGGTTGTCAGGACCCGCCGGTACGACGGCCGGCAGCGGGTTACCCGCTGCGATATATTCCGCGTGCATTTTCGCCGTCGGCGTCCAGGTCGGACCCGCTTTCTTACGTTCTACCTTAGTGACCCATTTGATCGGCGTATCTTTGCCCAGCTGGCCGATACCAATTGGCAGCACGATAACGGTGTTGGTGCCTTTCGGGTAGTAGTAAAGACGCATTTCCGCGCTATTGATAACGATACCTTCATGCACGGTGTCCGGCAGAATCAGCTGCTGCGGGATATTCAGCACGGTGCCGCTCTTCGGCAGATAGGTATCCACGCCCGGGTTGGCTTCCAGCATGTTGGACAACCCCATCTGGTATTTAGCTGCGAAATATTCCAGCGGTTGCTTGTTGTTATCAGGAACCGTAATCACCTGGTTCTGACCAATCAGTCGGCTACCGTCGGTCGGCAGCGGATAAGTGACAGCGGATGCAGTGTTGCAAAAGCCGACGAGGGCGAAGGCTGCCGCTAAGAGTGTCGATATTTTCATATTCTTCATGTCGTGTGCAGTGGCAAAGCCACAAAGGCCTTTGTCAGATGATTCAGCTAATAGATGGGAGCGCATTATATGTGCATTCCATCCAACAGGGAAATCAGATGTGTACGAAATCACACTTTTTTGCCAGTTGTTTCAAGTGTAGTTCGCCGTTTTTCATTTCTGCGGTAAATCGTGGCAGGAAAAAACGGCATTTACCCCTCGAGAAAGCGTGAGCGCAGCGCTTCACGCGCGTCGGGCGTCAGCTGATATTCCTGTTCCAGCCATCCATCCACGCTGGTATAGCGCTCGTGAATTGCCGATAGCGCCGCCGCGAGGTACGACTCATGTACCGTCAGGATTTCTGCCAGATTCTGCCGTCCGCGGGGGGTCAGTTGATCGCCGAGCAGGCCAAGGAGCCCGCTTTCGACCTGGTTCAGCGTACCGTGGGTGAGGAGATACTCCTCCATCACCGTCGGCGTGTCGCAGCCAAGGGCGAACAGCGTCAGCGCGCAGCCCACGCCGGTACGATCTTTACCCACCGCACAGTGCTGCAACAGCGCACCGTCAGCAGGCTGCATCAACCAGCCGGCAAGCTGGCGATAGGCGGCGTTGTTAAAGGGTAACTGACGATAAAGCTGCAGCATAAATTTCTCGCCGCTCATGGCATTGAGCGTCGCGGCGTTAAGTTCCGTGACTTTGGCATCGACCTCTGGCGTCAGAGGATTGGCGGGCGCATTGAGATAACGCATCCGTCCATTCAACCTGTCGGGGCTGCGCTGGACCTCATGCGGATCGCGGTAATCAATGACCCGGGTCACCGGCAGATTATCCAGGCGGCTCAGATCCTCGTCGGTCATCTGGTGTAACGAGCCGGAGCGCAGGAGTTTCCCCTGGCGCACGCGGCGGCCGTCGGCGGTGTGCAGGCCGCCGAGGTCACGAAAGTTGATGCCGCCCTGAAGCGATAAGAATGCCGGATGGCGGGAGTAGGTGGTCATAGGTTCCTTCCAGATTAAGGGAAAAAATCATGTATCGGTTAAATGAATCGCGCAATATGAGAGAGACCGTACCACAGGCGCTGCCTGCGATTTTATTGCAAACCGTGAAAAGTGATGGCTTTGCTGGCATAATGCCCGATGTATCACACTTCTCATTCTCTTTTTTCAGGATAACCCCGTGCTAGTATCCAGCAACGTCACCATGCAGTTTGGCAGTAAGCCGCTGTTCGAAAACATCTCCGTCAAATTTGGCGGCGGCAACCGTTACGGCCTGATTGGCGCCAACGGTAGCGGTAAATCCACCTTTATGAAGATCCTCGGCGGCGATCTTGAGCCGACGTTGGGTAACGTCTCTCTCGATCCGAACGAACGTATCGGTAAACTGCGTCAGGATCAGTTCGCCTTTGAAGAATTCACCGTGCTGGATACGGTCATTATGGGCCACGGCGAGCTGTGGGAAGTAAAACAGGAGCGCGATCGCATCTATTCCCTGGCGGAAATGAGCGAAGAAGACGGCTACAAAGTGGCCGACCTGGAAGTCACTTACGGTGAAATGGACGGCTATTCTGCCGAAGCGCGCGCCGGTGAACTGCTGCTCGGCGTCGGGATCCCGGTTGAACAGCATTACGGCCCGATGAGCGAAGTGGCGCCAGGCTGGAAGCTGCGTGTACTGCTGGCGCAGGCGCTGTTTTCGAACCCGGATATCCTGCTGCTCGATGAACCGACGAACAACCTGGACATCGACACCATTCGCTGGCTGGAGCAGGTGCTGAACGAACGTGACAGCACCATGATTATCATTTCGCACGACCGTCACTTCCTGAACATGGTCTGCACCCATATGGCCGATCTCGACTACGGCGAACTGCGCGTTTATGCCGGCAACTACGACGAGTATATGACCGCCGCGACCCAGGCTCGCGAACGCCTGCTGGCCGACAACGCCAAGAAAAAGGCGCAAATTGCCGACCTGCAATCCTTCGTCAGCCGCTTTAGCGCCAACGCCTCAAAATCTCGCCAGGCGACCTCCCGCGCCCGCCAGATTGACAAAATTAAGCTGGATGAAGTGAAAGCGTCCAGCCGTCAGAACCCGTTCATCCGTTTTGAACAGGATAAGAAGCTGTTCCGAAATGCGCTGGAAGTGGAAGCGCTGGCGAAAGGTTTTGACAATGGTCCGCTGTTCAAAGGGGTCAATCTTCTGCTGGAAGTCGGTGAGAAGCTCGCCGTGCTCGGGACCAACGGCGTGGGTAAATCCACGTTGCTGAAAACCCTGGTTGGTGAACTGGAACCGACCAGCGGCAGCGTGAAATGGTCTGAAAACGCGCAGATTGGCTACTACGCGCAGGATCATGAATACGAGTTTGAAAACGATCTGACCGTCTTCGACTGGATGAGCCAGTGGAAGCAGGACGGTGATGACGAGCAGGCGGTGCGCAGCATCCTCGGTCGTCTGCTGTTCAGCCAGGACGATATCAAAAAGCCGGCTAAAGTGCTGTCCGGTGGTGAAAAAGGTCGCATGCTGTTCGGTAAGCTGATGATGCAAAAGCCGAACATCCTGGTCATGGACGAACCGACTAACCACCTGGATATGGAATCGATCGAATCGCTGAACATGGCGCTGGAGATGTATCAGGGGACCCTGATCTTCGTTTCTCACGACCGCGAGTTCGTCAGCTCGCTGGCAACCCGCGTGATCGAAATTACGCCGGAGCGCGTGATCGACTTCAGCGGTAACTACGAAGATTACCTGCGTAGCAAAGGTATCGATAACTAAGTGCCTGCGATCCCGGTGCGCCTGCGTGCCGGGATAACCTTGTTCAGAGCAGCCCTGCTCTGAAGCTCTCTGCTACCATCCGCCATGCATTCAGACCCCTTAATTTACTCATCTTTCCTGCACAATACTGTGAATAAATAGCCGCTGAATTATCTGTTGCAGGAGGGGGCCATGAGCGCGTTTTCGCTGAGTGATTGCGTGGCTGAACCCCGTCTTCTCTGAATCTGAACGGGGTAGCGTGCAATGATTATTGTTCTGACTTTACTGAGCCTGGTACTGTACTGCGTGCTGATTGGTTTTCTGATCGCTGCGGTTTGAGGGAGCGCGGCCGCCCGACGGCACGGCCTGATGAGCCGGGCAGCTATGCGACAGCTGCCGCCCGGCACGAACCGAAGAGGCAGGGCAGCTTAGTGGTGATGTGCGGCGGCGGCAGGAGCCGGGAAACCGCGGTAGGTTGGCGCGGCGCTGGTAAATGTCCCTGGGCTATAGGCCTGGGCGATCGCCGCATCGTTTTCATCAGCGGCAAAGCGGCTAATGGCCGTGGTTTTGGCCGCGGCGGAGGGCAGCGGCATTTCAGGAGAGGGTTTTTCCTGAAATGCCAGGGCGCTGGTGGAACATAACGTCAGCCAAACAATAAGAGCGCTCAGTACTTTCATCGTCAGAGGTCCGGATCCGGGGAAGGGGCACTCTTACGGTATAACCGGCGCATCGAAAACGCCACGCGTTCTTACCGTTGTAGCGTAGTTAGTTACAGCTGGACATCAATTCGCTGCCCCTCCCGCCAGGGAAGGGCGCCGGGACTACCTCAGACGCCATTCACCGGCTTCTTTACCATTGATCAGCAGCTTGCGCTTTTCACCGGCGGGTAAAGTCACTTTCAGCGTATCCCAGGCCGGGCAATAACGGCCGCGAGGGGTCAGTTGCAGGCTGATGGTGCTGGCGTCGCAGACCATCTCCCACGTCAGCCACAGCGCATCATCCTCTTTATAGCCCCAGCTTTCGCCATCGTCCTCAAACAGCAGACCCTGCGACGACCCCACGCCTTTCAGCGGGAACAGCTTCAGCTCGCGCCGATCGTCTTTTGTCGCGCTGACGTGGGTGATGCGTTCGCTGAGCGGCAGGCCGGCTCCGGCGCGGACCAGCAGCGGCAGATGTTCCAGCGGCGCATCTCGCGTTACCCACTGGCCAGCGGAGAACCACTCCCCGCTATAAAAATCGTACCAGCCGGAGCCGTTTTCCGGCAACCACACCCGGCGCTGACGCTTGTCCGGTTCGACGACGCTGGCGACCAGCAGATCGCGCCCCAGCAGGAAATCATCGCACTCTTCAAAGGTTTGCGGATCGTGTTCATGATCGAGGAACGTTGGTCGCAGCATCGGCTCATCGTCGGCGTGGGCCTGCCACAGGAGCGTATACAGATAGGGCAGCAGGCGATAGCGCAGTTCAATCGCGCTGCGAATCGCCGGAGTCACGCCCGGATACATCCACGCCTCGTTGACCGTCTGGTCATCGTTCCATGAATGGATGGTAAAGCGCGGGTGCATCACGCCATTCTGTACCCAACGTACGAACAGCTCGGCATCCGGTTTATCACCGGAAAAACCGCCGACGTCGTGGCCCACGTTATATAAGCCGGATAAACTCATCCCCAGCCCCATGCGGGTGTTATAGCGCAGGGTCTCCCAGCTGGTGCGGTTGTCGCCGCTCCAGGTCTGGACATAGCGCTGCATTCCGGCACAGCCGGAACGGGAGATCAGATACGGTCGCTTTTGTGGCGCGAAACGTTGCTGGGCTTCCATTGAGGCGCGCATCATCAGCAGCGGCATCACCGGGCGAATATGCTTGATGGCGATGCTCTGGCCAAAGCCGTGACAGCGGGCTTCGCCATCCCAGACTTCAAATTCGTTATTATCATTCCAGGTGGAATCGATGCCCATCTCCAGCAGCTGGTGGGTAACGCCGTCCTGCCACCAGGCGACGGTGTGGGGATTTGTGAAGTCAAGGTGCGATCCTTCGTCATCCCAGAAGCTGGAGCGTTCCGGCGCGTCGGTCTCCGAGTCGCGAATGAATAACCCTTTTTCCGCCACTTCGCTATAGCGCGGATGGTCCTGCAACAGACAGGGTTTAATATTGGCCGCCAGCTTAATGCCGGCGTCATGGAAGCGCTGAGTCATCACTTTTGGCTGCGGCACCTTGTCGTAGTTCCAGTTAAACACGTAGCGCTTACCGTTGATCGAGGTATAGCCGGAAGAGAGCTGGAAAGAGTCGCAGGGAATCGCATGCGCTTCACACAGACGGATAAAGTTCATTAGCTGATTTTGCGCATCCGGCGCGTCGGTGTAATGCATGGTGGAGCCGCTGTAGCCGAGACTCCATTTTGGCCCGAACAGCGTTTTGCCGGTCAGGCGAACAAATGCTTTGGTGACATCCAGCGCCCGTCGGCCGGTGAACAGGTAGTAATCGATATCGCCCGCTTCCGCCTGCCAGCGGCGATAGGCGGTGTGGTAGTTATCAATTTCATTGCCCAGATCCAGCCAGCAGCTGCTCAGATTATCGTAGAACAGGCCATAGCTGATGTCGCTACGCTGGGTAAGGGTAAAGGGGATATGCTTGTACAGCGGGTCGGTACTGACGGCGTTATAGCCCATCGCGTCGAGATTACGCATTTCATAGCGTTTACCGTTGCGCTGAAGATCGCCGGCCTTCTCGCCAAGGCCATAAAATCGTTCGTCCTTGCGGCGGCTCAGATAGTGCGCCGCGCCGTCGCCGTGGGCGTTGAGCAGATAGGCGCTGGTGGGGCGGTCATTGACCAGCGGGAGCCATTCGCCGTCGTCATGACGATAGCTCCACTCCAGCCACAGCGGCTGGTGGACGGTGACACGCAGCTGCCCGGTGGCGACCGTCAGGCTCTCAGCATGTTGTTCAAGCGTCCACGCGGGCAGGCTAAAGCCGCTCAGATCCTCACGAGGGCGGCCTTCCCACGGCACGTCCTGCTGCGGTGCAATGCTCCAGGTACGGTCCAGCGCCAGCTGACCTTTGCGCTTAAGCAGGACGCGGAACAGGTTCTCTTCCAGTACATACAGGCACAGCGTGTGCTGCCCGTCGATAGTTAACTCAACGTGATGAGCCAAGCGTTGGTGCAATGTCCAGTGTTTCAGCGTTTTCATCTTTGTATCCACTCTCAGGCGCGTTTGGCGCGACGTTCAGCAATAAATGCCACCAGGAAGATGGCGCCAATCAGGTCAAAGAACCCCATGGCGATAAACAGCGGGTTGAAGCCAATTTTGTCGGCGGTCACCCCGATTAATAGCGAGAACAGGAAGCTGGCAATCCAGGCTGCGGAACCGCGCATCCCGTTGACCGTTGCCATCTGGCCTTTATCAAACGACTCCACCACCAGCGCGCTCAGCATGCAGGAGATGATCTGGTGGCCGAAGCCGCCGATGGAGATCAGCACGATGGTGATATAGGGGTCGCGGGTGATGGCAATGAGGGCCAGCGAAATCATCAAAAAGGCGCCGGTCACCGAACTGGCGACGACGGCGTTAACCCGGGTATAGCCGAACCAGCGGGTATACAGCCTGGTCAGATAGCCGCTGACGACGCTGCCGAGGTCGGCGGCAAGAAACGGCAGCCAGGCGAACATGGCAATTTGTTTCAGATCCATGCCGTGCTCTTTAGCGAGGTACAGCGGGACCCAAAAGCTCAGCACCGCCCAGGCCGGTTCAGCCATGAACGCCGGAATCGCGATACCGTAAAAGCGCTTGTTTTTCGAGACGGTTTTTAAGGCGGTGAAGAACGGCAGCTTAACGGCCGGCGGCTCGTTGTCCTGGCGAATGAACGCCAGCTCGCTTTTGTCGAGGTTCGGGTGTTTTTCAGGGTTGTGATAAAGCGCCCACCACAGCACGACCCACAGCAACGCCAGCACGCCGGTGAACATAAACGCGCCCTGCCAGCCGAAAGAGGCGTGGGCGAAGTAGATAATCGGCGGCGCCAGCATCGCGCCAATCGAGAAGCCGACGCCGGCCCAACCGGCGGCGATTGGACGTTCCGATTTCGGGAACCATTCACCGATGGTTTTGGCGTTTGCCGGCGTGGCGGCGGCTTCCGCACCGCCCATGAAGAAGCGCAGGATGGCCAGGTGCAGCCAGCTACCGGCACCGGCGTGAGCGATACAGGCAATGGCCCACAGCGTGGCGCAAATCATAAAGCCGAGCTTCAGGCCGATGACGTCGATAAGCCAGCCGCACAGCGGCTGGAAAAGGGTGTAGGCCAACTGAAAAGCGCCGACAATCCACGAATACTGTTCGGTGGTAATGCCGAGCGAGACCTTCAGCTCCGGGGCGATAATCCCCAGAGAGTTACGTGTGATGTAGTTGACGGTGACGCCGAGTAAAAAAAGGACCAGCATCCACCAGCGTAAATTCTTTATCACCCGCCGGGATTTGCTGGCGGCGATATCGTTGTTGAGGCCTTGACTCATAGAACTCTCCACAAGATTTTTAATGTAGGGTAATGACCGGCTCGCACCACGAGTTGTCATACCGGTTCCTGTAATGGTTTGAATAATATTGTTTTATTTGTTCTTATATCCGGGTAACTAGTATGGAAGTTATCGGACCAATTCAGGTTAGGCGAGAAAAAAGGCGGGCAGTAGCGTTATTTATGAAAGTTTTTTCATAAGATGACGAAATGCTCACTGAAGAGGCAAACATTTACTTGATAATCTGGCTTTGTTGGTGATGAAAATTCTTTCATTTTGAAGGTGGAGCTGGATCACAAAATGGACAAAAAGCTCAAAATAGCCGAGATCGCCAGCCGGACGGGGATGTCGGCGAGCACGGTTTCCAGAGTGCTGGCAGGAAAAGCGAACACCAGTGAGAAGGCCCGGCGGGCCGTGCTGACGTGTGCGCGCGACATGGGGGTGCTGGAGGGCATCGCCGCCGGGCGTATGCTGCTCAACAGCCTGGTCGTCTTTGCGCCGCAGCGGGCGTTTGATGAGCGTTCTGATATCTATTACTACCGGGTTATTCAAAGTATCCACCATGCGCTGGCCGCTCATGAGGTGCGCCTGCGAACCTGCGCGCTGGAAGAGAATGACAGCGATGCCAATCAGTTCCTGGCCCGCATGAACGAACCGGAAACCGAAGCGGCGATCCTGTTGGGAATTGACGATCCGCATATTCACGATCTGGCGGTAGATCTGGCGAAACCCTGCGTGCTGATCAACTGCCGCGACGAAGCGATGCGCCTCTCCTCCATTGCGCCGGATCACCGGCTGATTGGCCAGTTTGCCGCGCAGTATCTGTTTGATATGGGGCATCGGGCGGTGTTGAATGTGATGTGCCTGCGGCGTTACACGATGGACCTGCGGCTGGCCGGTATCAAAGAGGCCTGGCGGATGCGCAACCTGCATTTTACCGATGGGCGTGATCTGCTTACGGTCGCCAGCTTTAGCGCCAGGGACAGCGAAGAGCGGGTGGGCGAATGGCTTGACGCGCGGGCGGGTAAATCGCTGCCAACGGCATTTTTGGTCGGCGGAGATTTTATGGTCGCCGGGACGGTGAGCGCGCTGCAAAAGCGCGGGCTGCGGGTGCCGCAGGATATTTCGGTGATGAGTATCGACGGTTTCAACCTCGCCGCCATTCAGGATGTGCCGCTGACCGCTGTCCACGTCCCGCGCGACGAGCTGGGCACGGAAGCGGTACATCTGCTTCAGCAGCGGTTGATTCGCCCGGATGCGCCGCGCGGCTCGCTGCTGCTGCACGGTACGCTGGTGGTACGGGATTCGGTAAGGCGGATCCGTTCCGGTAACCGCCTTACCACGGTTGTGCAGGCAGGGCTCTACGACGACTAGACGGCGATACCCAGCGCCCGTTTACCATGAATATTGAGATCGTCCAGGGTAAAGCGCTCCTGCCAGTCGGCCTCATAGTCTTCACGGGGGAAGTCCCCCGGCGAAGCGCCGTTTTCCAACGCCAGCTTGACCTTCTGCGCGTAGGCGAGGTTTTTCTCGCACATTGGCGCTGCGGGAATGTACATCACATTGCCCCAGCCCTGCTGGTTTTCCACCGGCGCCACCGAATGAATCACATCGCAGTGCCACCACACCGAATCGCCGGCATTGAGCGCCGGGATTGAACTGAGCGCTTTGATCAGCAGCGGATGCCATTTCTCGGAAACCGGCAGCACTTTCCCCGGCGCCACGCCGCACAGCTCATCGTCCGGCACATCGTCCAGCAGCGGGCGCAGCAGGATATACGCCATCGCCTCCGGAATCGGCACCACGTGCAGCAGCCCCTGATCGGGAATCATATCCGAGAGTGCGGTCCAGCCCTGGAAAGTACGGAAGACCGAGCACTTGGTCGTGTTGTCGACGGTGTACTCTTCGACTTCGGTACGGTGCGCCGCATTCCACGGGTCATAGGCATCAATATTGCCGTTGAAGACGTTGGCGAAGACGCGCTGATAGGCCGGCAGCAGCCAGCGCTCCAGCGCGCCGGAATCGGTGTGCGCTCCCAACCCTTTCGAGGTGGTTCCCGGCGGGCGACGGCGGATGCGATCCGGATAGATAACGCTCACGTCCGGGTCGAACCACTGCTTGCCGTCATGGTTAAAGGTCCACAGGCGGTTGAGGAAGGACTGCACGGCCGCCATCTCATCGCTCTGACGCGCCTGCATCTGCGCCTGTGACCAGTAAATCGGGTAAATCTCCGGGCGCGAAGCGTCAAGTGAGCCGAAGAAGGTGTCGCCAGGGCCTTTGTAGACATCGTCGAAATGGTTACGGTCGAGATATTCAAGCATCGCGTTATCCCAGGCCAGCGCCCGTTCGCGCGAGAAGTGACCTTTGATTACCGCGCAGCCGCGGCGCTTAATGGCCTCGCGCTGGGCCTCGCTGACTTTCCCTTGCGCGATATCGTTGAACGGGATCACCGGCCAGACATCCTCGCCGCGGGCTTTCAGCGCCTCAATCTCTTCCAGGCGAGCGGTAATCTTTGCGGTGAGGCGATCGAATACCGCCTGTACATCGCCGATTTGTGCACGCAGATGCTGTTTCATTTGGCGGATCGCCGCTTTGTGGTCGGCGGGTAATGTTTCGTGGGTGTAGATAGCAGCCATGGTGACCTCACTCAGCTTTTAGCTTTCATTCGAAAGTATTAAATCTTACAAACGTTAATTTAAGTTAAATTTAAGTTAATGCAAGTTTAAAACTTAGAGGAGGCGCACAAAATGGAAAAACCGGGGCAGGGCGCCCCGGTCAGCGGTCAGCAGGAGAAGGGCGGCGTCTTATCGAGAACAGCCTGAATGACCTTCAGCGCGCCGTGATGGTTGTTGTCGTCAGTCGTGTAATCGGCGATAGCTTTGATGCTTTCGGCGGCGTTACCCATGGCGAAGGCGTATTTCACCAGCTTCAGCATTTCCGCATCGTTGCCGCTGTCGCCGATGGCGACGCACTCCTGCGGCGAGAGCTGCCAGCGTTTGAGCAGGCGGCTGATGCCGTTCGCTTTATGCAGGCCGGGAATGATTAAATCAACGAAGCCGAAACCGCTGGTCACCGGCTTCATGATGCCATCGAGTGAAACGTGCAGTTTATCGATAAGCTGCGGGATATCGCTATCCGGCAGATTTAGCGAGAATTTGAACAGGGTGTCGTTAATGTTCTGATAATCGCTGATTCGCTGCAGGCGATGATAGTGTTTTGCCATCAGGGCGACGAAAGCGTCGGGCGCATTGTCGCTGACGTAGGCGCTCTCCAGGCCACAGGCGACGAAGTTCAGCTGGCTGTCTTTCAGCAGCTCGCCAATCACCACCTGGGATTCATGACGGGTCAGCTCGCCGTGGAACAGCTGTTGGCCGTGTTCGTACACCAGCGCACCGTTCTCGGCGACAAAAGAGATCTGCTCGCGAATTTCCGGGAAAAAAGAGATCAGCTGATAGTACTGGTTGCCGCTGGCGACAACAAATTCAATACCCTGCTGCTGAAGTTGCGCGAACTGCGCGAGAAAACGCGGGCGATCGTACTGCTTGGCGTCATTGAGAAAAGTTCCGTCCATATCGGTGACGATAACTTTAACGGTCATAACAAATGCTCCTGGCTAACTTCGACCAGTAACATTCTAATTACAATGTGACCTGAAGCACAAATTTATTTCGAATGAAAGTTTGCGTTCTCTTATGTGCAGGAGAAAA
>NZ_JMPP01000055.1 GCF_000735435.1 Klebsiella planticola ATCC 33531 | reverse complement strand
CTCGGTACGGGCGATGATATCGTCCTGGGCATCCGGCGACAGGGCGGTAAAGAACGCCGAGTATCCCGCCACGCGGACCACTAAATCACGATACTGGTCAGGGTGCTTTTTCGCTTCCAGCAGCGTCTCCCGCGACACGATGTTGTACTGGATATGCCAGCCTTTATGCACTTCGAAGAAGGTACGCAGTAGCACCATCAGTTTCTGCTTATCGGACTCGTTCTCCAGCGTCGCCGGGTTGAGCTTCTGGTTAAGCAGCACCCCCCCGAGAATCGAACCGGTCGGCAGTTTGCCGACGGAGCTGATGACCGCCGTCGGCCCCAGATGGTCAGTCCCGGAAGCCGGGCTGGCACCTTCCGCCAGCGGCGAGTGCGCCTTACGTCCGTCCGGCGTGGCCATCGTCTGGGCGCCAAACGGCACGTTAGCAGAGATGGACGACGTGCCGGCGTAGTAGTTGCCGCCGATTGGACCGCGGCCATAGCGCGGGTTGTGGTACTGCTTCAGCTCATCGATATAGGTCTGGTACGCGCGCGCCAGCAGGGTATCCACGCTGTCATCATCATTACCGTACTTCGGCGCGCCGTTGATTAAGCGCTGACGCAGCTGCTCGTGGGTCAGGCCAGCAAAGTCTTCCGCCAGCGCTTTTGCCAGCTGCTGCTGACCGATTGCCCCCTGCTCAAACACCAGCTTTTTCACGGCGACCAGGCTGTTGCCGAGGTTGGCAATACCGACCTGCAGTCCGGAAACCCAATCGTATTTGGCGCCGCCTTGTTTGATGCTCTTCGCCCGCTCGATGCAATCATCCACCAGCGCCGAGCACAGAATGTCGTGGACGTTCTCTTCCAGCATGGTATCGACGACGTACTCAATCTCTATCGATTTGCGCGTGTAGTAGCGAATCTGGGTATCCCAGTCTTCCAGCACCTGCTCGAAGCGGGTGAAATTGCCTTTCGACAGCGCATGTTCTTGCGGCAGGAACACCTGACCGCTGGTAGCATCGCGACCGCCTTCCAGGGCGGCGAGCATCACGCGGGCGAAGTTGATAAAGCTCATCCCGGTGCAGCGATAGCCCCACTTGCCGCCGACGGCGGTTTCGATGCAGCCGATGGCCGCGTAGTCGTAGGCATCCTGTGGTTCGATGCCGAGTTTGATGAATTCCGGAATAACGATTTCGTCGTTATTGAACGCCGGCATCCCGAAGCCGCAGCGAATGACCTGTACGCAGGCGTCAAGGAAGTCATTACTCATGCCGGCGTGGTAGCGCACGCTGAGGTTCGGCTGGGTGGAGCGCAGACGGCCGCAGGATTCGAGAATCGCATAGGAGAGCGGGTTCACCGCATCCTGCGCGTGGCCGTCGACCAGGTTCTGGCCGCCGATGGTCACGTTCTGGTACAGCGGGCTGCCCGCGGAGGCTTTCGAGTGCGAGCCGGAGCGGATTTTGTTCACTTCCAGCAGCTTCAGCCAGCAGCTGTGCAGCAGCTCAATCGCTTGTTCGCGCGCCAGCGATTGCTGCAGCTCGACGTCGCGACGGTAGTAGGGATAGAGGTACTGATCCATACGCCCGAAGGAAACCGAGTGGCCGTTGGATTCAATTTGCAAAATCAACTGGATGAAGTAGCACAGCTGCAGCGCCTGCCAGAACGTTTTTGGCGGTTCATGGGCGATGAGGTCGCAGTTTTCGGCGATGGCCAGCAGCTCGTCGCGGCGCGTTTCGCGTGTCTCGGCGGCAGCCATGGTACGGGCCAGTTCGGCAAAGCGTTGGCAGTGTGCGCTCACCGCTTCCAGCACGATATCAATGGCTTTCAGGAACTGCTCGCCGTGCAAATCTTCCAGCACCGTAAGGTTGATGCGTGAACGGCGCTCGGCCACTTTGGCGCGCATGCCGTCGAGCCCTTTTTCCAGCAGCAGCGGATAGTTGACCGCAAGGTGGGCGTCGCCGGAGGTCATATTGCCTTCCGCTTTAATAATGCCGGTGGCCAGCAGCGCTTTTTGTTCATCGGTAAACATCCCGTAGCAGCGATCCTGAACGGTCTGTCCACGCCACCACGGGCAGATCTCGTGCAGCACCTGCTTGTTCTCTTCGCTGACGGCAAAACCGGCCCCCGGACGATCGGCCAGATCATCGATCTCTTTTTCAATCCAGCTGACGGTATATTCCGGGAAGATCGGCGCGGCGCGGACTTCGCTTGCCTGGTTGCCGACGATCAGCTCGTCGTGTTTGATCCAGATAGTCCGCTCCGCCAGGTGATGGGCCAGCGCCAGCGCGCGACGTACCGGGATCGGCTTATCCAGATGCTGCTGATAAGCTGCGGTATAATGCTGCGCGCGCTCGGTGCATACCGGCGGCTTAACGATATGTACCAGCGCCATTTTATGCGCCTGAATGCGAGCGCTCAGCGTATCCAGTTTCAGGGTAGTCATGAGTTTATCCTCGTAAAGTAGCCGTTAAACCTTTGCTCTGAGCATAGTGCTGCGCGAAGGCGAGCAGCTCGGGTGCAGCAAGCGGTTTGTCCGGAGCGGTATAGGGCTGACTGAGTAACTGATATTTGTTCATTCCCAGCGTGTGGTACGGCAGGAAGTGAATCTCCTCGACCTTCAGACGGTCGGCGGCAAAATCGGTGATGGCGGTGATGGCGGCTTCATCGGCATTAAATCCCTGAATCAGCGGGACGCGGATGATGATTTTTTTGCCGGCCTGCGCAACGCGTTGCAGGTTATCCAGCACCCGGCGGGCGCTGCCATCCGTCCACTGGTTGAAAATCGCTTCGTTCACATGCTTAAGATCGGCGAGAAACAGATCTACCCACGGCAGCGAAGGCGCCACGTATTTCCACGGCACGTGCAGACAGGTTTCGACGGCGGTGTGAATACCGGCTTCATGACAGGTCTGAAACAGCTGCTGCGCCAGCTCAGGATTCATAAACGGCTCACCGCCTGAGAGGGTAACCCCGCCGCCGCTGCGCTCGTAGAACGGTTTATCGCGCAGTACCGTCGCCATAATCTCCTCCACGGGCTGCTCTTCGCCGCAGACGGTGAGTGCGGTGGTCGGGCAGCATTCGCGCAGCCGCGCATAGTGGTCATCGGTGAGCTTTTCACGATGGATAATCAGGCCATCCAGCTTGCGGGTTATCACCTCCGGCGCCGCCTGCTGACACAGATCGCAGCCGTCGAGACACAGCCGGGCGTCATACAGCAGATCCGCCGTGCGGGAGCGACTTTCCGGATTCTGACACCAGCGGCAACCCAGCGAGCAGCCTTTAAGGAATACGACGGTGCGAATCCCCGGGCCGTCGTGGGTTGAATAGCGCTGAATGTTGAAGATCATGTTGAGCCCTCTTTTTGCATATGAAGATTAAATTACTTTCGAATGAAAGTTACCTTGATGCAAATCAACAAGCAGAACGGATACGCCCGGGGAGAGGAGGGAAAGGTGTAGCGGGTCACAGATTAGCCGGCGACGGTCGCCGCCGGTGGGGGGTTAGCGGCTGGCGCACACCTCGCACTGCGGATTACGCGGCAGCTTCATTTCACGAAACTGACAGGTCATCGCGTCGTACATGACGATTTTGCCTGCCGCCGGCGCGCCATAGCGGCTGAGTACTTTAATCGCTTCCATCGCCTGTAACGCGCCGATGACACCCACCAGCGGCGCCATCACGCCCGCCTCCACGCAGGTGAGGGCGTTGTCGCCGAACAGACGGCTCAGACAGCGATAGCATGGCTCACCCTCCTGCCAGGTAAAAACGCTGATCTGGCCTTCCATGCGAATTGCCGCACCGGAAACCAGCGGCGTTTTATGCCGGAAACAGCCCGCGTTAAGCTGGTTGCGGATTGCGACGTTATCGGTGCAGTCGAGCACCAGATCGTGGGCGGCGATCTGCGCCCACAAGGCCTGCTCTTCCAGCAAAGCATTCAGCGTCGCGAGCTGCACGTGCGGGTTGATACGCGCCAGCGCGTCGCGCGCGGAGTCGACCTTCGGTTGGCCGAGGGTCGCATCGCTGTGCAGCGTCTGACGCTGCAAATTGGAGAGCGACACGGTGTCAAAATCCAGCAGCGTGAGCTGACCGACGCCCGCCGCCGCCAGATACTGCGCAGCCGCGCAGCCGAGCCCGCCCAGGCCAACCACCAGCACCCGCGAGGCTTTCAGCTGCTCCTGACCATCAAAGTCGAAACCGCGCAGGATGATTTGCCGGTTGTAGCGCAGCATCTCCTCATCGCTCAGTTCAACCGCCATTACAGCCCCCCGAACAGATGGTTAAAGGGCTCGATTTCAACCCATTCACCCGCTTCAACGGCGCCGCGTTCACGTTCGAGGACGATAAAACAGTTGCCGAGACTGAACGAACTGAAGATGTGCGACCCCTGATGACCGGTCGATTCAACCACCAGCTCACCGTCCGGATTGCGTCGCAGCACGCCGCGCTGGAAGTCGAGACGGCCCGGTGATTTCTTCAGCCGCGTCGCGGCGCGAACGCGCAGGCGTATCGGCTGCGCCTGGCCGCCGTTGCCCCCCAGTTTTGCCAGCAACGGCTGCACCAGCTGATAGAAGGTGAGGGTGGCGGAAACCGGATTACCCGGCAGGCCGCAGAACCAGCTGTTAGTCAGTTTTCCGAAGGCAAAAGGTTTGCCCGGCTTGATGGCCAGCTTCCAGAAGCCGATTTCGCCCAGCTCTTCGAGTATCTCTTTGGTGTAGTCCGCTTCCCCGACGGAGACGCCGCCGGAGCTGATGACCACGTCGGCCTGCCGGTCGGCCTCGATAAACGCCTCGCGCAGTCGATCCGGATCGTCAGGAATAATGCCAAGGTTAATCACCTCGCAGCCCAGTTGCTCAAGCATCAGGTGAACGGCGAGGCGGTTGGTATCGTAAATTTGCCCGTCGCCCAGCGGCTGGCCCGGCAGCTGCAGTTCATCCCCGGTCGAGAAGACCGCGACGCGCACTTTGCGCACCACTGCCACCTGGGCAATCCCCAGCGAGGCGAGCACCGGTAGTTCGGCGACGGTGAGCGGGGTGCCTGCCGGAAAGACGACGGCGCCATCGGCGATATCTTCCCCACGGCGGCGAATGTTCTGCCCGGCGTTGACCGGCGCGACGAAGCGGATGCCCTCTGCGGTCTGCTCGGTCTCTTCCTGCATCACTACCGCGTCGCAGCCTGGCGGAACTGGCGCTCCGGTCATGATGCGAATACAGCTTCCCGCAGGCCAGGCATCGTGGAACGGCTGTCCGGCGAACGCTTTACCCGCAACCGGCAGCGCCGCGCCGTCGGCGAGGTCGGCCAGACGTACGGCATAACCGTCCATCGCCGAGTTATCAAAACCCGGGACGTCCAGCGGTGAAATGAGATCATGGGCGGTTACGCGCGAAAAGGCCTGCAACAGCGGGACGGTTTCCACCGCGCTGAGCGGTGTAATTCGATTGAGCATCTGAGTCAGGGCTGTGTCGAGCGGCATCAGTCCGGCGGTAAAATCCATGAGGTTCTCCTGCGGGCAAAACATCGAAAACACCTATTATGACAGAAAAGCGCTGACGGCTATATGCCTCCACGGTACAGGGTTTACACCGCACTCCGCGCTTTCTATATTCAAAAATTGTATAGGACAGTCAGCACGATAATGATATTTATACATAAAATCATCCTGAATACATCGAAGCCGCAGGGCAATACACCTGGAAAAGAGCGGGTTATCCGTCGCCAGTCAGGAGCGGTTTGCAGGATGTATCAAGACACTTTATCGGTAAAGGATCGCTGAATGGGCAAGGCGGTGATAGCAATTCATGGCGGGGCGGGGGCTATTACGCGCTCT
Source organism: Klebsiella planticola ATCC 33531 (assembly GCF_000735435.1). Taxonomy (GTDB): domain Bacteria; phylum Pseudomonadota; class Gammaproteobacteria; order Enterobacterales; family Enterobacteriaceae; genus Klebsiella; species Klebsiella planticola. The sequence continues at coordinate 289,419 of NZ_JMPP01000055.1, read as the reverse complement.
GCCCTGACGCCGGAACGTGAACGACAGTACGTGGCGGCGCTTTCGGCGATCGTCGATAGCGGGCAAAAAATGCTGGCGGCAGGCGCCAGCGCGCTGGATACGGTGACGGAAGCGGTGCGACTGCTTGAGGAGTGCCCGCTGTTTAACGCGGGGATCGGATCGGTCTTTACCCGCGATGCAACCCATGAACTGGATGCCTGCGTCATGGACGGCAACCGGCTGCAGGCCGGGGCGGTTGCCGGGGTCAAACATGTACGTAATCCGGTATTGGCCGCGCGCCTGGTGCTGGAACAAAGCCCACACGTGCTGCTGATCGGCGAGGGGGCCGAAGCGTTTGCCGTCTCCCATGGTATGGAACGGGTCGAGAACCATCTGTTTTCGACCACTGAACGTTTACTTCAGCTCCAACAGGCCCAGGCCGACAATGAGATTGTGCTCGATCATCGCGCCGCGCCGCTCGATGAACGCCATAAGATGGGGACCGTCGGGGCGGTGGCGCTGGATTTGACTGGTAATCTGGCGGCGGCGACCTCGACCGGCGGCATGACCAATAAGCTCCCCGGGCGCGTCGGCGACAGCCCGTTACCGGGGGCCGGCTGCTATGCCAATAACGCCAGTGTCGCGGTCTCCTGCACCGGAACCGGCGAAGTGTTTATGCGCACGCTCGCGGCCTACGATATTGCGGCGTTGATGGAGTATGGCAATCTCAGCCTGTATGAGGCCTGTGAGCGGGTGGTGATGGAAAAACTGCCGGCGCTCGGCGGCAGCGGCGGCCTGATCGCCATCGACAGAGAAGGCAACGTGGTTCTGCCGTTTAACAGCGAAGGCATGTATCGGGCCTGGTGTTACGCCGGGGATACGCCGACGATTGGTATTTATCGGGAATAAGGGGAAGCAGGTTGCCGCAGAGTCAAGAAATCGACGCCGATGATGTTCTGGTGGTACGCGATCTGAACGTGGCGTTTCGCCAGGAGCAGGAGACGTTTTCCGCGGTGCGGCAGCTGTCGTTTACCCTGCGACGGGGAGAAACGTTAGCCATCGTCGGCGAATCGGGTTCGGGAAAATCCGTGACCGCGCTGGCGCTGATGCGCCTGCTCGATCGGGCGGTAAGCGAGGTCAGCAGCGAAGCGCTGTGGCTGCGCCGCCGCAACCGTCAGGTGGTCTCCCTGAGCGAACAGTCAGCAGCGGGGATGCGCAGCGTACGCGGGGCGGACATGGCGATGATTTTCCAGGAGCCGATGACCTCGCTAAACCCGGTGTTTACTATCGGAGAGCAGATTGCCGAATCTATTCGTTTGCACCAGGGGCTGGGGCATGATGCGGCGCTGCGCGAAGCGAAGAAAATGCTCGATCAGGTCAGGATCCCCGAGGCGGAAACGATGCTTTCGCGCTATCCCCATCAGCTCTCCGGCGGGATGCGTCAGCGGGTAATGATCGCGATGGCGCTGTCCTGCCGTCCTGCGGTGCTGATTGCCGATGAGCCCACCACGGCGCTGGATGTGACGATTCAGGCTCAGATTCTTCAGCTCATTGCCGTGCTGCAAAAAGAGATGGCGATGGGGGTGATTTTTATTACTCACGATATGGGGGTGGTCGCCGATATCGCCGATCGGGTACTGGTGATGTACCGCGGAGAAGCGGTGGAAAGCGGCACGGTGGAGGAGATCTTCCGTGCGCCGCAGCATCCCTATACCCGGGCGCTGCTGGCCGCGGTTCCGCGGCTCGGGTCGATGCGCGGCAGCGATCTGCCGCGCCATTTTCCGTTACCAGAGCAAGCTGTCCCCGATGAGGAGGAACAGAAGACCGTCATCGCCGGCGAGCCGATTCTTAAAGTGCGTGACCTGGTGGCGCGCTTCCCGCTGCGCAGCGGCATTCTGAATCGCGTCACCCGCGAAGTCCATGCGGTGGAGAAGGTGAGCTTCGATCTGTGGCCGGGGGAGACGCTCTCTTTGGTCGGCGAATCCGGTTGCGGGAAGTCAACGACCGGCCGGGCCTTGCTCCGGCTGGTGGCGACGCAGGGCGGAACCATCGTTTTTAACGGCGAGCGGATTGATACGCTGGCAAACAGCAAACTCCAGGCGCTGCGCCGCGATATTCAGTTTATTTTCCAGGATCCGTTTGCGTCGCTCGACCCGCGACAAACCGTGGGCTATTCGATTATGGAGCCGCTGCGCGTACACGGCATGCCGGAGGGCGATGCCGCCCGCGCGCGCGTCGCCTGGCTGCTGGAGAGGGTCGGTTTGCAACCGGAGCATGCCTGGCGCTATCCGCATGAGTTTTCCGGCGGCCAGCGCCAGCGTATTTGTATCGCCCGCGCGCTGGCGCTCAATCCGAAAGTGGTGATTGCCGACGAGGCCGTGTCAGCGCTGGATGTTTCAATCCGCGCGCAGATTATTAATCTGCTGCTCGATTTACAGCGCGAAATGGGCATCGCATTCCTGTTTATTTCACACGATATGGCGGTGGTTGAACGCATCAGCCATCGCGTGGCGGTGATGTATCGTGGGCGAATTGTCGAGATAGGCCCGCGGCGCGCCGTGTTTGAAAACCCGCAGCACCCTTACACCCGCAAATTGATGGCCGCCGTACCGGTTGCCGACCCGACGCATCGTCATCCGCAGCGCGTACTGCTCTCTGACGAACTGCCGGGCAATATCTATAAGCGGGGCGCCGAGGTTAGCAGCATGCCGTTACAACAGGTGGGACCGGGCCATTTTGTCGCCAGGGAACCCGTCGCCGACGTGCTGGGAAGATAACAACGACACCAACAATACAGCCTTTCAGGAGAACAACATGACACAACGTGTATTACGCAAAGGGTTGCTGGCGCTGGTCGTCACGTCAGCGCTGGCGGCAAGCCCGGCTTTTGCCGCGAAAGATGTGGTCGTGGCGGTCGGTTCTAACTTTACGACCCTCGACCCGTATGATGCCAATGACACCCTGTCCCAGGCCGTCGCCAAATCGTTCTATCAAGGGCTGTTTGGCCTGGATAAAGAGATGAAGCTGCAAAACGTGCTGGCGGAGAGCTATACCATTTCGCCGGACGGACTGGTTTACACCATCAAACTCCATTCCGGGGTGAAGTTCCAGGACGGCAGCGACTTTAACGCCGAGGCGGTGAAGGTCAACCTCGACCGCGCCAGCAATCCTGATAATCATCTCAAGCGCTACAACCTGTATAAAAATATCGCCAGTACCGAAGCGCTCGATCCGACGACGGTCAAAATTACTCTGAAGCAGCCGTTCTCCGCGTTCATCAATATCCTGGCCCACCCGGCCACGGCGATGATCTCTCCGGCGGCGCTGAAAAAGTACGGCAAAGAGATCGGCTTCCATCCGGTGGGAACCGGGCCGTATAAGCTGGACACCTGGAATCAAACCGATTTCGTGAAGGTGACGAAGTTTGCCGGTTACTGGCAGCCGGGTCTACCGAAGCTGGACTCGATCACCTGGCGTCCGGTGGTGGATAACAACACTCGTGCGGCGATGCTGCAAACCGGAGAAGCGCAGTTCGCTTTCCCCATCCCGTATGAGCAGGCGCCGCTGCTGGAGAAAAACAGCAAGCTGGAGCTGGTGGCCAGCCCGTCGATCATGCAGCGTTACATCAGCATGAACGTGACGCAAAAACCGTTCGATAACCCGAAAGTACGTGAAGCGATCAACTACGCGATCAACCGCCAGGCGCTGGTCAAAGTGGCGTTCGCTGGCTATGCGACACCGGCCACCGGCGTCGTACCGCCGTCTATTGCCTATGCCGAAAGCTTTAAACCGTGGCCGTATGACCCGGCGAAAGCCCGCGAGCTGCTGAAAGAGGCCGGTTTCCCTAACGGTTTCAGCACCACGCTGTGGTCGTCGCATAACCACAGTACCGCGCAGAAAGTGCTGCAGTTCACCCAGCAGCAGCTGGCGCAGGTGGGGATTAAGGCCCAGCTGACGGCCATGGATGCCGGGCAGCGTGCGGCGGAAGTCGAGGGTAAAGGACAGAAAGAGAGCGGGGTGCGGATGTTCTACACCGGCTGGTCGGCTTCAACCGGCGAAGCTGACTGGGCGCTGTCACCGCTGTTTGCTTCGCAAAACTGGCCGCCGACCCTGTTCAACACCGCGTTTTATGGTAATCCGCAGGTGGATAAAGATCTGACGGATGCGCTGAAAACCACCGACGTGAAGGAAAAAACGCGGCTCTATAAAGAGGCGCAGGAGACTATCTGGAAAGAGTCCCCGTGGGTGCCGCTGGTGGTGGAAAAACTGGTCTCGGCGCACAGCAAAAATCTGACCGGTTTCTATATCCAGCCGGATACCGGGTTCAGCTTCGAGCAGGCGGATTTAACCCAGTGATGGAGGATACTCTGCTCCTCTCCCGCAGCGGGAGAGGAAGATGGTGCGAGCGGCTCCGCTTTTCATTCGCGCCTCCGGGCGAGGGGGGACGATGCTCAACTATGTGATTAAGCGTCTGCTGGGGCTGATTCCCACGCTGCTGATTGTGGCCGTGCTGGTGTTCCTGTTCGTGCATATGTTGCCTGGCGATCCGGCGCGGCTGATTGCCGGGCCAGAGGCCGATGCGCAGGTGGTGGCGATGGTGCGCCAGCAGCTGGGGCTCGACCAGCCGCTGCATGTGCAGTTCTGGCACTATATCACCAGCGTATTGCAGGGCGATTTCGGCACCTCGATGGCGTCGCGCCGTCCGGTCAGCAGCGAAATAGCCAGCCGCTTTATGCCGACGTTGTGGCTGACCCTCGCCAGCATGAGCTGGGCGGTGATCTTCGGCATGGCGGCGGGCATTGTGGCGGCCGTGTGGCGCAATCGCTGGCCTGACCGCCTGGGGATGGCGCTGGCGGTGACCGGTATTTCATTTCCGGCTTTCGCGCTCGGTATGTTGCTGATGCAGGTCTTCTCGGTGGAACTGGGCTGGCTGCCGACGGTGGGTGCCGACAGCTGGCGGCACTATATTTTGCCCTCCCTGACGCTGGGGGCCGCCGTTGCCGCGGTGATGGCTCGTTTTACCCGCGCCTCATTTGTTGATGTTCTGCACGAAGATTATATGCGCACGGCGCGCGCCAAAGGGGTCAGTGAGACCCGGGTGGTGCTGAAACACGGTCTGCGCAACGCCATGATCCCGGTGGTGACTATGATGGGACTGCAGTTCGGTTTTTTGCTCGGTGGGTCGATCGTGGTCGAGAAGGTCTTTAACTGGCCAGGTCTTGGACGGCTGCTGGTGGATTCGGTGGAGATGCGCGACTATCCGGTTATTCAGGCGGAAGTCCTCCTCTTTTCGCTGGAATTTATTCTTATCAATTTAGTGGTGGATGTTCTGTACGCCGCCATTAACCCGGCTATCAGGTACAAGTAAGGTGCGATTGCTCAACTGGAGAAGAGAGGCGGTTATTAACGCCATGCCGGGAGTTAAGCCCGGACAAATACGCACGCCGTGGCGTGAGTTCTGGCGGCGATTTCGTCGTCAGCCGGTGGCGATGGGCGCCGGTGTATTTGTCCTGCTGCTGATTGTAGTTGCTCTCGCGGCACCGTGGATAGCGCCGTTCGATGCGGAAAACTATTTTGATTATGACCGGCTCAACGACGGCCCGTCGATGATGCACTGGTTTGGGGTGGATTCGCTCGGGCGCGATATTTTTAGCCGGGTGTTGGTGGGAGCGCAGATTTCGCTGGCCGCCGGCGTGCTGGCGGTGCTGATCGGCGCGGCGATCGGTACCGTGCTCGGTCTGCTGGCCGGGTATTATGAAGGCTGGTGGGATCGCATCATTATGCGCATCTGCGATGTGCTGTTCGCCTTCCCGGGGATCCTGCTGGCGATTGCCGTGGTGGCGGTGATGGGCAGCGGCATGTCGAATGTGATCATTGCGGTGGCGATCTTTTCGATCCCGGCGTTTGCCCGCCTGGTGCGTGGTAACACCCTGGTGCTCAAGCAGCAGACCTTTATTGAATCGGCGCGCAGCATCGGCGCCAGCGATATGACGATCCTGTTCAGTCATATTTTGCCCGGTACGGTATCGTCGATCGTGGTCTATTTCACCATGCGTATCGGGGTGTCGATTATCTCCGCCGCCAGTCTCTCTTTCCTGGGGCTCGGGGCGCAGCCGCCGACTCCGGAATGGGGAGCAATGCTCAATGAAGCGCGGGCGGATATGGTGATGGCGCCGCACGTGGCGCTGTTCCCGGCGATTGCGATTTTCCTGACGGTGCTGGCGTTTAACCTGCTGGGAGACGGTCTGCGTGATGCGCTGGATCCGAAGCTAAAGGGATAACGTGCTATTCCCCGGTGGCGCTGTCGTTTGCCGGGGCTACGGATTAGTGCGGTTTTGTCGCCCGGATTAAGGCGCGTTAGCGCCGCCGTCCGGGATACGATCAGAGGGTGGAATTAAACCCGGCTGCCCCACAGATCGTATTCGTCGGCGTGTTCGACTTTCACACGGACTACGTCGCCAGGTTTGACCTTCGTTTCGCCGTTCAGGTAGACCGCACCGTCGATTTCCGGAGCATCGGCCATACTGCGGCCAATGGCGCCTTCTTCGTCCACTTCATCGATCAGCACCGTGATCTCGCGGCCGACCTTCTCCTGCAGGCGTTCGGCGGAGATCTGCTGCTGCAGCTGCATAAAGCGGTTCCAGCGCTCTTCTTTCACCTCTTCAGGCACCTGATCCGCCAGCTCGTTAGCGGTCGCCCCTTCGACCGGGCTGTACTTAAAGCAGCCAACGCGGTCAAGGCGAGCCTCTTTCAGGAAGTCGAGCAGCATCTGGAAATCTTCTTCCGTTTCGCCCGGGAAGCCAACGATGAAGGTCGAACGCAGGGTCAGGTCAGGGCAGATTTCACGCCACTGCTTAATGCGCGCCAGCTGACGGTCGGCAGAACCCGGGCGTTTCATCAGTTTCAGAATGCGCGGGCTGGCATGCTGCAGCGGGATATCCAGATACGGCAGAATTTTACCTTCCGCCATCAGTGGAATGACGTCATCGACGTGCGGGTACGGGTAGACGTAGTGCAGACGGACCCAGATACCCAGTTTAGCCAGCTCTTCGCACAGGCTGACCATGCTGGTTTTAACCGGCGCGCCGTCGTGGAAGCCGGTACGGTGCTTCACATCGACACCGTAGGCGGAGGTATCCTGAGAGATGACCAGCAGCTCTTTGACGCCGGCATCGGCCAGACGTTTGGCCTCGGACAGCACTTCACCAATTGGGCGGCTGACGAGATCGCCACGCATCGACGGGATAATGCAGAAGGTGCAGCGATGGTTACAGCCTTCGGAAATTTTCAGGTAGGCGTAATGACGCGGCGTGAGCTTCACGCCCTGTTCCGGCACCAGGCTCAGGAACGGGTTGTGTTTAGGCTTCGGCGTATAGTGGTGGACATGTTGCAGAACCTGTTCATAGCTGTGCGGCCCGGTTATCTCCAGTACTTTCGGATGCACTTCGCGAATCTGGTCTTCTTTCGCGCCCAGGCAGCCGGTCACAATCACTTTGCCATTTTCTTTTAACGCTTCGCCAATGGCTTCCAGAGACTCCTGAACGGCGCTGTCGATAAAGCCGCAGGTGTTGACGATAACCATATCGGCATTGTCGTAGGTGGGGACCACGTCATAACCTTCGGTACGCAGTTCGGTCAGGATGCGTTCTGAGTCCACGAGGTTTTTCGGGCAGCCCAGAGAGACAAAGCCGATCTTCGGCTGATGCGTTACATTGCTCATAGTTTAAAAAGTGTTCGATTATTGGAATGGTCAGGGTAGGAATTTTACAGATCTTTATGAAAAAGAGTATAGCCACGGTGTGACAGATGATGAAAAAGCCCGGGAGATCCTCCCGGGCGGCTGGTTCGTTATGGCTGCGCGACGCCTCCTGCCGGTGCCGCGCCAGGGGCGGTGGGTTCTCGCTTATCGCGGAGGGTGAAAATCGATATCAGGGTGAAGAGCCCGGCGATGCCGCCGAGAATATAATAAGTATGCGCGAAACCGATGGTGTCATACAGGTAGCCGGCCAGCGGCGAGTAAATCGCAGTGGCGATGGAGGCTACAAACAGCACCAGCAAATAGACCGTTGATGACAACTTATGGTCGAAGTTGGCGGCGATGAATTTAAATACTGAAACCAGGATGAGTGGTTTTTCCAGCGCGTGCATCATTTTCACCGCGCCAATCCACACCGGACCAAGCGGGATGGCGGAACCCACGATGCGTACCGACATAATCAATCCGGCAATAATCAGCGCCCACTTGGCCCCGGTACGGTTAACAAACCACGGCATCAGGCACAGAAAGAGCGTTTCACCGCAGACCTGGATGGAGGCCAGAATTCCGTACCAGCGGTTGCCTTCTTCCGGAGTAGGGAACTGCAATGAGAAGTACTGCGCAAACTGCTGATCGTAGGTGTCATAAATCTGCGTAACGAATAAGGTAAAGATCAGCAGCATCCAGAACTGCCCGTTTTTTGCCAGCTCCAGCGCATGGGAGACCTTCAGCGCGCTGGTTTTTTCCATCTCGGCTTCGGTGAGTTCAATTTTAGTCAGCATGAAGCAGAAGGCGGCAATCACAATGGCAATACTGGCCAGCCAGAAGGCAAGATTGGGGTTGCTGTCGATGTATTTTCCCACAATCCACGCGGCGGCGGCCCAACCTAACGAGCCCCACATCCGCACCCGACCATACTCAAAGTGATAGCGACGCGAAATTTTGTCGATATACGAATCGATCACTCCGCAGCCGGAGTTAAAAATCATCCCCAGGTAGATACCGCCCAACAAGGCCCCCAGCCAGAAGCTGTGGACCAGCAGCGGGGCATAGAGATAAATAAAGAACGGGCCGACCGGCAGCAGCATGGCCAGCAGGATCCAGATAAGCCGTTTTTTCAGGCCAAATTTATCGGCAATGAAGCCAAAAAAGGGCTGCATCAACAGCGCAATAAAGGCGTTGACGGAGTACAGCAGACCGGTTTTGGTGGCGCTGATGCCGAGATGCTGAGTCGTCCAGATGACAAAGAACGCCATGGTGGATGACCAGGCGAATAGATAGAGGAAATCGAAAAGACTCAACAATATGTAGTTTCTTTTGCCGGGCGTAATCATTTCAGTTCCTTCAGGCGGATCGGAGTTAGTGCTGCGGGCAATGGCCGCAGATTGTGTTTTTATTAAATGTTATACGTATTACATTAATGTCGCTGATATGACACCCGCTGGAAATTTTGATCAATTGAAATGATGGTTATTTGTGATCTTAGCGGCAAAAAAGAGTTATTTATCGATATTCACACGTTCGTGTCGATGGGTTATTTTGTGAGAGCGTATAACATTTTCTTTGGTTTTTTTCATGGGGCCTGAAAGAGATGGGCGGTCGCGAGTTTGAACATAAATGTAACATTGTAAATGATGTTAATTAACCAGAAATTATTGACCTCGCGCATCCTTTTGTACGAAAAATAACCATATTCTAATAATGGTAATGGATGACAGAGGAGGAACCATGATGAGCGTTGACAGACTGTATCGTAACCTTCTGAATAAGCTGATTAATGCCAATATTGATCTCGACGCTTATTTGCAGTTACGCAAAGCGAAAGGCTATATGTCAGTCAGCGAAAATGAGCATCTGCGTGATAACTTGTTCGAACTGTGTGGTGAAATGCGTGAGTACGGGCTGCAGTTGCAGCACGTTCTTGCACCGGAAGAAAAGGACGCTCTCCGTCTTGCAGGTGGAGCCATCGCGTCTGCGGCGGTTTGCCTGATGAGCGGGCATCATGATTGCCCGTCGTATATTGCGGTTAACGTAGAGACGCTAGAACGCTGTCTGGCAGAGCTGACGATGAATATTCATAAACTGAATAAACAGGCGTCAGTGACCCACGTCTGAATTCAGGGGGAGGCGAGCTCCCCCTGCTTAATGTTATGTAAAAATCCCCTCCTGATGTTCCCCGCTGGCTACCCTTAGCGCATTGCCGAAAGTATTGCCGATGAAAGGAGAATGCTATGCGCCAGGTTGCCATTTCGCTGATGCTCGCCACCCTGTTATTTCCTGCCGTGACCCTCGCCGGGAAGGTGCGCGTTGAGGTATTGCAAAATCAGCTTGCCCATCCGTGGGCGCTGGCCTTTCTGCCCGATGACCAGGGAATCCTGATTACCCTGCGTTCGGGCGAACTGAAGCGCTGGCGGCAGGGGGAAGGTCTTTCGGCCGCGATAACCGGCGTCCCGCCGGTCTGGGCCAGCGGCCAGGGAGGATTGCTTGACGTGGCGCTGGCGCCGGATTTCGCCCACTCCCGCCGGGTCTGGCTGAGTTTTGCTGAAGTCGGCGATGACGGCAAAGCCGGTACCGCCGTAGGTTATGGCCGCCTGAGCGACAACCTTCAGCAGCTGGAACATTTTCAGGTAGTCTTCCGCCAACAGCCGAAGCTCTCCACCGGCAACCATTTCGGCGGGCGCCTGGTTTTTGATGGCAAAGGATATTTATTCATTGGCCTGGGCGAAAATAACCAACGTCCCACGGCGCAGGATCTGGATAAACTGCAGGGAAAAGTGGTGCGTCTGACCCAGGACGGCAAAGTGCCTGCCGATAATCCTTTTGTTCATCGCGCGGGGGCGAGGCCGGAGATCTGGTCTTATGGCATCCGCAATCCGCAGGGAATGGCGATGAATCCGTGGACCGATACGCTGTGGCTCAACGAACACGGGCCGCGCGGCGGCGACGAGATCAATATTCCGCAGAAGGGCAAGAACTACGGCTGGCCGCTGGCGACCCATGGCGTCAACTACAGCGGTCTGGCGATTCCCGAAGCGCAGGGCACGGCGGTCGCCGGAACTGAAGCGCCGCTTTTCGTCTGGAAGCGGTCTCCGGCGGTAAGCGGGATGGCTTTCTACGCAGCGCCGACCTTCCCGCAGTGGCAGCACAAGCTGTTTATCGGGGCGCTGAAGGACCAGTCGCTGATTGTTCTGAAGGTGGATGGCGATAAGGTGAGCGAAGAGGCGCGCATTCTGGGCGAGCGCGGCAAGCGGATCCGCGATGTGCGCGTCGGACCCGACGGCTATCTGTATGTGTTAACCGACGAGTCCAACGGCGAACTGCTGAAGGTCAGTCCGGCCGACTAGCATCAGGTGACCGGAATCATCACCACATCGCGCCACGCCTGGCGTTGGTTAAGCTGCTGGTACCAACGCTGCAGGTGCGGGCGCGGCTGCCAGTTGTCAACAATCGTCATCAGGTTATAAACGAACGGTGCCACGGCGATGTCGCCAAGGCCAAAGGCCTCTCCGGATAGCCAGGGAGAGGTTGCCAGCTCATCATCAAGAATCGCCAAAAGCGCTTCACAGGCGGCAATACCGGCGGCGATGGACGCCGGGTCGCGCTTATCCGCCGGCGTTCTGACCAGCCCCATTAATACCGGACGGTGGGCGGGAGACAGCGAACCGTTTGCCCAGTCCATCCATTTATCGCTCTGCGCGCGTTTGCGCGGCGATGTGACCCATAAACGATCCTGGCCATACTCGGCGGCCAGATAGCGAATAATGGCATTCGATTCCCAAAGGACGAGATCACTGGCATCATCTTTCAACAGCGGCACCAGACCATTCGGGTTCATCGCCAGATACTCCGGGTCATGATTTAAGCCAAACTCCAGCCCTGCCATAATATGCTGATAGGGAAGACCCAGCTCCGCCAGCACCCAGCGTACTTTCTTCACATTCGTCGAGTTATTTCTGCCCCATAGCGTAATCATATTGGTTCCTGCCTGTTATTGAGCCGCCGTTGCAGCATGGTGAGCAATCATGTTGGAATAAAGATAATATTTAGGCAATCATGATCAAAAAAATTGCTCTGTTTTCAGCAGGGGGCGAGGTTATTGCGTAAACTTTAAAAACTTTACCAACTCGCTGTTTCTTTAAGGTCATTTGTACGCTTTACTCACCGGCTGCTGTTGCGCCGATAGAGTGCTGCGGCATATTTTGTTTGGAAAGGATACTTGGGTGGCTCTTATGACGCATGACGCTTTTTCCCTTCGCGGCCTCGTGGCAGGCTGCGCTCTTCTCGTTCTTGTGGCACCTGCGGTGCAGGCTGCGGAACAACTCCCCGATGCCCCATCGATCGATGCCCGAGCCTGGATCCTGATGGATTACGCCAGCGGTAAAGTGCTGAGCGAGGGCAACGCCGATGAAAAACTCGACCCGGCAAGTCTGACCAAGATCATGACCAGCTATGTCGTCGGGCAGGCGCTGAAGGCGGGCAAGATTAAGTCCACCGATATGGTCACCGTCGGTCGCGATGCCTGGGCTACCGGTAACCCGGCGCTGCGCGGGTCATCGGTGATGTTCCTTAAACCGGGGATGCAGGTTTCGGTCGAAGACCTGAATAAAGGCGTGATTATCCAGTCCGGCAACGATGCCAGTATCGCGATCGCCGACTACGTGGCGGGGAGCCAGGATGCATTCGTCAGCCTGATGAACGGCTATGCGCAAAAAATGGGGCTGACCAATACCACCTTTATGACCGTGCACGGCCTGGATGCGCCAGGCCAGTTTAGTACCGCGCGTGACATGGCGCTGCTGACCAAAGCGATGATTCATGACGTCCCTGAAGAGTACGCCATTCATAAAGAGAAAGAGTTCACCTTCAATAAGATTCGTCAGCCGAACCGTAACCGCCTGCTGTGGAGCTCAAACCTGAACGCGGATGGCGTCAAAACAGGGACCACCGCCGGCGCTGGCTACAACCTGGTCTCCTCGGCTACCCAGGGAGACATGCGTCTGATTGCCGTGGTGCTCGGTACCAAGACCGACCGTATTCGTTTTAATGAATCCGAAAAGCTGCTGACCTGGGGCTTCCGTTTCTATGAGACCGTGACGCCGATTAAGCCGGATGCCACCTTTATCACCCAGCGCGTCTGGTTTGGCGACAGCAACGAAGCCAAACTCGGGGCCGGCGAAGCCGGTTCGATTACCCTGCCGCGCGGGCAGCTGAAAAACCTGAAAGCCAGCTATACCCTGACGGATACGCAGCTGACGGCGCCGCTTAGCAAAGGACAGGTGGTCGGCACCATCGACTTTAAGCTCAATGATAAAACCATCGAGCAGCGCCCGCTTATCGTCATGGAAGCGGTCAATGAAGGCGGTTTCTTTAGCCGGATGATGGACTTCGTGCTGATGAAACTGCACGGCTGGTTCGGTAGCTGGTTCTCTTAACCGACAGGCCGCGCCCTGCGGGGCGCGGTCAGTAGAGCAGTGAAATCTGCTTTTCTTTCGCCAGCGCAAGCAGATCCTCATCCGGACAGACATCGCTGGCAATCACATCAAAACGCGATAAATCGCCCATCCGCGCCGGTCTGACTTTGCCAAATTTACTGTGATCGACAACCAGCACGTGATAGCGCGCGCTGCTCATCGCCCAGTGTTTAACCGGCAGCTCCTCGAGGTTATAGCAGGTGGCGCCCTGCGCACAGTCGATGCCGGCCGCTGAATAAAAGGCGATGTCCGGGCACAGATGGCTGAGCGTATCCTGCAGACTGAGCGGTTTAAAAATGGCATTGCTGGCATGGAACTCGCCGCCGCAGAGAATGGCCCGACACTGGGGTTTTTCCTGCAGCGCCAGAAAGGTGTTCAGCGAATAGCAGACGCCGGTAAAGGGCAGGGCGTTATCGATCGCGTCAATGATCCAGGGCGTGGTTGTCCCACAGTCGAAAAAAGCCATCTGATGGGCTTCAAGCAGCGCGGCAGCGTGACGAGCGGCACGGCGTTTTTCATCCACCAGACGGGTTTTCTGGTCGCTGAGCAGGTAATGGGTTGCGCTGCGCGGTTCGAGAACGATATAGCCGCCTAACAACACCACCGGGCCATTATGGCCGTTCAGGTCGCGACGAATGGTCATTTCTGATACGCCAAGGAGCGCGGCGGCCTCTTTTAAATGAAGCTTATCGCTGCGCTTGAGCGCCTGAATGAGCTGGCTGATACGTTCATCACGACGTGTTTCCATATTCCCTCTACGCTGAAATCGCCCTGCATTGGCAGGGCGTCAGTGGGCAATTTTACCTGCCGGAAGAGGGTTAGTCACGCACCCAGCCTTTGCGAATCGGCAGGGAAAAGCAAACCCGATACAGCTGCTGCAGGTATTGATACAGCGGTTGACCGCCGGCCTGCCACAGTAATCCGGCGGCCAGGCAGCCGCACATCCCGGTCAGCAGGCCGCCCAGCATATCCAGCGGCCAGTGAACGCCAAGATAGACGCGGGACCAGGCGATCGCCACGGCAGTTGCCAGCAGCGCGATCCCGGACCACAGGCGATGCCAGAACAAGAAAGCCAGCGCAAAGGTAAAGCTGATGGTGCCGTGATTGCTGGGGAAGGAGTTATTCGGCGCGTGATGCAGGAACTGATAGCCGATGCCTGCGGCAAACGGCCGCTCATGGGGGAAGAGCAGGCCAAAAATCCATGACAGACTCAGGCTAATCGCCAGCGCCAGGAGTACTTTAAACACCAGCTGCCGCTGGTTTGGTCCCCAGAGCCACAGCGCCGCGGCCAGCAGAGGCACAATCAGAATCACGTCTTTGGCAATGAATGTTGCCAGTGCGATGACCCATGAGGGCGAGGCAGGGGTGGCGTTGATGAAGGCAAACAGCGCGTCGTTGATATTTTCCAGCATAGATTCAGGCTCTTGGTATCCGATAGCAATCAGCCGCCCACCTTAAAAAACGGTGGCGATAAGGTAAAGCAGTATTGTCTTAATTATCAGCTTGTTAAGAAGCCGTGGCGCGGCATGTGGTGGTGAATATGCCGCAGAGGATGAGTATATCGCCTGTAACCTAATTGAAATATAAACGAAATATAGACAGATTTAATTAAAATGGCGGCGATATCCGCCGGCTGAGGGCGGATTGCGCTATTTTTAATTGTCACTCACAATTCACTATCTCCTCCGCAAGACTTTCATTAAACTTTGCGCGATTTTTGTTTAACTAAGAGATTGCATGCAGAACTATTCGCTTTCAGGCAAACGCCTCGGACGGCAGGCGCTTCTTTTCCCGCTCTGCCTGGTGTTATACGAATTTTCCACTTATATCGGCAACGACATGATCCAGCCGGGAATGCTCTCGGTGGTGGAAGAGTTTCAGGTCGGTAATGAATGGGTACCGACCTCGATGACCGCCTATCTCGCCGGCGGTATGTTTTTGCAGTGGCTGCTGGGGCCGCTGTCGGATCGTATCGGCCGTCGACCGGTGATGCTCACCGGGGTGGTGTGGTTTATCGTCACCTGTCTGGCCACGCTGCTGGCGCAGACGATTGAGCAGTTCACGCTGCTGCGCTTTTTGCAGGGGATTAGTCTGTGCTTCATCGGCGCGGTGGGATATGCCGCCATTCAGGAGTCGTTTGAGGAGGCGATGTGCATCAAAATCACCGCCCTGATGGCGAACGTTGCGCTGATTGCCCCGCTGCTGGGGCCGCTGGTGGGGGCGGCCTGGGTCCACATCCTGCCGTGGGAAATGATGTTCGTGCTGTTTGCCGTGCTGGCCGCTATTGCCTTTGTGGGCCTGCAGCGCGCGATGCCGGAAACCGCGACGCGGATGGGCGAGAAGCTGTCGATGAAAGAGCTGGGCCGCGATTATGGCCTGGTGCTGAAGAATCTGCGCTTCGTCGCCGGCGCGCTGGCGACCGGTTTTGTCAGCCTGCCGCTGCTGGCGTGGATTGCCCAGTCGCCGGTGATTATCATCAGTGGCGAAAAGGCCACCAGCTATGAGTATGGCCTGCTGCAGGTGCCGATTTTCGGCGCGCTGATTGCCGGTAACCTGGTGCTGGCGCGACTGACCTCGCGGCGGACGGTGCGCTCGCTGATTATTCTCGGCGGCTGGCCGATTATGTTCGGGCTGCTGCTCTCTGCGGTGGCGACGGTGGTATCGACCCATGCTTATTTGTGGATGACCGCCGGGCTGAGCGTCTACGCCTTCGGGATTGGTCTGGCGAACGCCGGGTTAGTCCGCCTGACGCTGTTTGCCAGTGACATGAGTAAAGGCACGGTTTCGGCCGCGATGGGGATGCTGCAGATGCTGATATTTACCGTCGGCATAGAGGTCAGTAAGCATGCCTATGAGCTGGGTGGTAGCGGGGTATTCAGCCTGTTTAACTTGCTCAGCGGCGTGATGTGGCTGGCGATGATTGTCTATTTCCTCAAAGACAAGAGCGTCGGCAATTCCAACGACCCGCAGGCTTAGCGGCGAAGCGTTCCGGGTGGGGCACGGCTGCCGCACCCGGACAACGATCAGGCGAACGGCGCTTCGCGATTCAGCACTTTGTCGATGATGTGCAGCACACCTTCTTCATTGTTATGCGGCGCATCGAAGCCGGCGACGGCTTTCACCGGTGCTGCCGCGTTGGCCATCGCAAAGCCAAATCCGGCATGTTGCAGCATTTCAATATCGTTTCCGCTGTCGCCAAAAGCGACGACTTCATGATTATCAATGCCCCAGCGCTGTTGCAAAATACGCAGACCGTTGGCTTTGTGCACGCCGGGAATAATCAGATCGATGCTGCCGTAGCCGGTTGCCACGGCGGTCACCATATCGCCCAACGCCGCGTGTAGCTGCGGCTGGATTTGTGGAATCAGCTGGTCAGGCACGTTGAGGCCGAATTTCAGTATCACGTCATCGATATGGTTGAAGTCATCCACCAACTGCAGGCGATGGTAATATTTCGCGGCGACCGTCTTTAACTCATCGTTATAGCTATTCAGGGTATACGCGCTGCGTTTACCGCAGGCGATAATTTCAATATCGGACAGCGTCTGCAGATAGTCGATGACGGTGTGGAAATGATCTTTTGGCAACTGACAGTTAAAAACGTCATCGCCAGCGCTGACCACCCAGCCGCCGTTTTCAGCAACAAAGGCTATCTCGTGGGCGATGTCCGGGAAAAATGAAATCAGCTGGTAATACTGGTTGCCGCTGGCGACGACAAAGCGAATATTCTGTTCGCGCATACGCTGATACTGGTTCAGGAAACGCGGTCGATTGTAGGTTTTGGCATCGCTTAAAAAGGTGCCATCCATGTCTACCGCAATCAGTTTGATGCTCATTAACTGTTCTCCATGACAGGTTCATTGTGTGGTTTTGCCACCGCTCTGGCGACCAACGCCGCTACCATGACCAGACCCAGCACCACCATCATGGCGCTGCGCAGGCCGAAGTGTTCGCCAAGGAAGCCCAGCAGCGGCGGCCCGACCAGGAAGGCAAGATAGCCGGTTATCGCCACCACGCTGACGCGCTTCGGTGCATCGGGGCCGGTGTCGCTGGCGGCGGAAATGGTCAGCGGGAAACCGAGCGATGCGCCAAGGCCCCACAGCAGTACCGAGACGCCGGCCACCCACGGGTTGTCGACGAAGATGATCAGGCCGATGCCCAGCGCGCCCATAAGGGCGCTGGCGCGTACTACCGTGACCCGGCTGTAGCGATCGATAAACCAGCCGCCGGTAAAGCGACCGATTGTCATCCCGAGGGTGAAGCCGGCGTAAATCAAGGAGCCAGAGGTGGGGCTGAAGCCGTGACCATCCACCATCAGCAGCGGCAGCCAGTCGTTGGCAGACCCTTCAGCAAAGGCCATCGCCAGCACCACGACGCCAATCAGCAACAGCTGAACATCACGCCATACCGGCAGACCTTTTTCTTCATGATGCGCGCTTTCTGCCGCATTTTTTCCGGTCCCGTCCGGGATGGCGCGAATCGCAATGGCGATCGGGGCAATCGCCACCAGCGCAGCCAGCAGAATATGCGGTGCGGCGGGCAGACCAAAACCGGTCACCGCCATCCCCACGCCGGCGCCGAACAGCGTACCGAAGCTGTAAAATCCATGCATCATCGGCAGGACGGTTTTATTCATTTCGCGCTCGACGGCGGCGCCTTCGACGTTAATAGCCACCTCCGCCGAACCGAAGCTGGCGCCGAAAATGGCCAGCCCGATGGCAAACAGGACCGCCGAGGTGAGCCACAGCGCCACGCTGAGCACTATCATGCCGACCACGGCGCACGACATGGTGGTGCGAATCACCTTGCGGGTGCCAAAACGTTTGACCAGCCACGCCGAGCAGAGAATCCCGCTCATCGAACCAATCGACAGGCCAAATAAAACGATGCCCATTTCCGCCGTTGACAGCGTCAGCAGGTCACGGATCGCCGGAGTACGGGTAGCCCATGAGGCCATCAGCAATCCAGGGATAAAGAAGAACATGAAGAGGGCCCAGAGTCGGAGCTGTAAGGCCCGGCGGGAGGTTTGCGCTGTCATCCGTAAACGCCTGTGAATGAGAAGATGGAGACAACAGTAGCAAGACTGTGTACATTTGTACATATTCTTCAGAATGCGTATTCGGACAAGAACCGGGCGCCTGGGAGCGCGACATTGCTGCCGATAGCATGCGCATGACAGCGACTAAGAGGAAAGATATGGCCCGTCGACCGAACGATCCGCAGCGCCGGGAGCGCATTTTACAGGCCACGCTGGATACCATTGCCACCCACGGGATTCACGCGGTCACCCATCGTAAAATTGCCAGCTGCGCGGAGGTTCCGCTAGGCTCGCTGACCTACTATTTCAGCGGTATTGAAGCGTTGATAGAAGAGGCGTTTCGCATTTTTACCCGCGATATGTCCGTACAGTACCAGCAGTTTTTTACCTCGGTCAGCAGCCGTGAAGAGGCCTGCGATGCGATTGCCGAGCTGATCTTCAGCGCCCAGGTGACGACCGCGCGAAATATGGAGTTGATGTATCAGCTGTATGCGTTTTGCAGCAGCCAGCCGGCGCTGAAGGCGGTGATGCAGCACTGGATGCGGCGCAGTCAGCAAACGCTGGAGCAGTGGTTTGAGCCGGCTACGGCTCGCGGGCTGGATGCGTTTATCGAGGGAATGACCCTGCATTTTGTCACCGATAGCGCGCCGCTCTCAAAGCAGGCTATCCGCCTGATGGTCGGACGCCTGGCCGGAGAGGGGGAGTAGCCCGCTAAAGCGCTGCGCGCAGAGATATTGCCCTGCCTGAGGATTATCCGCCGGTCGTGGCGCCGGCCGTCATATTAACCACCGTTGCCGTCATGGCGTCGGCACGATCGGATGCCAGAAAGGTGATGACATCGGCCACCTGCGTCAGCGTCGGCAAGCGTTTGAGCATAGTGCTGTGTGCTGCGCCGCCAACCCACTGTTCGACCGTTAATCCCATCGCCTGCGCTTTTGCAGCAAAGACTTCCGCAGTGTAAGAGCCGGCCTCCACCGCGCCGGTAATGGCGTGCGAGCGTACTCCGAGGACGCGGATATTCTTCGGCCCCAGTTCGCTGGCGAGCGCTTTGATAAAAGCTTCGCTACCCGCACAGCCGACGATATGGCCCAGGTGGCCCGGCATGGCCATTGTTGCCGCCGGAGCAACGACGGTGATAATGGCGCCCGGGCGAGCGCCGCCCATATAGGGGGTAACGGCTTTCGCCAGGTTGAACTGGGCCGCCAGGAACGGGGTGATGCCCTGCATAAACTCGGCGAGGGATAGCGTCGTGATTTCCTTGCCCTGATTATGGACGAAGCCGGTGGCATTGACGACGATGTCGAGCCCGTCGCTCTGCTGCGTCAGCTGCGCTATCCGATCGGCGGTCGATCGTTCGTCGAGGAGATCAACGATAAAGGTTTCGGCCCTGCCGCCCGCCGCCCGAATTTCGCCCGCCACCCGATCCAGCTTCTGCCGATCACGCGCGCCGAGGTAGACTCGCGCCCCCTCGCGCGCCATAGCATGCGCCACGGCGGAGCCTATCGCACCGCTGCCGCCGAAGATGGCGGCAACTTTATCTTTTACCAGCATCGCCTTTCCCTCTCACCGGACTGAACTCGTCAAAGTATGCGCAATAACCGGGAGGATGCCAATGCGACGGAGAATGCCGTTACCGCCGGGGCCTGCGAGCGTCCCTCTCCGCCAGCTCCTGATAGATGGCGTAAATACCTGTCGGTGCGAAGTTGCCCTGGACGCAATGAATCGCTTTTTGTTGTTCAAGCAAAATAAAGCGCCTGACTTTATTGGTGTAGTGAATCATTAACCAGAATCCCGACATCAGCCATAGCAGCATAAATTCAATAATAAAAATGAATGAGTAAGTGATCATTATTTCTTTATTGAAGTTTTTTATTGATTCTTCTAAATACTCCTTGCCTTCGGCTGTTGTCAGCAAGCGGCAAAGATCATGACGGTATTCGCGGTCCAGGACGCTGGCGGTATTTTTCGGCGGGGCTGTATTGGCTTGACAGTCGTTTGCTGAGACGGTCCATCGAGGTGCCGCCAGCACCGTGGCCTCCGTTGCGGTTGTTTTAGAAACATAAAAGCGATCGCCTGACTTTTTCCAAATCAACAGTGCCGTGTCTGGCGGGGCGGTAATCGTTTGTATAAGCGGTGGGACAAAATACCACAAAGACCATCCAAAAATAGCTGAGAACAAGAGGGTGATTAATTTCTCGGGCCTGCCTGTCGAGGGCAGTTTTTTCAATGGGATGGAGATGGCAAAGAAGTTCAAAATGAAGGGGGGCACCCCTGCATTCTTTAACACGATGCTGTGGCCTTTTTTATATTTGAATATCCCATTGACTGCTTTTCGCACTGGCTGGAACAGAAAGGCGAGAACGGTCAGGGCAGCGACAGTCGTGCTCAGCGGTGCGCCGGAGAACTCAGAAACAAACATCGTAAAGTCAGAGGGGAAAGCGGGCATCAACATCTCCTGTGGTAAACATTCCTTATTGGTATGATTTGACCTGTGGGGCAAGCGGGAGGAGTCGCGAACGGATCGCCCTGTTCCTGGCTGATGACGCGTGCAACTCTGGCGCTTCACCCGGCGTACCAGTGTACATCACCTGGTGGTTAAGGGGAGGGCAACGCATTCGTGAGGCCCGGCACAGCAGAAATGGTGGGGTGAGGAGCACGGTCCCGGGAGGATGCCCGGCTGATGTGGCGGTGGTCGCCGTGCTATCGCCAATGGCAGCACCCGGCGGTTGTCACTGAATAATTTTAAAGATGATAAAACTCAGGCAACAAAAAACCCATTTATGTAAACGGGTTAATTAAAACAACGAGTTGCATAATAATCAATAAGTTAGTTTAGTGGTGAGAAGTGACGACTACGGGGCATTGCCAACCGCTGCCGCCACTTTGTCGCCATTTGGCAGCGTAGCCAACGGGTTGAAGCGCAGGGCAGTTTCAAGATGATCTGGTGCCAGATGAGCATAGCGCATAGTCATTTTAATGTCGTGATGACCTAGGATTTTCTGCAAGGCGAGGATGTTTCCACCTGACATCATAAAATGAGCAGCGAATGTGTGGCGCAGAACGTGGGTAAGCTGCCCGCGTGGCAGCACGATAGAGGTCTTATCCATAACAGATAAAAACTGGAAATAGCCGTCGGTAAAGAACCTGAAGCCGTCAAGGGCAATGATTTCCTCATACAGCTCTTTGCTGATCGGAATGCTACGGTTCTTTTTGCCTTTGGTCCTGACGAAAGTGATTCGATATTTTGTGACTTGAGAGCGGGTGAGATTCACTGCTTCGCGCCAGCGTGCTCCGGTGCTCAGACAGATTTTAACGACCAGTGCGAGCAGAGGACTTTGGCGGTTGCAGTCGTACAAAAGCTCAGTTATTTGTTCATGCGTCAGCCAGGCCATCTCCTTTTCTGCGATGGTGAATTTGCGCATGTTTTCCAGCGGGTTCGGCGCTGTCCATTCACCTAGTCGGGCCAGTTCGCTAAAAACGCCGCTAAGATAGCTTTGCTCAAGGTTGATAGTTACCGGGCTGGCACCTTTTTTCCACTTGTCGCTAAAGTAAATTTCACCCGTTAGGCGTTTATCACGGTAATGCGCGAACAATTTGGAACTGAGATCTGTAGCGAGAGGATTTCCGAGGGCATCGACCATCAAGAGTAGCTTGTCGTAAACATGCTCGCCAGCGGTAAGGGATTTGCCGTGCAGTTTGAACCAGAGTTCAACGATGTCTTTCAACGTCCGACGGTCTACCGATTCACCTAGCCAGGGTTTCGCCTCCGTCTCATCCATAGTGTGGCGTTCAAAAGCCAATGCTTCACCTTTGGTGGCGAACTGTTTACGCACACGCCGCCCGCTGCGCCCTGCGGGGTAGCATTCGCATATCCATTTACCTGTGTCGAGTTTTCGTACTGCCATAAAAAAGCCCTCATGTTTGAGGGCTAAATTTAACTGTATGTTTGAACAGTGGTCAATGTATGAATTTCATAAATTCAAACATCATCTACTTAAGTTCTTAAGGCCTTTGATAAGCGGTCACCTATTGCTCGTTTCCAAACTTTATTATGAACGATACGCTCATATTCAAGGTCACCATTAATGATCTCTGCTTTAGTTAATTGAGATAATATTTCCCAATCTTTTTTGAAAATGTAAGTTGCGTTATCAAGAAAAATGCTTTCAAGTACGTATATACTTTTACTTTCAAAACCAAAGATAAAATATCCGTTGAATCCCGCATGACCAGTAGCAATGAAATCAGGTTTGTAGACATTGATTAACTTGAGTCTGGATTCAATGACCTCTCTATCGCTATCTGATGCTGAAGTTTTTTGGGTGTTAGAAGCTATTATTTTCGAAATTTCGTCCCATGGATATTTCCCTTTAGGTAATACAGTCCATAACACTTTTTTGAATTTTGTTGTTATTAATGGTTCTTTTTCTGTATCTAAAATTTCTATCTCATCGAAACATTCGAGCATTAAGTTTATAATGTGGATGTTTAACTCTGAATTTTCTTCGGACAAATTTAGTAAAGGTGAAGTTATGTATGTCCCATTTTTTGTTTTAGCAACAGAGATCATTATAGCAGGAGCTGGAATATGTTCTCTTGCTATCCGCATAGCTGTTCGTGTGCGCATCCCATAATGAGGATTTCTATGCCAGTCGTATGTAGTGCTTGTATATGAAACGCTGTATTGTTCTTTTGGCAAATCAGGTCGTAGGATTTCCTTTCCATTAGCATTGAAACTAGTAAACTTACCAATAACACTTGGTATTATCGATAGGCCTTCTTCTGGCGAAATGCCAAAACCAATTTCAACTAGCTTTTCAGGTCCTAAATCATCTAATTTGATACCTAATGTTATATTTTCTTGACCACCACAACATTTCAAAAAACGATCTAATGTTCTAATGGAATTAGCTTTAAATTTCATTACAAACTCTCCTTAGCTAAGCAACGATCAGTTCATCTTCGGGGATTTTATCAGTAAGGATTTTTTCAGTTATGGCTAGTGACTCACGATACTCTTTAGCCTCTGCAAACATCGTCCAATGCGCATCAATACTCATTTCTTGAATCGTAGATTTGATGTCTTTTATACCAACATTGAAGAACTCTTTGCGTGAGTTAACTTTGTTCACTTGCTTATCGTTAAACACTTTGTGAAGATAATTTTCGAGTGATGGTGCATCATCACTGTAGATCATTGCATGCACATCGAATGAAAAAGGTACGCTGGCATCACCAAGTTCACGAACGCGATCAAGGGGTTCAAGTCTGCGCGTCATCCCAATCTTATAAACGTTTTCCCCAAACGAGCCAATGTTACTGATCACATATACGTGACCTGAGCGAGTTTGCTGTGCCATCGAAATAGCCCGTTGGTTTTTGGATTCAGCTTCTTCATATTTAACTTGCAGCTCAGCCAGTCTCTGTTCGAGGGATATACGTTGTTCTTCGCCTGCGAGCATCAGTTCTTTAGTTGCTTTATCAATGGCCAGCTGAATGGTTTTTTCTTCTTTTTCAGCTTCTTTTATCGCTTTTTCGTACTCGCGACGCGCTTTTTCTTCTTCACGCAACTGCTCTTTGATTCGTCTTTGCTCTTCTCTTTCTTCGAGCATAATTTCATTTACAGCTACTCCCCATTTAAGCTCGTTGAGACGGGCCTGTAAGAAGATATCAGTGATCTTGGCTGACCTAAAGGCAGAACCGTTATAATTCACAAGCTCAAAAGCATCTTTTATTTCTTGGGATAATTTACCGTAGTTATTATGTTTTATTTTTGAAAGGGTGCTATCGACCTTTCCATTAAAAGCATCTAGTACAAATTTTATTGCGGTGTTTCGTCTGTTCGGTTCGACGTACTCACAACTTGCCGCTTTGCTTGTTTTGATAAGAGACTTGGTTAATTCTCTAGCTTTTTGCAGTTCTTTCCCTGCATCTGTAAATTCATAATTATCTGCCAATTCGTCCAAAACGCTTCGATTTGGAACTATCCATTCATCACCATACCCTTCAATTTTATTTTTCATTGAGTTGGCTACAGCTTGGTAGGTTTCTGCAAACTCTTTCGCTTCGTATGCGGACCCGGCAATTTCTTTTGCACGTGTCTCAGCATCTTCGATTATTTTCATCGCATTATCATTTGCATTTGAGATTAGCTCATCTGCCCTACTATTGGCGTTGTCCAATCGTTCCTTGGCTTTTAAACGAGAATCGCGAGCGTCTTTAGTTATTACAACTGCTTCGTTGTTAGCATTACTTATTGTGAGTCGGGCTTGATTATTTGCTTCTAAAACGATGCTGGAGGCTTTAAGTTGCGCTTCATTCACTGTGCTTTTAGCAATCGAGTCTGCTGTTTTTATCGTCTTTTCTGCATCCAGAACCGCACTATGCAGTTCTTCATATCGCCACAATGGAGCAGCTCTCCCCTCCAGATCTGAGTGCTCTCGTATAGCATTCGCTAAATGTTCTTGGCTTTCACTCAATTCATTCGACAGAGTTACATTGCGGTCACTAAGTGCCTTGATCTCGATCTTATATTGTTTGCTCTTCTTGAGCAAAATGACAGCCAAAATGGGGGAGAGTATGGCTAAAAGCAAAACTACAACAAGAAACAAATCCATTTTTAAATCCTTTTACTGAATCAATGTGAAACTGTTGTGCTTCTTATACATGCAATAACTTCTATATCTGAAAAAGCACACTCAAAACTATTTTCTGCAGTAGATATTTTAATCATGCCTTTCGGCAGCCTTGTAATCAGTCTAACGGAATAGGTTCCATCAATATTGATCAACCAGAACCCATCTAACACTTCAGTGAATTTTTGATCACAGATATATGTGGTACGACCATCACGAACAACAATCGGAGATGAAAGATTGGTGGGGAGAAATGATGCGTCAAAAACGCAAGAACCATCTTCAACCATTTTGCCAGCAGTGAAAGTAAACTGTGCCAGTTCTTCGGTAGTCGCTGTTTTCGAGCTTTGCTTTAGACCCTGCCCAGTGGTTAACCAATTGAGAGATACACCAGTTTCGAGGGCGCATTGGATTATCCAATCAGCAGGGAACGTGTCACGCATATACCTGTTAGCCAAAGTGCTTTTCGAGACGTCTAGGTGATCTGCTAATGCTTGCCGTGTTGAAAAACCATACGCCTCTACCAATCGTTCAATCGCAGCTTTGCCACCCTGATTGGGATTTATTTTGATCTCATTTGGGTACTTTGATGTTGACATATCTCTTATGCGATCCTAGTATCAGTTCTGTTCCCATTTGGGGACTTGTCACGATTACAAACGGCTCACCACAAGCCAATAGGAGATGTTGCATCATGACCCCTAATATTTCAATCACTCTGAACACACCGCACGTCACAATTGAACGCTATAGCGAGCTTACTGGGCTACCTGTTGACACCATTAACGACATGCTTGCAGATGGTCGGTTGCCTCGTCACCGCCTGCGCAAAGATAAGAAGCGTGAAAAGGTAATGATTAACATTGTTGCTTTAACAGTTGATGCACTTTCAGATTGCAACGTGACTATCAATTAGTTCCATTTTGAGACTTCACGGAGCAACTGACTATGTTTGACTATCGCATATCAAAACATCCCCATTTCAATGAGGCCTGCCGTGCTTTCGCGCTGCGCCATAATATGGCGAAGCTGGCTGAACGTGCAGGCATGAACGTTCAAACCCTGCGTAATAAGCTCAATCCGGAGCAACCTCACCAGCTCACAGCGCCAGATATTTGGTTGCTGACCGATCTCACCGAAGACTCAACGCTGGTTGATGGTTTTCTGGCGCAGATCCATTGCCTGCCATGTGTACCAACCAATGAAGTCGCGCGGGAGAAAATGCCGCAGTACGTACTGAAAGCCACCGCTGAGATCGGCCGTGTTGCTGCGAGTGCGGTTTCAGGTGTTCAGTTAAATGCGACCACCCGCCGCCAGGTTGTTGAAAGCGTCAACTCCGTTACTCGTCTGATGGCTTTAACTGCTATTTCACTGCAGGCGCGTTTACAGGCCAACCCTGCAATGGCAAGTGTTGTCGATACCATGACGGGCCTTGGCTCCTCGTTCGGTCTGAGCTGAGGTGTTTATGCTGAACAATGAACCCTCGTTTGCGTCTCTTCTAATTAAGCAAAGCCCGGCAATGCACTGCGGCCACGGCTGGATCATGGGGAAAGATGGTAAGCGCTGGCATCCGTGCCGCTCGCAGGATGCACTTTTGGCCGACCTGTCTACTATCCAACAGGGGAAACCATGGCTATTGAAGGTCCTGCAGCGACTGTTCCACTGAGTCCCGGTCAGCGCCTGAATGGGCTGAACCACATAGCGGAGCTGAGAGCAAAAGTGTTTGGTCTGAATATTGAGCGGGAGCTGGAACGGTTTATTAATGAGATGCGCGATCCCCGCGACATTAACCACAAACAGAATGAGAGGGCACTGGCCGCCATATTCTTCATGGCAAAAATTCCGGCAGAACGTCACAGCGTCAATATTAATGAGCTGACCACTGACGAAACGCGGGAGTTGATTAAAGCAATGAATCATTTTCGTGCAGTGGTGAGCTTATTTCCCAAACGGCTAACCATGCCGAATTAACCCAAAACAGAAATTAATGGCGTAAACCCGCCGGGCATTCTTTTGCCCAAATTCAGGAGAATTGATTATGCGAAATAGTGAAACCCGTTCTACCAAAACCGGACCGAATGATGCCGGTTTGTTCCAGCTGTTTAACGAGACTCGCCTGGATGAGCGTAAAAGCTGCGCCTTTGCCGTTTCCATCCGCATGGAGGCACTGGCGATCCACATCCTGAAAGAGGGGATGAACGGAGTGGAGGCAGCAGAACTGCTGCGCCGTGAAGTCGCTCGTTATGAAGCTGAATCACGCGGAGACTGGCACTGATGGCGGACTCCATGGATCTCGTACAGCAGCGCGTCGAAGAAAACCTTCAACGCCATATTCATAACGCCCGCACCAGAAAGCCAGGCATTGCCCGCGTTCTTTGCATCGACTGTGACGCGCCAATTCCAACTGCTCGCAGACAAGCTATCCCTGGCGTGCAGTGCTGCGTGACTTGCCAGGAAATCGCTGAGCTAAAAGGGACGCACTACACCCGAGGCGCGCTGTGAGCTTCGGAGCCTGTCAGTGATGCCTGAATTAACAAACGACAAAGGGGGCCCTGCTGAGGCCGCCGGGGTTTTCCCATGGAACGCCCCGAAAAAAGCAGTAAACCCCTATCTGGACCCGGCGGAAGTTGCGCCGGTGTCTGCGCTTTCAAACCTGATCACTCTCTACACTGCGGACAACGAGCAGGAACAGCTGCGCCGCGAGGCCCTGAGTGATCAGGTCTGGGAACGCTATTTCTTCAATGAATCCCGTGATCCTGTCCAGCGTGAACTGGAACAGGACCAGCTTATCAGCCGCGCCAAAATGGCCCGTGAGCAGCAGTGTTTTAACCCCGATCTGGTCATTCTGGCAAACGTCAGCGCCGAGCCTGCTCACGTCAGCAAACCTCTGCTGGAGAGAATTAAATTCTTCCAGGGGCTGGGAAGGACGAAGGCTTATTCCCGCTATCTGCGTGAAACCATCAGGCCGTGCCTTGAGCGACTGGATCGCGTGCGTGAAAGTCAGGTGTCTGCCTCTTTTCGGTTTATGGCGAGCCATGAAGGGCTGGAGGGGCTGCTGCTTCTGCCTGAAATGAGCCAGAACCAGGTTAAACGTCTATCTACACTGGTTGCGGCACATATGAGCATGTGTCTCGATGCCGCCTGCAGCGATCTGTTTGTGAATGATGACGTCAAGCCTGAGCAAATCCGACAGTCATGGGAAAAAGTAGCAGCAGAGGCTATGCGTCTTGATGTCATTCCGCCTGCCTTTGAACAGCTGCGCCGCAAGAAACGCCGCCGCAAGCCTGTACCCTATGACCTTATTCCGGGTTCGCTGGCGCGGATGCTGTGTGCAGACTGGTGGTATCGCAAACTGTGGCAGATGCGCTGCGAGTGGCGGGAGGAACAGCTGCGTGCTGTTTGCCTGGTCAACAAGAAAGCGTCCCCGTATGTCAGCTATGAAGCTGTGATCCACAAACGCGAGCAGCGCCGTAAATCGCTCGAGTTTTTCCAGTCGCACGAGCTGGTCAATGCCGACGGCGACACACTGGACATGGAAGACGTGGTGAATGCAAGCAGCAGCAACCCTGCGCACCGTCGTAATGAAATGATGGCCTGTGTGAAAGGACTGGAGCTGATCGCAGAAATGCGCGGCGACTGCGCCGTGTTCTATACCATCACCTGCCCGTCACGCTTCCACGCCACGCTCAACAACGGCAGACCCAATCTGAAGTGGACCAGCGAAACGGTCCGGCAGAGCAGTGATTATCTTGTCGATACATTCGCCGCATTCCGCAAAGCCATGCACAAAGCCGGGCTGCGCTGGTATGGCGTGCGCGTTGCCGAGCCGCACCACGACGGCACCGTACATTGGCACTTGCTGTGCTTCATGCGCAAAAAAGACCGTCGCACCCTCACTGCGCTGCTGCGTAAATTTGCCATTCGTGAAGATCGCGCCGAGCTAGGCAACAATACCGGCCCGCGCTTCAAATCTGAGCTTATCAATCAGCGTAAAGGCACTCCGACCAGCTACATCGCCAAATACATCAGCAAGAACATCGACGGGCGCGGCCTGGCGAAAGAGATCAGCAAAGAAACTGGCAAATCACTGCGCGATAGCGCTGAGCACGTTAGTGCTTGGGCATCACTTCACCGTGTTCAGCAGTTCCGTTTCTTTGGTATTCCAGGGCGTCAGGCATACCGCGAGTTGCGTCTTCTGGCCGGGCAGGCCGCGAGAGCGCAGGGTAACAAAAAAGCCGGTGCGCCGGTGCTGGAAAATCCGCAACTCGATGCCGTGCTAGCCGCCGCTGATGTGGGCTGTTTTGCCACCTACATCATGAAGCAGGGCGGCGTATTAGTTCCCCGCAAAAATCACCTTATCAGAACGGCCTACGAGCTTAACGACGAGCCTGGCACCTACGGCGATCGCGGAATCCGCATCTATGGCATTTGGTCCCCGCTCGTTGAGGGCCGGATCTGCACGCACGCGATGAAGTGGAAAATGGTTCGTAAGGCCGTTGATGTTCAGGAGGCGATAGCCGACCAGGGCGTTCGCGCCCCTTGGACTCGTGGCAATAACTGTCCCCCTGTGGAAAAAATGAACTACTTTGAGTCGGGTTTACCAAGTGAAGAACAGCCGGAACCGCTGCCGGACTTCAATAGCATGAGCAGAAAAGAGCTACGGGAGCTAAATGCGAGGCTGCGACAGGTAAGACCGAAGCGGCGGAAGGGTTACAAACAGGAAATTAACGATCAGCTGCGCCTGCAGCTTGAATATGAGTTGAAGTCCAGAGGGTTTGACGGCAACGAGCAGGAGATTGATTTACTGCTACGTGGCGGAAGTATCCCATCGGGAGCCGGTCTACGTCTTTTCTACCGAAACCAGCGTCTTCAGGAAGATGATAAATGGCGACAGTGGTACTGAGATGGTAAGGAATCAAGGCTATTTGTTAATCAAAGGGTTAGCTGACTAAAAAAATATTTCAGCTTTAAATACACATGATGTACTGTATATATAAACAGTAATATTGGGAGGGGATTGTGAACGATTTGTTCATGGAGTCACTTGCACTGCAGCGGATAGAACTTATGGCCCGGCTGGTTGCCAGCTCAGATTGTAGCGATGACGATAAGGAGGTTGCCATTTCGTGGTTGTCAGAACTGACAAGCGAACTGGTGAACAGGTTAAATCAGTACGGGGTAGGCCAGGATGAATGTAAGCATTAATCGTTTTGTTCTCTGTGAAATTCCCTCCCACAGAGCACACTTGAGCTTGAGAAGAGAGTGCATGTCTATGGTGCATGGATTCGCATGATCCAAAAAGGATCGCAAGGGGCCAGAGCCGTCAATGCTGGCGGGCTTTCTGGCCTATCATGCACCTGCATGAAAACTACTCCACAAAGCGGGCAGGCGTGGCGGGGATACGAGCGCGCGTTGAGTACATTCATTGCATCAACTAATCCAATGGATTACAATGTTGATTTAGTGGAGGGCATGTATGAAAGAGAATCTGACGAATGAAATGGCATCGGCTCATATTAAACAATTGAGAGCCAAAACCGGTTTAACTCAAGAGGAATTTTGTGAAACTTTTGCTCTTAACCTCAACACCTATCGTCATTGGGAGAGAGGGGACAGGAAACCAACTGGTTCATCATTAGTTTTGCTGAAGTTAATTGAGGAATCTTTTCACGAAGTGCTTTCAATTATGAATAAAATTAAAGGGGATGGACCAATAATGTCAGATGGTAAAACACTTATACTTCGATCACTTGAGCAAGAAAGATTTTTGACGTTTGATCGTTTTGTAAAAGAAAGCTCTTTCGTTTCTAACGACGCCATTTGTGCTCTTATTAAAGCTAATGGTTTCCCTTTCGTTAGTTTTTTAAATGATAAAGAGAAAGTTGTCTTTTCTGCAGGTTATGAAACTGAAGATATGAAGAATGTTTTTTGGTTCAATAATAACGATAATATGTATGGTGGGTCTCTTAAAAGTGTTATTGAAAAAACCTATAGTGCAATATATGCGATAGAAGTTGATTTGCAAGATGCTGTTTATTGGACACCAGAAATGAGAAATACAAGAATAGTCGATATTATCGATAAAACAGGAATTGATGGCGACTTTTTCAACAATATTGTAAGGAATTGGTAGTATGCGTGGAAAACTAATCAGCTTTGAAGGGATTGATGGCAGTGGGAAAGGTACTCAATCGAAGCTGCTTCTGAATAAACTAAACGCAAGTGGTGTAACGGCAAAACTTTTCAGTTTTCCTTGCTACGAGAATACTTTCTTTGGAAAAGAGATAGGAGCATTTCTTAGAGGAGAATTTGGAGGGATTAATGATGTGCATCCTAAGCTTGCATCAATTTTATATGCGATGGATCGCTTTGAGAAAAGGCAAGAAATTGTAGGTTTATTAACCCAAGGGGTTACGGTAATTTGTGACCGTTATGTTGATTCTAATATTGCACATCAATCTTCTAAATTGCCAGTTTCTGAACAGAAGGAATTTATTGATTGGATTAGTGATCTAGAATATAACTTTAATAAAATGCCAATTCCTGATTTGACATTCTTCTTAAATGTTCCTTTGGACATTTCAAAGGAAATGGTACTTAAAAAGAAAAAAAGAAGTTACACTGACTCGGATGAAGACATACATGAAAGAGCATATGGTTATCTAGATAGCGTGTTGCTAGCATATAATAAAATTGATTTTGGTACGCGCTGGAATTTAATAGAGTGCTGCACTGGTAATAAGCTAATGGAGCCTGAAATTATTAGTGACATAATATATAAAATTACCATTAAAGGACTTTAATTATGCATGAATTATTGAGGAAAAAACATTCTAGAACTAAATTTATTATAGTTTTTGTTTTAGTGGTGTTGTTAATACTATTAGCGAGATATTTTGCTCTACCGTTTTTTTACCCAACACAATCAGCTGATCTTGGTGGTTTTTTTGCTACCATTTCTAATGGACTGCTATCATCCTTAACTGTAACTTTCTTGATTGGTTTATTTATGTTCTGGATTCAGCCTGAAGCTGAAAGCAATGCCAAAATAGAAATTGCCTATCCTAAAGAACTACCTGAACTTTTCAATGTTGCATTCCTTAGATCGGAAATTTGGTATTATAAAGGTGGGTGTGGTAGGTATTTTCGAACAGCTACGCTACCAAATATGGCGAAGCAGGCGAGAGCGAAGTCCCAATCAAAAGAGATATTGGTTGTTATCCTTGATCCAGGTAATATTGATTTATGTGAAAAACATGCCATATACCGAAGTGGTACCGCATCTCAAAAAGTTGAAAGTAGACCTTGGACAACTCAGGAGGTGAGAGCTGAATTATTCGCTACAATTATTGCAACACTTATTACTCAAGCTAAAGAGCCGTCATTAAGAATAAAATTATCATTATGCCCCCATTATTCTTCTTTTAGAATAGATTTATCAGATGATTATGCCATTATTACAAAGGAAGACCGCGATTCCCCCGCTATTGTATGCCATAAGGGAACTCATTTTTATAAATCTTATAAAGATGAAGTAATTTTGTCACTGAACCAATCACGTAGCGTACGTATGGTAGATAAAGTTGACTTCACTTTGGAAAATATTGATGGTGAAAAGGTTAAGTCTTTGTTAATTGATGCTGATTTAGATGATAGCAATCTCACGCATGATTTTTATGAAAAGGTGGCTAAATTATGTAAAGAGGCGAAAAATCCATATGCATGATTATATAAATGAGATATATCAAAAAGTAATCAATAAACAATCTATAGATGTTCGGCGTTTTTTTGCTCATTTGGTTGATAATTTTGAGAGTTTTGAACCTACATGGCATGCTTTAGGATTTATTCATTGCCGCATAGCTCAGAATGATCAGGGAACTTTACGGCTGCATATTTGGTTCGGAAATAACTCACATGCAGCTGAACAGCTAGAAAAAATTCATGATCATAAATTCTCTCTGAACAGCTATGTTTTACACGGGGCGATATGTAACGAAGTTTTTGAACTTATAGATGCATCATCTAGGCAGTATGAATACCAAGCCTATGCAGTTAAATATCTGAATAATGGTTCGAAATTAATCCCGTTAGATACCTATTATAATGTTGGTAATGTGTCTACTGATATAGTGAGAGCTGGTTGTTATTATACGGTTGACTCCAAGGAATTTCATCGTTCAACACTTGTAAGTAGCCAGATGGCGATATCATTGGTAGCGACATTTGAGCATAAAAACAAAGATCCTTTGACTTTAGTCTCTAGCGGAAATAATGATCTTAAAATAAGAGATACGGTTCCATTTGATAAGGGTGAATGGGTGAGAATACTAAGGTCTTATATGTCTAAATTATAGCTTTAGCTGCCAGATAGTATTTATCTGGCAGCAGGATTAATTTAACTCGTATTGTCCAAAACGAATGATTTCCTCCTCAGCCCATGGGTTTAATGCGCAAAATTTCTTCTGCAGAGGAATTAGTTCATTTTTGACAAAAACATTAGCTGCTTTCTCCACATCCCCAAACCCCCCAACATTGCTCGGCATAATCCCCATCATCTGGGGTGGTACGCGGTGCGCGGCCATCATGTCATCCCGGCTCACATTCTTGATATTAAGAAACTCATCCTTTGCAGCGACCTCTGACAGCGGGATGATCTGAATCCCGTCTTTCTTGCCGTTCGGCGAGTACATAAACAGGTTGCGGAAATTGCCGGGCCCTTTGGCGCTTTTCATTGCCTGGCGGATATTGTTCACGTCCTCCTGGTTTTGCGCCGCGTCGGTCATGTACATGATGAATCCGGCGTGACTGCCGTTGATGTAATACTTACGGCGAAACAGAGTAGCGGACTCATTAAGCAGCGCCGAGGGGATGGCGGACAGGTATTCCGGCAGGCCGTAAATCTCCTGGTTCAGATCCGGTTCCATCAGGTGAAAGATGCTGCCTTTGGTGAACTCATACGGCTGTGTGGTCATGCCGTATTGCACAAACCAGTAAGTGTCGAGGTCGATCCCGCGTCGTGTGTATTTCGCCAGCGATGGCTCCAGCGACAGAATACCGCCCAGCCGGTTAGTCCTTTTCTCCAGATAAGCGTTACCAAATACCAGATAGTCCTGCACAAAGCGGCTGAATGCCTGCTGACTTAGCAACGGGTGCGGGATAAACGTGCTGGTCAGGATGTTGCGCTTAACGGAAATCGGTGAGCTGTGATGTACCGCGGCGCGGTACGTGCGTGCCAGCCCGTCAAAACTCACTGGCGGCTCATACCATCTGTCCATCTGCACGCACTCCACATAATCCAGCAGTTCGCGGCGGTCCAGTACAGGAATGGGATCGCCAAAGCTGAACGCCTGGGTAGAGGCGGTATTATTGGGTTGTACGTCAGGGGGCATTGCATCCTGTGCGGTATTCTCAGTCATTAAAAAATCTCCACGATGTTGCTTGTATTGGCGGCTTCGCCCAGCAGTGGTTCGTTAAATAGTGCGTGCATCGTTGCCCAGGCCAGATCGGCGTGGCTGGCTTCTTCGCTGCGGCTGGCTTCATAGGTAGGGCGGTTGCCGCTGGCGGTGGTGGCACGGCGGATAGCCATAAATGACTGCGCAATGTCGGTGTGCCCGGCGTCAAACTCCAGGCGGCGGTGGCTGATAATGTCGTATGCCTTCAGCACCAGGGCGTTTTTGACGTTGGGGTTGTAGACAAACTCCCGGACGGCAGGAAAAAAGGCTTTCACGTTTTCGTAAACGCCATGACCGACGCCGGTAGAGTCAATGCCGATGTAAGACACGTTGTACTGCTGGGTAAGCTTGCGGATAGCCTCCGCCTGAGCGCGGAAGTCCATTCCGCGCCACTGGTGGCGCTCAAGGATGCGAAACTTACCGCCGGGCACCATTGGCGGCGCAATGACGACACACCCGGCGCTGTCACCATTCTGCGTGCCTTTTGCCGGGTCATATCCGATCCAGACCTCACGCCAGCCAAACGGACGCAGGGCCAGCGCCTGAAAATCTTCCCAGACCTCCCAGCTGTCCACCATGCAGGCCTGCAGCTCGGACAGCGGGAACACGGACGCGAGATCATCAAGAAATTCGCACATCAGCAGGTTCTGGTATTCGTCCGGGCTGTATTCCAGTCGCAGCTGGTCCAGGTCGAACAGGTTACAGCCGCCGCGCACGGCATCCTCTACTGTCACGATCTGCCGGAACTGACCATCAGCACACAGCTGGCCCGCAGCCAGCGTGGAGTGGGTCAGATCGATATCGACACGGTCCGATTTTGAGCGACCACGGTTATACAGGGCGCCAGACCAGAAGGGATAAGCGCTGTGCGTCAGGCTGGACGGCGTAGAAAAATAGGTCTGCCGCCATCTTTTGTGCAGTGCCATGCCAGAGGCGACTTTGCGTAGCTCCTGGAATTTCGGTATCCAGAAATATTCATCAAGATACAGGTTGCCGTGGTAGCTCTGCGCGGTGCGGGCGTTGGTCCCCAGAAAATACAGCGTGGCGCCGTTCGGAAGCACCATCGGATCACCTCTGAGTTCAACATCGACCTCTTTGGCAAACTCAATGATGTACTGCTTAAACATGTGTGCCTGAGCTTTACTTGCTGACAGGAAAATTTGGTTGCGGCCAGTCACCAGCGCATCGATCAGTGCCTCACGCGCAAAGTAATACGTTGCCCCGATTTGGCGGGACTTCAGCACGTTGCGGATACGATGCTTTATTCCTGCTTCCCACCAGTGGCGCTGATATTCGAACATGCCAGCGCGGAAAATCTCCTCCAGCTTTTCGATCTGTTCGCCGCTGAACAGGTTTTTTTCAGGTGGTTTGCGGGGGCCGCGGTTGCGGTTTTCCACGTTCGGGTTTAAGTCGGCCTCGTTGCCGCCATTGTTAAATTTCCCGATGCGGGCGTGGCGCTCGGACTGGCGCGCCAGCAGGTCTATTTCTTTAAAGTCTTTCCCTTCCTTGTGCTCCTTCATTATGAGCTGGCAATAGCGGGCGGCAGTGGTGAGCTGCATCTGATCGAGTGGGCCATATTCGCCCCACTTGTCGCGCTTTTTCCAGCTGTGAACGGTTGCGGCTTTCTCGCCCAGCATTTCAGCAATGCGGGCTATGCGGTATCCCTGAAAATACAGCAGTAGTGCCTGCCGACGGGGATCGAGGTCTGCGGGGGTCATCGTTTCCATGGGACAAACATACGGGCTTGCCATGAGCCTTTCCCCGGCTGGCTTTTGTGTGGTTTACCGCACAAGGTCCGCGCGTTGTTTCCCCCCCTCCATCACAGCAACCATAAGGCCTCACAGAGTTATTTGATGGAGTCGCTCAAATGGCAGTTAAAGCAAAACGCTTCCGCATTGGTGTGGAAGGGGCAACAACAGACGGACGCACCATTGAGCGCGCCTGGCTGGAGCAGATGGCGGCAAGCTATAACCCGCAGGTCTATACCGCGCTGATTAATCTGGAACACATCAAGGGCTACACCCCGGACAGTCCGTTCCGCCGTTTCGGGACCGTGGATAAGCTGGAGGCTGAAGAAATTACGGACGGCCCGCTGAAAGGAAAAATGGCGCTGTATGCGTGGATCACCCCGTCAGATGATCTGGTGGCGTATACCCGCAAGCTGCAAAAGCTGTTCACCTCGATGGAGGTAAACACCAGCTTTGCCGATACCGGAAAGGCGTACCTGATTGGCCTTGCAGCGACTGACGACCCGGCAAGCCTGGGTACAGAAATGCTGCAGTTTAGTGCCAGCGCCAAAAGCAACCCGCTGGCAGGCCGTAAACAGAACCCGGAAAACCTCTTTACCGCCGCAGAAGAAACGCTGATCGAGTGGGAAGAGGTCCAGGGCGAAAAAACCTCCCTCTTTGCCCGCGTCACCGCGATGTTTACCAAAAAAGAGCAGACCGATGATGCCCGTTTCTCTGATGTGCATCGGGCTGTTGAGCTGGTCGCCACTGAGCAGCAGAGCCTGAGCGAGCGCACCGATCAATCCCTGTCCGCGCAGGATAAGCGCATTGCTGAGCTGGAAACCGCACTGCAGAAGCAGCAGACCGATTTTTCTGCGCTTAAGCAGAAGCTGAGCCAGGAAGACAGCCGTAAAGATTATCGCCAGCGTGCGCCAGGTGGTGAAGCACCTGCAGGCACCCTGACCAATTGCTGATGGAGCAAGAGAACCCATGAAAAAGAATACCCGTTTTGCCTTTAACGCTTACCTGCAGCAACTGGCGCGTCTGAATGGCGTGGAAGTCGAAGAGTTATCCAGTAAATTCACCGTTGAGCCGTCGGTGCAGCAGACGCTGGAAGACCAGATCCAGCAGTCCACGGCATTCCTGACCATGGTTAACGTGATTGGCGTGGCGGAGCAGTCAGGCCAGCTTCTGGGCCTGGGCGTCGGCAGCACCATTGCCGGGACCACTGACACGACCACGAAGGAGCGCGAGCCAACCGATCCCACTGAGATGGTGGATGTTGAGTACAAATGCGAACAGACCAACTTTGATACGGTGCTGACTTACGCAAAACTGGATATGTGGGCGAAATTCCAGGATTTTCAGGTGCGTATCCGTAACGCCATCGTGAAACGTCAGGCGCTGGACCGCATCATGATCGGATTTAACGGCGTAAAGCGTGCCAAAACCTCAGACCGTGCCGCCAATCCGTTGCTGCAGGACGTTAACAAAGGCTGGCTGCAGAAGGTCCGCGAAGATGCCCCGGATTGTGTGATGGGCAGTACCACGGCAGAAGATGGCACCACCACTGCAGACCCGGTGAAGGTCGGCAAAGGCGGTAAATATGCCAACCTGGATGCGCTGGTGATGGATGCAGTCAATGAGCTGATTGACCCGATTTTCCAGGACGATGCGGAACTGGTCGTGATCTGTGGACGTGAGCTGTTGTCCGACAAGTATTTCCCGCTGGTCAATAAAGACCAGGAGAACAGCGAAAAGCTGGCGGCTGACATGATTATCAGTCAGAAACGCATGGGCGGTCTGCAGGCCGTTCGCGCCCCGTCATTCCCGGCAAACGCCGTGCTGATCACCCGCCTGGATAACCTGTCCATCTACTGGCAGGAAGACACCCGCCGCCGTTCGGTGATTGATAACCCGAAACGTGATCGCATCGAAAACTTCGAATCCGTCAATGAAGCGTATGTGGTGGAGGATTACCGCTGCGTGGCACTGGTGGAAAACATCACGATTGGCGATTTCAGCGCCGGTGCCGGGGAGTAACGCATGAGCCTGAGTCCCGCACGGCAGCACCGCCTGCGCGTTCAGGCTGAACAGGCCGCCCGTCAGGGCGGCAGTGTTCGCCATGCGTCAGGGTATGACCTGATGCTGCTGCAACTGGCTGAAGATCGCCGCCGCCTCAAGGGGGTTCAGTCCACCGTGAAAAAGGCACAAATCAAGGTGGAGCTGTTACCCAAATATACCGCCTGGGCGGATGGCGTACTGGCAGCCGGTGGAGCGCAGCAGGATGACGTGCTGATGTTTCTGATGGTCTGGCGTATTGATGCCGGTGATTTTGCCGGTGGTCTGCAGATTGCGGCCCACGCGCTCAGACATGGCTGGGTGATGCCGCAGGCGCTGGGCCGTCGCAACGTGCAGACCGTTATCGCCGAAGAGCTGGCAGACCAGGCAGAGGCCGCGCAGCGCATGAAAGCAGATTTTCCTGCTGACGTGCTGCTGCAGGCGCTTTCACTGACGGATGCACTGGATATGCCGGACCAGTCACGCGCCAGGCTGCATAAAGCCATCGCCGCTGTGATCAGTGAGTCCAGTCCGGCAGCAGCGTTAAACCACTACAACTTTGCGCTGCAGCTCGATCCCCGCTGCGGTGTGAAGAAGGACAAAGAGCGGCTGGAGCGCCAGTTGCGTAACAGCCACTAACGGAACGTGCCCCGCGCACGGGCGGCACGGGATGGCGACAGGCATTGCCTTATCAAAATCCCGTTCACCGCCCACCTTTTCAGGAGAAAACCCGCATGAAGTTTGTTGCGCCAGAACAGGCGCCAGAACAGGCGGAGGTCATCAAAAATACCCCATTCTGGCCCGATGTTGATTTGACGGAGTTTCGAAGCGTGATGCGGACGGATGGCACGGTGACGTCGCCGCGTCTCGGGCAACTCATCCGGTCCGCAATGTCAGAGGTCAATGCGGAGCTGTACGACTTCCGCAAGCACCAGCAGGCGCTGGGGTTTCAGACACTGGCAGACGTACCGGCGGAAGAGCTGGACGGCAAAAGCGAGCGCATCCACCACTATCATAACGCTGTGTTTTGCTGGGCGCGTGCGCAGGTGAATGAGCGTTATCAGGACTACGACGCCACGGCGTCCGGCGTCAAACGGGGTGATGAGCTGGCGGAAGCCAGCGGCGATCTGTGGCGTGATGCCCGTTGGGCAATCAGCCGGG
Source organism: Klebsiella planticola ATCC 33531 (assembly GCF_000735435.1). Taxonomy (GTDB): domain Bacteria; phylum Pseudomonadota; class Gammaproteobacteria; order Enterobacterales; family Enterobacteriaceae; genus Klebsiella; species Klebsiella planticola. Next base: position 250,136 of record NZ_JMPP01000055.1, on the reverse strand, counting down.
TGCAGGATGCACCCCACTGTACGGTGGAGCTGATCTAATGAAAGTGCGTGCGTACCAGGGCGACACGGTGGATGCGCTTTGCTGGCGTCATTATGGACGCACACAGGGCGTCACAGAGCAGGTACTGCAGGCAAATCCGGGGCTGGCTGAGCATGGCCCTTTTTTACCTCACGGGCTGAAGGTGGAGCTGCCGGATATTGCCACCGCTACCACGGTGCAGACCGTCCAGTTATGGGACTGAATTATGACGCTTGAACGGATCAGCGCCTTTATTACGTACTGCATCGCGGTGCTGCTGGCGTGGTTGGGGGATTTATCGCTTAAAGACGCCTCTACGGTGGGCGGTGTGCTGATTGGTCTGCTGATGATGGCGATCAACTGGTACTACAAACACAAAACCTATCAGCTGCTACGCGGCGGGAAGATAACCCAGGGGGAATATGAGTCCTTCAATCGTTAAGCGCTGCCTGGTTGGTGCAGTGCTGGCTATCGCTGCCACACTGCCCAATTTCCAGCAGCTTCACACCTCTGTGGACGGGCTGAAACTGATTGCCGATTACGAGGGTTGCCGCCTGCAGCCGTACCAGTGCGACGCTGGCGTGTGGACCGATGGCATCGGTAACACATCCGGTGTAGTGCCGGGAAAGACCATCACAGAGCGACAGGCGGCGGGGAACTTCATCACCAACGTATTGCGGGTGGAGAAGGCTCTGGCCCGCTGTGTTCTGGTAGATGTGCCGCAGTATGTCTATGACGCGCTGGTGTCGCTGGCGTTCAACGTGGGCACAGGCAATGCATGTGGTTCAACCATGGTGAAGTTTATCAATCAGAAGCGCTGGCGTGATGCCTGCTATCAGCTGCCGCGCTGGGTGTATGTCAAAGGCATATTTAATCCGGGGCTGGATAACCGTCGCGGGCGTGAGCTGGCCTGGTGTTTAAAAGGAGCATAGCGGAATGACGCGCACGCTGGCAGTAATTCTGGCTCTGGCACTGGCGGCGCTGGGCTGGCAGTCATGGCGACTGAATAAGGCCAGCCACACCATCGAACAGCAGGACAGTGACCTGAAAGTGAAGGGCGAAAGGCTGGCTAAAACGAACAGTCAGTTAATCGCCCTGTCCATCCTGACCGAAACCAACAACCGGGAACAGGCGCGGCTTTACGCGGCGGCAGAAAGCACAAACGCGCTGCTGCGGGGGCGCCAGCGCCGGATTGAGGATCTGAAACGTGAAAACGAGGATTTGCGGCGTTGGGCTGATGCTCCTTTGCCTGCTGATATTATCAGGATGCGCGAACGTCCGGCCCTCGCCGGAGGTGCAGCTTACCGTGAATGGTTGTCCCAGGGTGACACAGTGCCGCCTGGAAAAATCAGCGGCACGCACTAACGGTGATTTGCTGACGGCGCTGGATGAAGCAGAGGCCGCCTGGTCGGTCTGTGCCGACAAGGTGGACACGATAATTTCCTGCCAGGAACGAAATAATGAACAAACCTCAGTCCTTACGCCGCGCCCTGAATAAGTCGGTTCAGTATGTCAGGGACAACCCGGACAAGCTGCATTTGTTCGTCGATAACGGCTCAGTGGTGGCAACCGGCGCAGCGTCGTTGTCCTGGGAGTATCGCTATACCCTGAATGTGGTGATCGTGGATTTCAGCGGCGATCAGGGATTGCTGATGGCTCCCGTGCTGGCCTGGCTGATGGAGAATCAGCCAGATGCTGTCCATAACCCGGAACTGCGTGAAAAGCTGTTTACGTTTGAGGTCGATATCTTGCGCAATGATATCTGCGATATCAGCCTGAATCTGCAACTGACAGAGCGCGTGGTCGTCAGTGCTGACGGTGACGTGTCCAGCGTCGAAGCGGTACCGGAACCGGACGAACCGGAGGAAATATGGGCGGTGCGTCGTGGCTGAGCTGCAGGAAGTTGACGCCTGGTTAGATGCGCTCCTGGCGGGTCTGGAGCCTGCCACACGTAAGCGCATGATGCGGGAGCTGGCGCAGCAGCTGCGCCGCAGCCAGCAGAAAAATATCCGAATGCAACGTAACCCGGACGGGACCGCATACGCGCCGCGCCGCGTGACGGCCCGCACGAAGCAGGGGCGCATCCGTCGGCAGATGTTTGCAAAACTCCGCACCACAAAATACCTGAAAGCCATCGCCAGCCCGGACTCTGCCAGTGTCGAATTTGAGGGCAGAGTGCAGCGCATTGCCCGCGTTCATCATTACGGTCTTCGTGACCGTGTGAGCCGCAGAGGGCCGGAGGTGCAGTATTCGCAACGCCGGTTACTCGGCATCAATGATGAAGTGGAGGACATTACGCGCGATACTTTTTTGCGCTGGTTGTCCTGAGTTATCTATGTATAAGATAATCATGTCGAGACTTTTCAATTCAATCCCAGAATAGATTTTCTCTGATATTATCTTCACTAAAGATGAAACCATTTTTAGTTATTGTATCGTACCTTTGTTCGTATATTATTTTTATATATCTAAAACCTTGCGTTACAGAACGAATCTTTCTGGGCTTTGATGCAAGCATTACCAGAACTTCAAATATTTTATCGAGATAATTATGAGTGTGTTCAACTAAAAGTGGTGTAAATTGTTGACCTTTTCCTGAATGAACGATGTTGTTTCTTGTTCTATAAATTCGCCGAAACTGCCATTCTAGTCTTGTTTTATGATTATCCAAAGTTGTTTTAATGGCTTCAGGGGTTGAGATTATATTTTTTATATGTTCAAACCGGTCGGATAGTAGGCTGTAATTACGGAATTTAGAGGAGAGGGAGTTTCTGCTAGCTTCATAGTCGGGAAGTATCATTATATTTGCGAGTTTATGTTTTGACTTTGTTCCTGGTACACCTCTAAAATGAGAGTTAAGTATATGTCTATCCCATAATAATAAATCCCTTGCAAGATTTTCAATTAAAGAGTCAATGTAGGTAATGTTAAGGAATGGTATTATACTATCAGTAATGTGTTCTATCGTTGCACTGTCATTAGATTTTGTTTCTGTTGGTACCAGTGACTCTAAAGCTATCCATAAATTTAGTAGCTGATTTTCTACGCTTTCGCTCTTAAGTGCCATTGAATGTAACTGAATACTTCTTAGGAATTTTGCGAATGAGCTATTTTCAAGTGAAAACTCTGACATCAATGATTCTAATCGCCTCTTCGCTTTCTCGTGCTTTAAATCTTTGCATTTCTTCATAGGGTTTATGCGCTCAGAGACTTTCAATATTTCTGTATCTGAGATGACCAAAGCTTCATTAGACCAAGTAGGTTTATCTTTGTGATGGTAGATATTTAAAAAAGAGGATGCAATTTTAAGATGGTTCTCTGCTATTTCACGGGCGGAATATGAATCAAATGCATCTATATTAGATATAGATATTATTTTCTTTCTCTGTAGGTTTTTAAAGAATTGATTATCAGCTATCTCTTTAGGTGGTTCATCTTCAATGGATAATGAAAGCCTTTCAAATGTGGGTTCAGATCCTAAAAATACATTCTCTACTATAAAAAACACTTTGTGCTTTTTCTTTTCTATTTTTATTAATTTGAAAAATAAAGAGGCATCAGAATTGTTTGATATTCTATTGTCACCGTAATAAAAGAATTTTTGTGTCAGGTTTTTGAGGTTGTGTTGGCTGAAACCAATGTAAAGTAATAGGCTGATGTAATTTCTTGTTAATCTACGGATGATGCTTCTGTTCCAGTTGGGTAATGATAACTCCTTCAGTATTAATTCTTCACTTTTTTCTTTGTATAAATGTGCTGGTAGTTGAATGACTAGCATTTCAACAATGGATTTTCTTTCTTTGTTACCTATCTTAGGGTTCTTTAATTTATTAAGAAAGGCATTGTAAGCTTCCCCAAGCAAGGATTTCGCAACTTCATCATTTAATAGGTTATGTAATAACTCCGCTGTTAAATGTTCAAGATTTTTAGGTTGTATAATGCCTGTATCTACATCCGTAATGGTCTTTAATGTTTCTACTCCTATAGTTGGTGTGTTCATAACTGATGGTTTGTAAGTGTCGAGTGTATAGTCGAAAAGCATTTCATCTAACAATTGAGCGAAATAAATCAAAGCTTTACAGGTTTCGGGAGAGTCCCATTTATATAAAGTTCTAAATTTCATTTTACCATTCCAGATTGTGTGGATGTTCATACAATTACAACTCTTTCACGATAAAAGCAATATGCTGAATCATCGTGACATGAATGCACAATTAACCGAAATCATGCGCCTTATCACCAATCTCATCCGCACCGGCATTGTGACTGAGGTGGACCGGGACGGCTGGCTGTGCCGGGTGAAAACAGGTGACCTCGAAACCAACTGGATTAACTGGCTGACCCACCGCGCCGGTAAATCCCGCACCTGGTGGTGCCCGTCGCCGGGGGAGCAGGTGGTGCTGTTCAGCCTGGGCGGCAATCTGGAAACAGCCTTTGCGCTTCCGGCCATCTACTCCGACGCGAGCCCGCCGCCGTCCGACTCTGAAAGCGCGGACGTGACCGCATACGAGGATGGGGGCTGGTTCGAATACGACCCTGCCACCGGGCGCTGGATTATACGGGGCGTTAAAGCCGTGCTGATTGAGTCGTCACAGATGGTTTCCTGCAAAACAGGGGAGCTTGTGATCGAGGCCGACACGACCCGTATTAACAGCAACGTGATCATGAATGGCGATGTGACCCATGGCGGCGGGGAAATGACCTCAAACGGTATCGTTGCCGATAAGCATAAACACCCTGGCGACAGTGGCGGAACGACGGGAGGTCCAATTTGACGCTCTATATCGGGATGAACCGCGATAACGGCAAGGCAATAACGGAAACGGATCACCTGCGCCAGTCCGTGCGGGACATTTTGCTGACGCCGCAGGGTAGCCGCCTTGCCCGTCGGGAGTATGGCTCCCTGCTGTCTGCGCTGATTGACCAGCCACAAAATCGGGCGCTGCGCCTGCAGATCATGTCTGCGGTGTACGTCGCGTTGCTGCGCTGGGAGCCGCGGTTGCAGCTCGACACCATCACGATTAACAGCAGCAACATGGATGGCTCAATGGTGATTGAGCTGGCAGGCCAGCGTAATGACGGTGTGCCTGTGTCCCTTTCCGTATCGACAGGAGCAGACAATGGCCGTTATTGACCTTTCCCAGCTGCCGCCGCCGCAGATCGTGGATGAGCCAGATTTTGAAACCTTGCTGACAGAGCGTAAGGCGGAGTTTGTTGCGCTCTATCCTGCAGAAGAGCAGGAAGCTGTGGCCCGTACCTTAACACTTGAATCTGAACCGGTGGTGAAAATGCTGCAGGAAAATGTCTACCGGGAGTTGCTGCTGCGCCAGCGGATTAACGAGGCGGCACGGGCCGTCATGGTGGCTTATTCCGGCAGTGATGACCTGGATAATTTAGGCGCTAACAATAACGTGCAGCGCCGGGTGATCACCCCCGCAGACGATACCACCACGCCCCCTACTGAGGCGGAAATGGAATCGGACGCGGATTATCGGCAGCGCATCCCGGCGGCCTTTGAGGGGATGAGCGTTGCCGGGCCGGTTGGCGCGTATGAATTTCACGCGCTGAGCGCCGATGGCCGTGTGGCAGATGCATCAGCATTCAGCCCGGCACCGGCGGAAGTCGTGGTGACGATTCTGGCCCGCGACGGTGATGGCACTGCGCCGGATGACTTGCTGCAGGTAGTTGGTGTTGCACTGAATGATGAGGCCGTGCGGCCTGTAGCGGACCGGGTGAGCGTCCGCTCTGCTGAGATTGTCCGCTATGAAATCGATGCGGTTCTGTATGTCTATCCCGGCCCGGCAAAGGAACCCATCCTCGCTGCCGCGAAAGAGCAGGGCACAGCATACATCAATGAGCAGCGCCGCCTGGGGCGTGATGTGCGGCTGTCTGCGATTTATGCCGCTCTGCATGTTCAGGGCGTGCAGCGGGTTGAGCTGATGCAGCCCCTGGCTGACATGGTGATAGATAAAACGCAGGCGTCCTATTGCACCGATTTTAAAGCAGAAATTGGTGGCTCTGATGAATAGCCTGTTACCGCCGGGATCATCGTCGCTGGAGCGCAGGCTGGCGCAGGCCTGCTCAGGTATCAGTGATTTAAGCGTACCGCTGCGTGACCTCTGGAACCCGTGGAAATGCCCGGTGAAGTTCCTGCCGTATCTGGCGTGGGCGTTTTCCGTCGACCGCTGGGAGGAAACCTGGTCAGAGAGGGAAAAGCGCCAGGCGGTCAGCGATGCGTTCTGGATCCACCAACGTAAGGGGACGGTGGCGGCGGTTCGCCGGGTCATTGAAAACCTAGGCTACAGCATGACGTTACAGGAGTGGTGGGACGTGGCCGACCCCGCCGGGACATTCCGCCTTGAGATTGACCTGAATGATATCGGTATTACCGAAACGATGATTAAGGAGCTGGAGCGGATTATTGGCGATGCGCGACCGGTCAGCCGCCACATTGCCCGCCTGTCACTGTCAGCGGGGACCACCGGTCTTGTGTATACCGGTGCCGCAGCGTGCGGCGGGGAGGTCATCAGCGTGTATCCGCCGGAATATACGCCGGATGAGGCCGCCCGTTACGACGGCGGCGGGTTCCATTCCGGGTCGGTCACCTATACCGAAAACCAGCGGGGAGAAGACCCTCACCGCTATGACGGTCGCACTTTTCACGATGGCCGTGGCGTTTACGCAGGAGAATAACATGAGTGCTATTAACGAACAGACGAAATGGGAAGATGAGGTTTACCTGCTGGCGCGTGAAGACCGGGTGGAGGGCGGCATTTATGGCCCGTCAAACAAACAGGCCCGGCAGCTGGCGAACCGTACCCGCTATTTAAAAACCGCCGTTGAGTCGCTGCAGGACTACCGGGATTACACCTTCTTCATGACCGCGGAGGACCCGGACGGCACCGTTGCGGGGCTTGCCGGTACGCCGGAGGGAAAACTCTTTCGCGTGGTGGTGCCTGACAGCGAGGGGCAACTGCTGGCCTTTATCTATTACCAGAAGCACAACGGCCAGGCGAACCGGCTGAATGCGCTGGCAAGTCAGCAGGCGATTACGTCCCTGCGACAGCAGCTGGAGCAGGACACCGGCGCGGCGCTGGATGGCCTGACAGCGTTGCAGTCCGGTCTCCAGTCGCTGACGGCCGCACTGATGCAGCTCGGTCTCGATGAGATGGCCGCGCAGGTGACCAGCATGGCCGCTTCACAAAAAAGTCAGTCAGACCAGATTCAGGCGCTGATGCTGGCGTTTCAGTCCGGTATGCGGGCGCTGGCTCTGGTGGAGGCCACCCCCGAGGAGGTGGAAAGTCATCAGCTGAGTAATCTCTATGCCTTCCAGGTGCTGGCCCGTCAGCTTCTCCCGCTCGACGGCTTCGACCCCTCAGTGGCAGGCAGCGGCACGGGAAACCGGGAGGCGCAGGCGAAATATCCGGGCGTGTTTGCCTTCGGTGAGCCGCGCGGTCTGATCCGCCTGGACGTGACCTCCGACAGCGGCGCGCCGACCAGCAAGGACAACCCGGTTAACGGCACCTTACAGGTGGACGTCGACGGGGAGATGTTCACGGCATACGTGTCCTTCAAGGTTCAGGGGGCGTCGTCGGCGGGATACCCGAAAAAGAACATGAAATTCGAGCTGTTTGCCGACGCGGCACATACCGAAAACGTCAGCCTGAAAATCGGCGATGTGGTGCCGAAGGACAAATGGATTTTCAAGGCGAACTGGATTGACTCGACCCACCTGCGCAATGTGCTCTGCTACAACCTGTGGCAGAAGGTGATGGCGACCCGCAGCGGCTGGCCGCGCCGGGATATTGATAACAGCTACGTGGGGAAGCTGGGGGCCAGCGCCATTGATACCGGTGCCATCGGCTGCCCGAAGGGGTACGCCTGCGTGCTGTATATCAACGGTGAGTTTTACGGGATAGGGGATTTTCTCTACAACTCGTCCCGCAAGGATTACAACATCGCCAAAAACAGCCCGGAGCAAATCATGATTATCTGGGACGGGGCGATTAACATCCCGGCGCTCACGGATAACGGCACCTGGGTGATGGACTCACCCTCGAAACCCACGGCGGAAACGGCTGCCTGCCTCGACCGCTGGCGGGACTTCGCGCAGTCCGCACAGGACGCGTTTACCGCCGCTGCCGGTATGCATCTGGATAAAAACAACGTGGTGGATTTCTACGTCTTCCTCAGCTTTATCTGCGCCCCGGACTGCGTGCAGAAGAACACCACGTTTATCACCTGGGGCGGCACGAAATGGTTTTTCATGCCCTATGACCTGGATACCACCTTTGGTCTGCATTACGCAGGAACGTCGATTGCCTATCCGCCAGACCTGAATCTGTTTGATAACGGCCTCGCCATGCAGGTCAACCGCACCTTCTGGAAGAAAGTCCGTACCACCTTCCAGGCGGAAATGAATGCCCGCTATGCGGAACTGCGGGATAACGGTCTGTTTTCACAGCGCGGCGTGCTGGAGCTGGCCCGCGACCTGCTGGGGCGCTACACCCCGGAACTGATGCAGGCTGAATATGAAAAATGGCCGAATGTGCCCTCCCTGAGCATCACCAGTCTGGACCAGATGATGGACTGGACCCGACAGCGTATTGAATACCTGGACACTTTTTTCAGCTACCACCAGTAAGGACCCACCATGACCACGATTTTAGTCAAAGATGCGCTGCGGACCTCCGTTGAGGCGGCTTCGGGCGGAAAACAGACGGTGCTGTATACCCCGAAGGGACAGCCGACCTTTGTGAATATTATCCCGAAGGTGAGTATCGAAAGCCTGAACCCGGCGCTGGGGATTTCCGGCGTACACCCGGCCTTTAAGCAGGGCGACAGGGAAATCCCGTATCTGTATGTCGGAACCTATCAGGGATGCGTGCTGAACGGTGAGGTCCTGAGTCTGCCCAACGTGGATGCGAATGCCTGTAACGCAACCAGCGCCACTCTTATCCCGTTACTGAAAGCGATGGGCAGCACCTGGCACGGCATGACGTCGGTCGAGTGGGCGCTGATGCAGGCGATGGCCGTGAAAAGCCGCTACAGTCCCCTGGGTGCCGATGTGTACGGCAAGTCCGCGCTGGATGCGACCCAGACCGGACGCCGTATCGACGGCAGAGAGGCGGGCGATTTGTCCTCGCAGTCCCCGCGCATTTATACCGGCTCCGGTCCGGTCTCTTACCGTCAGGACAAAAAATACAACGGCATCAGCGACCTTGCCGGAAACGTCTGGGAGCGTACCTACGGCGCACGTGTGGTGGGTGGCGAAATCCAGCTCTACGGGACCGGCAATGAGGCCGCGCTCGCCGCCTCCGCGGTGTTCAGTGCGCACGGCGCTGATGTGCCGGGCTGGTACGCCATCCATGCGGTGACCGGGGCCTTTATCACCCCGACACATACCGGGAACACCACCACGGCGGACTATGTGGCCACCACCCCCAACAGCGTGCGGGCGGTGACAAAGACCACCGGGCTGGCTGACAACGAGTTTTATCACCCGGCCTGGGGCGGGACTTTCGTTCAGCCGCAGAACACGCTGCCGGAAGCGGTAAAAAATCTTCTGGAGCTGTATGGCGTATGGCCGTCCCTGACCGGTAAGGCGATTGTCCCGGCGGGGTCCACCGTCAACTACAACGCGGGCGCGACAAGCTGCATGCATCCTGTGCGCGGTAAGAACGATATTTTCCAGTTTGGCTTTGCCAACAATATCGAGGTGCTGAATTCCGAGATGGGTCTGCGCCCGGTGTATTACGCGCCCCTGAGTTAATCCCGAGGCCGCCCCGCTCCGGCGGGGAAGCCCGCTATTACGGACTGCCTTATGAGTAAAAAATTCAGCGCCATACTGACCGCGCAGGGGGCTGAACGCCTGGCCGCTGCGGCGGTGAAGGGTATCCCCCTGGGTATCACTCACATGGCCGTCGGCGACGGGGGCGGCGTCCTGCCGGTGCCGTCCCCGGACCAGACCGCCCTGATTAACGAGCAGTACCGCGCACCGTTAAACCGGCTGGTCATCGCCGACCAGGCGGCAAATGTTATCCGCGCCGAAATGATAATGCCGTCGCAGGCCGGGGGCTTCTGGATACGCGAGGCCGCGCTCTTTGACGAAACCGGCATCTGCCTGGCGGTGGCGAACCTGCCCGAATCCTACAAGCCGCTTCTGGCGGAAGGGTCGGGACGTTTTCAGGTGATTAATATCTGGCTGATGGTGAGTCAGACTGCCGATGTGCAGATGATTGCCGACCCGTCAGTCATTCTGGCGACGGTGGAAGAAGTCCGCCGGGCGGGGAACAATGCCAAAGATTATGCCGATGACATTGTTTCCACCCTGGAGAATGAGACGCGGGAGGCCATCACCTCAGCGGTCAGCACCGCTATCCGTGAGTTCTGGGAAGCGGAAAACCCCGTCGGCACGGTCCGGTTTTACAGCCAGCATGTGGACCCGAATGAACGCTATCCGTGGTCAACGTGGACGTATACCGGTGAGAACAGAACCCTCCGCGTGGCAAAAGCGGACGGTTCGAACGTCGGCGCCACCGGCGGCAGCGATACGGTCACCCTGCAGCGGGCGAATCTTCCCGCCGTGCAGGTTGATGTAGCCGGCTCAGCCTCCGAGGTGGAGGAGCAGAGACTGAGAACCGGCAGAGGCGGCGGACATAAGCACAAAGGCGGGATGGCGGGGCCAGGTGAGGCCTGGGACAGTAATTATATTGTGGGCTCCGATAATGACAGCCGCAGGACGCGAAACTATACCTCTGACGAGGGTGAGCACGACCACGAATACACGGTGCCGGGTCACGGTCACGCAGTCAGCGGCAAAACCGATAACCTCGGCGAGAGTAAATCTTTCAGCGTAGTGGAAGCCCATACCCTGCTGATGTGCTGGAGCCGCGTTGCCTGAATCGCCTGGCAAACCATGACTAAATCAGCCCCGGAATGGGGCTTTTTTTCTGCCTGCGATTGTATCAACCACGATACAACTGGCATCAACGGCTTGCGGGGAATGATTTCCCTACCATGGGTGAACCCCTAAACAGGAGATTCATTCATGGCGCAAGACTATCACCATGGCGTGCGTGTTGTTGAGGTTAACGACGGCACCCGCTCTATCACGACGGTGAGCACGGCGATTGTAGGCATGGTATGCACCGGCGATGATGCCGATGCCTCCGTGTTCCCGCTCAATAAGCCGGTTCTGCTTACCGATGTACTGACCGCCAGCGGCAAAGCGGGCGAGTCCGGCACGCTGGCCCGCTCACTGGACGCCATCGCAGACCAGGCAAAACCCGTCACCGTAGTAGTACGTGTTGCCCAGGGCGACACCGAAGCGGAAACCACCTCCAACATTATCGGCGGCGTAACCGCTGACGGTAAGAAAACGGGCATCAAAGCGCTGCTTTCGGCGCAGTCGCAGCTGGGCGTGAAGCCGCGTATTCTTGGCGTGCCGGGCCATGACACGCAGGCTGTTTCCACTGAACTGTTAAGCGTGGCGCAGAGCCTGCGCGGCTTTGCGTACCTGTCTGCCTACGGTTGTAAAACCGTGGAAGAAGCGACTGCCTACCGCGAAAATTTCAGTCAGCGAGAAGGGATGCTGATCTGGCCTGATTTCATCAACTTTGACACGGTGCTGCAGGCAGATGCGACTGCTTACGCCACTGCCCGCGCGCTGGGTCTGCGTGCAAAAATCGACGAGCAGACCGGCTGGCACAAAACCCTTTCTAACGTGGGCGTCAACGGCGTAACCGGCTTGTCTGCGGATGTGTTCTGGGATCTGCAGGACCCGGCAACCGATGCCGGACTGCTGAACCAGAACGACGTCACCACCTTGATCCGCAAGGATGGTTTCCGCTTCTGGGGTTCCCGCTGCCTCAGTGATGACCCGTTATTCCAGTTTGAAAACTACACCCGTACCGCGCAGGTGCTGGCAGACACCATGGCGGAGGCGCATATGTGGGCCGTGGACATGCCGCTTAACCCTTCGCTGGCTCGCGACATTATCGAAGGTATCCGCGCCAAAATGCGCAGCCTGGTAAATCAGGGCTACCTCATCGGCGGTGATTGCTGGATTGATGACAGTGTGAATGACAAAGACACGCTGAAAGCCGGGAAACTCTGGATCGACTACGACTATACGCCAGTGCCGCCACTGGAAAACCTGATGCTGCGCCAGCGCATCACTGACCGTTACCTGGTGGATTTCACCACCCGCGTAAGCGCATAAGGGGGACCCATGGCCTTACCACGCAAGTTAAAACACCTGAATATTTTTAACGCCGGTAACAACTGGATGGGCATTGCTGAATCCGTCACCCTGCCGAAATTCACCCGCAAGCTGGAAAACTACCGCGGCGGCGGTATGCCCGGTTCAGTCGGTATTGATCTGGGGCTGGATGATGGCGCGCTGGATACGGAAATGACCATCGGAGGTACGGAGGCGCTTCTGTTTAAACAGATGGGCAAAGCCACGGTGGACGGCGTGCAGCTGCGCTTTACCGGGTCTATTCAGCGCGACGACACCGGCGAAGTGCAGGCCGTTGAGCTGGTCGTCCGTGGGCGCCACAAAGAAGTGGATTCCGGCGAGTGGAAAACCGGCGAGAGCAATTCCACCAAAGTCAGCAGCGTTAACTGTTACGCGAAGCTGACCATTAACGGTGAAGTGCTCTATGAGGTCGATGCGATCAACATGATTGAAGTTGTTGATGGTGTTGACCTGATGGAAGAACACCGTAAAGCCATCGGCCTTTAATGCAGCACTGGCGCGGACTACCGCGCCAGCCACCCCATAACAGGAAAAAGAACATGAGCGAGAAAACAGTAACTCTGGATACCCCAATCAAGCGCGGCGACACCACCATTACGGAAATTGTGCTGCGTAAACCGCAGTCCGGCGCACTGCGCGGTACGCGCCTTCAGGCGGTGATGGAAATGGATGTGGCCTCTATGATGACAGTGATCCCCCGCATCTCCACGCCAGCGCTGACCCCTCAGGAAATGGCGGACCTTGACCCGGCAGACCTTTCTGCGATGTCGATCGAGGTTGTCCTTTTTTTGTTGCCGAAGTCGGCGCTTGCCAGTTTGCCGACGACCTGACGGTAGATGACCTGGTGGCGGATATCGCCACGATCTTTCACTGGCCGCCGTCCGTCACAGACGTTATGCCGCTTACAGAAGTGCTGGAGTGGCGGCACAGAGCGATAATGCGAAGCGGGGCCAGAGATGAGTGATAAAAACCTGCGCCTGCAGGTGGTTCTGAATGCGGTTGATAAACTCACCCGCCCTTTAAAAATGGCGCAGGCTGGCTCTAAGGAGCTGGCCTCCGCCGTCCGGCAGACCCGCGAACAGCTTAAACGGCTGAATTATGCGGGGGGCCAGTTAAAATCATTCGATCAGCTGTCACAGAGCCTGAGCCGGACCAGTACCGAACTGGACCAGGCGCGGCTGCGTGCGCAGATGATGACCCGTGAAATGTCAGCCCTCGGATCCCCGACAAAAAAGCAGACGGCGGCGCTTGAAACGCAATGGCGGGCCGTGTCACGTCTGGAGCAAAAGCAGCAGCAGGAAACGCGACAGATGGCGGCAGCCAGGGTGGAGCTGTACCGCCTTGGCATCTCTGCTGGCGGCGGTGCCCGTGAAACGGCACGCATTACCCGCGAAACGGATCGCTATAACAAACAGCTGGCAGAGCAGGAAAGGCGCTTGCGGGATGTGGGCGAGCGCCAGCGCAAGCTGAATGCGGTCAGGGCCAAAGCTGACAAGATGCGCGACGTGCGTAACAGCCTGGCGGGGAACGGTGCCGGGATGATGGCGGCCGGGGTGACAACGGGCGCGACACTGCTGGCCCCCATTCGCGCCTACGCGGAATCAGAGAACGCGGCTAACCAGCTGGCAGGCTCAATGATGGGGCCGGGCGGAAAGGTGGCGCCTGAGTTTGAGAAGCTAAACAAGCTGGCGATCGCTCTGGGTGACCGGCTGCCCGGTACCACGGCAGACTTTCAGAACATGATGACCATGTTACGCCGTCAGGGGATGTCAGCGCAGGTTATCCTGGGCGGGCTGGGTGAGTCGGCGGCTTACCTTGGCGTGCAGCTGCAGATGGCGCCGACGGAGGCCGCAGAGTTTGCCGCAAAATTGCAGGACGCCACGCAGACCACCGAAAAAGACATGATGAGCCTGATGGACGTGATCCAGCGGGGTTATTACGCGGGCGTTGACCCTGGCAATATGCTGCAGGGATTTTCAAAAATCAGCGCCGCGATGGACATTATCAAGCTCCAAGGCCTGGACGCTGCAAAAACCTTCGCGCCGCTGCTGGTCATGGCTGATCAGGCGTCGATGGCAGGGGAGTCTGCTGGTAATGCCTACCGAAAGATTTTTCAGGCCACACTGAACAATAAAAAGATTGATAAAGCAAATGATGTACTTGCAGGGACAGGTATAAAGCTGAGTTTTCAGAACAGTAAAGGCCAGTTTGCAGGACTGGAAAACCTTTATAAGCAACTGGATAAGCTGAATAAAATTACCGACGATGGGAAAAAGCAAGCTGTCAAAGCAACCCTTTTTGGTGATGACGCGGAAACCCTGCAGGCACTGAACATCATGATCACAAAAGGGATAGCGGGCTATCGTGAAACCGCCGCCAAACTGGAGAACCAGGCGACCCTGCGTGAGCGTGTAGAGGCGTCACTTAATACCCTGGGGAATAAATGGGAAGCTGCTGGCGGCTCGTTTACTAATGCCATGGCGAGTATCGGTGAAACCGTCGCGCCGGTACTGAAAAATATTGCTGACTGGTTAGGCGATCTGGCGTCAGCTCTCGACGGGTTTGTTAAGCGTCATCCGCAATTGACTGCCGCACTTTTCAAGATTGCGGCCGTATTTGCCATCGTTGCTACTGCTGCGGGTGTGTTGTCGCTGGCGCTGGCGTCCATCCTGGGACCGATGGCAATTGTACGGGTAAGCGCCGGGGTTTTGGGCCTTAAATTTACCTCTGCGTTTGCCCTTATCACAAAAGTGATTAGCGGTACGGGCCAGGCGATCCTGTGGCTGGGTAGATTGATGATGGCTAACCCCATGCTGGCAATAATTGGCCTCATTGCGATGGGGGCCATTTACATCTGGCAGAACTGGGAAACGCTGGGGCCGAAGTTTAAAGCTCTGTGGGATGCCATCTCATCCGGCGTATCAGGGGCATGGGCTGTGATTAAGCAGACTATCAGCAATAAATGGGATGAAATTCTGAATGATGTTGCCGCGCTGCCCGCGAAGTTTAAAGAAGTGGGCGGGGCAATCATTGACGGCATCCTGAGCGGTATCAATGAGAAATGGGAGACGCTCAAGAGCAAGTTGGCATCGGTAAAAAGCTACCTGCCGGAGTGGATGACCGGCGGCGACAAATCACCTGGTGCCACCCAGCAAAAAGGCGCCGGAGGATTCTTTGCGGGGATGTATGACAGTGGCGGTTATATTCCGAGCGGGCAAGTGGGCATCGCGGGAGAAAATGGCCCGGAACTGATTAACGGTCCGGCCTATGTGACCAGCCGCCGGAGGACCGCAGCGCTGGCATCCGTTGTCGCCGGAATGATGGGGGGAGCAATGCCTGCAGAGGCTGCACCGCTTCATCCAATGAGCCTGCCGGCAGCATCATACCGCCCAGAAGCAGAGAAACCGGCAGGTACGCAGCCGGTATTCCAGTTTGAAACCCAGGCACAAATTATTATCCAGGCGCAACCAGGGCAGAGTCCGCAGGATATTGCGCGGGAGGTCGCGCGACAACTCGATGAGCGCGAGCGCCGCATGAGGGCTAAGGCCCGCAGCAGTTTCAGCGATCAAGGGGGGTACGATTCATGATGATGGTTCTGGGCTTGTTTGTGTTTCAACTGCGCACGGTGCCCTATCAGCAACTGCAGTATCAGCGGAACTGGCGGCATGTGACCAACAACCGCGTTAATCGCCGTCCGACAACGCAGTTTCTGGGGCCAGATAACGATCAGCTGACGTTCTCCGGCGTCCTCATGCCGGAAGTTACTGGCGGCAGGTTGTCTCTGCTGGCGCTGGAGCTGATGGCGGAGCAGGGCAAGGCCTGGCCTCTGATCGAGGGCGGCGGGACCATCTACGGTATGTATGTGATTGAAAGTCTGAGCCAGACGAAAACGGAATTTTTCGCCAGCGGTGAAGCGAGAAAAATAGAGTTTTCGCTGGGACTTAAACGGGTGGATGAGTCGTTGTCTGAAATGTTCGGCAGCCTGAGCGACCAGCTTAGCAGCCTGCAGGACTCCGCTGCGGCAGCGGTAGGGAATATCAGAAACGCGGTGGGAGGATTACTGCAGTGATTGAGATGACAGATTTACTCAATCAGGGCAGTAAGACACCGGCCTTTCGCATCGTGATCGAAGGCAAAGACGCAACGCAGACCCTGGATAAACGTCTGCTGGGTATGACGCTGACCGACAACCGCGGATTTGAGGCTGACCAGCTCGATCTGGAGTTGGACGACGCCGACGGACTGGTGATTATGCCGCGTCGTGGCGCGGTGATTTCTCTGGCGCTGGGATGGAAAGGCGAGCCGTTGTTTTCGAAAGGGAAATTTACCGTTGATGAAATAGAGCATAGCGGCAGCCCGGACAGGCTGACAATCCGTGCCCGTAGCGCGGATTTCAGGGAGACGCTGAATGTCAGGCGTGAAAAGTCATGGCACAAAACGACGGTGGGCGAAGTGGTGAAGGAAATTGCCACACGGCACAGCCTGAAGGTTGCCATTGGCAAAGATGTTGCTGCGCAGGCACTGGACCACCTTGATCAGACCAACGAAAGCGATGCGAGTTTTTTGATGAAGCTGGCGCGGCAGTACGGTGCGATTGCCTCGGTGAAGGACAGTAATCTGCTGTTTATCCGGCAGGGGCAGGGAAAAACGGCCAGTGGAAAACCGCTGCCGGTCATCACTATTACCCGTAAGGACGGTGACAGCCACCGGTTCAGCCTGGCTGACAGGGGAGCGTATACCGGGGTGATTGCTCACTGGCTGCATACGCGGGAACCGGCAAAGAAAGAAACGGCTAAGGTGAAGCGCCGCCGGAGGACGACAAAACCCAAAGAGCCGGAGGCAAAGCAGGGGGATTACCTGATCGGGACGGATGAGAACGTGCTGGTTCTGAACCGAACCTATGCGAACCGCAGTAATGCAGAGCGGGCTGCAAAAATGAACTGGGAGCGGCTGCAGCGCGGTGTTGCGTCATTTTCTCTGCAGCTGGCAGAAGGCCGGGCGGATCTCTATACGGAAATGCCCGTTAAGGTCAGCGGCTTTAAACAGCCCATTGATGATGCAGAATGGACCATCACAACGTTAACGCACATGGTCAGTGCGGATAGCGGATTTACGACCAGCATCGAACTGGAAGTGAAAATTGATGATCTAGTAATGGATTGAGGTTTTCAAAAGAGAACTTAAAGTTCACAAAGTGAAATAATGTTGTATCATTATTGCGATTTCAGGAAAAATGGTGGGGACGTAAAAATGATGATTTGCCCATTGTGTGGAAGTGCAGCCCATACTCGCAGCAGTTTCCAGGTCTCTTCAATGACCAAAGAACGTTACAACCAGTGCCAGAATATCAACTGCAGCCATACGTTCGTAACGCATGAGACTTTTGTGCGCTCAATCTCTACACCTAAAGAGGCCCATCATGTGCAGCCTCATCCTACAAATTCAGGTCAGGCAGCACTGTCTCTTTGAGGCTGCCGCCACTTTGTCGCCATGGCTTAAAAAGAGGGTTTGTAACTATATGATTTTAAATGTCTTAAAATCCAGGCAACAAAAAACCCATCAACCTTGAACCAAAATGGCGGGGTTGATGGGCTCCACAAAATGGGGACATCAAAGAAAAGCAGTGGCACTACTTATGACTGATGCCCAAGAGAAAAGTTCTGCCTCTATCCATTTTTTTCTTAAATATTTACTGTAGCCCTGGCCAGATGATAACAATCAGCGTCCCCGCCAGGGTCAGAAGAACGTTGGCAATCGCATAGGTGCCCGCGTAGCCCAGCGCCGGAATGTTGCTGCGCGCGGTGTCGCTGATAATTTCCATCGCCGGAGCGCAGGTGCGCGCCCCCATCATGGCGCCAAACAACATCGCGCGGTTCATACGCAGCACATAGGCGCCAAACAAGAAGCAAATTACCACCGGCACCAGGCTGACGATAAGACCCGCCGCCAGCATCTGGCCGCCGATGGCGCCCAGGCCGTGACCAATCCCGGCGCCGGCGCTCAGACCGACCCCGGCCATAAAGACCATCAGGCCGAACTCTTTCACCATATTCAGCGCGCCCTGCGGAATATAGCCGAAGGTCGGGTGGTTGGCGCGCAGGAAACCGAGCATAATCCCGGCAAACAGCAGCCCCGCCGCGTTACCGATACCAAAGCTGAAAGAGCTGAACTGGAAGGTGATCATGCCGATCATCAGCCCGACGATAAAGAAGGCGCAGAAGGCGAGCAGGTCGGTCACCTGGCTGTGAATGGAGATAAAGCCGATGCGGTCGGCAACGGTTTTGACGCGTCGCGCATCGCCGCTGACCTGTAACACGTCGCCTTTGTTGAGCACCACGTTATCGTCGATCGGCATTTCAATCTGGCTGCGGATGACGCGGTTTAAGAAGCAGCCGTGATCGGTCAGCTTCAGCTGCGCAAGACGGCGGCCTACGGCGTTGTGGTTTTTCACCACGATCTCTTCGGTGACGATGCGCATATCCAGCAGATCGCGGTCGAAGACCTCTTTGCCGTTACGGAAGCTGGGATCAAGGCGGGCATGGGCGTCCGGGTAACCCACCAGCGCGATATCATCGCCCATCTGCAGGACGGCATCGCCATCCGGGTTCGCCAGAATACCGTTACGGCGAATACGCTCAATGTAGCAGCCGGTTTGCCGGTAAATCCCCAGCTCGCGCAGATTTTTACCGTCAGCCCAGGCGACCAGCTCCGGGCCGACGCGATAGGCCCGGATCACCGGCAGGTAGACTTTACGTTTGGAGTCGGTATCGAGCCCGCGTTCACGCGCAATCTGCTGGGCGCTGGTTTGCAGATCCTGATGCTGCAGCTTCGGCATATAGCGCGCGCCGACGATCAGACTGACGAGACCAATCAGATAGGTCAGGGCGTAGCCCAGACTCAGGTGGTCGAGGGAGAGCGCCAGCCGATCGCTGGGCAGGCCAAAGTGCCGTAGCGTATCCCCCGCACCGACCAGCACCGGCGTTGATGTCATCGCACCTGCGAGCATCCCGGCGGTCAGACCGATGTCCCAGCCGAACAGTTTTCCCAGCCCCATCGCCAGCAACATCGCGCTGCCGACCATCACCAGGGCGAGCATCAGATAGTTTTTTCCGTCGCGGAAAAAAATAGAAAAAAAGTTGGGACCCGCTTCCACGCCAACGCAAAAAATAAACAGCATAAAGCCCAGATTTAGCGCATCAGTGTTAATACTGAAATGCTGCTGACCTAATAATAATGAAACCACTAAAACGCCAATAGAATTACCAAGTTGTACTGACCCGAGACGAAGTTTCCCGAGACAAAGCCCCAGGGCAAGTACAACGAATAATAACAGGATGTAATTCCCGTTTAACAAATCTGCGACGTTTATATTCACGAAAGCCAACTTCTCATTTACTAGTAAGTTGTTGAAGGAAATGGTTATTTGGTCTAAGGTTGGTCCAGTGTTCGCGTTGTCCCGAACCCTGTTCTGGCATCCCGTTATAACCAGTAAAAACAGAGCCGGTAGTTTAATCCTTCCTGGATGCTGCGGCTAGTCACAATCGTTTTTACGCCGATGGGGAGCTAAATTGGCATGGATTGCCGGAATGCTTTATCTGACTGGACGAAGTGAAGTGGGTTAGAAGCAGAATCAGGAGGATATTGTGAAATCTGAGCGTGCCTGGGTGGGTATTACCTGTGGGTTCTTTCTGTTTATCGTAGTGTGTTTATTGTTGTTACTGCATATGAAAGGCGTCTTTCGGGCTACCGGTAATCCTGAGGTTGGACTGCTCTACTTTTTGCTGCCCGGTGCGGCCGCCAGCTGCCTCTCTCCGGGGCGACGCGTCATCCAGCCGCTGGTGGGGGCGATTCTGGCGACTCCCGTCTGTCTGCTGATCATGCGGATTTTTTTTGCGGCTCAGCGTACCTTCTGGCAACAACTGGCGTGGCTGTTTAGCGCGGTATTCTGGTGTGCGCTGGGTGCGCTGTGCTTTCTGTTTATCTGCGCCTGGCTGGATACCAGACGCAATCATTCGTCAGAGGAATGAGTCGGCTCAGGCAAACAGACCGAGATTCTCTTTCGCCCAGGCTTCAAAATCGGTGCAGCCGCCGATATGTTTTTGATCGACAAAAATCTGCGGAACGGTCTCAACCGGTTTGCCTACGGTCTTTTCCAGGTCGCTCTTGCTGATGCCTTCGGCGTGAATATCAACGTAGCGGTAGTTGAAGTCATCGCGTTCATTGGTCAGTTTCTCTGCCAGTTCTTTAGCGCGAACACAATACGGGCAACCAGGGCGACCAAAAATAACGGTAAACATACTTTCTCTCCTTAAATCTCAGCCGGATGGCGAATGGCAGCTATGATGACGCGTTATGCCGGCGAGGAAAAGAAGGTTCTGCCTTTTTCTTCGATGGTTTAAGGCTATGTTTGATAAATGTCTTCGTGGTTAAATCATTATACTGTGTCGGCCGCGCGCGATTAGCCTGCGGAGCGCGCGAATAATATTGACTGGAGGAGAGCAGAGCTATGCGATCGCCTGCCGTTTTGCCAAAAAGCGTTCTGCTGGTAGAGATCATCGGGATTGTGCTGTTGACCCTCGCCTGGCTCTCGCTCAATCAGTACCTGCAGCTGCCGGCGCCGTTTTCCAGCCCGACGGCGGCGATGCTGATGATTTTTTCCGGGATCCTGCTGATGCTCCCGGCAGCGATAGCATTAATGTGGCGAATGGCCAGGATCGTCGCGCCACAGCTGACTCACACTCCAAAACCAACTTCTTCACCAGACAGAGAAAAACAAGATGACGCCGACCATTGATCTGCTGCGTAGCCACCGTTCCATCCGCCACTTTACCGATGCGCCGATCGGCGACGAACAGCGCGAAGCTATCATCGCCAGTGCGCAGGGGGCCTCAAGCTCGAGCTTTTTACAATGCAGCTCCATTATTCGCGTCACCGATCCTCAGCTTCGTGAGCAGCTGGTCACGATGAGCGGCGGCCAGCAGCACGTTGCGCGCGCGGCGGAGTTCTGGGTATTTTGCGCCGACTTTAACCGCCTCCTGCAAATCTGTCCGGACGCCCAGCTGGGGCTGGCCGAACAGCTGCTGCTGGGGGCGGTGGATACCGCAATGATGGCGCAAAATGCGCTGGTTGCCGCCGAATCCCTGGGCCTCGGCGGCGTCTATATCGGCGGGATCCGCAATAGTATTGAAGGGGTGACCGAACTGCTGAAGCTGCCGCAGCACGTCCTGCCGCTGTTTGGCTTGTGCCTGGGATGGCCCGCCGATAACCCGGGGGTGAAGCCGCGCATGCCTGCGGCGCTGCTGGTGCATGAAAATGCGTACCAGCCGGTGGATGAGGCGGTGCTGGCACAATATGATGAGCAGATGGCGCAGTACTACCTGTCGCGCGGCAGCAACACCCGCCGTGATACCTGGAGCGACCATATTCGGCGCACTATCATTAAAGAAAGTCGCCCGTTTATTCTCGACTATCTGCATAAGCAGGGGTGGGCAACGCGCTGATTGCGTGTACACTGCTGCCTGCTTTCCGCCCCGCCATTTGGTGCACCGGGCGGTCGTGGCGCAATTAACATATTGCAGGCCCGCCGGAGCGGGCCTTGTTGCAGAGGTGCAGGGTGAAAATTGCTATATTATCCCGGGATGGAACGCTTTATTCATGTCGTCGCCTGCGCGAAGCCGCGCAAAAACGCGGCCACCAGGTGGAAATTCTCGATCCGCTTTCCTGCTATATGAACGTGAGTCCGGTGGCCTCATCGATTCACTATAAGGGACGCCAGCTCCCGCATTTCGATGCCGTGATCCCACGCATTGGTTCCGCAATTACCTATTACGGGACCGCCGCCCTTCGTCAGTTTGAACTGCTCGGCAGCTATCCGCTCAATGAATCGGTGGCGATAACCCGCGCCCGTGACAAGCTGCGCTCGTTGCAGCTGCTGGCGCGGCAGGGGATCGATCTGCCGCTGACCGGTATTGCGCACTCTCCGGACGATACCAGCGACCTGATTGCCATGGTCGGCGGCGCGCCGCTGGTGGTCAAACTGGTGGAAGGGACGCAGGGCATCGGCGTGGTGTTGGCGGAGACCCGCCAGGCGGCAGAGAGCGTGATCGACGCTTTCCGCGGCCTGAACGCGCATATTCTGGTTCAGGAGTATATCGCCGAGGCGAAAGGGCGGGATGTACGCTGCCTGGTCGTGGGTAATGAAGTGGTGGCGGCGATCGAGCGGCGGGCGAAAGAGGGCGATTTCCGCTCTAACCTGCACCGCGGCGGTGTGGCGACGGTGGCCACGATCAGCGATCAGGAACGTGAGATGGCGATCAGGGCGGCGCAAACCCTGGGGCTGGATGTCGCCGGGGTGGATATCCTTCGCGCGACCCGTGGGCCGCTGGTCATGGAGGTGAACGCCTCTCCGGGTCTGGAAGGCATTGAAACGACCACCGGAATTGATATTGCCGGGCGCATGATCGCCTGGATTGAGCGTCAGGCCACGCCAGAATTTTGTCTGAAAATGGGCGGATAACCGGCGCGGGCGACACTTTCATGGTATGCGCGGCGTTTTTTGCGTAAGCTATGGCGTCGTTTTTCTACAGTAAGAGGTCACAGGTCATATGGATTCACTGGTCGTTCCGGGTCTGGATACGCTACGTCACTGGCTCGATGAGTTAGGTATCAACTTCTTTGAGTGTGATTCCTGCCAGGCCTTGCATCTGCCGCATATGCAGAATTTCGACGGCATTTTTGATGCGAAGCTCGATCTGGTGGATAACGTCGTGCTCTTTTCCGCCCTGGCTGAAGTGAAGCCTTCGGCGCTGCTCGGACTTTCCGCGGATCTTTCGGCAATTAACGCCAGTTCGTTGACCGTCAAAGCCTTCCTCGATATTCAGGATGACAATCTGCCCAAACTGGTGGTGTGTCAGGCGCTTTCCGTCGGCGTCGGCATTACCGTCGAACAGTTTGGCTGGTTCTTCCGCCAGAGCGAAGAGCAGATTTCTATGGTTATCCTCGAAGCTGCAGCCAACCAGGTGCTCTATAAAGCCGAAGAAGAAGAGTACGTCGCTGAAGATATTCAGCACCATTTTCTTCACTAAACCTGCCGATGAATAGCGCAGCCACTGCCATAGCGGCTGCGTATTACGTGCTTTTATTCTGCATTTAACCTTTCCTTCAAGAATTTTTCACCGCCATTCAGCCGCTTTTGGCTTATCACGTAGACCGTTATTGCATAAAAAATTGATAAAAGGCGTTATTTTACCTGGGCTATAGCCTCTTATTCTGGCTACAGTTATTCTGACGATGCTTCCAGTTGCGGGCAACCATTCCGGGAGAGGTCCTCTCTCCTTTTCTTAGGCAATGAGAAAATATGCATGATTATTGCATGCAGACAAGTGCGTATATTAAGCCCGCTTGTTAACGGGCATTGAGAAGGAAAAAGAGATATGACCGCCTTTGGTAAAAAATGGTTAACAGGTCTGGTTACGGGTGCGTTGATGGCCGTCTCTGCCGGTTCACTCGCCGCTGAACAAAAAACCCTGCATGTTTATAACTGGTCTGATTATATTGCGCCGGATACGGTGGCAAATTTTGAAAAAGAGACCGGTATTAAAGTGGTGTACGACGTTTTTGACTCCAACGAAGTACTGGAAGGCAAATTAATGGCGGGCAGCACCGGCTTTGACCTGGTGGTCCCGTCCGCCAGCTTCCTCGAACGTCAGCTGGCGGCAGGCGTCTTCCAGCCTCTGGACAAAAGCAAGCTGCCAAACTGGAAGAATCTTGACCCGGAAGTCCTCAAGCTGGTCGCCAAACACGACCCGGATAACAAGTACGCGATGCCGTACCTGTGGGCGACCACCGGCATTGGCTATAACGTCGATAAAGTGAAAGCCGTGCTCGGTAAAGATGCGCCGCTGAATAGCTGGGATCTGGTGCTTAAGCCGGAGAACCTTGAAAAACTGAAAAGCTGCGGCGTCTCCTTCCTTGATGCGCCGGAAGAGATTTTTGCCACCGTCCTGAACTATCTGGGCAAAGATCCGAACAGTACAAAAGCCGATGATTATACCGGTCCGGCGACCGACCTGCTGCTGAAACTGCGGCCGAATATCCGCTACTTCCACTCCTCGCAATATATTAACGATCTTGCTAACGGCGATATCTGCGTCGCCATCGGCTGGGCTGGCGATGTCTGGCAGGCGGCGAACCGGGCAAAAGAAGCGAAGAACGGCGTAAACGTCTCCTACTTCATTCCCAAAGAGGGGGCGCTGGCGTTCTTTGATGTCTTCGCGATGCCGGCGGATGCGAAAAACAAAGATGAGGCTTATCAGTTCCTTAACTATCTGATGCGCCCGGAAGTGATCGCCAAAATCAGCGATCAGGTGTACTACGCTAACGGCAACAAAGCCTCTACGCCGCTGGTGAGCGAAACCATCCGTAATAACCCGGCTATCTACCCGCCGGCCGATGTGTTCGCCAAACTGTTCACCCTGAAGGTGCAGGATCCGAAAATCGACCGCGTACGTACGCGGGCGTGGACGAAAGTCAAAAGCGGGAAATAAAACCTGATGGCCCGGTTCACCGGGCCTGAAAGGTCTGACCCGGCCGGGTGGTTTCTCCGCGTGGTCGGGCAACAAACGGATTAAAGTGCAGCGAATACATGCACCAGGATGGTGCACCTGCACTGTAAAGTTCAATGTATGGCAACCGGGCCATACGGTGGTAGTTTTTTGCCGGAGAGCACCTGAGTGAACGACGCAATTCCCCGCCCACAAGCGAAAACCCCCAAAGCGCTGACCCCGCTGCTGGAAATCCGTAATCTGACGAAGTCTTTCGACGGGCAGCACGCCGTCGATGACGTCAACCTCACGATTTATAAAGGTGAAATCTTCGCCCTGCTGGGCGCATCCGGCTGTGGAAAATCGACGCTGCTGCGTATGCTGGCCGGCTTTGAGGAGCCGACGGCCGGGCAAATTATGCTCGATGGCGTTGACCTGTCGCGCGTGCCGCCCTACCAGCGGCCGATCAATATGATGTTTCAGTCCTACGCCCTGTTCCCCCATATGACGGTGGAGCAGAACATTGCCTTTGGTCTGAAGCAGGACAAGCTGCCGAAAGCCGAAATCGCCAGCCGGGTGCAGGAGATGCTGGCGCTGGTGCATATGCAGGAGTTCGCTAAACGCAAACCGCATCAGCTTTCCGGCGGTCAGCGGCAGCGCGTGGCGCTGGCCCGTAGCCTGGCGAAACGACCAAAGCTGCTGCTGCTTGATGAGCCGATGGGCGCGCTGGATAAAAAGCTCCGCGATCGTATGCAGCTGGAAGTGGTGGATATCCTCGAGCGCGTGGGGGCGACCTGCGTCATGGTGACCCACGATCAGGAAGAGGCGATGACCATGGCGGGACGTATCGCCATTATGAACCGCGGGAAGTTCGTGCAAATCGGCGAGCCGGAGGAGATCTACGAGCATCCGACAACCCGCTACAGTGCGGAATTTATCGGCTCGGTCAACGTGTTTGAAGGGGTAGTAAAAGATCGTCTGGAAGATGGTCTGGTGCTGAGTTCACCGGGGCTGACGCATCCGCTGAAGGTCGATCCTGATGCCTCCGTCATTGACAATGTGCCGGTGTGGGTCGCTCTGCGCCCGGAAAAAATTATGCTCTGCGATGAGCCGCCGGCGGATGGCTACAACTTTGCGGTAGGAGAGGTGATCTATATCGCCTACCTCGGCGACCTGTCTATCTACCACGTGCGGCTGCAAAGCGGGCAGATGATCAGCGCCCAGCTACAGAACGAACACCGCCACCGTAAGGGCACGCCAACCTGGGGTGATGAAGTGCGTTTGTGCTGGGATGCCGACAGCTGCGTTGTTCTGACGGTGTAAGGAGAGGGCGATGAGTGCATTAGAACCACCGGCCGGGGTGAAAAAAACCGGCGGTTTTGCCCAATGGCTCACCCGGTTGCAGATGGCGCATGGCCGCAAGCTGGTAATCGCGCTGCCGTATCTGTGGCTGATCCTGCTGTTTCTGCTGCCGTTCCTGATCGTGTTTAAAATCAGCCTCGCGGAGATGGCGCGGGCGATCCCGCCCTACACCGATCTGTGGGAGTGGGCGGACGGCCAGCTCACGCTCACCTTGAATCTCGGCAACTTCCTGCAGCTGACCGACGATCCGCTCTATTTTGAAGCCTATCTGCAGTCGCTGCAGGTGGCGGGGATCTCAACCTTCTGCTGCCTGCTGCTGGGCTATCCGCTGGCATGGGCGGTGGCGCACAGTAAACCGTCAACGCGAAATATCCTGCTGCTGCTGGTGATCCTGCCATCGTGGACCTCATTCCTGATCCGCGTCTATGCGTGGATGGGGCTGTTGAAAAGCAATGGCGTGCTGAATAACTTCCTGATCTGGCTCGGGGTTATCGATCAGCCGCTGGAGATCCTGCATACCAATCTGGCGGTCTATATCGGTATTGTGTACGCCTATCTGCCGTTTATGGTGCTGCCGATCTATACCGCGCTGACGCGTATCGACTACTCGCTGGTCGAGGCCTCTTTAGATCTGGGCGCCCGGCCGCTGAAAACCTTCTTCCAGGTGATCGTCCCGTTGACCAAAGGCGGGATTATCGCCGGTTCAATGCTGGTTTTCATCCCGGCGGTTGGGGAGTTCGTGATCCCGGAACTGCTGGGCGGTCCGGACAGCATTATGATCGGGCGGGTCCTGTGGCAGGAGTTCTTTAATAACCGCGACTGGCCGGTCGCTTCAGCGGTGGCCATCGTGATGCTGCTCCTGCTGATCGTGCCGATTATGTGGTTCCATAAACATCAGCAAAAACAGATGGGGGATCATGGATGAACGATTTGCCGGTAGTCCGTTCGCCGTGGCGAATTTTAATCCTCGTGCTCGGCTTTACCTTTTTATATGCGCCGATGCTAATGCTGGTGATTTACTCATTCAACAGCTCGAAGCTGGTGACGGTATGGGCGGGATGGTCGACACGCTGGTACAGCGAGTTGTTCCATGATGATGCGATGATGAGCGCCGTCGGGCTGAGTCTGACCATCGCCACCTGTGCGGCGACGGCGGCGGCGATTCTGGGGACGATTGCCGCGGTGGTGATGGTGCGCTTTGGTCGCTTTCGGGGATCAAACGGCTTTGCCTTTATGATTACGGCGCCGCTGGTAATGCCGGATGTCATTACCGGGCTATCGCTGCTGCTGCTGTTTGTCGCGCTCGGGCACGCCATCGGCTGGCCGTCGGATCGCGGCATGTTGACCATCTGGCTGGCGCACGTGACTTTCTGTACCGCCTACGTGGCGGTGGTGATCTCGTCGCGACTGCGTGAACTGGACCACTCTATTGAGGAGGCGGCGATGGATTTAGGCGCGCCGCCGCTGAAGGTCTTTTTTCATCATTACGCTGCCGATGATCATGCCGGCGGTGATCTCCGGCTGGCTGCTGGCGTTTACCTTATCACTGGACGATCTGGTCATCGCCAGCTTTGTTTCCGGCCCGGGAGCCACCACCTTGCCGATGCTGGTCTTCTCCAGCGTGCGTATGGGGGTGAACCCGGAAATCAACGCCCTGGCAACCTTAATCCTCGGCGTCGTGGGGATTGTTGGTTTTATCGCCTGGTATTTGATGGCGCGCGCAGAAAAGCAGCGGGTGCGCGATATCCAGCGTGCAAGACGGAGCTGAAGCCCCTAAAATCTACGGTAAAACTGGTATCGGCGTCGCGATGGTGCGACGCCGTTTTCATGGAAGACGTTTCCGTTGGGACTGTTTACAAAAACTCGTTCATCGCATGCGCGTCTTAACGTCCCTGCACTGGTGCAGGTGGCGGCGTTCGCCATTATTTTGATTCGTGCCGTGGATCTGCTGATGATCCTCAATCAGCTGGGTATCGGTGGGATAGAGGCGTTTATTCAGCGTAGCGTGCAGACATGGACCTTGACGCTGGTGTTTCTCTCCAGTCTGCTGCTGGTCTTTATTGAGATCTGGTGCGCATTTTCACTGGTGAAAGGGCGTAATCTGGCGCGCTGGATCTTTCTCCTGACGCAAATTATCGTCACCGCTTATCTCTGGGCGGCCTCGCTGGGGTATGGCTATCCGGAGCTGTTCAGTATTGCCGGCGAGTCAAAACGTGAAATTCTGCGTTCTCTGGTGATGCAAAAACTGCCCGATTTTCTGGTGCTGGCGCTGCTGTTTGTTCCGGCGTCGTGTCGACGGTTTTTCCGACTGCAATAACGGTGATACAATCCCCGCCCCTGATTTCTGGAAGGTCTTTTTATGCTCTGCCCACTCTATGACGCGGGTCGCTGTCGCTCTTGTCAGTGGCTGGAACGGCCGTTAACACAACAGCTCGCCAGTAAAATGGCCGATCTCGAAACGCTGTTGGCGGACAGCCCGGTGGCGACATGGTTAGCGCCGGTTTCCGGCCCGCAAGCCGGTTTTCGCAACAAAGCTAAAATGGTGGTCAGCGGCAGCGTTGAACGCCCGCTGCTGGGGATGTTGCACCGCGATGGCAGTCCGGAAGACCTGACCGAATGTCCGCTCTATCCGGCCAGTTTTGCGCCGGTTTTTGCCGTGCTGAAACCGTTTATCGCCCGCGCCGGATTAACGCCCTATCACGTCGCCCGCAGGCGCGGCGAGCTGAAGTATCTGCTGCTGACGGAAAGCCAGCTCGACGGCGGCATGATGCTGCGTTTTGTGCTGCGTTCCCCGACAAAACTTGCGCAGCTGCGCGCCGCGCTGCCGTGGCTGCAGGCGCAGCTGCCGCAGCTGAAGGTGATTACCGCCAATATTCAGCCGGTGCATATGGCCATTATGGAAGGCGAAGAGGAGATTCTCCTCAGCGAGCAGGCGGCGCTGGCGGAAAACTTTAACGACGTACCGCTGTGGATCCGCCCGCAGAGCTTTTTTCAAACGAATCCTGCCGTTGCCAGCCAGCTGTATGCGACCGCCCGCGATTGGGTACGCCAGCTGCCGGTCAATCATATGTGGGACCTGTTCTGCGGAGTGGGGGGCTTTGGCCTGCACTGCGCCACGCCGGAAATGCGCCTGACCGGGATTGAGATTGCGCCGGAGGCGATCGCCAGCGCGAAGCAGTCTGCCGCCGAACTGGGCCTGACCAACCTCCATTTTCAGGCGCTGGACTCGACGCAGTTTGCCACCGCTGAGGGAGAGATTCCTGACCTGGTGCTGGTCAACCCGCCACGCCGCGGTATCGGCCGCGAGCTGTGCGACTATTTAAGTCGTATGGCGCCGCCCTTTATTATCTACTCCAGCTGTAACGCGCAGACGATGGCGAAAGATATTGCGCGGCTGCCGGGCTATCGGGTTGAGCGGGTGCAGCTGTTTGATATGTTCCCCCACACCGCCCACTACGAAGTGCTGACGCTGCTGGTTCGCGAAGTTTAAACAAAATGTGAACTCTTCTGCCGACGTAAATCGGGTAAGCTTGGCTAATAACAGCGTGAAATTAGCGGAGCAATACCCATGGCAAAGAAAATCCTGTTGGTCGAAGATGACGACGATATTGCCGCATTGCTGCGTTTAAATCTGCAGGATGAGGGATATCAGATTGTGCATGAAGCGGACGGCGCGCAGGCGCTGGTGCAGCTGGAAAAGGGCGGCTGGGATGCGGCGATTCTCGACCTGATGCTGCCCAACGTCGATGGGCTGGAGATTTGCCGGCGCATTCGCCAGATGACCCGCTATCTGCCGGTGATTATTATCAGCGCCCGTTCCAGCGAGACGCACCGCGTGCTGGGACTGGAAATGGGGGCGGACGACTACCTGGCCAAACCGTTTTCGGTTATCGAACTGGTGGCGCGAGTCAAAGCGCTCTTTCGTCGCCAGGAGGCGATGGGGCTCAATTTGCTGATGGATTCCGGGCGTATCGATTGCCACGGCCTGAGCATCGACCCGCTTGCGCGTGAAATCAGACTGCGCGGTGAGCCGGTGGATTTAACGCCGCGCGAATTTGACCTGCTGTACTACTTTGCCCGCCATCCCGGCGAGGTCTTCTCCCGCCTGGCCTTACTTGACCGCGTCTGGGGCTACCAGCACGAGGGCTATGAGCACACGGTCAATACCCATATCAACCGCCTGCGCAGTAAAATTGAACGCGACCCGGCGGAGCCGGAAATCATTCTGACGGTCTGGGGCAAGGGCTATAAATTCGCGCCTGTGCGTAAAGGAGCGGAGCAATGATGCGGCGATTAAGCCTGAGCCAGCGCCTGGCGCTGGTCTTCACTTCGCTGCTACTGCTTTGTGCGGCGGCGGTGTGTGTGGTTCAGCTGTATAGCAGCGCGCAATACGGTAATGCGATGGTCCAGCGTCTTTCGGTCGGGCTGGCACAGCAGATTGTTGCCCGTGAACCGCTGCTCGATGCGCGGGGCCAGGTCAATCGCGAGGCGCTGAAACCGCTTTTCGATCGCCTGATGGTCTTCAACCCCAGCGTCGAGCTCTACTTGATCTCTCCTGACGGCGAGCTGCTGGCCGATGCTGCGCCGCCGGGCCATATTAAACGCCAGCGCGTTGACATCGTGCCGATACAGACGTTTCTCTCCGGCGGCACCTGGCCGGTGTACGGTGACGATCCGCGTAGCGAGGATCAGCGCAAGGTCTTCAGCGTGGCGCCGTTGAATGTCGACGGCCAGCTGCGCGGCTATCTCTATATTATCCTGCAAGGGGAAACCTTTAATGAGCTGGCGGCCAGCGCCTGGCAGAAGACGTTGGGAAGCTTGCTTATCTGGACGCTGCTGCTGGTGGCCCTGTTTGGTCTGCTGGCTGGCGGTCTTGCCTGGTATTGGGTGACGCGCCCGGTACGCCAGCTGACCGCACAGGTGGGGGTGCCCGGAGAAGACAGCATGGGAGCGATTAAACTGCTGGCGGCGCAAGCGCCGGATCCGCATCCCGGCAATGAAGTGGCGATCCTGCATAACCGGTTTATCGACCTGGCCCGGCAGATCGCCGGGCAGTGGGATCGACTGGCCGATAGCGATCGCCAGCGGCGTGAATTTATCGCCAATATTTCTCACGATCTGCGGACTCCGCTGACTTCGCTGCTCGGTTATCTGGAGACGCTGACGCTGAAAGCCGATCGGCTGAGTGCGGAAGAGAGCAAGCGCTATCTCAATATTGCGCTGCGCCAGGGGAATAAGGTCCGCTCTCTTTCCCAGCAGCTGTTTGAGCTGGCGCGCCTGGAACATGGCGGGATCAAGCTGCAGCCGGAGAAATTTGTGCTGGCGGAGCTGGTCCAGGACGTGGCGCAGAAGTTCGACCTGGCGATTGCCACCCGCCACATCCGCTTACAGCTCTCCCTGGCCGGGGGATTGCCGCCGGTGGTGGCGGATTTATCGATGATGGAGCGGGTGTTGACCAATTTACTGGATAACGCGATTCGCCATACGCCGGATGGCGGCAGTATCAGCCTGACGGCCCGTCAGCAGGGGACGGAGATGGTGGTTGAGGTAGCCGATAGCGGCCCTGGGGTTAGCGGTGAGCTGCGGGCGACACTGTTTGAGCGGCCTTCGGTGCTTGAACCCGGTCAGAGCCCGGAATCGCGAGGCGGGTTGGGGCTGATGATTGTGCGGCGAATGCTGCAGCTGCACGGCGGTGATATTCAGCTGGTGGATGTGCCGGCAGGAGCCAGCTTCCGCTTTACCCTGCCGTTGCGTTCGTAGCGATGGCTCCCGGCCAGGCGGTGCTGGCCGGGGAACCGCCCGGGCAAGGCATTTCGCCGCGACCCGGGTCAGCCGGGGATTATTCCGGGAACCACTGGTGGCTGATTTTCTGATACGTGCCGTCCGCTTTAATCGCCTTCAGCGCGGTATTGAGTTTTTCCAGCAGCGCCTTGTTGTCCGGACGTACCGCGATGCCGAGGCCGGTGCCGAAGTATTGCGGATCGGTCACTTTCGGAGTGGCGACGCCCAGCTGCGGGTTGGTCTTCAGCCACTCATTCACCACGGCAGTATCGCCAAACACCCCGTCAATACGGCCATTTTTCAGGTCGATAATCGCATTCTGATAGCTGTCATAGGCGACGGTTTTAACTTCCGGATGTTTGTCCTGCAGGTATTTCTGGTGGGTGGTGCCGTTTTCCATACCAATACGTTTGCCTTTCAGATCGGCAAAGGAGTGGAAGGCGTCTTTTTTAGCGATAACCAGCGCCGAGTTAGCGTAGTACGGATCGGTAAATGCGACCTGTTTGCTGCGCTCCGGAGTAATGTCCATCCCGGAAATCACCGCGTCATATTTTTTAAATTTCAGCGCCGGGATCAGGCTATCGAAAGCGTGGTTGGTAAAGGTACAGTCAGCCTGCATCTGTTTGCACAGCGCTTTCGCCAGATCCAGATCGAAACCAACGATCTGATTGTTAGCATCCATGGATTCAAAAGGGGGGTAGGTTGCCGAAACGCCGAAGCTGATTTTCTCTGCCGCGGCCGCGTTAAATGCGGTAGCGGCGAACATTGCGGCTAACAGTAACTTCTTCATGCGTGTTGCTCCCGTCTGTCAATATTGTGGTCGTTCGTCGTTTCCTGACGTGGAATAACCATGCCAAAAAATGAATTTATATTCAATATAAATGTATTTTTATTTATTTTTCCGGCGGAAATATGCGCAGGAGATCGGTTAAATGGAGTAATCCGACAACCTGTTTGTCGTCGTTAATCACCGGTAGCACGGTAATGGGGGCCGGCTGGTGCTGCTCCATGATTCTGATCGCCTCATCAATCAACTGATGCTGACCAATGCAGGTCGCGAAAGGGTTCATCAGTTCCCTCACCGGAGTCTGTAAGAAGAGGTTGTTGTACATGATATAGCGGCGGATATCGCCATCGGTAATGATGCCTTCCAGTTCATTGCGGCCATTAACAATCAGCGCTGCCCCCGAAAGATAGCGGGTCATGATGAACAGCGCATCCAGAATCGTCGACTCCCGACCGATCAGGCAGGCTTTTTCGCCGCTGCGCATCGCTTTCCCGACCGTTAATAGCCGCCTCCTGCCGAGTGAACCGCCGGGATGATAGAGGGCAAACTCCTCTTTGCTGAAGTTTCGTTCTTGCATCAGGGTTACGGCAAGGGCGTCTCCGATGGCCAACGCCAGCGTGGTGCTGGTTGTCGGGGCAAGATCCAGAGGGCAGCATTCATGCTCAACCTGTGAAGAAATAACAACGTCACTGTATTTTGCCAGCGGGGAATCAGGGGCGCCACATATCGCAATAATGGGCACGCCTGTTCGCTTGAGCGCGGGGAGCATATTGATGACTTCTGTCGTCTCGCCGCTGTTGGAGATGAGGATCACCACATCTTCGCGGCTGACTCTTCCCAGATCGCCATGCAACGCTTCGGCCGGGTGCAGATAAAATGAGGGCGTGCCGGTGCTGGCGAGGGTGGCCGAAATTTTATGCGCGATATAGCCGGGTTTGCCCATGGCGCTTAGCACCACCTTGCCTGGCGCATTTAATATAATATTTATCGCTTGTGCAAAATTATCATTAATATTAGAGGTTGCGCTAATAATTGCTTTGGCCTCTTCATGCAATACGTTACGGCCTCGATTAATTATTTCCGATGTATTTCTTGTTTTATTATTCATAACGAGTTCCTTTAGGCGTTTATCGTTATTATGGTAGGTCCGATCACAGTACTCTTTTTATTCTGTGATTGAGTGAATGAGCTGTGAATTTGTGATTTTATTCACATCTCCATATTTAAAAAACGGTTAGCTTAAAAATCGAGTGAAGCTAACACTCAGCGAGATAATGTCATGACACGCTATTCAAAAACGCAAAGGGTGCGTCGTATTATTGAGATGCTTGACGTTAATCATTCCACTACTATTAACCAGTTAGCTGAATACTTTACAGTTTCACATATGACCATTCGCCGTGATATTGAGGAACTCCAGAAGAACGGGCAGGTCAAGGTTATATTCGGTGGTCAAGTTATTAAGGGATTCATTAATGAAAGTCCAGAATATAAAGATAAAGCGCAACACCATATTGCATGGAAAAAGGAGATAGCGCTCCAGGCCTATAAACTCTTGCGTCCTGGAGAGATCGTCTTTATGGACGGTGGCACCACGGTGAAACAGCTGGCCTGGCTAATAGATATTCCACTAACGGTGATCACTAATGATATTTCTACTGCCTATATTCTGAATGACCGCCCCAACATTAAATTGCTTATTTGCCCAGGTGAGTTAGTCAGAGAAAGTCGCTCAGCCTATTGTACTGAGACGCTGCGTTACCTGAGCGAGCATTATACCGACCTCGCTTTTATCGGCGCGGATGGTTTTGATGAGAATTATGGCGCAATGACCACCACGCAAAGTAAAGCGGACTGTAAGTGGATGGCAATGAGCCGCGCCGCAAAGTCAGTTCTGCTGGTGGATAAGAGTAAACGCAATGTCTTCTGCCATTACAAAATAACCGATTTGGCGGAATTCAGTCAGGTCATCGTCAATAGCGATTCGCTGATGAGGTGACATCAACCCGATACGGAGAGGGAAGCACTGTGAAAATTGCAATAATTGCGGACGATTTAACCGGCGCAAATGCGACCGCCGCGCTGTTAAGTACCAAAGGGTTTACGACCATGACCTGTCTGGATAACGACGCGAAAGAGGCGGAACGCTTTGACGTGGTTTCATTTTCTACAGATTCCCGCTCAGTTTCTTCTGCCGAAGCCTACAGGCGGGTAGCGGAATGCGTCGCGCGGATTAACCCGGAGCAGACGCTGATCAGTAAGCGCATTGATTCAACGCTGCGCGGTAATTTAGGCGCTGAAGTTGATGCGGTCATCGATAGCTTTCCCCATCTGATGGCTATCGTCGTCCCCGTTTATCCCTCCAGCGGGCGTATTTGCGTGGGAGGATCGCTGCTGGTGGACGGCATTCCGCTACAGAATACCGCAATGCGCAACGATCCTAAAAACCCAATGCTGGAATCGTCGGTGGTGGAGTTGTTCCGCCAGCAGACCAATAAAAATGTCAGTTATATTTGTCTGCGCGATGTGCTGCGTGGCGAAATCACGCTGACTAAAAAACTGAAGGAGTTGTATTGTGGCAATGTCCGGATTGTCATCATTGATGCGACAACCGGTGATGATATTCAGCAGATAGCGCAGGCGGTACAGAAAGCAAAAATTCCCGGTTTTTGCGTCGACCCCGGTGTGTTCACCGCGCAGCTGGCATGGTTAAAATTTTCATCCGGGCGCAGACGGACCAATAAAGTTTTTCTGGCCATTGGCAGTGTTTCTGATTTAACCCAGCGGCAAATAAAGAAATTACGCTACGAGCGCGAAGTCTATATTGAGACGCTGTCGGCAGAGGAGTTAATCAATTTTTCCCTTAACCCGGAAAGTGCCGCCCAGGTCGTTGATCGGTTAATTGATAAAACCCGAACCTTTGATGTTATAGGCATTGATTCTGTCGAGGCTCCTGAGCATATTTTCAGGCTGGATACTCTCGCTAAAAAATTCGCAGTCGACAATCATCAGGTCAGTTGCATGATTAATAGTGGTATCGCCGAAGTCGTCGCTCAGGTGTTGAAGAAAGAAAAATCGCCGATCAGCGGACTCTACGGCAGCGGCGGCGATGTGATGGTCAGTATTACCAGACGATTAAAAGGTAGCGGCGTAGTATTAAAAGACGAAGTTGAACCGCTGGCCGTCTATGGAAAGTTAGTCGGGGGATTGGCTGATGGGCTGCCGTTAATTACCAAAGGTGGATTTATCGGTAATGATAACACCCTGGTGCACTGTATTGATTATTTAGTGACTAAAGTATCGGGCAATATCGCCATTACCGAAACTGTGTAAATATAAAAGGAGTTAATTATGAGACCGTTGGTGGTTATTCCAATGGGGGATGCTGCTGGCATCGGCCCGGAGATTACCGTAAAAACCCTGGCCTCTGAGCACGCGCAACAATATGCCAGAATGGTCGTTGTCGGAAATAAACATATTCTTGAACAGGCGCTGAAGTTTTCCGGCGTGTCGTTAGCTATTAACGTCATTACTGGTGTGAATGAGTATCTCGATCGACCGGGATTAATGAATCTCATTGAGTGCGGGGATCTTAATATTGATGTGTTCCAATCTGGTGAGATTCAGGGGCAGTGCGGCAGGGCGGCCTATGACTGTATTGAGAAAGCGGTAAAGATGACGCTACGCGGCGACGTTGACGCGGTGGCGACGACCCCGATTAATAAGGAGTCACTGCGGGCCGGAGGCGTTGATTTTATTGGCCACACCGAGATATTTGCTCATCTCACGGATACCCGCGATCCGCTGACTTTGTTTCAGGTGCGCACGCTGCGGGTTTTCTTCCTGACGCGTCATCTCTCTCTGGTGGAGGCGATCCGCAGCCTGACGCCGGAGAAAGTGTGCGATTACGCGGTGCGCTGTACCCGCGCGCTGCAGCAGCTTGGCGTGCCGCAGCCCAAACTGGTGGTGGCTGCGATTAATCCCCACGGCGGCGAACATGGTCTGTTTGGCCATGAGGATGATGAAGTCCTGTTGCCGGGTATTGAGCTTGCGCGCGAACAAGGTATAGCGATTGAGGGGCCAAAACCGGCCGACAGCGTGTTCCATTTTGCTCTGCTGGGGGCATGGGATGCCGTACTGTCGCCGTACCATGACCAGGGGCATATCGCCACCAAAATGGTGGACTTCCACCGCACCATTTCTATCACCAGCGGCATGCCTGTCCTACGAACCTCCGTTGATCACGGTACGGCAAATGATATTGCGGGTAAGGGGATTGCCGATCCGGTTAGCCTGATTGAAGCGGTCAGGCTGGCTGCACTCTACGCGCCCTATTACAAAAAATAATAACCTGCGGCGGGCGTGACGCCCGCCGCTCAATAATCCGAGGTGAGTATGTCTGATAAACCAGTGGAAGCCGCCGCGGCGGGAATGAGTCCGGCATTGAAGGGGGCATTAGTTCTTGGCATTGGGTTAATCATTTTTAATCCTGGAAGTACCAGCGGGGAGGAGCTCGACAGTTTCCGCGTGATTGGTGGGCTGCTGGTCGCAATAGCGGCACTGCTCTTTATGATCCTTAAAACGCGCATTCCGGCATTTCCCGCCTTGATCATTGCCGCGGTGATTACCGGTTCGTTAGGCGGGATGAAAAGCGAAATGATGATCGCTTCTGTTACCCGGGGCTTTGGTGGGACGCTAGGGAATATCGGTATCGTGATTGGCTTTGGCGTGATGATGGGATCGCTGTTGCAGATGAGCGGGGCCTCAAAGCGCATGGCGATTTCGTTTATCAACCTGCTGGGCAAGGGGCGCGAGGAGCTAGCGCTGGTGATGATCGGTCTAATCGTCTCAATGGCCGTATTCTGTGATTCGGCATTTATCGTTCTGGTACCGTTGGTTAAGGCGATCTCCCGTTCAACGGGGAAATCGGTGGTAGGGTTAGGAGCAACGCTTGCGGCCGGACTGGTGATCAGTCATAGCATGATCCCGCCTGCCGTTGGTCCGTTTGGCGTGGTATCACAGTTCAATATGCCTATTGGCCGCTTTATGCTCTGGAGTATGGTCGTGGCGGTACCGGTGGCGATAGCCGGATTCCTGTATACCCGACGACTTGGCAACGCTATTTTCCTGATCCCGACGGAAGACGGCAGTGGGTTTACCCGTGAACGCCCTGTTTCCGCAAAGGAAAGTGTGCAGCAGGAGGAATCTCTGCCGGGCAAAGTGATTTCGTTTGCTCCGCTGATGGTGCCGATTGTGCTTATTCTGCTGGCCACTTTCTTCAAGGAGTTCGGCTATATTGAGCCCGAGAGTCATGCGTGGCAGCAGTCGTTAGTGCAGATGGTCATCGCAATCGGTCATCCGGTGACGGCGGTGGGGACCGGGCTACTGATCGCCATTATTGGGCTGGGCAGCCGTTACGAGCGTAAAGAAGTGACCCAAAACATGGAAAATGCGATTCGTTCGGCGGGGATCATTTTTCTGGTTATCGGCGGGGGAGGGGCGCTGGGGATGGTGCTGCGTGATTCTGGTGCCGGTAATATGATCGCCGATTACATTATCCAGACAGGCGTGCCGGGCGTCTTGCTGCCGCTGACCATTTCGACGTTGGTGCGCTTAATTCAGGGGTCTGGTACGGTGGCGATGATTACCGCTGCAAGTATTACCGCCCCGATGATTGGGACGTTAGGCGTGGATCCTGTTATTGCTGGCCTGGGCTGTACGGTTGGCTCCTTCATGTTTTCTTACTTTAACGACGCCTATTTTTGGGTCGTCAACCGCTCGCTTGGCGTGACTGAAGTTCAGGAACAGATCAAGGTGTGGAGTATCACCTCAACTATCCTCTGGGCGACCGGGTCGGTCACCTTACTGCTGATTAACGCGCTGTTCTTTTAAGGAATAAAAAAAGGGATCCCAACGGGATCCCTTTTGGGGTTAGTTCCGTCGTTCAAACGCCAGCGCTTTACGCTCCACTAACCGCATCAGCAGCGTCAGCAGACCGTTGACGATGAGATAGACAATACCGGCCGCGCCAAACACCATCACGTCGTAGGTACGTCCGTACAGCAGCTGGCCGTGCCCCATGACTTCCATCAGCGTAATGGTGTAAGCCAGAGAGGTACTTTTGAACACCAGCACCACCTCGTTGGAATAAGAAGAGAGGGCGCGTTTAAAGGCGTACGGCAGCAGAATCGCCAGCGTGTCTTTCTTGCTCATGCCCAGCGCGCTGCAGGATTGCCACTGGCCGTCAGGGATGGCGCGGATCGCACCATAAAACAGCTGGGTGGTGTAGGCTGCGCTGTTGAGGGACAGGGCTATCATGGCGCACAGCCAGGGTTCAGAAATCAGATGCCACAGCACCGGGTAGTTCTGCAAAGAGGGGAACTGACCTGGACCATAGTAAATCAGGAAGATCTGCACCAGCAGCGGCGTACCGGTAAATAAGGTGATGTAAGCGCGAACAATCCACACCAGTACCGGCGTTTTCAGCGTCAGGACGATGGTGAAAACCAGCGCCAGAATCAGCGCCACGACGATCGAAGCCGCCGTCAGCGTCAGGCTGGTATGCAGCCCTTTCAGCAGTTCGGGTAAATAATCGAGCATCAGCCTGGTCTCCGTTCGAAGCGCGTCGCACGCTGGTCAATACGTTTGAGGATGTACTGACTGAGCAGGGTGATGACCAGATAGATCGCCGCCGCGATGATGTACCAGTTAAACGGCTCCTGGGTGCGCGTGGCGATGCTTTTGGTTTGCAGCATCAGATCGTTGACGCTGATTAAACTGACCAGCGCGGTATCTTTCAGCAGAACCAGCCACTGGTTGCCGAGGCCCGGCAACGCATGACGCCACATCTGCGGCATCACCAGACGGAAGAAGATCGCCCCTTTCGATAGCCCCAGCGCCTGGCCGGACTCCCACTGTCCCTGAGGTACCGCCTTAAGCGCTCCGCGCAGAGTTTGCGAGGCGTAAGCGGCGTAAAGCAGGGACAACGCGATGGCGCCGCACAGGAACGGACTGACGTCGAAGTTTTCAATCTGCATCTGTACCGGAATCTGCACAAAGCCAAGATTGATCGTAAAACCGTCGGAGAGCGTAAGCAGCAGCTGTGAGGAGCCGAAATAGATAAACAGGACCACCAGAATCTCCGGTAGTCCACGCAGAACCGTGACCACGCCGGTTGCGAGCCATGCCAGCGGGCGCCATTTCACTGACTCCAGCACGGCAAACAGCATCGCCAGCACAAGGCCGATGATGAGCGCGCAAACGGCAAGGCCGACGGTCATCCCGGCGGCACTTGCTAATGGAAAAATTTCATTCATTTAGCGTTACTTCTGAAACCATTTGCTATAGATGGTCTGGTAAGTCCCATCTTTTTTCACTTTTTCCAGCGCAGCATTAAATTTCTGCTGCAGTTCGGTATTGCCCTGACGAAGCGCAATGCCCAGACCGGTACCGAAGTAGTCTTTATCGGTGACTTTATCGCCCACCGCGGCCAGCTTCGGATTGCTTTTCAGCCACTCGGTGACGACGGCATTATCGCCAAACACGGCATCAATACGGCCATTTTGCAGATCCAGCTTCGCATTCTGGTAGCTGTCGTATGGCACGGTGGTAATTTCAGGGTGTTTGTCGTTAATAAATTTCTGGTGCGTGGTCCCGTTCTGGACGCCGACTTTTTTGCCTTTCAGCTGTTCGAGGCTGGTGTATTTACCCTGCTGGCCGACAAACAGCGCCGAGTTTTCGTAATAAGGGGTCGTGAACAGCACCTGTTTTTCACGCTCAGGCGTGATATCCATCCCGGCCATCACCGCATCGACGCGGCGGAATTTGAGGCTGGGGATCAGGCTGTCGAAGGCCTGGTTGGTGAAGGTGCAGGTGGCATCAATTTCTTTACACAGCGCGTTGGCCAGATCGACATCAAAACCGACAATTTTATTGTTGGCATCAATCGATTCAAACGGAGGGTAGGAGGCCTCAGTGGCGAAACGAATGGTCTGGGCGGCAGTAGCTGACAGGCTCATGCTGGCCAGGATCGCGGCAATCAGTACTTTTTTCATCGTCATTTCCCCGAAAACATCAATGTGAAAGATAGTTTTTAAACGCGTCGGTCTGAGGATGCGTAAAGCAGCTGGCATCCCCTTGTTCAATGATGTGACCATTTTCCATATACACCACCCGGCTTGCCGTTTTACGCGCCACTTCCACTTCGTGGGTGACGATAACCTGCGTAATGCCGGTACCGGCCAGTTCGCGGATAATGCTGACGATCTGAGCGGTGATTTCCGGGTCGAGTGCGGCGGTAGGTTCATCAAACAGCAGAACCTGAGGTTCCATCATCAGCGCCCGCGCAATGGCGACGCGCTGCTGCTGGCCACCGGAAAGATGCAGCGGATAGCGATCGCTGTAGGGCTTGAGACGAAGACGTTCCAGCAGTTTTTCGGCGCGAGCGAGCGCCATGTCTTTACTTAACCCCAGCACGCGGCAGGGGGCTTCAATCAGGTTTTGCTGCACCGTCAGGTGCGGCCACAGATTATACTGTTGGAAAACCATACCCACGTTCTGGCGCAGCTCACGAATGGCTTTGTCAGAAGGCGCTTTGGTAAAGTCGAAGTGGTTACCGGCGATATGTAATGTCCCGGAGCGCGGCATTTCCAGCAGGTTGAGTACGCGAAGCAGCGAGCTTTTCCCGGCGCCACTGGGGCCGAGCAGCACCAGCGTTTCCCCCTGCGGGCAATCCAGCGTGATGTCGAACAGCGCCTGATGCGCGCCGTAGAAGCAGTTAATGCCGTTTAGTTTAATACTCATCTGGGCTGTCTGATACGAATAGCTATTGAGGCCGCAAATACTACCTTTGACAGAATAGTTATGCAATATTTATGCGTTAAAAGTTAAATGTAAACCACATTTACCTCTAAACTTAGCACAAAATATGGGTTCGTGGGGTGGGGAGGCACAAATGTCGGCATAACCTGGAGAAATACCGACATTTTACCGGGGTTATCGTTTCAGCGGCGTGGGTTCCACGCCCTTATCCGCGTTTTTCAAGACTCTGTTGCAGGGAACCGGCCGGGGCATGGGAGTTAATGCCAAGATAACGCACGTCGTCGACGGCCCAGCACTGGCCTTCCTGAATCATCAGCACTTCATCCTGCCAGCTTTGACTGCCCTGTTTTAAATCGACGCGCAGAGGGATATTGCGGGCATCGCGGTTTGGAATGGTCGAGGCGCTGGCCACGCTGGCGCTATCGGCCGGGGTTGTCGAGCTGGAGAAGAGGTTCGATTGCAGCAGCGAGCTGCGTGACGGATCCTGGCGGGCATCGTTTAACAGTTTGGCCAGATCGTCGCTGAGATAAGGACGCAGGGCCGTCAGGTCGTTGTTCCGATGCTGGACCTGATAATCGTAAAATTTCTGCGCCACCTCATCCGGCCCACCTTCGATGCAGGCCCCGCTGCGGGTGCCATTATCTTTATAGGCGGGTGTGACGGTGGTACAGGCACTCAGCGTGAGCGCGCACGGGATAATAAAAGCAACGAGTTTGTAGCGCATGATGATTTCCTTATAAGCTCACTACGTTATTAGTTTCTGTTCAAGCATAGCGTACTGGCTCCGGAATGTGCTTGACTCTTAGAGCTCAGGCAATACATTTTTCCCCAAGTGTATTTTGGCCCATGCGTTGTCAGCGATCGCGCTATTTTTTATCAGCGATCACACGCTATTTATTTTCGCCAATACAATCTGTTTTACGTAAAATGAAAACTATATATCTGCTTAAATATTCAATAATCAGTTGCGATAGGATTTATATTTAGAATAGGATCCTGTCTCCTCAGGCTATGGTGTTTGCCATTTTAGAACCAGGCAGTGCTCACCCTCCTCACGTACTCCCTGTCGGTGTCCGGACGGGCGGCAATAATTACACCTGCCGGGACAGGATCTAAGCACAGCCCGTCGCTGCGATGGTATTATTATTTAATAGCAAATAATAAACTCCAGTGCGGGCAAAATTATTACCTCGCTTTGTGAAAAAAAACGACCGGACGGTGAACCGGATGATGATTATGCGGTATATTTTTCCGATACCGGCAGGCAGCGCTATTGGCTCGACGGGTTTAAGGGGCATGACGTCCATGTTGAGCGTCTGGCCGTATCGGTGTCTGATAATATGCAAACGGGAAAATCCCTCGTTTCCCGCCGGCTCGGGATGGAAAGCCAAACTGTACACTATAAAAATATGGCAAGATCATATCAGAATCGATTTCTTTAACGCCATTAACGATTCGCTGCATATTATTGATGGCAATACTTTGCCCTTAAAGGGAAATTGCGCTCATATTTCCCCATTCCAGGCGCGTGAACTCACCAGTCAGGAGCGTGTATTCTTATTGCGTTTAATTGTGTATGAGTTCGTAAGGCGGCACCCGTCATATCCCGTGGCAGGCATCACGCTGGATGAAGCGCTTGCACTTCTCTACGGCAGGCTGGCGATCCCCGCAGCGCTGGGGCGAGAGTAAAGGCATCTTGCGCCCGCGCCGTCTGGCAGGCTCCCGCCAGACCGATATCTTCCGTACCGATTTCATAAAACCGAGTGCACTCGTGTGCGCACCACTGCTACAGACCAGCCCAGAGAGGATCGATATGACCTTTTTCCTTGGCCGCCTGCCAGCTGCAGGGTTGTAAATTTTAGTCTCGTTTTTATCTCCGCAAAGCATAGTCACTCCGCCGGCGCCAGAATGAACTTCGGTCGTTAAACATCATTTCGTGGCGTGGTACCACAATCATTTCGGCGGAATTTAAAATGTGTCGATCTGAATTTGAGTATGCTGGTCTTGCGCGGGGCGCTATCTGATAATGATATGCAGGGGCTGTAAATATTAAATGCTATCTAAAAATAAACCTTGTCAGGAATACACAAGGGGGATTATCGCCATTTGGCGATAATCCCCCTTCAGAAAGAAAAGTTAATTATTTTTTCTTATAAATATTGGCAGAAACATGAAGTTTCTTGTCGGTGTTGCCGGAAGACAGAACGACAACATCAGCACCTTTTTCTTCAGCTTTTTTCAGCAACTCTGCACGCGCATCGCCAGGAGCGGTCTGGCCTGTAGAGGAAATGGTACCCACTTTTTGATACTGGGTCTGCACTTTGGCGAAATCTTCTTTGGACAAAATTTCCGCTGAGAATGCGTTTGCGGTTAAAAACAATGCTGCACCTGCCACTAAAGCTGCATATTTCATATTTTTAATCTCCATTGTTTAACTTGCTATCATCATGCCCTTGTTTTAACTAACCAATGAGCGGCTCCAGATTGAATCAAGTGAATTTTTTTTTCAAGCTAAATACTACAAAACTATGATCGCTAACTCGTGTACTGATAAGGAAAAGATGACTCCGGGTTTATGATTTGTGGCGTCTTTTTTCAAAAGAGTAGTTAAGACTCTACTTAATCTCATTTTAAACAGTGGTTAGTATAAATTTACCTTATGTATTACGGCTGTGAAATTTGCAAAATGGCACCGGCAGACAGCGTTGAGTTCATGGTTTATCATGAGTCAAGCCGCTATCGACATTGGCGGAAGGTGGTTTATATAAGGATCTGACTGATGGCCCGACTCACCGTATGTTGGGGGATGACCTCCCGATGAAACGTTCTGGACTTATCGCGCTCTTACTGCTGCTGGCCGGTTGTAGCGCAGAAAAAGGGATTATTGACCGCGACGGTTACCAGCTCGATACCCGCCATCCGGCGCAGGCAGCCTACCCGAGAGTGAAAGTCTTAGTCATTCACTATACCGCCGATGACTTTG
Organism: Klebsiella planticola ATCC 33531; assembly: GCF_000735435.1. Lineage (GTDB taxonomy): Bacteria > Pseudomonadota > Gammaproteobacteria > Enterobacterales > Enterobacteriaceae > Klebsiella > Klebsiella planticola. The sequence goes on along the minus strand of NZ_JMPP01000055.1, from coordinate 205,581 downwards.
ACGTTTCCCTGGCGACCCTGACGGACAATCAGGTCAGCTCCCACTATCTGATCCCCGAGCAGCCGCCGCTGTATCAGGGCAAACCGCGGATCTGGCAACTGGTGCCGGAACAAGATTTGGCCTGGCATGCCGGGATTAGCTTCTGGCGCGGCAGTACACGCATTAACGATACGTCTATTGGCATTGAACTGGAGAACCGCGGCTGGCAGAAGAGCGCGGGGGTGAAAAGCTTTACACCGTTCAACCCGGCGCAGATTAACGCACTGATTCCGTTGGCAAAAGATATTATTTCCCGCTACCACATTGCGCCGCAAAACGTGGTTGCCCACGCCGATATTGCCCCGCAGCGTAAGGACGATCCCGGGCCGTTATTCCCATGGCGGCAGCTGGCCGGGCAAGGTATTGGCGCATGGCCGGATGCCAGTCGGGTGGCGTTTTATCTCAACGGTCGGCCATCGTATCAACCGGTTGATAGCGCTGAACTGCTGGATACGCTCTCCCGCTATGGCTATCAGGTCACGCCAGAGATGACCCCGGCGCAACAGAAACGAGTCATTATGGCCTTTCAGATGCACTTCCGCCCGGCGCGCTGGGATGGCGTCGCCGATGCTGAAACCCAGGCCATCTCCGATGCGCTGCTGGAAAAGTATGGCCAGGGATAACCTGAGGCTAGCGGTGTAATTTCCCGTGGTCCTTCAGCCAGGCGGCGGTGCGAATAATGCCGTCATCCAGCGTGACCACGGGTTGATAGCCCAGCTCTTGCTGAGCGCGGGAGATATCGAGGGTAAAATCAAAGTTCAGCTTGGAGACGCCGTAGTGGGTAAAGGCGGGTTCCCTGGCGGACTTGTTGCCAAAATGCTCCATACTGCGGGCGATAATATCCAGCATCGGGTAGGGCACTGAGCGGATCCGGCATTTAATGCCCAGTTCATCAATCAGCTTCTGCACGATGCTGTGCAGCGTGCGCGGTTCGCCGTTGGTGATATTCCAGGCGCGGCCAGAGGGCAAATGATCGCACTGTGGCTGGCTGGCGAGCCACATCGCATGTACCGCATTTTCATAATAGGTCATATCAACCAGCGCGCTGCCGCCGCGCGGAAGCAGGACGCTACCGTAGTGCTGCATCATTTGCGCCAGGCGAGGAATAAACACTTTATCATGGGGGCCGAACAGGCTTTGCGGACGCAGAATGGTAAAGCGGGTGTTGGGGTTCGCCTGGGCCAGCAGATGAATGACCTCTTCGCTGGCCGCCTTGCTGCGGGCAAATTCATTGGCGAAACGCTGCGGACGGAAATCTTCCTGCACATCGCGATGATGGTGATAATCAAAGTAGAGCGACGGGGAGGAGATATGAACGAAATTACGCACGCCCCAGGCAACGGCCCACTCTCCGAGACGGCGGGTAGCCCGCACGTTAGCGAGATCAAAAGCCTGCTGTGTACCCCAGGGAGAGGTAAAGCTTGAACAGTGCCACAGGGTATCGATACCGGCGAGCATCACTTTGGCCTGCGAAGAAACCAGTTCGGTTAAATCAGCAGGCACAAACTCGGCGCCCATTTTGCTCAGAAGCTTGCCCATCGCTTCATTACGCCCGGTGGCTCTGACGCTGATGCCTTGATGACGCAGATATTCCACCGCGTTGCGGCCTAATCCGCTGGTCGCACCGGTAACCAGTACCTTCATATCAACCTACTGTCCCAGAAAAGAATTTCGTGCGCATTTTTCCGTGATTCTCCTCATGATGCAATGAGAATGATGAAAGAATGCCACACATACTGCCTATTTGCCTGTGATTTGTTCGGCCAGCCGGGCAATGCGTCGCGCCATACCGCGAAAGATAAACAGATGCGCCGGGATCATCAGCAGCCAATAGAACAGCCCGGGCATGCCGTGAGGATGCCACCAGGCGCGGACATCCAGTTCGCGGCGATCGCCTTTGTCGCTCAGCGTAAAACTCAGGCGTCCAAGACCCGGCGCTTTCATGCCGAATAATAAGGTTAGCTGCTTTTGCGGTTCGACGATAATGACCTTCCAGCTGTCCACCGTATCACCGGTCCGTAGGTTGGCACGATCGGGACGACCTTTCGCCAGCCGGTGGCCGACCAACAGGTCCATCGCCCCGCGGATCCGCCACAGAATATTGCCAAAGAAGTAACCCTCTTTGCCGCCGATTTGATTGACCACCTGCCACAGCGCCGCCGCGCTGGCGTGGGTGCTCACCGTACAACCGGCCTGTTTAGGATAGTAGCCATACTCCGGCCGCCAGCGGGCAAACGCCTGGGCGTCATAGCCCCAGTCGCTGGAGTTGGCGAGCTGCTCTTCCTCTTTTAGCGTGCGGCGCACCGCTTCATCAAAGGAGAGCAGCGTCTGGGGGATCAGCGCGCGCAGGGTGCGATCGTCGGCGATCAGATCGTGCTTTAACCCCTGAATCAATGCCCGGGCGATAGTCGGAGGGACCGACGTAATCACGTTGAGAAACCACACCGAAATCCAGCGGGTGGGGAAGGGGATCGGGATTAACAGGCGATGTTTGCCGCTCACTGCCATAAAGCGAGTGAACTGCTGTTGGTAGCTTAATATTTCTGGTCCGGCGGCCTCCAGTACGCGATGAGCGCTGGCCGGATGGTGAAGCAGCTGCACCAGATAATAGAGCAGGTTTTCCAGAGCGACAGGCGTCGTTCGCGAGCGAACCCAGCGCGGTGGCGTCAGGATCGGCAGGTTGTAGACCATATCGCGCATCACTTCGAAAGCGGCGGAGCCGGCGCCGATGATAATTCCCGCCCGCAGTTCGGTGACCGGTACGGCGGATTCCCGCAGAATGTCGGCGGTGATTTGCCTGGCGCGCAGATGATCCGATTGTTCGGCTTCCGGCGCCTGCAGGGAGCTGAGAAAAATCAGCTGCCGGACCGGCGTGACGCGCAGGGCATCGCGAACGTTGACCGCGACCCGACGTTCGTGCGCAATAAAATCGCCGCCTTCGCCCATCCCGTGCACCAGATAATAAATGGTATCCACCTGCGCCAGCAGGGCGGAAAGCCCCTGCGGCTGGTTAAGATCGAGCGGATGGCAGCTTACGCCCGGAAGATTGAGTTTCTGCAGCCTGTCGACATGGCGTGCCGCCGCCAGCACCGGGTAACCCTGCTCGCTTAATGCCTGCACCAGATGCTGGCCGATATAGCCGCTGGCGCCGAGCACCAGAATTCGTTGCGACACGCCGGGCTCCTTAGCGCTGCAAAAATGCCTGCCAGTGGCCGACGACGTCCGCAAGCTGCTGGCGGCTGACATCCAGATGGGTGACCAGGCGCACGATCGGCGAGGCATTGATCAGCACGCCGCGCTGCTGCATAAATGCGCCCAGCGCTTCGGCGTGTTCTTCTCCCACGCGGACAAACACCATGTTGGTATCATGCCGGGTCACGTCGGCGCCCATTGCGCTGAGCTGCCCGGCCATCCACGCCGCATTGTCGTGGTCCTCTTTTAACCGTTGGACGTTGTTTTGCAGGGCATAGAGGCCTGCCGCCGCCAGAATACCGGCCTGGCGCATGCCGCCGCCGACCATTTTCCGCCAGCGGGTGGCGCGGCGAATGTACTCGTGGCTACCGATCAGCAGCGAGCCGACCGGCGTGCCCAATCCTTTAGAAAGACAGATAGTAAAAGAGTCGCAATATTGGGCGATATCCCGCAGCTCACAATCGTATTCCACGACCGCATTGAAGATACGCGCGCCGTCAACGTGCAGCGCCAGATTGCGCTCGCGGGTAAATTGCCAGGCTTCTTTGAGATAGTCGCGTGGCAGAACCTTACCGTTATGGGTATTTTCGAGGCTCAGCAGGCGAGTTGGGGCAAAGTGGATATCGTCAGGTTTAATCTTCGCGGCGACTTTATCCAGCGGCAGAGTGCCGTCTGCGGCGGCGTCTATCGGCTGCGGCTGAATGCTACCCAGTACCGCCGCACCGCCCGCTTCATACAGATAGTTATGCGCGCCCTGGCCGACGATATACTCTTCGCCGCGCTGGCAGTGGCTCAGCAGGCCGACCAGATTAGCCTGGGTACCGGTGGGCAGGAACAGCGCGGCTTCTTTACCGGCCAGCTGGGCGGCGTAGCGCTGAAGTTCATTTACCGTTGGATCGTCACCATACACGTCGTCTCCGACCGGGGCGGCCATCATCGCCTCCAGCATGGCGGGTGATGGGCGGGTTACGGTATCACTGCGTAAATCTATCACGGCATTTCCTTCTGGGTGGCTCATCCCGCAGGCGGCTGTGGCGCGCCTTTTCTGACCCCGGCGACAGGCGTGGTGCTGTCGTCGGGGATTCTCGGGCGCGCCGCATCACGGCATCGGGCATGATTTCAGGTATTAACTAAAAGAATGTTTTACCTGAGCCAGTTGGTTTTCGCCAGTTCGATTACCTCATCGCCGCGTCCGCTGATAATGGCGCGCAGCATGTACAGACTAAACCCTTTGGCCTGCTCCAGTTTGATCTGTGGCGGAATGGCCAGCTCCTCTTTGGCGACGACAACATCCACCAGTACCGGACCATCGGTACTAAACGCGGTCTGTAACGCGCTATCGACCTCGCTGGCTTTTTCGACGCGGATCCCTGTGATCCCGCAGGCTTCAGCAATGCGGGCGAAATTCGTGTCGTGCAATTCGGTGCCGTCGGTCAGATAGCCTCCGGCTTTCATTTCCATTGCCACGAAGCCGAGGACGCTATTGTTAAAAATGATAATTTTTACCGGCAGCTTCATTTGCGCCAGCGAGAGGAAGTCGCCCATTAACATGCTGAAACCGCCGTCGCCGCACATCGCCACCACCTGGCGATCCGGCGCTGTCGCCTTGGCGCCAATCGCCTGCGGCATGGCGTTAGCCATCGAACCGTGGTTAAACGACCCGATCAGGCGGCGTCGGCCGTTCATTTTCAGATAGCGGGCGGCCCAGACGGTTGGCGTCCCGACGTCGCAGGTGAAAATTGCGTCGTCGGCGGCAAAATGGCCGATCTGCTGCGCCAGATACTGCGGGTGAATCGCTTTGTCGCTTGGTTTCGCCAGGTCATCGAGTCCTTTACGCGCTTCGCGGTAGTGCTCAAGGGCTTTATCCAGAAACGCGCGGTCGGTTTTCTCTTCCAGATGCGGCAGCAGCGCGCCGAGCGTGGATTTAATATCGCCGACCAGCGCCATATCGACTTTGCTGTGGGCGCCGATGCTGCCGGGGTTGATATCAATCTGGATGATTTTGGCGTCGGTGGGGTAGAAGGCCCGGTAGGGGAACTGGGTTCCAAGCAGCACCAGGGTATCGGCATTCATCATGGTATGGAAACCTGAGGAGAAGCCAATCAGTCCGGTCATCCCGACATCATAGGGGTTGTCATACTCAACGTGCTCTTTGCCACGCAGGGCATGAACGACAGGGGCTTTTAATTTCGCGGCAAATTGGACCAGCTCGGCGTGCGCGCCGGCGCAGCCGCTGCCGCACAGCAGGGCGATATTGCTGGAATAGCGCAGTACCTGCGCCAGCTTTTTGATCTCCTCTTCCGGCGGCGTGACCGTCGGCAGCGGCGCAGCGTACCAATGAGTGCTGGCGTTCTCCGGCGCGGCTTTCAGCGCCACGTCGCCGGGCAGCACGACCACCGATACGCCACGGTTAATCACCGCTTTGCGCATCGCTATTGCCAGCACCTGCGGGATTTGCTCTGGCGTGGAGACCAGCTCGCAATAGTGGCTGCATTCGCGGAACAGCTCCTGCGGATGGGTTTCCTGAAAATAGCCGCTGCCGATTTCACTGGAGGGAATATGGGCGGCGATGGCCACCACGGGAACGTGGTTGCGATGGCAGTCAAAAAGGCCGTTAATCAGATGGAGGTTACCCGGGCCGCACGAACCTGCGCAAACCGCCAGTTCACCGGTTAACTGCGCTTCGGCGCCTGCCGCAAAGGCGGCGACTTCTTCATGTCGGGTGGGCATCCAGGCAATGGTGCCCATCCGGTTCAGGCTATCGCTCAGTCCATTGAGGGAGTCGCCGGTGACGCCCCATATGCGTTTTACGCCGGCCTGTTCAAGTGTTTTTGCTATGTATGCCGCCACAGTTTGCTTCATGGTTCTCCATCTCCTTTTTGTGATAACGCTTACAAGCTTAGATGAAACTGACCGTTCCGCCCGCCGGTCCCCCTCATTTTCCGCTGGTTTTATTGTTCGCCAATCCCGCATATTGTGTCGACACACCAGACGGTAAACAGGAATCATTTCAAATGGTTAAATCGCTGTTAAATGCTGTTAATAAAATGTTTTCACATGATGATGTCGGCAAACTCTTGTTACGACTTGCAGTGGGTGGGCTGATGCTGTTTCACGGATTGCATAAGCTTGTTGCTGGCGTGGACGGCATTAGCGGTATGCTGGTGGCCAAAGGATTGCCCGGTTTTATCGCCTATGGCGTACTGGTGGGGGAGGTGGTTGCGCCTTGTCTGCTGATTCTGGGGATCCTTACCCGCCCGGCGGCGCTGGTACTGGCGTTTACGATGATCGTGGCCTGGCTGATGGTGGGAATCGGCGAAACCGGATCGCTGGATAAAACCGGGGCCTGGGCAATTGAGAGTCTGGTCTATTTCTTTATTGGCGCGCTGGCGATTGCCTGTCTTGGGGCGGGGCGTTTCTCGGTGGTGGGAAATTCGGTCTGGCGATGAGGAATTGCCGGATGGCGCTGCGCTTATCCGGCCTACAGCGACTCTCGTAGGCCCGGTAAGCGTTAGCGCCACCGGGCATTTGTGTCGGGTGGCGCGGTGTTGACCCGACCGACAAAACGACAACGGCTCTCGTAGGTCGGACAAGTCTACGATCAGGCGAGAACCAAATCCCCCTGCGGATGGCAGGAGCAGGCCAGCACGTAACCCTCAGCGATTTCCGCATCGGTTAACGTCATGGTACTGCTGACGGTATATTCACCGGAAACCACTTTGGTTTTGCAGCAGCCGCACACCCCCGCGCGGCAGGCGACGGTCACCGGCACCTGGTTGCTTTCCAGCGCCTCCAGCAGCGTGGTGCCGACCGGTGCATAAAACGCCTTCGCCGGCTGCAGTTTGGTGAACTTCAGTCCGGCGGTGGCCGCTTGTGCAACCGGCGTAAAGAACTTTTCTTTAAAGAAGCGCGTTACGCCAAGGGCGGTCACTTCCTGCTCGACCCAATCCATATAGGGCGCAGGTCCGCAGGTCATTACCGTACGGGTTGCGAGGTCCGGCACGCTTTTCAGTAACTCCGTGGTCAGACGCCCGGCGACAAAACCGTGGGTAGCGTTATTTTCCGCCACCAGCGTCACCGGGTGCTGTCGCCACTCATCGGCGAAAATCACATCCTGAGGCGAGCGAACATTGTAAATCACCTGCACATCGGCCTGTGGACGATATTTTGCCAACCAGCGGCGCATCGACATAATCGGGGTCACGCCGCAGCCGGCGGCCAGCATCAGGAACTTGTCTTCCGCTTTATCTTCACAGGTGAACTCACCCATCGCGTCGGACAGCCAGAGATAATCACCGCGTTTGAGCTGACGGGTCAGCCACTGTGAGCCGGCTCCCTCGTCAATCCGGCGAACGGTCAGCGTAATGTATTCGCTGACCCCCGGCGTCGACGAAAGGGTGTAAGCGCGCAGCGTCTCTGCCGAATTGCGCACGCTCACCAGCGCGTACTGCCCGGCACGGTACGGATAATAGTCGTGGCAGAGCAACGAAATCGTCCAGACATCCGGCGTCTCCTGATGGATGTGATGAACCTGCATCCGCCACGGGCACTGATGGGTTGGCATGGTCATTCTCTCGCTCCTTACGCGCTTAGCAGCTGCTGCATGTCTTCTTCTACGGTGGTCACTGAACGCAGGCCAAACTTCTCATTGAGAATCGCCAGCAGGTCCGGCGTGAAGAAGCCCGGCGCGGTTGGACCGGTCACGATGTTCTTCACCCCCAGCGCAAGCAGGGTCAGCAGAATAACAATCGCTTTTTGCTCAAACCAGGAGAGCACCAGCGAGAGCGGGAGATCGTTGACGCCGCAGCCCAGTTTCTCCGCGAGGGTGACCGCCAGAATAATCGCCGAGTAGGCGTCGTTGCACTGACCGGCATCGACCAGACGCGGCAGACCTTCGATATCGCCGAAGTCCAGTTTGTTAAAGCGGTATTTACCGCAGGCCAGGGTCAGGATCAGGCAGTCATCCGGGACGCTGGTGGCGAAATCGGTGAAGTAGTTACGTTCACCGCGCGCGCCGTCGCAGCCGCCGACCAGGAAGATATGGCGCAGTTTTTCACGGCTCACCAGGTCGATAAGGGTATCCGCGGCGCCGAGCAGCGTCTGGCGACCGAAGCCGACGGTGATCAGGTGTGGAATTTCGCTGTACGGGAAGCCCGCCATCTGCTGTGCCTGAGCGATAACCGGAGCAAAATCATCCCCCTCGAGGTGATTGACGCCCGGCCAGCCGACAATGCTGCGGGTCCAGATACGGTCATCATAGGCGCCAACGGTCGGGTCGATAATGCAGTTCGAGGTCATCACGATAGGGCCAGGGAAGCGGGCAAATTCTACCTGCTGATTTTGCCAGCCGCTACCGTAGTTACCGATCAGATGTTTGAATTTACGCAGCTCCGGATAGCCGTGCGCCGGCAGCATTTCACCGTGGGTATAGACATTGACGCCGGTGCCTTCGGTTTGTTGCAGCAGATTGTAGAGATCTTTCAGGTCGTGGCCAGAGATCAGGATGCACTTGCCTTCGGTCGCTTTGACGTTGACCTGAGTCGGGGTCGGATGGCCATATTGAGTGGTTTCACCGGCATCCAGAATGCTCATTACTTTGAAGTTCATCTGGCCGATTTCCATTGAGCACTCCAGCAGAGCGTTCAGATCGGCGGGCCAGGTGCCTAACCAGGCCATGATTTTGTGGTACTGCGCATAAATGTCATTGTCGTACTGACCGAGAACGTGCGCGTGCTCCATATAGGCCGCTGCGCCTTTCAGGCCGTACAGGCACAGCAGACGCAGGCCGAGAATGTTCTCGCCAATAGCCGCTTTGTCTTTGTTGGGGGTAAATTCCGCCGCCTGGCGCTGCAGGTCGCCGAGATCGTCGCTCGCCAGCTGCAGATCGGCCATCGGGTTATCGACGCTGGCGGTCGCATCAACGCTCAGGCATTGTGCTTTCAGCGCGTCGCGCATGGCAATCGCCTCACGCGCGTAGCCAACAATACGCGGGGAATCGAAGTTAACGTTGGTCAGCGTGGAGAAAAATGCGCGCGGGGCAAAATTATCAACATCATGATTGATGATGCCATATTCACGGGCCTTTACCGCCCATGCGGACAGACCTTGTAGGGAAGCAATCAGCAGATCCTGGAGATCGGACGTTTCTGCCGTTTTACCGCACATACCCTGCGCGTAAGAGCAGCCGTTCCCTGCCGGGGTACGGATGGTTTGTTCACATTGCACACAAAACATGGTCACACCTTTTTTAAAGTTATATTTGAGATACATGTTTAAGGTTATGCCGGTAAAAGAAGGGAGAAAAGGTATTTCTGATACAATTTAAAGGGAGATTGATTTAGCGCAAATTTGGCCGCGGTGGGCTACCGCCACGGAGGTACAGATCAAGACCAGGGCGATGTGCCCCCGGGCGCGGCGAATACCATCGCCGGGGGCAGAGTGAGGGCGCTGAATGCTTCAGGCCGAGAAGAGGGCGATCAGCACTGGCACCAGCAGGCTCAGAACAAAACCGTGGACGATGGCGGCAGGGACAATCTCGACGCCGCCGGAACGCTGTAAAACCGGCAGGGTAAAGTCCATTGAGGTGGCGCCGCATAGCCCTAATGCCGTGGAGCGACTGCGGCGAACCAGGCCCGGGATCAGCATGATGGCCAGCAGCTCGCGGGAAAGGTCGTTGAAGAATGCGGCGCTGCCGATGACCGGTCCAAAGGATTCAGTCATCAGGATCCCGGAGAGCGAATACCAGCCGAACCCGGAGGCCATGGCCAGACCGGTCTTCAGCGGCAGGTCGAGAATAAAGGCGTTAATCACCCCGCCGGCTAATGAACTCGCCGTGACGACCACTGCCACAATCATGCCGCGACGATTAAGTACTATTTGCCGTAAAGTCATTCCATTATTTCGCAGCTGAATACCAATCAGGAACAGCAGGAAGATCAGCGTATATTCGCTCGCCTCGGTGGCATGCTGTAAAAATGACAAACCGCTCAGACCAATCAGGAAACCAATAAGCACCACGCCGCACAGCTGCAGAGATTCCATGGCCATTGCGACGCGCGAAGGTAATTTCTCCTGCCGGTGCTGGTGACGCCACGGCATTTTCTGCTCGAGCCACATTAATGCGGCAATATTACACAGCAGAATAACCACCACGCTGACCACCGCATAATGAAGAATAGACAGCAGGTTGCTGGAGAGATTGTCGAGGAAGGCGAGACTAATCCCCATGAAAAAGAGGATCACGTAGACAATCCAGCTCAACAGTCGCGTAATAAGTTTTAGTACTGAAGGGTGACGCAGAGGAATAAGGTAGCCGGCAACCAATGGCAGCAGAATGATTAATAATCCCGAAAACATGAACGATCTGGTCCTTGCAGAATGAGGTGAGCACCACTGACACTACCCAAATCAGAGAACCGAGTAAAGCTGTGCCTGAAAAGAAAGGCCCGGCATTGCCGGGCCTTGCGTGAAACCAGATAAAGGGTTAATTGCGTTTTTCCAGCAGAGTACGGTACAACACGCCGCCGAGGATACCGCCGATAACAGGCATCACCCAGAATAACCACAGCTGCTGCAGCGCCCAACCCCCCTGGAAAATCGCCACGGCGGTGCTGCGCGCCGGGTTAACCGAGGTATTGGTGACCGGGATGCTGATCAGGTGGATTAAGGTCAGCGCCAGGCCAATCGCGATGGGCGCGAAGCCGGCCGGTGCGTTTTTATCCGTTGCACCATGAATGACCAGCAGGAAGCCGCAGGTCAGGACAATTTCAATCACAATGGCGGACAGCATGGAGTAGCCGCCAGGCGAATGTTCTCCGAAGCCGTTGGAAGCAAAGCCGCTGGCTGCGGCATCAAAACCGGTTTTACCGCTGGCCACCACATACAGAACGGCAGCGGCAATAATACCGCCAACCACCTGGGCAATAATATAGCCAATCACGTCCTTCGCCGGGAAACGACCGCCGGCCCACAGACCTAAAGTGACCGCCGGGTTGAAGTGCCCGCCGGAAATATGACCGACGGCAAATGCCATGGTTAATACAGTTAAACCGAAGGCTAAAGCCACCCCGGCAAACCCAATTCCCAGCTCCGGGAAGGCTGCGGCGAGCACGGCGCTACCGCACCCACCAAACACAAGCCAGAATGTACCAAAGCATTCCGCTGCTAATTTTCTGAACATAACCACCTCAAAAGAATAATGTAAACGGGCACGGATTGTGTGCCGATCTTTATTTATCGACATAAAGGATAACGATAAAAATAAAGCGACGCTATTTTATGGACGATCGTCATCCTGCGGCTAGCTAAATAACTAGATTTAATTTGATTTAGGGCAATGTGATCTTAATCCTTGCACCATTGGTGATTGCACAAAAGTGTAGAACAAAAATAATAAAGATAACCACTTTGGCGAATGAATTATTTTCAGAATAAATAGCACGGTTAATAATCATAACCCGGGCAATGTCACTCGTCGGCTCGGGGCCGCGTTTGGGCCGGTAGTGTCATGTTTACGCATGTCTCGCTATACTGCTGATTATTGAAGGAGAAAGTGGTGACTGAGCGGAGGAGATATGCATCTTGAGCGGGTAGAAATCGTCGGTTTTCGCGGCATCAATCGTTTATCGCTGATGCTGGAGCAAAATAACGTTTTGATCGGCGAGAATGCATGGGGTAAATCCAGCCTGCTGGATGCGCTGACGCTACTGCTTTCGCCGGAATTTGAGCTCTATCACTTCGTCCGCGATGATTTCTGGTTTCCGCCGGGCGATGTTCAGGGACGTGAACATCATCTGCATATCATTTTGACCTTCCGCGAGAATGAGCCAGGCCACCATCGGGTGCGCCGTTTTCGTCCGCTGAGCGACTGCTGGGTGCCCTGCGAGGATGGCTATCAGCGCATTTTTTATCGCCTGGAAGGCGAGCTGACCGATGACAACAGCGTCATGACGCTGCGCAGCTTTATCAACAGCAGAGGCGAGGCGCTGGCGCTGGACGATATTGACGAAATGGTGCGCCACCTGGTGCGGCTGATGCCGGTTCTGCGTCTGCGCGATGCGCGCTTTATGCGGCGCATTCATAATGATGCCGTTCCGCACTCGCCGCAGATTGAGATAACCGCTCGCCAGCTGGATTTTCTCTCCCGCGAGCTGGTGAATCACCCGCAAAATTTAACCGATAGTCAGATACGCCAGGGGCTATCGGCTATGGTGCAACTGCTGGAGCACTATTTTGCCGAGCAGAGTAGCGCGCAATCTCGTCACCGCCTGATGCGTCGTCACTCGCATGACGAACAGCGTAGCTGGCGTTACCTGGATATTATTAACCGGATGATTGATAAGCCCGGCGGCCGTAGCCATCGGGTGATCCTGCTTGGCCTGTTTTCAACCCTGCTACAGGCCAAAGGGACGGTAAGGCTCGACCGCGACGCGCGGCCTCTGCTGTTGATTGAAGATCCGGAAACGCGTCTGCATCCTATTATGCTGTCGGTAGCCTGGCATTTACTGAATTTGCTGCCGCTGCAGCGCGTCACAACCACCAATTCCGGCGAACTCCTGTCGTTGACGCCGGTGGAACACGTCTGCCGACTGGTGCGCGAATCCTCGCGCGTATCGGCCTGGCGGCTTGGGCCTGGGGGAATGAATGCGGAAGATAGCCGGCGCATCGCTTTTCACATTCGCTTTAACCGCTCCTCCTCACTGTTTGCCCGCTGCTGGCTGCTGGTTGAAGGGGAGACCGAGACCTGGGTTATCAACGAACTGGCCCGGCAGTGCGGGCATCATTTTGATGCTGAAGGGGTCAAGGTCATTGAATTTGCTCAGTCGGGGCTGAAGCCGCTGATCAAGTTTGCCCGTCGGATGGGAATTCAATGGCACGTGCTGGTCGACGGCGATGAGGCGGGGAAAAAATATGCGGCGACGGTTCGTGGCCTGCTCAACGATGATCGCGATCTTGAACGCGAGCACCTGACCACGCTTCCGGCGCTGGACATGGAGCACTTTATGTATCGCCAGGGCTTTAACGATGTTTATCATCGGGTGGCGCAGCTACCGGCGAATGTGCCGATGAATATGCGACGGGTGATTACCAAGGCGATTCACCGCTCGTCAAAACCGGATCTGGCCATTGAGGTGGCGATGGAGGCCGGTCGCCGCGGCGTGGAGTCGGTGCCGACGCTGCTGAAAAAAATGTTCTCCCGCGTGCTGTGGCTGGCGCGCGGTCGGGCAGACTAAGCGTGGTGACAATAAGAATGATTCAAATTTAGCGTTATGTTTTTACCCTCTGCGGATAGAATCACCACCTGGCTCTGCGAGTGAAAACATCAGGAATTTTTATGAAGCTCAATGGAAAACGCAGGAAAGTCTGGTGGCTGCTGGTCGTTATCGTGCTGGCGCTGGCCTTCTGGGGATGGCGGATACTCAATGCGCCGCTGCCGCAGTATCAGACATTAGTGGTGCGTAAAGGCGATTTACAGCAGAGCGTGCTGGCCACCGGCAAACTGGACGCCCTGCGCAAAGTCGATGTCGGGGCGCAGGTCAGCGGACAGTTAAAAACGCTGCGCGTGAATATCGGCGACAAGGTTCAGAAGGATCAGCTGCTGGGGGTGATTGACCCCGAGCAGGCGCAAAACCAGATCAAAGAAGTCGACGCGACGTTGATGGAACTGCGCGCCCAGCTGAATCAGGCGCGCGCCGAACGTAAGCTTGCCGCGGTCACCCTGGCTCGCCAGCAGCAGCTGGCCCAACGCCAGCTGGTTTCCCGCCAGGAGCTGGATACGGCGGCGACGGATTTGGCGGTGAAAGAGGCGCAGATTGGTACCATTGAAGCGCAGATAAAGCGTAATCAGGCGACGTTGGATACCGCCAAAACCAACCTCGACTACACGCGGATTCTGGCGCCGATGTCTGGGGAAGTGACGCAAATTACCACCCTGCAGGGGCAAACGGTGATTGCCGCCCAGCAGGCGCCCAATATTCTGACCCTGGCCGATCTCAGTACGATGCTGGTCAAAGCTCAGGTATCTGAGGCGGACGTGATTCACCTTCGCCCGGGGCAAAAAGCCTGGTTTACCGTGCTCGGCGACCCGCTGACCCGCTACGAGGGGAGCCTGAAGGATATTTTACCTACCCCGGAAAAAGTCAACGACGCCATTTTCTATTACGCTCGCTTTGAAGTGCCGAACCCGCAGGGGATCCTGCGCCTGGAGATGACGGCCCAGGTACATATCCAGATGGCGGAAGTCAAAAATGTCATCACCATCCCGCTCAGCGCGCTGGGCGATGCCATCGGCGATAACCGTTACCACGTGCGGCTGCTACGCACCGGCGAGGTGAAAGAGCGCGAAGTGACTATCGGCGCGCGCAACGATACCGATGTGGCGGTGGTGAAAGGGCTGGAAGAAGGCGATGAAGTGATCGTCGGCGAAAGTCGTAGCGGGACGGCAAAATGACGGCGTTGCTGGAACTGCGTGATATCCGCCGCAGCTACCTCTCCGGCGACGGCAGTGTTGACGTGCTCAAGGGCGTGACGCTGAGCATTGCCGCTGGTGAAATGGTGGCGATTGTCGGAGCATCGGGTTCAGGAAAATCGACGCTGATGAATATTCTTGGCTGTCTCGATAAGCCGACCAGCGGCAGCTACCGCGTTGCCGGAACCGATGTCTCCTCGCTCAGCGGTGATGCGCTGGCCCGCCTGCGACGGGAACATTTTGGTTTTATTTTCCAGCGTTACCATCTGCTCTCGCACCTGACGGCAGCGCAGAATGTTGAAGTCCCGGCGGTGTATGCCGGGGCCGAGCGACGAGAACGTCTGGCCCGGGCGCATGATTTGCTGGTGCGGCTTGGTCTGGGAGAGAGAGCGGAATATCAACCTTCGCAGCTCTCCGGCGGCCAGCAGCAGCGGGTCAGTATCGCCCGCGCGCTGATGAATGGCGGGGAGGTGATTCTGGCCGATGAGCCGACCGGCGCATTGGACAGCCGCTCGGGTGAAGAGGTCATGGCGATTCTGCACCAGCTGAAATCGCAGGGGCATACGGTGATTATCGTCACCCATGATCCGCAGGTGGCGGCGCAGGCCGAACGGATCATTGAGATCCACGATGGGGAAATTGTGCGTAACCCGCCGGCGAAAGGTCCGGTCAGCGGCGGGGTAGCCCGGCCGTTGGGCGGTGAAGAGCCTTCCGCATGGCGCCAGTTTACCAGCGGTTTTCGTGAAGCGCTGGTGATGGCCTGGCGGGCGATGGCGGCGAATAAAATGCGCACGCTGTTGACCATGCTCGGCATCATTATTGGCATCGCGTCGGTGGTGTCGATCGTGGTGGTCGGCGATGCGGCGAAGCAGATGGTGCTGGCGGATATTCGCGCGATTGGCACCAACACGATCGATGTTTATCCCGGTAAAGATTTTGGCGATGACGACCCCCGCTATCAGCAGGCGCTGAAATATGACGATCTGCTGGCCATTCAGAAGCAGCCGTGGGTGAGTTCGGCGACGCCCGCGGTGTCGAAAAGCCTGCGTCTGCGTGCCGACAATATCGATGTTGCCGCCAGCGCGGAAGGGGTCGGGCCACAGTATTTTAATGTCTACGGCATGACCTTTAGCGAAGGCAATACGTTTAACGAGCTGCAGCTCAACAGTCGGGCGCAGGTGGTGGTGCTGGATAGCAATACGCGTCGCCAGCTGTTTCCGCACAAAACGCGAGTTGTCGGGGAGATAATCCTCGTCGGCAATATGCCGGCGACCATCGTCGGGGTCGCGGATGAGAAGCAGTCGATGTTCGGCAGCAGTAAAATCCTCCGTGTCTGGCTGCCGTACACCACCATGGCCGGGAGAGTGATGGGGCAATCGTGGCTCAATTCGATTACCGTTCGCGTGAGGGAAGGGTATGACAGCGCCGCCGCCGAACAGCAGCTGCTGCGTTTGCTTGAGTTGCGCCATGGCAAAAAAGATGTTTTTACCTGGAATATGGACAGCATCTTGAAAACGGCGGAACGGACCACACATACATTACAGCTGTTTCTGACGCTGGTTGCGGTGATTGCGCTGGTGGTGGGCGGTATCGGCGTTATGAATATCATGCTGGTGTCGGTGACCGAACGAACGCGTGAAATTGGGATTCGGATGGCGGTCGGGGCGCGGGCCAGCGACGTACTGCAGCAGTTTCTGATTGAGGCTGTTTTAGTCTGTCTGGTCGGCGGCGCGCTCGGCGTGACTTTATCGCTGATGATCGCGGTGGTTCTGCAGCTGTTTTTACCCGGCTGGGAGATCGGTTTTTCTCCGCTGGCGCTGCTGACGGCGTTTTTGTGCTCGACGCTAACCGGCGTGCTGTTTGGTTGGCTGCCGGCGCGAAATGCCGCGCGCCTCGATCCGGTGGATGCGCTGGCCCGCGAGTAGAAACAAAAAAATGCCAGTCAGAAGGACTGGCATTTTACTGGCAGGATGTACACAATGAAGCAAAAGAGTTATGCAGCCGCTTCTGCTTCCACAGGAACAATCACGCTGGCGTGATTGCCTTTCGGCCCCTGGTGAACATCAAACCGAACGGCTTGTCCGGCTTTAAGCGTTCTGTAACCATCCATCTGGATGGTGGAGTAATGGGCGAAAATGTCTTCGCCGCCGCCCTCAGGGCAAATAAAGCCGAACCCTTTGGCATTGTTGAACCACTTAACAGTACCCATTTCCATACTTCGACATCCTTCGTAAATCTTTATAAGTAAGATGGAATGAACCGGTGGTGGAGTGACGAGTTGTTCAAATGCTCGCCAACTCTCGCTAGTACAATTTAGAGAAATACGGAAATGCGTCAAGCAATTGACGGTAGTGGGAGGCGAAAAATGCGTCAAAATTTGAAGCAGTTAACGCTATTGCCGGGGAATGTGACAGACATCGCGGATGGAAGTAATAGATGATAGTTATCTATGATCTATTGTAGATTTGCGTTGTGCATAGCCTCTGGTCATCGACAGGCCGCCGCCTGTTGGCAACAGCAACCGATGATGAATACTGACGATGAGTAAGAGAGATTGGCTGGACTTCGATCAGCTGGTAGAAGACGAAGTTCGTAATGAGCTTAAACCACCATCTATGTATAAAGTGATATTGCTCAATGATGACTACACTCCAATGGAGTTTGTTATTGACGTGTTACAAAAATTCTTTTCTTATGATGTAGAACGTGCAACGCAACTGATGCTGACGGTTCACTATCAAGGTAAAGCGATTTGTGGTGTATTTACCGCAGAAGTGGCGGAGACCAAAGTCGCGATGGTGAATGAATACGCGAAGGAGAACGAGCATCCATTGCTGTGTACGCTAGAGAAAGCCTGAAGACAGGCGTGAAAATTGGGGGAGGTGCCTATGCTCAATCAAGAACTGGAACTCAGTTTAAACATGGCTTTCGCCAGAGCGCGCGAGCACCGTCATGAGTTCATGACCGTCGAGCACTTGCTGCTGGCGCTGCTCAGCAACCCCTCGGCCCGCGAGGCGCTTGAAGCGTGTTCCGTGGACCTGGTGGCGCTGCGTCAGGAACTTGAAGCCTTCATCGAACAGACCACACCCGTTCTGCCCGCCACGGAAGAAGAGCGTGACACCCAGCCGACGCTGAGTTTTCAGCGTGTGCTGCAGCGTGCCGTCTTCCACGTACAATCCTCCGGCCGCAGCGAAGTGACCGGCGCTAACGTTCTGGTCGCGATTTTCAGCGAGCAGGAATCACAGGCGGCCTATCTGCTGCGTAAACACGAAGTGAGCCGTCTTGACGTCGTCAACTTCATCTCTCACGGTACACGCAAAGACGAGCCGAGCCAGTCTTCCGATAACAGCGGAAGCCAGCCCAGCAATGAAGAGCAAGCAGGCGGGGAGGAACGTATGGAAAACTTCACCACCAATCTTAATCAGCTTGCTCGCGTCGGCGGAATTGATCCGCTGATCGGCCGCGACAAAGAGCTGGAGCGCGCGATTCAGGTGCTGTGCCGCCGCCGTAAAAATAACCCGCTGCTGGTGGGTGAGTCCGGCGTGGGTAAGACCGCGATTGCCGAGGGTCTGGCCTGGCGGATCGTTCAGGGCGACGTGCCGGAAATCATGGCCGATTGCACCATCTACTCGCTGGATATAGGCTCCCTGCTGGCGGGCACGAAATATCGCGGCGATTTTGAAAAACGTTTCAAAGCGCTGCTTAAACAGCTTGAGCAGGATACCAACAGCATTCTGTTTATTGATGAAATCCACACCATTATCGGTGCGGGCGCGGCATCAGGCGGCCAGGTCGATGCCGCTAATCTGATTAAACCGCTGCTCTCCAGCGGCAAGATTCGGGTGATGGGTTCCACAACCTATCAGGAATTCAGCAACATCTTCGAAAAAGACCGGGCGCTGGCTCGTCGCTTCCAGAAGATAGATATTACCGAACCTTCCGTGGAAGAGACGGTGCAGATTATCAACGGCCTGAAGCCGAAGTACGAAGCGCACCACGATGTGCGCTATACCGCGAAAGCGGTGCGTGCGGCGGTGGAGCTGGCGGTGAAATACATTAACGATCGCCATCTGCCGGATAAGGCTATTGACGTCATTGATGAAGCCGGTGCGCGGGCGCGGTTAATGCCGGCCAGCAAACGGAAGAAAACCGTCAACGTTGCGGATATCGAGTCCGTGGTGGCGCGTATTGCCCGTATTCCTGAGAAGAGCGTCTCGCAGAGCGATCGCGATACGCTGAAAAATCTCGGCGACCGCCTGAAAATGCTGGTCTTCGGCCAGGGCAAAGCGATCGAAGCGTTAACCGAAGCGATTAAGATGGCGCGCGCGGGCCTCGGTCACGAGCACAAGCCCGTCGGCTCTTTCCTCTTCGCCGGGCCGACCGGAGTCGGGAAAACCGAGGTTACCGTGCAGCTGGCGAAAGCGCTGGGCATTGAGCTGCTGCGTTTTGATATGTCTGAATATATGGAACGTCATACCGTCAGCCGCTTAATTGGCGCGCCTCCGGGCTACGTTGGTTTCGATCAGGGCGGGCTGCTGACCGATGCGGTGATTAAACATCCGCATGCGGTACTGCTGCTTGATGAGATCGAAAAAGCGCATCCGGACGTCTTTAACCTGCTGCTGCAGGTGATGGATAACGGTACGCTGACCGACAATAACGGCCGCAAGGCGGACTTCCGCAACGTGGTGCTGGTGATGACGACCAACGCCGGCGTGCGTGAGACCGAGCGTAAATCGATTGGTCTTATCCAGCAGGATAACAGTCCGGATGCGATGGATGAGATCAAGAAGATCTTTACCCCGGAATTCCGCAACCGTCTCGACAACATTATCTGGTTCGATCATCTGTCCACGACGGTGATCCATCAGGTGGTGGATAAGTTTATCGTCGAGCTGCAGGTTCAGCTGGATCAGAAAGGCGTCTCGCTGGAAGTGAGCCAGGAAGCGCGTGACTGGCTGGCAGAAAAAGGCTACGACCGGGCAATGGGCGCACGTCCGATGGCGCGCGTGATTCAGGATAACCTGAAGAAACCGCTGGCTAACGAACTGCTGTTCGGCTCGCTGGTGGACGGCGGACAGGTCACCGTTGCGTTGGATAAAGAGAAGGGCGCGTTGACTTATGACTTCCAGAGCGCGCAGAAGCACAAACCAGAAACGGCACATTAATGCCGCTCCGTGATAGCAAAAACCGGCCTGCGGGCCGGTTTTTTTATGCCGCTTTTAGCCGGCTGCAGATATGAAAAGACCGGGAATTATCCCGGCCTTCAGCATCTGACGCCACGAGGGCGGAAAACTATCAGCGACTACGGAAGACAATGCGGCCTTTGCTCAGGTCGTACGGGGTCAGCTCAACAGTCACTTTGTCGCCCGTCAGAATGCGGATGTAGTTTTTACGCATTTTACCGGAAATATGCGCAGTTACCACGTGACCGTTTTCCAGTTCTACGCGGAACATTGTGTTAGGCAACGTGTCAAGTACGGTGCCCTGCATTTCAATATTGTCTTCTTTGGCCATCTAGTCCTCTGGGGTATCACTACCGTAGTTTTGAACCGGCAAGATAATGCCGAAGTTCAGCGAGTAAGTAAAGGTTTACGTTTGTGCACTTTATCTTTCAGGCTGCCTTCGCTCACTCGGTTACATAGTTATTGACGCAGCCAGGCGCTTTGCGGTGCCACCTGACGCATCCAAAATTATTAAGGGTAAAATCATTGAAGTAGTTTTGGCGCATTGCCCGGAATTCACACGGATAAGCCGCATGACAGGCGCAAACGTAAAGGGGAGCGACAGAACGATGGGCGTTATCTGACTCTTATTATTCCCAAACGGCGGCGGGGCAACAGGCAGAAGCTACTCTACTGCGCAATTATACCATCACGGTAAAAAATGTGCTGAAAACATTTACACATCGCCGGTAAATAGCACCCGGGGCACCCAGAATCTTTCCGGCAGGCGACGGGCGCGCAATACCGACAGCGCATCAAGATAATCGCGGCGGGGGATTTCGATGGCGCCCAGCGATGCCGTGTGCTTATTCAGGACCTGGCAATCGATTAATTTCCCACCGTCGCGGATAAACGCCTGGCAGAATATCAGCAAGGCCGTTTTCGACGCATTTTCCGCGCGGCTGAACATTGACTCGCCGCAAAACAGCGCGCCTTGCGCTACGCCGTACATTCCTCCCACCAGCGTCTCGCCTTGCCACACTTCAATCGAGTGCGCATGGCCAAGCTCATGCAGCTGGTGATAGGCCTTGACGATGCTGGAGGTGATCCATGTCCCTTCATCGCGATTGTCGGCACAACCTTCAATCACCTGGCCAAACGCGTGGTTCAGCGTCACGCGATAGGGCGATCGCTGGTGAAAACGCTTCATGCTGCGGCTGAGATGGAACTGATCGGGCCACAGCACCGCCCGCGGATCGGGGGACCACCATAAAATCGGGTCGCCCGGCGAAAACCAGGGGAAAATCCCGTGCTGATAGGCCATAAGCAGACGCGACGGACTGAGATCGCCGCCGAGCGCCAGCAGGCCATTGGGTTCGCGTAACGCTCCCTCCGGGGAAGGGAAGGCAATGGACTGACGGGAGAGCTGAACCAGACGCATTTTAACCTCAATACGCACCAGGCAATTGTTCAATATATTCGCTGTGGTTCAAGCGGATGGTCCGTCGCCATACCGGCAACGCCAGGACGCAGCGGACCGCTCTTTCAGCACGCCTGAAACTCATAGAGTATATACGCAAAACGGCGTGAAACAGCCGGACTACAGACGCTGCTTAAACTGGTAGTAACGCCCTTGTTCAGCCAGCAGTTCCGCGTGACTACCTTGCTCAATAATCTTGCCGTTGTCCATGACAATTATCCGATTAAACCGCGCCAGTCCGCGCAGGCGGTGAGTTACCATCAGCACGGTTTTTTCACGCATCACTTCAGCCAGTAAATCCAGAATCTGGCTCTCCGTCGTCGCATCAAGGCCTTCGGTCGGCTCATCGAGTAACATCAGCGGCGCATCGTGCAGCAGCGCACGGGCAATGGCCAGTCTGCGCAGTTCACCGCCGGAAAGCTGGCGGCCGCCTTCGCCCAGCCAGGCGTTGAGACCGCTATCTTCCAGTAGTTTTTCCAGTCCGACACGCTCCAGAGCTTTCATCAGCTGGATATCGCTGGCGCCGGGAGCGGCCAGCAACAGGTTATCGCGCAGCGTGGCGCTAAACAGATGCACGCGCTGTGGAACCACGCTCATCGCCTGACGCAAAGTGGCCTCGTTAAGCCGGGTTAACGGCTGGTCGTTGAGTAAAATCTCGCCATCAGCCGGATCCCAGGCGCGGGTCAGAAGCTGCAGCAGCGTAGATTTACCGCAGCCGGTGCGGCCAAGAATGGCAATATGCTCCCCTGCGCCGACCTGCAATGAGATATTTTCCAGCGCCGGAGAAGGCTGCTGTGGATAGCTGAAGGTGACCTGGTTCAACGTCAATGAGACCTGCCCGAACGCCTGCCCGTTGCCGGCGGTGAAAGTGACCTCCGGCTGTTGCGCGGTAATCTGCGTAATTCGGCGGGCGGAAGCAATCACCTGCCCGAGATGCTGAAAGGCGCCGGTTACCGGCGCCAGCGCTTCAAATGCCGCCAGCGCGCAGAAGACAAAAAGGGCGATCAGCGCGCCGGGTTGGCTGTTGCCGCCTACCCCAGCAGAGGTGAGCCACAGCATCGCAACCACAGCAACGCCACCGATCAGCAGCATCAGCGCCTGCGACAGCGCCGTCAGCTCCGCCTGACGACGCTGGGCATCCTGCCAGCGCTGCTCGGTTTTTTCCAGCTGCTTGCGGTAGCGGTCGCTGGCGCTGAACAGCATCAGTTCAGCCTGTCCTTGCAGCCAGGCGGTTAGCTGTTGACGGTATTGCCCGCGCATTTGCGTGATACTCTCACCGGCGGGTTTCCCGGCGCGATAAAACAGCGGCGGCAGGACCAGTAGAGTCACCAGCATAATACCGCCTAGCGTCAGCGCCAACGTGACATCGAGAATGCTTAAGCCTGCGGTGACCACCACAATGACAACCAGTGCGCCGATCAGCGGCGAGATGACCCGCAGATAGAGATGGTCAAGGGTGTCGACGTCGGCGACCACCCGGTTGAGGAGTTCACCTTGACGAAAACGCGCCAGCCCGGCAGGGGAGAGGGGGAGCAGTTTACTGAAGGTAAACACCCGCAGATGCTGTAACACGCGGAAGGTGGCATCGTGGCTGACCAGACGTTCGAAATAGCGACCGGCGGTACGGATAATCGCCGCACCGCGAACGCCGGCTGCCGGCAGCATATAGTTGAAACTGTAAATACCGGCGACGCCAACGACGGCAGAAGCGGATAAGAACCAGCCTGATAGCGTCAGCAGGCCGATACTGGCCAGCAGGGTGACGATAGCCAGTACCACGCCGAGAGTCAGCAGCCAGATATGGCGTTTATACAACGCCAGATAAGGTAATAGTGCGCGCATTTAAATCTCCTCCTGACGGTGGGCTAACAGGGCGGCAAAAGGCCCGTTTGCCATCGCCAACTGGCTATACGTCCCTTGTTCGACTATCTGCCCATCCTGCATCACCCAGATGGCATCCCAGTCGGCGATACCTTCCAGCTGGTGGGTCACCATCAGCGTTGTTTGCTGCGAAGAGGCATTAAAGAGCGCCTGCATGACCCGCTGTTCGCTATGCGCATCAAGGCTGGCGGCCGGCTCATCCAGCAATAACAGCCGGCACGGTACCAGCAGCGCCCGCGCCACGGCGATACGCTGCGCCTGCCCGACGGACAGACGACCCGCCTGATCGCCGACCGGCGTATTAATCCCTTGCGGCAGTTGCGAGATGAATTCGCTCACCCAGGCTTTATCCAGCGCAAGCTGAAGCTGTGCTTCGCTGGCTTCCGGCCAGGCCAGCAGAACGTTTTCGCGAAGCGTGGCGGCGGGTAGCTGCGGGTTCTGCCCCACCCAGCTGAGCAGACGATGCCAGCGGCTGGCGTCAAGATCGCGCAGTTC
The DNA here is from genome assembly GCF_000735435.1 of Klebsiella planticola ATCC 33531. Lineage (GTDB taxonomy): Bacteria > Pseudomonadota > Gammaproteobacteria > Enterobacterales > Enterobacteriaceae > Klebsiella > Klebsiella planticola. The sequence continues at coordinate 181,862 of NZ_JMPP01000055.1, read as the reverse complement.
AACGCCGTTGACCAACAGCGAGCCGTCGTAAGGGAGAAAACCGGTCAAAGCATTCAAAAGCGAACTTTTGCCGGAGCCGCTCTGACCGACCAGCACGACGCGTTTACCGGCAGGGAGCGTAAAGTTCAGCGGCCCCGCCAGGATTTTGCCTTCCGGCGATTTGACGATCGCATCGCGCGCTTCGAGACCGATCGGTTCGTTGTCGCTGAGGAGCTTCTCGCCGCGAGTTTCCTGCGCCAGCGGCTTTTCCATAAACGTTTTCAGACTATCCGCGGCACCGATGGCCTGTGCTTTGGCATGGTAAAAGGTGCCTAAATCACGCAGCGGCTGGAAAAACTCCGGCGCCAGGATCAGGGCCAGGAAACCTGACATCAGGGTGACGCCTACGCCATAGTGGCCAAAGTTGAGCTCTCCGAGATAGGAGAAACCGAAGTAAACCGCAACCAGAGCAATGGAAAGCGAGGTGAAAAACTCCAGTACGCCGGAGGAGAGAAAGGCGAGGCGTAACACTTCCATCGTCCGCTGGCGGAAATCCTGGGAAGCATGGCGAATATTGTCCGTCTCCGCTTCGCCACGGTGAAAGAGACGCAGCGTTTCCATCCCGCGCAGACGGTCGAGAAAGTGGCCGCTCAGGCGAGCGAGCGCCAGAAAGTTGCGGCGATTAGCCTCCGCCGCGCCCATGCCGACCAGCGCCATAAACAGCGGGATCAGCGGGGCGGTGCCGAGAAGAATCAGCGCCGCCGCCCAGTTTATCGGGAAAATGGTGATGACAATCAGCAGCGGGACGCTGGCGGCGAGGGTCATCTGCGGGAGATAGCGCGCGTAGTAGTCGTGCATATCGTCAATTTGCTCAAGCACCAGCGTCGCCCAGCTTCCGGCGGGTTTCCCCTGAATCCACGCGGGACCGGCCTGCTGCAGGCGATCGAGCACCTGGCGGCGTATTTCATAGCGAATATGCTGCCCGGCATAGAAACCTACCCGCTCGCGCAGCCATACCACCCAGGCCCGCAGAACAAAAATCAGCACCAGGACGATAAACGGCAATACCAGCGCCGTCGCCGGAATATTCTCCATAATCATGCGATGAAGGATCCGCGCCAGCAGCCAGGCCTGACCGACGATCAGCAGGCCGCTAATGACGCCCAGCGCGCGGGAAATCATCAACCAGCGACGGGAGAGAATGCTTTGCTCTTTTAACCAGCGTGTTAACTCTTGTTGACGGGTTTTATTCATTGCGCACTTAGCAGGTGTAGTTATGAGGTTTTTAGGCCACGCAATGTTACAACGAGGAAAAAATAAAGGCGACTTTTCGTCGCCTTCTTTACCTTTGTTACTGACTTGTAAAGATTATTTGCACGCGTCAGCTAAACCATCAAGATAACGTTCAGCATCCAGCGCCGCCATACAGCCGGTACCGGCAGAGGTGATGGCCTGGCGATAGATATGGTCCATCACATCACCTGCGGCGAATACGCCCGGAATGCTGGTCTGGGTGGCATTGCCGTGGATCCCGGACTGCACTTTGATATAGCCGTTTTCCAGCGCCAGCTGGCCTTCGAAAATGGCCGTGTTGGGGCTGTGGCCAATCGCCACAAACAGACCCGCGACCTCCAGAGACTCGACATTGTCGGCATTCTGCGTATCACGCAGACGCAGACCGCTGACGCCCATCTGGTCGCCCGTCACTTCTTCCAGCGTGCGATGGGTATGCAGCACGATATTTCCGTTGGCCACTTTATCCATCAGACGATTAATCAGGATTTTTTCGGCGCGGAAGGTATCACGGCGGTGAATCAGGTGGACTTCGGAGGCGATGTTAGACAGGTACAGGGCTTCTTCCACCGCGGTATTGCCGCCGCCGATGACGGCCACTTTCTGGTTGCGATAGAAGAATCCGTCGCAGGTCGCACAGGCGGAAACGCCGCGTCCTTTGAAGGCTTCTTCTGACGGGAGCCCCAGATAGCGTGCTGAAGCGCCGGTGGCGATAATCAGCGCGTCACAGGTGTACTCGCCGCTGTCGCCGACCAGGCGGAAAGGACGGTTTTGCAGATCGACGCTATTGATATGGTCGAAAATAATTTCGGTATCGAATTTCGTCGCATGTTCGTGCATCCGTTCCATCAGCAGCGGCCCGGTCAGATCGTTGGGATCGCCCGGCCAGTTTTCCACTTCCGTGGTGGTGGTCAGCTGACCGCCTTTTTCCATGCCGGTAATCAGTACCGGCTGCAGGTTTGCGCGCGCGGCGTAGACTGCAGCGGTATATCCCGCAGGTCCAGAACCAAGAATAAGCAGTTTACTGTGTTTGGTCGTGCCCATGAGATCCCCATAATTTATTGGCATACATTGGGCTGGATTGTAGGGAATTTGTTGACGTAAAAAAAGAGCGCAGCAGTTTTGTTAACGATATGTGCAATAGAGGCCGCCAATGAACTGGCGATTTTACGTGCGAAGAATATAACTAATTCTACTGTCGTCGGGACAATTATAAGAGGAAAACATGAGAATCACCGGGGGCGGATAATGAATATCTGGCATCTTGTACTAAAAATCGATGTTTTGCTTTGACAATCCCCTGTGCTTTTGCGAAAACATTCATGGAAGACAAAAAGCAGTGTTTCGCGTGCGGCGAATTTTCATGCACGCAAATGCCATTTTTATCCGGGTTAGCGAAATCTACGCATGGTGTGGACAGACGCCATGCGTGATGTCGGTGGCTGCCGTCAGGCAACGGGCTTCTCACGTACCCCTGGGGTTACTCAATGTCGTATACGGGTAAGAACAGGATGGACTCGGGCAGTGAAGGCTCTGAGTCGGAACAGGAGTAGGGAAGGAATACAGAGAGACAATAATAATGGTAGATAGCAAGAAGCGCCCTGGCAAAGATCTCGACCGCATCGATCGTAATATTTTGAATGAGCTGCAAAAAGACGGGCGTATTTCAAACGTCGAACTTTCTAAACGGGTGGGACTTTCCCCGACGCCTTGCCTTGAGCGCGTGCGTCGACTGGAAAGACAGGGTTTTATTCAGGGCTATACGGCGCTGCTCAACCCGCACTATCTGGATGCATCACTTCTGGTATTTGTTGAGATTACTCTGAATCGTGGCGCGCCGGATGTGTTTGAGCAATTTAACGCCGCTGTGCAAAAACTTGAAGAAATTCAAGAGTGTCATCTGGTATCCGGTGATTTCGACTATCTGTTGAAAACCCGCGTGCCGGATATGTCAGCGTATCGCAAATTACTGGGCGAGACCCTGCTACGTCTGCCGGGCGTGAACGACACCCGTACCTACGTGGTAATGGAAGAAGTCAAGCAAAGTAATCGTCTGGTAATTAAGACGCGCTAACACGGAACAGGTGCAAAATCGATGTAGTTTGATTACACTCCTGTTAATCCATACAGCAACAGTGCCGGGGTGACCCGGCACTGTTGTCCGTTTTAGCAGCAGGCAGGAAACAGCCTGATACCTGGAGAGCCTTTTTTGAGCCAGGAATACACCGAAGACAAAGAAGTCAAACTGACCAAGTTAAGCAGCGGGCGCCGACTCCTTGAGGCGTTACTCATCCTTTGCTCCCTGTTTGCCATCTGGCTGATGGCGGCATTACTGAGCTTTAATCCCTCGGATCCTAGCTGGTCGCAAACGGCCTGGCATGAACCTATTCATAACATAGGTGGCATTCCGGGAGCCTGGCTTGCCGATACGCTATTTTTCATTTTTGGCGTAATGGCTTACACCATTCCCGTGATTATTATCGGCGGTTGTTGGTTCGCCTGGCGTAATCAGGCCAGCGACGAGTACATCGACTACTTCGCTGTTTCGCTACGCTTAATTGGCGCACTGGCGCTGATTCTGACCTCCTGCGGCCTGGCCGCGATTAACGCTGATGATATCTGGTATTTTGCCTCCGGCGGCGTGATCGGCAGTTTACTGAGTACCACTCTGCAACCGTTGCTGCACAGCAGCGGCGGCACTATTGCGTTGCTCTGCATCTGGGCGGCCGGTTTAACGCTGTTTACCGGTTGGTCATGGGTCAGCATTGCCGAAAAACTCGGCGGTGCGATTTTGTCTGTTCTGACCTTCGCCAGCAACCGTACCCGACGGGACGATACCTGGGTGGATGAGGACGAATACGAAGACGATGAAGACGACTACGACGACGCAGTCAAACCGCAGGAATCTCGTCGTGCGCGCATTTTACGCAGCGCGCTCGCTCGCCGTCAGCGTCTGGCGGAGAAATTCTCCAATCCGATGGGGCGTAAAACCGATGCCGCGCTGTTCTCTGGCAAGCGTATGGATGATGCCGAAGAGGATGTACAGTTCAGCGCCAACGGCGCGCCCGTAGCGGCGGACGATGTACTCTTTTCGGGCTCCAGCGCCGCACGTCCTGGCGATGCTGACGATGTGTTGTTCTCTGGCGCCAGCGCCGCGCGGCCGGGGGATTTTGACCCTTACGATCCGCTATTAAATGGTCACAGCATTGCCGATCCGCTGGCAGCAGCAGCTGCTGCAACCGCAGCGCCACAGGCATGGGCTGAACCGGTAGCTGAGCACGCGCCGCAGCCGGTTTACCAGCCGGAGCCGTCCTACCCGCAGCATCAGGCGTACCAGCCTGAGCAGGCGCCGGTACAGCAGCCGGTTTATCAGCCGGAGTCGTCCTACCCGCAGCATCAGGTGTATCAGCCTGAGCAGGCGCCGGTGCAGCAGCCGGTTTACCAGCCGGAGCCGTCCTACCCGCAGTATCAGGCGTATCAGCCTGAGCAGGCGCCGGTACAGCAGCCGGTTTACCAGCCGGAGCCGTCCTACCCGCAGCATCAGGCGTATCAGCCTGAGCAGGCGCCGGTACAGCAGCCGGTTTACCAACCGGATCCGCCGGCAGCCGCCCCTGCCGTAGCGCCTGAAGCGCCGCAGGAAGAGGTGAAGCCGCAGCGTCCGCCGATGTATTATTTTGAAGAAGTCGAAGAAAAACGTGCGCGCGAACGTGAGCAGCTGGCCGCCTGGTATCAGCCGATCCCTGAGCCGGCAAGCCCGGTCGCCACACGGCCTGTTACACCACCGCCAGCCTCTCCGGTCGAAGCCGCAGCGGTGACCACCCTTGCCGCCGGTGTACACCAGGCGACGAGCGCTGGTGCAACGGCGGCGACGGTTGCTTCCGCCGCATCATCTGCTGCGCCGTTATTCAGTCCGGCATCCGGTGGGCCGCGTGCGCAGGTGAAAGAGGGGATTGGTCCAAAACTGCCGCGTCCTAATCATGTCCGCGTCCCTACGCGCCGTGAGCTGGCATCGTATGGTATTAAACTGCCGTCGCAACGTATGGCTGAAGAGCGGGCGCGTAAAGCGGAGCTGAATCAGGCCTATGACGACGAGCCGTTAACGGATGAAGAAGCGGACGCGCTGGAACAGGACGAACTGGCGCGCCAGTTTGCCGCCACCCAGCAGCAGCGTTACGGCGAAGTCTACGCGCAGGATGAAGAGGATGACTCCGCAGCTGAAGCTGAACTGGCCCGTCAGTTTGCGGCGTCGCAGCAGCAGCGCTACAGCAGCGAACAGCCGCAGGGCGCAACGCCGTTCTCTCCTGCGGATTATGATTTCTCGCCGATGAAAGCGCTGGTCGATGACGGTCCGAGCGAACCGCTGTTCACGCCGATGCCGGAGACTCAGCCGCCGGTGCAGCAGTACCAGCAGCCCGTCCAACGGTATCAACAACCGGCGCAATCGTCGCCGGTACAACAACCGTATCAACAACCTGTGCAGCCGGTTCAACCTCCGCAGCAGCCTCAGCCTGCCGCACAGAGCTATCAGCCGCAGCAAGCCCATCAGGGCCACATGCCGCAGCAGACAGCCGCAGTGCCGCCGCAGGATAGCCTGATTCACCCGCTGCTGATGCGTAACGGCAACAGCCAGCCGATGCAACGGCCGACGACGCCGCTGCCGTCGTTGGATCTGCTGACCCCGCCGCCGAGCGAGGTCGAGCCGGTGGATACCTTCGCGCTGGAGCAAATGGCGCGCCTGGTTGAGGCCCGTCTGGCTGACTTCCGTATTAAAGCCGATGTGGTGAACTACTCGCCAGGCCCGGTTATCACTCGCTTCGAACTGAATCTGGCGCCGGGCGTGAAGGCCGCGCGGATTTCAAACCTTTCGCGTGACCTGGCCCGCTCCTTGTCCACCATTGCGGTGCGCGTCGTGGAAGTGATTCCGGGTAAACCGTACGTGGGTCTGGAACTGCCGAATAAAAAACGTCAGACCGTTTATCTGCGTGAAGTGCTGGATAACACCAAATTCCGCGATAACCCATCGCCGCTCACCGTGGTGCTGGGTAAAGACATCGCCGGCGATCCGGTCGTTGCCGATCTGGCAAAAATGCCGCACCTGCTGGTTGCTGGTACCACCGGTTCCGGTAAATCGGTTGGGGTGAATGCCATGATCCTCAGCATGCTTTATAAAGCGCAGCCGGAAGATGTGCGCTTCATTATGATCGACCCGAAAATGCTTGAACTGTCGGTCTATGAAGGGATCCCGCATCTGCTGACCGAAGTCGTCACCGATATGAAAGACGCCGCTAACGCACTGCGCTGGAGCGTGAACGAAATGGAGCGTCGCTACAAGCTGATGTCGGCGCTGGGCGTGCGTAACCTGGCGGGTTACAACGAGAAAATCGCCGAAGCGGCGCGTATGGGCCGTCCGATTCCGGATCCGTACTGGAAACCGGGCGACAGTATGGATGCCGTCCATCCGGTGCTGGAAAAACTGCCGTATATCGTCGTTCTGGTGGATGAATTCGCCGACCTGATGATGACCGTCGGCAAGAAGGTCGAAGAGCTGATTGCTCGTCTGGCGCAGAAAGCGCGTGCGGCGGGTATTCACCTCGTGCTGGCAACCCAGCGTCCGTCGGTTGACGTGATTACCGGTCTTATTAAAGCGAACATTCCGACGCGTATCGCCTTCACCGTCTCGAGCAAAATTGACTCGCGTACCATCCTCGATCAGGGCGGTGCGGAATCACTGCTGGGGATGGGGGATATGCTTTATTCCGGGCCGAACTCGACCATGCCGGTTCGTGTCCACGGCGCGTTTGTTCGCGACCAGGAAGTCCACGCCGTGGTTCAGGACTGGAAAGCGCGCGGGCGTCCGCAGTATGTTGACGGCATTACGTCAGATAGTGAAAGCGAAGGCGGCAGCGGCGGCTTTGACGGTGGTGAAGAGCTGGATCCGTTGTTCGATCAGGCCGTAAACTTCGTCACTGAAAAACGTAAAGCCTCGATTTCCGGCGTTCAGCGTCAGTTCCGCATCGGATATAACCGTGCGGCACGTATTATCGAACAGATGGAAGCGCAGGGTATCGTCAGCGAGCAGGGCCATAATGGTAACCGTGAAGTGCTGGCGCCGCCGCCCTTCGAGTAAGTGCAAAGTTGGGTAAATAAGCGCAAAATCAGCCTGTTCTGCTGTTCCGCCGTGCCAGGCGGCCCTAAATTAGGAGGCAGAAGAGGCTCCCGCGTCGGGAGTGACGCACATTAAGGAATAACAATGAAAAAACTCGCAATCACCTGTGCATTACTGTCTGGATTTGTCGTGAGCCAGGTTTGGGCGGATGCCGCCAGTGATTTGAAAAGCCGCCTCGATAAAGTGAGCAGCTTCCATGCCAGCTTCACCCAAAAAGTGACCGATGGCAGCGGTAACGCCGTGCAGGACGGACAGGGCGACCTGTGGGTTAAACGTCCGAATCTGTTTAACTGGCATATGACCCAGCCGGATGAAAGCATTCTGGTCTCTGACGGGAAGACCCTGTGGTTCTACAACCCGTTTGTGGAGCAGGCAACCGTCACCTGGCTGAAAGACGCCACCAGCAACACGCCGTTTATGCTGATTGCCCGCAACCAGTCCAACGACTGGCAGCAGTACAACATCAAGCAAAACGGCGATGATTTTGTCCTGACGCCAAAAAGCGGCGGCGGCAACCTGAAGCAGTTTACGATTAACGTGGGCCGCGACGGGACCATCCATCAGTTCAGCGCGGTAGAGCAGGATGACCAGCGCAGCAGCTACCAGCTGAAGTCTCAGCAAAACGGTGCGGTCGATGCATCGAAGTTCACCTTTACACCGCCGAAAGGGGTGACGGTGGACGATCAACGTAAGTAGAGGCGAATGTGAGCAATCTGTCGCTCGATTTTTCCGACAATGCGTTTCAACCTCTGGCCGCCCGCATGCGGCCAGAAAATTTAGCGCAGTACATCGGCCAGCAGCATCTGCTGGCGCCGGGGAAACCTTTGCCGCGGGCGATTGAGGCCGGGCATCTGCATTCGATGATCTTATGGGGGCCGCCTGGCACCGGTAAAACTACGCTGGCTGAAGTGATTGCTCGCTATGCCAGCGCCGATGTTGAACGGATCTCGGCGGTGACCTCCGGCGTAAAAGAGATCCGCGAAGCGATCGAGCGCGCCAGACAGAACCGCAATGCCGGACGCCGCACCATTCTGTTCGTTGATGAAGTCCATCGTTTCAATAAAAGCCAGCAGGATGCATTTTTACCGCATATTGAAGACGGCACCATCACCTTCATCGGCGCGACGACGGAAAACCCCTCTTTTGAACTCAATTCCGCGCTGCTATCCCGGGCGCGCGTGTATCTGCTGAAATCGTTGTCCAGCGAGGATATTGAGCATGTGCTCACGCAGGCGATGAACGATAAAGATCGTGGCTATGGCGGGCAAAATATCGTGCTGCCGGATGATACTCGGCAGGCTATCGCCGGGCTGGTTAACGGCGATGCGCGCCGGGCGCTGAATACGCTGGAAATGATGGCCGATATGGCAGAGACGGATGCCACCGGCAACCGGGTGCTGAAAGCGGAACTGCTGACCGAAATTGCCGGTGAACGCAGCGCGCGGTTTGATAATAAAGGCGACCGTTTCTACGATCTGATTTCCGCGCTGCACAAGTCCGTGCGCGGCAGCGCGCCGGATGCGGCGCTGTACTGGTACGCACGTATCATCACCGCCGGCGGCGATCCGCTGTATGTGGCCCGACGCTGCCTGGCGATCGCTTCAGAAGATGTCGGAAATGCTGACCCGCGAGCTATGCAGGTCGCGCTCTCTGCCTGGGACTGTTTTACCCGAGTCGGGCCCGCGGAGGGCGAGCGCGCTATTGCGCAGGCCATCGTTTATCTCGCCTGCGCGCCGAAGAGCAACGCGGTCTACACGGCATTTAAAGCCGCCATGGCCGATGCCCGCGAGCGTCCGGATTATGATGTGCCGGTGCATCTGCGCAACGCGCCAACCCGCTTGATGAAAGAGATGGGCTATGGGCAGGAGTATCGCTATGCCCATGATGAGCCAAACGCCTATGCTGCCGGGGAAGCCTATTTCCCGCAGGAAATGGCTCAAACTCGTTATTATCGGCCAACAAATCGGGGGCTCGAAGGGAAAATTGGCGAAAAGCTCGCCTGGCTTACCGAACAGGATCAAAATAGCCCCATAAAACGCTACCGCTAACAGAGACGTTGCGGTAAGGTTATCAAGATATCCCGGTGGTCGTAGTCTGCGGCCACTTTTCTTTTATTTATTCGATAAGCACAGGATAAGCATGCTCGATCCCAATCTGCTGCGTACCGAGCCAGACGCAGTCGCTGAAAAACTGGCACGCCGGGGCTTTAAGCTGGATGTAGATAAACTGCGCGCTCTGGAAGAGCGTCGTAAAGTTCTGCAGGTTGAAACGGAAAACCTGCAGGCGGAGCGTAACTCCCGATCGAAATCCATTGGCCAGGCGAAAGCGCGCGGGGAAGATATCGAGCCATTACGCCAGGAAGTCAACAAACTTGGCGAACAGCTGGATGCGGCGAAAGCCGAACTGGACGTGTTACTGGCAGAGATCCGCGATATCGCGTTGACTATCCCGAACATTCCGCACGACGACGTTCCGGCCGGCCGCGACGAAAACGACAACGTTGAAGTCAGCCGCTGGGGTACGCCGCGCGAGTTCGATTTTGACGTCCGCGATCACGTGACGCTGGGCGAAATGCACGGCGGGCTGGACTTTGCCGCAGCCGTTAAGCTGACCGGCTCCCGTTTTGTGGTGATGAAAGGGCAACTGGCCCGTCTGCATCGTGCGCTGGCGCAGTTCATGCTGGATCTGCATACCGAACAGCACGGCTACAGTGAAAACTATGTGCCGTACCTGGTGAACCAGGAGACGCTGTACGGTACCGGTCAGCTGCCGAAATTTGCCGGCGATCTGTTCCATACGCGCCCGCTGGAAGAAGAAGCGGATAGCAGCAACTATGCGCTGATTCCCACTGCGGAAGTACCGCTGACCAACCTCGTTCGCGATGAGATCATCGACGAAGACGATCTGCCGATCAAAATGACCGCTCACACGCCGTGTTTCCGTTCTGAGGCGGGATCCTACGGCCGTGATACCCGCGGTCTGATTCGTATGCATCAGTTCGACAAAGTGGAAATGGTGCAGATCGTGCGTCCGGAAGATTCGATGGCGGCGCTGGAAGAGATGACCGGCCATGCGGAAAAAGTTCTGCAGCTGCTGGGTCTGCCATACCGCAAAGTGGCGCTCTGCACCGGTGATATGGGCTTCAGCGCATGCAAAACGTATGATCTGGAAGTCTGGGTTCCGGCACAGAACACCTATCGTGAAATCTCCTCCTGCTCTAACGTCTGGGACTTCCAGGCGCGTCGTATGCAGGCACGCTGCCGCAGCAAGTCCGACAAGAAAACCCGTCTGGTGCATACGCTGAACGGTTCCGGGCTGGCGGTAGGTCGTACCCTGGTCGCGCTGATGGAAAACTATCAGCAGGCGGATGGTCGTATCGAAATCCCGGAAATTCTGCGCCCCTATATGCGCGGCCTCGAATTTATCGGCTGATTTTTTTACCTGTTTCTCAAAAGCGCCTTCGGGCGCTTTTTTTTTATCCCCTTATTGATGCCGGGCAATAATCCCTCTGGCGATTCCCCCCATACTCCCTTGGTGTTAGCGCAGCATAAAAAACTATAAAAGATTAAATTCGTTATATATGTATCTATATAACGATTGTCAGTGAATTGTGAGCAACCAAAGCGAGTATCCATGAAAATTAAAGCCCCCGATGCTTTACTGGCTGCCGAAGTAAGCCGGCGTGGTTTAATGAAAACCACGGCAATTGGCGGTCTGGCGATGGCCAGCAGCGCATTTACCCTACCGTTTACACGCATTGCCCATGCTGCAGACGCTCTGGCACCGGTGAAGGAAACGGTCACCTGGAGTGCCTGTACCGTGAACTGCGGCAGCCGTTGTCCGCTGCGTATGCATGTGGTTGATGGCGAAATTAAATACGTTGAAACGGATAATACCGGCGACGACAACTATGACGGCCTGCATCAGGTACGCGCCTGTTTGCGCGGGCGTTCCATGCGTCGCCGTGTCTACAACCCCGATCGTCTGAAGTATCCCATGAAGCGCGTTGGCAAACGCGGGGAAGGAAAATTTGAGCGCATCAGCTGGGAAGAAGCATTCGATACTATCGCCAGCAATATGCAGCGCCTGATTAAAGATTACGGTAACGAATCTATCTATCTGAATTACGGTACCGGTACTCTTGGCGGCACCATGACCCGCTCCTGGCCACCGGGAAAAACGCTCATCGCACGTCTGATGAACTGCTGCGGCGGTTACCTTAACCACTATGGCGATTATTCATCGGCGCAAATTGCCGCGGGCCTGAATTACACCTACGGCGGCTGGGCCGACGGTAACAGCCCATCGGATATCGAAAACAGCCAACTGGTGGTGCTGTTCGGCAACAACCCCGGCGAAACGCGGATGAGCGGCGGCGGGGTAACGTACTACCTGGAGCAAGCGCGGCAAAAATCCAATGCCCGGATGATCATCGTCGATCCGCGCTATACCGATACCGGCGCCGGTCGTGAAGATGAGTGGATACCGATTCGACCAGGCACCGACGCCGCGCTGGTTTCCGCGCTCGCCTGGGTGATGATCACCGAAAACCTGGTCGATCAGCCGTTCCTCGATAAATACTGCGTCGGCTATGACGAGAAAACGTTGCCTGCCGATGCGCCGGCCAACGGCCACTACAAGGCTTACATCCTCGGTCAGGGTAGCGACGGTACTGCCAAAACGCCGCAGTGGGCATCGACGATTACCGGGATTCCGGTCGAGCGTATTGTGCAGCTGGCACGCGAAATTGCGACAGCCAAACCTGCCTTTATCAGCCAGGGCTGGGGGCCGCAGCGCCATGCGAATGGGGAAATCGCCACCCGCGCTATCTCGATGCTGTCGATTCTGACCGGTAACGTTGGCATCAACGGAGGTAATACCGGCGCGCGTGAAGGTTCGTACGACCTGCCTTTTGAGCGTATGCCGACGCTGGATAACCCCGTTGAGACCAGCATCTCGATGTTTATGTGGACCGACGCGATTGAACGTGGTCCACAGATGACGGCGCTGCGTGACGGCGTGCGCGGTAAAGATAAACTGGACGTCCCGATTAAAATGATCTGGAACTATGCCGGTAACTGTCTGATTAACCAGCACTCTGATATCAACCGCACCCATGAAATCCTGCAGGATGATAAGAAGTGCGAAATGATCGTGGTGATCGACTGCCACATGACATCGTCGGCAAAATATGCCGATATCCTGCTGCCGGACTGCACCGCTTCCGAACAGATGGACTTCGCGCTGGATGCTTCCTGCGGCAACATGTCCTACGTCATCTTCACCGACCAGGTGATTAAACCGCGTTTTGAGTGCAAAACGATTTATGACATGACCACGGAACTGGCAAAACGCATGGGCGTGGAGCAGAAGTTTACCGAAGGCCGCACTCAGGAAGGCTGGATGCGCTATCTGCACGAGCTTTCCCGCAAGGCTATTCCCGATTTGCCTGACTTCGATACCTTCCGTCAGCAGGGGATTTACAAGCAGCGCGACCCGGAAGGGCATCATGTTGCCTATAAGGCATTCCGTGACAATCCGCAGGCTAATCCGCTGGAGACCCCGTCGGGCAAAATTGAGATCTATTCCCAGGCGCTGGCGAAAATTGCCGCCACCTGGGAACTCCCCGATGGCGATGTGATCGATCCGCTGCCGATTTATACGCCAGGTTTCGAAAACTATAACGATCCGCTGACGGCGAAATTCCCGCTGCAGCTGACCGGTTTTCACTACAAGTCGCGCGTTCACTCCACCTACGGCAACGTCGATGTGCTGAAGGCCGCCTGTCGTCAGGAGATGTGGATTAACCCGCTCGACGCGAAACAACGCGGCATTGCCAACGGCGATCGCATCCGTATTTACAACGATCGCGGCGAAGTGCATATCGAAGCCAAAGTGACGCCGCGGATGATGCCTGGCGTTGTCGCGCTGGGTGAGGGCGCCTGGTATAACCCGGACGCAGGACGCGTGGATCAGGCGGGGAGCATCAACGTGCTCACCACCCAACGCCCGTCGCCTTTGGCGAAAGGTAACCCATCGCACACCAACCTGGTCCAGGTTGAGAAGCTGTAAGGAATAACCGATGACAACTCAATACGGATTTTTTATCGATTCTGCTCGTTGCACCGGTTGTAAAACCTGCGAGCTGGCCTGTAAAGACTTCAAAAACTTAACGCCGGACGTCAGCTTCCGCCGCATTTATGAATATGCGGGCGGCGACTGGCAGGAGGACAACGGCGTCTGGCATCAGAACGTCTTTGCCTATTACTTATCCATCGCCTGTAACCATTGCGAAGACCCGGCCTGCACCAAAGTGTGCCCGAGCGGCGCTATGCATAAACGCGATGACGTTTTTGTCGTGGTTGATGAAGATGTGTGCATCGGCTGTCGCTATTGTCATATGGCCTGCCCGTACGGTGCGCCGCAGTACAATGCCGCGAAAGGGCATATGACCAAGTGTGATGGCTGCTACCAGCGCGTTGCCGAGGGTAAAAAACCCATTTGCGTCGAATCCTGCCCGCTGCGCGCGCTGGACTTTGGCCCTATCGAAGAGCTGCGCAAGAAACACGGCGAACTGGCTGCGGTTGCGCCGCTGCCATCCGCGCACTTTACAAAACCCAGCATTGTCATTAAACCGAACGCCAATAGTCGTCCGTGCGGTGATACAACCGGCTATCTGGCCAACCCGAAGGAGGTGTGAGATGGGAAGTGGATGGCATGAATGGCCGCTGATGATCTTCACGGTCTTTGGACAATGTGTGGCGGGCGGTTTTATCGTCCTGGCACTGGCGCTGATGAAAGGCGGTTTGTCGAATGAGCAGCAGCAGCGCGTGGTGCTGAGCATGTTTGGCTTGTGGGTGCTGATGGGGATTGGGTTTATCGCCTCCACGATGCACCTGGGATCGCCGATGCGGGCTTTTAACTCGCTTAACCGGATTGGTGCGTCGTCGTTGAGTAACGAAATTGCCAGCGGTGCCCTCTTTTTCGCCGTCGGCGGAATTGGCTGGCTGCTGGCGGTGATGAAGAGACTGCCGGCCGGGCTGCGCAGCCTCTGGCTGGTCGCGACGATGGCGCTGGGTATTATCTTCGTCTGGATGATGGTGCGGGTGTATAACACCATTGATACCGTACCGACCTGGTATACCGTCTGGACGCCGCTGAGCTTCTTCCTGACCCTGTTTCTCGGCGGCCCGCTGCTGGGCTATCTGCTGCTGCGCGTGGCGGGAGTTGACGGTTGGGCGATGCGTCTGTTGCCGGTGGTCACGCTGCTGGCGCTGGTGGCCAGCGTGATTGTGGCCCTGATGCAAGGCAGCGAGCTGCCGACGATTCACAGCTCTATTCAGCAAGCCTCCGCGCTGGTGCCGGATTATGGCTCACTGATGGCCTGGCGTGTGGTTGCGCTGGTACTGGCTCTGGCATGCTGGGTTGTTCCGCTGCTCAAAGGCTATCAGCCCGCCGTGCCGCTGTTAAGTCTGGCATTTGTGCTGGTACTGGTGGGCGAGATGGTAGGGCGTGGCATCTTCTACGGTCTGCATATGACGGTCGGCATGGCTATCGCCAGCTGATTATCCGTTGCGCCAGAACGTCCGGTTCTGGCGCAACAAAAAAGTGCTGTTGATTCATGAAATTTTTCTACTGATATTCCCGCCGTTTTTTTTCAATAAATTAATAAAAACAATGGAATAATATAAAGAATAATTCTGTTGTCGCTCCGCTGGATGAAAAACTTCTATCGTTGCCCGTGAAACCGCGTCCCGCCTGATTTCTGGTGGATTGACAATGTTTTTAGCGGTGGCATGATGCGCACGAAATCTAAACTTCCTCACGGTTATATCCATGTCCATCTACACCCGGCCGGTGCAAATGTTGCTCTGCGGCCTGCTTCTGTTGACGCTGGCGATTGCGGTTTTAAATACCCTCGTCCCGCTTTGGCTCGCCCATGAAAATATGCCAACCTGGCAGGTCGGAATGGTGGGCTCGTCCTATTTCACCGGTAACCTGGTGGGGACGCTGCTGGCCGGATGGGTGATTAAGCGTCTGGGATTTAACCGCAGCTATTATCTTGCGTCGCTGATCTTTGCGGTGGGCTGCGTCGGACTGGGTATTACCCTCGGTTTCTGGACCTGGTTCAGCTGGCGCTTTCTCGCTGGCGTTGGCTGCGCGATGATTTGGGTCGTGGTCGAAAGCGCCCTGGTGTGCAGCGGAACGTCGCGTAGCCGCGGTCGTCTGCTGGCCGCCTATATGATGGTTTACTATGTGGGAACCGTGCTGGGTCAACTGATGGTCAGCAAACTGCCGACGGACCTGATGAGCGTGCTGCCGTGGGTGACTGCGCTGGCGCTGGCAGCGATTCTGCCTCTGCTGTTTACCCGCGTAGTGAATCAAAGTGATGAACAGCATGAGCCGGCGCGGATCTGGCCAATGCTCAGGCTGCGTCAGGCCCGCCATGGCGTGAACGGCTGCATTATCTCCGGAATTGTTCTCGGGTCGCTGTATGGATTGATGCCGCTGTGGTTGAACCATCAGGGCGTAAGTGACTCCGGCATCGGTTTCTGGATGGCGGTTATGGTCAGCGCAGGTATTCTGGGCCAGTGGCCGATCGGCCGTATGGCCGACCGCTATGGGCGCTTGCTGGTGTTGCGCGTTCAGGTTTTTGTGGTGATTTTAGGGTGCCTGGCTATGCTTAGCGGCGCGGCAATGGCTCCGGCGCTGTTTATCCTTGGCGCATCGGGCTTCACGCTGTACCCGGTGGCAATGGCCTGGGCCTGTGAGAAAGTCGAGCGCCATCAGCTGGTCGCCATGAACCAGGCGTTACTGATGAGCTATACCGTCGGCAGTCTGCTCGGGCCAACCTTCACCGCCATGCTGATGCAGAATTTCTCCGACAATCTGCTATTTATCATGATTGCCAGCGTGTCGTTTATTTATCTGCTGACGCTGCTGCGAAAAGCGGGGCACCATCCGACGCCGGTGGCGCACGCCTGATATTGTGATCATAAAAAGGGAGCGTCTACCGCTTCCCGTCCGCTGTTTTCTCCGACAGAAAGCAAAACGGCTGCCTGAAGCGGCAGCCGTAATGTAGGGGAAGGGGCGTGGATTAGTACATCACCTTATGGCCATACTGCTCCAGAATGCCTTTGACCCGCTCCATCGTCTCTTTCTTCGGCGGGTGTACGCCATCGAGCTTGTACTCTTCACCCATCGCCACCCATTTGTGCTTGCCTAACTCGTGATAGGGCAGCAGTTCGATTTTTTCGACATTGCCCATATCGCGGGTAAACTCGCCGAGGCGGTGCGCGGAATCATCATCGTCTGACCAACCGGGAACCACCACGTAACGAATCCAGACTTTGATGTTTTTATTCGATAAGTAGCGGGCAAACTCCAGCGTACGGTGGTTAGACACACCAACCAGATTCTGATGGATCTCATCATTCATCTGTTTGAGGTCGAGCATGACCAGATCGGTCACTTCAAGCAGCTCGTCAATCACCGGGTCGTAGCGCCGGACAAAGCCGTTGGTATCAAGGCAGGTATGAATGCCTTCTTTGCGGCAGGCGCGGAACCAGTCGCGCACGAACTCGGCCTGCAAAATTGCCTCACCGCCCGATGCCGTCACGCCGCCGCCGGAAGCGTTCATAAAGTGGCGATAGGTCACAACCTCTTTCATCAGGCTTTCGACGGTGACTTCGGTGCCGCCATGGGTATCCCAGGTGTCACGGTTGTGGCAATACAGGCAGCGCATCAGGCAGCCCTGGAAAAAGGTGATAAAGCGGATCCCTGGGCCATCGACAGTGCCGCAGGATTCAAAGGAGTGAATACGACCAATAGTTGACATTGCGGTGATATCTCCAGATTCGGCCCGTCCGGGGCCTGTGTATGCACAGCTCAAACCGGCTGTGTTAAGTCTGTTTTGGCTGTTATCCATGCAGTATAGATAGCGGGCAAAAGAGACTGTAGTACGGGAGGTGCTAAAAAGGCCCCACTTGCGTGGAGCCTTTATTGTACGCTTTTTAAATCGCGATTTCAGTCACAACCATTACATGGTCTGAGTGAAGGTACGAGTGATAACGTCCTGCTGCTGTTCTTTAGTCAGGGAGTTAAAACGTACTGCATAGCCAGATACACGGATGGTCAGCTGCGGATATTTTTCCGGGTTTTCCATCGCGTCGAGCAGCATTTCGCGGTTCATTACGTTGACGTTCAGGTGCTGACCGCCTTCGATTGACGCTTCGTGGTGGAAGTAACCATCCATCAGGCCAGCAAGGTTGGTTTTACGCACTTCGTCGTCTTTACCCAGTGCGTTCGGCACGATAGAGAAGGTGTAAGAAATACCATCTTTAGCGTAAGCAAACGGCAGTTTAGCAACGGAGGTCAGAGAGGCAACAGCACCTTTCTGGTCACGGCCGTGCATTGGGTTAGCACCTGGTCCGAACGGCGCGCCAGCACGACGACCGTCAGGGGTGTTACCGGTTTTCTTACCATAAACCACGTTAGAGGTGATGGTCAGAACGGACTGAGTCGGGATAGCGTTACGATAGGTAGTGAGTTTCTGAATTTTCTTCATGAAACGTTCTACCAGGTCAACCGCCATGTCATCAACGCGAGAGTCGTTGTTACCAAACTGCGGGTATTCACCTTCGATTTCGAAGTCAACGGCCAGGCCGTCTTCGTCACGAATCGGTTTAACTTTCGCATATTTGATAGCAGACAGGGAGTCAGCCGCAACGGACAGGCCAGCAATACCGCATGCCATGGTACGAATGACGTCACGGTCGTGCAGCGCCATCAGAGAGGCTTCGTAGCTGTACTTGTCGTGCATGTAATGGATAATGTTCAGGGCGGTGACATACTGCTTAGCCAGCCAGTCCATGAAGTGATCCATACGCTCCATAACTTCGTCGAAGTTCAGAACGTCGCCTTTGATTGGTTCGGATTTCGGACCAACCTGCATTTTCAGTTTTTCATCAACGCCGCCGTTGATAGCGTACAGCATGGTTTTCGCGAGGTTAGCGCGAGCACCGAAGAACTGCATTTGCTTACCAACAACCATCGGGCTTACGCAGCATGCGATAGCATAGTCGTCGTTGTTGAAGTCCGGACGCATCAGGTCATCGTTCTCGTACTGCAGAGAAGAGGTATCGATAGACACTTTAGCGGCGAATTTCTTGAAGTTCAGCGGCAGTTTTTCAGACCACAGAACGGTGATGTTCGGCTCCGGAGAAGGACCCATGGTGTACAGGGTGTTCAGGAAGCGGAAGCTGTTTTTGGTGACCAGAGTACGGCCGTCAACGCCCATACCACCGATGGATTCCGTTGCCCAAATCGGGTCGCCGGAGAACAGTTCATCATATTCCGGAGTACGCAGGAAGCGAACCATACGCAGTTTCATGACCAGGTGGTCAATCATTTCCTGAGCGTCTTGTTCAGTGATTTTGCCTGCTTTGATATCACGTTCGATGTAGGCATCCAGGAAGGTGGATACGCGACCGAAGGACATTGCTGCACCGTTCTGAGACTTAACGGCGGCCAGGTAGCCGAAGTAGGTCCACTGGATAGCTTCCTGTGCGTTGGTTGCCGGACCAGAGATATCGCAGCCGTATTTCGCTGCCATTTCTTTGATCTGACCCAGTGCACGGTGCTGTTCAGAGATCTCTTCACGCAGACGGATAGTCGCTTCCAGGTTTACGCCGTTTTCCAGGTCAGACTGCAGAGACAGGAACTGTGCGTATTTGTCTTTCATCAGGAAGTCGATACCGTACAGCGCAACGCGACGGTAGTCACCGATGATACGGCCACGGCCATACGCATCCGGCAGACCAGTCAGAACGCCAGACTTACGGCAGTTCAGAATGTCTTTGGTGTAGACATCGAATACACCCTGGTTATGGGTTTTACGGTATTCGGTGAAGATTTTTTTCAGCATCGGGTCCAGTTCGCGATCGTACGCTTTGCAGGAACCTTCAACCATTTTGATGCCGCCGAACGGGATAATCGCACGTTTCAGAGGCTTTTCAGTTTGCAGACCAACGATTTTCTCAAGAGCTTTGTTGATGTAGCCCGCGTCATGAGAAGTGATGGTGGATGCGAGGGAAGTGTCGAAGTCAACAGGCGCGTGAGTGCGGTTTTCCTGTTTAACACCTTCCATAACGTTGTCCCACAGCTTGGTTGTCGCTTCAGTTGCGCCAGCCAGGAAGGA
This sequence comes from Klebsiella planticola ATCC 33531, assembly GCF_000735435.1. GTDB lineage: Bacteria > Pseudomonadota > Gammaproteobacteria > Enterobacterales > Enterobacteriaceae > Klebsiella > Klebsiella planticola. Next base: position 162,225 of record NZ_JMPP01000055.1, on the reverse strand, counting down.
CTCGTCGCCTTCATACGGGGTATAGTTTTTCTGGATAAAGTCACGTACGTTGACTTCTTTCTGCCAGTCACCTTTCGCGAAACCTTCCCAGGCTGTGGCTAACTTTTCATTAAGCTCGGACATGTAACACCTACCTTCTTAAGTGGATTTTTTATTTACTGCCTGAAACGGCCCTTAGTGATGGTCGTCGCCACGCAGGTAAATGACCCAGTATGTCAACCCAACCAGCAGACCACCGCCGATAATGTTCCCGATAGTTACCGGAATCAGGTTATCAGTAATGAAGTTCATCACGGTCAGGTGAGAGAAATTTTCCGGAGCAGAACCAATAGCGGTCCAGAATTCCGGGCTTGCAAAGTCGCGGATTACGATACCCAGCGGGATCATAAACATGTTAGCGATACTGTGCTCAAAGCCGCTGGCAACAAACATAGCCACGGGTAAAACCATTATCATGGCTTTATCCATCAGGCTGCGGCCGGAGTAGCTCATCCACACCGCCAGACAGACCATCAGGTTAGCCAGGATCCCCAGACACACGGCTTCAATAAATGTATGGTGCATTTTGTGGTCGGCGGTTTGCAGGACGTTAAGGCCCCAGGCACCGTTGGCGGTCATATACTCGCCAGATAACCACATCAGCAATACAAACAGCAGTGCGCCTATCAGGTTACCAACATAGACGTTGAGCCAGTTTCTTGCCAGTTGACCCCAGGTAATTCGTCCGCTGGCTTTCGCCACGACGATAAGAACGGTGGAGGTAAACAGGTCGGCACCGCAAATGACGCAAAGAATCAGGCCGAGTGAAAAGCAGATCCCCCCGATCAGTTTAGCAATCCCGAAAGGCATCGCGGCAGTGCCGGTTGTCGCCGTAATATAGAAGACAAAAGCAATGGAAATGAAAACACCAGCGGTAATCGCCAGATAAAACGTCTTCATCGGGTGCTTTGTCGCTTTGTAGACACCTGCTTCTTCGGCGACTTTCGCCATGGCTGCAGGGAGTAAAAGATCAAAAGGGTTGTCAGCTTTCACACTAACTCTCTCTTTATAAAAGTTGGCGGTGAGATACTAACAAAGCATTATAGAAGGGAAATTGATGTAGATCATATCCCACCGGAACTATAAGCCCTGAATATGTGTGGTTTTGACTTATTATGGAAATAAATGATTGTTTTAGATGAAAAAAATAAATTTTAAAAATTACAACTTATGTTGATTTTTTTCATTTTGGGCCGCTCCGGACGGTTAATTAAAATGGGGTATTTTTTATTAAAATTAACAATCCCAAGCTGATGCGTAAAAAAAGTTTACTGTAAATTAACGTTGCAACCACAAATTAGCCGCGGGTCTACTTAGCGATGAAAAACGGGGTCTTTATCGACCCCGTAAATAATGTGGCTGGCAGTAAAATGAAGCCTTATTTAGCCCAGAATGCCGCTTTTGCCCGCTGCAGTTTTTCATAGGCTTTCAGTAAAGACTGATGGGCCGGGAAAGCCTGGAGATCGCTATCTACCGGCTGCAGGCCATAGAACGGCGCTTCACCGCTCATCGCCGCGCTGGCGGCTTCAACCGCATCAGCGCCGTACATGCGGATAAAGGCATTCAGGTACTGCAGAGGCTGGCGCTCTTCTTCCTGACTGAGCAGCAGCAGCGTCTGCAGGCAGCGGTAGTAATTTGCGCGTTCCGCACTGAAGATAGACGCATTGAATTCAATGGTCCATTCCGTCCAGATCAACGCCTGCTCCAGATCGCCGCCGGCCAGTGCCAGCATGGCTTTCAGTTCGCCAATACGCAGCGTATACCAACCGTTGTCTTTGCCCGTCGCCAGGCCCAGCAGCTCGCGTACGCGGGTGAAGTCATCATTTCCTTCATCGTCCAGTTGCTCGATCAGCGCCAGATAATCCTCTTTTTCCCATTCACTGCCCGGCAGGGAGAGCAGGGTTTCGCGCAGATGGCTGCCCATGCTGTTATTGGCCAGCCACAGATCTTCCGCCGGATAAATGTCTGACATTCCCGGAACGATGATGCGGCAGGCGTAGACGCTCAGGTGCTCATAATCGGCGATGTAAACTTCTTTATCTTCTTCTTTAAAGATAGCCATCAGGGTGGCGAACTCTTCTTCCGTCGTGCCGGAGAAGCTCCAGTCGACGAACGGGTAGTCGGCATCCTGTTTGAACATATCCCAGGAGATAAGACCGCTGGAATCAATAAAGTGGGTTTCAAGATTGGCGTGTTCGGCCACTTCTTCGTCATCGAAGGTAGGGGGGGTAAAGACATCGAGGTCTTTCAGGCTACGGCCTTGCAGCAGCTCGGTGACGGTACGTTCCAGGGCGACGCCGAAGTCCGGATGTGCGCCGAAAGAGGCGAAGCAGGTTCCGTTCGTCGGGTTAAACAACACCACACAGATAACCGGATATTTGCCGCCCAGCGAGCCATCGTAAGCAAAAATCGGGAAACCTTCGGCTTCCAGCTTATTGATGGACTCCACCACACCAGGATAACGCGCCATGACCTCTGCCGGAATTTCTGGCAGGCTGATGCTCTCCGCGATGATGCGGTTTTTAATATGACGCTCGAAGACTTCCGACAGCGCCTGAACGCGCGCTTCGTTCGCCGTGTTGCCCGCTGACATACCGTTAGAGACATACAGGTTGCCGACGATATTCATCGGGATATAGACGGTTTCGCCATCGGACTGGCGGGTGAACGGCAGGCCGCAAACGCCGCGTTCGTCGTTGCCCGACTGCAGGTCGACCAACATGCTGGCGGTCAACTGATCGTCAGGATCGTAAAATGCGCGCAGACGAGGATCCAGCAGACCTTCCGGCACCTCATCGTCTTCAGTCAGCGGGAACCATTTCTCATTGGGATAGTGGACGAACGGTCCGTTAGCGATGGTTTCGCCCAGCCAAAAGTCAGCAAAAAAGTAGTTGGTGGACAGACGCTCGAAATATTCGCCAAGAGCCGAAGCCAGCGCCGCTTTTTTGGTCGCCCCTTTGCCGTTGGTGAAACACAGCGAGCACTCTTTATCACGGATATGTACTGACCACACGTGCGGTACGGGATTCAGCCATGAGGCCTCTTCAATATCAAATCCGAGGTCGAGCAATTTCTGCTGGAAGCGAGCGATGGAATCTTCCAGGGCGGCATCTTTGCCGGGAATAAACGTTTGAGTCATGGCGATCACTTTTATCGTACGTAAAGCGCGCAATGATACGGCTTTTAGATGACCGGCGCTATCTCCATCGTCTGGCTATCCTTACTGACACCCGATAACTGTACAGGCGTTAACCATGAAGGCATTTGATTGGCATCGTATGGCGTTGGATAAAGTGCCAGTGGATTTTTTGGCTGAGGTGGCGCTCAGGAGCGTATACACCTTTGTCCTGGTATTTATCTTTCTCAAAATCACCGGCCGACGCGGCGTGCGGCAGATGTCGCTGTTTGAAGTGCTCATTATCCTGACCCTCGGTTCCGCGGCGGGGGATGTCGCTTTCTATGACGATGTCCCGATGCTGCCGGTGCTGGTGGTTTTTGTCACTCTGGCGCTGCTTTACCGGCTGATTATGTGGCTGATGGGCAAAAGCGAGAAGCTGGAGAACCTGCTTGAGGGTAAACCGATCCCGGTCATCGAACAGGGGGAACTGGCCTGGAAGAATTTACAGGCGGAAAACATGACCGAATTCGAGTTTTTTATGGAGCTGCGAATCAACGGCGTCGAACAGCTGGGACAGGTCCGGTTGGCTATTCTGGAAACGAACGGGCAAATTAGTCTCTACTACTATGCGGATCGGGACGTCAAAGCCGGTCTTTCTATTTTACCTCCGCCCCATAATGCAAGCTTCGCCACCATTCCGCGCGACGATGAATATGCCTGCGTACGTTGTAGCGCAGTTCTTAAGCTCCGCGCCGGGGATAAACAATTATGTCCGCGCTGCGCAAATGCAGAATGGTCGCGGGCCAGCAGGGCGAAAAGAGTCACCTGACAGCAATTATGTCGGTTTTATGACGTCAAGCCGGCAGATTCTTTTGTGTGACGGCAGCCACATTTCGTGGCTGCTTAGTTTTACTCGTTGCGGTGCGTGTCACTGAATGATAAAACCGATAGCCACAGGAATAACTTATGCCCGCGATGGTTCGCGGACAGACAACATAGCAACGTGGTGAGGGGAAATGGCTCAGGTCTATAACTTTAGTTCGGGCCCGGCAATGCTGCCGGCGGAAGTTCTCAAACTGGCACAGCAGGAGCTGTGTGACTGGCATGGTCTGGGTACGTCGGTCATGGAAATCAGTCACCGTGGTAAAGAGTTTATCCAGGTGGCCGAGGCGGCAGAACAGGATTTTCGCGATCTGCTCAATATCCCTTCCAACTACAAAGTATTATTCTGCCACGGCGGCGGTCGCGGTCAGTTCGCGGGCGTTCCGCTGAACCTGCTGGGTGATAAAACCACCGCTGACTATGTCGATGCCGGTTACTGGGCGGCAAGCGCGATTAAAGAAGCGAAAAAATATTGTTCGCCGAATGCCATTGACGCGAAAATCACGGTTGACGGCCTGCGCGGAGTTAAGCCGATGAGCGAATGGCAGCTGACGCCAGGTGCGGCCTATCTGCACTACTGTCCGAATGAAACCATCGACGGCATCGCGATTGATGAAACGCCGAATTTTGCTGACGACGTCGTGGTTGCGGCGGATTTCTCCTCCACGATTCTCTCTGCCCCGATTGATGTCAGCCGTTACGGCGTTATCTATGCGGGCGCACAGAAAAATATCGGTCCGGCGGGCCTGACGCTGGTGATTGTACGTGAAGACCTGCTGGGTAAAGCCAGCATCGCCTGTCCGTCAATCCTCGACTACACCGTACTGGATGCCAACGACTCCATGTTCAACACCCCGCCGACGTTTGCCTGGTACCTGGCCGGTCTGGTGTTCAAGTGGCTGAAAGAGCAGGGCGGCGTGGCGGCTATGGACAAAATCAACCAGCAAAAAGCCGATTTGCTCTATGGTACGATCGACCGCAGCAGCTTCTATCGTAACGATGTGGCAGCGGCTAACCGTTCCCGTATGAACGTCCCGTTCCAGCTGGCCGACAGTGCGCTGGATAAACTGTTCCTTGAAGAGTCCTTTGCCGCAGGTCTGCATGCACTGAAAGGCCACCGCGTAGTGGGCGGCATGCGTGCCTCTATCTATAACGCGATGCCGCTGGCGGGCGTGAAGGCACTGACCGACTTTATGCAGGATTTTGAACGCCGCCACGGCTAATCATCCTCCTGTTTTTCATCCCCGCGGCTGGTCTGCGGGGTTTTTATTCTGTTTGTTTGAGAGTTAAGTTTGATGGAATCCCTGACGTTACAACCCATTGCGCGAGTCGATGGCACCGTGAACCTGCCCGGGTCAAAAAGTGTCTCTAACCGTGCTTTGCTGCTGGCGGCTTTGGCCCGTGGCACCACGGTGCTGACCAACCTGCTGGACAGCGACGATGTACGCCATATGCTGAATGCCCTGAGCGCCCTGGGAGTTCATTACGTTCTGTCTTCTGACCGTACCCGCTGTGAAGTGACCGGCAACGGTGGGCCGCTGCAGGCCGGCAGTGCGCTGGAGCTGTTCCTCGGTAACGCAGGTACCGCCATGCGTCCGCTGGCCGCCGCGCTGTGTCTGGGCAGCAACGATATCGTGTTGACCGGCGAGCCGCGCATGAAAGAGCGCCCGATTGGCCATCTGGTTGACGCTCTGCGCCAGGGCGGCGCGCAGATTGATTATCTGGAGCAGGAAAACTATCCGCCTCTGCGCCTGCGCGGCGGCTTTACCGGCGGCGACGTTGAAGTGGACGGCAGCGTATCCAGCCAGTTCCTGACCGCGCTGCTGATGGCTGCGCCACTGGCGCCGCAGGATACCGTCATCGCGATTAAAGGCGAGCTGGTTTCCAGACCGTATATCGACATCACGCTGCATCTGATGAAAACATTCGGCGTTGAGGTCGAAAATCAGGCCTATCAGCGCTTTATTGTCCGCGGCAATCAGCAGTACCAGTCGCCGGGTGATTACCTGGTGGAAGGGGATGCCTCGTCGGCATCTTATTTCCTCGCTGCCGGCGCCATCAAAGGTGGAACGGTAAAAGTTACCGGTATCGGCCGCAACAGCGTGCAGGGCGATATTCGTTTTGCCGATGTCCTGGAAAAAATGGGGGCGACCGTCACCTGGGGTGAGGATTATATTGCCTGTACCCGCGGCGAGCTGAATGCTATCGATATGGATATGAACCATATTCCGGATGCGGCGATGACTATCGCCACCGCGGCGCTGTTTGCCAGGGGCACTACCACGCTACGCAACATCTATAACTGGCGCGTCAAAGAGACCGACCGTCTGTTTGCGATGGCCACCGAACTGCGTAAAGTGGGCGCCGAAGTGGAAGAGGGAGAGGATTACATTCGCATTACGCCTCCGCTGACGCTGCAGTTTGCCGAGATTGGCACCTATAACGATCACCGTATGGCAATGTGTTTCTCACTGGTGGCGTTGTCTGATACGCCGGTGACTATTCTTGACCCGAAATGCACGGCGAAAACCTTCCCGGATTACTTCGGGCAGCTGGCGCGGATCAGCACGCTGGCGTAACGTTCGCCTTCGCAAAAGCAAAACGAAAAAGTAAAATATTGTCATCTTCCGGGCTGGCGCTCCGTCAGCCCGCTATAATTGCGCAATTCTTCTGCGTTTCATTTCTGGTAGTCCGTAATTTGCAAGCAATGCTCACTTTCCGGCGTAGAGATGCGTATAATGCGCGGCGTTTATATTCTATGCGCCTTGCTGAAGGAGAAAAAGATGACGGCAAATATTCCGGTAATCACCATTGATGGGCCTGGCGGTGCAGGTAAAGGCACATTGTGCAAGGCAATGGCGGAAGCGCTGGGCTGGCATCTGCTGGATTCCGGGGCCATCTATCGTGTTCTGGCCCTCGCGGCGCTGCATCACCATGTTGATGTCGAATCTGAAGAGGCGCTGGTACCGTTAGCGGCGCACCTGGATGTGCGGTTTATCTCCACCGACGGCAGTCTGGAAGTGATTCTTGAAGGCGAAGACGTCAGCGCCGCCATTCGTACTCAGGAAGTGGCCAATACCGCATCGAAAGTTGCCGCTTTTCCCCGCGTGCGCGAAGCGTTGCTTCGTCGTCAGCGCGCATTTCGTGAACTGCCCGGCCTGATTGCCGACGGACGCGATATGGGAACCGTCGTGTTTCCCGATGCGCCAGTGAAAATTTTCCTTGATGCATCCGCACAAGAGCGCGCCCATCGGCGTATGCTGCAGTTGCAGGAAAAGGGCTTTAGTGTTAACTTTGAACGTCTTTTGTCCGAGATAAAAGAGCGCGACGATCGCGATCGTAATCGCAGCGTAGCGCCGCTTGTCCCGGCCGCTGATGCTTTAGTTCTCGATTCTACTGAACTAAACATTGAGCAAGTTATTGAAAAAGCGCTACACTATGCGCGCGAAAAACTGGCAGTCGCCTGACCGCTAAGCGGTGAAGCGAAACGGCCTCAGGATTATAGCAGTACCCCCGCAGCAATGGAGTGTTAGCGGGTATGTTAAACAACCCCATCCGGCACGGAGCCAGGTGGACGTTAAATATGAAACCTGAAGATTAAACATGACTGAATCTTTTGCTCAACTATTTGAAGAATCCTTAAAAACAATCGAAACCCGTCCGGGTTCCATCGTTCGTGGTGTTGTTGTTGCTATCGACAAAGATATCGTACTGGTTGACGCCGGTCTGAAATCTGAGTCTGCCATTCCGGCAGAGCAGTTCAAAAACGCCCAGGGCGAGCTGGAAATCCAGGTCGGTGACGAAGTTGACGTTGCTCTGGATGCAGTAGAAGACGGCTTCGGTGAAACCCTGCTGTCCCGTGAGAAAGCTAAACGTCACGAAGCTTGGATCACGCTGGAAAAAGCTTACGAAGAAGCTGAAACTGTAGTCGGTGTTATCAACGGCAAAGTTAAAGGTGGCTTCACTGTTGAGCTGAATGGTATTCGCGCGTTCCTGCCGGGTTCCCTGGTTGACGTTCGTCCGGTTCGCGACACCCTGCACCTGGAAGGCAAAGAGCTTGAGTTCAAAGTCATCAAGCTTGACCAGAAGCGTAACAACGTTGTTGTTTCCCGTCGTGCCGTTATCGAATCCGAAAACAGCGCAGAACGCGATCAGCTGCTGGAAAACCTGCAGGAAGGCATGGAAGTCAAAGGTATCGTTAAGAACCTCACTGACTACGGCGCATTCGTTGATCTGGGCGGCGTTGACGGCCTGCTGCACATCACCGACATGGCGTGGAAACGCGTTAAGCACCCGAGCGAAATCGTAAACGTTGGCGACGAAATCACTGTTAAAGTGCTGAAGTTCGACCGCGAGCGTACTCGTGTATCTCTGGGCCTGAAACAGCTGGGCGAAGATCCGTGGGTAGCTATCGCTAAGCGTTATCCGGAAGGTACCAAACTGACCGGTCGCGTGACCAACCTGACCGACTACGGCTGCTTCGTTGAAATCGAAGAAGGCGTTGAAGGCCTGGTTCACGTTTCCGAAATGGATTGGACCAACAAAAACATCCACCCGTCCAAAGTTGTTAACGTTGGCGACGTAGTGGAAGTTATGGTTCTGGATATCGACGAAGAACGTCGTCGTATCTCCCTGGGTCTGAAGCAGTGCAAAAACAACCCGTGGCAGCAGTTTGCGGAAACCCACAACAAGGGCGACCGTGTTGAAGGTAAAATCAAGTCTATCACTGACTTCGGTATCTTCATCGGCCTGGACGGCGGCATCGACGGCCTGGTTCACCTGTCTGACATCTCCTGGAACGTTGCAGGCGAAGAAGCAGTTCGTGAATACAAAAAAGGCGACGAAATCGCAGCAGTTGTTCTGCAGGTTGACGCAGAGCGTGAGCGTATCTCTCTGGGCGTTAAACAGCTCGCAGAAGATCCGTTCAACAACTGGGTTGCACTGAACAAGAAAGGCGCAATCGTCAACGGTAAAGTCACTGCAGTTGACGCTAAAGGCGCAACCGTAGAACTGGCTGACGGCGTTGAAGGTTACCTGCGCGCTTCTGAAGCTTCCCGTGACCGCGTTGAAGATGCAACTCTGGTTCTGAGCGTTGGCGACGACGTTGAAGCTAAATTCACCGGCGTTGATCGTAAAAACCGTGCAATCAGCCTGTCTGTTCGTGCTAAAGACGAAGCTGATGAGAAAGATGCCATCGCAACTGTTAACAAACAGGAAGATGCAAACTTCTCTAACAACGCAATGGCTGAAGCTTTCAAAGCAGCTAAAGGCGAGTAATCTTAGTCATTCAGGTTACAACAACCTGAATTACGACGAGTTTACTTGACAGATTGCAGGATTCGTCCTGTAATCAAGCACAAAGGGCGGCTACGGCCGCCCTTGTTTAAAGCAGTTAGCTAATTTTGCCTTGAAGGAAACCGGAGGAATAATGACCAAGTCAGAATTGATAGAAAGACTTGCCAGCCAGCAATCTCACATTCCTGCGAAAGCGGTCGAAGATGCTGTTAAAGAAATGCTGGAACATATGGCCTCAACGCTTGCTCAAGGTGAGCGCATTGAAATCCGCGGTTTCGGCAGTTTCTCTTTGCATTATCGAGCACCTCGCACCGGGCGTAACCCGAAGACCGGCGATAAAGTTGAACTGGAAGGTAAGTACGTTCCGCACTTTAAGCCAGGGAAAGAATTACGCGACCGCGCCAATATTTACGAAGAGTAAGTTTCGCAGAGCCGCGACAACGTACTCCGATGATAAAAAAAGCACCTCTGCGGTGCTTTTTTTATGTCTCTGGTTTGCCCCGCCTCACGGCAGTATCTTCGTTTTGCTGCAACCCCGTAGGTTTTTCGGAAGCCGAAATCCATACCCGCCCGCCGACCGCTGACGACCTTTAGCTTTCACGCGATACTCTCCGTCAACAGGGAGGGGACATGCGTTTATCACAGCTTGCCGGGTGCGTGGTTGTCGGGATCTGCCCACTGTTGTTCTTGCCAGAACTGCCCACACCGCTCGCCGTTCAGGTTATTATCGGTGGCGCGATCCTGATAGCGTTTTACCGCTGGGGGCCAGCACGTTACCTGGCTTTGACCATGCTGTTTTTTGCCTGGGGCGTGCTGAGCGCACGTCAGGTGTTGTGGCCGATGCAGGTGCTACCTGGTGGCAACCGGCAGGTTGAGATTAAGCTAACGGCAGTCGAAGGGGAGACCACCTACCAGGGAAATATTCTCCGTTTCAACGGGCAGAGGCTATGGCCAGCGCCAGGGGTGACTCTTTATGGTAACGCGCTGCCTGGCCTGCCATGTGCCGGGCAGCGCTGGAAGATGACCGTTCGTCTTCGCCCCATCCATAGCCAGCTCAACGAAGGGGGCTTTGACGGCCAGCGTTTTGCCCTGGCGCAACATCGTTCGCTAACCGGGCGCTTTACGTCGGCTGAAGCATCAGATCCGACGTGCAGCTACCGCGCACGCTATCTGGCATCGCTGGAACGCACTCTGGACGCTTTTCCCTGGCAGTCGGTGATACTCGGGCTCGGCATGGGGGAGAGACTGGTTGTACCGGGGGATATCAAACGTCTGATGCAGGAAACCGGTACATCGCACCTGATGGCGATCTCGGGTTTGCATATTACGCTAGGCGCCATACTCGGCGGACTGGTGGTTCGGGGCCTGCAATTCTTTTTCCCGTGCCGATGGATTGGCTGGAGAATGCCGCTACTTGTCGGTCTGGCCTGCGCGCTATTTTATGCCTGGCTGACCGGTATGCAGCCGCCTGCGCTGCGGACCTGCGTAGCCCTGAGCTGCGTGGTGGGCCTACGGCTATCTGCTAAACGCTGGTCGTCCTGGCAGATCTGGCTCTGTTGTATTGGCGCGATCTTATTTGCCGATCCGCTGGCGGTGTTGTCTGATAGTTTGTGGCTGTCCATCTTCGCCGTCGCAACGCTGATTTTCTGGTATCAGCTGGTGCCGCTGCAGCTGCACGCGTGGCGCTGGCCATGGCGCGAAGTGCTCGCTTTAGGCCATCTGCAGCTTGGGCTGATGTTTCTGCTATTGCCGATTCAGATTCTCCTTTTCCACGGCATCAGCCTGACTTCCTGGGCGGCAAATCTGATAGCCGTACCCTTGGTCACCTTTGCGGTTGTTCCCGCTATTCTGCTGGCGATGCTGCTGCATCTCAGCGGGCCCGTCGGGGTTGAAATGACGGTGTGGTGGTTGGCTGACCGACTGCTGGCAGCATTATTCTGGTTTTTGCGTCTGTTGCCGCAGGGCTGGCTCAGTCTGGATTTTCGCTGGGCGGGGCTCAGCGCATTGCCCTGGCTGATGCTGCTGGTATGGCGTTTTCATGCCTGGCGTTCGCTACCGGCGCTTTGTCTTAGCAGTACGCTGCTGCTGAGCTGGCCTTTTTGGCGTCACGGAGTGAAAGATGAATGGCGGGTTACGATGCTGGACGTCGGGCAGGGGCTGGCCATGGTCATTGAGCGGGAGGGGGCGGCAATCCTGTATGATACCGGACTGGCCTGGCCCGATGGCGACAGCGGTCAGCAGATTATTATTCCCTGGCTACGCTGGCATAACCTGCGCCCGGAGGGCGTTTTGTTGAGCCATGAACACCTTGACCACCGCGGTGGTCTCAATTCGCTGCTGAAGGCCTGGCCCGAGCTCTGGATCCGCAGTCCGCTGGGCTGGCAGGGACATCTTCCCTGTCGGCGAGGCGAAAGCTGGCGATGGCGTGGATTAACTTTTCGCGTGCTGTGGCCGCTGCCGGATTCCGACATGACGGGCAATAACCGCTCCTGCGTGGTCCGTATTGATGACGGAAAGCAGAGCATTCTGCTGACCGGGGATATTGAAATTCCGGCGGAACGGGCGATGATGAGCCACTACTGGCAGCATCTTGCGTCTACACTTATCCAGGTTCCGCATCATGGCAGCAATACCTCTTCTTCGCTGGCACTATTGCAGCGAACCGGAGGTGCGGCGGCGCTGGCGTCGGCCTCGCGATATAATACCTGGCGTATGCCTGCGGCCAAAGTGGTACAGCGCTACCGTCAGCAGGGCTATCGATGGCTCGATACGCCGCATCAGGGACAAATTACGGTTATTTTTTCTACAGAAGGTTGGCAAATCCAAAGCTTACGAGATCAACTTTTACCGCGTTGGTATCATCAGTGGTTTGGCGAGACCGTGGATAACGGGTAGAATATGCGGCTATTTCAACATAAGCTGGTTTATTGAATGCAGAATGATAAAGATCTCTCCACGTGGCAGACCTTCCGCCGCCTCTGGCCACTTATTGCGCCATTTAAAACCGGACTGATCGTCGCGGCAGTTGCGTTAGTCTTTAACGCCGCTAGTGATACCTTCATGCTATCGCTTCTTAAACCGTTACTGGATGATGGTTTTGGTAAAACGGATCGCTCAGTGCTGCTATGGATGCCGCTGGTCGTGATTGGGCTGATGTTACTGCGTGGCGTCACCAGCTACATTTCGAGCTACTGTATCTCGTGGGTTTCAGGCAAAGTCGTCATGACGATGCGCCGCCGTCTGTTCAGCCACATGATGGGGATGCCCGTCTCCTTCTTTGATAAACAGTCCACGGGTACCTTGCTGTCTCGTATCACCTATGACTCCGAACAGGTTGCGTCATCCTCTTCCAGCGCCTTGATTACCGTCGTGCGTGAAGGCGCCTCGATCATCGGCCTGTTTGTGATGATGTTCTACTACAGCTGGCAGCTGTCGCTGATTCTGATCGTCCTGGCCCCCATCGTCTCCATGGCGATTCGCGTGGTATCGAAGCGTTTTCGTAATATCAGCAAGAATATGCAGAACACCATGGGTCAGGTCACCACCAGCGCAGAGCAGATGCTGAAAGGGCATAAAGAAGTGCTGATGTTTGGCGGTCAGGCGGTAGAAACCAAACGTTTTGATAAGGTCAGCAACAAAATGCGCTTGCAGGGGATGAAAATGGTCTCTGCGTCGTCTATTTCTGACCCGGTTATTCAGCTGATTGCGTCACTGGCGCTGGCATTTGTCCTCTATGCCGCCAGCTTCCCGAGCGTCATGGAAACGTTAACTGCCGGTACCATCACCGTCGTCTTCTCCTCAATGATTGCGTTGATGCGCCCGCTGAAATCGCTGACGAACGTCAATGCTCAGTTCCAGCGCGGGATGGCCGCCTGCCAGACGCTGTTTGCGATTCTTGATTCCGAACAGGAAAAAGACGAAGGCAAGCTGGTTATCGAGCGTGCGAAGGGCAACCTGGAATTCAAAGACGTCACCTTTACCTATCCGGGCCGTGAAACGCCGGCGCTGCGAAATATCGACCTCAATATCCAGGAAGGTAAAACGGTCGCCCTGGTCGGGCGTTCGGGGTCGGGTAAATCGACCATCGCCAGCCTGATTACGCGTTTTTATGATATCGATAACGGTCAGATTCTGCTGGATGGCCACGATCTGCGTGAATACACTCTGGCATCCCTGCGCGACCAGGTGGCGCTGGTGTCGCAAAACGTGCATCTGTTCAACGATACCGTGGCCAACAACATTGCCTATGCGCGCACGGAAGAGTACAGCCGCGAGCAGATCGAAGAAGCGGCGCGTATGGCCTACGCGATGGACTTTATCAGCAAAATGGATAATGGCCTCGATACCGTTATCGGGGAGAACGGCGTACTGCTCTCCGGCGGTCAACGCCAGCGTATTGCCATCGCGCGTGCGCTGCTGCGTAACAGCCCGATTCTGATTCTGGACGAAGCGACATCGGCGCTGGATACCGAGTCTGAACGCGCGATTCAGGCTGCCCTCGATGAACTGCAAAAAAACCGCACTTCGCTGGTCATTGCCCACCGTCTTTCCACCATTGAACAAGCCGATGAAATTGTGGTTGTGGAAGATGGCCGCATTGTCGAGCGCGGTAGCCATGCCGATCTGCTGGAACACCGCGGCGTGTATGCTCAGCTACATAAGATGCAGTTTGGCCAATGATTGCGCGTATCTGGTCCGGTGAGTCGCCCGTATGGCGACTCTTGCTGCCGCTCTCCTGGCTCTATGGCCTGGTGAGCGGGCTGATTCGTCTCAGCTATCGGCTGGGGCTGAAGAAAGCCTGGCGAGCACCGGTTCCGGTGGCGGTGGTGGGGAATCTCACCGCCGGAGGCAACGGCAAAACGCCGGTGGTCATCTGGCTGGTGGAACAGCTCCAGCAGCGCGGTATTCGCGTTGGCGTCGTTTCCCGCGGCTATGGCGGGAAAGCAGCGAGCTATCCATTATTACTCAGCAATGACACCAGTACCGCGGAGGCCGGCGATGAACCGGTACTCATTTTTCAACGCACCGGCGCGCCGGTTGCGGTCTCACCAGAGCGTCGTGAGGCGGTACAGGCGCTGCTTCATGCACATGATTTGCAGCTCATCATCACCGATGATGGCCTGCAGCACTACAAACTGGCACGGGACAAAGAAATTGTCGTGATTGATGGCGAGCGCCGTTTTGGCAATGGCTGGTGGCTACCGGCCGGGCCGATGCGTGAACGCGCGTCACGTTTACGTAGCGTCGACGCCATCATTGTTAACGGCGGCGTCGCGCAGGCGGGGGAGATCCCCATGCAGCTGCGACCCGGACTGGCGGTGAATTTACGCAGCGGCGAACGGCGTGACGTGGCTTCTTTCGAGAATGTCGTTGCCATGGCCGGGATCGGCCATCCCCCGCGCTTTTTCGCCACGCTGGAAAGCTGCGGCGTCCTGCCGGTAAAAACCGTCGCGCTTGCCGATCACCAGGCATTGACTCAGGCGAGCGTTTCCGCCCTTGTGAACTCACAGCAAACGCTGCTGATGACCGAGAAAGATGCGGTGAAATGTCGCGGGTTTGCCGAATCAAACTGGTGGTATTTACCTGTCGACGCCATAATGACGGATGAACGCGCACAGCAGCTGCTGACGGAACTGGTGACGCTGGCGCAACGTTAGTTCTGCCACGCTCGCTTCAATAACGCTGTGCCGGAGTCCTTTACGGAGAACCTGCATGTCGGTATTACAACTGTCGCTTAAAGAAGCCCGTCATCTCCACCTTGCGGCGCAGGGATTGCTGAAGAAGCCCCGGCGACGTGCCCGCGCCAGCGATATTCTGCAAACTGTTCAGCAGATGTCCTTGCTGCAAATCGATACCATCAACGTCGTTGCCCGCAGCCCCTATCTTGTGCTTTTTAGCCGTCTTGGTCGCTATCCGCAAAGCTGGCTGGAGGACGCCCTGCGCAGCGGGGAGCTGATGGAATACTGGGCTCATGAAGCCTGTTTCCTGCCCCGTAGCGACTTTGCCCTGGTGCGCCACCGCATGCTGACGCCCGATAATATGGGCTGGAAGTATCACAAGGCGTGGATGACGGAACATGCGGACGATATTCAGCTGCTGCTGGAGCATATCGCGCAGAATGGTCCGGTTCGTTCGGCTGACTTTGAACATCCGCGCAAAGGCGCCAGCGGCTGGTGGGAATGGAAACCGCATAAGCGCCATCTGGAAGGCCTGTTTACCGCAGGTAAAGTGATGGTCGTGGAGCGGCGTAACTTTCAGCGGGTGTATGACCTGACGCATCGCGTGATGCCGCACTGGGACGATGAGCGCGATGCGC
The DNA here is from genome assembly GCF_000735435.1 of Klebsiella planticola ATCC 33531. GTDB lineage: Bacteria > Pseudomonadota > Gammaproteobacteria > Enterobacterales > Enterobacteriaceae > Klebsiella > Klebsiella planticola. Next base: position 146,575 of record NZ_JMPP01000055.1, on the reverse strand, counting down.
TGACGCAGCCGCAGGCGGAGGCGTTAATGCTGCGCAACAGTGCCCGGAGCCTCGGCATTTTTCGCCCCCAGTGGCTGGCTGATTACTATCGGCTCCGCCAGCCCGCTTTATCGACGCTGCTGGCGAACTGGCAGGAGGAAGGCATGGTGGTCCCGGTGAAGGTCGAGGAACTGGGCGACATGTGGCTCCACCACGAAGCGCTCGGGCAGCTGGAATCGGCGCCCGGCGGCAAACTTGCCGCCAGCCATAGCGCGGTGCTCTCGCCATTTGACCCGGTAGTCTGGGACCGTAAACGCGCTGAGCAACTCTTCAATTTTAGCTATCGCCTCGAGTGCTACACGCCGGCGCCGAAGCGTCAGTATGGCTACTTTGTTCTGCCGCTGCTGCACCAGGGAAAACTGGTGGGCAGAATGGACAGCAAGGTGCATCGGAAAACCGGAGTTCTGGAGGTTTTTTCGCTGTGGCTGGAAGAAGGGGTCAGGGTCACCTCGGGGCTGGAGAAAGGGTTGCACCGGGCGATTGAAGAGTTTGCTCTCTGGCAGTCGGCTCAACGTATAACCTTCGGTCGTTTGCCGCCGGGGCTTTTCTCTGACCGTCAGCAGGGCTGGGAGATTTCCCCGGCCTGAACAAGGCCACACCCCGCTCAGCCTTTGCCGCAAACGGATCCCTGAGTTTGCCATCATGTGATATGCTGCTGCGGAATCTATTCGGTCCATCAGGAGGAATCATGGATCACCGTTTACTAGAAATCATCGCCTGTCCTGTCTGCAACGGTAAACTCTACTACAGCCAGGATAAGCAAGAGCTGATCTGCAAAATTGACAGCCTGGCCTTTCCTTTCCGTGAAGGCATTCCCGTCTTGCTGGAAACCGAAGCCCGCGCACTAGCCGTGGGAGAGAGCCATTCATGAGTTTCGTGGTCATCATTCCTGCGCGTTTTGCCTCCACGCGTCTGCCGGGCAAGCCTCTACAGGATATCAACGGTAAGCCGATGATTGTTCATGTTCTGGAGCGCGCGCGCGAATCCGGGGCCGATCGTATTATCGTCGCGACGGATCATGACGATGTTGCGCGTGCGGTCGAGGCTGCCGGCGGCGAAGTGTGCATGACCCGTGCGGACCATCAATCCGGGACCGAGCGTCTGGCCGAAGTTGTTGAAAAGTGCGGCTTCAGTGATGACACGATCATCGTTAATATCCAGGGCGATGAGCCGATGATCCCGCCGGCGATCGTACGCCAGGTGGCTGAGAATCTGGCGGCCAATACCTGCGGCATGGCAACGCTCGCCGTTCCGATTCACGACGCAGAGGAAGCATTTAATCCGAATGCTGTGAAAGTGGTGATGGATGCGCAGGGCTATGCGCTCTACTTCTCCCGCGCCACCATTCCGTGGGATCGCGATCGCTTTGCGCAATCACGCGAGACTATCGGTGATTCTCTGCTGCGTCATATTGGTATTTACGGTTATCGTGCCGGCTTTATCCGTCGCTACGTCAGCTGGGCGCCGAGTCCACTGGAACAGATCGAAATGCTGGAGCAGCTGCGGGTGCTGTGGTACGGCGAAAAAATCCATGTCGCGGTGGCCGAAGTTGTCCCGGGGACCGGTGTCGATACGCCAGAAGATCTGGAGCGCGTGCGCGCAGAGCTGCGTTAATCCGTTCATCCCCTCCGTCGTGAGGGGATATCCTCAAGCTATTTTTCCATACTTTTTCCCCAAATTTTTTGATCTCACCTGATGACATCCCTGCGGCTGGCGCTCATTATAAAACCAGTAGTATTCACAGGGGTAATCAGAGATGGAACAGCTGCGAACCGAACTTAGCCACCTGCTGGGAGAAAAACTGAGCCGCGTGGAGTGTATCAGCGAGAAACCCTCCTCGGCGCTGTGGTCGCTGTATGACGCGCAGGGAAACCCGCTGCCGCTGTTGGCGAGAAGCTTTACCACGCCCGGGGTTGCCCGCCAGCTGGCGTGGAAAATCTCCATGCTGGCGCGCAGCGGTACCGCGCGCATGCCGGTGGTCTACGGGGTGTTGACGCATGAAGAGCATCCAGGCCCGGACGTGTTGCTGATTGAGCGGCTGCGCGGAGTCTCTGCGGAAGCGCCGGCCCGTACGCCTGAGCGTTGGGAACAGCTGCAGGAGCAGATCGTGGAAGCTCTTCTGGCCTGGCACCGGCACGATAGCGGCGGCTGCGTCGGTATGGTGGACAGCACCCAGGAAAACCTGTGGCCGCACTGGTACCGCCAGCGGGTAGAGATGCTGTGGAGTACCCTTAATTTGTATCAGGATACCGGCCTGACGATGCAGGATAAACGGATTCTGTTCCGCGCCCGCGAGTGCCTTCCGGATTTATTGAAAGATTTTAATGATAACTGTGTGCTGGTCCACGGCAGCTTCACGCTGCGCAGTATGCTGAAAGATGCGCGTAGCGATCAGCTGCTGGCGATGGTCGGGCCGGGCATGATGTTGTGGGCGCCGCGAGAATATGAACTGTTTCGCCTGTCCGACGGTGGGCAGGCGGAGCAGCTGCTGTGGCGCTATCTGCGCCGTGCGCCGGTGGCTGAATCTTTCCTGTGGCGACGCTGGCTCTATCTGCTGTGGGATGAGGTGGATAATCTCGTCAATACCGGGCGCTTTGACCGCGCCCGGTTTGACCTGGCCGCTAAATCAATCCTCCCCTGGCTCGCCTGAGCTGCCTTTTAACCATTGCCAGAGGCGTCCCAGCGTTTCGTAGCCGACGCGATCGCTGTGCATCAGCCAGACGGGAGAAGGGATCGCCTGTTCCCACGGATTGAGAGGTGACGCGATCGCCAGCTGATTGGCGGGCGCCGGCAGCGGGTTTAGCCCGACATGTTGGAAGAAAATCATCGCCCGGGGTAAATGCGATGCGGAAGTTACCAGCAGGAACGGCGCATCGCCGATGGCCTGTTTCACCGCCTCGGCTTCCTCTTCGGTATCTTTGGGTTTATCCAGAACGATAATTTCGCTGCGCGGTATCCCCAGACTCTCCGCAACTCTGGCGCCGGCTTCTGCCGTGCTGACGGGATTCGTCTTCGCCGCTGCGCCGGTAAAGATGAGTTTCGCGCCCGGATTCTCATACCACAGGCGGATTCCCTCCGTCAGCCGCGGCAGGCTGTTGTTGATGAGATTTGAACTGGGCGCCCACTCCGGATTCCAGGTGTAGCCCCCGCCAAGTACGACGACGTACTGCACGCGCTCTGCATTGCGCCACGTCGGGTATTTATCTTCGATTGGTTTGAGCAAACTATCGGCTACCGGTTGCAGGCTCAACAGCAGCAACAGCAGCCAGCTGAGGCTGACGCAGAGCTTGCCGGTACGCTGGAAACGGCTAAACCACAGTAACGCGATGCCGACCGCCATCAGCAACAGCAGCAGGGGAAGCGGCAGCATCATGCCGCCTAAATACTTTTTCAGTGTAAAAAGCATGCCAGATGGGTCCTTTTTTAACCATATAACCAAAGTTATGTCCGGATCTTATAACAGATCGCTTCATTCTCAGCGTGGGTATGACAAAATAGCGGCTTTGTGTTGGCAGGTGGATCCGTCCGTGAAAGATCGTAATTTCGATGACATGGCTGAAAAGTTTTCGCGCAATATTTACGGCACCACCAAGGGCGAACTGCGTCAGGCCATTCTGTGGCAGGATCTGCAACCGCTGTTGAGCCAGCTGGGGCCAGGGCCGCTTCGGGTTCTTGACGCGGGCGGCGGCGAAGGGCAAACGGCGGTAAAAGTCGCGGAAATGGGCCACCATGTGACGTTATGCGATCTTTCGGCTGAAATGGTGGCGCGCGCCCGGCAGGCTGCTGCCGATAAAGGTGTGATCGACAACATGCATTTTGTACAATGCGCCGCTCAGGATATTGCGCAGCATTTGGAAAGCCCGGTCGATCTGATACTGTTTCATGCGGTGCTGGAGTGGGTGGCCGAGCCGCAGGAGATGCTACGTACGCTGTGGTCGGTTTTACGACCCGGCGGTGCGTTATCGTTAATGTTCTACAATGCTAACGGTCTGTTGATGCATAACATGGTCGTCGGGAACTTCGACTACGTACAACTCGGCATGCCGAAAAAGAAAAAACGTACGCTGTCGCCGGACTATCCGCGTTCCCCGCAGCAGGTTTATGGCTGGCTGGAAGAGCAGGGCTGGCACATTACCGGTAAGACCGGCGTGCGGGTGTTTCATGATTATCTGCGTGAAAAACGCAAACAGCGCGACAATTTTGCGGCGCTGCTGGAGCTGGAGACGCGCTACTGTCGCCAGGAGCCGTATATCAGCCTGGGTCGCTACATTCATGTCACAGCGCTTAAGCCGCAGATGCAAGGATAAACTATGAGTGAATTTTCCCAGACAGTCCCCGAACTGGTTGCCTGGGCCAGAAAAAATGATTTTTCTATTTCGCTGCCGGTAGACAGACTCTCGTTTCTGCTGGCGGTTGCTACGCTGAACGGCGAGCGGCTCGAAGGGGAAATGACCGAGGGAGAACTGGTGGATGCGTTCCGCCACGTCAGTGATGCGTTTGAGCAGACCAGCGAAACCATCAGCCAGCGCGCCAATAATGCGATCAACGATATGGTGCGCCAACGTCTGCTGAACCGCTTTACCAGCGAAATCACGGAAGGCAACGCGATTTATCGCCTGACGCCGTTGGGTATCGGTATTACCGACTACTATATTCGGCAACGCGAATTTTCCACTCTGCGTCTGTCGATGCAGCTGTCGATCGTCGCCGGCGAGCTCAAGCGCGCAGCCGACTCGGCAGAAGAGGGCGGCGATGAGTTTCACTGGCATCGCAACGTCTTTGCGCCGCTGAAATATTCGGTTGCGGAGATTTTCGACAGTATCGATCTGACACAGCGCATCATGGATGAGCAGCAGCAGCTGGTCAAAGATGATATCGCTCAGCTGCTGAACAAAGACTGGCGCGCGGCGATCTCCAGCTGTGAGCTGCTGCTGTCAGAAACCTCTGGCACCCTGCGCGAGCTGCAGGATACGCTGGATGCCGCAGGCGATAAGCTGCAGGCTAACCTGCTGAGAATTCAGGATGCGACAATTGCGCGCGACGACCTGCATTTTGTCGACCGCTTAGTCTTCGATCTGCAAAGTAAACTGGACCGTATCGTCAGCTGGGGGCAGCAGGCTATCGACCTGTGGATCGGTTACGATCGCCATGTGCACAAATTTATCCGTACCGCTATCGATATGGATAAAAACCGTGTCTTCGCCCAGCGTCTGCGTCAGTCGATCCAGACCTACTTTGACGCCCCGTGGGCGTTGACTCACGCCAGCGCCGATCGTCTGTTGGATATGCGCGATGAAGAGATGGCGCTGCGTGATGAAGAGGTCACCGGGGAGCTCCCGGCGGATCTGGAATACGAAGAGTTTAACGAAATTCGCGAGCAGCTCGCCGCGCTGATTGAAGCGCAGCTGGTGGTTTACAAAGACAAAGGCGTCCCGCTGGACCTTGGTCTGGTGGTGCGCGAATATCTGGCGCAGTATCCGCGAGCTCGCCATTTTGATGTGGCGCGAATCGTCGTCGATCAGGCGGTACGCCTGGGCGTCGCACAAGCAGATTTCACCGGACTGCCGGCAAAATGGCAGCCGATTAATGATTACGGAGCCAAGGTACAGGCGCATGTCATCGACAAATATTGAACAAGTGATGCCAGTTAAACTGGCGCTGGCGTTGGGCAATCCGTTATTTCCGGCGCTGGATAGCGCCCTGCGAGCAGGCCGTCATATCGGCCTGGACGAACTGGATAATCACGCATTTTTGATGGATTTCCAGGATTACCTGGAAGAGTTTTACGCGCGTTATAACGTTGAGCTGATTCGCGCGCCGGAAGGGTTTTTCTATCTGCGCCCGCGCTCCACGACGCTGATTCCGCGCTCGGTGCTCTCCGAGCTGGATATGATGGTCGGCAAAATTCTTTGCTACCTCTATCTCAGCCCGGAACGGCTGGCTAACGAAGGGATCTTTACCCAGCAGGAGCTTTACGACGAGCTTCTGACCCTGGCGGACGAGGCTAAACTGCTGAAGCTGGTGAACAACCGTTCTACCGGGTCCGATCTCGACCGCCAGAAGCTGCAGGAAAAAATGCGCGCGTCGCTCAACCGTCTGCGCCGCCTGGGCATGGTCTGGTTTATGGGCCATGACAGCAGCAAATTTCGTATCACCGAGTCGGTCTTCCGCTTCGGTGCTGACGTTCGCGTCGGCGACGATCCGCGTGAGGCGCAGCTGCGCATGATTCGCGACGGCGAAGCGATGGCGCTGGAAAACCATCTGCGGCTCCATGACGAGAATGAAGAGAATCAGCCGGATAGCGGGGAGGAAGAGTAATGATAGAACGCGGTAAATTTCGCTCGCTGACGCTGGTTAACTGGAACGGTTTTTTTGCCCGCACCTTTGATCTGGATGAGCTGGTCACCACCCTCTCCGGCGGCAACGGCGCCGGGAAATCGACCACCATGGCGGCTTTCGTCACGGCGCTGATTCCGGATCTGACCCTGTTGCACTTCCGTAACACCACCGAAGCGGGCGCCACCAGCGGTTCGCGTGATAAAGGTCTGCACGGGAAGCTGCGGGCCGGGGTGTGTTATTCGGTACTGGACGTGGTCAACTCGCACCACCAGCGCGTGGTCGTGGGCGTGCGCCTGCAGCAGATCGCCGGTCGCGATCGTAAAGTGGATATCAAGCCGTTTGCTATCCAGGGACTGCCGATGTCCATTCAGCCGACCCAGCTGTTGACGGAAACCCTTAACGAGCGCCAGGCGCGCGTGCTGAGCCTCAACGAGCTGAAAGACAAGCTTGAAGAGATGGAAGGGGTGCAGTTCAAGCAGTTCAACTCGATAACCGATTATCACTCGCTGATGTTCGATCTGGGCGTTGTCGCGCGTCGTCTGCGTTCGGCCTCCGACCGCAGCAAATACTATCGCCTGATTGAAGCCTCGCTGTACGGCGGGATCTCCAACACCATTACCCGCTCGCTGCGCGACTACCTGCTGCCGGAAAACAGCGGCGTGCGTAAAGCGTTCCAGGATATGGAAGCCGCGCTGCGCGAAAACCGCATGACGCTCGAAGCCATTCGCGTCACCCAGTCCGATCGCGACCTGTTTAAACACCTGATCAGCGAAGCGACGAACTATGTTGCGGCGGACTATATGCGTCACGCCAACGAACGTCGCGTGCATCTGGACAAAGCGCTGGAGTATCGTCGCGATCTCTTTACCTCGCGGGCGCAGCTGGCGGCAGAGCAGTATAAGCACGTCGATATGGCCCGTGAACTGCAGGAACATAACGGCGCTGAAGGCGATCTGGAAGCCGATTATCAGGCGGCCAGCGACCATCTGAATCTGGTTCAAACCGCGCTGCGCCAGCAGGAAAAAATCGAGCGCTATGAAGCGGATCTCGATGAACTGCAGATTCGTCTTGAAGAGCAGAATGAAGTCGTCGCCGAAGCGACCGATTTGCAGGAAGAGAACGAAGCCCGCGCAGAGGCCGCTGAACTGGAAGTGGATGAGCTGAAAAGCCAGCTCGCCGACTACCAGCAGGCGCTGGATGTGCAGCAGACCCGTGCCATTCAATACAACCAGGCGCTGCAGGCGCTGGAACGTGCGAAGGCGCTGTGTCATTTACCGGATTTAACGCCGGAAAGCGCCGACGAATGGCTGGAAACATTCCAGGCCAAAGAGCAAGAAGCGACGGAAAAAATGCTGTCGCTGGAACAAAAAATGAGCGTGGCGCAGACCGCCCACGGTCAGTTTGAGCAGGCTTACCAGCTGGTGGCGGCCATCAACGGCCCGCTGGCGCGTAATGAGGCCTGGGACGTGGCGCGCGAGCTGCTGCGCGATGGCGTCAACCAGCGTCACCTCGCCGGGCAGGCACAAGGGTTGCGCAGCCGTCTGACCGAGCTGGAACAACGTCTGCGCGAGCAGCAGGATGCCGAACGCCAGCTGAGTGAATTCTGCAAGCGTCAGGGTAAACGCTACGAGATCGACGATCTGGAAGCGCTGCATCAGGAGCTGGAAGCGCGCATCGCCTCCTTGTCCGACAGCGTCTCTTCTGCCAGTGAACAGCGCATGAACCTGCGTCAGGAACTGGAGCAGCTGCAGTCGCGCACTCAGTCTCTGCTGCGTCGGGCGCCGATCTGGCTGGCCGCGCAAAATAGCCTCAACCAGCTCTGCGAGCAGAGCGGTGAGCAGTTTGAATCAAGCCAGGATGTCACTGAATATCTCCAGCAGCTGCTGGAGCGCGAGCGCGAAGCCATCGTCGAACGTGACGAAGTGGGCGCCCGTAAACGCGCCATCGACGAAGAGATCGAGCGCCTCAGCCAGCCGGGAGGGTCTGAAGATCCCCGTCTGAACGCCCTGGCTGAACGTTTTGGTGGCGTACTGCTGTCGGAAATTTATGACGATGTCAGCCTTGAAGACGCCCCGTACTTTTCCGCGCTGTATGGCCCGTCGCGTCACGCGATCGTGGTACCCAATCTGGCGCAGATCGCCGAACAGCTGGAAGGGCTGGAAGATTGCCCGGAAGATCTCTATCTGATCGAGGGCGATCCGCAATCCTTCGATGACAGCGTATTCAGCGTCGATGAGCTGGAAAAAGCGGTTGTCGTTAAGGTAGCCGATCGCCAGTGGCGCTACTCGCGTTTCCCGACCCTGCCGCTGTTTGGCCGCGCCGCGCGTGAAAGCCGCATCGAGAGTCTGCATGCCGAGCGTGAGGATCTGTCAGAGCGTTTTGCGACCCTCTCTTTTGACGTGCAGAAAACGCAGCGTCAGCACCAGGCCTTCAGCCGCTTTATCGGCAGCCATCTGGCCGTCGCGTTTGAAGACGATCCGGAAGAAGAGATCCGTAAGCTCAACAGCCGCCGCGGCGAGCTGGAGCGCGCGCTCAACGCGCACGAAAGCGACAACCAGCAGAACCGGGTGCAGTTTGAGCAGGCGAAAGAGGGGGTTTCCGCCCTTAACCGCCTGCTGCCGCGCCTTAACCTGCTGGCGGACGATACGCTGGCCGACCGCGTTGACGAAATTCAGGAACGGCTGGATGAAGCCCAGGAAGCGGCGCGCTTTATTCAACAGTATGGCAATCAGCTGGCGAAACTGGAGCCGATCGTTTCCGTCCTGCAGAGCGACCCGGAACAGTTTGAACAGCTGAAAGAAGACTATGCCTATGCGCAGCAGATGCAGCGCGATGCACGTCAGCAGGCGTTTGCGCTGAGCGAAGTGGTTCAGCGTCGTGCCCACTTCAGCTATTCCGATTCGGCGGAAATGCTGAACGGCAACAGCGATCTCAATGAAAAACTGCGTCAGCGCCTGGAGCAGGCGGAGGCTGAACGCAGCCGCGCCCGCGACGCGATGCGTACCCATTCCGCGCAGCTGAACCAGTACAATCAGGTGCTGGCGTCGCTGAAAAGCTCCTTTGATACCAAAAAAGAGCTGCTGAGCGATCTGTACAAAGAGCTGCAGGATATCGGCGTACGCGCCGACAGCGGTGCGGAAGAGCGTGCGCGTGCGCGCCGCGATCAGCTGCATACGCAGTTAAGCAACAACCGCTCACGCCGGAATCAGCTGGAAAAAGCGCTGACTTTCTGTGAAGCCGAAATGGACAACCTGACCCGCAGGCTGCGTAAACTTGAGCGCGACTACTGCGAAATGCGTGAGCAGGTAGTGAGCGCCAAGGCGGGCTGGTGTGCGGTTATGCGGCTGGTGAAAGATAACGGGGTCGAACGTCGTCTGCATCGCCGCGAGCTGGCCTACCTCTCCGCTGACGAGCTACGCTCGATGTCGGATAAAGCGCTGGGTGCGCTGCGTCTGGCCGTATCGGATAACGAACATCTGCGCGATGTGCTGCGTGTTTCCGAGGATCCGAAACGTCCTGAACGTAAAATTCAGTTCTTTGTCGCTGTCTACCAGCATCTGCGCGAGCGTATCCGTCAGGATATTATCCGCACCGACGACCCGGTAGAAGCGATTGAACAGATGGAAATCGAACTGAGCCGTCTGACGGAAGAGTTGACCAACCGCGAGCAGAAGCTGGCCATCAGCTCCCGCAGCGTAGCCAATATTATTCGCAAAACGATCCAGCGCGAGCAGAACCGCATCCGTATGCTCAACCAGGGGCTGCAAAGCGTCTCCTTCGGCCAGGTCAACAGCGTGCGCTTGAATGTCAACGTGCGGGAAACCCACTCGACGCTGCTTGATGTGCTGTCCGAACAGCACGAGCAGCATCAGGATCTGTTTAACAGCAACCGCCTGAGCTTCTCGGAAGCGCTGGCGAAGCTGTATCAGCGTCTGAACCCGCAGATCGATATGGGGCAACGCACGCCGCAGACCATCGGCGAAGAGCTGCTCGACTACCGCAACTATCTGGAGATGGAAGTGGAAGTCAACCGCGGCTCCGACGGCTGGCTGCGCGCAGAATCCGGCGCGCTGTCCACCGGGGAAGCTATCGGTACCGGGATGTCGATTCTGGTGATGGTAGTGCAGAGCTGGGAAGATGAGTCTCGTCGCCTGCGCGGCAAAGACCTGTCGCCGTGCCGTCTGCTGTTCCTTGATGAAGCGGCGCGTCTCGATGCCCGCTCTATCGCCACGCTGTTCGAGCTGTGCGAACGTCTGGAGATGCAGCTGATTATCGCGGCGCCGGAAAACATCAGCCCGGAAAAAGGCACCACCTATAAGCTAGTGCGTAAAGTGTTTAATAATCACGAACACGTCCACGTTGTCGGGCTGCGCGGCTTTGCCGCACAGTTGCCGGAAACGCTGCCTGGAACGGCGGATGCCTCTTAGCGGTCATCGATCGATAGATAAAAGGGCGACTTGATGTCGCCCTTTTTGTTATCGGATTCGCTAAGTTAACGCTTTATAATCTTTAAACTTCTTTACATTTGGGGAGGCAAAAGCTTTTGCGCCTCTATATACTGAGAGTAAAACCCGTTTTTACGGGCGGCAATGTGACAACAGGGGGCAAGGGATGTTGCTAAAAAAACGCTATGGTCGTCAATTGTCAGCGCTGAGTTTGAGCCTGGCATTTGCATTTGCTCCACTGTTTAATGCCCAGGCCGAAGAGCCTGAAATCGTACCCACAGACAGTTCTGCGACGATGGGGGAGCTGTCGTCTGCGCTTACCCAGAGCGATGGTCAGTCCGCGACGGTCGCGAAAATGGCCGGGGAACAGCCGCTGGCTGCCGGCGCCGCAGAAAAAAGTCGCGCCGCGATAACGGCACAGCTGCCGGCCGGCTATCAGCCCGTGTTTATGAACCCGCTGGTGTCGCTCTATGCGGCCAGAGATATGAAGCCGATGTGGGAGAACCGCGGGGCGGTTCAGGCTTTCCAGCAGCAGCTGGCTGAGGTCGCCATCGCCGGTTTTCAGCCGCAATTTACCACCTGGGTAAGTCTGCTGACCGATCCGGCGGTAAGCGGTATGGCTCGCGACATCGTGCTCTCCGACGCCATGATGGGATACCTGCATTTTATCAGCGGTATTCCGGTGCAGGGGAATCGTTGGCTGTACGGAACGAAGCCGTACACCATGGCGACCCCGCCGCTGTCGGTGATTAACCAGTGGCAGTTGGCGCTGGATAATGGCTCTCTGGTGCCGTTTATTGCCGGACTGGCGCCGAAGCATCCGCAGTATGAGGCGATGCATCGGGCGCTGCTGGCGCTGGTGGCCGATTCCCGTCCGTGGCCGCAGCTGACCAGCAACGCGTCGCTACGTCCAGGAGAGTGGAGTAACGACATTGGCGCGCTGCGCGAAATTTTACAGCGCAACGGTATGCTTGATGATTCTGCGAAAATTGCTCTGCCGGGGGATGTTGTCAGTCCATCTGCCGGGAAGAAGAGTAAAACCGCGGCGCGCGGCGTCTACGATCGCCAGCTTGTTGAGGGCGTTAAGCGCTTCCAGGCCTGGCAGGGGCTGGGCGCCGATGGCGTGATTGGTCAATCCACCCGTGACTGGCTCAACGTTTCTGCGGCCCAGCGCGCCGGCGTGCTGGCGCTGAACATTCAGCGCTTGCGTCTGCTGCCGGGAAAACTGTCTACCGGCATCATGGTCAATATTCCGGCCTTCTCGCTGGTCTATTACCAGGATGGCAGCCAGGTGCTGGCATCGCGAGTGATTGTCGGGCGGCCGGATCGTAAAACGCCGATGATGAGCAGCGCGCTAAACAACGTGGTGGTTAACCCGCCGTGGAACGTACCGCCAACGCTGGCGCGCAAAGATATCCTGCCGAAGGTGCGTAACGATCCGGGCTATCTTGAGCAGCATGGTTACACCGTGATGCGCGGCTGGAACAGCAAAGAGGCTATCGACCCGTATCGGGTTGACTGGTCGACGATCACCGAAAACAATCTGCCGTTCCGTTTTCAGCAGGCGCCTGGCGCGCGTAACTCATTGGGGCGCTATAAGTTTAATATGCCCAGCTCCGATGCTATCTATCTGCACGATACGCCGAACCACAATCTGTTCCAGAAAGACGTGCGGGCCTTAAGCTCCGGCTGCGTGCGGGTCAACAAAGCCTCGGAGCTGGCGAATATGCTGCTGCAGGATGCCGGCTGGAACGACACGCGGATTTCCGATGCGCTCAAGCAGGGCGATACCCGCTATGTCAATATCCGCCAGAATATCCCGGTCAATCTCTATTACTTGACCGCCTTCGTCGATGCGGACGGCCGCATGCAATATCGCACAGATATTTACAATTACGATCTCACCGCGCGATCTGGCGCACAAATTCTGGCGAAAGCAGAACAATTAATCAGGTAAATGAAGTAGTTCAACGAATTTCGTTGTCCTAACTCTCAGTGAAAACAGGCCCTGTTCCTCTACAGGGCCCGTATTTACTGGGGTTAGGCTACCTTGACGTTGGCAATAATGCCCGGTAAGGTGCCTTTCGTGCGCCAGAAGTGCATATATTCGATTCATTTACTTGTAGACCTGATTATCATGGACAAATTTGACGCTAATCGCCGCAAATTGCTGGCGTTAGGTGGGGCTGCGCTCGGTGCTGCCGCCATTCTGCCTGCGCCGGCATTTGCTACCCTCTCGACCCCCCGACCGCGTATTCTGACGTTGAATAACCTGCATACTGGTGAATCACTCAAGGCGGAGTTTTTCGATGGCAGAGGCTATATTCAGGATGAATTAGCAAGGCTTAACCATTTTTTCCGTGATTTTCGCGCGAATAAAATTAAGCCAATCGATCCGAGTTTGTTTGATCAACTCTATCGTCTGCAGGGATTACTTGGTACCAATAAACCTGTTCAGCTTATCTCAGGCTATCGTTCCCTTGATACCAATGACGAGCTCCGTGCACGAAGCCGTGGTGTGGCGAAACATAGCTATCACACCAAGGGACAGGCAATGGATTTCCACATAGAAGGCATTTCGTTAAGCAATGTTCGCAAAGCGGCGTTATCTATGGGCGCAGGTGGTGTAGGATACTACCCACGTAGCAACTTTGTGCATATTGATACCGGTCCGGTCAGGCACTGGTAACGAAAGGAGCATCATGAACTATCGTATTATTCCGGTTACCGCGTTCGCTCAGAACTGTTCTTTAATCTGGTGCGAGCAAACCAGGCTCGCCGCGTTGGTCGATCCCGGCGGTGACGCTGAGCGAATCAAACAGGAAGTTGCGGCAGCAGGCGTCAGCCTGATGCAGATTTTGCTCACCCACGGTCATCTCGATCACGTTGGTGCGGCGGCCGAACTGGCACAACACTATGGCGTGCCGATTATCGGACCGGAAAAAGAAGATGAGTTCTGGCTGGAAGGTCTGCCGGCGCAAAGCCGGATGTTTGGTCTGGAGGATTGCCAGCCGTTGCAGCCGGACCGCTGGCTCAATGAAGGCGACGTCGTCAGCGTGGGGAACATTTCTCTGCAGGTGCTGCACTGTCCCGGGCATACGCCAGGACACGTGGTCTTTTTTGATGATGCTTCCCGGCTGCTGATTTCCGGCGATGTGATTTTTAAAGGTGGCGTTGGGCGCAGCGATTTCCCGCGCGGCGATCACGGTCAGCTGATTGATGCGATTAAACGTAAGTTATTGCCTTTGGGTGATGACGTGACGTTTATTCCCGGTCACGGGCCGATGTCGACGCTGGGCTATGAGCGTCTGCACAATCCTTTCCTGCAGGATGAAATGCCCGTCTGGTAATCACCGTGACGGGATATAAAAAAGGCCGCGGAAGCGGCCTTTTTTTGTCGGCTGCGAGATTACAGCACGGCGACAATCGCTTCACACAGTGGCGCCATATTATCTGGCGTCATGCCCGCAACGTTAATACGTCCGGAAGCCACGGCGTAAACCGCGAACTCTTCACGCAGACGCAGCACCTGCTCTTTGGTCAGGCCGCTGAACGAGAACATGCCGTTTTGCTTGATGATGAAAGAGAAGTCGCGGCTGGCCCCTTTTTCCTGCAGGGTATTGACGAACAGCAGACGCATACGCTGAATACGCTGGCGCATATCGGTCAGCTCTTGTTCCCAGATAGCACGCAGTGCATCGTTGCTGAGAATCGTCGCCACCACCGACGCACCGTGCGCAGGCGGGTTGGAGTAGTTCGCACGAATTGCCGACTTCATCTGAGTGAAGGCGCGGTCAACGGTCTCGGCATCTGCCGCAACCAGCGTGCAGGCACCCACGCGTTCGTTGTACAGGCCAAAGTTCTTCGAGTAGGAGCTCGCAACCAGCAGCTCTTTATGCAGCGCAACGAACGCGCGCAGACCTTCGGCATCTTCTTCCAGACCACGGGCAAAGCCCTGGTAGGCGAAGTCGAACAGCGGCAGCCAGCCTTTTTCAACGGACAGCTGCGCCAGCTGCTGCCACTGCTCCAGCGTAGGATCGATACCGGTTGGGTTATGGCAGCAGCCATGGAACAGAACCACGTCACCCGCCTGGGCTTCATTGAGGCTTGCCAGCATACCGTCGAAGTCGAGGGTATGGTTGGCCGCATCGTAATAGGCATATTCGCGAACTTCCAGACCAGCGGAATTAAAGACGCTTTTGTGGTTCGGCCAGCTCGGGTTGCTTACCCAGACGCGTTTTACTGCGGTGTTCTTCGCCAGGAAGTCAGCGGCAACGCGCAGGGCGCCGGTGCCGCCAGGGGTTTGGGCGGTACGTGCGCGCTTATCGCTGATGATGGCGCTTCCTTTACCGAACAGCAGTTCCTGGGTGCAGCGACCAAATTCCGCAATACCGTCGATACCCAGATAGTTTTTTGTGGTTTCATTTTCCAGCAGATACTGTTCTGCTTTTTTAACGCTGGTCAGGACCGGGGTTTTACCCGTTTCATCTTTGTAAACACCAATCCCGAGGTTAATTTTAGTCGGGCGGTCATCGGCACGAAACAGATCGGCCAGTCCTAAAATGGGGTCGGCAGGGGCGGCAGTAATGTTCTCAAACATGACGAGGTTCCATTGTGATTACTGAGGGGATTTCGCTATCAGGGTAACGGGAGATTTACAAATTGCCAACCGTTTGCGACAAAAAGCGAGAAGGTTTTCGAAAGTTACGATCTTTATCTTAGTAATGTAGAAAAGCAGGACCGAAGTCCTGCTTTTTAGGCATATCACGAAGGGGTGTACTGATTAGAACTGGTAAACGATACCGACTGCAGCCTGGTCATCGGTGGCCACTTTAGCAGTTTCGGTATAGCTGTTGTCGTCCAGCAGGTTGAATTTGTATGCTGCGTAGACGTTCATGTTCTTGTTGAAGTAGTACCAGGTACCCACTTCGATGTATTTAACCAGGTCAGCATCGCCGCCGGAGAAACCGGTACGACCCTGCAGGTTTTTACCTTTAGTCTGAACGTAGCCGATGGACGGACGCAGACCGAAGTCGAACTGATACTGAGCAACGGCTTCGAAGTTCTGAGTTTTGCCAGCGAAGTAGTTCGCCTGGTTTTCCGGGGTCATGTTGTAGGTCTGAGAGTACATGACTGCTGCGTAGATGTTGTTGGCATCGTACTTAGCGGAGGTTGCCCATGCTTCAGCTTTGTCGCCGTTACCGTCAGCTTTCTGTGCGACGCTGCGGTTAGAAGAGGCGTAACCTGCAGACAGCGCGACACCGTTGTCAAATGCATAGGTCGCAGAGGTGCTGACGCCGTCGCCGTTTTGTTTCTGGATAGCACGGCTGCTGTCGTTTTTACCCTGGTACTGCAGCGCGAAGCTCAGACCGTCAACCAGACCAAAGAAGTCAGAGTTACGGTAGGTCGCTACGCCGTTGGTACGACCGGTCATGAAGTTGTCGGTGTAGTTCCAGCCGTCGCCGCCCCACTCAACCAGCATATCGGTTGCGGATTCAACGTCGTAGATAGCACCGTAGTTACGGCCGTAGTCGAATGAACCGTATTCACCCGCTTTCAGACCCGCGAAGGCCAGACGAGTTTTGGTACCCTGGGAACCTTCAACGTTGGACGCATCCATGTTGTATTCCCACTGGCCGTAACCGGTCAGCTGATCGTTGATCTGGGTTTCGCCTTTCAGGCCGATACGTGCATAGGTGGTGTCGCTGCTGTTGGTGTCACCATTGGTGGTCCAGACGTGCTCACCAACCATTTTCCCGTAGAAGTCCAGTTTGTTGCCGTTTTTGTTATAGATTTCTGCAGCGTTAGCTGCGCCGGCTACCAGCAGGGCAGGGATTACCACTGCCAGAATATTGCGCTTCATCATTATTTATTACCCTCATTAATATTTTTTATATGAACACTTGCCACTGCCGCCAATAAATTCCGTCAATAAAAATTTACAGAACTATTGATGATAGTTTGGTGTCTGAAGGCATCTTTCCATCCGCGCCAGCGTTTCGCTAGCCGGAAAATGCTACCAATGTCGCATATGAGTAACAATAAGAAAAAGTATGTAACTAAATGTGTATTTTCTGGAACTTTGTGAACTCAATCAAAATTCCGTTCCACTTTGCTCGTAAAACAAACAGACCATATATATCTATATGAATTAATTATGATTAATTTAGATAAAGACCCATTTGTGCATTTTATGTCTGCATTTCGCTTTTTTTTCGCTCAGCATTTGTCTTTACATCTTGTGCTGCGTGAGGTTAAAAAATGAACAAAATTATCAGGCATTTCGTCGATGAATGAACATAAGGTGCGGTTTGCGGGATGAGAAGAAGTCGTAATAGTGAGTAACATAAATGTGAACTGGAAGGGTTGATGTTTAAATTTCTTGATATTCATTAACAGAGCCTGACATAAAAAAAGGCCAGCTTACGCTGGCCTTCGGCAATGATAAGAAAAATTAATCAGAATGTGGCGTTGCGTGGAGTCCGCGGGAACGGGATCACATCACGCACGTTTTGTACGCCGGTGACATAGGCGATCAGACGCTCAAAGCCCAGGCCAAAGCCGGAGTGCGGTACGGTGCCGTAACGACGCAGGTCGCGGTACCACCAGTAGTCTTCTTTATTAAGACCCATCTCCGCCATACGCGCGTCAAGCACATCCAGGCGCTCTTCACGCTGGGAACCCCCGATGATTTCACCGATGCCAGGCGCCAGAACGTCCATGGCGGCGACGGTTTTACCGTCTTCATTAAGGCGCATATAGAACGCCTTAATGTCTTTCGGATAGTTTTTCACGACGACCGGCGCTTTGAAGTGTTCTTCAGCCAGGTAGCGCTCGTGCTCGGAAGAGAGGTCCACGCCCCAGTAAACCGGGTTTTCAAACTGCTTACCGCAGTTTTCCAGAATGGTGACGGCGTCGGTGTAATCGACCTGAGCGAAGTCGGCATCAATAAAGCGCTCCAGACGGGAAACGGCTTCTTTGTCCACGCGCTCGGCAAAGAACTTCATATCGTCCGCGCGTTCTTCCAGTACCGCCTTGAAGACGTATTTCAGCATGGCTTCCGCCAGGCCTGCGACGTCGTTCAGGTTGGCAAACGCGACTTCCGGTTCCAGCATCCAGAATTCCGCGAGGTGGCGGCTGGTGTTGGAGTTTTCGGCGCGGAAGGTTGGGCCAAAGGTGTAGATTTTAGACAGCGCACAGGCATAGGTCTCACCGTTCAACTGGCCGGATACGGTCAGGAACGACTCTTTACCAAAGAAGTCTTTATCGAAATCTACTTTGCCCTGATCGTTACGCGGCAGGTTTTCCAGATCCAGCGTGGAGACACGGAACATTTCACCCGCGCCCTCGGTATCGGAGGCGGTAATCAGCGGCGTGGAAACCCAGAAGAAGCCCTGCTCATCAAAGAAGCGATGCAGCGCTTGTGCCAGGGTATGACGCACGCGGGCGACCGCGCCAATCAGGTTGGTACGCGGACGCAGGTGCGCAACTTCACGCAGATACTCGATGCTGTGACGCTTAGCGGCCATCGGATAGGTATCCGGATCTTCTAC
The DNA here is from genome assembly GCF_000735435.1 of Klebsiella planticola ATCC 33531. Taxonomy (GTDB): domain Bacteria; phylum Pseudomonadota; class Gammaproteobacteria; order Enterobacterales; family Enterobacteriaceae; genus Klebsiella; species Klebsiella planticola. The sequence continues at coordinate 128,199 of NZ_JMPP01000055.1, read as the reverse complement.
CCAACCTGTCACTTCAACGTGGCTGGCCTGGATTTCAAAACTTTGACCCTGGCCTTGAGATGCCACGATTTTACCCGTAATGACGACCGAGCAGCCGGTGGTCAGGCGCAGCACTTCCTGATTGTAATTGGGCAGAGAATTATTAATAACGGCCTGTACAGGATCAAAGCAGGAACCGTCATAGACGGCCAGGAAGGAAAAGCCAGCTTTTGAATCTCGGCGGGTACGTACCCATCCGCGCACGGTGACTTCGCTGTCAACGGCAACACGGCCCTGGAGTACGTCGGCTACAGGCACAACGCTCATAATAGTCTCTCTATTCGTAGTCCAATAAAAAAATCTGTTTCCCCCGATAATGGGGGATATCTATGTTACCTGTCATCTTCCATCAGACAAGCAGATTTCGCACCATCAAGGGGAGTTTTCGGAAATAAATAAAGAACAAGGAGCCAGAGCGGCTCCTTGCGATGATGAATGTGGTGATTAACTGGCCTTTTTCACCGGCGGAAGGTCAAAGGCTTTACGCAGTGCCCGGACAAACGCCTTGTCGTGGCAGATAGTTTTCCCCGGGCTGTCGGAGAGCTTCGCGACCGGCTTACCGTTACATTCCACCAGCTTTATCACGATGTTTAGCGGTTTAACCTGTGGAATGTCGCAGGTTAAACGCGTACCAATGCCGAAGCTCAGATTGACCCGCGAAGAGAAGTGGCGATAGAGATCGACGGCTTTTGCCAGATCGAGGTTATCGGAAAAGACCAGCACTTTACTCATGGGGTCGATCCCCAGCTTCTGGTAATGCGCGATGGCTTTTTCGCCCCACTCGACAGGGTCGCCGGAATCGTGGCGCAGCCCCTGGTAGCGGCTGGCAAACTCCGGGCCGAAATCGCGCAGGAAAGCGTCCATGGTAATGCAGTCGGTGAGGGCGATGCCGAGTTTGTCAGGATACTCTTCCAGCCAGGCTGCCAGCGCCGCGCGCTGGCTGTTGGCTAAACTGGGGCTGATTTGCTGATGCGCCTGGAACCATTCATGCGCCTGAGTGCCCATTGGCGTCAGATGAAGACGGCGAGCCAGATCGTAGTTGCTGGTACCGATAAACCACGGCTCCTGCTGCAGACGTTCGACGATGGCCTGCTGCACTTCACGCGAGAAGCGACGGCGGGTGCCGAAGTCCATCAGACGGAAGTGGCTGAGATCGAGGTCGGCGGTGAGTTGCGCAAAATCAGCCAGCTTGTGTTCGAGGGTTTCCAGCGCTAAATCGACGCTGATTTCCGGCGAGCGATAATGATGGACCAGCTCGCTAATCACCGCCAGCAGCGGAACTTCCCACATGATGACTTCACGCCATGGACCGGACAGGCGAATATTCAGCTTGCCGTTTTCATTGTTGACGGTGACCTGGCCCGGGTCATAACGGAAGTCGCGTAGCCAGTCGAGATAATCCTGGGAAAAGAACGGCAGGGTAGACAACCAGTGATATTCATCGTCCTGCAGCTTCAGGTCGCGCATGGTTTCAACCTGCTCGCGAATTGCGTCGGCGTAGATCCCGAGCAGATCGTCCCCGCGGCAGCGGAACTCCGCCGCAACGTGTACATCGCCGTAGCGGTGGAAGACAGCCTGCTGCATGTGCAGCTTGTAGGCGTCCGTATCGAGCAGCGAGTGCAGTACAGGAGAAGTGAATTGTGTCATGGTGCGCAGTAGCGTCCTCTCACTGGAGCGTTTCCATCAAAAACCGAAGCAGAAAAAAGGAGGCGGAGTATACCTTTATTACCCGACTCTGTCCCGCAGTGACGGTCGATGGCGACGCTGACGGTCATTTGCGAGGCCTAGTTTAATATATTGAACAGGGATCACACCACAAGCTTTGCACCGGGTCGAGCGCATTTCGTGCCTCTTGTGTTATCAATATGTAGCATGTTGGTATGTAACATAATGATATAACAATATATTATCCATTCATCACTTCATCATGGGGCAGGGATGGGGCAAAATCGGATAGTTTCTGGTTCAAAAGCGCCACCTGCTCCGTGTTTTTTTCCGCCATCCATTTTCCATAAACCTTGTAAACCATCTGTGCATCGGCATGACCCATTTGTGTGGCGATGAAGTTCGGGTTTGCTCCGGCTGACAGAGACCAGCAAGCATAAGTGTGTCTCGTCTGATAAGCGTTCCGGTGTCGAAGGCCGGCGCGCTTAATATGAGCATCCCAAATTTTCTTTATCGACCCGACTGCATAATGGTCACCTGCAAGGTAGTTTCGCCCGGTTAGTCGCGGATCAAACACAAACGTACATTCGTGCTTTTCCTTTCTCCCATACTCCCGTAGGTTTACTTCTACTTCATGCTGTTTACCAAACCTTGTCATCTCTGCCTGGCTGCGGAGTGCTTCTATTGCTGGTTCAATGAGGAAAACAACCCTGTTCGTTCCAGCTTTAGTTTTTGGCATGGTAAATTCATTTGTCGGCGTAAAGTTCCTCCTGATCATCATCGTTCCCGCTTTCAGGTCGATATCCTCCCAGGCCAGTGAAACCAGCTCTCCATGACGAATGCCGGTGTACACTGCCAGGGCCCAGATGTTCCTGATCTGAGTGTGCTTGCAGCTATCAAGAAGCCTCAAAAACTCATCTCTCGAAAGAGGGTCGGGATCTGGGCGACTTCTTGTCAAAGCTGATATACCGTTAAACGGGTTTTCTGCCGTGTACCCACTCGCTACAGCAAAACTGAACATTCCTGAAATAGTGGTCATATAGTTGTTAACAGTGGGTACCGTTCTTCCCTTTGATGGTTTATGCCCTTTTTTAGGCACTTTCCACCCGGTCAGAAGCTCCTTCCTGATAATCAGCAAATCCTCTCTGTTTACTGAGGAAATGAACCTGTCACCGCCAATCCTTGGCACCATGTTTTTGACAATGGACTCATAACCCACAAATCCGTTGCTGCTCATCTCAATACGTTTGAGCTCAAGCCATTTCTCAGCGATTTCGCTTACTGTTATTTCCTTTTTCTCAACCCCGAATTTTTTCAAGTTTTGAGACTCAGGAAACTGGCTGGCATAGTTGAAGTTTCCCATTTTGATTGCGAAACATACTGAGCTTCTTAGCTCGCCAGCTGTCTTTCTGTTTTTTGGTGTGTCAGGAACGCCAAGGTTTTCCCTAACCCTGACACCCTGATAAATGAACCATATGCGAAGCGATCCGCCATGGTTCTCAACGCCAGTTGGATATGACGGTTTAGCCATTCTTCCTCCCCAGCGCCCAAGAGCATGTTAAGAATATCGCTTTCAGCATGAATGAGCACCTGGCTGTTTCGACGACTGGCGCTCTATCCACTGATTTATCGCTTCCAGGTTATACATACATTGGCTGTTCGGGTTTGGATCACCATCAGGTGATACATGCATATATTCTCGGCCAACGAACCAGGAGTTCTTTCTGGCTCTTTCAATTGTTCCAGAACGAAGACCGGTAATTTCTGTGAGTTTTTTTTCTGTAACCCACTTGTTAGGTACCAGTTGAATTACGTCGCTCATAAGCTCTCCTGAATCAGGCCGCGCGCTGGGCGCGCAGCTTTTTAATATGCTCACTCTGCTCCAGTTCGGCGCGTATCTGGTGCGCCTCTTCGGGTGAGAGCGGTTCGAAGTCGGTATTAAATCTGTCAATGCTTGCCGTGTTGATCCGACCCTGACGCCAGTAGCGCACCGTCTGACTGTCGCTACTGTGGATTAACACCGGCCATCCGTGGCTGTCTGCGAATATCTGGCCGCGCTGAATAAGCTTGAACACCTGTCACCTCCGATGCTTTCCGCGTTCTTCAGCCTCTTCCTGACAGGAGGCGCAGCGCTGACATCCCGCCACCGCCTCCCGGCGCCGTTCTGGTATTCCTTCCCCGCAATCCACACAATGAGTAGCCGATACTGCGTTATGGTCGATGCGATACTTCGCTATAGCGGCTTCTCGCTGAAGCTCTGCCAATTCGTTGGCTTGGTCGATGATTTCGGCGCTCATGCTGCACCGCCTTCGCTCTTTTCAGCTTCAATCGCCATCTGCTCAAGCTTTCGTGAAAGCGCGGCAGACAGGGCCTGGAACTCTTCCTCTGTCGCTACGGGGATCGGAACAAAACGGATACCGATATGAGCGAGGCCATGTGCGGCTTCAAGGCATTTCCTTAAATCAACGGGAGAGGCTCTGTTCATGCCGCACGCTCCAGTTCTGCGAGCCCGCCACGCACCGCGTCAATGATGCGTTCGAGGTATTGATAATTGTGGTTTGGCACTGCCGGCCATTTTGCATACCACGGGTCATCACCAAGCAGCCCTGGCAACTTTTCACCGACGCGACAATCGCAGCAGTTCTCCTTCACATCCTCAGCGCTCTCTGCCTCCTCCCACATATCCCTGGCTTCATCAGCATCGATTTCATGCTGACGCCGGAGTTTGATGATTTCACCCTTTACGAATTCAAGGTTGGCGTCGTTATCATCATCAACCGTGCTCTGCAGTTGCGGGTCAAAATAGCCGATTAGATAGTCATTGCTGACACGCTTAATAAATTCCTGAACGGTGTCTCCGCCCATAGCAAACCAGGCACCGGTCCACGCCTTTCCGAAGCATGTGATGGTGATGCGGCCCTTCCCAGGCTCATAGTTTTCAATCATCACCCTGACAGGGTCGAGGCGTTCAACATCGAAAATGGTAAACCCCAGAACATCGATTTTTTCTACCTTCATGATTCCACTCCATACCGCCCATTCATGCGGCCAATAACACTGACAAATTTCACCAGGCTGACACCCATCGGCCGGACCTTCTCGTAGTGCTTGCGAAGGATGGGGGGGGCATACAGCGTTCCACTTCGGTTTAGGCTTTACGCTCATCGCTTTGGTTAGCTCTTCTGCGCAGCGACGAGCCTGGGCGCGGAGGGCGTTTTCTTTTTCTTCTGGCGTCATGCCGCCTCCCGATTCTTTTTAAGATGGGGTGCATTCGAAAGGAAAACGGCCTTTGCAAAGCCCAGCGGGGTAGCGCTGCGAATGTTGGCGCGCTCGTCGCTGGGCGGACATTCGTGAATGCGGTTGTCCGGATACCAGTCGTTCACCAACCCGGCAAAGGATGTTCCGGAGATGGCCTCGATCGCCTTTTTCTTCGGCATCATCCGGCCGCAGGCCAGCTTCACGGCGTCGATAGCCGCTTCTACCATCGGGTGTATATTCTCTCCCGGCGCCCTGAAGCCGTTACCCGTCCAGAGGCAGGTCTGCTTCGTGTAGTTGTCATCCGCGCACAGTCCAGTGAACTGGTACGGATGGAACGTGTAATCGGCCGAACCGAATATGCTGCTGAAAACGCTAACCGGGTTTTCGAATGCCCACGGGCAGCCGGCCGCCAAGCCAACCATCCTGCATTGCTCAGCGACCAGAGCGGCCTTGGCCTGGAAATGCGGGTCTTTGGCGCGCTTGGACTCGAACCAGCGGGAACCGGAAACAGCCACGTCCGTGCATGGCGGGAAGCCGATGACGGTGACGACGTTCTCAGAGCGGACGATCTGAGATAGCCGCGGCATCGCCTCAAGGATGGTTGCCGATATGCTCTCAACAGGACCATCGATCGAAGTTTCAGGGTGCTGCGGGTCCACCAGGACGGCGCGATAACCTGCTTCGACCCATGGCTCAGCCATGACGCCAGTGATATCACACAGGCAGATAATGGTTCCTTTGCTCATGCTTCCTCCAGAGTGCCGATCCGCTTTAACTCAGCCAGCGATACGGACGTGATGATGTGTCGCGGACTGATGAACGGTCGCCAGATAAACAGTAGCGAGCCTTTTGGGTTGCTCTGGCGCTTGCCTGTAACGGATGCCGGAACAAACTGGACGCGACCGCCGGTTATCAGCCTCAGTTCATCAGCTGACTGCATAGCCGAGATAAACCAGCCGGTAGAGATGTCAGCCGGCAACAGCATCACTACAGCCTGAGACTGCGCTCTGGATTGTTCGGCAGCCTTTTCCACCCATGGACCGATATCGGAATAGGGCGGGTTACACCAGATCGAGCCGTATGACGTCCAGTCGCTGTTCAGCGAGTCATCCAGCTCAGTGAGGTAATGAGCGCAAAGCGCATTACTCTCAGAGGCTGCAGCGTCCAGCCAGAAGCCAAATTCGCGATCGAGGGCATTGAAAATTTCAATCGGTGTTTGCCAGTAGTCACGTTCATTTTTTGGTGTTTTCGATCCGCCGAAATCAGTCATTGCGCACCTCTTTTCGTGTCCAGCTTCTCTGCAAGCCTCTGAGCTTTTAACGGGTTACTCACCACTTCACCCCAAGGCATTAGCCAGCCGCGGCGAATTACGGAGTACGTGAACTTCACTTTCCCTACGGTTATGGCGTCGCGGTGATGTTTCATTCTTCCTCCCCTGGGATTCGATAAATTTCCCCGCCAATCACTCCGTCACCCCAGTGCTCTACAGAGAGAAAAGGCATTACCTGCTGAAGTTCAGGTGCAGAGATGATCACTTCACACATCTCAAGAGCTGGCGCCCATCCCTCGTAATAAGGCTCGTGGTAATTGAGAGTTATTCCTGCAGTGTGTCCAAGCGCACCCCGCACGGTCTGCCAGCGGTGGAACGCGGTGATGTTATTCCGCGCATCCTTGCGCAGAATGGCCAGTATTGATTCAGCTGTGATTTTCATGACTGCCACCAACTGATACCTGCTTCAGCTCTTTCAGTCGAATACCGGTAACGTCTTTGCACTTCGTCTGATGCTCAGGAAAACCATGCAGGCTATTCCATGCCTTCCCGTAGCTACCCTGAAGAGCTTTTGGGTCATTCTCTGAGCTCGCGTAATTCGTGAACTCAGCAAGAATCTGGTCTGCATCAGCAGGTTTCACCTGGTGAGCTTCGTAATCCGGGTCAACGGTCGTCTCTTCGGTAGGAATGCAGAACGCCTGAAAAGCGGCATATTTATAAGCAATCGACATGGCTTTGTTCGTCGCTTTGTCGCCGCTGTCCATTGCTTCCCCGTAGGTGACAACAGTATGAAAACTTCCATCTTCTGTACTGACAAAGTCGAACTCAGCCCGGACGGTTACGTAAAACAGGGCACCACCACTTTTGCTGGTTCGCTCGCAGGATGACCGTTCAGTGCACCGCGGGAGGATCAGCAACTTGTGCTTCACCAGGGCGGGGGCCAGAGCGTTGTAAACGTCATCGATCCCACGGAATGCGTAGTTGACCTGGCTGCCTTGTTTTTTTCTTTGCTGATGCCTTTCTCTGCCAGCTCTCCGGCTACAGCGCTGATAGCGGCGTATACTTTTTTCTCCGTCATTGAAAATTCCCCGCAAACTCGTCCCAGTTGATTTCTGGGTTCAGGCGCTCAGCTGACAAATCAACCAGGCCTTCATTACCTTCATCAGGAGTGCTGATTGCTTCTGACATCAGCTGGATAAATGCATCGTCATCCCATTTTTCTGCTGCGCTCATGCTGCCCGCTCCCGGTGCGTAATTACGTACCCTTGTTCAGAAAGCCATTCCAGAATCACTGCGGTGTCCAGCTGTGGAAGCACGTCACGCGTATCAACCGTTCCGTCGAGTACAACACCGTCAAGCTCCAGCACCTGATCACGCTGCGTATTCAAGTAGCCATGTGCATGGTCGTATCTGAGTTTTAATTTCATGACGCACCTCAGTAACTGATCCCGGTACGCGGGATTTTTCCGTCTTTAATCGCGGTCAGAACTTCAATCGCCTGATCGCGGGTTAAGCTGGTATTGGCCTGCAGAGCTTTGACGATGTCAGTACCGACAGTCTTACGGTGCTTAACGTCGGCTTCCCGCCGCGCCTGCTCGTCAGCTTTGCGCTTCTCCTCTGCCAGTCGGGCCTGTTCTCGTTGCTCTGCCTCGCGGCGGATGCGATCGGCTTCTTCCTGAGCCTTGCGGCGCTCAGCTTCCACTGCTTCGAATTTTTCCCGTTCCGCCCGGGCGTCTGCTTCCTGCTTCTCGCGTGCCGCACGCTGCTCTGCTTCGATTCGTTGACGTTCAGCCAGCTCTGCGCGCGCTTTTTCTTCAGCTTCACGGCGTGCTGCGGCTTCCAGTTCAGCTTTGTGTTTATTTTCTGCATCCCGGCGGGCTTGCTCTGCCGCTTCCTGCTTCAGTCTCTCGTCACGCTCACGTTGAGCCTGCTCTGCCTGGATGCGCTGCTCTTCGCGGTCACGGTCGAAAGCGTCATTCATCAGCAAGGCCATTTCGTGGTCGGTTTCAATCTGTTTTTTCAGGGCCTCGAGTGCCGCTGTTTGCTCGGCTTCAATACGGCGGCGCTCTTCTTCTGCAGCCTTTTCCTCAGCAATGCGTGCCTGTTCAGCTTCCCACTCGGTCAGAGGGCGGCGCACTTCATCTTTCAGCGCATCGAGACGCTCACGAGCCACGCGGCGGCTTTCGTCGATCTGCTTTGGCAGCGCCTTCAACTCAGCGACCAGGTCTTTACCTGCGTTGTCTATGTAGGTTTTCGAGCGCGCCACCTTGTGAGCCATGGATGCGATGGCATCGCGGCCTTTTTTGGTGGTTACGTCCGGCACCAGGCTGCGGGCCTCTTTTTCGATCGCTTCGATAAGTGGGTCGAGCTGGTCGTTACTGGTGAATATGGCCATCGCATTGCTTTTCTCGATGACGACTAAATCTGTTATTTCGCTCATGGTTTCCCCTGAAATTTGGTTGTAAGAATCCCGGCGCGATAAAGGCCGCCTGATAGCTCAGTTAAATTCGTGCGCTGATATGCGCGGGTTAATGCGTCCCGGCGGGTACCAGGTTGGGCTCAACGCTTCGTGATGCGTATGGCCGGCGAATGTGGCGCAAATTGCCTTGTGGCTCGTGCCAGTAGCTGCCGTCGCGGTAGTCGAAGCTGACCAGCCATGCAGCGCCGGTGCGGTTATTGCGCATCATCACGGCGCGTCCGTTGTTTGGAATTGCTTTAGCCATTGAACACCCCCGTAACGTGCAGAATTTTGATAACCACCGCTGCCCAGATAACGACGCAGATCAGCAGGCAGTAAATCATTGAACGAATGCCGTTTCTGCTCATGCATCCTCCCGAGCCTTAAGCATTGCGTCGGCAACTAGGAATGCATCTCTTGCCACGCACTGCGCATGATTTTCATTTATGAGATCCCACATGCCATGGTTGGCCAGCATTCCCTGCATCGCCTTTGCTGCGAAGTAATCTCTCAGCGTCATGCCTTCTTCCTGATACTGAAGGACGTTGTTTTGACCGTCGTATTCCCACTGCTGACGTGGGAAAGCTTGTCCACCTGTTTCTTTGCTCATTTGCCACCCCAGCACTGAACGCTGACAGCTACGACTGCAACCAAAAACGGAACGACCTTTAACCAAAAATTACGCCATGCAGGCTTGTCTTCTTCGCGGATCATCTCTTCACCTTGCCTTATCGCCGGCTAGCGGAGCGTTGTTGCTAATGACCGGCGTTGCCGGTGTTGTTTGGATGAGTTGAATATACAAAATACAATCAATCTTGTAAACACATAAAATTGTATTTTGTTGTATTTGGCATTTAAATGTTTGTTATTATTGTTTTTATATTTGTTATTTGATGGTTTTTGGGGAGGGGATCTTGTGCTGAGGGCGAAAAAAAAGCCCGGCAGCGGGCTTTACAGAAGTGATGGTGGTTATTTTTGCAGGATTTTTATTGCGGAAGGGTTGAGCATAGAAGGGGGAAGACTGCGAAGATTATAAAGGTAAGTCATATAGCACCCGCAATCCTTGGGGATGGGTATGTCATTGAGGAAGCCATCAGATTCAGGCCTTATCAATTTTTTCTTTATCGCCCATGACCCCTTAATTGTATAGATCCGACCATCTCGCTCTGCATGCTCTTTGCAGCCTCTTGATCTCCATATAGCTGCAAGGGCATTGTTATCTATAGCATAAATATGATCAGCTGCATTCAGAAGCGTTTTCGCACTCTGAACTGAAGAGTCAACGCTTGCAGGTTCATACTGTTTTAATTTCTTTTTTGTAGCCTTTTTTTTATGCCAGAACAGGATAAATAAACAGCATGCAACCGCTAAGATTACCCCCAACAAAAAAGAGGAAATGATCATAAATACAATACCTTATATGCTAAAGTAAAACTGAATACCAAAAAACCCTTCCTATGATTTCAACGTCTTGCTCCATTGCCTCTTCGTCCTCTCGGTTGAAGCTGCGGATCACAAGAATTCCACCTGGCTTACGGTATAACTGCTTTATCCGCTTTAGCTTTTCATCTCCGGCCCCTGGTTGCGCGATAGCATATAATTTTCCATCAATAATCCGTTTGTTATTGGTATCTACTGCAACCGTTGTGCCGTCGGGGATAACTGGCTCCATGCTGTCTCCAGTCGCCGGGAAGCAGATGACGCCAGATCCATCGCTGTTAGCGCCTACTCTTCGTAAAGTGGCCTTGGAAAATCTCAACTTAAAACCATTATGATCATCGCTTTGAATGCGCCCATCTCCGCAAGCAAATTCAATATCTTTCAAAAAAGGTACTTCCACTTCACCGTCACTTAGTGGGGTATTTTTGTCCCATGAATCGACATGAGACCATTCTTTTTCGGGTGGAATCTCACTGATCATTTCATGCTCACCAGTTAAGAGCCAGCTTACGGAACACTTTAAAGCCGCTGCTAACTCCGGCAAGTATCTAGGGCGCTTCGTCCTTCCGTCTTCAAGTTGCTGTATAGCCTGCTGAGAGGTTTTAGCTAGTGAAGCCAGCTCCGCCTGCGTCAATGACAGTTCCGCACGCCTTAGTTTTACTCTGTCCGCAATATTCATATCCACCTCATAAACCGATCCCTCATGCTTACAAGAAACAAGGTATTTGACAAACAAGTTTGTTTGACAATAAAATACAAATAACCTTGTAAAGGAGGCACCATGGAAACTCTTTCTGACCGCGTTAAAAAACGCCGTAGTGAACTTAATTTGACCCAGGCCGGACTTGCTGAAATTTCTGGAACCAAACAGCAGACCATTCAGCAAGTTGAATCCGGATTAACAAAACGCCCACGCAAGCTCATTGAGCTAGCGACCGCCCTTCAGTGCGAGCCAAGCTGGCTTCTTTTCGGAGAGCAAGGGAATAAAACTAATGCCGCCTGACCGGCGGCCATTCCAAACAACACCATAGGGAGTATCACAAATGGGGACCTCAACAGCACGCAACAAAGTGGAGGCTCAGAGGATAGAGAGCTGGTTACACAGCCAGATATCAGAACTGGGCACAACGACAATCGCAAAAGTTGCCGGCGTCAATAAATCGACGGTGAGTCGGTGGCGGGAAAGTTTGCTACCGAACATGTCGCTGCTGCTGGCCATCCTGATTTCTCATCGTAAGTCCGAAGAAGGGCAGATGGAGGCTTGATGAACCACATCGAATTCATTGAGAAGAACGTCCGCGAAGAGCTGATGCGCCAGGGATTCACTCAGGCAGTGGCTCAGGGGGGGGCATACCAGGCGGTCGATATGTACAAGCGCATGTCGCAGGCCAGTCGCAAGGGGAGGATTTTTGATGATGTTTTACGCCACGCAAAGCTGTGGGCAGAGAAACAAACGCTGCCGTCAGACAAGTTTGAAAAGAAAAGGGCAAAGCCTGTTAAGCAGCAGGGGTTGTTCTGAAAAAGGCGAAAGCCGCGGTGCGCGAACACCAACGGCTTTCAGGCGAATTAACTGGATCAATTCACAGGAGTAATTATGCCTAAGAGCAACAGATTTTACCAGGTCCAAACACACAAAAACGTTACTCGTGACCGATTTGTCCGTTCGGTAAATCCGGTGGTGGCTGAAAAGATGCGCGCCATCCTGGAAGATCTGAAGCGGAAGGAGGAAGGCCGTGAGTAACGTTCTTCGCATATCCGATTTTAGAGGGTCTCAGAAGCCCATGGAGAAACCTCAGCCATCCGGGCAGGGGTTGGTATTCCTGCACCGAAAAGTAAGGGAGCTGCCGTTCTACAAGAGCGACAGTGAGGCCGTCCATTTGTGGATCCATCTCATCATGGAAGTGAATTCAGCTGACGGTATGGTCACCACTGAGTTTGGCGAATACCCGGTAGGGCGTGGCCAGGTCATCACCGGGCGCCATACGCTTTCGAAAGACACCGGCATAACCCCTGATCGGGTAAAATACCTGCTGAATAAGTTCACCAAAATGGGGATGGTCACCACCCTGGCAAACAAAAAATTCACCCTCTTAACCGTCACCAAATATGACGATTATCAGCAGTTTTTTGTGCCAACAGAATGCCAACAGATTGCCAACGCAAACCCAGTAACCACGCTGCATGCGCGGGAGGTTGTGCCAACAGAATGCCAACAGAGTGCCACAAACAATATATTAAATAATATCTCTTCTACTGACGTAGAAGAGAGTGCATCAGCATCACAAAAACCTGAACAAAAAAAACCGTCTCTCAGTTGTGAGCAGGTTGTTGAGGTTTACCACCAGGTTCTGCCAGAAGCGCAAGGCATCAGGATCCTCACTGACAAGCGCCGTAACCTGATCCGCTCGTTCTGGCAGAAGGCCAATAAAATCACCCGTCAGCTCGATGGCCATGGCTTCACCCTGGAAGACTGGGAGTCCTACCTGAGTTACATCGCCAGTAACTGCCGCTGGATGCTGGAGAATCGCCCTGACCAGCGCACCGGTAAGACCTGGCGCCGTAAGTCACTCGAATACTTCCTGAACGTCGACGTTTATGCCAAAACACGCGAGGGGGCCTGTGATGACCTCTGAATTCCTCACCCCTCCGAGCAGTATCGAAGCAGAGCAAAGCGTTCTGGGCGGCCTTCTCCTGGATGACGACAGCAGCGAACGCACTCAGAAGGTTCTGTCGATCCTCAAGCCCGAATCATTTTACTCGCGCCCGCACCAGGTGATTTTTGCCGAAATGCGGCAGATGTACCGGGACCAGAAGCCGGTGGACCTGCTGACCCTGTTTGATGCCCTGGAAAGCAAGTCTCTGACGGAATCGGTAGGGGGATTTGCATACCTTGCTGAACTGTCAAAAAACACGCCAAGCGCGGCGAACATCGTGGCCTATGCAATGCGCGTCCGCGAGACAGCAATGGAACGCTACGGCATCGAAAAAACCACGAAGGCGATCGAGCTGCTTTATGCCCGCAACGGCATGACGGCAGAACAGAAATTTGACGCTATTCAGGGGCTGTTTACCGAGATAAATGAGCACGTCAAAACTGGCCGTAAAACCGGTCTGCGCACGTTTTATGACGCGGTGAAGGACTGGTCAAATGAGTTTGACGATCGAATGAAACCTGACGGTCGTTCCCGAGGGTTGTCTACCGGGATCCGCTCGCTTGATGAATTGCTCGGGGTTAAGCGCATTGTGCGCGGTAGCCTGTTCGTCATCGGCGCCCGCCCGAAAATGGGGAAAACCACGCTCTACACCCAGATGGGTGTCAACTGCGCCACGGTGGAAAACGAACCGGCCCTGATGTTCTCCCTTGAAATGCCGGAAGGCCAGATGGTGGAGAAAATCACAGCCCAGAAGGGGCACATCTCGCCCAACCTGTTTTACCCCGACATGACGAAGGACGACTACGGGTATCACGGTGACTGGAATAGCGATCTGCAAAAGGCTACCGGTGTAATGGGTGCCCTGATTGACACTAACAACCTCCTGATCGACGACACCCCGGGTATTTCGCTGGCGCATGTCATGGCTGAGTCTCGGCGCATCAAGCGCGAGCGCGGCAAGGTCGGGATGATCCTCGTCGATTACCTGACGCTGATGACTGCCGATAAGGCCGAGCGAAACGACCTGGCCTATGGGCTTATCACCAAAGGCCTGAAGACCCTGGCGAAGGAACTGGATTGTGTTGTCGTTCTCCTGACTCAGCTCAACCGGGATCTGGAAAAGCGAACCAATAAACGCCCGCTGCCGAGCGACTCCCGAGACACCGGCCAGATCGAGCAGGATTGCGACTACTGGCTGGCCATCTACCGGGAAGGCGCCTACGACGAGAACGCAAACCAGAGTGACACAGAGTTGCTGCTGCGCCTGAACAGGCATGGCGAGACAGGTGTTGTCTATTGCGAGCAACGGCATGGTGCGATTTATGACTGCGACCAGGAGGCTGCCAGTCAGCGCCGGCGCGAGAAAGAAGAGAAACCTACCAAGCGGGGTGGATTTTGATGAAAAAGAACTCTGGCAAACAAGCCGTTATCAACTTTATCGGTATGCATCCGGGCTGCAACTTTCAGGATATCCGCCGCGGCACCGGGCTCGATTCGTCGGTGGTCAATTCAGCACTCTGGCAGATGAACAAAGACGGTCAGGTTAAGCGAGAAGGGGAGTGCAGAAGCTACCGCTACACCCTGACAGATCCGACAACGGTAACTGAGGCATCAGACCTCCAGTTTATGAAGCGTCCGGGTGGCGCAAACCCAATGACAAACCTGTTTAACCAGTGCCTGGCGGGAGTGAGAAAATGAACATCGAAACTGTAAACGAGCTCATCCAGTCGCTGGAGTCGGCGGGCGAGCTGTCGATCAGAGAGCAGAAGTTCCTGAAGCTGGCGAAAGCGTTTAAGCAGATGGCTGCGGAGAATGTGGTTCAGAAGGAAAGCCGCAATAATTTGGCTGAATTCATCCATGAAGAACTTGATGCTGATTACCCGCTGAATATGAATCTGGAAACCCCTGCCACCGATAGCATCGTAGCCGGGATTAAGGCTGATGGGGTGGAGGAGTTCGCAGCAAAACTTCGAATTCCTGGTGATGACCCATTCCTTGACGCTGTCGCAGAGGGGGTTGCGGGTGCTGCTGACGACTACGCCAAGAAGATGCGCGAGGGGGCCAAATGAGCGACAACACAAAAGCGCTGAACTACGACCCATCAGACCCGGACAAGATGAATCTCCCGGCAGGCGCTACCTGTGGTAACTGTCATCACATCCGACGCTGCAAAGCTATTTTCGGACACACCGAAACTGACACTTATTGCGACTGGTCGCCATCCCGCTTTGTTATGGCGCAAACATCAAATTTGCTGCGCGAGGGGGCCAAATGAGCAATACAGCAAAACTTCAACTCGGATTTTCCCCGCTGAGCAAGACCATCACCCTCGCGAAAATGCGAGACGTAGAAGGCGGAAGGCTGCGCGTTGGCAATGACCGCGGGCGCGACGTAACCAATGAAGCTGCACAACTCGTGTGGCAGTTGGTTATGGCTGAGGGCGGTGAGATTGCATGGGATTTGGAGGACGGCAGCAGAATGGTGTTGAGCGCGAAAAAACAGGAGCGTGCCGCATGACAACTGATATCACCGAACTGGCGCTACTCGTCAGCAAAGCAAAAGCATCTGTATTTACCCTGGAATATATCTCGCAGTTTGACCCTGCTGATATTGATTCCGATGACGTTGATTTGCGGTTTGAGGTGGATGGTAGAGATACCGGCACCAACGTTTCTATCGTCGATGAGTGCGGACAGGCAGCCAAAGTCATCCTCGCGCTGGTAGAGGTGCTGGAGAAGGCGCAGCAGCGCATCGAGGAACTTGAGTCTGATCTGTCTGAATGGACGGACTGCAAGCACGATGGGGCCACTTATTACGACATGAGTGGCCGTGAGCGCTGCGGAAAATGTGGGGGCGACTTATGAAACCTGCAAAATTTACACCTGTAGTCGTCGCACCAGTAACTGTTGAAACAGTACGTGAGCGACTTTCGTACCTGGAAGGCTTGAACGCCAAAGGTGCTGGCACCGCAGTAAAGTCGCAGCAATTTGAAATAGCTTGCCTGCGGGAATTGCTGGCACGTCTGGAGTCCCGCACCGCTGCCGCCGCTGACGTACTGGCTGAGCGTAAGCGGCAGGTTACAGCTGAGGGGTGGACACCAGGACATGATGATGAATATGAACATGGCGAATTAGCCGATGCGGCCGGGTGCTATGCGCTTTCTTCTGAGCTGTTCGATTGTGCCGGTGAACCGCCCAGGCCGTGGCCGTGGCCAGATGAATGGTGGAAGCCAACCAGTCGCCGCCGTGACCTGGTAAAAGCTGGTGCGCTTATTCTGGCTGAGATTGAGCGTATCGACCGAGCCGGTTCTGGTAGGGAAGGCAAAAATCAGCCGGGTATGGTTGTAGCGGTACATATCGATGCTGGCGACTTCGTGAAATTCAGAGGTCAGGTGTATGAGGTGAAGGAAACCGACTTTGACGATCACGACGTTACGTTATGGTTCGTTTGTGGTGAAGCGCTGAAATGTGCAGCGGGTTGCCAGATAGAAGTGGTTTCTGCTCCGGGGGAGACTGAGTGATGTGGATTTTATTTGTTTGGTTAAGCGGTACCTATTCCGTGAGTTTGTCTGATGCTGTACAGCCCACGCTGACCTCCATGAACCAGGAATTCAACTCTGAAAGCGCATGCCGAGCAGCATTTGTGAAAATTAAAGAGGTTAACAACGGTGAGCTCATGCTGCGTGGCGTATGTGCTCCAAAGGGGGATGCGGACTGATGGCAAAATTAACCAAAAAAGAGCAGGCCTGGGTAGATGAGGTTAACGCGGTGTTCGCGCGGTGCCCGTCGCCGAAGAAAATCGGCTTTTACACTATCGGCGACCCGTCAATCGCGCTATACGACCTGCGCAGGCTAGATGAGGTAATGGCAATGCTGGATGGCCGCAACTCATCTGACTGGTGTACCGCCGTTCAAAAAATCGGTGCGGGCTTTGATGAAACCATTGATTTTCCTTCCGCCGTCGAAAGCACAGCAGGATAAGGAGCCAACCAATGACCAGCAAATTAACCAGGGACATCATTCAAAGCGAAATTGCCGACTTCTTTGCCGGTGTCGTGGAAATTCACACAGAGTTAGGCGGCCCGAACTCCGTAGAAGAGGCGCAGAACCAGCTAACAGAGCGCGTGCTTGCCTGCGTGCCAGCGGTGGACAGCGAGCCGGTATTTTTCATTGAGGTAGAGGGAGACGACTGGATAAACGCGGGGAGGATTGAAGGGAAAAATCGCCAGGATTTAGGTCTGCTACCGGACGGGATTAATTACCTCTATGCCGCCCCGCAGCCAGCGCCGGTAGTGCCGCCAATGCAGCACTGGGAGGAATTATGCCGTCAGTATCCAGACATGAGTATTCGTGATGCCATTATCCGTGCCGCTTGGTGGAATCACTGCCGCGCCGCCATGCTCCAGGCTGGCAACTCTCCGGCGCATTCTGGACTCCGCCCGGAGCAAATAGGCGTCTCTCCGGCGCAAGACCATGGATGGATTCCGGTAAGCGAGCGGATGCCAACAAAGCAGGAGGGTTCTGTGTTTCTGACATGGAATGGCCAGTACATCGGTAAAGAATTATTTCTGATGGGTTCTTTCCAGTGTCTCAAGCCGGAAATTATCACGCACTGGATGCCGCTGCCAGCAGTGCCGCAGGAGGCAAAGTGACTATAGCCATCGATCGACTTAAAGAAGTTACAAGGGTCTTTGGCCGCAGGCATATCGCTTACCAGATGGCTAGAGAGTTGCTGGAGATATATCGAGGTAACGGCCCAGTGGTCTGGAATGCCATGGAAGATTTTCCTCCTGAAGTGAATGGTAAATATCTTGTCATTACCAGCTACGGGGATATCAGAACAGCTTGCTATGACCATGAGTCAGGGGAATGGCGGGCGTCAGATGGCATTATTACCCGCATTATCAAGTGGATTGATTTGCCAGCCGCCCAGCAGGAGGTGAAAGGTGAGTAACTTGCGCGATGAAATCAGAACCTTCGACCTTGACCAATTGCGCTCTCTTCGCGAGTTCGTGGGAGACCTCATAGCCAGAAGAGAAAACGAGCCACGCAGAACGGTATGGCGTGTCTGCTCTGACGGTATTTGCTACGGTAATTTTAGGGAAGATGAATACCTCAAAGCCGTCGCGTTTCTTATGGAAAAGGCGATCGAGATTGACGCGGACCCGACATCGGACAGGCGGGACAGGCGCATGGAGATTTTATCTAATCGGGTTATCGAGTCTGAATATGAGGGATGGTTTGATGCCTAAATCCCCCGCAGAACGCAAAGCCGCTCAGGGGGGGGGCGATTGTTTGTGATTGGAATCATAAAACAATAAACATATGTCACGTTATTTAGTGACATTTTAAAAAGGTAGGGTATTATGTATTCAACGAAACAAAATACCCTAATCTCTGGAGAAAAAAATGGCGACTATCACAATCTCTCACGAAGTATCAGATGAAAAAATCGAAGCTATTCAGGCTATGCTTTCCCAAGAAGAAATCAACAACGTAAATTTTAACGGAGAAGATTTCACTATCGAGCGCGGCGATTTTACCAGCATTGACAGCGATGATGCCGAATACGCGGTTTTGCTGGGTAAGATTCAGGATATCATTCTCGGGTACAACTGATGAGGCTCGCTGAGTACATTGCTAAGCACTATGGCGGCAATCAAGCCGCCTTTGCTCGTTCTGTCGATAAACCACGGCAGCGTGTTAAAGAGTGGGTCAATGCTGGCAACTGGTACGTCTATGAAGGTTACCTGTGCCAGCGAAAAATAAAGCTCTGTGATATCGAGATGGCAGAACAGAACACCAAAAAATAGCCTATGCTCATTTTGCAATTTGGGATTTAGCCCGTCATAATTCCCCTGTCAGCCTGAGCAACTGACACTAATGACCGGCGCCAAGTGGGGACACATGGCGCACAAAACCTTAAAGCAATTCCTGTCACCGATGGCACATGCCACCGGCGATTTTCTGCATTCAGCGTTTGACCTCTGCGGAGGTGAAGCGTGAAACAGCAATTCCACCTCGTCAACGATGCTATCAAACAGAACGCCATCAATTTCGTTCGAGAATTGCCAGTCGATGCAAAGCGTCCTCTGATTCTCGATATCAAGGAGATGACGCGCACTCTCGAACAAAACAAGAAAATGTGGCCGCTCCTGAAAGACCTATCAGATCAGGTTGTCTGGTTCGGTAACAAATACGACTCCGACGACTGGAAAGACCTCATTACTGCCCTGGTGGCCAAGTCGAAAAAACAAGAGCAGCGCATGGCTCCCGGGCTGGATGGCGGCGTTGTGATGTTCGGTCAGCGTACTAGCAAAATGACAGTGCGTCAGATGGTCGAAGTCATCGAGGCTATCTACTGGTTCGGTACCCAACAGGGCGTCAAGTTCAGTGAAAAGTCCCGCATTGAAATCGAATGGGCCAAGCGCTGGGGAGAATCCCATGCATAGTCCCCTCGCCAAAGTAATTGAGCGCTCAATCTTCCGCATTCCTGCTCGCCGCAAGCGCAAGGTCGATGTTAAGCCGTCTGACATCCCGACGCTGAAAGACTATACCGCCCGCCTGGTCGAGAAGAAGTGGCTCTGCCTGAGAGCAAGGAGGGGTCATGCTTAACCGAACTCAGCGCCGGTGCAAAATCTGCCGGGCGAAGTTTACTCCAGCATTTGAGAATCAGCGCTGGTGCTGCCCTGAGCATGGCGCAGAATTTGCCATGCAGGAACTTGAGAAGAAGCGCGAGAAGCAGGCCCAGGCGAAAGCGAAAAAAGAGCGTGCAGCCTGGCGCAAGCGCAAAGCCGCGGTGAAACCTCTCCGTCACTGGGAAGATATGACCCAGCGCGTCGTCAACGACTATATCCGCGAACGTGACCATGATTTGCCGTGCATCAGCTGCGGCACGTTCGATACGGTTCAGTGGGAGGCCGGGCATTACCGCTCCCGCGGGAAAGCGTCCCACCTGCGCTACATCGAGGACAATATCAATAAACAGTGCCATCACTGCAATGTCCAACTGTCCGGCAATCAGCAGCAATACCGCATCGGCCTGGTAGCGAAAATCGGCGATGAACGCGTCGAGGCTCTCGAAAATAACAACACCCCTCACCGATACACCATCGAAGAACTGGAAGGCATCAGGCGCCATTACAGCGCGATTCGTCGTGCGCTCATAAAACAACGGGAGGCAGCATGAACCAGGACGTAATCGAACGCATCCGCGACCGCTGGCAAAAGCTCCGCCTCTGCCGTCACCGCGGCACAGTGATGACCGACTACCGAATCCTGAGAAATTACATTCGCATCTATCAGACCCTGGGAGAGACAGCATGAACACACAATACCTCCAATACGTTCGTGAGCAGCTGATAGTAGCTACCGCCGATCTGAGCGGCGCGACGAAAGGACAACTGGTAGCCTTTGCGGAAAACGCGATGTTTGAGGCTACGCCACGAAGCCGCGGGCGTAAGAAGGTGTATGACCCCCAGAAGAAGAGAATGGTCAACCCTGACAGCCCACCAATGACCGGCAGCCAGTCTCGCGCAAAAGGCTCAGCAATCGCCCTGGTGCTTCCAGTCGAATACTCAACGGCATCATGGCGCCGGGCGCTGCTGTCGCTCGATGAGCATCAGAAAGCCTGGCTGCTCTGGAACTACAGCGAGAATATCCGCTGGGAGTACCAGGAGACGATAACCCGGTGGGCGTGGGAACAGTTCAGCGCGCAGATGGCCGGCATGCGCATTGCAAAGAAAACAGTCGATCGCCTGCGTCAGCTTATCTGGCTGGCTGCACAGGATGTCAAAGCCGAACTGGCAGGGCGTGAGATGTACGAATACCAGAAACTGGCGGGGTTGGCTGGCGTCGCAAAATCCACATGGACAGAAACATATCTGCCTCATTGGCTGGCGTTGCGCAGCAGTTTTGTGAAGCTTGACAGCGATGCTCTCATATCAGTAACGCGATCACGTTCACAACAAAAGGCGACAAATTTAGATGCAAGTCTTGCAAAACCGAACTGAAAGGCATATATTTCATGTAAATCTGATATCGTCGCCATAGCTTCGATTGTCGACCAAATTAAGAGCCTCGCCATCGTGCGGGGCTTTTTCATTTGTGGTGAGAGAACATATCGGTTAATACCGGCCAATAACGTAGCGATGTGTAAGCGTTGATTGACGTTAAGCGAGAGATGGGCGCTCGCCACCACATGCCAGACCCAGCCAGGGTATCTTCGGCCATAGAGCCGCATTGTTCGACCCTCGATATCTTTTGCCAGCCTTATCGCTGGCTTTTCTATTTCAGGCTCACGGGAATCATCCTCGACGCATGTTGTTGTTAATCCAGCCCGTGAAGCCTGACCTTTTCAAACACACATAGCACCCGCAAACAACGCGAGGTGAGAGCATGCAACGCATGGATAAAATCAGAGAATGGCTCAGTTATTGGGTTGGAGGCTTAACGACCATGGGTGGCGTTCTTTCCCTGAACGACTGGGCAATCATCATCGGTATCGTCTGTACCATTGGCACTTTCGGGGTGAACTGGTACTACAAGCGCAAAGAGCGCGAGGATAGATTAAATGGCAATGTCACCAGCGCTCAGAAATAGCATTATCGGAGCCCTGGGTACGGGCGCCATTGGTATCGCTACCGTCATGGTATCCGGCAAAGTTGGTCTTGAGGGCCGAGAGTACACTGCCTATCGCGACATCGTTGGTGTTGCCACCGTCTGCGATGGCCACACTGGTTCAGACATTGTCTGGGGTAAGCGGTACACAGACAAAGAATGTGACGCTCTAACCCGGCGCGATATACAGCGCATTGCCGCGCAGGTCGATCCGCATATCAAAGTGCCGACCACGGAAACCCAGCGCGCAGCAATTTACTCATTTGCCTATAACGTCGGCGCCACTGCAGCCATTAACTCCACACTGCTGAAAAAGCTTAATGCCCGCGACTATGCCGGTGCATGTGCAGAGCTAAAGCGTTGGGTATATGCCGGCGGTCAGAAGTGGAAAGGGCTGGTTAATCGCCGTGATGTTGAGTATCAGGTATGCACCTGGAGCCAGAAATGAGTCGCTTAACCGCCATTATCAGTGCAGTAGTTATCTGTCTCATAGTCAGCCTCGCCTGGCTGGTCAGTCACTACCACAGCAACGCCACCGAGTTCAAAAGGCAGCGCGACGAGAAGGTGAAGGCGCTAAATCTGGCGAACGAGACCATCACCGACATGGAGACCCGCCAGCGTGACGTCGCAGCGCTCGATGCCAAATACACGAAGGAATTAGCCG
This sequence comes from Klebsiella planticola ATCC 33531, assembly GCF_000735435.1. Classification (GTDB taxonomy): domain Bacteria; phylum Pseudomonadota; class Gammaproteobacteria; order Enterobacterales; family Enterobacteriaceae; genus Klebsiella; species Klebsiella planticola. The sequence continues at coordinate 106,133 of NZ_JMPP01000055.1, read as the reverse complement.
ATGCAAAAGCTGAAAATGATGCTCTGCAGCGCAAGCTTGATAATGGTGGTCGGGTGCTCGTCAAAGGAAAGTGTCCAGTGTCAGCCGCAACCCAAACCGCCGGCGCCGCCAGCATGGGCGATGATGCCACCGTCGAACTCTCTTCAGTTGCTGGACGAAACGTTCTCGGTATCCGGTCTGGAATCATCAGCGACCAGACAGCCCTGAGAGCACTGCAGGAATACATCACCACGCAGTGCCTGAAGTAGGGCATTACAGAGCCACTTCCAGAGGTGGCTCGATAATGTCACAACGAGGTAAGGACTATGGCAAAACCGGACTGGGGAGCACTGCAACACCAGTTCCTCGCCGAGCATGCCAAAACAGGAATATCCCCGAAAGACTGGTGCGCAGCGCAGGGACTGAATTACTCATCTGCGAAACGCTATATCAAAGCAACGACATACGGTGCGAATTCGCAAAAAAAAAGTGCGAATAAATCTGCGAATTCGCAGAAGGAGAAAGGCGGGGCCGGTAAAAACGGGAAGGTGAAAAAAAACCAGCCCGACACAGGCGCCAGCTCAAAATCTCCAGAAACGAAACCGATACGCGGATCGCGCACCGCGCCGCCGACTAACGCCTTCCTGCCAGGCAACCAGAATGCATTAAAGCACGGAGGCTACGGCCGCCGGATGCTGCTCTCTGACGCCATCACCGAAGATGCCCAGATGCTCACGCTCGACGATGAGCTTTTCTGGCTGCGCGCGGCGAGCCTGACAGCGGCAGAGAATATAGGGCGCTGGCAGACAGAGCTGGAGACAGCCGACAGCGATCAGGCCAAAGATCTGCACGACCTTATCTCTCAGGCGCAGAAAGCCATGCATCGCAACACTGCGCGCATTGAGTCGCTGGAGTACACCAAAGCGGCAATCATTAAACAGCGCGTCGATGCTGCTTACCGCGAAGCTGCGACCGAAAAGGTTGAGCTCGAAATCGACGTGATGAAAGACGGCGACAAGGATAACGCTATCGTCGTGCATAACTCGCTGCCGATACCGGGAAGATAAATCATGGCCGACATTTACCTACCCACGCTACACAACGGGCAGTTAACGGTCTGGTCTGACTCATGGGACCACCAGTTGAATGCGGTTCGATGCGGTCGGCGATGGGGTAAAACCTTCATGCTGTCGAGCGCTGCTGTGACCTACGCAACGTCACCGTTCCGTCGCCCGGGTATGGACATCGAGCTAGGCGGCCGGGTTGGTATCTTCACCGCCGAGTATCGTCAGTACCAGGAGATTTACGACAAGCTCGAAGAAATCCTGCTACCGCTGAAAAAGAGCTTCAGCCGCCAGGAGAAGCGTCTGCTGCTGAAGAACGGCGGGAAGATCGACTTCTGGGTAACCAACGACAACAAACTGGCCGGCCGTGGCCGTGAGTACGAAATCATCCTGATCGATGAGGCGGCGTTTACCAAGTCGCCGGAGATGCTGAAGGAAATCTGGCCTAAATCGATTAAACCGACGCTGCTGACGACCAAAGGACGGGCCTACGTATTTTCAACGCCTGATGGTGTCGATGAGGAAAACTTCTTTTACGCCATCTGCAACAACAAGTCCCTGGGCTTCGTTGAGCACCATGCACCGACATCTTCCAACCCGTTCGTTCCTCCGGAGGAGCTGGAGAAAGAGCGGGCGAACAACGATCCACGCGTATTCCGCCAGGAGTTCATGGCCGAGTTCGTAGACTGGTCTGCAGCCTCCTTATTCGACGTCCGTAAGTGGTTCGAGGGTGAAAACCAGGATCAGCCTGTCGATTTCCCTGAAATGTGTCAGGCGGTCTTTGCTGTTATGGACACCGCCGTTAAGGGTGGCACTGAGCACGACGGCACGGCGGTTGTTTACTACGCGGTCGATACCCGGCCCGGTCGTATGCGCCTGACGATACTCGACTGGGACGTAGTGCAAATAGATGGCGCGTTGCTGGAAAGCTGGATGCCATCAGTATTTGACCGCCTAAATGAGTTATCAGGGCAGTGCGTAGCCGTTAATGGCAGCCTTGGCGTGTTTATCGAGGATGCCAGCATGGGCAGCATTCTGTTGCAAAAAGGCGAAAGCCTGGGATGGCCGGTCAACAAAATTGAGTCCGCCCTGACCAGCAAAGGAAAGGACGAGCGCGCCATTATGGCATCCGGTTATCACTACCGCGGCCTGGCGAAAATATCCCGATACGCCTACGAGAAGACCGCCGTTTTCAAAGGCGAAACAGCAAACCATCTGCATAAGCAGGTTTCCCGATTCCACCTTGCTGATAAGAAAGCGCATAAGCGCGCCGACGATTTGCTGGATGATTACACCTACGGGCTGATCATCGCGTTCGGTAGCGGAGACGCAATCTGACGAGAGAACCAATGAACGAAGACGATTTCGAAATCGGCAGCTGCTCTCACTCAGAGTTGATGGCATTGCTGGACAGTGACGATATCCAGCCGGGAACGTCGGCAGGATACCAGACCTGCAAAACGGTTTATCTATTCCATCCGCTGGGCGGAAAGATGGTAGATCGCCCAATCAAGATGGCTATGAACGAGCCGCGCACCGTGCACGTGGCTCAGTCGTATGGCCTTGAGCAGCGACTGCGTGACGCGTTCGAGCGCGAATGGAAGGCTATAGGTGCTAACCAGCACATCGCCAACGCCGCGCGCATCGCCAGGATTTACGGAGTATCAGCGATCGCAATGCTCGTGGATAACCAGGAGCCTAACGAGTCGCTGGACTATCGCACTCTGTATAAGCACAACGTCAGTTTTAACATTCTCGACCCGCTCAACACTGCGGGAAGTATTGTACTGAATCAGGACCCTAATGCTCAGGACTTCCAGAAAGTTGACGGAATCCGGGTGGCGGGCAAGCCGTATCACAAATCGCGCTGTGTCGTCGTGCAGAACGAAGACCCGATTTATCTCGCGTATAACCCGGCGGCGTTCGGCTTCTCCGGTCGTAGCGTTTACCAGCGCGCGCTTTATCCGCTGAAATCTTTCATCCAGACCATGCGCACCGACGACATGGTTGCGGTGAAAGGCGGCCTGCTGGTGACGAAAATCAAGGGTCCAAGCTCCGTCGTCAACAACATGATGCTGAAGCTCAGCGGCATTAAACGCATGATGTTGAAGCGCGGGAAGACCGGAGAGGTCCTGCAGATCGGCGAGAACGACAATATCGAGTCAATCGACCTGAGCAATCTGGAGAAGCCTCTCGACTCTGCGCGTAAACACATCCTGGAAAACGTGGCCGCAGCCGCCGACATGCCAGCGATCATCCTCAACTCTGAGACATTCGCTCAGGGCTTCGGTGAAGGCACTGAAGATGCCCGAGCCGTCGCGGTGTACATCGACAACATTCGGGAATGGCTTGATCCGTTGTATGCGTTCTTCATCCGAGTGTGCCAGTACCGAGCCTGGAGCATTGAATTCTTCCAGTCTCTGCGAGCCGACTTCCCGGAGCTGAAAAACACCTACAGCGTGTATTTCGCGAGCTGGATAAATAACTTCGAATATCGCTGGCCACCATCCCTGAAGGAGCCGGATAGCGAAAAAGTGAAGGTCGACGAAACCCGCTTTAAGGCGATCGTCAGCTTACTGGAAGTCCTGCTTCCTCAGGTCAACACGGATGATGAAAACCGCGCTCTGCTTATCGAGTGGGCTCAGACCAACGCGAACGCTAACGAAAACTTGTTCCCACAACGGCTCGATCTCGATATCGAGTCGCTAAAGGCTAATCGGCCTCAACAGCCGCAGGTGGATGAGCCCGGCGGCGGGATGATGCTATGAACACTTTCACCCGAACAGTGAGAGATGCGGTGAAGTTCTTTCTCCGCAACGGCTACTCATCCCGTGAAGAGCTGGAGCGTTGGCAGGCGATTATTCGCCAAGCCGCCGAAAGCGAAACATCTGATGACTACATGGCGATGGTTACCCGCAACCTGACGAAAGCATACGACCTGCAGGTGGGGCGTGCTGGCGCGCTGAAGCGTCATCAGGGCATATCCCGTTTTACGCTCAACTACCTGGAGCCGAAACTGAGGACTGAGCTCGACAGGCGGATACTCGCCAGCGCTGACTTAATCCAGCTCAACCGCCAAAAAGCCATCGACACTACGCTGTCGCGGTTTAGCGGCTGGGCCAGCAGTATCCCCTCTGCAGACAGCATTGCGCTGACCGGCATTCAGGGAACGATGCGGGAAACTGCTGACCACATTCAGAAGGCCGCCGAGAAGGTGGACTATGAAGCGCGCCGGGTGATGATCGACCAGAACCATAAGCTGATCGCCAATATCGACAACATCATCGCGACGAGCAATAACGCGATTGCTGCCGAGTGGCATAGTCACTGGCGCCAGGCAGGATACGACTACCGGGAAGACCACAAAGAACGTGACAAGCTGGTTTATCTCATCCGCGGTAACTGGGCGCAGAAAAATGGTTATGTCAAGGCTGGGACCGCCGGCTATCTCGACGAAATCACGCAGCCTGGTGAAGAGGTTTTCTGCCGGTGCTACGTCACCTATCTGTACAACCTCCGCAGCATTCCTGAGGACATGCTGACCCAGAAGGGCCGCAAGTTCCTGGAGTCCATGAAAGCAGCATAGGAGCATTAAAACGTGGCTATTTTTGGCAGCGGGATCATGTTCCGTCAGGGGAAGTTCGTCTTCCTGATCCAACGCTCGGATGATGGCACATGGTGCCAGCCGGGCGGGACGATAGAGCCGGGAGAGTTAGCCATAGACGCCGCAAGGCGCGAGGTGCTTGAAGAGGTAGGTTATCAGTACGATGGCCTGTTGACGCCGCACAGCGTATATGGTGACTACCTGACCTACCGCGCCGACGTGCCGGAGCAGTTCGAAGCGAAGTTAAACGACGAATCGCTGGCCGCCGGATGGTTCCATATTGACGATCTGCCAAAGCCGCTTCATCAGCCATTCGCTGAAATGCTGGCGCAGCAGGCGCTCAACGAAACCGACGTGGCCGCGCTCATCGCTGACGGAACGCTCAGCAGCCCGCAATATTTTTACAACATGTGGATGTTCGCCATTCGGGTGACCGGAACAGGGGTTACATGGCGATCTGCAAATCAAGAAATGACCTTCCGTAACCCGGAAGACTATCTCACTCCTGAATTTCTCCAGCGGGTGGCCGGCGTACCACTAATCTGGCTTCACCCCGAAAAAAGAACGCTTGATAGCGACGAGTTCTCAAAACGCGTTATCGGCACCCTGACGAATGCCTGGGTAGCTGATAAGGGCGAGGTTTGGGCCGTTGCGCGCGTGTACGACGCCGAAGCTGCTGAAATTATGGCAACAAGGCAATTAAGCACCTCGCCAACTGTGAAGTTCTCAGAGGTTGCTACATCAATCATTGTCGACGGTCAGCCTCTACTGGTGGAGCCATCCCCCGAGCTGCTCGACCACGTTGCAATTTGTGAACAGGGCGTATGGGACAAGCTCCTTAACCCTACCGGTGTTAAATCTGATTCCATTCCCAAAGAGGCTGAAAAGATGGACGAGGAAAAAATCGTAGCGCTGATTAATAAAGCGATCGATGCGCGTTTGGCTAAGGCTGATTCAGAAGCAGCAGATCTGAAAGCCAAGGCTGACGCCGAAGAGGCCGCCAAGAAAGAAAAGGCGGACGCGGAAGACAAAGAAGCGGAAGAGGCGAAAGCTAAAGCCGACGCGGAAGAGAAAGCCGCGAAGGAAAAAGCTGACGCCGAAGCCAAAGAAAAGGCAGATGCCGAAGCGGCTGAGAAAATGGCAAAAGAAAAAGCCGACTCTCAACTGCGTCAGGAAATTGCAGAGCTGCGTTCCCGCATTCCTACCGAACTGAGCGACGAAGAGCGCAACGAAGTTGCTGAAGCGCAGGTGAAAGCTGATAGCGTCTTCTCCAGCTTTGGTAAGCGCGCCCCGATCCCGCTGTCCGGTGAAAAACCGATGGCGTATCGCCGCCGGCTGATGATTCAGCTGCAGGAGCATTCTCCGGACTACAAAGCCGTCGATCTCTCCGCTATCGCTGATTCTCAACTACTGAGCACTGCCGAAAAACACATCTACGCTGACGCGCAGAAAGCTGCCAGTTTGTCAGTTGGTCCGGGCATGCTGCGCGAAATTAAGCGCGCCGATGCTACCGGCCGCCAGATCAGCACTTTCGAAGGCGATCCTGAGGCTGCATGGGCGCCATTCAAGTCTGGCAAGCGCCAGGTCACCAGTTTCAACAACCAGGCTTAACGGGAGCTCTCAAGCATGGCTAATTTATCTCTTAACCCGATGGCGACCACGAATGCCGCTGGTTCCTTCGGTGTGCAGTCTGATGGCTTCATTCAGGGTGTTGCCCTGGACGATCCGGCAAACCGCTTTAACCTGGCGTCCGGCACTGTCGCCGCCACCGAAACCAAGCCATTGTGGGGCGGCCTGCCGGTTGCTGAACTCCTGCCTGGCGTGAAATCCAGTCCTCGCGGTTCGACCATTCGTCGTGCTGTGTCACTTGCTGAGCTGGAAGGCTTTACCGTCTTCAATCAGGCTCACAACGGTTTGACTACCCCGCAGTCTCCGGTGCCGCTGTATGCGTCCGGTATGAGCGTTTCATTCTATCGTCTCGGTTCTAACATGCGCGTGCCGCTGAAAGCATCTGAGCAGGTTGTGGCGCTAGGCACCACTGGCGCCTCAGTGAAAACGCCGCTGGCGTGGGACTTTGTCAATGATCAGGTGACCACCGCAGCCGCGGCGGCTTTTGCCGGTTCTGACATTGCCACGACCGCCGTGACCTACTCGAACGGTGTGGCCACAGCCACCACCGACTCTGCGCATGGTCTGACTGCTGGCCAGTACGTGAAGATCAGCGGCGTAGCCCCGGCGGCCTATAACGGCACCGTAGTTGTGCTGACCGTGGGTAGTGCGACAACCTTCACCTATGCGCCAGCAAGCGCGCCTGGCGGCTCAGCGACCACGCAGGGCAATATCGGAGCTGTGGCTCAGGCAGATATCACCCTGCCGGTGAAAGTCATCTCCATTGAGGCTGGAAACTCTAAAACTGTCAGCTATGACAGCACTACGGGCTTCCTTACCTGGAACAACACCGACAGCTGCGCGCTGGTCTTACTTTAATCGGGAGCTTTAAATGGCTGCAATTACCCCCAGCTACACCATCGTCAACCCGTCGTTTATTGCGCCGGAGTTGATCATTGGTTACCAGCAGGCGTCCGGTGCGTTTGAAACCATCGCCAGCGGTAACCCGCAGGTCCGCCTTGGCGTAGGCGACCAGTACGTTTATATGCGCCGCCTGGATATCCGTACCCAGGTGACCTCCAGTCAGTCCGGCAACGCCAACCAACTGCCGAGCGTGGCGCTCGAAGCGCGCATGATTTCCACTCCTACCTATCTGTTCCGCTGCCGTGGTATCTACGATCACCACGACACCGCTGCGGCCGGTAACTGGAACATCGCGCTGCCCGAAGCCCAGCGCCTCGGCATGCGTCAGGGTATCTTTCAGCAGTTGCGCTCTGCGCTTCTGTACGGGATGAACCCGGCAGGCGGCGAAGGCCTGCTGAACACCGCAGGCGCGACCACCGAAACCCTGCCGCCGGACAGCAACAGCAATACCACCGTGCTGACCTATGACCACGGCCAGATGGCGGTCTATCTGCTGGGCCATGTGCAGGCCGCACTCACCCGCACCATGCAGTTAGGCCGTCAACAGCGCGTCGTGATCTTGGGGCCGCAGCGTGTGCTGGGCGCAATGGAGATTCAGCAGATTGTTCAGCTGACCTCTTATCAGCGCCCTGGCGGCGGTACCGATACCGTCGGCGGAACTGTGAAAGAGGTGCTGCGCGGCGCGAATGCCCAGGTTGACTGGGTATACGACGACACGCTGATCGGCGCAGGCGCCGGCGGCACTGACGCGGTAGTTATCACCATCCCGGAAGTGGAAGTGCCGATGGTCAACGCCACCGTGAACACCAACGAATTTGCCAAGCTGAGCCCGTCTCTTTCGGCGAACGCTCTGATGTTCACTGATATGCCAGCGCCGATGGAAATCCCGACGCCAATCCCCGGGGGCGCTATCGACGTACTGTCAGAAATGCGCTCTACGGCTGGCTGGGCCGTCCGTCCGGAAGCTATCACCATCCTGTCGATGGCATATAGCGCCTAAAACGCGAAATTGAGAAGTGCTTAAGCCTCTGCATGGTGCGCCGTGCAGGGGCTTTTTTACGAGGGTAAACAATGAAACTGTACATCGCCAACACTACCAAGCAGCGCCACATTTTCACTTTCCGCCAGCTGGAAACCGGGCGCCTGCGCCAGATCCCTATTGAGCACGGTTCGCAGATGATAGTCCTGGATGGCTCGACCGAAGAAGTCGAAGCGGTTATTCAGCATCATCAGGTTTACGGCCTGATCGACTCAACAAAAATCGACCAGAGTCAGGCATTTGTCGGCCTGTGCTACAGCGTCAATAAACCCGTTTCCGCCAGCGTTATTGAGAAAACCATTCGTGATAACGATGGCCATCTGACCCGCGGAGCTCATAACCGCCGGCAGGCATCCGTCGCAGCGCTGGATAACAAACTTCTTGAAAGCGGGATCGGCTACGAGGGTGATATGGAATTTAGCGCAGAGCAGGCCAAAGGGCGCGATGACCATTCTGACGATCCGACCATCAACGAAAAAATTGTCACGCCGAGAGCCGGGAGCAAGAAAAAATGACCACCAGTCTGTCGGGATTCATCGAATTCGTTCGATCTGATATGGGCATTACCCCCGACCAGGTTCCCGACGACTTGCCGTCTTTTTCACTCGCCTATGGCGGCGCCGTTGAATGGGTTAACCCTGACATCGCATGCGTTATGCCGAACATGTACAGCATCGCGGTTTATAACCTTGGGGCGTCGTTTCTCATCAATTACGGGACAGAGGCGGTGTTTGCCAATTTCCGTGGCCAGTATGGACTGAACGACTTCAAAGCCGGGGTTATTACGGGAGCCGGGGATAACTCTACCAGCGCACAGCGACTGGTCCCTGATTTCTTCAAAGACCTGTCGCTGGCAGATCTGCAGATGCTCCAGGACCCGTGGGGGCGCCGATACCTGATGATCGCTCAGCAGTTCGGGAGTCTGTGGGGCCTGTCATGATCACCTTTCATCTGGGTGTTATCGACATTCCCTATGAGGACGAGGACGCCACGACGGGGAGCGTAGCGGAGGAGCTGGAAGCAAGGTATCAGATTATGCAGACGTTCTTTGACCGCTATGGTAACGACATCGCCGATCTGATGAGTAAAGACCTCGCCGCATCGCTTGAAAACATGTTCTCTGGCGCGCCTCCAGTAAAAGACCCACTCGCTGAGTCAATGTCCAAAGTTCACGATCTCTTTGTCGGCTTCCTCGATAACACCGAGATGAACGGCCTCCCTGGTGTTCCAACGCGCCGCGCGCTTGAGGGTATATCGAAGCGCTTTAAAGGCAAGAAGGGGCCGCCTCGCCCTTCGTTCATTGACACAGGAACCTATCAGGCAGCGATGCGTGCCTGGGTAAGCGGGGTGCTGAATGCCTTCCCTGAGTGAGTTACAGAACGCCAAAACGGAACTTAACGCCACTCTGACGCAGGGCCTGGACGACCTGAGTCGATTCCAGGTGGTGATGTTCACTAAGTACATCAGAAAGGTGCTGCCGCTCGATGGCTTCGTTTTCTGGGTGAAAGCCTCGGTTTTGTCGGACGATCCGAGCAACGAGCCGGACACGGTGGCTGTGAAAGGCTATCTGCACTTGACGACCGAAACCATTCAGGACGATGAGCAGCTTTATGACCGTAATGTGGTGACGTTCACCGCGCAGGCGGACATCGACCCGTTCAATGATATCGGGTCAGAGGTACTGTATATCGGCGAGTTTTTCGGTGTTCAGTTCTCGTTCTCCCGGCGTACCGGGCTCAATGAGCCGGCGAACCTGTACCACTACACTGGCGAGGCCATTTTCCCGCACATGCGGTCGCAGATCATCAACTCTGCGGATGACATAGACCTCTCTGACGTGGTGGTGTCGAGCTCTCTGCCGATCTGGCTGACCCTGAATCAGTACATGCCGATGTTCCCGGCGATGCTCTCAACGCAGAACCTGTCGCCGCCCTATGCGACGGTGAAATGCAGTAACACATCACCGATCGCCGGCGCGTTCTATCTCGACGAAAAGCAAAACCAGTATCAGCTGGTATCGGAAGATGTGACGCTTTCTGTAACTGGCCTGCGTAACGCCAGCATTGAAGACTTTGTGAGGTATGTGCAGGACTACACGACCGGCGATGCACCTGAGATGGGGATCATGAATATTCCCGTCGTGCAGGATGAGAGAGTCACTCAAAACGAGCTGAACATCATCGCCATGCGCAAGACCATAAAATTCAAAATCAACTACTACCAGCAACGGATGCGTAACTTAGCGCGCCAGCTGATCACGTCTGCAATTCCGTCCATTGACCCGGAGAAATAAGTAAATGGCAATTGTTAATATTAACGTGTCGGTGACGAATCCGCCGAAGCCCTCGCAGTTGTTAAAGTCCGGGGCAATGATTTCTATGGGTGGCACGACGCTGAATGCCGGTGAATATCAGCTGCTGACCAGTGAAACCGATCTGGCCGACATCCTCGCGCCGGCGAAAACAATTTCATCGCTCGCCTGGGCGACTGGCGTGGTAACCGTCACGCTGGCTGCCGCTCACGGGTGGGCTAACGGGGTGCAGGTCCCGGTTATCATCTCCGGCGCGACGCCTGCAGGCTACAATGGCGCCTATACCGCCACGGTAACAGGGGCCAATACCTTCACCTATTCGCTGACGAGCAACCCCGGCACTGCAACAGCAATGGGAACGGTAAAAACGGTTGTTCAGAACGAAATCGCCCAGATGAATACCTCGTTCTGGGCCCAGGGGAAGACGCGGGCAGTTTATGTGCTGGAGCTGGGCGATGTGTCCATGACCGCCGCTGTCGAAGCGCTGACAACCTTCATTGCTGAAGACGTCGCCTTGGGCAACACCTACCAGAAGTTCTTTTCCTATCTGGTGCCGCGCGAATGGGATTCAGTTGCTGAATTTAAAACCCTGACTGGTCTCTATACCTCGCCGGGAAGTCTGGTTTACTTCTTTGTCACCACAACGATCGCCACTTATCAGGCATGGGTGGCTACGAAATACAAAACTGTGTTTGCTGATGTCGAGGCTCCAGATATTCCCGCTAGCGAGTTTTCTATGGCTGGGCCGTTCCAGTCTTCCCTGGCAAATGACCCGGGGTCGAGCAACATGGTGCCGCCGATGTCGTACCGCTTCATGTATGGTCTGACGGCTTACCCCCTGGAAGGCAACAGCGCACTGCTGAAATCGCTGCAGGACAACAACATCAACTACATCGGCACCGGTGCTGAAGGCGGACTCAGCAACAAAGTACTGTTCACCGGCCGTATGCTAGACGGAAACCCTTTCAACTACTGGTATTCAGTGGCGTGGACTGCGATCAACCTTGAGCTCGATCTGGCGAATGAAATTATCAACGGCTCCAACACGACCGTTAACCCGCTGTACTACGAGCAGAAGGGCATTGATCGCCTGCAGCGTCGCGCGCTGAAAACCTTGCGTAACGGCATCAGCTACGGGCTGATCCTCGGTCGCGTCATTGACACGCAGCTGACGCAGGAAGATTTCAACACCGAGTATGACAAAGGCACTTACGCCGGCAACGCGGTAATCAACGCCGTTCCGTTCAGCAACTATAACAGCCTGAATCCTTCCGACTACCAGGACGGGAAATATAACGGTCTGAGCGCCGTCATGACGCCGCGCCGCGGCTTCGAATCCATCACGTTTAACGTGAACGTAACGAACTTTGTAGGGGCGTAAAAAATGGCGAACCCATTAGTACAGCAGGGCTTTCTTAACCGCGTACGCGGAGCTCTTTCTGTCACGGATACACCGGCGCTGAACGTGTCGGCGTCGTACCTGGCGAAGGATGGCATTAGCCTGCGCCCGGATGGTCCGGCGACCGATATCATCCCCACGATGACAGGCACCGTCGGCAGCCAGGCGCCGTATCAGCAGGTAACGCTGACCGTGCATCTCCTGAAAACCCAGGGGCTGGGAGAAAGCTACCGGCAGCGATTTTTAACCGACACGTCGCTGGGTGAGCTTGTGGTGACGCCGGATGCAACGACGTTCGGCAATATCACGCTGCTCAACTGCTACCTGGTCAACTTCAACGAGCTGGCTTTCAGCGGGATGGACCCGTCTTTTGTGGTAACCATCAGCGGCTATATGGTCACCAACGACAACATGTGGGTGTAATGCATGAAAATCGACAAGAAACTGAATCTGGTCACCAATATTGCCCGCGATGACGGCTCGATCGTTTACCTGCATGTGACCCCGTTCCCCTACGAAGTGGTGGAAGAGCACTGCATTCTGCTGGGGAACCTGTTCACCAAATTCATCTCGCAGGTTGGTGGTCTTGGTGCCGCCAGAGTCGCCGCAATGATGCTGCGGCAGAGCCTGAAAGCGGAAATCGATAACGGTCGGACGGGGCCAAACATCGTTGATGAAATTCAGCGACTGACGGTCGTTATCCATAACGTCGACGGCCAGTGGAAGACCGCCCCGCTTGAAGTGGCATTTAAACAGGGGATAGTCGACCCTGACGAATACCGAGAGGTTGAGGGCGAAGTGGTTTTTTTTATGGTTTCCTCTGCTATTCAGAAGGCGAACCTGATCGCTCCAACCGTGGGAACGGTGATCAAAATGTACGATGGGCAACTAACCTCATCGAGCGTTACGGCGTTTCGCGATTCGTTGCAGACGTCGAAGCCGGATATCGATACCCAGACCCAGAATGCCCCGCCGGAAACGTCATATGTACCCTCTTAGACTGGGCGTCGAATGAGGGATTCTGGAAAGTGATCCGGGAAATTACTGGCGAAGAGTACGCCAGCCCGGCTCAGTATCGCCAGCGTTTCATTCTGTCAGCGCTCAAAGAAAGAGGTTTTTTCAATGGTAGCTAAGTCAATCGTCGACATTGACGTAAATGACGACAAATTTGTCGCGTTTATGGAAAGGTTCCGCGAGTACCAGAGCGCGCTGGATGATTTACCGGAAGCCTGGCGGGTAGCCGCTGTAGGTATTAGCGAAAGCAGCAAGCAGACCGAAAAGGCCAAAGGAGAGGCGAAGGGATTAGGCGCTGAGTTTAATGCTGTTTCCGAAGCCATCCTGACCATCAACAGCGGTCTTGATAGGCTGAATACCAACCTGGAAGACTCAAAGAAAAAGCAGGACGAATTCAACAAAAGCACCCGATCCGCAAAAGGCCTCCTCAGCGATGCGACGAAAGACGCAAAATCGCTGGCTGGCCATATCAAGGAAGCTACGGCCAGTCTTCTGTCGTGGGGCGGTATTGTCGGCCTGTTTACCGGCGTCCTCGGCGTTGGTGGTCTGTTTGGTATCAACCGCCTGGCGGCCACAACCGGCGCCCAGCGGTTTACCTCTCTGGGTCTCGGAACGAGCATCGGTGCGCTGGATTCCACCGCCATAAACTACCAGAAAGTGCTGGGCAATCCGGCTGGGACGCTGGGCGCTATCCGCGATAACCAGATGGACCTGTCGAAGCGCTGGACGTTTCAGGCGATGGGGATTAATAACCCAGACCTGGACCCGGCCAAACTGCTACCGCAGATGATCCGCAGCGCGCGCGACATCTTCGTGCAGAACGGCAGCACACTGCAGGGAGCACAGGCGCACGGCCTGACCAACTTCTTCACACTGGATGACCTGAACCGCTTCAAAAACATGAGCGATGAGGAGATCACCGCCATGGAGAAGCGCGCGCAGCAGGATTCACGAATGCTGCAAATAAGCGACCAGCAGGCGCGACAGTGGCAGGATTTTAACGTTCAACTCGACTACAGCAGTCAGAGCATCAGAAACACGTTTGTGCGCGGCCTGGGTCCACTCACGCCGCAACTGAGCAAACTGTCTGATGCGTTGTCAGGCGCGATCGATACCGTCCTGAAATCACCTGAACTTGGGAAATGGATTGATGGGATGGCCAGCGGTGTGCAGAAGTTTGCGAACTATCTTGCCTCCCCTGAATTCTCGACAGACGTAAGCAACTTTATGTCAAAAGTTGAGAGAATGGGGGATTTAATTGGCAAGGTAATAGACTGGATAACCGGGAAAACCAGCATCACCACGGAGGGAATCTCATCTGGGTCAACGATGATAAATCCTGGCTCCCGTGTCGATCCGCAAACGGGGAAAACTTACACGCCAGGAACAGATGATGATCCGCATGTTTGGGGGTGGCTGAAAGGCGTAAAACGCTTCTTTGAAAATGGGGCAGTCAAACCTGTTGACCCGACGCCCGCCAATACCTCAGACAGAAACAGGACAATTGCTGACAGGTTTAATAATCCGGGAAATCTTCGCTGGGCTGAAGGATATGGGACTGAAAATACTCGCAGTGGGAAATTTGCAGTTTTCCCCACTCTTGATGAGGGAGTTCTCGCCGCGACGAAGCAACTTCAGATTTATGGATCGCAAGGGGTTAACACGGTTCGCGACATTGCAAAAAAATGGGCTCCATCAAGCGAGAATGACACCGAGTCCTATATCAGACATGTCGTAAAAACAACCGGGTATAACGAAAACCAGCGCCTGAATCTTAATGATCCGCAAATACTGGCAAAACTCATATCTGCAATGTCTCAGAAAGAGGGCGCTGGCAGTCGTGTGTCAGAAGGTGCTGTGATTCAGATTTATAACAATACAGGCGGGAATGCCGTTGTAACTTCAGCACAACTGGGGGCCAGGTAATGGGATTCACTCGTGAAATGTATAAGCTGGGATTTGAAATATCCCCAGTAATACTTTGCGGCGGGATAGCTCAGGCGATTCCTGGAGGTATGCTCCCAATAGTCGCCCTGACGCAAAGTACCAGTTTTGTTACGGGGCTACTTGGAGGGGCCATAAACCTTACCGACCTGGATAAATATTTCTGCCACTGGCGTCCTGCACCGGGCGCCACAATGGTTGATTACGAAATTGCCAGATACCCTTTCGCCAACCAGGTGGTTGCTGCGAACGCTTTGCTTGCTCAGCCTTTGCGCGTTTCGTTGGTAATGGAGGCTCCGGTCAATGAAAACACAGGGGCAATGACAAAACTCGTTACGATGAGTGCTTTGCAAGCTGTCCTTCAGGCGCATTCTAACTTAGGCGGCACGTTTATCGTCGCCACCCCGTCAGTTATCTATAGCAACTGCATTTTGCGAGTTGTGAGGGATATTACCTCCGGTAACGACCCCTTACCGCAGCGTTCATGGGTATGGGATTTCGAGCAGCCACTGATAACCGACAATGGCGCAGAGCAGGCTGTGAACAATTTTTTAAACAAGATTGGGGCCGGGGATATGGTAACCGATCCTTCCTGGACCAATACCGCGAATGCTCTTGGCAACACACCTCTCGGTAGCTCTGTTTCGGAAGCAATCACCGGGCTATTGGGTAAGTTGGGGGTAGGGCCATGACAACCCAGTATTATCCGTTTACCGGCAATGATCGTCAAAGCATGACATTTACACCGATCCTTGATGGCACCGTATATAACTGCCAGGTCAAATGGAACATTGCCGGACTGAGGTGGTATGTCCTAATAACAGATGGCTCTGGGAATACCATTCTTAATACCCCGCTCGTTGGCTCCGTGCTTAACGGTGGAATAAATATTATCTCCGGAGTGTTTAATTCGTCCTCCATGTACTGGCGCGAACAGAATGGACAGATTGAGGTAAACAGCTCATGAGATATTATGATATTGAGATAACCATCCCCGCTGAAGGTGCTTCTCCGGAAAGAACGATAAAATACAGTAGCCATAAGAACGGAGTTTACAACCCAGGCGCCCTGATGATTGAGTTTGATATCCTCAGGTACGGCGAATCGACTCCCCAGGGGGAAACTCACCTGACCATCTGGGGTATTGGCCCAAAAGAAATGCAGCAGGCCCGCCAGAATTTCTTTGGCAAAAAAATTAAAATATTCCTTGGGATGAAAGATGGGCTGCCATTGGCTGGAAAAGTTACCGCGCCAAAACTGGTATTGGATGGCGTGATAAATCAGGTCTTTGGTAACTGGCAGGGAATTGAGTTACGACTTGACTTCATAATCGTGGTCGGCCCTGTCCAGAACGTGCAAAATAACAAACCAGTACCCCTCCCTTTAACCTTTGACTGGAAGGAGGGGCAGAAGCTTTCTGTAGCCCTCACGCAGTGTTTTATGAACATCAGAGGGTATACGTTTAATATCAACATAAGCGACCGGCTAATCCTTAATCATTACCGGGGGCTGTTTTGTGATGACATTGTCACCCTGGCCAAGGACCTAAATGCTTTTTCACGTTCCAGAATTCGCGATGGTGGATACTCTGGAGTAGAGATCGCAATAGTGAATGGTAATGAGATCCGGGTATGGGATAACGATTACGATAACCACCCGGATAAGACTTCTGTTTCCAGCGCAGTAGCCAGAAGCAACAGCCCTACCCAAATAGATTTCAAGGATTTAATAGGGCAGCCAACATGGGTGGCATTTAACACAATCAGCATGGCGTGCGTAATGCGCGGTGATATTCAGGTTGGTGATCACATCCTGATGCCTAAAAAAAGCACTCCGCTGATACAGGCCTCTTCTTACTCTCAATATCGAGAAGACTCTGCCTTTACTGGCGACTTTATTGTGAACTCCGTTCGCCTGTTAGGAAATAGCAGGCAACCAACGGCAGAAGCATGGGTAACAATTGTTGAGGCTTCCCCTTTCATTAAGGCAGGTAATGCATGAGCATCGACAATAAGCTTAATTTTGCCTCAAGCATGAACAGGTTTACTGAAAGAAAGATTGAAAATGCGTTTCAAAAATCAGGGAAAGTTCTTCCGGCGAGTGTGGTTAAGCAAACAGGGAATATGATCACCGTTTCCTTTGAGCTAAGGGATATCCCATATGTTTTGCCGCAAGTGACTATCCCCTTATTTGGCCCTCAATATATTCGTTACCCTATGCAACCGGGAGACAAGGGGATTGTTATCCCCGCAGATACTTACATTGGCGGGGTTAGCGGCCAGGGGGGCGGCATTGCAGATATGACTCCGCCAGCAAACTTAAGCGCCCTTGTTTTCTTGCCGATCAGTAATACCGAGTGGCAGAGTGTCGACGGGCAGGTGGTTACTGTGTACGGGCCGGATGGTGTAACTCTGCGCGATAGCGAAAATAACACCACTTTTCTTCTAAAGCCTGACAGCATCGCTATTTCCACGCCTGACAGCTTTACGGTAACCGTTGGCAGCACTGTATTTTCTCTTACGGCAGGCCGCTGGAGCTTATCTGGTGATGCCGGACATCTTCAGGATTCAGTGGCCAGCACCAGCCCGGCAATTATGCTTAGAGGATGGCAGTCACTTTTAACCTGGCTAAACAGCCATGAACATTCAAACGGCAACGATGGAAATGATACCGGGGGGCCGACTTCAACCTTTAACGGGAGTATCACCGAGTGAGAACCTATGGCCGAAACTCTGATGGGAAGTGGGTCCTGGTGGAAACCGACGAAAACGGGTTTAACGACTCGGTGTATTTGACCACCCTGATCCAGAATCTGAAACTGGCGCCGCAGGAGTCGCCTTTTTACGCGAATAACGGCATCCCAGCCGCCGGGTCGGTGATCCAGCAAATCCTGCCGACGTATTACGTAAACCGCATTCAGAAACAGTTCAGTCAGTATTTTTCCTCACTACAGATTGCGCTGATCAGCGACGACCCGCCTGTTTATAACATCTCGGCAATCACAAACGCAGGTTCAAAAATAATCACACAGGTGGCCGTATGAGCGATTTACCAGTCAGCTATACGTCAGCAGGCCCGGTACCTCTGACGGCGGAAGAGCTACGAGCACAGCTAGTTTCCCAGGCTATTGCGCTATCTCCGGGACTGACAACAGAATTACCAGGCTCATTGATTGAGGATGTGGCCAGTACCGATGTCGGCGCGCTCATCGTTTGTGATCAGGCAAGGGTTGACCTGATTAACTCAGTGGGGCCGCTAAAGGCTAACCTCGCCATGCTGGAACTTCTCGCGCAGCAGGCCGGTATTCCCGCTCAGAAAAAGGCTGGCACGACAACGGTCCCGATTCAGTTTTCCGGCCCGGCGGGGTTTGTTATCCCGCAGGGGTTTATTGTTTCTGATGGGACCTATACCTATTCAGTTAGTGATGCGACGATTATCTCGTCATCTGGCGTGTCTTCCAGCGTGTCATGCGAAGGAACGGAGACCGGGACCTGGGCGGTGCCGGTGAATACGGTTAACCAGATCATTTCCAGCCTCCCGTCTGACGTCACCATCACCTGCACCAACCCGATCGCCGGCACTCCTGGTGCTGACCCGGAAACGAATTATCAGTTTCGTGATCGCGTATGGCAGGCGCAGATGGCCACAGTTCAGGGATATCCTGGATTTATCCGGCAATATCTCACCAGCCTTGATAACGTGCAGGCGCGCCTGGTTTCTGTCATTCAGGACGGGGATAAGTGGATAGTCATGTGTGCGGGCGGTGATATTTATGATATTGCTGGCGCACTCTATAAGTCAGCAGGGGATATCAGCCGGCTGAAAGGGTGTTCACTGAACGTCACGGGGATCACGAATGCAAACCCTGGTGTCGTCAGTACAGACCTGACTCATGGTTACACCGACGGACAGGTTATCAGGATCACTGGCGTAACCGGGATGACCGGCATTAATGACGTACCGCTGACTGTGACGGTATTGACACCCCACACGTTTTCCATCGGGATTGATACCACCTCCTCCGGGACATGGGGGGGCGGGGGTGAAGTGACGCCTAACGTCAGAAACAATACCGTGACGGTGAACGACTGGCCAGATAACTACGTGATCCCATTCGTGACGCCATTACTGCAGCGCGTCACAGTGACGTATCAGTGGGGGACCGAAAGTGTTAACTACCTGACTGATGCCACGGTCGCCTCTCTGGTTTCGGCGCCTACGATTCAGTATGTGAATGGCATATTCGCCGGGAAACCGCTGAACGTTAACAACCTGAAAGACGCATTTTTGCAGGCGATTAACTCCACAATCGATATGGGGCTGATCAGCACTTTAAACGTCGTAGTCACCATCAACGGTGTGATAACGCCGCCAGACGCCGGGACGAATATCATCAGCGGCGATAAGTTCAGTTATTTTTATATCGCGTCGGATGGCGTGATCGTAACAGGGGCGTAGCATGCTGGACGATATCATCCGGTCGTATATGTATACGCAATACAACGACGATGACAATCTGCGGGCGTTTTTTACTGCGTATAATTCGATGGCGCAGGGCATTTATGACTGGATGGTTAATGCCAACCTGCCGATTTTCATCGGTGAATACAACACCGGAGACCAGCTCCGATGGATTGCCCATGGCATTTATGGCGTGTTGCCGCCAGTAATTTCCAGCAGCGATCAGCATGAGATAGGGCCATACAACACCTTCGAGTTCAACCAACTGGCATTCAATGAATACCGGGTTGTTGATCAGTCAAACCAGGTGGTGGTCTCCGATGACCTCTTTAAGCGGATCATGACCTGGAATTTTTATAAAGGTGATGGCTTCTATTTCTCCATCCCATGGATAAAGCGGAGAATTCTGCGGTTCCTGCTGGGGGGCAATGGTACTGATATCCTCAATGACCAGCGCTGGAGTATCTCGATCCAGTTTGTGGATGGCGGCATCGTGATTTCCATCTATAAAGGGCGCCGACAGTTCACGCGGAGCGCCATCTACAACGCATCGGCCTATAACTCCAGAAAGTACAACCAGAAGGATACAGCCTTTGTGATTACCGAGGATTTCGAGTTCGCCATTTTCTTCAAACAGGCCATGGATAGTGGGTTGCTCCACATGCCATTTTATCAGAGCATAACAGTTGATATTATTGATTGATAAAAAAATCATGGAAGGATATTGTAACCATAACTGTTATATTTAGAGATGGTAAAATGAAACGCAAAATTTTGACTATTGTTTTATTGTTTATTGTATCGCCATTAGCTATTTCAGAAGATTTGGTTCCTGGTCTAACCCAGGAGCAGTCATCAGAGATGAAGGCTATAATAAACAAGATAAATCAGAAGGGGCTAAAGCCAACCGATTCAAACATATATAATATATGTTATGCCTCATCTCTTATCATGATTAATGCAGCTAAAGACGCGGCATCAGGAACGTATGATGGTGATAGAGGGATAGGTGAAATTCTTCTCATTCCTCATGATGAATATAGAGACATGGTTAAAGAATTGATTAAAAGTGACGCGGTATTTGGTATAAACGAAAATCCTGACAACTTTGACAGAAACTTTCAAATGAAATGCAGGGCAAGTCCTGACATCTACATTAAAAAATACAAGAAAATATTTAGGCGTGAATTGAATGAATCTGATAAAAATAATCAGTGGTAATATTTAATTAAATCTTCCAAATAATTAATCAAACAACCCGCTTCGGCGGGTTTTTTTATGCCTATATCCCGGAGGAGACATGGCACTGACCCTTTTGGCTACAAACAACGCAGAAAGCACGCTGGCTTCTGCTATCAGCGCAACCGACACGTCGCTGATCGTTAGCGCTGGAACTGGTGCCGAGTTCCCAAGCGTCGAGGAAGGTGTCAGCTATTTTAAGTTGACCATCATTGACGCAGCCACTGGTTCACAAGTTGAAATTGTGAACGTTACAGCAAAAACAGGCGATATCTTCACGATTGAGCGTGCGCAGGAAGGTACGCTGGCGCGAGCATGGGCAGCCAATGACTTCGCGGCAAACATGATGACCGCTGACACGCTGAATGTGATCGCTCAGTACACGCAGCAGGCTGGAGAGTCTGCGTCGCAGGCTGCCGAATATGCAGATAATGCTTCTGAATACGCGCAGAATAAGTTCACGTTCTATAAGACAGCAACTGATCCGGACGGCACAATTGCTGGTATGGCGGCTACTACTGACGGTCAGTCTTTCTGGGTGGCTCAGGGTCCCGACGCTCTGTCTGCTGCATGGCAGTACCAAAACAAAGCAGGTGTGCCAGTACTTCAGGCCAAACAGCCAGGAACGGCGGCGGTAACAGGGACTATTCGCGAGTTTCCTACTCTGGCGGCGGCACAGGCTGATGCAGATGCTGGAAATATTCCGACTGGGGCAACTGCGTATTACCGCAGCTCAGATGGTGGAGCGCTGGCTATTGAGGTCATCAATACTGCCGGGACACTGGAGCCAACTGGCAGGGTAATGCCGTCACAGGAGGCCATAAACGCAGTTTTCGATTTCATCAGTCGGTTTATTGTGAGCGGCGACGTCGGTAACAACTATTTCCCGTTTTTCACTGATGGAGCTGATAACGTTCCGGTCTGGTGGGATGATGGTTTTGCAGTATCACGACTTTCATTAGCTCTATACCAGATGATTTATGATGACGTTCATTCTAGGCTGGGTGATGCACTAAATTCTCAGGTAGATGATGTATCAAACGCTTTCTTTCCTCTGTTTATTGATGCCAATAATAACGTTCCGGTTTGGTGGGATAGTGGATTCGATGTATCCATTATTTCCGAAAGTTTTAAAACAAAAATATGGAACTATATTAACTCCATTATTTCCCCCGCCCTTAATAAAGCGGTCCCGCTTGTATCGGCGGGATTCGTTCCGGGCATGACGGATGGTAGTGATAACGTTCTGTTCTGGTTTCAGGATGGAAAGTTTGATGCTTACGGGGTCGGACCAAACATCAGCGCGTCACTTGCCAGCGCATACCAGCGCCGCATGTATACCGCCTATTACAACATGCCTTTGCATACCGACAGTCGCACGCTGTGGCGCTGGAAAGCCAAAAAGGCGCAACTCAAAGCCGGGATGGCTACGCAGCCTAATTTTCTTCTCACGGGTGACAGTTGGACGCAGAATAATGAACTTGCGACCGCAATCGCTGGCGTCCTGAGTGCTGAATATGGTGACGCTGGTTTAGGCTGGCGCACTGTGAACTATGGTGCGTCCCGCGATGGTTCAAATATCTTTCGCTCTGCCGGCTGGGATTTATATGACGCTTCGCCGACGAGTGGAGCTCCGCTTTATGGCTGCGGTATTGACGGCCAGTCCATCAACACCACGACGAACACGGCCTATTTCAACGTAACGAACGTGCGCTGTACTGATTGCCGTATTTACTATCAGGACCTGAATGGCACCTTTCAGTACGGCTACGACGTTGGCGGGGTGACACAGTGGACCACTGTTGTGTGTGGAAATACAGGCACGACGAAATCTGTGTTACTGACAGGTATGACGGATGAGGTCAGGACGATTTATACCAAGACTGACGGGAATACCGGGCGCGTGGCCATACATGGATTTTACTTCTGGCGCTCTGGCGTTGCAGGATGCGTGATGAGTAAGGCAGGTAATGCCGGGATTCTCGCCGATCAGTTTTTGCTGTTCTCCGACAAAATCTCGGAATACCTCAGCACCATTCAGCCTGACGTGATCGCTATAGTCATTGGTAACAACGACTACCGCATTTCAACCGGAACCCAGACATTTCGCACTGCACTGCAAACCTATATGGCCGCATGTCGCGCTGTACTGCCTGACGTGGGTTTCATCCTCATGGCTCCCCCGAGAACCAACGGCACCGCGGTAACACCGCTCGTTGCTTTCCGTGACGTAATGTACGACCTATCTCAGACGCTGAACTGTGAGTTTTTCAGTATTTATGACCTGTTCGACACCTGGACGGAAATGAACGGGCTTGGCTGCTTCATTGATAACCTGCACCCGAGCACCGTTGGCGGAAACATGATCGCTTCATCCCTTAATAACGCGCTGATTAAAGGCTAAAAAATATGAGCACAATTTATATTCCAAAACTGGGCGACATTGTTATTCCAGGAAGCCACCCCAAAAAGGGGCATTTTATGCTGCCCGATTTGCCTGTCACTACCGGACTGAAAGGTATGCATGTCCAGGGCGGCAATGCCGCGCTGAGCATCAGGAATCTGGCTGACAGCTCCACTCCGCTGACCATGGTAGGCACACCGACAATTTCCCCGACCTTTGGCGCTGTGTGTAATTTCAGTAACTGTTTCGATACAGGCAGGGTGTCTACCAGGAACCAGACCCATATCGTGATCTGTAAGCCGGTAAAACCGACGGCGGCCACCGAAACGCAGCAAGCGTTCATGATGGGTAACTACAATTACTCGGGATCACCGATTGTATACCGCGGTGATGGCCTTGCATTTATGTATACGGCCACTGCACCAAATACCATCTATGGCGCATTTGTTGAAGATAACAACGCCACGCCGACCAATATGATTAATAACTTCACGACCAATTATGATGTGACGAAATGGGCGGCCTTTGTATCACTGATTGACGGCGATAATAACATTGCCCGAATCGGCGGTCGGCAAGGGGGTGCTCTTGCATGGCAGGGGTCAAGAGCGCTGACTAACAGGACGGCTTACACGGGGAGAACTATCAGGATTGGTTCGCATCATGCCAGTGCGGCATATCCAGCCGGTGCGGATATCACCATGGGTATGGAACTGATTTTTGAAGCTGCCCTGTCACAGGCTGAGGTGGCATCTGTTATCGACAGTATCAGCACATACCTTAATGCAGCATGGGGCATTACAGATTTAGGATAAACCAGTAATAGTAATCACTTACGGCTATCGTGAAAATTGATAGCCGAACACTCACTTGATCAGATTCCAAATTAAAACTACTGTATGTAAAAACAGTATTATTGAGAGGTTCAGATCATGCCACGCACAGCAGACGTTGAGGCCGCCTGGTTTCGGTCAATTGTTATTGAGCCAAACGGGCGGCGCACAGTCACGACGTTCCGGGACGTGTCTACTGAGGAAGGCGATAACCGCACTTTCCAGTTGTTTAATCCGAACGGAGGGCTGTGATATGGGCTTTCCTTCTCCAGCAACTGACTATGTCGAACGCCGGATCAGTATAACCAGTCTGTGCAACCTTGGTGCCAATACGCTCGCAATCGAAACCAGCGAGGGCTATGCGGTCATTGACGTGTCTCGCAGGCCTCAGCAGGGCGACACAGTGCTGATTAGCTATGACGGCCGCACTGAGTTCGCAAAACTGATGGGAATGGCGTTAATCACGACTGACGGGGAGGCGATCGAGGGAGAGGCACTTGATGACGTTGAAGTTGGCGGCGTGGTTACGCATACGATCATTGATCTGCAAAGAGATGACGCCCCAGTTATCTAAATACTATCTCATATTTATTAGCCGCTTAAATTCGGCTGTTTTTTGGAGGATATATGGCTCTGAGTCTTTTAGCCAATAATAATGCGAAAAGTGTACTTTCTTCAGGAATAAGCGCCTCCGCCACCGTTATTACAGTTGGTAGCGGAGCGGGTTCTTTATTTCCTGTGCCGGTACCGGGTCAAAGCTATTTCAAATTAACAATAACTGATGCAGCGACGAAAACAATATCAGAAATTGTTCATGTTACCTCTGTAAGTGGTGATGTAATGACTGTTATTCGCGGACAAGAAGGGACACCTGCGAGAGTATGGTCAACGAATGATATTGTTGCAAACATGATGACGGCAGGCTCCTTTTTATCGTGCTTGCAAATATCTAATAACTTGTCAGAAATATCGGATGCCGGAAGCGAATCAGTAAAAGCGGCATTGTTAAATCTTGGCTCATCTGATGGGACAATAAATGGGCGTTTGATTGACATTAAAATATTTAATGATAATGGGGTGTATGTAAAATCAGAGGGAACAAGAAAGGTAATTGTTGAGATAGTAGGGGCCGGTGGAGGTTCTAATTCCATCTCTGCTGATAGTGCATCTACTGGGGGGTCTCAACCTGGTTACAATGGCCAGTATAATAAATCAATATTTAATTCTACAGATGTTCCCGGTTCTGTGAATGTAACAATAGGGAATGGCGGCTCTCCAGGGAATGCTGGCGGACAATCTTCATTCGGTAGTCTTGTTACCGTTGCCGGGGGCTTCTCAGGGGCTACTGGAATTTCGTCTGCTGGATCGTTCATCTCCGGGAGCGCTTATCGTTACACGGGACTTGTAAACACATCGGCAGGGACTGTGCTTGCATCAAGTAACGGAGACGCCCAGTCACCACAGGTGATGCAGGTCACTGCAGGTACAGCTACCGGATTTATTGCTTATCCATCACAATTCCCGGGTGGGACGTTCGGACGCGGTGCTGATGGTCGTTATGCAGGAGCTGGAATGAATGTTGCCGGTCTTTCTGGGAATAAAGGGTGCTGCATTGTTTATGAGCTTGCCTGATCGGCGTGTCGAATTGTGATACCACTTTTGAAAGTGGCGATGAATGGGGCATGGATGGGGCATAAAATGAGGGCGAACGAGGGCGAACTTAGTAACCATGTATCCATCAAGGCCATAACCTGTTGTTTATGAATGCGCTCTTGGGCGACCTTGGATGTTAATAGAAACTACGCTCTTATATTATCAATATGTAGCAATTTTCGTGTTTAGCGTTGAAAAGATGAAGATTCTGCATAGCGCGATCTACGCAACAGGAATAGACTGGGTTTGACACTTTATGGAACATGCTAAAGGTTTTTTATGACACAACAGCCCCAAGCCAAATACCGCCACGACTACCGTGCGCCGGATTATCTGATTAGCGATATCGATTTGACCTTTGACCTGGATGCCGAGAAAACCGTGGTTACGGCTGAGAGCAAAGTCTCCCGTCACGCGGCGGCGTCCGATGCGCCGTTGCGTCTGGATGGCGAAGACCTGACGTTGGTCTCCCTGCAGGTGGATGGCCAGCCGTGGAGCAACTATAAAGAAGAAAATAACCAGCTGGCGATCGGCGGATTACCGGAACATTTCACCCTGACCATCGTCAATGAAATCAGCCCGGCGGCGAATACGGCCCTGGAAGGTCTCTATCAGTCTGGCGAAGCCCTGTGCACCCAGTGCGAGGCGGAAGGTTTCCGTCACATTACCTGGTACCTGGATCGTCCGGATGTGCTGGCCCGCTTCACAACCAAAATTATCGCCGACAAAACGAAATACCCGTTCCTGCTCTCCAACGGCAACCGCGTGGCGCAGGGCGAGCTGGATAACGGTCGTCACTGGATCCAGTGGCAGGATCCGTTCCCGAAACCGTGCTATCTCTTTGCGCTGGTGGCCGGCGACTTCGACGTATTGCGCGATACCTTCAAAACCCGTTCCGGACGTGAAGTGGCGCTGGAGCTGTTCGTTGACCGCGGCAATCTCGACCGCGCGCCGTGGGCGATGACCTCGCTGAAGAACTCGATGAAATGGGACGAAACCCGTTTTGGTCTCGAGTACGACCTCGACATCTATATGATTGTCGCCGTCGACTTCTTTAATATGGGGGCGATGGAGAACAAAGGGCTAAACGTCTTTAACTCCAAATACGTACTGGCCCGCACCGATACCGCAACCGATAAAGATTATCTCGATATTGAACGCGTCATCGGCCACGAATACTTCCATAACTGGACCGGCAACCGCGTGACCTGCCGCGACTGGTTCCAGCTGAGCCTGAAAGAAGGGCTGACCGTGTTCCGCGATCAGGAGTTCAGCTCCGATCTCGGTTCGCGCGCGGTGAACCGGATTAACAACGTGCGCACCATGCGCGGTCTGCAGTTCGCTGAGGATGCCAGCCCGATGGCCCATCCGATACGCCCGGATAGCGTTATCGAGATGAATAACTTCTATACCCTGACGGTGTATGAGAAGGGCGCCGAAGTGATCCGCATGCTCCATACGCTGCTGGGCGAAGAGAATTTCCAGAAAGGGATGCAGCTGTACTTCGAGCGCCACGACGGCAGCGCCGCCACCTGCGACGATTTTGTCCAGGCGATGGAGGATGCCTCGAACGTCGACCTGTCGCATTTCCGTCGTTGGTACAGCCAGTCCGGCACGCCGGTGGTGAGCGTCCATGACGACTACAATCCGGAAACCGAGCAGTATACGTTGACCATCAGCCAGCGTACGCCGCCGACCGCGGAACAGCCGGAGAAACAGCCGCTGCACATTCCTTTCGATATCGAACTGTATGATAACGAAGGGAAGGTGATCCCGCTGCAGAAAGGGGGCCATCCGGTGCATCACGTGCTGAATGTGACCCAGAGCGAGCAGACTTTTGTGTTCGACAACGTCTACTTCCAGCCGGTACCGGCGCTGCTGTGTGAGTTTTCCGCCCCGGTGAAGCTGGAATATAAATGGAGCGACCAGCAGCTCACCTTCCTGATGCGCCACGCGCGCAACGACTTCTCCCGCTGGGATGCCGCGCAGAGCCTGCTGGCAACCTACATCAAGCTGAACGTCAACCGCCATCAGCAGGGCCAGCCGCTGTCGCTGCCGGTTCACGTCGCCGATGCGTTCCGTGCGATTTTGCTGGATGAGAAGATCGATCCGGCGCTGGCGGCTGAAATTCTGACGTTGCCTTCCGCCAATGAAATCGCTGAGCTGTTTGCGATAATCGACCCGATCGCCATTGCGGCGGTTCGCGAAGCGTTGACCCGCACGCTTGCAAAAGAGCTGGCGGACGAGTTCCTCGCGGTTTACAACGTCAACAAGCTGGCGAGCTATCGCGTGGAACACGCCGATATCGGCAAGCGTTCACTGCGCAATACCTGCCTGCGCTATCTGGCGTTTGGTGAAGTTGCGCTGGCGGATAAGCTGGTCGTCGCCCAGTATCATCAGGCCGACAACATGACCGACGCGCTGGCTGCACTGTCGGCCGCGGTCGCCGCGCAGCTGCCTTGCCGCGATACCCTGATGCAGGAGTATGACGACAAATGGCACCAGGACGGCCTGGTCATGGATAAATGGTTTATCCTGCAGTCCACCAGCCCGGCGGACAATGTTCTTGAGACGGTTCGCGGCCTGCTGAATCACCGCTCGTTTAGCATGAGCAACCCGAACCGCGTACGCTCGCTGATTGGCGCGTTTGCCGGCAGTAACCCGGCGGCATTCCACGCCGAAGATGGCAGCGGCTATCAGTTCATGGTGGAGATGCTGACGGAACTCAACAGCCGCAACCCGCAGGTGGCGTCCCGGTTGATTGAACCGTTGATTCGACTGAAACGCTACGATGCTAAACGCCAGGCGCTGATGCGCGCGGCGCTGGAGCAGTTGAAAGGTCTGGAGAATCTCTCCGGGGATCTGTTCGAGAAAATCAGTAAGGCGCTGGCGTAACGGGGCAGGAATCCCGGATAACGGCGCGGATGCGCCTTATCCGGGCTATTCACAATCTCGGGCCGTCGCCCCGCCAGGCACCGCCCCGCCGGGGCGATCTCCGGGCTGGCTTAACCGTGGCTCAATAAGCGCGGCGCCGATTCGCTCTTACCGCGTTTCATCACTCTGTTCAGCACCTCGGCTTCCAGTTCAGCCAGTCTGGCCGATCCGGTCCGCCGCGGTCGTGGAATATCGACGGCGACATCGAGGCCAATTTTCCCTTCTTCAATCAACAGCACCCGGTCAGCCATGGCCACCGCCTCACTCACATCATGCGTCACCAGCAGTACGGTAAAACCGTATTCCTCCCACAGCGAGACGATCAGATCCTGCATCTCCAGCCGGGTTAACGCATCCAGCGCACCCAGCGGTTCATCGAGAAGCAGCAGGCGAGGACGATGAATCAGCGCGCGGGCCAGCGCAACGCGCTGTTTTTGTCCGCCGGAGAGCGCAGCCGGCCAGTCGCCGGCGCGGTTTTCCAGGCCAACGCTGGCCAGCGCCTGCAGGGCGGCATCACGCCATTGGCCCTTCAATCCAAGACCGACGTTGTCTATCACCGATTTCCACGGCAGCAGCCGCGAGTCCTGGAACATCATGCGACTGTCTTCCTGGACCTGTGCCAGCGGCGTTGAGCCGGCCAGCAGCTCGCCAGCGTTGGGTTTTTCGAGCCCGGCCAGCAGACGCAGCAGGGTACTTTTGCCGCCGCCGCTGCGCCCGACCACCGCGACAAACTGCCCGGTCGGAATATGTAAATCCAGTGCGTTAAGAATGGTATTTTCGCCGTAGCGTTTGGTCACGCCGTTAAGCAACAGCGGGATCCCTGGGTTCAGACGGGCAGTAGTCATGCGTTGGCCTCCTGAAGATGATAAGCCGGGTTCCAGCGTAGCCAGACGCGTTCCAGCAGCTGCGCGCTGAAGTCGGCCAGTTTGCCAAGAATGGCATACAGAATAATGGCGACCACCACCACATCCGTTTGTAAAAACTCCCGCGCATTCATCGCCAGGTAGCCAATACCGGCGTTAGCGGAGATGGTTTCGGCCACAATCAGCGTTAACCACATCAGCCCGAGGGCAAAGCGGATGCCGACCATTATCGAGGGCAGGGCCCCCGGCAGAATCACATGGCGGAACAGGGCGAAGCCGGACAGGCCATAACTACGCGCCATTTCCACCAGTCCGCGATCGATATTGCGAATGCCGTGCCAGGTGTTGATGTAGATTGGGAACATGGTCCCCAGCGCGACGAGGAAGATTTTGGCGCTTTCATCAATGCCGAACCATAAAATAACCAGCGGAATCAACGCCAGATGCGGGACGTTACGCAGCATCTGAATCGAGGTATCCAGCAGACGCTCTCCCCAACGCGACAATCCGCTTATCAGGCCCAGCACCAGCCCGATGGAACCGCCGATGGCGAAGCCCAGCAGAGCACGCCATGAACTGATGGCCAGGTGTTGCCACAGTTCGCCGCTGGCGGAAAGCGTCCAGAAGGCCTTGAGCACCCCCTCCGGAGAGGGGAGGATGCGGGTGGATAACCAGCCGACGGAAGAGGCGAGCTGCCAGATAATGACGGTCCCCACCGGCAGCAGCCAGGGGGCAACCCGCAGCAGCAGTTTTTGCGCAGACGTAGCCATGATGTGCTCCTTAGCTTTGTGCGACTTTGCGCGGGATAAATTCGTTGGCCACCGCCTCGCCCTGCAGGTGCAGAGGTTGCGGCTGCGGAATCGACGGGATATTGACATCCAGCAGCGGGAACAACAGTTCGCCGACGCGATAAGCTTCTTCAAGGTGCGGATAGCCGGAGAAGATAAAGCTATCGATACCCAGTGCCGCATATTCATTGATGCGTTCGGCTACGGTAGCCGCATCGCCGACCAGAGCGGTTCCCGCACCTCCGCGTGCCAGCCCGACGCCGGCCCACAGGTTAGGGCTGATTTCAAGCTTGTCGCGCCGTCCGTTGTGCAACGCGGCCATCCGCTGCTGTCCGACGGAGTCGGTTTTGGCAAAGGCGGCCTGCGCCCGGGCAATGGTGTCGTCATCCAGATGCGAGATGAGGCTTTCGGCCGCTTCCCAGGCTTCTTCATTGGTTTCCCGGACAATGACATGCAGACGAATACCGAAACGGACCGTACGACCGTGACGAGCGGCTTTTTCACGCACCTGGGCGATTTTTTCCGCCACCTGCTCCGGGGGCTCTCCCCAGGTGAGATAAAGATCGACCTGCTCGGCGGCGAGATCCTGCGCCACGTCGGACGATCCGCCAAAGTAGAGCGGCGGGCGCGGCTGCTGCAGGGGCGGAAACAGCAGCTTCGCACCGCGTACCCGCTGGTGTTTTCCATTGAAGGTCACGGTTTCGCCTTCCATCAGGCGGCGCCAGATATGAGTAAATTCAGAAGAGGCTTCGTAACGTTCGGTATGGTCGAGGAAAACCCCGTCACCGGCGAGCTCCTGCGGATCGCTGCCGGTGACCAGGTTAAACAACGCCCGACCGTTGGACAGGCGGTCGAGCGTAGCGGCCTGGCGGGCGGCGACAGTCGGAGAGGTCACGCTCGGGCGCAGGGCAACAAGAAATTTCAGGCGCTGGGTGACGGGAATCATTGAAGCGGCAACCAGCCACGCATCTTCGCAGGAGCGCCCGGTCGGGATCAGGACGCCGGTAAAACCGAGGCGGTCCGCAGTTTGCGCAATTTGCTGCAGATAGCCGTAATCCACCGGGCGGGCACCCTCTTCAGTCCCCAGGTAGCGACCATCACCGTGGGTCGGTAAAAACCAGAACATATTCAGACTCATGATTTCGCTCCTTGTGCGGTTGCGGGTTGCCAGATGCGGGTACGGATGTCGACTTTTTTCGGCACCAGTTTGTTCTCGTAGAACAGATCGGCCGTTTGCTGCTGCCGGGCGGCGGTTTCGGCACTGACGGGAGTAATGGTGGTCGGCGGCCGATGGTCCAGATAGCTGGCGATCACCGTTTCAGGGAGGCCCATCGTTTTGGCCAGCAGGGTAATACTTTGCGGACGTTGGCTCAGCGTCAGGGCATCCGCCTGGCTGAAGGTGTCGAGCACGCCGCTAATAAAGGCGCCGTTCTTTTCTGCATAGGGGCGCGAAGCCAGATAGAAAGAGCCGGTTTGTTTCAGATCGGTTCCGTCTTTGAGCACCCGGGCGCTCGCTTGTTGCAGAGCGGCTGAATAGTAGGGATCCCAGATAGCCCATGCATCAACATTGCCCTGTTGAAACGCCGCGCGGGCGTCCGCGGGGGCAAGATAAACGGGCTGAATATCGCTGAATTTTAGTCCTGCCTGCTGTAATGCCCTTAGCAGCAGGTTGTGGGAGCTGGAGCCTTTCTGAAACGCGACCTTACGGCCCTTCAGTTCAGCGACGGTTTTGATCGGGCTGTTTTCCGCGACCAGAATCACTTCCGCTTTTGGCTTCGGGGGTTCCGCGCCGACGTAAACCAGATCGGCACCGGCGGCCTGGGCGAAAATCGGTGGGATATCGCCGGTACTGCCCAGATCGATGCTGCCGACGTTTAGCGCTTCAAGCATCTGGGGACCGGCGGGAAATTCTACCCAGGTGATTTTGCTGTTCGGGTAGCGTTTCTCCAGCAGTTGATGGCTTTTAGCCAGCACCATACTGACGCTGCCTTTTTGGTAGCCGATGCGCAGCGCGTCCGGCGCGGATTGTGCCGCATGGCTCAGGGCCGATAGCGTCAGCAACCCGCTCAGCGCGAGGGTCCTGAAAAGGTTAGGCATGTTCCACCCCGCGGAGGGTCTTGAGCGCGGGAGCGCGGCTGGTCGGGCGGTGCAGCGCCTGCCAGAAGGTCTCCAGCGCCAGGTCGAGGCGTCCCTGCAGATTAGGCGTAAACTGCGGCTTATGTTGATAGTCGGTGACCTGGCTATCGTCGGCGAATACTCCGTGCAGAATCTCCTGCGCTTTCAGGGCGTTGAGCACCGGTTTCAGCGCATAATCCACCGCCAGCATGTGGGCGATCGTGCCGCCGGTGGCCAGCGGCAGGACGATTTTCCCCTCC
Organism: Klebsiella planticola ATCC 33531; assembly: GCF_000735435.1. Classification (GTDB taxonomy): domain Bacteria; phylum Pseudomonadota; class Gammaproteobacteria; order Enterobacterales; family Enterobacteriaceae; genus Klebsiella; species Klebsiella planticola. The sequence goes on along the minus strand of NZ_JMPP01000055.1, from coordinate 73,697 downwards.
AGCGCCCGTTCCGGGAGCAGGTCGAGCAGCGTCTTCAGCGCGCCGGAAAAAGAGGCCTTATAGACCGGGGTAGCGATGATAAGCCCATCGGCGCCTGCCAGCTGTTCATTCAGCGTATGTAATGCCGGGTTATCGAAGCGAGCATACAGCAGGTCTTCCGGAGCAAAATTTTGCAAATGCCAGTGGCAGACTTCAACATCTGCCGCGGAGAGCGTCTCTCTGGCATATTCCAGAAGCGCGCTGGAACGGGAAGGGTAACGCGGACTGCCCGCAAGTGTAATGACACGCATCTTCTCTCTCCTTATAACCAAATGTTTGCATTTATCTATAATTGATAACATTTGCTGGCAGTGTGACAGAGCCGATTTATTTCCCTAAATGATTTTTCCACCCTTGTTTTGTCAGAAATTGCATAACGCGGGGGCGAAAAGTAAACGTTTGCGTTGGATGCGAGATTTTTTGTCGTAGGTCAATTCCCTTTCAGGCGTCAATCGAACATAATACGCCCCCGGTTTGCACACCGGGAATCCAGGAGAGTTCATGTACTACCCCTTCGTTCGTAAAGCCCTTTTTCAGCTCGATCCTGAGCGCGCTCATGAAGTTACTTTTCAACAATTACGTCGCGTATCAGGTACGCCGCTGGAAATGCTGGTCCGTCAGAAGGTGCCGTCCAAACCGGTCACCTGCATGGGTCTCACGTTTAAAAATCCGCTGGGTCTGGCCGCTGGGCTGGACAAGAACGGCGAGTGCATTGATGCGCTCGGCGCCATGGGTTTTGGCTCCATTGAAATTGGTACCGTAACGCCGCGTCCGCAGCCGGGGAACGATAAGCCGAGGATCTTCCGTCTGGTGGATGCCGAAGGTTTGATCAACCGCATGGGCTTTAATAACCACGGCGTTGATAACCTGGTTGAGAACGTTAAAAAGGCGCATTTTGACGGTATTCTCGGTATTAATATCGGTAAGAATAAAGATACGCCGGTTGAGCAGGGTAAAGATGATTATCTGATTTGTATGGAAAAAGTCTATCCGTATGCCGGCTATATCGCCATTAATATCTCTTCACCGAATACCCCAGGGCTGCGTACCTTACAATACGGCGATGCCCTGGATGATTTACTCTCTGGTATTAAAAATAAGCAGCTTGAGCTGCAGCAAAAGCATCAGAAATATGTCCCAGTCGCTGTGAAGATCGCCCCGGATCTTTCTCTTGAGGAATTGATCCAGGTGGCCGATAGTTTAGTTCGTCATAATATTGATGGGGTCATTGCCACCAATACTACTCTCGATCGTTCGCTGGTCCAGGGAATGAAATTCTGTGATGAAACCGGTGGCCTCAGCGGTCGTCCATTACAATTAAAGAGTACGGAAATTATCCGTATGCTGGCGACAGAATTAAACGGTCGTTTGCCGATTATCGGAGTCGGAGGGATTGACTCGGTGATCGCCGCACGGGAAAAAATCGCCGCCGGTGCAAGCCTTGTCCAGATTTATTCCGGATTTATTTTTAAAGGCCCTCCGCTGATTAAAGAAATTGTTACCCATATCTAATCTTTTCCTCCTCTGATCCCCCCCAGGGCTTTATTTCCGGCCCTGGTTGTTTTATATTCCTTCATTGTTGCTTATTTAGACATTTTAGTCTTTTCTTAATTTTGGAAATTATTCTGTTGCAGGATGCTATTGCATAAGAGATGCACGGGAAAGAGGACGGGGGAACGATGCGAATTAAACCTGACGATAACTGGCGTTGGTATTACGATGAAGAGCACGATCGTATGATGCTCGATTTGGCCAATGGTATGTTGTTCCGTTCGCGGTTTGCGCGTCGGATGTTGACGCCCGATGCCTTCTCACCTTCCGGATTCTGTGTCGACGATGCCGCACTGTATTTCTCTTTTGAAGAAAAATGTCGCGATATCGAGTTATCGAAAGAGCAGCGCGCGGAATTAGTTCTCAATGCGCTGGTCGCCATTCGCTTCCTGAAACCGCAGATGCCAAAGAGCTGGCACTTCACAACGCATGAAGTCTCCTGGCAGCCTGCCACCGGCGACGCCGCCAGCGCCTGGCTCAGCGATAGCGGACAGCAGGTTAATCTGCTGGTGGTTGAGCCGGGTGAAAATGCCGCGCTCTGTCTGTTGGCTCAGCCGGGCGTGACGGTCGCCGGGCGAGTCATGCAGCTGGGGGATGTGATTAAAATCATGAACGACAGGCTGCAACCGGCACAGGGTATGACCAGCTACAGCCTGGGTCAGGCGGTTTAAAACGCGCTAAGGCGCCAGCCGTAAGGCCGTTTTCGGTATACAGCTACAGCACAGAATCGTGCCATCGTCAGCGACCGCGTTTTTCTTCAACGGGCTGACCTCGCCTTCTTCCAGTCTGATGCGGCAGCTGCCGCAAATCCCCGCCCGACAAGAGTAGGGGATTCGAATGCCTTTTTGCTCCAGCTGCTCCAGCAATACCTGCTGATTATTGCCGCTAAACCGCTGCCCCTGCCATTCAATTTCAATGACGGCATCCGGCTGTGCGACAACCGCGGGCGTATCGTCGCTCTCGCCTGCGCCATAGGCTTTTGCCGGGCCGCGAGTCAGCACTTCCACTTCATCGCCCACGCGCACTACGCCGCTGTTGCGGGCAATCAGGTTTTGTCCAAAATCGACATCGCCGCTATCCAGCGCGGTGCGGAACCGTTGCAGCGTGGCCAGCGGTTCACCGGAAGGATGCTTTTTCCCCCGTTCCGGACTGACGGTAGTCAGCACGCAGCGGCTGCAGGGTTTTGCTACGTCAAAAACCACGTCACCGATGCGAATCACTTTCCAGGTATCCTCTTCCCAGGCCGCCGCACCGGTCACCACCAGGTTAGGGCGAAACTGTTCCATTCGCACGCTGGCCGGACAGCGTTTTTGCAGATCGCGCAGTGAGGCTTCGTTAGCCAGCAGATAGGGGAAACCATCGGCGAAGGTGAGTGGGACGGCATCGTGGCGCTTCACCCGCCGGGTGAGGCGGGGTCCTAACCAGCGGAGCTGAACATCGCGGTTAAAGAAACCGCTGAGCCACTGGTTGACCGATGGTGGAGCGATCAGCGCGGTGAAGTGATTCCCCCATACCTCGGTAGGCTCCTCCTGCGCCGAAAAATCGCTGAAGCGCACCACCGCGCTGCTGCCGTCTACCGCCGTCAGATGAATACCGTCGTACAGCGGAGATGGCGTAAACTTCACCATCTGCGGAAACTGACGGGCGGTAATAAAGGTGCCATCGGTTTCCGTCACCATAAAGGCGCGATCGAAGGCCAGGCCGCTGATATCGGCAAACGCGTGCGTCAGACCAATTCCACGCATGGATTTGACGGGATGAATAAAAAGTCGCGATAGCGTTAGCATGCGCTGCCTCTGGGCTTAAAAATAAGCCTTTAACTTTATGACATGAGGCGCATATTGGCTATAATGCGCAACAATTTTCTTTTAGTAAAAGTGACGATATGAATTCTCTGTTTGCCAGTACGGCTCGTGGCCTTGAAGAGCTGTTAAAAACTGAACTGGAAGCACTTGGCGCGGTGGACTGCCAGGTAGTCCAGGGCGGGGTCCATTTTCAGGGAGATACGCGCCTGCTGTATCAAAGCCTGATGTGGAGCCGACTGGCTTCGCGCATCATGCTGCCGCTGGGCCAGTGTAGCGTGTATAGCGACCTGGATCTGTACCTCGGTGTGCAGGCCATTCCGTGGACGGAGATTTTCACCCCTGACGCCACCTTCGCCGTTCATTTTAGCGGGCTGAACGATGAGATTCGCAACAGTCAGTACGGGGCGTTAAAGGTTAAAGATGCGATCGTCGATAGCTTCACGCGTAAAAATCTGCCGCGACCCAACGTCGATCGTGAAAACCCCGATCTGCGGATTAATGTCTGGCTGAATAAAGAAACGGCGCACATTTCACTCGATCTTAGCGGCGAAGGTCTGCATCTGCGCGGCTACCGCGACGGCACCGGCATGGCGCCGATCAAAGAGACGCTCGCTTCGGCGATCGTCATGCGCTCTGGCTGGGTTCCGGGGACGCCGCTGCTCGATCCAATGTGCGGTTCCGGTACGCTGCTGATTGAAGCCGCCATGCTGGCGACCGATCGTGCGCCGGGCCTGCATCGCGGTCACTGGGGCTTCAACGGCTGGCTGCAGCATGATGACGCGGTCTGGAAAGAGGTGAAGGCCGAAGCGCAGACCCGAGCACGTAAAGGGCTGGCGGCCTATGAGTCGCGTTTCTATGGTTCTGACGTCGATGCCCGCGTCATTGAACGCGCGCGCAGCAACGCCCGTCGCGCGGGCGTCGGCGAACTGATCGCATTTGAAGCGAAAGATGTCGCCCAACTCAGCAATCCGCTGCCAAAAGGCCCGTACGGAACCGTTATCAGCAACCCGCCGTACGGCGAACGTCTTGAAAGCGAGCCGGCGCTGATTGCCCTGCATAGCCTGCTTGGGCGGACGATGAAAACCCAGTTTGGCGGCTGGAACCTGTCGCTGTTCAGCGCTTCGCCGGAGCTTCTGAGCTGCCTGCAATTGCGCGCAGACAAGCAGTTTAAAGCCAAGAATGGCCCGCTGGACTGCGTACAGAAGAACTACCATCTGGCGGAAAACGACGGCAGCGGCGCGGTCTCCCTGGCGGAAGATTTCGCTAACCGTCTGCGCAAAAATCTGAAGAAATACGAGAAATGGGCGCGTCAGGAAGGGATTGAGTGTTACCGCCTGTATGATGCCGATTTGCCGGAGTATAACGTCGCGATCGACCGCTACGGCGAGTGGGTTGTGGTACAGGAGTATGCGCCGCCGAAGACGGTTGATGCGCATAAAGCGCGTCAGCGTCTGTTCGATATTATCGCGGCAACGATCTCCGTGCTTGGCATTGCGCCGAATAAGCTGGTGTTGAAAACCCGCGAGCGGCAGAAAGGGAAAAACCAGTATCAGAAAATGGCCGAGAAGGGCGATTTCCTCGAGGTTCAGGAGTATAACGCGCGTCTGTGGGTCAACCTGACCGACTATCTGGATACCGGTCTGTTCCTTGACCACCGTATTGCGCGTCGCATGCTGGGCCAGATGAGTAAAGGCAAGGACTTCCTCAACCTCTTCGCCTACACCGGCAGCGCCAGCGTTCATGCCGGCCTTGGCGGGGCGCGTTCGACGACCACCGTCGATATGTCGCGTACTTATCTCGAATGGGCCGAACGTAACCTGCGCCTCAACGGCTTAACCGGACGCGCGCATCGTCTGATGCAGGCTGACGTGCTGGGCTGGCTGCGCGAGAGCGATGAACAGTTCGATCTGATCTTTATCGATCCGCCGACGTTCTCTAACTCAAAACGCATGGAAGATGCCTTCGACGTGCAGCGCGACCATCTGCGTCTGATGACCGATCTCAAACGTCTGCTGCGCAAAGGCGGCACGATTATGTTCTCGAATAACAAACGCGGTTTCCGTATGGATCATGACGGGCTGGCGCAACTGGGGCTGAAAGCGCAAGAAATTACCCAAAAAACGCTGTCTCAGGATTTCGCCCGTAACCGTCAGATCCACAACTGCTGGCTGATTACTGCAGCCTGAAAGGAATAAAGAATGTCATTAATTAGTATGCATGGTGCCTGGCTCTCCTTCAGCGACTCTCCGCTGCTGGATAATGCCGAGTTGCATATCGAAGATAACGAGCGCGTCTGTCTGGTCGGGCGTAACGGCGCGGGCAAATCCACCCTGATGAAAATCCTTAACCGGGAGCAGGGGCTGGATGACGGGCGCATTATTTATGAGCAGGATCTGGTGGTCGCGCGACTGCAGCAGGATCCGCCGCGCAATGTGACCGGAACCGTCTATGATTTCGTTGCGGAAGGTATCGCCGAGCAGGCGGCCTACCTCAAAGGCTATCACGATGTTTCGCAGTTGGTAATGACCGACCCGAGCGACAAGAACCTGAATGAACTGGCGCGTCTGCAGGAGCAACTGGATAATTTAGGGCTGTGGCAGCTCGATAGCCGTATTAACGAAGTGCTGGAGCAGCTTAATCTCGATCCCAACGCCGAGCTCTCCTCGCTTTCCGGCGGCTGGCTGCGTAAAGCGGCTCTCGGCCGTGCCCTGGTCAGCGGGCCGCGCGTGCTGCTGCTCGATGAACCGACCAACCACCTGGATATTGAAACCATTGACTGGCTGGAAGGTTTCCTCAAGACCTTCAAAGGGACCATTATTTTCATCTCGCACGACCGTTCCTTTATTCGCAACATGGCGACGCGGATTGTCGATCTCGATCGCGGCAAGCTGGTGACCTACCCGGGGAACTACGATCAGTATCTGCTGGATAAAGAAGAAGCGCTGCGCGTCGAAGAGCTCCAGAATGCGGAATTCGATCGTAAACTGGCGCAGGAAGAGGTGTGGATCCGTCAGGGGATCAAAGCGCGTCGTACCCGTAACGAAGGGCGGGTGCGGGCACTGAAAGCCATGCGCCGCGAACGTGGCGAGCGCCGTGAAGTGATGGGCAGCGCGAAGATGCAGGTCGAAGAGGCTGCTCGCTCGGGTAAGATTGTCTTCGAAATGGAGAACGTCAACTACCAGGTTGATGGCAAGGTCCTGATTAAAGATTTCAGCGCCCAGATCCAGCGCGGTGACAAAATCGCCCTGATTGGTCCAAACGGCTGTGGGAAAACCACGCTGCTGAAATTGATGCTTGGTCAGCTGAAGGCGGATAGCGGGCGTATTCACGTCGGGACCAAGCTGGAAGTGGCCTACTTCGACCAGCACCGCGCGGAGCTTGACCCGGATAAAACGGTGATGGACAACCTTGCGGAAGGCAAGCAGGAAGTGATGGTCAACGGCAAGCCGCGTCACGTTCTGGGCTACCTGCAGGACTTCATGTTCCATCCGAAACGCGCGATGACACCGGTTCGCGCGCTGTCCGGCGGTGAGCGTAACCGCCTGCTGCTGGCGCGTCTGTTCCTGAAGCCGAGCAACCTGCTGATCCTCGATGAACCGACAAACGATCTGGATGTCGAGACCCTCGAGCTGCTGGAAGAGCTGGTCGACGGCTATCAGGGCACCGTGATGCTGGTCAGCCACGACCGTCAATTCGTCGATAATACCGTTACCGAGTGCTGGATCTTCGAAGGGGAAGGGCGCATCGGGCAATACGTCGGCGGCTATCACGACGCCCGCGGTCAGCAAGCGCAGTATCTGGCGCAAAAGCAGCAGATTAGCAAAAAAGCGGTAGAAGCTGCTCAACCGAAAGCAGAAAGTGTCAAACGAGCGTCAGGCAAACTAAGCTATAACCTGCAGCGCGAACTGGAACAGTTGCCGCAACGGCTCGAAGAACTGGAAACCCAACTGCAAACGCTGCAGGAACAGGTTGCCGATCCTTCTTTCTTTGGCCAGTCCCATGATCATACACAGCAGGTGCTGGCACAGCTGGCCGAGGCGGAACAGGCGCTGGAAACAGCCTTTGAACGCTGGGAATATCTCGAAGGATTAAAAAACGGCGCATAAGCTGAGGAGTTTTCATGTGCGATCATCATCATGCTGCGCGGCATATTCTGTGCCCACAATGTGATTTGCTGGTGGCTTTGCCGCAGCTGGAGCATCGCCAGAAAGCCGTATGCCCGCGCTGTGGCACGACGCTGACAACTTCGTGGGACGCGCCCCGGCAGCGTCCTACAGCCTATGCGCTGGTGGCATTATTTATGCTGCTGTTGGCCAACCTGTTTCCCTTCGTGGATATGCAGGTGAGCGGTCTCAGCAGCGAAATCAAGCTGCTGGAAATCCCCGGGGTGCTGTTTAGCGAAGATTACGCCAGCCTCGGCACCTTCTTTTTACTCTTCGTACAGCTGGTGCCCGCTTTTTGTCTGGTCACCATTCTGCTACTGGTCAACCGCATCCATATGCCGCGCGCGTTAAAGGCGTTTCTGGCGCGCATTCTGTTTCACCTCAAAACCTGGGGAATGGCGGAGATTTTCCTCGCCGGGGTGCTGGTGAGCTTCGTCAAGCTGATGGCATACGGTGATATCGGCGTCGGCTTAAGCTTCGCTCCCTGGTGTCTGTTCTGCATGCTGCAGCTGCGAGCGCTGCAGTGCGTAGACCGACGCTGGTTGTGGGACGATATTGCCCCGATGCCGGCGGTGACGCAGCCGCTGAAGATCGGCGTGACGGGGATCCGCCAGGGACTCCGTTCATGTTCGTGCTGTACCGCGGTTTTGCCCGCTGATGAAGCCGTTTGTCCCCGCTGTCAGACAAAAGGTACCGCGCGACGCAAACATAGCCTGCAGTGGACGCTGGCCCTGCTGCTGACCTCATGCGTCCTTTATCTGCCCGCTAATATCATGCCGATCATGATTACCGATTTACTGGGCGATAAATTGCCGTCAACGATTATGGCAGGGGTGATCCTGCTGTGGAGTGAAGGTTCATACCCGGTGGCGCTGGTGATATTTATTGCCAGTATTATGGTACCGACGCTGAAAATGCTCGCCATTGCCTGGCTGTGCTGGAACGCTAACGGTAACGGGCAGCGTGATTCGGAGCGCATGCACCTGATTTACGAAATTGTGGAGTTTGTTGGCCGCTGGTCAATGATTGATGTTTTTGTCATCGCTGTGCTCTCGGCGCTGGTGCGCATGGGAGGGTTGATGAGTATCTATCCTGCGATCGGGGCGGTGATGTTTGCGCTCGTTGTTGTCATGACAATGTTCTCAGCCATGACCTTTGACCCTCGTTTGTTGTGGGACCGTGAACCAGATTCAAGCCATGAGGAAATGCAGCAGCATGGAAAATAAGAGCGGAGAAGCGAAAGTGCAAAAGGTGAAGAACTGGTCACCCGTGTGGATCTTCCCCATCGTCACTGTGCTAATCGGCGCGTGGATTCTTTTTTATCACTACAGCCATCAAGGGCCGGAGGTGACGCTGATCACCACCAACGCTGAAGGGATTGAAGGGGGGAAAACCCGGATTAAAAGCCGCAGCGTGGATGTGGGGGTAGTCGAGAGCGCAACGTTGACCGACGATCTGACGCACGTAGAGATTAAAGCCCGGCTGAACGCCGGCATGAAGAAACTGTTGCATGAAGATTCCGTTTTTTGGGTCGTCAAACCGCAGGTAGGACGTGAAGGGATCAGTGGACTCGGCACGCTGCTGTCCGGAGCGTATATTGAACTGCAGCCGGGGACGAAAGGTGGGGAACCCGCCCGTTTCCCGCTGCTGGATTCTCCGCCGCTGGCTTCACCGGATGCAAAAGGGATCCGTATCCTGCTGGAGAGTAATAAAGCGGGTCAGCTGTCGCCTGGCGATCCGGTACTTTTCCGTGGCTATCGCGTTGGATCGGTGGAAACCAGTTCCTTTGATGCCCAAAAGCGCAGGATCACCTATCAGCTGTTTATCAATGCGCCCAACGATCGTCTGGTCACAACCAACGTCCGCTTCTGGAAAGACAGCGGTATTGCGGTCGATCTTTCTTCATCCGGGATGCGCGTGGAGATGGGATCGCTGGCGACCCTGTTCGGCGGCGGCGTCAGCTTTGATATCCCGGAAGGTCTGGATATGGGCGAGCCGGTGGCGAACAAAACGGGCTACCATCTCTTTGACGATCAGAAGAGCATTCAGGATTCAGTCTTTACCCAGCATATTGACTACGTCATGTTCTTTAAAGACTCCGTGCGCGGGCTGCAGCCGGGAGCTCCGGTCGAGTTCCGTGGAATTCGCCTGGGTACCGTCGGGAAAGTGCCGTTCTTTATTCCAGGACTGTATCAGCACCTGAATGAAGACTACCGCATCCCGGTGGAAGTCCGTATTGAACCAGAACGGCTGATCAGTCAGCTCGGCGGCGATCCAAATATCCGTACGCATATTGATGATCTGATTAATCGCGGCTTGCGGGGATCGCTGAAAACAGGGAACCTGGTGACCGGCGCGCTGTATATCGATCTCGACTTCTATCCGAAGGCGCCTCCGCGCGGCAAGATTCAGGAGTTTGGAACCTATCCGATCATTCCAACAATCAGCGGTGGTCTGGCGCAGATCCAGCAGCGTCTGATGGAAGCGCTGGATAAGATTAACAACCTGCCGATAAACCCGCTGCTGGAACAAGCGACCACCACGCTGGCGCAAAGTGAAAAAACGATGCAGCACGTTCAGACCACGCTGGATAGCCTGAACAAGATAGCGGCAAGCCCGTCAATGCAGCAGCTTCCTGGCGATATGCAGAATACGCTGCGCGAACTGAACCGCAGTATGCAGGGCTTCCAGCCTGGCTCGGCGGCATACAATAAAATGGTGGCCGATATGCAGCGACTGGATCAGGTTCTTCGCGAACTGCAGCCGGTACTGAAAACGCTCAATGATAAGAGCAATGCGCTGGTATTCGAGGCCAAGGATAAGAAAGATCCTCAGCCGAAGGGAGCAAAATAATGAAAAAATGGCTAATTGTGGCTGCGGCCTGCGCGTTGGCGGCCTGCAGCAGTGGGGAAAATAAAACCTACTATCAGCTTCCGGTTGTACAAAGCGGCGCACAAAGCGCCGCCCACCAAAGCAAAAACCTGCTGTGGGTTGAACAGGTCAGCATCCCGGATTATCTGGCGGGCAACGGGGTGGTCTATCAGACCAGTGACGTGCAGTATGTCATTGCCAATAACAATCTGTGGGCCAGCCCGCTCGATCAGCAGCTGCGTACCACGCTGGTGGCGAATCTGAGTGCTCAGCTTCCGGGCTGGGTGGTTGCTTCGCAGCCTCTGGGCAGCGAACAGGATACGCTCAATGTGGCGGTTAATGGCTTCCATGGCCGTTACGATGGCCGGGTCATCGTTAGCGGTGAGTGGTTGCTGAAGCACCAGGGTCAGCTGATTAAGCGCCCGTTCAATATTGAGCTTAAGCAGCAGCAGGATGGCTATGATGCGATGGTGAAGACTCTGGCTCAGGCCTGGTCTCAGGAAGCCACGGCAATTGCCAGCGAATTGAATCGCCTGCCATAAGTAAAATGAATGAAAATGAAGCGCCGCGGTGGACTGAAAAACCCCCGCGGTTTTTTATTTGTCTCGTCAGATCGTTACTTGTGCCGGTTCACATTTTTTGTACAAATGAATTTTCATGTAGCTCACAATTATGACAATGGCGTGAATTTTGCGCATTGACGTTGCCTCTGATTCGCGGTATTCGTTAACCGTGGTTGCATATTTAGTGACCACTGTTTTCTTTTCCACCAGATCAAATAATGAGGGAAACGAGGCATGAAGAGACAAAAACGAGATCGCCTGGAACGGGCACATCAACGTGGATACCAGGCCGGGATAACCGGAAGATCGAAAGAAATGTGTCCCTACCAGACCTTGAACCAAAGGTCCTACTGGCTAGGAGGCTGGCGAGAAGCCATGGAGGACAGGGTACAAACTGCCTGACTGTCTCTTTAAAAAAAGAAGCCTCCGCAGAGCGGGGGCTTCGCCTTTTTCAAGCATTGCTGCTTATCAGAATGCGGACGTATCCTGGAACAGACCCACTTTCAGATCGTTTGCGGTGTAGATCAGACGATCGTCAACCAGCACTTCACCATCCGCCAGGCCCATAATCAGACGACGGTTAACAACGCGTTTGAAGTGAATACGGTAAGTGACTTTCTTTGCCGTCGGCAGTACCTGGCCGGTGAATTTCACCTCGCCAACTCCCAGCGCGCGGCCTTTGCCTTCGCCACCGAGCCAGCCCAGATAGAAGCCTACCAGCTGCCACATGGCATCCAGCCCCAGACAGCCAGGCATAACCGGATCGCCGATAAAGTGGCAACCGAAGAACCACAGGTCCGGGTTAATATCGAGTTCTGCTTCAACATAACCTTTATCGTAGTTACCACCCGTCTCAGTCATTTTGATGACGCGGTCCATCATCAGCATATTCGGCGCGGGTAACTGTGGGCCTTTTGCGCCAAACAGTTCACCACGGCCAGAGGCAAGAAGGTCTTCTTTCGTATAGGATTCGCGTTTATCTACCATGTTTTCAGTAAGCCTTATTTTGAGTTCGGGACGCAGGATAGCTAACACGTGTAAGCTGAACAAGTCCGATCAGTTAGAACCTGAACCACCTAACCAGCGTAGCGGCCACGGAAAACGATGACGACTCTCTTGCTGCGTCGCCTGCGCGATCCGTTCCTGGATGGTTTGCCGTAAAGTTTGCCCTTCGCCATCCCATAGCAGCTGGGTCAGAACCGGCAGCGCTTCCGTGACATCTTCCACCGCCCAGATGAAAAACTGCTCGTCAGCGACGGCCTGCCGGAGTTCTGCTGCCAGACTCAGGTGGCGGATATTTGCCGCAGGAATAATGACCCCTTGCTTACCGGTTAATCCGCGCTGCTGGCAAATGGTGAAAAAGCCTTCGATCTTCTCATTAAGGCCGCCTACCGGCTGCACGCGACCAAACTGATCGACGGAACCGGTAATGGCAATGCTCTGATTAATCGGTACGCCGGCGAGAGCACTGATTAGCGCACATAGCTCGGCCATCGAGGCGCTGTCGCCGTCGACTTCACTGTAGGATTGTTCGAAGGTCAGCGAAGCCGTGAAGGGGAGCTGCTGTTCGAGCTCCAGCTCGGACATCAGGAACGCCTGCATGATCATCATGCCTTTGGCATGGATGTTGCCACCCAGCTCCGCCTTACGTTCAACGTCGATGAACTCACCGTCACCGATGTGTACGACGCAGCTGATGCGAGACGGTTCGCCAAACGGACGCGGATGTCCGGGGAATTCGATGACCGACAAGGCGTTAATCTGGCCGATGCATTCGCCTTCGGTTTCAATCATTATCTGCTCTTGCAGGATTTCATCCTGAATCCGCTCGGCGAGATAGCCTTCACGCCACTCGCGCCGGGCCAGCATGGTTTGCATCTCTTCCGCGGTGATCTGCCCACCTTCGCAGAACGCCGCTGCTTCTCGCAGCTGACGGGCTATCCAGAGCGGGCACAGCGGTAATGTCTCCTGATCGCCGGTATAACGCGCGGCTTCCTGAATCAACAGGGGCCAGGCGTCAGCGGCCAGTTCCGGTAGTCCGAGCTGCTGCGCGTTTTTCCCGACCCACTGACACCACAGCTTGAGCGTATCCGCATCGGCAATCTGTAGATTCTCTTCGTATTCGCTGTAAATCGCCTGAGCGGAGAGTTCGGGCTCCATCTCCTGGAAATCGGCCAATGAATCACGCTCCCCAACCAGAATCACCTTCAGGCTGAGCGGCATAGAGGGAATCGCGACCGGCAGAGGACGAGACTCGTCAATGGACAGCCAGTCAAAGCGCTGGCGGGCGACCATGCTTTTCAGGCGCATCCAGAGCAGCGGTTGAGCGAGTAACGCGCGCAGAGAGATAATCAGTACGCCGCCGTTGGCCCGGTGCACCAGTCCTGGCTGGAGAGTGATTTCGCCGTTGAATTGCCGTACGCAGCCAAAGAGCTGCTCTGCTTCTATCCAGTCGGCAGATTCAACCGGTGCGGAGCTGGCAAAATTATCGTCGGCATCTTTAGCCGGGGTGAGGGTGACGTTGCCGCCATTGACCTGATAGCGCACACCGTAGAGCGGTGCGGCAGGCTCATGTAAGGTTCGCGTTTCCGTCGCCAGCCACTGCAGGTACTCCGGTTCTTCCGGGGCTTTCACCAGCATGAATGGCGAGATGGTCGGAGTCACCAGAAGCTGCTCCAGACCATAGAATAAACGGGGCTGCAGTTCGCCGGAGAGGCCATCTTCTGCCTGAGCTAAATCGGCTTGTGCAAACAGCGCCTGATAACTTTCCGTATCAGGAGCAAGGTCGTTTCGGGTAAGTTTCGTAATGGTCAAAGTCGCTGTTTTTTAGTCAGATGTAAAACGCGCGATTATACCTGATGCTGCGTCTGAGCACACGGGGGATTGCGTTTGCCGTGATGATTACCGGGTTACCTGCATCACGAATGATGATTTATTCTCAGCACATTGGGAAAAAACTGATATCCTGAAATGAGTTACACGGTCACATTGAGATCGCAATGAAATATCAACAACTGGAAAATCTTGAAAGCGGCTGGAAATGGAAATATCTGGTAAAAAAGCACCGGGAAGGTGAGCTGATTACCCGCTACATTGAAGCCAGCGCAGCGAAAGCCGCGGTCGATGTCTTACTGACGCTCGAAAATGAACCTGTTCTGGTGCATACCTGGATTGAGCAGCATATGAATCCGGAGTTAATGAACCGGATGAAGCAGACAATCCGCGCGCGTCGGAAACGGCACTTCAACGCTGAGCATCTGCACACGCGTAAAAAATCGATCGACCTGGAGTTTATCGTCTGGCAGCGCCTGGCGGGACTCGCGCAGCGGCGTGGGAAAACCCTGTCTGAAACCATCGTACAGTTGATTGAAGACGCCGAGCATAAAGAGAAGTACGCCAGTAAAATGTCCAGCCTGAAGCATGATTTACAGGTGCTGTTGGGGAAAGAGTAGCTGCAGAGGACAGGGCGAGACAGTATCGGGCAGGCTATGTGTTGATGCCAGAAATAAGTCCAAAAAAAACCCCGCAAAAGCGGGGTTTTTTATCGGTAGTAAAACTTAAGCCTGCGGCTGAGTTACTACGTCTTTGTAACCTTTAACTTCGATCTCTACGCGACGATCTGGGCCCAGGCAGTCGATCAGTGCAGCGCGAGCTTTCACGTTGTCACAGGTATTGCCGGTAACCGGGTTGGATTCACCCATACCACGTGCGGAGATTTTGCCAGCCGGGATACCTTTAGATACCAGGTAATCAACAACGGACTGAGCACGTTTCTCAGACAGCTGCTGGTTGTAAGCGTCAGAACCGATACGGTCGGTGTAGCCCAGAACCACTGCAGAACCGTCTTTCGGATCCATGTTGCTCAGCTGAGTGTACAGCTGATCCAGTGCCTGCTGACCTTCCGGTTTCAGGGTAGATTTGTTGAAGTTGAACAGAACGTCAGACTTCAGAGTGAAGTGCTTAGTCGTCACTTCCGGAGCCGGTGCCGGTGCCGGAGCAACAACCGGAGCTGCTTCTTCCTGACCGAAACGGTAAGAAACACCCAGGCTCAGCATGCCGTTGTCAGGACGCGCGCCAACGGTACCTGCGTCACCGATGTTGTTAACCCACTGGTATTCCAGACGGGTAGCGATGTCACGAGTAACAGCCCACTCTAAACCACCAGCAAATACCGGGGATACGCCAGTGTCGTGTTCGCTGCGGGATACGCCGGTAGAACCGTAGTTGCCGTCAGCATCTGCACGCCAGACCATACCACCCAGACGGGTATAGATATCCAGATCGTCAGTGATCGGGTAACCCAGTTTAGCAGTCAGCTGAACGCCCTGAGCTTTGAAAGCGCCGTTGTCTACGCTGCCTTTATAAGCCATACGGCCCAGCCAGTCGTAACCCATTTCAAAACCGAGGTACGGGTTAACCTGATAACCACCGAACGCACCAGCACCCAGCTGATCGTTACGGGTCGGGCCGTTGTTGTTCTGGAAACCGTTACCGTAGAAACCGGTATCGTGATACTGGGACCAGCCCAGTTTACCACCTGCATACCAGGTGTTATCTTTCGGTGCGGCCTGCGCTACGGTAGCGAAGCCAGCCAGTGCCACTGCAATCGCGATAGCTGTCTTTTTCATTTTTTGCGCCTCATTATCATCCAAAATTCGCCATGAAGTTACAAAAGACCTCACGGTTAAATCCTTCACCCGGGGCGTGACTTGTTGTTAACTATGCTGATACATGCAGCGTAAGCCGATCACCCCTGGCGATGTAAAGTCTACAACTTAGTTCGAAACTTACAAGTGTGAACTCCGTCAGGCATATGAAAAAAAAGGGTTGTGTACACAAGATTTAACAAATATGGTTAATTTTTATTCACCAAATAAAGCCGCGAAACCGCATCAGACAGGCATTCCGCTACAAATCACCCTGTTTTAAAAAGGGTATTGTTGTAAGCAAAAAAAATTCCAGGATTAATCCTAATTTGGCTTAATGATACAAATTCGAGTGAATTTTTAGCCCGCTGAGTTGTCTCCCAGCCTGGTTCGTATTTCCAACCGGCCGCATGATAAACCCCATTGCATTACCCTCTTGTGCGGCAATGGCCAGGCGTTCATGCTCTTCTGCCGCCAGCTCATCTGCCAGCCAGCCAATCACCACACTGTAATTCCCAGTGCGCAGCGCGCGGATCATCGACTCGACGGTGTTGAAAGGGGAGAGCTGATTAATCTGCATAACCTTCGACAGCGGTAATCCGGAAGACTGAACCCATTCGCGACTCAATTTCTGCTTCGGCGTCAGCCAGAGCTGCCAGCGTGACTGCTGGCCGAGCTGCTGTAATAAAGGTAGCAGGAGTAATTGTGTCATCATCGGTTGATCTTCACGGTAGACAATTTCACTGATCAGCCCGCTGGCCGGTTGTTCGACAACGTCATGTGAAGGGCGACGTACTGAAGCAGAAGTCAGTGATGAACGATTTGCGTAAGCTGAAGTAAACATAGTCTATCCCGCCTGTGGGTTACTGTATGAATATACAGTATATCCAGCAGGGGAAAAGATCAACCTCATTTATCGCTTCATTGGTTGAAAATTGTACATGATTTTTGTCGATTCCGCGCCTGAGCGTTCTGGTGGGGAGAGCGGAGAGCGCGATTCTTATCACCAATCGTCGTGGCGCAAGCCAAGCGCCTGGTCCAGCGCTATATGCACATTGCCCAATTTACCATGCGGCTTGCCAAACTATTCACCGGCATTTCAGTGAGCAGGGCTGGCGTATTTATTACTTATATATCGGGTATTCCCGCCAGACTGTTTTCTGAAAGCCCCTCGCAAAATGATGATTAAATGTTGAACAGTGTAAAAATCATCTTGCTGCAATATACGAAGTCACTTATTTTCTATATTAACGGATCCGTTAACAAATAATCTTCTATTTACATGATTAACAAAGGAATAATCATGAAGAAAATGTCATCTTTACGGTTCCATCAACTCCAGGAATGTTTATCTCCACTCGGCAAAATAAGCTGTCGCCCGCTCTTTGGCGGCTACAGCCTTGCCATAGACGATACCGTTTTTGCCATGGTCGCCGAGGGCGAAATCTATCTTAAAATTTGTGAGCAGAGCGCGGAATATCGCGTTGTGCATGCCACTCCACTCTTGACGATGCGAAAAAATGGTCGCCCGGTCTTACTGAAATATTATCAGGTTGACGAGACCCTCTGGGGTGATAGTAAAACGCTTTTCAATCTGTCGGCGTCCTCATTACAAAGTGCACGCAATGAAAAGCGTCTACAGCATGCGTCCGGAAGATTAAAAGATCTCCCGAATATCAGTTTTCATATGGAGCTGCTGTTGATTAACGCAGGCGTGAGCGATGAAAAAATGCTCCGTCAGTTTGGTGCGGAGAAAGTCTGGTTGAAATTGCGGGAATCAAACAAAGCACTTACGTTGAATGTTCTCTATGCGCTGGAAGGGGCTATTGCCGGAGTGCATTCCGCAGCGCTCCCGACGCAGCGGCGTCAGGAGCTTAAGGTATGGGCCGGCAGCCAGCACAAAAATATCGATCTTTACTCGGGTTGAACCGCAACCTGCTTTTGCAACCTACAGATTTCCGGCAACAGCGCCAGCAGCAGACCAATTTGCTGCAGCACCAGCGGCTCTTTGCTGTCAGCCCGGGGCTCAAGATGTTGGATCCGGGTCTGCAAACTATTAAGCGCCTGCTGCACCCGCTGTTCGTCGGCAGGCGTGTGGTGCAGCGCATCATCAACGTAGCAGACGGCATCATCAAGCAGGGCGAGAATTTCCGCAGTCGTGAGTTTTTCCCGGTGCGCACCGAGTGCGGAAATATAGCTGGTAAAGGTATGGTTCAGGCAAAGTAAACGGAATGCCGTTTCGCGCATGGCTGAGTTAGCCCGCGGTTCCGTCGACAGGTTTGATACCACAGATGCCAGTTCACCATCCCGGCTATGGGCATCGCGGCGGGCAACGCGATAGGCCAGGCGGTTATCGCGTCCCTGGTGATATTGCTCGAGGATGGCATCGAGGTAGCGGCAGTTGGCGTTGATAGCCTGATCCAGCGCCCGTGGCAGATTGCGGAACTTCCAGTCTGGCCAGATAAAGCTCACCGCCGCCCAGGCGATAGCACAGCCAATCAGCGTATCGAAAATACGCGGCAGCGCGACCTCGAAACCTTCGCCTAGCAGGTTAAAGCACAGCAGAACCAGCAGGGTGATGAACATCGTCGCGTGGGCATACTGCACGTTGCGAAAAGCAAAGAACAGCACGCCGGTCAGAACAATGAGCAGCAGTTGGCCTTCAACCGATGGCACGAGCAGTAATATCGGCAGGCCTATGGCCACCCCGATCAGGGTACCGATAATCCTCAGCGCGAGTCGATGACGGGTGGCGTTATAGTTCGGCTGGCAGACAAACAGGCTGGTCAGGAGTATCCAGTAACCGTGGTTTAAGCCGGTGAACTGGATAAACGCATAGCCGGTACAGAGGACCAATGACATCCTGACCGCATGACGGAACAGAGCCGATTCTGGCGACATGTTGCGGCGCAGCCGCAGCCAAATATCGCTGAAACTGTTAAGTCCGTCGTCTGCGAGCAGGTTTTCGGTTGCGCTGTTCGCCGGGGCACTGGTTTGCGCCGACTCAATGGTTGCCAGCTGAGCGTCGATAGCGCGGAGATTGTTAAGCAGAAAGCCCAGCGCTTTCATCTGTTCAGCCGGAGCGCCGCTGGCCTGCACGCGGTCGAGGGCGGCATCAAGGTGCATAAATGCCCGCTCGAAATGGGCATCGTGCTGGTAGGGCTCGCGTAAAAGAATCGCGCGGGACAGTTTCTGGCATGCCTGCGCCTGCATCGACAGCATGCGCTGGAAGCGGAACATCACATCGCTATAGCGAAAATGATCGCGCAGCGTTTGGTACTGAATGTGCGATGAACTGGCGCGTTCGTGAATATCCTGAGCAACAAAGTAGTATTGCAATGTGCGACGGGTGCCGCGCTGGCCGCGGTCGCCGCGCAGACGCGTCAGCAGAGAGACCTTGGTCTGATTGAGCGTCGTCACCAGTTGACCATTGGCAATGGCTAAATCATATAGCGGCGCCTGGCTCTCATCCTCAATATCCGGGTCAAACAGACGGGATTTAAGATCCAGGTAATGCGCCAGCTGTTCATAGCTGCGCGCAAGATTATCCTGAAGAGGGCGAATCGGGAAAATCAGGTGTCCGCAGAGGGTCAGCAGGTTGTACCAGACTGCACCGGTCAGCAGAAAGAACGGCTGCAGATACCAGCGATCGTAGAGCGTTACCCCCAGCATGGTATAAATGGCGATCAGCAAGGCGCCAAATGCGATGGTGGCGTAACGCTGCCCCAGACCGCCGAGCAAGATAAATCCGGTGGTCGATACGGTTAACCCAAGCGCAAACAGCCAGGGCCAGGGGAACAGTAGCTCCACCGAAGCGGAAGCAATAAAGAAACACACTAGCGTGATGGCCAGATTGCGCAACCGGCCGGCCAGACGATCGTCGAGGTCGGTCAATGCCGCGGCCACCACGCCCAGCGTCAGGGGAATGGTCAGTTTGACTTCGCCAAGCCACCATGGAACGGCGGTTGTGCCGCAGAGTGCGATAAAAATCCTGGCGTTATATAGCCAGGCACTGTTCCATGTATAACGGCGTAGCAAGGGGCTAAGCATGGTCGTGTTCCGTCCGGTTACTGAAAGCGACGACGCGCATTCGCTTCACGCGCGGCGCGAGCCGTTTCGACGGAAACCACTCGACGTCCCACCGGCCATAATGCAATGGCGGCAATTTTAAAATTGGCAATACCGACCGGGATGCCAATGATGGTCAGGCATTGGGCGATGCCGCTGAAAATATGCATCAGGCACAGCCACCAGCCAAAAAAGATAAACCACAAAATATTCAGAATCGTGCCACCGGCATTCAGCAGGCTATTTTTGCCTTGCGGTTCAAGTTCATCGACATGAATGGCTTCATTACCGTAAGGCAGCAAGGAGAGTCGGGTAATCTCCCAGCATGAGCGGGTTAATGGCAGGGTGAAGATCAGGATGATGCTGACCAGAGTTGCCAGCAGCCAGCCCAGCGTGGTGGCGAAACCGCCAAGGATAAAGTTCAAAATATTCAGAATGGTACGCATAAACCCTCAGTTCAGTCCTGGAGATAATAAGTCCTGACCATTGTAACGTTTTTTACGCTGGAGCACCTGGTCGCTGGCGGTTAAACTTAAAAACATCCAACCTGATTGAAATTCGGCATGATATGGAACTTAAAGCGACAACATTGGGCAAACGTATGGCACAGCATCCTTACGACCGGGTGCAACTGCTAAACGCGGGAGTAAAAGTCTCGGGTGATAACCATGAGTATCTTATCCCTTTCAATCAGTTATTGTCAGTTCAATGTAAGCGCGGCCTGGTCTGGGGCGAACTGGAGTTCGTTTTACCGGACAGCAAAGTCGTGCGTTTACACGGCACCGAGTGGAATGAAACGCAGCGTTTTTATCATCATCTGAATACCCTGTGGCAGCAGTGGAGCGCGGAAATGAGCGGTATTGCCGCCGGTGTTCTCCAGCAGCAGCTGGAGGAGGTTGCCCGCGCCAGCGCCGAAGGCAAGTGGCTGACCCGTCAGCAGGTTACTGACATTCAGGTGAAGATTCGTCGTGCGTTGACCGGTCTGCCAATGCCGACCAGCCGTCTTGAGGCTTTCGAGAACTGTCGTGAGCTGTGGCGGCAGTGCCAAAGCTGGCTGGCCGATACCGAAGAGGCCCGGTTGGCTCATAATCAGGCTTTTACGGAATCGATGCTGGAGCAGTATCGCGGATTTTTTACCAGCGTCGAAACCTCTCCGCTGAATCCTGCGCAGGCGCGGGCGGTGGTCAACGGCGAGCGCGCTTTATTGGTGCTTGCCGGGGCCGGAAGCGGCAAAACGTCCGTGCTAGTGGCGCGAGCCGGATGGTTATTAACGCGGGGAGAAGCCGCCGCCGACCAGATTCTGCTGCTGGCATTTGGCCGCCAGGCGGCGCAGGAAATGGATGAGCGTATTCGTGAACGGCTGGGCTCAGAAGAGATTACGGCGCGCACCTTTCACTCTCTGGCACTGCATATTATCCAGCAGGGCAGCAAAAAAGTGCCGACCATCAGCAAGCTGGAGAGCGACAGCACGGCCCGCCAGACCTTGCTGCTGAAAAACTGGCGCCAGCAGTGTCAGGAGAAAAAAGTGCAGGCCAAGGGGTGGCGGCAGTGGCTGGAAGAAGAGATGGGCTGGCAGGTGCCGGACGGCGAATTCTGGCAGGATAAAAAAATTCAGCGACGGATGACCAGTCGCCTCGATCGCTGGGTTAGTCTGATGCGAATGCACGGGGGATCGCAGGCGGAGATGATCGCCGGCGCGCCGGAAGAGGTGCGCGACCTGTTCAGTAAGCGCGTTAAGCTGATGGCGCCGTTGTTAAAAGCGTGGAAAACGGCGCTGAAAGACGAAGGCGCGGTCGATTTTTCCGGGTTGATACATCAGGCGATTAATATTCTGGATAAAGGACGCTTCGTCAGCCCGTGGAAACATATCCTGGTCGACGAGTTCCAGGATATCTCGCCGCAGCGCGCCGCCTTGCTTGCTGCGCTGCGTCGGCAGAACACGCAGGCGACGTTATTTGCCGTTGGCGATGACTGGCAGGCTATCTATCGCTTTAGCGGGGCACAACTCTCTTTGACCACCGCATTTAATCACTATTTTGGCGAAGGCGATTGCTGCGCGCTGGATACCACCTACCGGTTTAACGGGCGTATTGGGGAGGTGGCGAACGGCTTTATACAACAAAACCCGCATCAGTTGAGTAAACCATTGAACAGCCTGACGGCCGGAGACAAGAAAGCCGTAACGTTGCTGGCGGACGATAAGCTCGACGATCTCCTCGATAAGCTCAGCGGCTACGCGAAACCGGAGCAGCGGATTTTATTGCTGGCGCGCTACCATCATTTGAAACCTGAGGCGCTGGAAAAAGCGGCGACGCGCTGGCCGCATCTGCAGCTCGATTTTATGACCATCCATGCCAGTAAAGGTCAGCAGGCGGATTATGTCATTGTCCTGGGACTTCAGGATGGTGATGATGCGTTTCCGGCCCCGGCGCGTGAATCCATTATGGAGCAGGCGCTGCTGCCGCAGCCGGAGGATTTTCCGGATGCGGAAGAGCGACGTTTGCTCTATGTCGCTATCACGCGTGCTCGGCTTCGCGTCTGGCTATTGTTCAACAAAGCGCGGCCTTCGCCATTTGTCGAAATGTTAGAAGATCTGGATGTGCCGGTGGCGAGAAAACCGTAAGTGCCGGCGGGCGGGCCGCCGGCCGGGATTACTTCAGCCGGTCGGCGAGGTAACGTTGATAATCCGGGATCAGAATATCGAGAGGTTCAGCGAAGTTCGGCGACAGAATAATAAAGTCGGCCGTTGAGGCATTGGTGGCTACAGGGATGTTCCACACCGTAGCCAGGCGCAGCAGTGCCTTGACATCCGGGTCGTGCGGCACGGCGTTGAGCGGATCCCAGAAGAAAATCAGCACATCGATTTTACCTTCCGAAATTAGCGCGCCGACCTGCTGATCGCCACCCATCGGTCCGCTCAGCATCGCGTTAACCTCCAGCCCGGTTGCGCGGGAGATAAGGTTACCGGTGGTGCCGGTTGCATAGAGTTCGTGCTGGGCCAGCAGCGGCTGGTGGCGCTCAACCCATTTCATCAGCATATCTTTACAGTGATCGTGAGCAACCAGCGCGATATGTTTGCGTGCGGGTAACGTACGTGTCGTCAGTTCCATATTTTTATTCCACATTTTGACCTGCAGACAGATTACTGGAAGTGACTGTTGCTGCAAGCATCCGGGTGAAAATTTTTGACGTATCCGTAAGTCAGGATGCATGGCCCGTTCAGTCGGATTAGCATACACTTGGGCTAAAGAGTGGAGGATTAAATGAAAGAGAACGATATCGCAGGCATTCTCACCTCAACCCAGACGATTGCGCTGGTGGGGGCGAGTGACAAACCGGATCGCCCAAGTTATCGGGTGATGAAATACCTTCTTGAACAGGGCTATCACGTTATCCCTGTTGCGCCGAAAGTCGCTGGTACCACGCTGATGGGGCAGAAAGGCTACGCCACCCTTGGCGATGTGCCGGAAAAAGTGGATATGGTCGATGTCTTTCGCAACTCCGATGCGGCGCTGGCCGTTGCTCAGGAGGCCATCGCCATTGGTGCGAAAACGCTGTGGTTGCAGCTGGGCGTGATTAACGAACAGGCGGCGGTACTGGCGCGCGAGGCTGGGCTGAATGTGGTGATGGATCGCTGCCCGGCGATTGAAATACCGCGTTTAGGGCTGGCGAAGTAAATAAAAAACCCCGCGATAGCGGGGTTTTTTTACATCAGTTACGTAGCCGCGGGGCCTGTAGCTGTCGGCGAATCGTTCTGGCCAGCTCGTCCATCGACGGCTGTTCCGGATGTTCGTCGCTGGCTTCACCGCTCAACTGCGCTTCCGCAAGATAAGTGTGGATCGGCTGGCCGTCCTCATCTTCCATGACCACATGATACCAGGGCGACGCGCGCAGTTCGTCATTGGCTGCAATTTCATCCTCTTCCGGCTCGGCGAGCGAGTATACGGGATCGATATCAACAACCACGCCGAGGTAGCCCAATAGCGTATGGCGAACCTGCTGGCCGATACCGAATTTGCTGGCAATCATAGGCACCTCCTGGGAAACGTTATTACCTGCTATATGCGGGCAATGTTCCGCTTTTCAAGTTACATGATGCGACAGGCAAACCCTTTCAGATACAGCCCTTCCGGGTAGGTTGCAATCACCGGGTGATCGGCAGCCTGACGGAACTGTTCTATAAATTGTACATCACGTCCGGCATCAATTGCGGCATCGGCAATGATTTTCTGAAATAAATCGGTCGCCATCAAACCCGAGCAGGAGAAGGTCAGCAGGATACCGCCGGGATTCAAGAGCTGAATCGCCAGCATGTTGATATCTTTATAGCCGCGGCAGGCGCCCATCAGCTGGTTTTTATTCTCGACGAACTTCGGCGGATCCATGACGATAACGTCAAACTTCTCCCCCTGATCGCGATATTTACGCAGCAGTTTAAAGACGTCGTCGCGAACAAATTCCGCTCTGGAAAGGTCCAGCTTGTTCAGCTCTACGTTTTGTTTCGCAACGTCCAGCGCCTCCTGGGAGGTATCCACGCTAATAACCTGGCGGCAGCCGCCCATCAGAGCGGAAACAGCGAAACCACCGGTGTAGGAAAAGCAGTTAAGAACGCGCTTGTCGGTGACATAGCGGCGGGTCGCCAGACGGCTATCGCGCTGGTCGAGGTAGTAACCGGTTTTGTGGCCGCCCTGAATATCTACCAGCAGCTGCATACCGTGCTCGGTAATCGGTAGCAGGGCCGGCGGCAGTTCGCCGACGACGGGACCCTGAGCCAGCTCCAGTCCCTCTTTTTTACGCACCGCGACGTCGCTCCGATCGTAGATAGAGCAGTCCGGAAACAGCGTTTGCAACGCGCTGATGATGGCGGCACGCTGGTATTCAGCACCGGCGCTCAGCAGCTGCAGTACGAAGAAGTTACCAAAACGATCGATGGTCACGCCCGGCAGGCCGTCGGATTCTCCGGCGATCAGACGATAGCTATCAAGGCCATCGCGGGCCGCCAGCCATTCGCGCCAGGTCTGAGCCTGCTGCAGACGACGCTCGAAAAAAGCGTTATCGATAGCTTCATTGCGATCGAAGCTCCAGACGCGAGCGCGGATCTGCGAAGAGGGCGAATACGCGCCGCGGGCCAGCCATTTTCCCTGAGAATCAACGATATCGATGGTCTCACCGGAACGAGCTTTACCTTCCATCCGGGCGACGGCGCCGGAGAAAATCCACGGATGGCGACGCAGCAGGGATTTCTCGCGTCCTTTGGTTAACACTAAGCGGGGGAAAATGGAATCTGTCATGGAGCTACCTTTAAGCAACGGGAATGTCGCACCGAAAAATGGCGCGTAGGTTAGCACAAGTGACCGGCGCAAGCATCATTCCACCTGCGCCGACAGGTGAGCGTTTCGGCACAAAATGCCGGCGCTTTGGCACAATAAAAACCTTCCCGGGATCTTACAGTGATTCCTCACCCAACGGAGGAAAACACGATGAAAACAGGATCCCGGTTAGCGACAATCTTGATTGCGGTTATCAGTACCAGCGCGGCAGCAGCGCCATTTCGCGTCACCAGCAGCGATATGCGCGAAGGCGACAGCCTGGCGACATCCCAACAGTTTAATGGTTTTGGCTGTCGCGGGGGGAATGTCTCGCCCCAGTTGACCTGGGAACATGCGCCGACGGGTACCCGCAGTTTTGCGGTGACCGCCTACGACCCGGATGCGCCCAGCGGGAGCGGGTGGTGGCACTGGACGGTGGTGAATATACCGCCGACGGTTTCCAGTCTGGCGACTGGTGCCGGAGATAAAAACAACGCTAAACTGCCAGCAGGCGCCGTGCAGGGGCGGAATGACTTCGGCTATGCGGGCTTTGGCGGAGCGTGTCCTCCGCCCGGGGATAAGCCTCATCGTTACCACTTTACGGTATGGGCGCTGAATACGGCGACATTACCGATTGATGCACAGGCCAGCGGCGCGTTGGTGGGCTTTATGCTGCGCAGCCATGCTATCGCCAGCGCCCAGCTGACGGCCATGTCAGGACGCTAAACGACAGACAGAGAGCTCAAATGCGGAATATTCACTTTCAGCATAACGCGTTATCGGCGGCGGAAATCACCTCCCGGCGATTATATAAACTGCATCGCGTCAGGCTTTTTTCGCCTGCGCTGTGTCGGGTCAATCGAGGAAGTAAAATCATCGTGCAGGGGGCCAGTCAGATGCAGGCCACCCCGCAGCAGCTGATTATTTTGCCCGCCGACGTTGAGCTCGAGGTCATTAATCAGCCGGACAATGGGCTATTTTGTTCTGACCTGCTCTCATTGACCGTCGACCTGCTCGCGGATTTTAAAGCACGTTACATGAGCGAGCCGCCGCCCGGCCGGCTGACATCACTCTGCGCGCCGATGACTCCTGAGCTGTCGTTTATGTGGCAGAACGTGTTGCAAGCGGTGCGTGGGGGACTATCGACGGAACTGCAGCATCACCAGACGATGGGGCTGCTGCTGGCGTTGCAGCAGGCGGGATATGCCGGACCGCTGTTAAACGAAAGACAGCAGGATCTGACCGGCCAGGTACGGCAAATTATCATGCTGTCGCCGGCGGAGGCGTGGAGCGTTCCCCGGGTGGCAAAGATGTTGTTTTTGGGGGAATCGACGCTGCGCCGCCGTTTACAGCTGGAATCGCAAAGCTTTCGTCTGATCGTTGAAGAGGTTCGCATGGCGTACGCCTTAGGCCAGCTGCA
This sequence comes from Klebsiella planticola ATCC 33531, assembly GCF_000735435.1. Classification (GTDB taxonomy): domain Bacteria; phylum Pseudomonadota; class Gammaproteobacteria; order Enterobacterales; family Enterobacteriaceae; genus Klebsiella; species Klebsiella planticola. Next base: position 47,262 of record NZ_JMPP01000055.1, on the reverse strand, counting down.
GTCAACGTCGCTACCCATAGGCGAGATCGCGCTCAACAGCGGCTATCAGTCCGGGTCACGCTTTACCGCGCGTTTTCGTCAGCACTATGGCCTGTTGCCGAAGCATGTACGCTGACGAGAATTTGCTATTCTGTGCATCAGGGCAGGCCAAAAAAGGAGCGTAACGATGGCGACAATCTGCACAATGGCATGGGTTTATGGCTCGGTTCAGGGCGTGGGGTTTCGCTACTCGACGCAGCGGGAGGCGCTACGCCTGGGGCTGACGGGCTATGCTCGTAATCTTGATGATGGCAGCGTGGAGGTGCTGGCCTGCGGGGAGGAAGACCAGGTCGCGGCACTTATCGCCTGGCTAAAAGCCGGCGGGCCGCGCAGTGCGCGGGTTGACAGAGTCAATACCGAGCCTCATCAACCCACCAGAGAGTGGCAAAAATTTGCCATTCTCTATTAAATGCACTTCACCGGTTTAGGCAGGCCGGCAATTTTGGTGGCCTGTTTGGCCGGCCCTTTCGGGAACAGACGGTAGAGATAGCGGCTGTTGCCTTTCTCTTCGCCAAACTTATTCGCCATCGCCTTCACTAACATGCGAATGGCGGGCGAGGTGTTGAACTCCAGATAAAATTCGCGCACAAAGCGCACCACTTCCCAGTGTTCAACGGAGAGCGTAATGCCTTCCTGCCCGGCGATAACTTCCGCCATAGCTTCGTTCCACTGTGTCGTCTCTTTCAGATAGCCTTCGCTATCGGTCTCAATTTCGTTGCCTTCAAAGATAAACATAATTCTTCACATACCGTTCAGACTGGCCGCAGTGTAGCAAAAAATAAGGCCCCGCATAAGCGGGGCCTGAGCACAGCGTCGGCAGAGGTTAGTCCCGGCTTGCGAAGCCAAGGATGCTCAGCAGGCTGACGAAGATGTTGTACAGCGACACGTACAGGCTGACGGTAGCGCGGATATAGTTGGTCTCACCGCCGCGGATAATATTGCTGGTTTCAAACAGGATTGCGCCTGAAGAAATCAGGATAAACACCGCGCTGATGGCCAGGTGCAGAGCCGGCAGCTGCAGGAAGATGTTAGCCACCATACCGATCAGAACCACCACTACGCCTGCCATCAGCATCCCGCCGAGGAAGGACATGTCTTTGCGGGTGGTCAGCACATAGGCCGAGCAGCAGAAGAACACCAGAGCGGTACCGCCCAGCGCCAGACCAATCAGGTCACCCATGCCCGCAGACAGATAGGCGTTGAGCATTGGCCCAAGGATATAACCCAGGAAGCCGGTAAAGGCGAAGGCCGCCAGAATACCTGTCGGCTTATTGGCCAGTTTATAGGTCAGGAACATCAGACCATACATACCCACCAGCGTCAGAATCAGCCCTGGAGAAGGCAGCATCAGCACCGTGCTGGCCGTTGCCGTAATGGCGGAAAATGCCAGCGTCAGACTGAGAAGGAAATAGGTGTTCCGCAGAACTTTATGCGTACTGAGCAGCGATGAACGGTCACGCGACGACGTAATAATACGATCCATGAGTCACTCTCTTATGACAGATGTAATTAATAATGAAGCATAAAAAAACCGCGACGGAAGCCATAGTGCTTTTACCCATCTTTACTTAGACCCCAACGCAATCACGCAGCATATTATTCTAATAAATAATGGAAAGGTGGTGTGTTTGTGCGTTTGGCTTCAGGAACCCGATCGGAATCTGATAGGTTACTGAAAAATATTGCGTTATTGCCGTTCTGTGGCTAAGTGTGGAGAGGGTACAAACGAAGCGTAATAAAGGCAAGGGATATGAAATCACAAAAATACAATCACATCACGCAAGCATTGCTGGCTCTCGGTTTACTCTGCACGACGGCCACGATATTTGCCGCTCAGGTTCCCCCGGGGACGGTGCTGGCAGAGAAGCAGGAACTGGTGAGAAATAACGGCAGCGAGCCGGCATCATTGGATCCGCATAAGGTCGAGAGTGATGTTGAGTTTAATATCATCAGCGATCTTTTCGAGGGGCTGGTCAGCGTCTCGCCGGCGGGTGAAATAGAGCCGCGGCTGGCGGAAAAGTGGGAAAATAAAGATAACACCGTCTGGACCTTCCATTTACGTCCGGGCGTTACCTGGTCTGACGGGACCGCCATCACCGCGCAGGATATTGTCTGGAGCTGGCAGCGTCTGGTCTCTCCTCTGACGGCATCTCCTTATTCCAGCTACCCGGGCAATATGCATATTGCGAACGCGCAGGAAATTGCCGAGGGGAAAAAAGCGCCGGAGACGCTGGGCGTGAAGGCGGTTGATGATGCGACGCTTGAAGTCACATTAACGCAGCCGAACGCGGCGTTATTAGCGATGCTGGCGCACCCTTCGCTGGTGCCGATTGATAAAGTGCTGGTAAACCGCTTTGGCGAGCAGTGGACCAAACCGGAGCATATCGTGACCAGCGGTCCGTATAAGCTGTCCGCGTGGGTAGTTAACGAGCGCATCGTGGCCGAACGTAACCCGCGTTATTGGGACAATGAGCATACGGTAATTAATAAAGTGACCTGGCTGCCGATTCATTCAGAGGCGGCGGACGTTAACCGCTATAAAGCGGGCGAAATCGATATTGTTTATACGGTACCGATTAACCAGTTCGCACAGCTTAAAAAGACCATGGGCGATCAGCTGAACGTGTCGCCGCAGCTGGCGACCTACTATTATGAGTTCAACACCACCCGGCCGCCATTTAACGATCCGCGAGTCCGGCTGGCGCTGAACATGGCGCTGGATAAAGACATCATTGCTGAAAAAGTACTGGGGCAGGGACAACGCCCGGCCTGGCTGATTAGCCAGCCTGATATCGGCGGCGTAAAACTGCAAAATCCAGATTACGCCAGCTGGCCACGCGATAAGCGCATTGCCGAAGCCAAAAAACTGCTGAGCGAAGCGGGGTACTCGGATAGTCACCCGCTGGTGTTTAATCTGCTGTACAACACTTCGGAATCACACCAGCGCGTGGCGATTGCCGCCAGTTCGATGTGGAAGAAAAACCTTGGTGTGGAGGCGAAGCTGCAAAACCAGGAGTGGAAGACGATGCTCGACACCATGCACACGCACAATTTTGACGCCGTGCGCTATGCGTGGATTGCCGATTATGACGATGCCGCCACTTTCCTGAACAATTTCCGCACCGGCGACAGTGAGAATACCAGCCAGTACAGTAATCCTGCCTATGATGAAGCCTTAAAGAACGCCGCCAAAGCGTCGGATGGGGTGGCGCGCGGTAAGTACTACCAGCAGGCAGAGGATCTTCTGGCGAAAGATGTACCGGCGGTTCCGGTTTATCACTATGTCCGTACGCACCTGGTGAAACCGTGGGTGGGGGGATTTACGCCTGATAAGCTGGGATACTACTTCACCAAAGATATGTACATCAAAAAGCACTAACGCTCAGCGGGCAGATTTCGTGCTGAAAAAATGGTCAATCTGCTGTTGGTTCAATCGATTAACAGCATTTTGGCTATTTTTGAAGCAAGTGAACGGCTCCTGACTTTACACGGCGCAAGTAGCTGTTTATAGTGCGCCTCATTACGGAAGTGTGGCCGAGTGGTTGAAGGCACCGGTCTTGAAAACCGGCGACCCGAAAGGGTTCTAGAGTTCGAATCTCTACGCTTCCGCCAGATACAGAAAAATCCCGCGATAGAAGTATCGCGGGATTTTTTTCGTGTATTATCTGGAGTCTTCCTGTCCGGCCTGGGCTTTGTCGCTGAGCCAGCCCATCATATATTCGGCGTAATGTGTGCTATCCAGCAGAGGCTTTGCTTGCACCCAGCCATCATTGACTTCTTTTTGCCAGGAGTCTCCCCAGCTGTTGATAACCTTCAGAACATCCAGACACTGATTTTTTTTGTCACAGAGCGTTTTGCTACCGCTAATGACAACGGTATGCAGCACCAGACATTTTTTGCCTTTTGTATTTTTATCAAGGCAAATACCTTCTAACACCAGCGGCCTGCCGCTGTTGAGTACCGTTTTAATGACCGCGATGGCTTCTTTATAGTTACCGTGTCCTGGTTTTTTATTCTGTCCGGTCTCTTTTCCCGAACTGCCAGGTGTTGTCGTGTCACCTCCCGCTGGCGGATAAACCGCGACATCCACCTTTCCGGCGTTCTCAAGCCACACTTTATTCGCGACCCGGTGGCATTTTATCGGCACGGTAAGTTTAACGACGAAGTCGCGATAAGTGGGTTCCCGCATGAGCCTGAGAAAACTGACCGACTGCTCTTTTATATTGGGGAATATTTTCTTTAATGTTGAGAATTCTGTTTGGTGAGTATTAAAAAAATCCTCAATGCACGCCTGACAATTAAAGTCTGTTTTTTGAGCGGTATTTGTGAGGTTTTTGTAAATGTTATAAACCTGATTCCACATCGTATATTCCCGAACGCCGCCATCATCGCTAGTGGCGAAATCAGGCATCGTTTTATCTTTTGACGAGCACTCAAGTGATGGGTTACCGAACGCGTCATAGGCTGCATAATTTAAAGCATTTATTGCACTCCCGCCTTCATCTGCAAGAGGCTCATGACTTCTTGAATCCTCTTCGCCAAAAGGTTTTACCAGCCCGTAAGGTGAAAAGATTTTGTCTGGCGTATAGCGAGTACAATCCTCATGTAATTTGAGGCAGTTTTCCGCAGTAAGCACCACTGCCGCAGAGGCGGCGTAGCAGATCCCCCGACCTCCCTGCGCAGGTACTTTAGGTAAGTTAGTGACTTCAATCAGATCGCTTTGCACCGCATATTCTTTCGACGGTGGGGTGAATGCCGCAAATGAAGGATATTGAGCCGATGCTTCAGGCGGGATCAATAAAATAAACGCCAGAATAGCTAAGGTGTTGACCCTTTTCATATCGCCGAACCTTCTCTATGAGCACCGCTGTAAATAACGATGTTAGCGTATTGCTCGTTTTTTGCGCCATTGAGAGAGAAACCTTCGCGTTCGATAAATTCCTGCTTTACATGGCGCTAAGAGATGTTTATAGTGCGCGTCATTCTGGAAGCGTGGCCGAGCGGTTGAAGGCACCGGTCTTGAAAACCGGCGACCCGAAAGGGTTCTAGAGTTCGAATCTCTACGCTTCCGCCAAATAAAAAAAGGGGTTACCGAAAGGTAACCCCTTTTTGTTTTGGGGTCGTTTATACCCTATCAGTCACATCGCCTACATTGTGAGGCGCGTATGACGCCATTCTCTTTACCCTGCTGCGCCGGGGCCGCGAACTGAGTTCCGGCGTTGTCTATTCGCCGTTTCACCGCATCACCTGTTGAGCAAGCCTGACAGCAGGCGATAAAAGCAGACCGTCTGCTCAGCGATAGTGAATATCTTGCCTGGCCGCAATGATCCCCCCTGGAACTTATCTGTTATGGATAGATTGCAACGCAGCGCCGTACTGCTTGTACACATTGATTAAAAGCAGAGGCCATTCCCGTGGTGGCATTCACTTCTGCCATTGAGATAAGCTTTCATATAGGGCTTTTATTGGCAAAGGTATTTGTCTGGTACAATTTCGGTACTGGAGCATCCGAACCGATCCGCCGGCACCTCCCGCAGTAAACAGATGCACTGCCCTGGTGCCGTCGCCGGTGAGGATAACATTGCGCGACCTTGAAACTAGCCGGAATTGTGACTAAATTCTAATTTGGTCATGAGTTGTCAATCAATGGCTATCACGCTAAGCTGAAAAAATGACTAAGAATATGAACGTCCCACCATCACGTGGTCCACTTGATCACAGCGTCCGAGAGCAAATTGTCGAAGCGGCTTTTGAGCATTTCGGCCATTACGGCTACGAAAAAACCACCGTGGCAGAGCTTGCTAAATCTATCGGTTTTTCAAAGTCCTATATCTATAAGTTTTTTGATTCCAAACAGGCTATCGGCGAGGTGATCTGCGCTAACCGCCTGTCGTTGATCATGGAGGCGGTCGATGCCGCAATTGCCGATGCGCCGTCAGCCAGCGAGAAACTCCGTCGTCTTTTCGGGGCGCTCACCGAAGCGGGGAGCGAACTGTTTTTCCACGATCGCAAGCTTTACGATATTGCCGCCGTCGCCGCGCGGGATAAGTGGCCTTCTACGGAAAAGTATGCAGAACATCTGATCAAGCTGATTGAGGGTATTCTGGTTGAAGGCAGGAAGAACGGGGAGTTTGAAAGGAAAACGCCGCTGGACGAAGCCACGCACGCGGTATATCTGGTGATGTGTCCTTTCGTTAACCCCGTTCAGCTGCAGTTTAATCTCGAAGCGGCTCCTAAAGCAGCGGTGCTGCTTTCCTCACTGATTTTAAGAAGCCTCGCCCCCTGATTTGTGACCATTGACTTTATTGGTCACTAGTCTGAGAATGCGGAAACTGTCCTGTTATTTCATTAAGGGTTTCCCATGCTCAGGCTTAATTCAGCCCGTTTTGCCGTTTGCCTCCTGCCGTTCATCCTGGGGGCCTGCGGCGACAATTCCGCTAATGACGATCCGCGCACGCGGCCGCCGCTTGTCAGAGACGCGTCCGTTGAACTCGCGAACAATACTTCCCGGACCTTTACCGGCGTGGTGGTAGCAAGAACGCAAAGCGATCTTGGTTTCAGGGTGCAGGGTAAGATCCTCGAACGCTTTGTGGATACAGGCCAGACCGTTAAACGGGGTCAGCCACTGATGCGACTGGACCCTGTCGACCTGAAGCTGCAGGCGCTGGCGCAGCAACAGGCCGTTGATGCCGCCAGGGCACGCGCAAGAAAAGCAATCAGTGATGAGGCGCGCTATCGTGGCCTCGTTGCCTCTGGCGCCGTCTCCGCGTCAGAGTACGACCAGATTAAAGCGGCGGCCGATTCTGCTAAAGCGGAGCTCAGCGCCGCCCAGGCTCAGGCAAACGTGGCGCAAAACGCGACGGGCTATGCCGTGCTGCTGGCCGATTCCGACGGCGTGGTGATGGAGACGCTCGGCGAACCCGGTCAGGTCGTCAGCGCCGGACAGGCGGTGATTCGGCTGGCGAGAGCGGGGCAGCGTGAGGCGCTGGTGCAGCTCCCGGAGACGTTGCGTCCCGCCATCGGCAGCGAAGCTCAGGCTACGCGCTATGGCAACGAAACCGAGCCTGTTATCGCCAGACTGCGGCTGCTTTCGGATTCAGCTGATACTGCGACCCGCACATTCGAGGCGCGGTACGTGCTGGAAGGCCCGCTGGCGAACGCTCCGCTGGGGTCGACCGTGACGCTGCAAATTCAAAAAAATAGCGGGGAACGCCCGGTGATGCAGGTTCCGCTGGCTTCTCTGTACGATTCGGGTAAAGGGCCCGGTATCTGGCGGATTTCTACACCGCCAACCAAGGTCGTCTGGCAGCCCGTAACGGTGCTAAGCGTAGGTGCGGAAGCTGTGCAGGTGACTGGCGATGTGCGGCCGGGCGAGAAGATTGTGGCGCTAGGGGCGCATCTTCTGCACGAAGGCGAGGCTGTGCGACTTGCTGAACAACGCGATGCTGCCCATGCGGGGAGCAAACCATGAGCGCAAAACGCTTCAATCTGTCCGCGCTGGCGGTGCGCGAGCGCTCGATCACCCTGTTTTTGATTATTCTGATTACGATTGCCGGTATTTATTCGTTTTTTGGCCTTGGACGAGCGGAAGATCCGCCCTTTACGGTCAAGCAGATGACCATTATCAGCGTCTGGCCCGGGGCGACCGCGCAGGAAATCCAGGATCAGGTTGCCGAGCCGCTGGAAAAACGTCTGCAGGAGCTCAAATGGTATGACCGTACGGAAACCTATACCCGCCCCGGCATGGCCTTTATCACGCTCTCATTACAGGACAGTACGCCGCCATCCCAGGTGCAGGAAGAGTTCTATCAGGCGCGAAAAAAGCTGGGGGATGAAGCCAAAAATCTCCCCGCCGGCGTGATAGGGCCGATGATCAATGATGAATTCTCCGACGTCACTTTCGCGCTTTTTGCGCTGAAAGCGAAAGGGGAGCCGCAGCGCCTGTTGGTTCGTGATGCCGAAACATTACGCCAGCAGCTCCTGCACGTCCCTGGCGTGAAGAAAGTCAATATTATCGGCGAGCAGGCGGAACGCATTTATATCTCCTTCTCGCATGCGCGTTTGGCTACGATAGGGCTCTCTCCGCAGGATATTTTCAATGCGCTTAACAGCCAGAACGTCTTAACCCCGGCGGGTTCAATTGAGACTCGCGGCGCACAGATCTTTATCCGCCTCGATGGCGCTTTCGATGAATTGCAGAAGATCCGCGATACGCCATTTATCGCTCAGGGCAAAACGCTCAAGCTGTCCGACGTGGCAACGGTTGAACGCGGTTATGAAGACCCTCCCACTCTGCAGATTCGTAACCAGTCTGAACCGGCGCTGCTGCTCGGTATTGTCATGCGCGAAGGCTGGAATGGCCTGGCGTTAGGTAAAGCGCTGGATGCCGAAGCGGCAAAAATCAATGCGGCTATGCCGCTGGGGATGACCCTGACGAAAGTCACCGATCAGTCGGTGAATATCAGTGCGTCGGTCGACGAGTTCATGCTCAAATTCTTCGCCGCCCTGCTGGTCGTGATGATGGTCTGTTTTGTCAGCATGGGGTGGCGCGTGGGCGTGGTGGTCGCGGCGGCGGTCCCCCTGACGCTGGCGATTGTTTTTGTGGTGATGGAAGCCTCCGGTATCAACTTTGACCGCGTCACCCTGGGCTCGCTTATTCTTGCTCTGGGCCTGCTGGTCGATGATGCCATTATCGCCATCGAAATGATGGTGGTGAAAATGGAGGAGGGCTACGACAGAATTAAAGCTTCGGCCTACGCCTGGAGCCATACCGCCGCGCCAATGCTGGCAGGAACTCTGGTGACCGCCATTGGCTTTATGCCTAATGGTTTTGCGCAGTCTACCGCTGGAGAATACACCAGCAATATGTTCTGGATTGTCGGTCTCGCCCTGATCGCCTCGTGGTTGGTTGCCGTTGTTTTCACGCCGTATCTGGGCGTGAAGATGCTGCCGGATATTGCAAAAGTGGCAGGCGGCCATGCCGCTATCTATAACACGCCGCGCTATAACCGCTTCCGCCGTATGCTGGCCCGCGTTATCGCAAGCAAATGGGGTGTGGCCGGGTCCGTCGTCGCGATTTTCGTTTTGGCCGTTCTCGGAATGGGGCTGGTGAAAAAACAATTTTTCCCCACCTCTGACCGGCCGGAAGTTCTGGTCGAAGTGCAGATGCCCTATGGCACCTCTATTGGGCTGACCAGCGCAGCGGCGGCCAAAATAGAGGCGTGGTTGCAAAAACAGCCGGAAGCGAAAATGGTGACCGCCTACATTGGCCAGGGCTCACCGCGTTTTTATCTGGCGATGGCCCCCGAGCTACCCGACCCGTCGTTTGCCAGGATAGTGGTGTTGACGGACAGCCAGCAATCACGCGATGCGCTCAAACTCCGGCTGCGGGAAGCCGTCGCCAGCGGACTGGCGCCTGAAGCGCGCGTTCGCGTAACGCAACTGGTGTTTGGCCCGTATTCACCTTTCCCCGTGGCATGGCGGGTAATGGGGCCAGATAGCGATAAATTGCGCGACATCGCAGATAAGGTTGAGAGCGTGCTGCAGGCCAGCCCGATGATGAGGACCGTTAATACCGACTGGGGGCCGAAGGTACCCGCCTTACATTTCACCCTCGATCAGGACCGTCTGCAGGCAACCGGTTTAACGTCGAATGCCGTGGCCCAACAGCTCCAGTTCCTGTTATCGGGAATTCCCATTACCTCGGTACGGGAAGATATTCGCTCGGTGCAGGTCACGGGGCGCGCCGCCGGTGATATACGCCTGGACCCGGCGAAAATTGAGGGGTTTACCCTGGTGGGCAATGCGGGGCAGCGCATTCCTCTCGCACAAATCGGAAAGGTTGAGGTCAGAATGGAAGACCCGCTACTGCGTCGTCGCGATCGAACGCCGACCATTACCGTGCGCGGTGACATTGCCGACAACCTTCAGCCGCCGGACGTTTCTGCCGCCATCATGAAACAGCTACAGCCGATTGTTGATTCGCTCCCCCCTGGATACCGTATCGATATGGCGGGCTCGATTGAGGAATCGGGCAAAGCCACTCGGGCGATGGCGCCTTTATTCCCCATTATGATCGCCCTGACGCTGCTGGTCATCATTCTGCAGGTACGCTCCATGTCGGCCATGGTGATGGTGTTTCTTACCGCTCCGCTGGGGCTGGTCGGCGTGGTCCCTGCGCTGCTGCTTTTCAATCAGCCGTTTGGCATCAATGCCCTGGTCGGGTTGATCGCGCTTTCGGGCATTCTTATGCGTAATACGCTGATTCTTATCGGTCAAATTCATCATAACGAGAGGGAAGGCCTCGATCCGTACCATGCGGTGATAGAAGCTACGGTACAGCGGGCGAGGCCCGTGCTACTGACGGCAATGGCCGCTGTGCTGGCGTTTATTCCCCTGACCCATTCGGTGTTCTGGGGAACCCTCGCTTATACGCTGATTGGCGGAACGTTAGGGGGCACCATCATGACGCTGGTCTTCTTGCCGGCGATGTATGCTATCTGGTTCCGGATCCGTCCTGAGGTTCCGCCCCATTCGGCACGACAACAGGCGTAAACGGTAGTGCTTCGCATCGCGAGCGCCACGGCCAAAGAGGGGGAGGTGAGACGTCAGGCTCCCCCCCCGAACAGGGGGTGATGTTTTTGTGATGCAAGTCATAAAATAACGTCCGGTTATTGTGATGTTACTTGCACGCAATGGATTTGAATTTGAATCAACCCGCGCTATCTCTGCGGGTTTTTTTTCTTCCCGCGCTTGCTGACCGGCGATCGGCTACGGGTCAGACGGAATCAAGGGCAGAAAACCGCACCGACTTCATACCCATTTCAGCCTAAGCGCTCATGCCGCTTGCGGCGGGGAGTGACTCACCCATCGCTGGGCTATCGCTGGCTGAGCAGAGAGAACATTTGTCTGGCGCAGACTATTTGCCATTGCCAGATAATGCGACCGTCCAGATGTCTTGCGCCATAGCTGGCTGCGTAAAACCCATTGGGCTTTCACTCCACGTCCTGCGATGGCGGGTTTATTCCCCGCTTTTTTCAGTGGCAGGACGTTGAAGGCAGCAAATTTTTCACCTTCCTGTCATCCGTAGCTATATGTAGTGCGGTTTGCGGCCACTAAAGAGTTGTTTCTCTTCCCGGCTGTCTTCGACATCAGGAATGACCTTTGCCTGGCCCTCTCTATCATGTTACGTATTTCCCTGCCAACTTGTTGCGCCGGGTTTGCCACGATTTATCTTCCGGGTCTATGATGACTATGCAGGCATCATGTGCCGTCCAGGCAGGTTAAACACTGAGTAACAGGTGTTGTTATGGCCACCGATCCGGAACGAATTTATCTTGAGATCCTGGAAACTATCCTGATGGCCACGCTGGATCCCCAGCTGTGGAAACTCGCGCTGCAGAAGCTGTCGTTCCTCACCGGTCATCAGTACGCGGCATTACTTTTTTATGATAAAGGTAATGCGCATCTGATGACGGATTCATTCCTACTTGAAGAAAAGGTAGTTACGGCCTACCGGGATGTCTTTCTGGCCATTGACCCTGCCGAGAAAATACTGACGGGATTGCCTGTCGGACAGATGTACCGGGACAGGGAGTTTTTAGGCGATAAATTTATTGCGAACAGCATTTATTACAATGAATTTCATCACCCGAATGACCTGAATTATCTGACCAGTGTCAAGCTGTGTACCGTCAATGGTTATTCCACCTATTTATCGCTGATGACAGCCAACGATGCCGTCTATCCGCAGTCTGCACAATTTGACCTGTTTCAGCGCCTTATCCCGGCCTTAATGACCGCCAGCCAGCTTCACGCCAGATTTGAGCAACTTCGTGACACGATTAAGTATCAAACTGCCATTATGGACAACGGTATTTACCCGGTCTGGCTTGTGGATCGTAGTGGGAAAATTCTTTACGCCAGTGCCCATGCCGAAAGTTACCAACGTGCGAACGTCCGGTTAGCCTGGTCTGCCGGCGCTGATACACTCAGTCTGGATACCGACAACAAAAAACTGAAACATGCCATCGAACAGGCCACGCGAACCGCGGAGCCACCCCGGGCAGGATTATGCTACACCGCCAGACGCCCGGCAAAACCGATTCTGGTTCTTCCGGCTTCCCGTATTCCCGGGGTAGCCTGCATTATCATTCCCGAGCCTTTCTTCAGCGGTAGCGCATTGATGGCGGTGTTTAATGTCAAACCCGCCGAAAATGCGGTGGCTGAACTGCTGGTCAGGGGGATGACCCCTGCTGAATGCGCCCTACATCTGGGCGTATCCATCACTACCATCAGAACTCATCTCAGTGCGCTGTACCGGAAAACGCATACCCGAAACCAGTCCGAATTGCTGCTTATTATCCGGGCCATTCACGGCTGATTTATTTCACTTACTCATTCATATGAATGAGTGAGAATTGCATTATCGCCATTATACTCATGCTTATACGGCCGGGCGGATTTTACTTATCTTCATTAATGCCAGCGGCATATCGGTGTCTGTTTACGGGATGCGGTAATGATGTTTTAGCTTAGTCCGACAGTCCTGCTGTTTTTAGAATGCCAGGGTATATTTTTTGTCTGGAATTGCATGAAAAATATCCTGAAACTTCTTTCGTTCATCATTCTGACATTACTGCTCTCGGCGTGTGGTTCTGAATAGGTCGCGAAGCACGGAACAGCGGCATGGCAAAAATAAGCGAGATAACATCCTGTTGCAAAGGATGTATCTATATGAATGACTTTGTCTTCGCATGTCAATAATAAATGAAAGTGATATTGATGAGGAGTGTATTTATGTTTTCTCTCAAAACATGCTGGTCAGCACATGCAATATTCTTGCTCTTTTTTTCTGCTGCCGTGCTGGCCGGGGAACCCTCAGCGCAGGGGCAGCATCTGTGTGGCGAGAATTACAGACTTATTTTCTCATCTATAATACTTTTTATTGTCATCTTTGGGACGCTGATTTCTATTTTAGTGATCCGCAACTCTCTTCCTCAAGAATGGTCTTTGGCCGATGCGCTTTCTGAAGATGTGGCGTTATCTGCCGTCACTGAAGTTAAGGAAACAAAAAATGGCATTGATAGCGTGACAAAAACACCGCTTTATGACGCAGCAGGTAAACCTGTTCTGGAAACAGTCATGAAAGCCAGTTCGAGTCGGTTGATTGCGCTGATAGGGATGCTGGTTATTTTGTTTATGTTTGTTGGTTTTGGGTCCTTAATATTACTTGATTATGGTATGACTGGTGAAATATCAAGTCCTGAATCCGTTGGTGAGATTATTAAATTCCTGTCTGCCGGGATGACATTATTTGCACCATACCTGGTAAATAAGTTCTCTTCTCTGTTTCAGAGCTTATCCTCAAATAAATAGAGGCAAAACAGCGTCTCTGCAGTAATAAACCCATGAAGGAGAATATGATGGAGACTATGAACAAACGTATATTCATCACGACCCGCTATCCTGTCAGCGCGCAACATGGTCGCCCGCCTAGTGAGTTTCTGCAACAACTGGTCGAGACTCTGGATGCTTTACCCGATGATGTTTTTGCCGAAAATGAGCTTCATGATATCTATGCCGTCATGAAAGGGGTGCTTGGGCCTTACACCAGTCTTCAACACCGAAAAGCAGTGATGTGTGAAGTGCTTCGCGTGCAGGCGGGGTTTGAATCGGACTGGCGCTGGGAAGCTGGCGTCGATCTGAGAAATCATCATTCCCGGACTCACATTGAAAGCGAAGAGACCGGAGCCTTCCAGGTCTCATTTGACAGTATTGGCACCAGGCAATCGGCACTGCTGGATTTTGCCAAACGGCATGGGATAGACACGGCTGAAACGTTCATTACCAAAATGAAAACCGACCACAGCCTGGCCGTGGAATATTGTGCCCGACTATTGCGTATCAGCACCGCCTGGTGCGGTACGATAAAAGACCCGGGTAAGGTTATCTCCCATGTGCGACGCGATGCCGTAGAGGAATTTCAGACATTTCTCTCGCCGCGAATAGCTTCCCAGACGCTATTCGCGGCAGGTATCGGGCCGCTCAGCGACAAAGAGAAAATGATCGAGGTGATGAATATTGCCAGAACGCCAGCTCGTTATGAAAAAGTACAGGAGGTCGCCGCGAGTGAGCTATTTAAGCTAACCCATGAGAGCTGGCCACATGATGGCTGTGCGCTAAATCTGGCTAATCTATTGCAGGAAGGTGGGATTGCCGTTCCCGATATTACGCAAGCATTAGCGTTGGGCAACTATCTTCACGATGAAAGAAAATGGGAAAAAATTCCTGTTGGTCAACAGCAAGCGGGAGATGTCGGTTCTACCTGCGGCCCGACGGCTCATCATGGTTATGATCATATTTATCTGGTGCTGGAACGTCAAGATAGCGACAAAATGGTGATTGTCGATAATCAAAAACCCCAGCCTCATGAACGACTCGCCAGCGGAAAGGGTAAAACACCCACGAAGTTCTTTTTGCGCCCGGTCTGAAGCAGCAAAACAAAGATCGACCCGATTAGCGCGTCGCGCCTCTCCCCGTGTGGCCGGGGAACCGTCAACGCCAGCGGAAGCACAAGTTGGCAACTGCATTATTTCAGCCGTTGCCGCACGGAACCCACGCGATATTTGGCGGTGGGTTCTCTACGCATCATTCGATGCTCAGCTTTCAGGGCATCTGCTCTACCTTGCTCGCCAGCAGCGTGCAGCGTGCAGGGCGCGCGACCCCGATATATTATCGGGGTCGCGAGAGCGGTTATTTATTTAACATCTTATTATAGACGTATAAATCCGTGTCGCGTACGAAGCCATTTTTCTCATACAGCGCTTGCGTATTATCCGTTGCGGTACTGAGCATAATAAACGCCGGGTCGGACTCTTTGGCTAATTGCCCGGCGCGGGCGATAAGCGCTTCAGCAACTCCTTGTTTACGGGAAGAAGGATCAACAAATAAGTCATACAGTAACCAGATACGCTTCATTTCTAATGAGCAAAACAGCTGCGTCAATCCCACGACTTTGTCAGCCATTTGAGCAAAGAAAATAGTCGATTCATTAAGCTGTAAGCGCTGCAGAATAAAATCACGCGCCTGTTCGCGCTATGTCGCGACATCATAAAATTCGCGATATGCCAGAAACAGGGGCAGGATTTTATCCACATCCTTGGGTTGCGCCTGATAAATATTCATATTAACCCTCGTGACAAAGATCCATTATGGGATGCTGAATTACGCCACCGTAAATGCCAGCCCGGTGGCAAAACAAAATGCTGGCCATTTCACGCGCCGCGCTCGTTGTCTGTCCGGGGGAGCATGCCGTCAGTGGAAAGACCTGCCGCTATCGTGGCGCATATTCGCGCTTGCTGGCGTCGGCTAAACGGATGGTGTAGGATTTTTGTTCGCGGCAGAAATGCAACTGAGATCATATTTTTCATATTCTCTGCGAAAAAACGAACCTTTCTTAAGGTTGTTTTAATCTTTCATTTTTCATTGTTTTAAATAAAGCATTTTCAGATAAGAAAGCTATGCAGGGCAGTATTTTTAACTATTTTTATTTTATGGGAATTGTTTTCATTATCATTCCTATTTCTCTGTGTTTTAATCCTTTCCGGCCAGGCTATCGGCGGCCATTTGTCCATCAATACTAAGGATTAGCACATGAATTTTCGCCTGTCGTCTTATTGCTCCGCCGCGCTCGTCGCTGCTTCGGTGTTTCTTGCCCCTCAGGTCCTGGCGGCCGAAAGCGGTGAAGGCATTGTTGTCTATAACGCGCAGCATGAAAATCTGGTCAAGTCGTGGGTGGATGGCTTTACCAAAGAAACCGGTATTAAAGTGACTCTGCGTAACGGCGGCGATAGCGAGCTGGGAAATCAGCTGGTGCAGGAAGGCACGGCTTCACCGGCTGACGTTTTCCTGACGGAAAACTCCCCGTCTATGGTGCTGGTCGACAATGCAAAATTATTCGCGCCGCTGAATGCCGACACCTTAAGCCAGGTCGCGCCGGAATTCCGCCCTGAGCATGGCCGCTGGATCGGCATTGCCGCGCGTAGCACCGTTTTTGTCTATAACCCGGAAAAAATCAGTGAATCTCAGCTGCCGCATTCTCTGATGGATCTGGCGAAACCGGAATGGAAAGGGCGCTGGGCCGCTTCGCCATCGGGGGCTGATTTCCAGGCCATTGTCAGCGCGATGCTGGCGCTGAAGGGCGAGAAAGCCACGCTGGACTGGCTCAAAGCGATGAAAACCAACTTCGTGGCCTATAAAGGCAACAGCACCGTGATGAAGGCCGTCAATGCCGGGCAAATTGATGGCGGGGTGATTTACCACTACTACCGCTTTGTCGATCAGGCCAAAACCGGTGAGAACAGCAAAAACACCAAACTGTACTACTTCAAACATCAGGATCCGGGTGCTTTCGTGAGTATCTCCGGCGGTGGCGTGCTGGCCTCCAGCAAACACAAAGAGCAGGCCCAGGCCTTCATCAAATGGATCACCGGCAAGCAGGGCCAGGAGCAGCTGAGAACCAATAATGCATTTGAATATGCCGTGGGCGTTGATGCCGCCTCTAACCCGAAACTGACGCCGCTGAAAGCGCTGGATGCACCAAAAGTCGAGCCTTCTTCGCTGAACAGCAAAAAAGTTATCGAACTGATGACGCAAGCTGGCCTGCTGTGATCCCTCCGGTGAAGTGAATACCTTATGTCTGGTCTGAGTATTACACTCGGAAAAAAAGTACGACGCCTGCCCGAGCGCAGGCGTCCTGCATTTCCGATGGTTGCATTAGCGGTACTGTTTTCATTATTAGCCCTCCTCCCGCCGGGTTTTGTCGTTGCCGTGGGTATTGATACCGGATGGGAGACCATTAAGGCGCTGGTGTTCCGTCCGCGCGTCGGGGAGCTGCTCAGCAATACGCTGTGGCTCAGCGCCCTGACCGTACCGGCGTGCATTGCGCTCGGCGTGACGGTCGCGTGGTTGACTGAACGCACGACCCTGGCGGGGCGGCAGGTCTGGTCGGCGCTGGCGGTTGCCCCGCTGGCGATACCGGCGTTTGTTCAGAGCTATGCCTGGGTCAGCGCGGTGCCATCGATGCACGGCCTCTCCTCCGGCGTGTTCCTCTCGGTGCTTGCCTACTATCCCTTTATCTATATGCCAGTAGCGGCGGTGCTTCGCCGCCTGGATCCGACGCTGGAAGACGTTGCTGCCTCGCTGGGTACGCCGCCGTGGCTGGTTTTTTTCCGCGTGGTGTTGCCGCAGCTGAAGCTGGCCATTTGCGGCGGCGCACTGCTGGTAGCGCTGCACCTGCTGGCGGAATACGGCCTGTATGCGATGATCCGTTTCGACACCTTTACGACCGCGATCTATGACCAGTTCCAGTCCACGTTCAGCGGCCCGGCGGCAAATATGCTGGCCGGCGTGCTGGCGCTATGCTGTCTGGCGTTCCTGCTGCTGGAGAGCGCCACCCGGGGCAAAGCGCGCTATGCCCGTATTGGCGCCGGGGCCGCGCGGGAGCAGAAACGCAAACAGATGAACGTGATGGCGACCTTCGCGGCGCAGTCGCTGCTGTGTGCGCTGGTGCTGCTGGCGCTAGGGGTACCGCTGATGGTGCTGTGCCGCTGGCTGTGGTTGGGAGGCCTTGAAAACTGGATGAACGCCGACCTGTGGCTCTCTCTTCGCCAGACGCTCATGCTGGGGGCCAGCGGGGCGCTGCTGACGACCGCCTGCGGCATCCCCATCGCCTGGCTGGGGATTCGCTATCCGCATCGTCTGTTTCGTCTGCTTGAAGGGTGCAATTACATGACCAGTTCGCTGCCGGGGATCGTGACCGCGCTGGCGCTGGTTACGGTGACCATTCACTACGCCCGGCCCATCTATCAGACCGAAGTGACGCTGTTTCTGGCCTACCTGCTGATGTTTATGCCTCGTGCGCTGATCAATCTTCGCGCGGGAATCGCCCAGGCGCCGGTGGAGCTGGAAAACGTCGCGCGGAGTCTGGGAAGAAGCCCGGGGCGGGCGCTGTGGAGCATCACACTGCGTCTCGCCGCGCCGGGGGCGACGGCCGGGGCCGCTCTGGTCTTTCTCGGCGTCAGCAACGAACTGACCGCGACGCTGCTGCTTTCACCGCTGGGAACCCGTACGCTGGCCACCGGCTTTTGGGCATTAACCAGCGAGATAGATTATGTCGCTGCGGCGCCTTACGCGATGCTGATGATCGCGATTTCTCTACCGTTGACCGGTGTGCTCTATCACCAGTCGAAAAAAATTGCAGGTCTGTAAATGCTGGAATTAACCGCTATCTCAAAATCTTTTGCCGATGTGCAGGTGCTGGATAACCTTTTTCTGTCGGTGGCCCCCGGCAGCCGGACGGCCATCGTCGGGCCGTCCGGCTCCGGGAAAACAACGCTGCTGCGTATTCTCGCCGGCTTTGAAACGCCGGATGCCGGGCGCATCGTGATGCAGGGCCGGACGCTGTTTGATGAGGGGGTTTTTATTCCCGCCCATCAGCGCGGCATCGGTTTCGTTCCGCAGGAGGGAGCTTTGTTCCCGCACCTTAACGTCGCTGACAATATTGCCTGGGGCTTAGATTGCTCCCGGCAGGAGAAGCGCCGTCGGGTCGCGGCATTGATGGAGATGGTGTCGCTGGATGGGCAGTTGGCCACGCACTGGCCGCATGAAATTTCCGGCGGCCAGCAGCAGCGCGTGGCCCTCGCCCGGGCGCTGGCGCAGCGGCCATCGCTGATGCTGCTGGATGAACCTTTTTCCGCCCTCGATACCGGGCTTCGTGCCACCACGCGAAAGGCGACGGCAGACCTGCTTGCCCAGGCCGGCGTCGCCTCGATTCTGGTGACCCATGACCAGAATGAAGCGCTGTCGTTTGCCAGCCAGGTCGCGGTCATGCGTCAGGGGCGCTTTACCCAGGTGGGCACCCCGTTTGAGGTCTATTCGCGGCCCGCCGATGAAGCCACGGCGCTGTTTCTGGGCGATGCGCTGGTGCTGCCTGCCGAGCTTCATGGCGGGCGGGCGCAGTGCGCGATTGGCGCGCTGCTTACCGATAACGACGACGCGACGGGGCAGGGGCGGGTGATGCTGCGTCCGGAACAATTGATGATTACGCCTTGCCAGAATGAGGAGAGTGCCGTCACCATCCTCGACGTTGATTTTTCCGGCCATCTGTCGACCTTAACGCTGGCGATCGCCCAGCAGACGCTGACCCTGAAAACCGTCAGCCGGGCGGACTGGGTACCGGGCCGCCGGGTACATATTGAGGTCAGCGGGAAAGGGCGGGTATTTATTCCTTAATAAATAAAAATCGCGCCAGGCTATTTCTGGCGTCATTTATTCTACCGGCGACCGTGACGTGGATGAATAATATCGACACGCACGGTTTGGCGGCTAAAAATTCTGCGTCCGGATCTCTGTCCGCTATCCACGCCGCATTTCCGCGCCCGTCATGCCGGCGTACAGGCAACCGTTAACCCTTGAGTTAACTGAATGAATCGATTAATGTGAGTCGTCCTTCATCCTTTGCACGTGCCGTGGGCCCTCTGAATAACTAAAAATACGAATAAGATAACACGCACTTCCTCTTTGCTATCGGTGAAGCGTAACGGCGTGCGCGGTAATGCAAAATAATAGAATAATGATTGTGCTGGAGTTCATATGTGGACTGTGATTGGCATTTTTTTCGTTCTGGTTGTTATCGGCAATTTAATAAAGAAAAAAGAAACGCCCCCTACTAAAACAGGTAGTCGGGTAGCCGAGCCGTTGGTTGACGTTGAAAAACGGAAAGCCTGTACCCGGCAGGTTGATCCGCTCAAGCCGCTGACGAAGCCGCGAATGCTTTTGGGTGACATACCGACGGATGACAAAGCGCCGCGCCCGTTAATGGTCGATGTAAATAATACTGCGCCCGGTATTACGATGGCGGAAGCGCTGAATCTTATTATGTATATCGACGGCTTTAAAGAATATATGTTAACGCGCTATGCAATTACGGGGTTAACTCACCTGACACCGGCTTATATGTCCGATGTCCACGATGATTTCATGCGCTTAATTGCGAATAAACCCTTCTATGCGATTCAGCAATTTAACTGGGCACGAGTCATTGATTTTTCCTCCACCCGGCGGCGAAATATTTCTTCGCTGTATCACTTTAGTCATCTGTCAAATCTGAGAAGCATATTTAAATCTGGGATTATTAGCCGCCAAAGACTCGAAGAGGGCGGGCACAGTTTTCACTATAATGACGAACTGCGGCTGGAAGGGGTGCGAGATGCTATTTCCCTCTCGTTAGGTGAGGTGAATAAAAAAATGCTCTACAAATATTCCAACGGGCTACGCGATCGCGACTGGGTAATCCTCAAAATAAAAAAAGAGTTGATTAGCGGACCCACCCAACCATCATTCGATCATCGGGCTTTGCTCAAGCGGGCCATTTTTTGCCACCGCAACGCGGCGTCTTCCTCCGTCAGAGCTATCAGCGTGGAGCAGCGGCAAAAACATCAGGCTTTCCAGGCGATGTTTTGCGGTGATAATCATGAAGATTCCGGCGATCGTCCGTATGATATCCAGGCCGAAATTTTATATTCTGGCGAGATTCCCGCCTGGTTTATTAGTGACGTTGTTTTTTATTCCGCGGATAAGATCCCGCCGTGGTTACGCGACTATGCGGTGAACATCGTGGTTGATCCTTCACATTTTTCTTTCAGGTGAGTTTATGGCCGTTCGTCCCGTCTTTATCCCGACCCGAGAAGGGGAGGCGCTGGTGGACATCGTTAACGTGGATTTCAGCTGGTCACCGGGTCTGGCGGTCAGTCAGAAACAAAAGTCGATTGCCGCGCTGCATGACGGTTACGCGCAGATGTCGCCGGGAGCAAAGATTCTTGAAGTATCCAGTAAATCTCCGGATGCACTGGGCGTTCAGCTCAGCGCCTTTAACATGGGCGTCGGTAGCCTCGGCGGACAATTTATCAGCGTGGAATCGCTGTTCCAGTCTTCGAAAGTGTTTACCGATAGCGGAACGTTACGCGGGCCCTTTCGCGAGCTGATGCGCAAGGCGCCAAAAGAGGCCAGGCGCGCGGAGCTGCTCAAAACGTCGGGTCGCTTAGCCCACTTTTCCTTTCAGCCCACTGAGGCGCGTGAACCGGTTATCTGGCCGCTGGAGCCGAAAACCGCCTTCTATGACTGGCTGTATCTCAATGCGCTGTACCACTCGCCTTGTAAAGAACAGGTGCTGAACTATTCGGCCTTTACCGACATCGAGTTTAATCCCATGAAATCGGTCAACTGCCAGGCCTACTCCGTGGCACTGTGGTGTGCGCTACGCCAGCGGCAATTGTTAACAGCGGCAATTCCCCCGCGAGATGCGTTCATCGCACTGATCGAACGCTTCACCATTCACAACACCAGCGATGGCGATCTCCGCAATATGTCTCTTTTCTAAGCAATCAGGAGCGATGATGGCAAGTCAACTACCCAATGGCGATATCCCTGTGCCGACTTCTTCTGCGGCAGAGACCTTTGACGATATACCGCAGGTGCGTAAGCAGGCGATTCGCGAAGCGGTGATGGGCGACTATTACGCCCGCCTCCAGGCGGTGAAAAAAGCGGTGGATGCGATGACCATTACCCAGCGCGAAATGTTTCACCGTAGCCTGACGGAGACGCTGGCATTGCTGTCGGTCGGGGAGACGAAAAAATGAACGAGAACAAAATCCTGGCCGCCGTTGCCGAATCCCTTAATAAAACCCACGACGCCATCAACCAGGCCAATAATGCGCTCGGAACGCTGGCACGCGAGTATTTGTATCGCTCAATGCTGGAAAGCGCCCTCTCCGGAGAGCTGATTGCTATGGAAGCCGCATTGAAATCGGTGCAGGAGCGTATCCAGCGTCAGGAAAAACAAGAGGCGATGCTGGCGGGAATGGATCCCCAAAATCGGCAGACGTTTAACGCGCTGTATGAAGAAAACAGGGCCAGATACGCCCGGCTGCTGAATGAAAAACGCCCCGGAAAGTAAGCCGCCATGGCCGCATTCGGGCGGTGAAAAAAAGCCAGCCAGGAGCTGGCTGGCGAAGACTCGGATACAACTCCATATTATGATTGGTGTTTCGGGGGTTCCTGAACACCTGTCTGGGAACGGCGGCACAGGCTGCAATACCCAGAAAGCTGGTCAGCTATCGTTGGAGCCCGGGGTTATTCTCCGGCCAGCAGCTTTTTGCAGCGGTAGATAAACGCGCTGGAACGCCGCGTTAACCCTTCAATCTCCCTCGGCTTCATGCCGTTACGCAGATGCGTCATAATCCATTCCCGATCGGCGTCGATATGGGATCGGCAGTGATATTTCGCTGCCTCTTTCTCTACTTTTTGCTGCGTCAGCAGCGCGGCGATCTCCTGTTGTTTGTGGCGGGCTATCGGCGTCAGTTCGCTGTCGCCGTGTCGCGCGATTTCGTTCCACAGCGCTAAGGCACGCCGCAATAATCCCCGCTCCTGTAGACTTTGCGCCTGAACCTGTTTCTCTTGCAGTGTCGTTACCATGATATCGGCGCGGCCCGTTTCGCTGTGGAGTTATTTGTCATACAAATATGGCGGTGATTGATTCAGAAAGGAAATGAATAATTTTTATCTTAATTATGAATGAATGGCATGATTTTATATGTCGCTGATTTAAATGAATTTTATTTTACCGGCGGGAGTGGGGCAGGCCCGGCGTCTGAGATCCTGTGGTGCGCTATCATCAGACCCCGGAGAGGGCAAAAATTACAAATCAATGACTAAGTTTGCCGAGCGGCTGCGCGAGCAGCACAGGGCTATCTGCTGCGCGGCGGCAGATTTCTCGGCCTCTGACTGTACCGTATCACGATGATCGGCCTCACCGGCCATCAGCGGTGTCAGGCAGGCGCCGCACATCCCCATTTCGCAGGAGAGCGGCACGGCGACGCCATGTTCCTGAAGCACCTGGGCAATGGTCTTATCGCCCGGAACCGGCCACGTCTCGCCCGACGACGCCAGGGTGACGGTAAACGTATCCTGATCATCGCTCGTCGCGGCGGCCTTCAGCGGCTGGAAGGCTTCGCTGTGAACCTGCGCCTCGGGCCAGTTTTTCTCCGCCGCAATTCGCCGGGCGGTATCCATAAAACCCGACGGGCCGCAGAGATACAGATGGTGGTCGGCGCGCGCATCGCCCAGCGTATCAGCCAACGACGAGCGCGGACTTTGCCCTTCATCTGAACAATGGACCACGCAGGTGCCATGGCTGATGATTTTTGCTATTTCGCCGACAAAGGCCGCATTTTCCCGACGCTTAACGTAGTAGTGCAGCTCAAACGGCGTGCCCGCCGCGTCGAGATGCAGGGCCATGGTATACAGCGGCGTGATGCCAATGCCGGCGGCCAGCAGCGTAACCTGTCGCGCAGGCTGCAGCGCAAACAGATTGCGCGGCGGAGAGATAAGCAGCGTCTGGCCCGGGCGCAGCGTCTCATGAATATAGCGTGACCCGCCGCGGGAGGCGCCCTCCCGACTCACGCAGATCAGGTAAGCGTCGGCGCCCGCTTCGGCGTGGCGACCGGTAAGCGAATACTGGCGAATTATCCCGCAGGGCAGGTGAACGTCAATATGTGCCCCCGGCAGCCAGCCGGGAAGCGGTCTACCGTCCGGTGCTAACAATTTGATGGCGAGGCTTTTGTCCCCCTCGCGCCACAGGCCATCGACAACGACCTTCAGTACGTCACTCATCACTCTTCTCCCTTTACACCAGGAAAAACTCACCAAAACCCATTTTCTTCAGGCTACGGCGATAGGCGATTGAACTGCGATCGGCGGGAATGTGCGCCTCAAGCGTTAAGTCCAGCGGCAGCCGTTCCGGACGTTGAGTCTCCACCATCAGACGGTCCTCTTCGAACACGCGCAGGTTGAACGCATGTACCTCTTCCACCGGCACATGCAGGTCAAAATTGCGCGCAATGGGGGCAAACATTCGGGTCACCCGCGATGATACCGGTGAGGCGGCATTCATGATCACCAGTCGGGCCTCGCCAGGGAAATGGATGGTCAGGGTTGCCGTAAAGGGCAGGTGCAACTCAAAATGACGCAGCCACTGGAAGCCATCCGGGGCCCGAAATTCAGAACTGGCCGGGTAATTGCCGACCGAACTCCAGTAATCGGCGATGAAGCCAAAGGGGGTCTCCTGCGGGTTATAGTCGGGAACCACTTGATTATCGGGATCAGCGAAGGTCTCGGTATGGATCCAGGCGAAGTGGGCAACATCGAGAAATCCCTCGACCTGGCGACCGGCAAAGCCGTTGACTTCAAAGGCCGGGCAGTTGATCTGCTGGAAGCCCTCATCGTCCCAGTGGGGAAGGGTGGGCAACGGCATCGGGTTTTCCGCATCGAAAGCCAGGCAGGTCCAGATGAGCCCGTAGCGCTCCTCGACCGCGTAGCAGGTGAGATTAAGTTTCGCCGGTACCGGCCGATCGGGGCTTGAGGGAATGCGGTTGCAGAGACCATCTTCCCCGAAGCGCAGGCCGTGATAGGGACAAACGATCCCCTCTTCATCATGGAAGCCCAGCGTCAGCGGCACGCCGCGGTGCGGGCAGACGTCGCGCGCGACCACGACCTGGCCCTTAATGCGATAGATAACCAGCTGTTCATCCAGCAGCACCGCTTTCACCGGCGCGGCGCCAATATCTTCGGCACGGGCGACCGGATGCCAGCAGCGGGCCAGGCGTAGCCAGTCTTCAGGATCGAAAGTGCAATGGGCGGGGGGCGTTGGCGCGGCTCTGTTCATGATTTTCCTTCCTGCTCACAGAATACATTTGTTTAATTGTTGTGAGTTTATTGTTGTCATATTAGGGTGTTGACATCCATCAGCATTAATTCACTAACCCGTTGCAAAAAAGAGGACAGGGTAGACATGAGTCCGTTTTCGCGTTTTGCGCTCTATTTTGCTGAAGTCGCCCGCAGCGGCAGCCTGCGTCGGGCCGCTGAAAAGCTGCATATTTCGGCTTCGGCGATCAATCGCCAGATCCTGCAGGCCGAAGAGGCATTTGGTACGCCGCTGTTTGAACGTCTACCGGAAGGGCTGCGAATGACGACCGCCGGCGAGCTGCTGTATGACAATCTGTTGCGCTGGCAAAAAGAGTTTCGCCTGACCCGGCAAAAGTTTGATGAGCTGCAGGGGCTGAAGCGTGGAACGGTCAGCGTGGGGATGGTGCAGGCGCTGGCGGAGGGGAGCTTTGCCGCGGCGCTGGCCGATATTATCGGTACCTGGGACTGGCTGGAACTGGTTTTGCAGGTGGCCGACAGCCATACGGTCAGCGAAAAAGTTCGTCAGGCCGATCTCGATTTCGGCCTGATTCTTGATCCGGAAGGCCAGGTGGGGCTGAGCGTACTGGCGTTTGTGGAACTGGAAATGGGCGTTGTCATGCGCCCGGATAACCCCCTGGCGGATGCGGCCGCGCTCTCCCTGGGGGAGCTCAGCCAGCAGCGCCATATTGTCCCTGGCGCTCCGTTGATTGTGCACGAACGCGTCGGCCTGCTCTATCGCCATTATGATTTTAGCCCGGCCAACAGCATCAGCTGTAACGATATCCGGCTGATTAAATCGCTGGTGCTGAAAGGCAGCGGCGTGACCGTTCTGAGCCTGCTGGATGTTCTGGATGAGGTGAAAAGCGGCCAACTGGCGTTTGTTCCGCTGCGCAATAAGCTGCTGCGGCCGCTGACGCTGGCGCTGTGTACGGCGCCATCGCGCCAGCTGTCTCGTCCGGCGCAAATGGCGATTCAAAAATTGACGGCGGTGATGGAGGAGATGCAAACCGTCGGCGGAGGTTAACCCAGCGGGCCGCCCTGGATGGTTTCGCACAGGCCATTGATAATTCGCTCCCCGGTCTCCTCTTTGAGCTCCTGATACCACGCCTGGGTCAGGGCCATATCTTTCCCGTGCGTGATGTCGCAGCGCTTGCGCGCCTTGAGTATCAGGTCGCGTACGCGCGCGCAGCGCAGCGCTTCGTACTGCCGCAGCGCGGAAACAATCTCACGATTTTCCAGGAAAATATTGCCCAGCACCACCGCATCCTCCATCGCCGCGCAGCCGCCCTGTCCGATGTCCGGGGTCGTGCTGTGACCGGCATCGCCGAGCAGCGCGACCTTGCCGCGAACCAGGGTATCCAGGGGTTCAATGTCATGGATTTCAACACGGTTGGTTGTCTGCGGATCCAGGGCGGCAATCAGTTTTTGCACCGCTGGCGCCCAACCGCTGAAGTAGCGGCTGAGATCGTCGCGCAGGGTGCGCCGATCTTCGGCCAGACCGGCGGGCAGCGGAACATCAAAGAAGAAATAGAAACGGCCATGCGCCACCGGCATCAGCGAGACACGTTTGCCTTCGCCGACAAAGGTGGTCCACTGATCCGCCGGCGCAATGCTCTCATCGATATCCACCAGTCCGTTCCAGTTGACGTAACCCGCATAGCGGCGTTCGGGCTGATGGCCAAGTACATAGGGGCGCAGCGCCGAGTGGCTACCGTCGGCGGCGATCAGAAAATCACCGTGGGCCGTGCTCCCGTCGCTAAACCAGACGGTGACACCGTCAGCGTTTTCTTCCGCGCGAGTCACCCGTTTACCAAACTGCACCGCCTCGCGTCCCCAAAAATCGAGCATCTCTCTTTGCAGTTCGCTGCGTGACACCGGGCAGGGGCGGCCACCGGTGCGTTCAACCAGCGGAGCGAGGCTAAAGCGGGTCAGGGTTTCTCCGCCCTGATACTCTTTATAGGCTAAAAAGTGCATCGGGCCGCCGTAGGTTTCGATTATCTCGCCCATGCCGAGGTTGTTCATGCACTTCACGCCGTTTGGCCAGATGGAGATCGCCGCGCCGACCGGCTTTATCTCTTTCACCGCCTCAAACACCTCGCAGGTAATTCCCGCATTCTTGAGGGCTACCGCCGCGCTCAGACCGCCGATACCGGCACCAATCACTAATGCTTTCATGCTGTTCTCCTTATATTGCGTCATCAGGGAAGTGAGCAATTTGCGTACCAGCTTGCTCAAAGCACTAAAATCGGCCTTGCGGCGACAACACGGCGAGGTTTTGCACTTATCTGGTGCGTCAGAGGGTGGCAATTGCCATTTTCTGAACTAAAAATTTCTTAAGGATAATGATGGAATCGAAAGTTTCATCAACGGCGCACAACAGATGAGCGGGCAGGTAACAGCGATATCGAGTAATTATCATTAATAAACAACAGGTTATTGAGCTTCGCTATTGACGGGCGGCCCGCGGCGCCACTCTGGCCTGCTTTGTGCACTGTGCAGACAACGTTGAGGTGAAACGGGGGAATGGAGATGTTGCAAAACAACAACAGCGGTCAGTTGACGGCCTGGGCAATGGACAATGGCGCGGGGCCCTGTCCGCGTGGCCAACGACGGGCGACGCCCCGGCAAGGGTTGTTATCACGCGGACAACGCGCGGCGGCGGCAAGGAGGGACAATGATCCTGCTTACTGACTTTAACCAACTGCCAGCCGACGAGGCCGCGCATCTGCTGGAGCCGTGCGTGGCGATTGACGCCTGGGTGACGGCGCTGGTGCAGGCCCGGCCATACCCGAACCTGGCGACGCTGCAAGCCGTGGCGCAGCAGAAGTCGCTGGCGTGGGGCGAACCGGAGCTGGATCTGGCGCTAAGCGCGCATCCGCGCATTGGCGAAAAACCCGCCGCCCGGCACGGACATGCCGCGCTGTCGCGGCAGGAACAGGCGGCGGTCAACGATCGGGATGCGTCGCTCATCCAGGCGTTAACGGAGGGCAACGCCCGCTATGAAGCGCGCTTTGGCCGGGTGTTCCTGATTCGTGCCAAAGGTCGCAGCGGGGAAGAGATACTGCAGGCGCTGACGCAACGGCTGACCCACAACGCGGCGCAAGAGGTTGCGTGCGCGCTGGCGCAGCTACGTGAAATTACGTTATTACGACTAACGGGAGTCATTGGCGAATGAATACGTTGAGTACCCATATTCTGGATGTTTCCACCGGCAAGCCTGCACAGGGGGTGGTGGTCAACCTGCTGCGGGGAGGGCAATCTATCGCCAGCGGCATCACGGATGCGAATGGTCGCATCGCGTCGCTGGCACCGGGCAAGCTGGTCGCCGGCCGCTATCGGCTGGTGGCGGATATTGGCGACTGGTTCACCCGCGGCGGTCTTGAGACGCTGTATCTGTGCGCGCAGATTGATTTTGCGATTGCCGAAGAGGCGGATGAACATTTCCATCTGCCGTTCTTGATTGCCCCCGGCGGCTGGTCAACCTATCGCGGGAGCTGAGCGTGCCAACGCCCGGCAGCGAGCCGGGCTTACTTATTCCGCCTCTGTGTGCCAGACGCACTCGCCATTGACCCAGGTCTGGTGAATATTGCGTTCGTCGCCCAGCGTCATCAGGACAAACAGCTGTTCGTAAATATCCTGACAGCGGGAGAGGCGCAGCCGCTGCAACGGCGTCACCCCAGGGGTGATGGCGACAAAGTCGGCCTCTTTTCCCGGCTGGAAGTTGCCAATTTTCTCATCGAGAGACAGCGCCCGGGCTCCTCCCAGCGTGGCATGGTAAAAGGCTTCAC
Organism: Klebsiella planticola ATCC 33531; assembly: GCF_000735435.1. Classification (GTDB taxonomy): domain Bacteria; phylum Pseudomonadota; class Gammaproteobacteria; order Enterobacterales; family Enterobacteriaceae; genus Klebsiella; species Klebsiella planticola. The sequence goes on along the minus strand of NZ_JMPP01000055.1, from coordinate 18,634 downwards.
TGGCGCGTAGACGATAGCTTTGCAACTGCGCCACTTTATAGGCTTCGCCCAGAGTGCGTAGCATACTGAAAGTCGTCCCCGCGCCGACGTCGCTGCCGATGCCGATACGCACCTTCTGCTGCCAACTGGTGGGCAAGCGGAACAGACCGCTGCCGAGAAACAGATTTGAGGTCGGGCAGAAGGCGAGCGCCGAGCCGGTCTCGTGCAGGCATCGCCACTCCGCATCGGCGAGGTGAACTCCGTGGGCAAATACGCTGCGTTGGCCGGTTAAGCGATAGTGGTGATACACATCAAGATAGTGCTCATGCTCCGGCCACAGGCTTTTTACCCACGCTATCTCATTGAGATTTTCGCTCAGGTGGGTATGCAGCCAGGTATCCGGGAACTCTTCCCGCAGGCGTTGAACCGCGGTCAGCAGCTCCGGCGTCGACGTGGGGGCAAAACGCGGCGTGATGGCGTAGCCGAGGCGGCCCCGATGGTGCCAGCGCTGAATGAGCTCGCGGGTTTGCCGGTAGCTCTGCTCCGCCGTTTCACTCAGATAGTCCGGGGTGTGGCGGTCCATCATCACTTTACCGGCCAGCAGGCGCATATTCAGCCGCAGGGCTTCGCTAAACAGCGCATCGACGGATTCGGGATGCAGGGTACAAAACACCAGCGCGGTGGTGGTGCCGTGGCTCAGCAGCTGGTTGATAAAGAACTGCGCGATCTCTGCGGCATACTCTTCATCACAAAACTGACTCTCCACCGGAAATGTGTAGGTGGTCAGCCACTCCAGCAGCTGCTCGCCGAAGGCGCCAATCATCTCAGTTTGCGGATAATGCACGTGCGCATCGACAAAACCGGGGAGTAACAGCTGTCCGCGCAAATCGAGATAGCCTGTTTGCGGATGCAGGTACTGTTCGCCCTCCTGCCACGGTAGCAGCGCCTGAATTTTTCCCTGCTGGATAAACAGCACGCCATCATCAAGGTAGCGCGCATGGCGAGCGATATCGTCGGCGCTGTCGGCGATGTGGGCGATATCGAAAAAGGCGCCGCGAACGGCGGTGTGGTACTCAATCATCAGGACAACCTTCTTTGTTCCAGATAGGGGCAAGGGTATTGAGCAAAAATAATGCCAGTTTGTCGGAAGGGAGATGCCGCGGCGCGGTGCCGCGGCAAAGAGGGGCGTTACTCTTTCTGGGCAAGCGGGCGGGAGGTAAAGCGCGATGCGGCGGGGGCGCGATCGTCGCGGGCGATCCAACGATAGGCCGCGCCGCTCAGGAAGACGCCGATAAACCAGCTAAAGTTCGCCACTTCATGCAGGGCCGGAATAAAGCTAATCACCAGTCCGAAAGCCACCGACGGGATCAACGCCGCGATGGCTTTCGGGTTAAAGCCGTTGCGATACCAGTACTGGCCCTGCGGCGTGGCATCAAACAAGTCGTCAACGGACACCTGGCCGCGCTTAATCAGGTAGAAGTCGACAATCAGAATACCAAACAGCGGGCCGATAAAGGCACCCAGAACATCCAGCGTATAGTGAATCAGCTCCGGTGAGTTAAACAGGTTCCACGGCGTGAGCAGAATGGAGCCGACCGCGGCGATCATGCCGCCGGTACGGAAGCTGATTTTCTGCGGTGAGCAGTTGGAGAAATCAAATGCCGGTGAGACAAAGTTGGCGACGATATTGATCCCGATGGTGGCCGTGATCATCGTCAGCAGACCAATGGCGACTGCCAGATCGTTCCCCACGCGGCTGACGGTTTCAATCGGGTCGGTGATCATCCGGCCGAACAGCGACTGGGTGCCGGAGACAATCACCACGGTAACGATCGAAAACAGCAGGAAGTTAAACGGCAGACCCCAGCGATTGCCGCGCCGGATTTCGCCCATGCTTTTGCCGTAGCGCGAGAAGTCGCCGAAGTTCAGCAGCGGGCCAGAGAAGTAGGAGACCACCAGCGCGGTGGCGGTGATCATCTGCCAGGTCTGCTCGCCGGCGGTCAGCGATTTGCTGGCCAGGGTAAAGGAAATACCGTCAAAGCCGGTTTTGTATACGATCCAGCCCGCCAGTGCCAGCATCACCACGTAGACCGCCGGTCCGGCAATATCAATAAAGCGCTTAATGGCGCTCATTCCGTGCCAGAAGACCATCGCCTGCAGCAGCCACATGGTGGCGAAACAGAGCCATCCGAGGTGCGACAGACCCAGGAAAGTGGCTTCGGTTAATGTCGCCAGCGAAGGCCAGAACTTGAGCAGCACCAGCATCAGCGCGTTGGCCGCCAGATAGGTCTGGATGCCGTACCAGGCGAAGGCGATAAGCCCGCGGATCACCGCCGGGATATTGGCGCCAAAGACGCCAAACGCCTGACGACAGATGACCGCATAGGGCACGCCCGCCATCTGGCTCGGCTTCGCCACCAGGTTGGCGCACAGCTGGACGATACAAATTCCTACCAGCAGGCAGAGAAGCACCTGCCAGCTGGCCAGCCCGAGCGTGAAGAAGCTCGCCGCCACCACGTAGCCTCCCATGCTATGGACGTCGGACATCCAGAAAGAAAAGATGTTGTACCAGCTCCAGTTCTGGTCGCGCGTCGGCGCCAGATCCTCATTACACAGCCGTGGGCTGTAGCCGACGGTGGAGTCAGCGGCCTTAACCTGATGGGTATGTTGTCTGTTTGGCATGAAACCTGCTCCTCTGAATGAAAACCCTTTTACGTTACTGGTTGAGGCTGTTGCAGGATTCAGGCCAGAATCGTTAATCTTGTATACAAGAAATTTATTTTATGTATACGATTGGCTATCGAAAAGTAAAATCCGGAGTGGGTGAATGCGTAATGAAAACCGTCAGCAGGCCGCGCCAGCGCTGCATGACAAGGATGAATCCATCTATCAGGCCCTGCTGACCGCCATCGTGGAGCATCAGCTGCCGCCGGGCAGCAAGTTGCCGGAGGAGGCGCTGGCCGAGGTCTTCGGCGTGAGCCGGACCGGGATCCGCAAGGTGCTGCAACGACTCAATGCTGTGCAAATGGTGACATTAACGCCCAAACGTGGTGCACAGGTGGCCAGCCCAACGGTGGAAGAGGCGCGGGAGATCTTCCGCACCCGCGCGCTGCTGGAGGTGGCGAACCTGCCCGAGGTGATCGCCCGCTGTCAGCCGCCGCACCTGGCGGCGCTGGAGGCGATTATCCGCCAGGAGCAGCAGGCGCATGAAGCTTACGATGGCCCGGCGGCGATTCGTTTTTCCGCCGAATTTCATATTCAGCTGCAGGCCATTTCCGGCAATCAGGTCCTCACCGAAATGGTGACCCGCCTGAGTCAGCGCTCTTCATTAGTGATTGCGGCATGGGGAGCGCCGTGGCGTCAGGGCTGCCGCTGCGACGATCACGAGCAGCTTGTCCAACTGCTGCGGCAAAAAGCGCTGCCGCCCCTGAGCGCGGCGTTAACGCACCATTTTGAACATATCGTTGCCAGCCTCTGCTTTGAGCGGGCTGGTGAATGCCTGCCTGATTTTGCCCGGCTGTTTGCCGGCGACAAGGAGTCCTGATGGCCGCTATTTGTATACAAGTGATTAATCCCAACACCAACCCCGGGATGACCGACACCATCGCCACCGCCGCCCGCATGGCGGCGGCGCCGGGGACCGAGATTATGGCGGTCTCGGCACGGGAAGGGGTGCCGTCCATCGAAGGCCATTTTGATGAGGCCATTGCCGCCGTCGGCGTGCTGGAGCAGATTCAGGCCGGCCGCCAGCAGGGCGTTTCGGGTCACGTGATCGCCTGTTTCGGCGATCCGGGATTGCTGGCGGCCCGCGAGCTGGCGCAGGGGCCGGTGATCGGCATTGCCGAAGCGGCGATGCATCTGGCCACGCTGGTCGCCACGCGCTTTTCCATTGTTACCACGCTGCCGCGTACGCTGATTATCGCCCGTCATCTGCTGCATCAATATGGCTTCTACGACCGTTGTTCCGGTCTGCACGCCATTGATCTGCCGGTGCTGGCGCTGGAAGACGGCAGCGGCGTGGCGCAGGAGAAGGTGCGCGCACGCTGTATCCAGGCATTAAAAGAGGATGGCTGCGGCGCCATCGTGCTGGGCTGTGGCGGAATGGCCACCCTGGCCCAGGAGCTGACCCGCGAACTGCAGGTGCCGGTCATCGATGGCGTCAGCGCGGCGGTGAAGATGGTGGAGTCGCTGGTGGCGCTGGGTCTGTCGACCAGCAAACGCGGGGACTTAGCGTTCCCGGAAGCCAAAACTCTGAGCGGTAAATTTCAGGTATTCAATACATTTTCAATTTAAGGGGTGGCAGATGACGTCAGCAGCACAGAATTACCCTCGCGACCTGCGAGGATACGCCGGTCAACCGCCGCACGCGCAGTGGCCGAACCAGGCGCGCATTGCCGTGCAGTTTGTCCTTAATTATGAAGAGGGGGCGGAAAACCATGTTCTGCATGGCGACGCCGGTTCCGAGCAGTTTCTCTCCGATATAATCGGCGCCGCCAGCTACCCGGACAGGCACATGTCGATGGACTCGCTGTATGAGTACGGCAGTCGCGCCGGGTTCTGGCGCATCCATCAGGAGTTCAGCCGACGCGGGTTGCCGCTGACGGTGTTCGGGGTGGCGATGGCCCTCGCGCGTCACCCCGATATCGTCGCGGCGATCAAAGCCGCCGACTACGACGTGGTTAGCCACGGCTGGCGTTGGATCCACTATCAGCATATGGATAGCGACATGGAGCGCGAGCATTTGCATAAGGCAGTGCACGTCTTAACCGACCTGTTCGGCAAGCCGCCAACCGGCTGGTACACCGGGCGGGATAGCCCCAACACGCGACGGCTGGTGGTGGAACACGGCGGTTTCGATTACGACAGCGACTACTATGGCGATGATTTACCTTTCTGGACCGAGGTGCAGTGCGGCGACGGTTCGCGCAAGCCGCATCTGATTGTCCCCTATACCCTCGACGCCAACGATATGCGCTTTGCCACCGCGCAGGGCTTCAACACCGCCGAGCAGTTTTATACTTACCTCAAAGACAGTTTTGATGTGCTGTATGAAGAGGGGGAAGAGGCGCCGAAGATGATGTCTATCGGCATGCACTGTCGCCTGCTTGGCCGGCCGGGGCGCTTCCGCGCCCTGCAGCGTTTCCTCGATTATGTCCAGCAGCACGAGCGGGTCTGGGTCTGTACGCGCCAGCAGATCGCCACCCACTGGCGCGAAGTCCATCCGTTCCGGGAATAGTGGCCGTTCCCGGGTAGCCCGGCTCAGCGCCGGGTTAGCTCATCAGGCTGACCTGCGCGGCAACAATCCGCCAGCCAAACGGAAAACGGACCCAGGTTTGCTGCTGGCGGCCGATCCGCTCGCTGCCGGCGCGGGTAAACTCGGTGCTGCACACCGCGTAATCCTCGCCGAAGGTGACGATCTCGGTGTGGCGTAATTCGCGCTGCAATCCCGCCGCCGGACGGGCGGCGCGAAAGGCGCGAATTTCATCGATACCGTAGAGGTTCTCGCCGGCCCCCTGGCGCACCGTCCGTTTATCGTGCCAGAAGAGCTCATCCAGCACCGCAATGTTGTTGCTGACCAGCGCCTCTTCGTAGCGGTAAAAAGCGGCGGTTACCTCGGCCAGAACGCGTGGCCGGTTAATATTATCCTGATTGATCATCATGCTCTCTCCGCAGGGCGGGCCTCGGTGATGCCCGCGTGTTCCAGAGCGCGCGCAGCGCGCAGACAGGCCTGTTCATTAAACGGCGCGGCAATCAGCTGCACGCCAATGGGTCGGTTGGATGCCGTGCGCAGCGGGACCGTGACCACCGGCAGGCCGAGGAACGAGATGGGCTGGGTGAGTATGCCCATACTGGCGCGAACGGGCAGTATCTCGCCGTTGATCGTCATCGTCTGTTGGCCGATAAGGGTGGCGCTGCACGGTGTCGCCGGGGCGATGAGTACATCGACGTGGTGAAACAGCGATTTTATCGCCTGCCGGGCATGGCGGCGAAAACGCTGCGCCTGAAGATACCAGGCCGCAGGAATCATCGCCCCGGCCAGCAGACGCTCCCGCGAGTTCGGTTCAAAGCGTGCCGGTTCACGCCGCAGCGCCGGCAGATAGTGATTGCCCCCTTCGGAGGCGCTGATGATAAACGCCGCCGAACGCGCCAGTTCGGCCTCGGGGAACAGATGCTCTTCCCGGGCGTCGAGGGCCTGCGCGACGCGGGCTACCGCGGCACGGGCGTCGCTATCGCACCAGTCGCTGAAATAGCCGCCAAGCACTCCGCAGCGCAGACCCTCCGCCGCGCGTTCCAGCCGCTGGCGAGTGGGGGCAACGGCTTCGTCCGCCTGGGCATCATCGTCGGGATCGTGCCCCTGTAAGGCATCGTAGACCGCCGCCAGATCGTCGACGCAGCGGGCAAACGGGCCAATGTGATCGAGGCTGGCGACGAACGGATGGCTGCCCGCACGCGACAGGCGGCCAAACGTCGGCTTCAGGCCAAAAATACCGCACAGGGAGGCCGGGACGCGGATTGAGCCGTTGGTATCGCTTCCCAGAGAGAAGTGAACCAGCCCGGCGGCAACCGCCGCTGCCGAACCGCCGGAAGAGCCGCCGGCGATGCGCTGCGGATCGTGCGGATTATGGGTGGCGCCATAGTGGCTGTTTTCGGTGGTGAACCCATAGGCGTAGGCATCCATATTGACCATTCCGCTAAGCAGACCGCCTGCCGCGCAGATCTGCCGTACTGCCCAACCGTCGTTGACGGCAGGCGGGCGGTCGCTGAACAGCTGTGCGCCGGCGAGGGTGGTTTCCCCGGCAACGTCGAACAGATTTTTTACCGCGTAGGGAACCCCCGCCAGCGCCGGTAACGGCTGGCGGGTTCGACGCAGCGCATCAATCTGGTCGGCTTCGGCGAGCATCCGGCGTTCGGTGATCTGCGTCCAGGCATTAATCCGCCGGTTAACCTGCGCCATATCGTCGAGAGTACGGCGGGCAATCTCTCTGGCGCTCAGCTCACCGTCGGCCAGCGCGCGCTGAATATCAGCAATCGTCATCTCAGTCAGGGTCATGCTTTGTACACTCCGGCAATCTCCAGGCGTTCATCGAGCGGCAAGGCCATCAGCGGCTCAGCCATGGCGGCAATACGGGAGAACTGTAGCTGAAGCTCAGCGCGGCGGGTGTCGTCCAGCTCCAGTGCCAGCAGGTGTTCCATTTGCGCCAGATAAGTGCGCCAGTCGTTTACGCTATGGGTCATGTTCGTCTCCTAATAACCGGCGGCGGCGCCGTTGCTGCGCGGATCGGACGCCCCTTCAAACAGGCCGTTGGGATGACGGACGATGGCGCCGGCGTGCCCCATGGCTTCGCTATAATCGGCCAGCACCTCCACGTCATGACCCAGCGCCCGCAGACGGGCGATGCTCTCCGGCGCGAAGCGGCCTTCCAGCTTCAGTGAATCTGAGGTTTGTCCCCAGGTTCGGCCCAGCAGCCAGCGCGGGCGCGAAATACTCTCCTGCAGCGGGATGCCCTGCAGGATGTAACGGGTGAAAATGGCCGCCTGAGTTTGCGGTTGGCCATCCCCGCCCATCGAACCGTATACCATGACCCGGCCGTCGTTGAGGCGTGCGGCGGCGGGGTTGAGGGTATGAAACGGCTGTTTGCCTGGCGCCAGCGCCAGCAGATGTGCGGGGTCGAGACTGAACGAGGCGCCGCGGTTTTGCCAGACGATCCCGCTATCCGGCAGTACGACGCCGCTGCCAAACTCATGATAAAGACTTTGAATAAAGGAGACCGCCAGCCCGCTGCTGTCCATCACCCCCATCCAGACGGTGTCGCCGGGGCCTTTTCCCGCCCCCCAGGGGACGGCCTGCCGATCGTCGATGTTATCGGCCAGCTGCTGGAGCGCCTGCGGGTCGAGCAGGCTTTGAATATCCACGTCGAGATGACGGGGATCGGTAATGTGGGCATCGCGCAGGCCAAAAGCCTGCTTGGTGGCCTCGACGATACGGTGCACGGTCTGCGCGTCATCGGCATCGTGCATCGCCAGCCGGTCGGTAATCCCGAGGATCGCCAGCGAGACCAGTCCCTGCGTTGGCGGCGCCAGATTCCACAGTTCGCCGTGCTGGTGCTGAAGCTTCAGCGGCGCAGGGCGACGGGCGCGATGCTGCTGTAGATCGGCAAGGGTGATGGGCAACCCGCAGGCCGCCATCCCCGCAGCCAGACGGCAGGCCAGCGGGCCGCGATAAAAACTGTCGAGGCCATCGTCGACCAGCTGCTTAAGCGTCGATGCCAGCGCGGGCTGACGAAAGCGACTGCCGGCGGCCGGCGGTTGTCCGTTGACCAGAAAGGTCTCCGCGAACCCTGGCAGGTCATGGAGTTCGGCGAGTTTTCCGGCGCTGGCGCTGGACTGGGACGCCGTCACCGGCGTGCCGTCAGCGGCATAGCGAATCGCATCATCCAGCAGGCGCGCCAGCGGCAGCGCTTTTCCGGTCAGCGTCTGCGACACCTTCAGCGCTTCATCCCAGCCGCTGACGGTCCCGGCGACGGTCAGCGCCGCTTGCGGTCCGCGGTGCGGAATTTGCGCCAGCCCGGCGTAGGCTTCCGGCGTGGCCAGCGAGCCCGCTGCGCCGCTGGCGTCAATGGCTATCGGTTCGCCCTCCGGCGGGACGATAAGCCAGAAGCCATCGCCGCCCAGGCCGTTCATATGTGGGTAAACCACCGCAATGGTGGCCGCCGCGGCGACCATGGCTTCTATCGCGCTGCCGCCTTCGCGCAGCACGGCAACCGCGCTTTGGCTGGCCAGATGGTGCGGGGCGACCGCCATTCCGTGGGCGGATACATTACTCTGCATGGGTTGTCCTCATGATCCAAAGGTGATGTCAGCGCTGCAAAAGCTGTTCCACTTTGAGCGTAAAGTTTCATTCGTCGGGAGGGGCGGCCCTTTTTCTTAAACTGGCATGCATTATGAAAGCGCTCTCATCATGTATAGTTTGATGAAACAAAAGTTACAGAGGCTGTATGGAACAACTGGATGAACGCTTGAAAGGGCAATATGCCTCATTGTCGCCTCAGGAACAGCGGGTGGCGGATTTTATTTTCGATCACTTCGACGACCTGATTAGCTATAACAGCGCTGAGCTGGCGCAGCTGAGCGGGGTGTCAAAAGCCACGGTGAGCCGTCTGTTTAAGCGGCTGGGCTACGAAAAATATAAGGATATGCGCGATGAGCTGCGCACGTTACGCCAGAGCGGAATGCCGCTGACCGATCATCGCGATGCGGTGCAGGGGAACACGCTGCTGGCGCGGCACTATAAGCAGGAAATGGCGAATCTGACGCAGTGGGTCAATGCGCTCGATGCGCAGCAGTTTGCCGAGGCGATTAGCGGGATGGTCAACGCCCGGCGCATTGCGATCATCGGAATGCGCAACTCCTGGCCGGTGGCGCTGCACCTGCGCCAGCAGCTGCTGCAGGCGCGCGGGCAGGTGCAGGTGCTGCCGCAGCCGGGACAGAGCTTAAGCGAGGAACTGGTGGATCTGACGGCGGACGATCTGGTGGTGGTCATGGCCTTTCGCCGCCGTCCGCGCATTATTCGCCCGCTGTTGCAACAGCTCCAGCAGCGCGGTATTCCGGTACTGCTGATCTGCGAACCGCAGGCATACAGCCTGTTTCCGCTGTCCCGCTGGCAGCTGTGTGCTCCCCTGGATAGCGTCTCGGCCTATGACAGCTACAGTTCGGTAAACAGCTTGATCAACCTGCTGGCGAATGCGTTCCTGCACGAAATTCTCGATAAAGGCCGCCCGCGCATCCACGATATCGCCACCCTTTATCAGCAGCTGGACGAGCTTGAGCAACGATAATGGGGCCTCAGGCTGGTGCTTTGCTCTTTTATGGTGCAATAAAATAGTGGGGGAATGAACTCCGTTTCCCCGCTGTTTTCCGCTATCTCCTGTTTCTTCTCTCTTTTCTCGCGCTTTGCGCCGTGACCCTCCCATTTTTTGTATCTGGCACATTAGTTGCAGAAGTTTATTTAAAGAATCTTTTGTTTCATACTAACGTAACGGGTAAACATCATGAAAAAACTGCTGATCGCACTGGCCGGGGCCGCTTGTCTGTTCACGCAAATCACAGCGGCGAAAGCCGACCAGCTGCAGGATATCGAAAAGCGCGGCGTGATTCGCATTGCGGTTCCGCAGGATTTCCCGCCGTTTGGTTCGGTGGGGACCGATCTCCAGCCGCAGGGCTATGACATCGATATGGCGCGTTATCTTGCCAGTCAGATGAAGCTCAAGCTGCAGCTGGTGCCGGTGACCAGCGCCAACCGGGTGCCTTATCTGCAAACCGATAAAGTGGATCTGGTTATCTCCAGCCTCGGCAAAAATGCGGAGCGCGAGAAGGTGATTGATTTCAGCCGCCCGTATGCGCCGTTCTTCCTTGGCGTATTCGGCCCGAAAGGGGAAGAGCTGAAGGATGCGGCGGCGCTCGGCGGCAAAACCGTCGGCGTTACCCGTGGCGCGGTGGAAGATATGGTGCTGACCAGCATTGCGCCGAAAGAGGCGCAGATTAAACGCTATGAAGACAACAACACCACGCTGTCGGCTTATCTGTCAGGCCAGGTGCAGTACGTGGCGACCGGTAACCTGGTGGTGGCGGCGATTTCCCGGCAAAACCCGGCTAAAGCGCCGGTGCCGAGCTTTATGCTGAAAGATTCGCCGTGCGTGATTGGTCTGAAAAAGAATGAGCCGGCGCTGAAAACGAAAGTCGATGCGCTGATCGAGCAGGGAATGAAAGACGGTACCCTGAACAATTTGTCTCAGCAGTGGCTGAAAGCGCCGTTGCCCGCCGACTTTTCCGCATAAGGTCAGTGAATGACGGAACAACTTCATTTTTCTGCGCTCTGGCCGCACTGGCCGGAGCTGCTGGCGGGACTGTGGGTGACGGTTCAGCTGACGGTACTGGCGACGGTCGGCGGCCTGGCTATCGGCATCTTCGGCGCCGCTATTCGTAGCGGGCGGCCATCCTGGTTCAGCCGTTTGTGGGGCGGCTACGTGGAGCTTATCCGCAATACGCCGTTTGTGGTTCAGCTGTTCTTTATCGTCTTCGGTCTGCCTAACCTCGGGCTGAAGATGACGGCAGGCGAAGCCGCGCTGCTGGCGATGGTGGTCAACCTTGGCGCCTACAGCACCGAGATCGTTCGCGCCGGGATCCAGGTGACGCCAAAAGGCCAGTGGGAGGCCGGGCGTGTGCTGGGGCTGAGCCGCACGCAGACTTTTATTCGGGTGGTGTTGCCGCCGGCGCTGCAGCGGATTTACCCGGCGCTGGTCAGTCAATGCATTATCGTGATGCTGGGATCGTCGGTGGTGTCGCAGGTCTCTTATGAAGAGCTGACCTTTGCCGCCAACCTGATCCAGTCGCGGACGTTTCTGAGCTTTGAGGTCTATCTGGTGACGACGGGGATCTACTTAGTGCTTTCGATAACCATGCGTCAGCTGTTGATGGCGGCAGGGCGAAAATGGCTGGGGGTGCAGGCATGATGGTCACCTTTACTGACTGGGATATTATTCGCAATCTGCTGCTGGCCGGCCGCTGGACGGTACTGCTGTCGCTGGTGGCGTTTATTGGCGGCGCGCTGGTGACGTTGCCGCTGCTGCTGCTGCGCCTCACCGGCGGACGCCAGGTTAAGCGCCTGATTCGCGGCTATATCGAGCTGTTTCAGGGGACACCGCTGCTGATGCAGCTGTTTCTGGCCTTCTTCGGCGTGGCGCTGTTCGGCATTGACGTCTCGCCGTGGACCGCCGCGTCGCTGGCGCTGACCTTCTACACCAGCGCCTTTTTACTCGATATCTGGTTCGGCAGCATTCGCGCGTTGCCGAAAGGGCAGTGGGAAGCTTCGCGCTGTCTGGGCCTCAGTTTCGCCCAGACCTTGTTTCGCGTCATTGCGCCGCAGGCGCTGCGTATCGCCATTGCGCCCACCGTAGGGTTTGCGGTGCAGGTGGTGAAAGGCACCGCGCTGGCGTCGATTATCGGCTTCGTCGAACTGACCAAAGCTGGCACGATGCTGACCAACGTGACCTATCAGCCGTTTAAAGTCTTTGCGCTGGTGGCGCTGGGCTACTTCATTCTGTGCTACCCGCTGTCCCGCTACAGCCGCTATCTGGAGAATAAATTCAATGCCTCTCATCACCATTAATCAGATGCAGAAGTACTACGGCGACAACCACGTGCTCAAAGGTGTCGATCTGGACATCGAGATGGGCGAGGTCATTTCGATTATTGGCCGTAGCGGCTCGGGGAAAAGCACGCTGCTCCGCTGCATCAACGGGCTGGAAGGGTATCAGGACGGCAGCATTAAGCTGGGCGGCATGACCATTACCGACCGCGATTCGCAGGCCCGCGAGATCAGCCGTTCCGTCGGGATGGTGTTCCAGAATTTTAACCTGTTTCCGCACATGACCGCGCTGGAGAACGTGATGCTGGCGCCGCGACGGGTGCTGAAAAAAAGCGCCGCCGAATGTCGTGAGCTGGCGCAGCGGATGCTGGAGAAGGTCGGCCTTGGCGATCGGCTGGACTATTATCCCTCGAGCCTCTCCGGCGGCCAGCAGCAGCGGGTGGCGATTGCCCGCGCGCTGGCGATGTCGCCAAAAGTGTTACTGTGTGACGAGATTACCTCGGCGCTGGATCCGGAACTGGTGGGCGAAGTGCTCAAGGTTCTCGAGCAGCTGGCTGCCGAGGGAATGACGCTGATTCTCGTCACCCATGAAATGAATTTTGCCCGTGAAGTGGGCGATCGGGTGGTGTTTATGCATCAGGGACGGGTCTGGGAGCAGGGTGACAGTAAAACGCTGTTTGCCAACCCGCAGACCCATGAACTGAAACAGTTTATCTCCTCCGTTCGCGGCCTGAATTAATCAAAGGACTCTAAAATGGATATCGCTCAATTTTCGCAACTCAACCCGCCGCCGCGCCTGCTGATGGGGCCAGGGCCGATTAACGCCGACCCGCGCGTGCTGCGCGCCATGTCGAGCCAGCTGATTGGTCAGTACGATCCGGCGATGACCCACTATATGAATGAGGTTATGGCGCTGTACCGCGGGGTGTTCCGTACCGAAAATCGCTGGACGATGCTGGTGGACGGCACCTCGCGCGCGGGAATCGAAGCGATTCTGGTGTCGGCTATTCGCCCTGGCGATAAGGTGCTGGTGCCGGTATTTGGCCGCTTCGGCCATCTGCTGTGCGAAATCGCCCGCCGCTGTCGCGCCGAGGTTCACACTATCGAGGTACCGTGGGGCGAAGTCTTCACCCCCGATCGGGTTGAAGACGCCATCAAACGCGTGCGTCCGCGCCTGCTGCTGACGGTACAGGGCGACACCTCGACCACCATGCTCCAGCCGCTGGCGGAGCTGGGCGATATCTGTCGCCGTCACGAGGTGCTGTTTTACACCGACGCTACCGCCTCGCTGGCCGGCAATGCCCTGGAGACCGATGCCTGGGGGCTGGATGCGGTATCCGCAGGGATGCAGAAATGCCTCGGCGGCCCGTCCGGTACCTCGCCGATTACCCTCAGCGCGCGCATGGAGGAGGTGATTCGCCGCCGCAAATGCGTGGAGGAGGGCATTCGTACCGACGCCCATCTTGATGGTGTGGATGAGATGGTTTACTCCAACTACTTCGACCTCGGCATGGTGATGGACTACTGGGGGCCGGAGCGCCTGAATCACCACACCGAGGCCACATCGGCGCTGTTTGGCGCTCGCGAATGCGCGCGACTGATCCTGCAGGAGGGGCTGGATCGGGGGATCGCCCGACATAAGCTGCATGGCGATGCGCTGCTCAAAGGCATTCAGGCGATGGGGCTGGAGACCTTTGGCGACCTGAAACATAAGATGAACAACGTGCTCGGAGTGGTGATTCCGCAGGGCATCAACGGTGACCAGGTACGGAAGCTAATGCTGGAAGATTTCGGCATTGAGATCGGCACCTCCTTTGGCCCGCTGCATGGCAAAGTGTGGCGCATCGGCACCATGGGCTATAACGCGCGGAAAGATTGCGTGCTGACCACGCTCAGCGCTCTGGAGTCAGTACTGAATTACCTGAAATTCTCTACCACCCAGGGAGCGGCGATGCAGGCGGCGTGGGATCACTATTGCAGCGAGAGTGCGCGATGAATCAATCAACACGCCAGCAGGCGGAGATGATGGCGGCCGCGGAGCGGGTGATGGCCCGCGCCGATGAGCTGGCCGCGATCAGCGAAACGGCAGAAGGGCTGACCCGGGTGTATCTCTCGCCGCAGCATTTGCAGGCCAATCAGCAGGTGGCGCGCTGGATGACGCAGGCGGGAATGACCGTCTGGCAGGATAGCGTCGGGAACATTTGCGGGCGTTATGAAGGCGAGCAGGAGGGGGCGCCGGCAATTCTGCTGGGATCTCATCTGGATACGGTACGCAATGCCGGGCGCTATGACGGCATGCTGGGAGTGCTTACGGCGATTGACGTGGTGGAAAACCTGCATCGGCAGGGGCTTCGCCTGGCGAAAGCGATAGAGATTGTCGGTTTCTGCGATGAAGAAGGGACCCGTTTTGGCATCACGTTGCTGGGCAGTCGCGGCCTGACGGGAAGCTGGCCGGAGAGCTGGCTGGCGCAGACCGATGCTCAGGGGATCAGCGTGGCGCAGGCGATGGCGCAGGCCGGACTTGATCCTGCGCGAGTCGGCCTGGCGGCGCGTCCGACGGCGGATATCGCCGGCTATCTCGAGCTGCACATTGAGCAGGGGCCGTGCCTTGAGCAAGCGGAGCTGGCGCTCGGCGTGGTGGAGGCCATCAACGGCGCCCGCCGCCTGAACTGCCGTTTTACCGGCGAAGCGGGCCACGCCGGAACGGTACCGATGAGCCAGCGTCGGGATGCGCTGGCCGCCGCTGCCGAATGGATGGTCCTCATTGAGACGACAACCCGGCAGCACGGGGGAAACCTGGTGGCTACGGTGGGGACGTTGCGCTGCGCCCCGGGCGCGGTTAACGTCATTCCCGGCGAGGTGGCGCTGACTCTGGATATTCGCGGTCCGCAGGATGGTCCGCTCGACGCGCTGCTCACCACGCTGCTGGATGCCGCGCAGGCGATAGCCGCCCGTCGCCATCTGCGCTTTGCCGCCGAAGCGTTCTACCACATCGCCGCGACCGCCTGCGATCGGCGGCTACAGGCGGTGTTGACGCAAGCCGTCACCGAGGTTCAGGGGCGCTCGCTGTCCCTGCCGAGCGGCGCCGGGCACGATGCGATCGCCATCGCCGAACGTTGGCCGGTAGGCATGCTGTTTGTGCGCTGCAAAGGCGGCGTCAGCCACCACCCGGCGGAATCCGTTACCTGCCAGGATGTGGCGTTGGCTATTGCGGCGTTTCGCCGCGCGACGCGGGCGCTGGCCGAAAACGCATAAGCCGTCCCGCGCGGTCGCACTAGCGGCTTCTTCTGCGCCGGCGCCGCGCTGAGGGCCGCTGAGCGGCGGCTGATTGACCGAAGTGACGGGCTATTTTTACCCGAAAGTAGCACAAAGTGCTAAATATGCGGATGATGAACTCTATACCATCCGCGGCACTGACCTCGTCGCCATGGATTGGTAGTCAGTTGGAATCATTCCGCGGGGTCAGTCTGCTCTTCTTGTTAAGCATCGATGACGCCTTTAACCCTCAGATAATCATCATTTTTATTCGCTGAAAATTCCCCGACTGTTATGCTACTTGTGAAAAGATATGCTGCTGACGAGAGACATGCCGATGCTGAATTCAGAACAGAGTATTAATATACAGACGCAGTCCTCCCGTTCCGGGATGAATCTTTTCTCCGCATTACTGATAATTATCGCCGTTTCCGCATTGTGTATTGTGATTTCGAAACCATTAGGTCCCTGGGACGTTATCTTCGCCAACGCCGGGCTGTATATTGATCTGTTAGCCTTATTGTTCCTGGTGTTTATGTTATGGATTTCGGCAAAAGTCAGAATGAGTTATGTCGCGGTAAACTGGGTGCGCTACGGGCTGTTGCTCTGGATAGCCGGCTGTACCTTTGATGTAATGGACGAAATATTTGTCCAGCCGAAATGGATGGGCTATTACTGCGAAGATCTGCTCCGTCTTTCCGGCATGCTGTTGACGACCATCGGCATCTATAAAATTATCGAGCGTATTAACGTGCTGTACGTCGACGCGCGTTCTCAATCGTTAAAAGACGAGCTTACTCAACTGCCTAACCGGCGTTTTTTCATTGATACCATCCGGGAAAAACAGGGCCACCAGCTGGCGCTGATGATTCTGGATATTGATTTTTTCAAGAACATCAATGATACCTACGGCCATCTGGTGGGCGATGAGGTGCTATTTGCGTTGGGTAAACAGCTGGCAAAATTAACCAGCGATAAAATTCTGCCGGCCCGGATTGGCGGCGAAGAGTTTGCCATTATTGTTGACGGGATGCCGGCCGAAGAGGTGCGCAACCTGGCGCAGTCCATTCTGGAGAATGTCCGCTCCATTCTGATTAATCATGATTATCCGCTGTCGGTCAGCATTGGCGTCGGCATGCGTGAAAAAGGTGAAGCGCAGGATGCGTTTATTAAGAAGGTGGATGAAGCGCTCTACCAGGCGAAACATAACGGCCGTGGACGCGTCGAGTGGGCCACATCCTGAGGCCGCCGCTATCCCTGCTGCGCGCTGCGACAATGGCGGCGATATTCAGAAGGGGAGCGTTCGGTATAGCGTTTAAACACCCGGCAAAAATAGTTACTGTCGACAAAACCGCAGTTATGGGCAATCTCTTTGACTTTTAAATCGTAACCCCGCAGCAGCTTTTTGGCCTGCTCGAGCCGGACGCGGGTCAGGTATTCGTTAAAGCCGACGGAACCCGACTTCTGAAAAATGTGCGACAGGTAGTTGGGGGTGATATGAAAACGTTTCGCCACCGATTCGCGGGTTAACGGCTGGCTGAGATTCTCCTCCAGATAATCCTGTACCGCCATAAACAGGTCGCGGCTACGGCTGACCCGCATCTCCAGGCCGACCAGCTGTTCAAGGCAGTGGCTCAGCAGCGCCGACACCACCAGCCGGGCGGTGACCGGGTCTGGCTGCAGACATATTTCGTTCAGCGCCAGCAGCAGATAAGAGCCCACGCGCGGTCCCAGGCGAGCGACGCTTTGTTTCTCCGTTCGCAGCCGTTTACCGTCCCAGTGCTGGATGCAAAACCCCAGCTTTTGCCTGCCAAATAAAATACTTAAGGTCGATGCCTGACCGGTCCACTGCGGACAGGTCCATTTTCCCGCCTGAACATAAAGCACCTGTGATGTTGACAGCACCATATCGGACAAGGGTAAACCGTTCTCCCGCAGCTCCCCCTCCAGCACAATTTCCAGACGCGGAAACGCGACCTGATAGGCCAGTTCCGGGACAGAAATATCCGGTTCCGGGAACCTGACCAGCAGCCTGTCCTTCTGATTGACCAGACGATTTAAAATACCCGGCAGATCTTCAATCATCCCTTCACCCCGAGAGCGAACTATTATCCTGTTGAATATAATCTATTTAATACCCGCAGATCTCTTTTAGATCGCCCGATTGAGCGCCCGGAGCCGGCCTGCGGCCGCCCGAAGCTCAGAGTTTGATGATCATCACACTTTGTCTCCCCGCGTACGGATGTCCAGTTTTTCGTAGGAATCGCCTCATGTTTTTTCCCTGGCCGACGATTAGAGTTTATTTCGTGTTATAGAAAGGTTAAGGAAAGGAAATATGGAACATCAATCTGCTGTCTATCTGGATGCCCTCGGCGCCAACATCGCCTTATCCGCCAAAATGAAACAGGAGCTGGATACGCTTGGCTATACCGTGGTGCATCATCTGGCCGACCCGGCATGGCTGGCGGCGATGCGCGAGCTCATCGATGCGCTTGTCGAGAGCGAGGGAGATAACCTGGCCATGGAACACCATCAGGAGGCGACCGCGACGCGTATTGCCAATCTGGTGAATAAAGGGGTGATTTGGGAGAAGGTGTGGTCCCATCCGCTGGTGCTGTCGGCCTGCCGCTATATTTTTCAGGGCGACTTTAAAGTGTCCAGCCTGAATGCGCGCGAGGCGCTGGTTAACGGCGGCCACCAGCCTCTACATGCCGACTGGAAAAAACCGCGTCCCGATTTTCCCAAAGTGCATCTGGTCAATACCATTTGGGCAATCGATGATTTGAGCGCCGAGAATGGCGCCCCGCGAATTATTCCCGGTACGCATCTGCGTCCGGAACTGCCCGAAGAGGTCCTGAGCGACCCTGAACTGCCGCACCCGGATGAGGTGGTGTTTGCCGCCCCGGCGGGGAGCGTGATGATTTATAACGCGCATACCTGGCACGGCGGAACCTGCAATATCACCGGCAGCAGAAGACGGGTGCTGCACGGTTTATACATTGACCGCCAGGACAGCGCGCAGCAGGACCAGCGGCTCTGGTTAAAGCCGGAAACCGCCAGCCGCCTGACGCCGGCGCAAAAATGGCTGCTGGATGTGGAGTAACCCGGTGCGCCATGATGTCCGTTTTTTGCCAGGTGGCGGCTACGCCTTACCTGGCCTACGAAACGGTTGCTTCCTGGCGGCGGGGTAAATCCCTTGCCCGGCTACGGTGTGCACCGGCTGTAGCCCCGGTAAGCGTAGCGCCACCGGGGAGA